>CM125795.1:0-1797500 GCA_052171275.1 Arsenophonus sp. | reverse complement strand
AGGTTAACTGTATAAGGGAGCCGTAGAGAAATCGAGTCTTAACTGGGCGTTAAGTTGCAGGGTATAGACCCGAAACCCGGTGATCTAGCCATTAGCAGGTTGAAAGTTAGGTAATGCTAACTGAAGGACCGAACCGACTAATGTTGAAAAATTAGCGGATGACTTGTGGCTAGGGGTGAAAGGCCAATCAAACCGGGAGATAGCTGGTTCTCCCCGAAAGCTATTTAGGTAGCGCCTTGTGAATTCATCTTCGGGGGTAGAGCACTGTTTCGGCTAGGGGGTCATCCCGACTTACCAACCCGATGCAAACTCCGAATACCGAATAATGTTATCACAGGAGACACACGGCGGGTGCTAACGTCCGTCGTGAAGAGGGAAACAACCCAGACCGCCAGCTAAGGTCCCAAAGTCATAGTTAAGTGGGAAACGAAGTGGGAAGGCTTAGACAACCAGGATGTTGGCTTAGAAGCAGCCATCATTTAAAGAAAGCGTAATAGCTCACTGGTCGAGTCGGCTTGCACGGAAGATGTAACGGGGCTTAAACTATGCACCGAAGCTTCGGCAGCAAATAGTAATATTTTTTTGTTGGGTAGGGGAGCGTTCTGTAAGCCATAGAAGGTAGATTGAGAAGTCTACTGGAGGTATCAGAAGTGCGAATGCTGACATAAGTAACGATAAAGCGGGTGAAAAACCCGCTCGCCGAAAGACCAAGGGTTCCTGTCCAACGTTAATCGGGGCAGGGTAAGTCGACCCCTAAGGCGAGGCTGAAAAGCGTAGTCGATGGAAAACTGGTTAATATTCCAGTACTAATGGTTACTGCAAAGGGGGGACGAAGAAGGCTAGACT
Organism: Arsenophonus sp.; assembly: GCA_052171275.1. GTDB lineage: Bacteria > Pseudomonadota > Gammaproteobacteria > Enterobacterales > Enterobacteriaceae > Arsenophonus. The sequence goes on along the minus strand of CM125795.1, from coordinate 1,796,654 downwards.
ATCCTGGCGACGGTTGTCCAGGTTTAAGCGCATAGGTGGGTAATTCAGGCAAATCCAAATTACCATAACACTGAGGCGTGATGACGAGCCATTAAGATGGCGAAGTAGTTAATGCCAAGCTTCCAGGAAAAGCCTCTAAGCATCAGGTAACTATTAATCGTACCCAAAACCGACACAGGTGGTTAGGTAGAGAATACTAAGGCGCTTGAGAGAACTCGGGTGAAGGAACTAGGCAAAATGGTGCCGTAACTTCGGGAGAAGGCATGCTGGCATTATGTAAAGAGCTTATACGCTTAGAGCTGAAGCCAGTCGCAGATACCAGCTAGCTGCAACTGTTTATTAAAAACACAGCACTGTGCAAACACGAAAGTGGAAGTATACGGTGTGACGCCTGCCCGGTGCTGGAAGGTTAATTGATAGGGTAAACCTGTATAAGGTGAAGCTCTTGATCGAAGCCCCAGTAAACGGCGGCCGTAACTATAACGGTCCTAAGGTAGCGAAATTCCTTGTCGGGTAAGTTCCGACCTGCACGAATGGCGTAATGATGGCTAGACTGTCTCCACCCGAGACTCAGTGAAATTGAATTCGCTGTGAAGATGCAGTGTACTCGCGGCAAGACGGAAAGACCCCGTGAACCTTTACTATAGCTTGGCACTGAATATTGAATCTTGATGTGTAGGATAGGTGGGAGGCTTTGAAGTGTAGGCGTTAGTTTACATGGAGCCGTCGTTGAAATACCACCCTTTAATATTTAGTATTCTAACATAAATCCGTAATCCGGGTTAAGGACAGTGTCTGGTGGGTAGTTTGACTGGGGCGGTCTCCTCCTAAAGCATAACGGAGGAGCACAAAGGTTGGCTAATCACGGTCGGAAATCGTGAAGTTAGTGCAAAGGCATAAGCCAGCTTAACTGCGAGCGTGACGGCGCGAGCAGATACGAAAGTAGGTCTTAGTGATCCGGTGGTTCTGAATGGAAGGGCCATCGCTCAACGAATAAAAGGTACTCCGGGGATAACAGGCTGATATCGCCCAAGAGTTCATATCGACGGCGGTGTTTGGCACCTCGATGTCGGCTCATCACATCCTGGGGCTGAAGTAGGTCCCAAGGGTATGGCTGTTCGCCATTTAAAGTGGTACGCGAGCTGGGTTTAGAACGTCGTGAGACAGTTCGGTCCCTATCTGTCGTGGGCGAAGGAAGATTGAGGGGGGCTATTTCTAGTACGAGAGGACCGAAGTGGACGCACCACTGGTGTGCAGGTTGTCATGCCAATGGCATAGCCTGGTAGCTAAGTGCGGGAGAGATAACCGCTGAAAGCATCTAAGCGGGAAACTTGCCCCAAGATGAATCTTCCCTGACTTTAAAGGTCCTATAAGGGACGTTCAAGACTAGGACGTAGATAGGCTGGATGTGTAAGCGTAGCAATACGTTAAGCTAACCAGTACTAATGACCCGAGAGGCTTAACCTGACAACACCAAAGATGTTTTGAATTGTAGAGTAACGATTTAGTTTGTTTATATAAATAATAGTTTAAGAAACTTTCTAATAAAGTGATAAAAAATTTTAAATAATGAAATAATTAGAAGAATTATGTTATTTATTATTAGCATTAGTAGTATTTTAATCTGTAAATTACAATTACTATATTAAAAAAAAGTGCAATTATTACTATAAATATAAATTTAGTACTTTATTTTATCTTTATATAAATAAAGTACTAAGATTTAAAATATTTATTTTATATCACTTTTAAAATAAAAGTGATATTATTATTAGTAATATAATGGGATAATAAAATCAAAATATTAATAATTTGAGAAAATTTTAAAGAAAATAAATATAATTTTAATTTTTTTCAAAAGAAAATAAAATATTTAAAAATAATATATAAAAATAAATTAAATATACTGAAATAATTATTTTTTTATAAATTTATTTGTGTAATTATTTATTAGTTTAAACTTAATATAAATTATAAATTGTTTTAATATTTTAGTTTTTTTTAAATACTTAATAAGTATTTTAATTATAAAGTACGATTTAATTTCAACTATTAATTTGTTATATAAAAATAACTTTTATAATTAATATCTTCATTTAATATACGTTAATTAATATTATAATATAATAGTTTATTAATAAGAAATATAATAATTAATTTAAGTTAATTTATTATATAAATAATAATATCATTTTTATATATATTTTTATTATTTTAATATTATATTAATTAATATAAAATCATTACTAATAATAATAAGTTTATATTATAAAATTCAATGATAGATTAATTTCTAGATGAGAAATAATTTTAATTTAATTTGCTATTTATTTTATAAATATTAAATTAAATAATTAATATATATTTTGGATAAATATTTTTCTAAAAATAATTAGTTAACAACTTAAACTTTATTTTGTTCTATAGAAAAAAATTTTAATATATTAATTATAATTAAAATATACTGGATAATATAATTATATTTTGATTATATATATTTAAATTTTAAAAAATTAATTTTTTAAAAAGAATTATATAATATTTTTTCTTTCTATATATAAAAAGTTAACTCAATAGTAAATCGATTAAATTTTTATATAAAAATTATTTTTATTAAAATAAACAATAAATTATTATATTTTATTTTAAATTTATTAATTATTCTATTTATTAATTTTAGTTAATATTTTTATGAATACATTTTATGTTTCTAATTTTTTATAATATGATTTTTTCATAAAGAAAAATGAATTTTAAAATATATTGTTACAATTATTTTTGTATATTATAATAATTAACATAAATAAAACTTATTAAAATATTTATTTTTTTAAACAAAAGGAGTTTTAATACAATGAGCTATATATTACCCTCTATGCCATATGAATATGGAGAATTAGAACCATACTTTGATGAAAGGACAATGAAAATACATCATACAAAACATCATCAAACATATATAAATAACACCAATGATGCATTAAAGGATTTCCCTAATCTTGCTAAACTTAATATAGATGATTTAATTCAAAATTTAGATAAGATATCTACCGATAACGAAAAAAATATTTTTTTACGAAATAATGCAGGTGGTCATGCTAACCATAACATGTTTTGGAAGGGTTTAAAAAAAGGCACTGAACTACAAGGAAAATTGAAATCTAGTATTGAACGTGATTTTTATACTGTTGATAATTTTAAAAAAAATTTTGAAAAAACTGCATTGACTAGGTTTGGTTCTGGTTGGATATGGTTAATTTTAAGGTCTGATGGGAAGCTTGGGATTGCTTCAACAGCTAATCAAGATAACCCATTAATGGGTGAAATTATTTCTGGTATTTCTGGTTATCCCATTTTAGGACTTGATGTTTGGGAGCATGCATATTATCTTAAATATGAAAATAATCGTTCTGAATATATAAAAGCTTTTTGGTCAGTCATTAATTGGGATGAAGCTGAAAAACGTTTTATAGAAAAAATAAAATAATGTTTATTATATAAATTTATCTACTAATATTATTAGTAGATCGAAAATTATCTAACTAATCTACTAATAATATTTTATTATTATTCAGTTAAACATTATAACAATAAATAATTATTAGATTTATTTTAATTAATTTTTAATTAAATATGTTTTTTCTTATAAAATATTTTACATTTAACTTTTTTTATTTATTTTTAATTCTAAAATAAATTATTTTTTTACAGAATTAATAAAACCAATAGCATCATAAACTTTGCTAAGAGTTATTTGAGCACGAATTTTTGCTCTATTAGCACCTTCATATATAATATTATTCAAAAATTTTTCGTTATTACGAAATTCATTAAAACGACTTTGGATGTTTTTTAATATAGTTAAAATAGCTTCAATAACACTATTTTTAAGATCACTATACATTTTTCCAGCAAATTGTTTTTCTATATCTTGTATAGATGCTCCTGTTATGTTAGAAAGAATATTAATTAAATTAGAAATACCAGGTTTATTTTTCAAGTCATAATAAATTCGTGGCGGTTTATCAGAATCAGTAATAGCACTTTTTATCTTTTTAATTACTGATTTATGGTTTTCAAGTAAAGTTATTACATTATTACGATTCTTATCTGATTTTGACATTTTTTTTTGCGGTTCTCGTAACGACATAATTCGCGTTATTTTTTCAGAAAAAAAAGGATCTGGAATAGTAAATATTTTACCATAGATAGAATTAAAACGATAAGCAATATTACGGCTTAATTCTAAGTGTTGTTTTTGATCAATTCCGACAGGAACTTGATTTGTTTGATAAAGTAAAATATCAGCAGCCATTAATATTGGATAATAAAATAATCCAGAATTAATATTTTTAGAATATCGAATTGATTTATTTTTAAATTGCGTCATTCTATTTAATTCACCAAAGTATGTATAACAATTAAGCACCCAACTAAGTTGGGTATGTTCAGGAACATATGACTGAACAAAAATAATGCTTTTTTTAGGGTCAATACCACAAGCTAGATATAATGCTAATGTATCAAGTGTGCATTTTTTTAAATCTTTTGGTTTTTGAGAAACCGTAATAGCATGTTGATCAGCAATACAATAAATACAATCATAACTATCTTGCATGTTAACCCATTGAAATAATGCACCAATATAGTTACCAATTGTTAACTCTCCAGACGGTTGAGCACCACTAAATACGATAGGTTTTTTATCAATATAAGTTGATTTAATAGAGATTATATTCATATTATAATTCCAGAATTATTTAACTGTAATTCAGTTATGTAATGCTAAATTAGAAGTTATCTATTATTCAATTTATTTCATTCGATTATAGTAAATTTACTTTAATCACATTAATAAATTAATTCGAATAAGGAGAAATTTTAAATATTTAGTTGATTGATATATAATTATTATTATCAATAAAAAATAATAATTATTATTATATTTATATTTAAATTATGTAATATTAACATATTAACTTTAATATAAGATTTTATTTTTATATAAAATAGATAATTTTAAAAAAATTAAAAATTAATTATTTTTTTTTAAAAAAATAAATTATTAAAATTATTTTATTATTATAAATAATTACTGTTTAATTAAAAACATCATATAAAATTAATCATTATAATTACACCAATATTATTTATTAAAAATATCATTTTTATATTAATATAATATTATAAATAATTGTCAGTTTTAGATGTTATAAATTTCTTTTAGTTAATTTCTTACGTATATCGTCAATGACAGTTTTATAATTTGGTTGATTAAAAATTGCGGAGCCTATAACAAAAATATTAGCTCCTGCATTTGCGACGTTAATAATGTTATTAATATTAATGCCACCGTCAACACCTAATAATATGTTATAATTATTATTATCAATCATTTTACGAACTTGATTTAATTTATTTAAGGTCTGTGGAATAAAAGATTGTCCACTAAAACCAGGGTTTACAGACATAATTAAGATCATATCTAATTTATCTATCATATAATCTAAATAATTTAATGGTGTAGCTGGATTAAAAGCTAATCCAGCTTTACATCCGTTATTTTTAATTAATTCTAATGTTCGATCAATATGTTCACTTGCTTCAACATGAAATGTGATATAAGTTGCACCAGCTTTAGCAAAATCAGGAATAATTCTATCTACTGGTTTAACCATTAAATGAATATCAATTGGTACCTTAATCCCATAATCTAGTAATGTTTTGCATATTATTGGACCAAAAGTTAAATTTGGTACATAATGATTATCCATAACATCAAAATGAACAATATCAGCTCCAGCTTTAATTACTTTTTGAGTATCTTCCCCTAAACACGAAAAATTTGCGGATAAAATAGAAGGGGCAATTAAAAAATCTTTCATTTATTTTCTCCGATTTGCTTTATGTTTTATTTTTTATAAATTTAGATTATATAACGTTATAAAAGTTAGTTATTTTTTATGATTAAAATTTTTAATATTAATTATTTTACATAAGTTATTGATAACTATTTAACATTATGAAATAATAATACTATTTTTCATTTTCTGATATATCTTAATTTGATGTTAATGCTGATATTCTTTATTTTTGATACTAATTAATAAATAAATATAAAACTAATTTTTATTATTTATATAATCAAAATTATATTCATGTAATATATGTTAAAATTTTTAATAAAAAAGCAAATGCATATAAACAAGATAGTATATTATAATTGATAATATCGATTATATTTTTTTTGATAATAATATTTCTAGAGATGGATTTTAGTTTTATTAAGAAAATAGCTTCTTATCTTTTTAATAAAGAAATAAAATAAACCTTCTGAAAATTTATATTTTATAGAAATCATATGAAATATTAAATATTTTTTAGTTATATTTATAAAATTATTATAATAGTAACCAATTAAAACATAAAAATATTTATAATAATGAATTTAAAATTATTATATAAAATTAAATTAAAAAATATAAATAAGAATGTTTCCAATTTTTTTTGATTTAATGTTAAAAGATTAAAAGTATTATTTTATAGATATATTATTATAATATTTTATTATATGATACATATAATATTATTAATATAATTTAAAATAAAATATTGTAATTTATATTTTAAATTATTGAACTTTATTAGAATAAATAGTTTTATGAAATAATTATCCTGTATTAATAAATATTTTTTAAAAATATTTTTTATGTTATTAAATTTTATTTAATATTTTAAAATATTGTTACATTTTTCTATTTATTAAATATTATATTTATATTCTAATAATTATTTATTTTTTAATCTTATTTTATCGATAAAACATTCTAATTTAAGATTTTCCTGAGTAAAATCTATTACAATTAAAATTGTATTTTAAAACTTCACTAATAATGATAATCATCATAAAAATACAATATATTATAATTACTAAATATACATAGTTTTAGAAAAAAATAATTATTTTATATTTATATTTATTAAATAAATTTTTATTTATTATTTAATAATCAGTTTTATTTAGTTAAATTATTTTAAATAATTCAATGTAGGAAAGTATTATTAATGATATTGCTAATATTAAATTATTAATAATTTAATATTTTATTGAAAAATATTTCTTTTTATTATGAATATAATTAAAATCATCATGAATTTAATATATTTTACTTTAATTTTTGATTAATTTAATATAAAATATCAAATTATATTTTTATTAATTAAAAGTGTTTTAATATTTTTTAAAATTATTTCATTCAAAAAATAAATGATTTTAATTTAAAAAAATTTAATTTATAAATATTAATGTTATATTATAATTTTTATAAATACAACTTTATTTATTTTAACTTGTTTAAGTTTTAAACATTAAATTAATTAAATTAAAATATATAAGTATAAACTAACTAAATATCATATACTAATTATAATATTCTATCAAAAAACTAATTGATGTATAATTTTTTAATATATAAATATAATGCTGATATATTTTAAAATTTTAGTCAATAATTTATTCTATTTTAGAAAATATCTTTTTACTTTTAAGCTCATCTATTTTTTCTTATTAAAATGAACACCTTTACTTATCTATATAAGTAATTTTACTATAAGCTTAATGTTAAAAATATAAATATTTATTGTAGTATAAAATATCGTTATATTTCTTGTATTTCATATATTATTAGATTATAAAATATAATTATTATTATTTAATTTAAAATTTAATTTTTATGTAAACATTGCTCAATTGCTTTTAAAACAATATTATGATTTATATCATTATATAATTCTACCTTACCAATTGATCTGGGTAGAATTAAATTAAGTTTATTATTGACTACTTTTTTATCTCTCATCATATGAGGTAAATAAGATTTAGCGGACATCTTAATTGGTCCTTTAGTAGGAAGATTTGCTTGTTTAAGTAAATTTAAAATACGTTGAGTATCATTATTATCAAATTTTCCTATTAACTCTGCAGTTTTTGCAGCCATTATCATACCAACAGAAATAGCTTCACCATGTAACCATGAACCATAACCCAATTCAGTTTCAATTGCATGACCAAATGTATGTCCTAAATTTAATAATGTACGATATCCTTTTTTTTCCTTTTCATCTATAGTAATAATTTTTGCTTTCAACATACAGCAATAATGAATACAATAATTTATTATTTTTTTTTCGAATTTAAATATTTTATTAATATTTTTTTCTAACCAACAGAAAAAAGCATAATCTGTAATTATACTATATTTAATAATTTCTGCTAAGCCTGAAGAAAATTGACGTGTTGGTAATGTTTTTAAACTATCTAAATCAATAATAACAGATATTGGTTGATAGAAAGCACCAATCATATTTTTACCTAGAGGATGGTTAACAGATGTTTTTCCTCCTATTGATGAGTCAACTTGAGATAAAAGAGAAGTTGGCGCTTGTATAAAACGAACACCTCTTTGATAACAAGAGGCAGCAAATCCTGTTAAATCACCAATAACTCCTCCTCCAAGGGCAATAAGTGTTATTTCACGCGAATGATTTTTTTTTAATAAAGCAGTGAAAATTTTATTAAGAATAGCTAATGATTTATGTTTTTCTCCATCAGGAAGAATAATTTTATCAACTTTAACGCCCATTTGTATAAGTGTAGATTTTACTCTTAAAAAATAAAGAGAATGTATAGTTTTATTTGTGATAATCATAGCATATTCTCCGCTTTTAAGAGGAAAATATGCATCAGGTAAGTTAAGTGAACCAAAAGCAATAGTAATAGTATAATTTCGTTCACTAAGTGAAACTATCAATTTTCCCATGTTATAATTATACTTTATATAAGATTTTTAATTAAAATTAATATTAAACACGTATTCAAAATTAAATATTATTTAATAATACAATAATATTATTAGTAATCATTTTTGCGCTTTGATTATTTGTATGAATAGTGATATCTTTAATTTCTTCATAAAGCGGATTTCGCTCCTGAGCTAGTTTTTCTAAAACCTTACGATCTATCTCATCTACTTGTAATAAAGGTCTTTTTTTATCGCGTTGAGTTCGTATCATCTGTTTATCAATAGTTGTCTCAAGATAAATGACTACTCCGCGAGAGGAGAGACGATTACGTGTTTCTTTTGATATTATCGATCCTCCGCCTGTTGCTAAAACAATTCCTTGTTTTTCTGTAAGTTCACTGATAATTTTTTCTTCACGCTCCCTAAAACCTTCTTCGCCTTCCAAATCAAATATCCAACTTACATCAGCACCAGTACGTCGTTCAATTTCTTGATCTGAATCAAAAAACTCCATATTAAGTTGCTGTGCTAATTGGCGACCAATAGTACTTTTTCCAGCGCCCATAGGCCCAACTAGAAAAATATTGCGTTTATCTGCCATGTTTTTTATATTACTAAAATTATTCGTTAATGAATAAACCCGTTTCATAAATTAAGTTAGCAATAACGGGACCTGTAATTAAGATTTCATAAGTATTAACATATATTTTCATATAAAAAAGTCTGAAATACATTCAATATTTCTGAATTATATGAGGAAATTTCTATTTTTTCAAATGTAACTAATAGCAGTATTTCTTAAAAATTTTAAAATCTAAAATATTTTATTATATATAATATACAGCATCAATAAGTGTTCAAGTGTTTGTTTTTAATTTTATTTAAATATTGAGTTTAACATTAATCAATTTAAAAACCACGTTAGATTTTCTAATATGAAAGGTGTTATTTCTTATCTATCGTAAATAGTATAAAATTAAATATAAAAATTATCGAAATAGATTAATTAAAATACTATTTTAATCATACATATAAAGTTTTTATTATTAAGTATAAATATTAATTATATTTTTTAGATAAAACATAATCTTATAAATTAAATATATTATAATTAGATTTATAATATAACATTCATAATAATATAATTATAATCTCTCTTTTAGAGAATAAAAGTATTATAAATAATATTATATAATAATTATTATATACTATATTTTATCAAATATTTTTTAATAAGATATAATTGATAATTATTAATTTTCTATTAGAATTACTTTTATTTTTTTTAGTGAATAATTAAAAAATTAATAGATATATTTTAAGTTTTAGATATAGGTTATTAACCTATACCTATACTTATTTATAAAAATTAATAAATAATAATTTATAAGACTATTTTATTTTATTATTACTAATATATTATTTTTTATCTTTAAATAGATAATAGAAATTTAAAATTTATTAAAAATATTAATTAATTTCCAATCTATATTATTTTTTGGAATAAATAAATTTATTATTTGTTATTTTTGTTATTAATCTTTTTAATTGTTTTTAATTATAGTTTATATTAGTTATTTTTTAACAAATTAATATTTTATCAGTTTATTTTATATTTTTGATTAAATTAATGATTAATTTGAAATTAATTATCATAAAAATAAAAAAATAATTGTTTTAAAATAAATTATTAATAGGAATAATATATTAAATTATTTATATCTTTTATTATCATATTTTTTGTAAAATGAATTATTTTTTATTTAATTTAATTATTAAATATTTTTTTAAAATACTTTTTATATTTATAATATGGTTTTAGTTAATAATTTCATTTAATTATTAATTCAAAATATATATTTATAATAATTATGATTAATTATTTTAATCCATATAATTTATCTATTTGACTAAATTATTTGACAATGAATTTATTCTTAATAGAATATCAAAAAAAATTAATTTACATAAAAGATATATAAATATCACTTTATTATAAATTAAGAAATTTTATAGAAGAAAATTAATTTAAGACATTATTTTATCTACTTATTAAGTAAAAGTTAAATTTATTTTATTATTAACTTATGAAAATTTTTCATGAATTAATAAAGTGGTATTAAAAAAATCTTAATAGAGTAAACAAAATAAATAAATTACAATCGTTTATATTTTACAATCCTAAGTAAATTGTATTATATTATTGTTATATTTTAGATAAAAATACTAATTTTTAAATGTATGTTTTATTTACTTTAAAAGTAAGCAATATATTAATTAATATGTATTAAAATACATATTAATTTTTTATCAATAAAAAATTAATAATTACGTTTATAATAAGTTTAGATTTTATCTATTAAGAAATAAATATTATTAAAGAATATAATGATATTATAAAATAAAAACATACTTTATATAATAAATAAAAATAAAATAATATCACTATTTTTAATTATATTAAAATATATCTTATTTTAATAAATAAGGTTTTATAAAATAAGTTCAATTGCAGATATAAAATATCACTTCAACTTTATTATAGATAAATTATCTAAGTTTTATTTTGATTTAATGTTATCTTTATAATAATTTTATTAAATTTATAAATTAGTATAAACTTTATAATATAATAAATGAGTAAAATATTTTTTTAAATTTAAAATTGTTGATAAATAAAAGTTACAAATCTATTTTTAGTATTTTAAATTTAAATAATTATTTTCAACAAAAGATTATAGTTCTTCTAATTTTATTTGAATAAAATTTATTAAAATAAATAATATTATTATTAAATATAATATAGTTTTTTCTTTATTTTAATAATTCTATTTATAAGTTAAATTTAATTGAAATTAATGTGATTTTGATTTTATTAAAATATGATTTAATTTTTATCAATTTTTATATCAACTTTATATAAATCATTGTAAAATAAAATTTATTTTATAAAAAATACGTTTTCTCAAAAAAAATAATAAAATAAAATATGAATAATTATTTTCTATAATATAGAAAATAATTATTTTAATCGATTTTTTATATCAAAAATAACTAGATAGAATCTTTGCTATAACTATGATAACAATACTAATGAAAACGGCTACTATAAAATATATATAATTAATAATCGTAAAGATTAAAAAGAAATATAGTCATTATTTTTTTATAATAACTTAATTAAGTTATTATATTTTCATATTTATCAAGAAATAAAAAATTATTTAAATATTCAAATAATTACTTATATTCAGTTATTTATATTTGATATAATAGTTATTATAAATAATAGAAATGAATATAGAATTATTATATAGAAAATAATTCTATCTAAATTTAACAATAAATAACATTTTTAAATCGATTAATTAAGTTATTAAAATAATATAATTAAATTTTTGTATAGGAGATTAAGATAATTAATGATTTATGGTTATTAATTTAAATGTTAAATATATAAATTAAATTTTTATTATTTTTTTAAAAATATCTACATTAATTTCATTTATTAAAAATTTTTAAAAATAAACTAAAATATAATAAATTTAACTATATCGTCATATAAATTTCATAAAATATTAATTTTTTCCTTATATTATAAATTTTAGAATAAACATTCTATTATTAATTTAATCAGTAAATAATGCTTTAAGAAAAGTATCAATTTGAGCATTAAATGAATTAAAATTCATGATATAAAATCATTGATATTAAATATTATATCATTTTATACAAAACTTTGAGTTTATCTATTATCTATTATTATTAACTATTTTATCTATCTTTTTTATTTTATTAATATATTTAAATTATCTATTATAACATATTATATTAAGTTCAATATGATTTTTAATCAATATACAACAACATATTCATTATATGTAATAATCTATAAAATTAAATAAATAAATATAAAATCAATTTAGATAATATTATTTTTTAAATATTAAATATAAATAATTAATAATTCTTAAAATTAAAGTAAAATACTAGTAATAATATTTTAATATTTTAAAATGAAAATATAAAATAATATCATTAGTTAAATTTTTATTTTTTTTCATTAGTAATGTTATATACTAATGAAAAATATTTAATCTAAAATCTAGGTTAAGTTAAGATCTATTTATCAAATTAAACAATTTTATAAATTCTATAAAGATAGAGATAAAAAATATAGATAAAATAACAAGTAAAATCTAAAAGGTTAAATATTCTAGATATAGGATATAAGATATTTCTTATAAATCTTAAGTTTAAATAAACTTTCACGATTATAAATGTTGTTTAAGTTATTTAAATATATAAATAACTTATAAAATATTTATCTTATTTAAAATAATATTATCAAATTTATATTTTTATGAAGTTTATTAAAAATAAAACTTCATAAAAAAAAGATCATATATTTTTTATATTCTTAAATAAATTATCAATTAAATAATTCTATTAATAAATGTTTTATAAATATATATTTATTGAAAGTAATATATGTAAAATAGGAATTTTAAAAAAATATTAATAATTATTTTTATAAATATCTAAATAAATAGAAACTCCATTAAAGATAAAGGCAATAAAATTACTTATTTTTTATCATTAATACTTAATAGGGTTATTAACTAGAATTATTTTTATTTTATAATATTAAAAATATATTAAGAAATTAGAAAATATTTTTTAAAATAAAGTTCAGTATAAAATAATGCACTAATATTTCTAGCTTCATTAAAATCTTTAACATCGAGTAATTGCATCATATTTTTAATAGGCCATCTAATTTGTTCTAGAGGTTCTGGTTCATCACCTTTTATTTTTTCTTTATATAAATTTTTCGCAATGAATATATTTATATAGCTGGAAAAATAAGTTGGTAAAATTGTTAATTTTACTAGTAATTCAACATCTTTTGTTCCATAACCAATTTCTTCTTTTAATTCCCTTATAGCAGCTTCTGCAGCATTCTCCCCTATATTAATTGCTCCTTTAGGAAAACCTAATTCATACTCTTCAATACCGACAGCATATTCTCGGATTAAAATTAATTCATTATTAATAATAGGAACAATTAACACTGATTCAGTTATTGTTGGCTTCATTCGTTCATAACAACGTTTAACTCCATTATTAAATTCAATATCAATTGATTGTATACGGAAAAGTTTTGATTCAGCAATATTTTTTATATTTAAAATTTTAGGTTTTTTAATTAATTTCATACGCTATACATTTCGAATAAAACTTATATAATAAACTATAACTATATATTAAAAATAAAAATAATCTTTTATTTTCTTGAAAACAGATGAACGTTAAATTTAAGTATTAATTATTATATATCAATAAATTTAACTAAAGTAAGTTAAAATTATTATAAAACTTATTTTAATAATTTTTTATTATTACTTTCTAATAAATTACTTTTTTTATTAAAATAATAATAAATGATAAATTATCATTTATTTTATAAACATAAAACTGAAATATATAATTATATTATTTATAATTATTAAAATCATTTTTATTTAGATAAAGCATTATTTCGTTCTATCTAGAAAAAAATAAGTTTAGATTTTATATTAATTCTTTTAATTATTTAATTTATTTATATTAATTTAAAAAAATTTTTATATTAATAAAATAAATTATATTTAACTATTCAAAAATATTATAGATGTTCTTTATACAAATATTCTTATAAATAAATTCTTTTTTTTGACAAATAATATATAAAAACTATAAAATTTATTAAAAATATATAATAAACATTATAATAACATATGTTTAATTAGTTTTTATACATTTTAATTACTAATATTTATTAGTTAATATTATTCAATAAAACTAAATTTTATCTTTTTTAGAATATGTTTCATTTATAGAATATAAATATATATATCGCAAAATATAAAAGAATATACCATTTGTTTTAAAGGTTAAACTAAAATATTAATTTTTATACCGTTTTTAATAAAAAAATAATATAATATTTAATTAAATCAAATATTATTTATTAAATATATTATTTATTTTATATAAGTAGTATATCTTATTTTTGATATGAAATATTTATTAAAAATCTAATATTAATGATAATCAATTTTTTTATTATGTTATGATTTTTTTATAAATTAATAAATTTTGGATATAAATTTATAATTAATTTAATTAAATATTGAAAATTATAAATAGATAATAATTTATCTAAATCAAAAGTAATTAAATTTTAAATTTTTAATTATATTGAAGTTAAATATTTATATATCTATTATAATCTTATTAATTCTATATAAAAAGAATAACTTTAATTACTATTTTAGTAATGACTAAATTTTATTTAAAAAAATAACTATATTTTTTATTTAAAAAGTATCTATATATGTTTATTAACTTAACAGTATATATTTTATAAAATATATATAATCTATTATCTAATTATTTAGATAATAACTATTATAATATTTAATATTACTGATAAATGTATTAAAATAATAATAATATTCTCTGAATACTATCTTTTATATGTGTATGTAGAAACTTCAAAAATATATAAAATAACTCATAAATTTTTTTAAATTATCGATTCTTTTAACTTCTTATATAGTATAATATATTGAATATTTAGCTATATATTAAAATATATAATTAATTATATCAATAAAACATAAGCTTTTCTATTAAAACTAAGTTTAATATTATCTTTTATGTTTTAATTTATTTAAAATAAATCATATTATTTATTTTAGTAAAATAAATAATATGATTTATAATATTTTATTTATGGTATTACTTATCAATAATTTATTTCATTAATTTTTTTATTTTTATAAAAAAATTTGATATAATTATAATTTATATAATAATGGTCTATCTAAATATAAATTTATTCTTTAATATATAATTAAGATTATTAGTTTTTAATACACGATAAAGAATTATATTTTCTCCTTTATAAATTAAATTTATATACTTTTACTTTCATAAGTAAAAAAATTTATAAATAAAATAATATTTATTAAATTATTTAATTTATATTGTTTATTTTATTATTTTATTATTTTATAATATTTTCATATTTTATTTTAAATGAAATATTCTATTAATCTAAATTTAATTCTTTTATTTTCATGATTAAAATACTTATTAGAATAAATGATTGAAATCTTTTTTACCATTTCTTTAAAATTAATATTTTAAAATTTAAATAAGATTAATTAGAATATATTTATATCTTTATTTTAGATTTATTTAATTTTTACTAGAATTAAAATATTAAGTATATAATTATTAATCTTATTAATTATAAAATTAATAAGATTAATAATTTATTATCTTGATTTTATAAAAAAAATCATTTTTAGTTTATTTTATATCAATTTTATTTATAGATTATTTTAGATATTTTATTTATATAGTTAGAATAATTGTTATATAAATAATTCTGAATAACTAAAATATAAATTATATATATGGTTATATTATTTCATATAATGATCATTATTAATGTATAATAATTAATATTAACTTTTTAAAAATTTTTAGTTATTAAAAGAATATAAATAACTTATGTAATTATAAAAATTTCTTTACTAAAGCAAAATAAAGTATTAATATTATAATTCAATATAGTGTAAATAAGTACGTTACTTTGTTATTTAAATAAAATAATTATTTAATTTAATCTTTAATTAAATCAATTATTAAATAAATTATTTATATACTAAATATTCATATATATAATATATAGATATTATATGTTTATTGTTTCAATATTTAAATCCAAGAAAATCAAAATTTCTTGATATTTAAAAAAGAATTAAAGAACGTATTTAACTTAAGTAAGAAAATAATAGAGTTAATTAATTGATTTTAAGAAATATTATGGAATATGATATAAATTGATTTTTTATATTTTATACATAAATTTATTATAATTTTTTAAATTAAAATAAGAAGGTAATTCTACTTAAGAGGAACTTTATTTTAAAAAACACGAATAAGTAATTTAATTTTTAAATTTTTAAAAATTAATGTATATAATATTATAATAAAATTAAATTTAGTATAAGAAATGCTTATGAAAATGATTATATGGAATATATATATATTTATCTTAAAAGAAAAATAAAAATTTAATAAAATTATTGAGTTTATAATTAATTATAACATATAACTTATAAGTAATAAAGAAAACAGTTTTTAAACTTAGCAAGATTATGATCTTTTATCATATTTTTTATATATTATTTTATATATAAAATAATATATAAAAAATATGATAAAATTTAATATATCTTTTTTTAAATGTATTAGATATTTTAATAAATTTATTTTATAATAAATATATATAAGGATACTATATCATAGTTTATATGAGATATATATTGTCTATATTATTTAACATTCTATATTTTTATTAAATTTACTTTAATGATATTTAGTATTGTTTTTATTATTATATATAAGCAGATAAAATATACAATAATTAGAAATTATATAATAAAATTAAATTTTAACATATAAAGAGTTAATAATAAAATTATTTATAAAATAGCTTATATCATAAGACGGTAAATGTAAATTTAGAAAGAAATAAATTAATAAAAATTATTAAAATATACAATATAAAATTTAAAAAAATAAAATCATAAATTCACTATAAAATATTAGTAAATAAATATTTAGATACGAGAGATATATTTAAATAACTTTATTATATAATTAAGTATAATGTTTTATATTAAAAGAAAATAATTATTATTATGCAAAGAATAATTTACTAATAATTTGAAATTATTAGTAACATGACTTAGTTAAATCTAACGTATAAATTTAAATGAATTATGTTTTAATGATAAATTTATTAATAAAAACAACTAAAATTAGTAATTATAGCATTTATTTTAAGAGATATTTTTATAATTAGATAATTTTAGTAAATCAGATTTATAGATGATATTTAAAAAATTACTTAATAAAATAATTATTATTATATGGATTGTTAATCTATATAATTTATTAAAATAAATTTTTAATTCTTATAATTATATTATTATTTAAACTTATATAAATTATAATCTAAAATATTGGTAATAATTTAAATTAATTATTAATTAAATTAGATATATTTTATATTAAATGTTTATTAATTTAGTTGTATGAAATAAATTAAAATAGAATAAAATTAACATGTTATTAATGAAATACTATTACAAGTATTGTTGTACTTATCATATTTGATAGATAGTATAAATTTAATTATATAATACAATTAATTTCTATGAGATTAATTGTAAATGACGTTATTTATTTTATACATGAATTAAATATTTTTATCATATTATTGATAAATAAAATTTATTTTTTTAAATAGATAAAACTTCGTTTTTAGTTTTAATTATTTTAAAATATTATTAAAAATATTCAATTATCTATTTTTGATTTAAAATTAATTATATAATTATATTTAACGATACTAAATTAAGTTTAATATTAAATTTTAATCTTATTTAAACTTTATTGTATTTACTTAATAAATGAGATATAAATAAATAGAAGTAAATTAAAATCGCCTGATTAAATTTAGTAAATTATAATTATTTTATTTTGTGATAAATAATATGTTCATATTTTACTTTATTTCTAATGATACTCTAGATCACATATTTCTAACTGATAGATTGTTTAGATGAAATTTTTTTAATTTTTATCGTTGTTAATTTCAATTAAAATTTTTAATATCCAAATTAAGATTAAAATTTATTTATGAGAACAAGTTAATGATTACAAAAAAAATGATTACTCCAGAAGAAATAGCTAGATATGGTATTCATGAAGTCCTAGAAATTATTTATAATCCGGAATATGAACAATTATTTATAGAAGAAACAAAATCTTCACTAAAAGGTTCCGAACGTGGTATTAAAACTAATTTAGATACAGTAGCTGTTAATACTGGTATTTTTACTGGTAGATCTCCAAAAGATAAATATATTGTTTATGACAATATTTCTTCAGGTACAGTTTGGTGGACAGATCAAGAGAAAGAAATAAATGATAATAAACCGATGACAAAATTGGTTTGGAAATCATTAATAGGTTTAGTAACTAATCAATTATCACGTAAGCGGTTATTTATTATTGATGCTTTTTGTGGAACAAATTTAGATAGTCGTTTAAATGTACGTTTTATCACTGAAGTAGCCTGGCAAGCACATTTTGTTAAAAATATGTTTATTCGACCTATTGAGGAGGAGTTAATTAATTTTAAACCAGATTTTATTGTGATGAATGGTGCAAAGTGTACCAATCCTAATTGGCAAGATCAAGGTTTAAACTCAGAGAATTTTGTTGCGTTTAATTTAAGTGAACGCATGCAACTTATTGGTGGTACTTGGTATGGTGGTGAAATGAAAAAAGGATTGTTTTCGATCATGAATTATTTCTTACCATTAAAAGAAATTGCTTCAATGCATTGTTCAGCTAATGTTGGTAAAAATGGAGATGTAGCTATTTTCTTTGGCTTATCTGGTACAGGAAAAACAACTCTTTCTATTGATCCTAAACGCAAATTAATTGGTGATGATGAACACGGATGGGATGATAATGGTATATTTAATTTCGAAGGTGGTTGTTACGCTAAGACAATAAATTTATCTGAAATTGCAGAACCTGATGTTTATCATGCGATTAAACGTAATGCATTATTAGAAAATGTTACTGTTTTAGCTGATGGTTCTATTGATTTTAATGATGGGAAAAAAACAGAAAATACTCGAGTTTCATATCCTATTTACCATATCAATAATATTGTTAAACCAATTTCTAAAGCTGGACATGCATCTAAAGCTATTTTTTTAACAGCAGATGCTTTTGGTGTTTTACCGTCAGTATCATGTTTAACTCGTGAACAAACTGAATATTATTTTTTATCAGGTTTTACATCTAAATTAGCTGGCACCGAATTTGGAATTGTAGAACCAACTCCAACTTTTTCAGCTTGTTTTGGAGCTGCTTTTTTAACATTACACCCAATTCAATATACTAAAGTATTAAGTAAACGAATGAAAGCTGCTGATACAAAAGTATATTTGGTTAATACAGGATGGGATGGAAACAATAAACGCATTTCTATTAAAAATACTCGTGTAATTATTGATGCAATTTTAAACGGAGATATAGATATAGTAAAAACTATAAATTTACCGATTTTTAATTTAGCTATACCTACTAAATTGCCAGGAATTAATAAAAATATTTTAGATCCTCGTTGTACTTATGAAAATAAAAATCAATGGGAAGTTAAAGCTAAAAATTTAGCTAAACAATTTATTGAAAATTTTGAAAAATATACTAATAATCAATTTGGAGCATCACTTATAAAAGCTGGTCCTAAGCTATAATATTAATAATATTTAATAAAAAATACAGATAAATAGAACATTATAAATATATATATCATTTTTATTTTATTAAAATAAAAATGATATTTTTAATAAAATAAAAAAATTAAAGATATTATAATTTAATAAGAACTAAAATATTATCATTGGTGTTAATTAAATTAATACTTACAATATAAATAATTTTTTTATTTAATTTGATCTTAGAAGTATTGATTTAAAAAATAAATAATATAATCAATTAATACTATGATCTTTAATTTATTACATTGACTTTTAATATAAATCTAAAATTAATTAAAATAATAATATATTAATAAATATTATAAAATAATATATATTAATATATTTATAGTCATAAAACTATAATTTTATAGTCGATGATAAATAAAGAATCATAAAGTTACTTTAATTTAGAATATTAATGATTTAAATATAAAGAAATAATTATTATTTTCTATTTATTGAATGTATGTCAAAAATATATTTTTATTGATTTGAAACTATAATTTATATATATAATATATTGTTATTAGTTTACTTTGAGATTTTTAATAAATTAAAAATTTTTTATTAAGATAAAATATTTAAAAAATTATTATTTCTAATAAAATTAGAAATAATAATTTTTTATAAATTAAGCATCTTTAAAGAATTATTTATAAAATAAAGTATTACTTATATATTTTCTGAAATTAATAACAATTTTAAATTTAAAAAATAGTTTATCATAGAAAATCTTTATCTTTAAATATTAAATAAAAGTTTTTTTTAAAAAATTATTATATTTTTCAAACTAATTTTATTTAAAATCGCAATACTAAAAAGTATTCTTAAACCATTAATAATATATCTTATATGATTCAAAAAATATTAAGTCTATTTTTTTTGATTAGACATTTTTTCTAAATTTATAACAAATTATAAAATATAAAAATTCCTTCAATAAATTTAAAGGTATTTAAAGTTATTAATATGAATAATTAGTACTATTAAATTAATAATCTTTTTATTAAAACATACATAATATAAAATTTATTATCTATTTTATTTAAATAATTTAAGCATAAAATAACTAATATTAGTTAGTATTTTATTCTTAAATAATAGTAAATTGATGTTTTAACATAAACTATTGTAATAAGAATATTACTCTAATTTTTAGAATAATTAATATAGCGTTTATATTAATTTATAAGTTGAAATTGATTAAAATAAATTAATGTTGACTTATAAAACTAATAATTAATAGATATATAAAAATTCTTAATGTAAATTCTAAATAAATTTATATTATTATACATAATTAAAGATTAAATTTCTTTTATTTATTTTATCTATTATTATATTTAGTATGAACATTTTATTTTTTTGCTCTATATTAATTTTATAAAAATAAGATTAACATTGTTCCTATATAAATAATAATTTAATCGAATTTTATAAAAATCTTTTTATATAAAAATGTTTATTGGTAATAACCATATAACAATACCTATTAAATAAGAAATAATATTTATTTAAATTTAAATATATGTAGATATAAATATATTTTATCAAATATTTAAAATCTATTTATTTCTTTATTTAGGTAACTTAATAAAAGTAAAAATATTTTTTTATTCACTTTTCTTAATTAAAATTTAAAAAGATATAAATTTTACTTCCACCGTTACTGTTTGTCACTGATAATGAATACATTCAGTTCATATTTAACAAATTGGTTTAAGATTTATGCTGGATTTATTTACTGGTTTGGATTTCTATACCTGTTTTTTATTAATATTAGCACTGTTATTTGTGTTATTTTATGAAGTAATTAATGGTTTTCATGATACCGCAAATGCGGTAGCGACAGTTATTTATACTCGAGTAATGCAGGCTAAATTTGCTGTTATTATGGCTGGTATTTTTAATTTTTTTGGTGTTATTTTAGGTGGTCTTAGTGTCGCTTATGCTATTATGCATCTTCTGCCAACAAATCTTCTATTAAATCTAAGTTCTAATCATGGTTTAGCAATGGTTTTTTCTATGCTATTAGCCGCTATTATTTGGAATTTTGGTACATGGTATTTCGGACTACCTGCTTCTAGTTCACATACATTAATAGGCGCTATTATTGGTGTTGGTTTAACTAATTCATTAGTGACAAATTCCTCAATACTTGATGCATTAAACATCTCAAAAGTTATTGAAATTTTTCTTTCCCTTATTCTTTCTCCTATAATTGGTTTTGTTATGGCAGGATTTTTTATTTTATTTTTACGTCATTATTGTAATAATACAAAAAAACATAGTCGTATTTATTTAACACCTCTTGAACAAGAAGAGAAAGATGGAAAAAGAAAACCACCTTTTTGGATATGTATTACATTGATTTTATCCGCAATTGGAGTTAGTTTTTCTCATGGAGCTAATGATGGTCAAAAAGGTATTGGTTTTATTATGCTTGTGTTAATCATGGTAGTACCATCTGGATTTGTACTTAATGTAAAAGCTAGTGGTTATGATATAACATGTATTCATCGTGCAATAACGCATCTACAACATTATTATATAGGACATCGATCAGCATTAAATCATATTGTTAATAAGTCACAAGAGAATTCAAAGTTAAAAACTTTAGATGATAAATTTTATTGTAATAATTTATATCCTATTAATGCTCTAAAACAAACATCACTAATTTTAACTAATATCCAAAGTTATTCAGCATTAAATACTGATGAACGTAATCAAATACGTCGATTATTAATATGTTTATCTAATACAGCATTAGATGTAGCTAAATTACCTGAAACACCATCTTCTGATGCACGTTTTCTTAAAAAATTAAGTAGTGATTTACTTAATACAGTGGAATATGCGCCACTTTGGATTATTATTGCAGTTGCTTTAGCTCTTTCTATAGGTACTATGATTGGTTGGCAGCGTGCTGCTATAACAATTGGTGAAAAAATTGGTAAAAAAAGTATGACTTATGCACAAGGCGTTTCTGCTCAAATTACTGCTGCAGTTTCTATTGGTATTGCAAGTTACACTGGTATGCCTGTATCAACAACACAGGTTTTATCTTCCGCTGTAGCGGGTACAATGATTGTTAATGGTGTCGGGGTACAAGCTAAAACAATTAAAAATATATTATTAGCTTGGTTATTTACATTGCCTATTTCCATTATACTTTCTGGTTTATTTTATTGGATAGCAATAAAATTGATCTAATCATATTAGATAAAATGTATATTAAAGTAGCAAGGTTTAATTTTTTAATATTTACTATTTTATTTATTAAACGATATTCTAACTATATGTAATTTAATATTATTTTTATCTATAATATATTTTATATAGTTTATATTGAATTTATAAAAACACCACGATAATTTTAATTAAAGAATTAACATTAATTGTTTAGAATTTATTTAAAATGAGAGTTAATTTTAAATAATCATAATTAATAAAATCACTTAGTATCAATATAATTAAATTGATTTTATATGTTTAATTCATTATATGTTGGATTAAAAAGAAATCTATGATTAATATTTAATAAATTAAAGAAAAAAATTTTTTTTATAACTATATTCAGAAATAGTTATAAAATAATTTATAAAATATGTTTTTATTAGAATTAATTATTTTAAAAAACAAGTTTTATTTAATAAATATATTTTTAATAGAAAAAGTTTATAATCTAAATTTTTTAATTAATCTTAAATAAATTATTTTTATTTTTAAGATAAAATTATTTAACTTGAATTTTAAGAGATATAAGATAAACATCTTATGAAAATATAATTAACATATATTCATAAATAAAAAGAGATTATAAAATTAAAATAAAATTAAGTTATAAAAATAATCTTTATTATATTTTACTTATATTTTAAAATAAATATTAAATATATTTATTCGTTTTATCATTAGAACTTTTTAATTCAAGTTAATTTTCTATCATTAATAACTGATTTATATTATTTATTTTTGATATATTATTTGCATTACTAAAATATTTACTAATAAAATTTTTTTAATAAATATACTTAATCATTTATATTCTATATTTATATTTTAATAAAATCAAATTTTTAAACTTTTAAAACTTTATAATAAAAAAAGTTATCTATATTTATAAAATTAAAAAATTTTATTTTTATTTCAATATAAATTAATTATTTCCTTATGGAAAAATTATGCTTGATAAGAAAATAATATTCAATTTAATTTTTAGAATTTAAGTATATATTTAATGAATATTAGGATTATTTAATTAAATTTTTAATAAAATTAAGCAATAAATTATTTTATTAATATAAATTATTTTTGTTAATATTAATTAGTTTTTAAATATTAATTTAAATAATTAATTAATTATTTAATAATAAAAAATAAAAATTAAATAATAAATAAACTAATATATATTAGTTTCCATAATAATAAAAGTATATATTTTAATTATTAGTTAAAGTGAATCAATTATAATAAATAAAAATTTACTTATTTACATATATAATATTATTTTAGTAATTAATTTAAATGTTGATGAGTTAATTTAATATTATTATATTTTTATTATTTAACTATAGTAATCTGATATATTGAATTAAGAAATAGTATTTTGACTAGAATATAATTTATAATTATTATGTTTATCTTATTAATTTATCTTCGATTATTAATTCTGTTTTATAACAGATTTTATATCATAAATATCTATATATTTATATAAACAATAATACTAATTTTAAATATATACGTTATTTTATTTAATTCCTTCTAAATATACTACTAAGTCAGTGACTTGACATTTCGTTAAATAATATAGTCACATTATTCAATCGAATAAAATATTAAAATACTATAAATTCTTAAAAATTTTTCACTATATATTCTATTTGGTCTTTTCGTAAAAAAATAAAAAATAAAATTGAATACAGTGATTTAATTAGTTAAGTATGGAATAAAATTTGCTATTTGTCTCTTGATTATTTATAATTTTATTATAAATAATCAATTTTATTTATATAAGTAAAACAATGTTAAAAAATACTAAAATAGATTTATCTATTTTTTTAGAATAAAATTAACTAATTAATTATTTATTTAAACATATTTATTAATATATACTAATTTATTAATAAATAATATAACATTAATAATAATTATTAATATCTATTAAATTAAAAAAATAAATATTTAAAAGATATATATCGATATTTTTTATTAATGATATTAAAAAATATAAAATACTTAATTAAAAATATTTTTTAAAAAAAATAAAAAATAAAATATAATTATTTATTTATTTTAAAAACAAAAAATTATTATTATTAATTAAGTATAAAAAATATTTATTTATTAAAAAACTTAAATGTTTTTAATTTTTGTAAATAATATAAGTAGATAAGTATTAAATAATTCTTTAATCATAATTAGATAAATAACTCTACTACAAATTAATAAAGGAGTTATATTAAAAGTTAGTTATAAAAATAAAGATTATTGTTAAAGAAATTATTACTAATAAATAAGATTATAAAATAAAATATATTAGATTAATGTTTCAATACAATTAATAGAAATTTAAAATTTTACAACTTTTAAAAACTAATAAAAATAAGAGATATAATATTATTTTTTAGTTTTAAAGAATACAAAATACTCTATTAGAGAAATTAATAATATATTAGAATAAGATTTTTATTAGTTTATTTCTTTTATATGAAAGAATTAAAAGAAATTAAATTATGAACTTTTTATTTAAAATATTAGGAAGCAATAAAGAAATAAAATAAATCGTTTTATACATAAATGTATCTTTATTTTAGCAAAATCTATATATGTTATATATATTATATAAATTATTATATGAATTATTATATAAAATATTTAATTATATAAATATTATTTTGAGATAAAAAACTTTAAAATATTAAATAATATATCAGATATTGCTAATTGTTATAGTGTTCTTAAATTATTTATAATTTTATTGATTTATGATGTAAATATACTTATATAACAGCTTTATTATACAATAAATAGTATTGAATACTAATAAATTAACTAATAATTATAAAGTTCTAATAAATATTAATATTCAATTATTTTAATAATATTATAAATTTTATTTATATATCTCACATTATTAATTAATATTTTATTATTTTATTTTTATTAAAAATTTTGATATGTTATTAGTAATTAATTTACTTTCAAATTTAATAAAAGTATTATTTTAAGTGATACTAAATTTATTTACATATTAATATTTATTTTAATAAATATTAATTATTATTCCAATTATATTTTATGGAAATTATCATAATTTATCCTATTATATTATTTATAATAATATAATATTTTAATTAATTATAATGTATATAATAATATATATTATAGATATATAATATAATTGATAAATATTTATTTAAAATATTTTATAAAAAATAAAATATTTATTTATTAGATATTTTATTATCTTGTAGTTTTTTATAAAACATTATATTTAAAAAATTTTTTATAATATTTATTAAATATATAACTAACTTATATGAATAACATTATTTTTTCTTTAATTCAGTTACTATTTTCTAATGCAAAATTACATAGTTATAAATTAATAAAAAGTTTTATATTCGATTATTTAATATATAATATTATAAATTTTATAATTTTTATATAAAGAATAAATATTTTTTATATATAATCTGTTTTATTTTTTATAAAATTCAATATTTAGTGAATATAGAATAATTTATTTTATTAAACTTTAATATAAATAAATTTTTATAATGAAATATTTTTATTAATAAATATAATTAATAATTTAACTAAATATTATTTTTTTATATTATTTACATTAACTAAAAATTATTATTCTTTATTGATAATAAAACTATTTATGAAGGATAAATTTATATTATTAATTTTTAATTTTTAATAAAAATCTAAATATTTTATACATAACTAATATAGAAATTAAAAATTTATTAAAAAAAGATCTATGATCTTTAACTTTAATTCAGTAAACAACTTTTAGCTAATTAATTAACTTTTTTTATTTTTATATAAATACTATAATCATTATACCATTATATTGAATTTTAGAATTAAAATTTAATATAATAATATTTAACAGTTAAAGTATAAATTATATTATTTTAATTAATAGATGTTAACTTAACAATTATTTTTTATTTAATTTTATCAGTTGTTATTTAATAATATATTGATTAATTTTAATTTTATAACTTTAAATCTATTATTTTATATTTTACTTTATATAAAATTTTAAGTATTACTTTTATTAATAAATATTAATTAAATTTTAATTATTTTAATTAGTAATTATTATTTGATAAATTAATATTAAATATAATATTAATTATTATATAATATAAATAATACAATTATAGAAATTATTTTCTATTAAGATAATTAATTTAAAATATTATTTATTTTTTAATTAAGAAATGATAATTTATATTATAATTTTATAGTCAATCATTGTTTTTATAATTAAAGATTATAATCTTTAATTAATTTTAATATATTTACATTATATAATATATTATTGAAATAATAAATTAATATAATATTGAATCTTATTATTTTTTAATAATATTTAAAATAATTCTTAAATATTTTTATATATAAATTTTTTAAATTTAATTTTTTATTATTTAATCTTTAAATAGTTCCATTTTATAAAAAGTTTTATATTAAAAGTATGAAAATGTTTTAATTTTTTAAAGTTAGTTTTTTAAATTTTAAAAAATTTTTCTATATTTTATTAAATATTAATTAATTTAATTCAAATGTAAAAATTATTTAAATTAGATTTGTTAATATCTATTAAAAAATAGTATATAAAATTAATATAAATTATCAAATTATTATTATATTGATATAAATATAATAATATTCCAATTCATTTTGTAATATTTAGCATTTTTCTTTTTTAATTATATTCATAATAATATTTATTAATAGTAAATTTGTAAAAATATATTTAAATATTTTTTTAATTTATTTAACTTTTTTTAAAGTTAAATTTAATATTTTAAAATAGTCTATAACTTTTAAAAAAAATTATTTTTTTATTAAAAAATTATATATTGATTAATAAATTATTTGTAATAAAATTATATTAATAAAGTTAATTTATAAATATTTCATAAAATCTTTTAATAAAAATAGCAACTTTTTATAATAAACAGATTATTTATTATTTTATTTTAATTGCTTTTATTAATATTAATAAGCTAGATTAGCCGAACGTAAATATATATCAAAACGATGATTTTTAGTTTTAATTGTTGATTGTGGAGATATTCCTGCTAATGGAAATGCATAATTTGGACGTTTAACAACAACACGATGTTTAGCTTTTGTTATTGATATAATTAAAAGGTTATCAGCATCCTCATCATTACCTACAATAGATTGGAAAATACGCATTTCTTTTTTTACTAAAGCATTTTTTTTTCGATGAGGATACATAGGATCTAAATAAATAACATCTGGTATCGGTGAAATAGTCAATAATGCTTCAATACTCGAAGCATGCAATAACACCATCCTTTTTTTTAAGAATTTTCCAATTTTAGGATCAGAATAACCTCGTTGTAATCCATCGTTAAGAAGTGCGGCAATAATCGCATTGCGTTCATACATTTGTACTTTACAACCTAATGAAGCAAGCACAAAAGCATCTTTACCAAGACCAGCAGTAGCATCAATAACAGTTGGTAAATAAGATTTTTTAATACCAACTGCTTTTGCGATAGCTTCATTTCGGCCACCACCAAATTTATGTCTATACTTCATAGTTTTTGAAAAAAAATTAACATAAATACCACCTAATTTAGGTTCATCTAATTTTTTTAGTTGCAAACATTCTGTTGTTAGAACTAGAGCCATTTTACACATCATTTGTATACTTAAATTATTTTTTATCAAAAATAAATAATAAACTATTTTGATAAAAATCTGTTTCAAAAAAATTAATTTAATATCAATTATCATTTATTAATTGATACCATAGTAAATATAATTTTATAAAATATTTTATAACTTTTGGAAATGTTATAAATAATATTTTAGATAAAAAATTTTCTTATAAAATATCATAATTTAAAATATTTTAAAAATAAAAATCTTTGTTAAAACTATTATTATTAATATATATTTTTAATGAATAATTTGAAATGCGTTAAGAAATAAAAAATATCTTATAAGCAATTATAGTGAATATTGAGTATAGCGTAAAGTAAATTATAAAAATATTGTTATATATATTTAATAGAATCTATTATATGGAAATAATAATACTTTATATAGTACTAAATTATATAACTAAGTTATATAATTAAATAATTTTTATATTAAAATTTAATATTTAATATAAAATTAAATAAACTAAATTATAATTAATAAATGATAAATATTATAAATTTAATTGGTTTTGATTATAACTATCTGTGTATTTTATATAAAATAAATTATAATTAAATATTCACTTATTTCATTATAATTAAAATTGAAATAATTATTTTCAGATTTAGAGTGTCAATTTCTATTAATTAAATAGATAAAATGATAATACATAAAAGAAATTCTTATTAATATTCTTTTAATATTGATTATATCAATATTAATTCATATTTCATGAAAATTTATGATTAATTCTATTGATAATCTAGATATAGATATTTTTTATTAATAAAGAGCATAAGTTTATTATCTATAGATTTATTAAAACTACAGATAACAAATATAACTATAAATATTAATAAATACAATTAATATGTTTCAATTGGTTTAATAAAATAACGTATACATCTAAAGTATATAATTTTATCTCATTAATCATATAGATTTAAATAAAAGATACTTTTATATAAATTTCTATATTAGTTATATAATTTAAAAATCACATATTTATGTAAATTTTCTGAACTATGTAGATAATATTATTTAGATATTAAGTTATATAGTTTTATTAATAACTTAAAAAATTATTTATAATATATTGTTATTATAAAAAATACAGATATATAATTAATTATTTTAATTTAAAATTAATAGTATTTTATTTTTTATGTTATAAAAATAAATTATTAGAGTTAAAATTTTTAAGCTTATATTAATCTTTAATAAATTAAATTAATTTTAAAAACCATTTTATTTTTCTAATTAGTTTATTTAGTAAAGTTATAGTAAAATTAAAAATTAATATTTTATTATTATTTGAATATTTAAATAGTAAAATTTTTTTAACAAAATTATTAAAAGTAAAAACAATTAAATTAATTAATAATATAATGCTAAATTTTATCAATTATATTGCTATTATCTAAAATAATTAGTGTTTAATTTATGAAAATAATAACATAATAATATAAATATAATATATTTTATTACATTAATTTATTATTTTAAAATAAATTTTAATAAATAGAAAATCTAATAGATTTAACATAAATTTAATTATCTTTTCTATATTTATACTTAGCTAATGATTTTTTTTGTTAAAATAATAAATTTATATGATTCTTAATTAAGCAATATTTTAATTAATTTTGTTTTTATTATATATTTATATATATTGTATTTTTTTACTAAATTTAATTTTCATTTAACGATTTAAATAAGAAATATTAAAATGTTTTACTTATAAACTAATCTATAATAATTCAAAATTATACAACTTATTTAAAATTTTTTAATGTTTTTATTTAATTAAGTGAATCAAATTAAAAATTGTTTTAATAACTTTATAAGTTCATTAAAGTAATGAGATTGCTAAATAAAGTATATTACAAGCATTTAATTTTAATAAAATAAATAAATAGTTACTATAAATTTAATATAATTCAATAATATGATATTATATGAAAACAATTGATTAGATAATTTTACAGAACATTTTTTGTTAGATTATTTCAATTTTTAAAAAGATTCTCATATCTAAATCGCTATTTTATTTAAATTTGATTTGAATTATTTATAAATAATTATATAATCCAATTTTCTTATATATA
Organism: Arsenophonus sp.; assembly: GCA_052171275.1. Lineage (GTDB taxonomy): Bacteria > Pseudomonadota > Gammaproteobacteria > Enterobacterales > Enterobacteriaceae > Arsenophonus. Next base: position 1,765,403 of record CM125795.1, on the reverse strand, counting down.
TTATATATTTTCTATAATAGTTTAAAATAAAAAATAATTTTTTTTATTTTTAATAAAGAATTAATAAATATAAATAGCAATATTATTTTTTGTTTAACTAACATGTTTTAATACTTTTATTTAGATATAAATAAGATATTTAATTAAGATCTAAATATAAATCATATCAATTTAATACTATAATAAACAATATATGTAATTTCTAAAAAGATTATTTAAATAAAATATATTTAATTTTTGAAAAGATTTTTTAAATAAAAACATTTTTAATGGAAAGTTGTTATTTAACATTGATATTAGAATTTAATCAGATTCTAAATATAGATAACGTCTTCTCTAAAAAGACTTTAAAATAAATTTAATTTCTATAATTTTATAAATTAAAGTTTTATTGATGAAAAAACAAAATTAATTTAGGTATTAATTTTTACTTTTAGTAAATTGCAAAATTTTATAACTAAATAATTAATAACTTAATTTTAAATTAATTTTTTCATTATTAATTAGAATAAAGCTAAGTTAAATTAAAATATTTATTAAATAAATGATAGTAAATTATTTTATTAATAATATTTTAATAGTAATAAAGCATTACTTGTTAGTTTTATATATTAGTTAAAGATTAATTAAAAATTAAAAGTATAAAATTTATTATAAAGTAAAAAATAAAAATAATTTATTAAAATCAATGATTTTGATAATATTTATTATATAAATCAAAATATTTTAAAAAAATAATTATATTTATTATTTTGATATAACTTTTTTATTTTGTTTGAAAGTTATATTAAAAAATAAAAAAATCTTTTTATTCTTAAGTAATTCATATTATAACTGAAAATATATTATATTCTATATTATCTTATATATAAGGTAAATCTAAGAAGATTTTTCTTATCAATTGATTATAAAATATATATAAAACACTAAAACATCAAAAGTATAAATATGTAATAATTTATTTTTAAAAAAATAAGTAAATAAATTTAGTATAATAATCATAATTAAATGATTATTATTTTAAGATTAATTAATAATTTATTTTATAAATATTTCACTATTATATTAATAATATCATATATATTATAAATATAATAATAATTATTTAAATATGAAACCTACTAAAAAAAATTTTTAAGATTGAATAGTAAAATAAATTAACAACTTAAGTAAGTTCTAGAATTTTTGATAAAAATCATAGTAATATATAATATAATAAATTTTATTTAATCAAGAAAATATATTAGATAAATAATAGTATTTGCTATTATTTATCTAATAAATACAAATTTTTATATTAAAAAACTAATCAATAAATATTAAAAAGTTATTATTTATTATAATGATTTTAAAAACATTAAATACAATAAATTATAAATAAATAAAAATAGAAAGATATATTTTATTTTCTGATAAAATCATTTAATAATATTAAATATATCATGCAATATATTTTTAATAAAATAAAAGATGAATTTAATTATAAATATAAATAAATTTTAATTGGATATCTTATTAAAAAATTAATTAAATAATATATTATCTTGATATCTTGACTTAAGATAAATATTACAATTTTTATTATTATTATTTATCTTAATGATTTTGTCAAAACAATTTTAATTAAATTAAATAATAATAATTAATTTAAGAATAATATTGATATTTAAATTATATTTATTATTATCTATTTAAAATAATAAAATATTAAAAATATTAATATATTTATTCATAATTTGACTATTTAATGTAAATTTATTTTATCGATTTATATTTATTATTGAGATTTTTATATTTTATTAAAGAATATCTCTACTTTTATCCAATAGAAATCACTAAAATATTATTTTATGAGTAATTGGTCATAAAATAATTTATTAAAATAAAGTTAATAGTATATTATAAGTAGAAAAATCAATATTTTAAAACTTAATAGACTTTACAAATTTGTTAAATTTACCATATTAGTTTTATAAAAAATAAAATATAGATATATATGTGTTTTATTTTATATAAAATTTTAAGTTATTTTATTTTAATACTTTTATTTTAAATTATTTTCTTTACTTTAAAAGAAAGTTTATTTAATTTAATTCTAATAAATTATTACAAAAATAAAGATTATAGGGAATTATAACATATCATTTAAAAAATATTATTAATTGATATATTTATATTTAAATAAAAATATTATTAAATTAGATAAATATGAGATTTATTCAAGTTTTTAATTGAATAAATAGATTAAATATAATAGATATTGTTTTGAGTAATGAAGCAATGATCTATAAAATTATAAATTTACATAGAAATAATAATTTTTAATTATTTATATCAAAATATCTCAATAGAATTTTATTATTATATTGTAGAATATACATAAGTATTTATATAATATTTCATTTTATTATATTATAGTAAAACATAATTATATTATTATACTGATTAATGATGTAATAATCACTAAAATATATTTATAACTAATTTGAAAATGACAAACATGAATTAAAAATAATATTTATTGATCTATCTTTAATCATTGTGATATCAAATATTAAATATAATTTGATAATATTAATAATTAGTACTTTCGAGAATAATTATATAATATAATTATATATTAATTCAATTAATTAATTCATGTTAAAATAAATTCTTATATTTCTATATAAAATTTCATTATTTTTTAAATAAATATAAGTATATTGAAGATGATATACTATAATTCTTCGTATATTTCTTTAATATTTTGATATTAAATTTTTTAATATTTTATTTAATTTGATATAAAAAATAGATAAATAGTATTTATTATTAGTAAATATACTAAATAATGGATTGTATTTTCAGTTATATTATATAGTTTTTATATAAATTTAAATGATTTATATAAAAATTTAAGAGTTTTATCATTCTTCTAATTTATTAATTTTATATATATTTAAAGTTAATTAATAAATAATATTAAAAATTAATAATTATGATAATTAAATAATATATATTTTAAAATCTATCTTTTAATATTAGATCTCAATATGATTATCACTGACTTTAAAATAGCTTAGATGATTTTATTTAATAGAGTAGATTAAATTGATTATATTTTATTTTATTTAAAATATTTCTTATTAATATTTAATTCTTACTATAATGTTGAATTTTTTGTTAATTTTTATATGGCTTTTAGATTTAATTATTATAGCAAAATTTATTTTCCATAAATTTTTTTATTTTTAAAATCATAAAAATATTTAAATTTTTAAATATATATAATTAGTATACTTATGTATATTAATATTAACAGTAAGATATTTATCTTTCTAGAACTAAATTAATAGATAATTATATTATATATAATATAATTATTTTTATATAATTTAATTTTTTATTATTACATTAATATTTTATAATTTTATTTATTTTTAAGATCGGTATCGATAAGAAAATTATATTTTATATTAATTAAATTTTCATGTATATAATTGAATTTTATTTTATAATTAATGATATATAAATGTTTTTAAAGAAAATTTTTTTATTTTTTAAACTATCAGTTATATATATGTTAAATTTTAACTTTCTTTTAGATTAAAATCTAAAGTATTATTTTATCAGTTGTAAACTATAAAATTTATATAATAAAAATTCATCAATTATAACTTTTAATTAAGTCATTTTCTGAAATTTAAATCTAAATATTTAATAAAGTTTGTTTTCAGATAATTATTTTACTTCCATAAATAACAAAATTTTAATATGGTAAATTTTTAACATTATAAGTATAACTATAACTTATTTTAGTTTATAATTTATAAATTTTCTGAGTAAATTTTAAAAGATTTTTTTTAAAAAATAAATCATATAACTTTTTGTATATTTCATAAATAAATTTCTTTTAAAATACTTAAAACAACTTTAATATTATATAGGTATATAATATAACTAATTTTTTTGTTTTTTTTAATAAACTAAATAAATAGCTTAGTTAACGACTCAATAATAATATAATAGTAAGAATTAAATAAGTTATAGATAATAAGTTATTAGAATACTATTCTCTCAATAAAATTGATATATACTTATATTTATATCTCATAGATATAGAAAAGGAAGATAAAAGCTAAAAATAACAAATTTTAAAATAGAAAAATAAATAATGGAGAATAATAATATTTATATGATTTTTTATAAATTAATTTAAATTAATATCATTATTCTATATAGGAAACTAGTGATTAAATTATTATTGCTTTATAAAATATCACTTTAATAGTTTCAGTTTAAATTTAAATTTTTGAACATATTGCTTAACTTATATACATATATTAATTATTATATTATATAATAATTAATATATGTTATAGAAAACAAGCAATAAATATTAATATTAATATTTAAGTTAAATACCTTGTTTTATTACCGTATTATTATTTTATTCGTTTAAGACAACTAAATAACTTCATTTTAACTTTATTAAATTTTAGAGAATTTAAAGTTATAATAAGTTATTAATTAAATAAATTATTACATAAACAAAGTACAATTTTAATATTAGAAAAAAATTAATCAATAAACAATAAATAAGTATACTTTATATTTATTGATACTTTTATGATATTAAAGAGATTAAAAAATTACTTTATAAAAAGGTTTTATGCGTTATTTAGTACTTTATATCGTATTTATAATATTTTAATTGATATATATCCTAACAACTATGATTAGTAGAATAGTTATTATATATTTATAATAATATAAAATTCATTTTTCTACTTTAATTTAAAAGTATAATAAGATATTATACTTCAATAATCAATATTAAAATAATGATATATTATTGATGTCTAAAATGATTTTTTTTATTAAGTTAAAGAATTTTATCCATAATTATAGTGATAATGTTATTTATTTTAAAATCATTTTATAAATAATTTTTATAAAATTAATTGAATTATATATTTTATTTTTAATAAAAATTATAAAATTTATTATCACATGTTATTTAATAATCTTTTTTTAAAAAAAGATAATAAAAAATATAATAAAGTAGTGAAAATAATATGTTATGATATAATAATAAGCTGTAATGTTTTTTTATTTTTCAGATAGTTTTTATCCATTTTTTTTAAAATATAAAATTAGTAATTTATTGAATGGTTATTAAAAATATCAATTGCTTTTATTAGAATTGTATAATATATAGCTGTATGATTGTTATTAAATTTATTTTATACATCAAAATTAATATTTTTTAGTTAGATTATATATAATATAGCTTTATATATTATATAAAAGAAAAAAATAATATCACAAAGAATATACAAAAATAAATTTATTATTATAAGGATTTTTTCTATAAGATATAAAATAAAATATTTAAAATTAATTAATAGTAACTCTGTTTGCGTTATTTTATATATTAGCGTAAATTATTTTTATTGTTATTCAATCTATTTATTGAGATTTTTTATGATTAGACATTTAACTTATACACCACCAAAAGTATGGCAAGAAACAGTTTTTAACGGAACGTTTTCTAACATTAATCGTTCCATTTCAGGTTCAACTCATAAAAAAGAATTACCAGTTGGTAATCATCCAATTCAACTGTATTCCCAAAATACACCAAATGGTGTTAAGGTCAGTGTGATGCTAGAAGAATTGTTAGAACTTGGATATACTGGTGCTAAATACGATGCTTGGTTAATTCGTATTCGTGAAGGTAAACAATTTTCTACTGGGTTTGTTAAGATTAATCCTAATTCTAAGATACCTACACTTCTTGATTATAGTAGTAAAAAACCATTAAGAATATTTGAATCTGGTTCAATTTTACTCTATCTTGCAGAAAAATTTGGCGTGTTATTATCACGAAACATAATAACACGAACTGAAACATTAAACTGGCTTTTTTGGCAAATGAGTTCTACTCCATTTATTGGCGGTGGATTTGGACATTTCTATGTTTATGCACCTGAAAAATTTGAGTATTCAATAAATCGATATACAATGGAAACTAAGCGACAATTATCTGTATTGAATTTCCGTTTAACTGAAGAACGTTATTTAGCTGGTAATGAATATAGTATTGCTGATATTGCTGCTTGGCCTTGGTATGGTTGGCTTGTACAAGGTATTTTGTATAATGCTGAAGAATTTCTATCAGTACATAATTATCATCATATAAAACGCTGGGCCGATGAGATTGCCATAAGACCTGCTGTAATTCGTGGTAGAAAGATAAATTATACTAATGATGAAGGTATTGATGAGCGTGTCATTAAGCATCATATTTAAATTAATATCATTCTCTATATTTTCATAATCGTATATTTTTAATCATATCATTAGAATAACCTAAATACCATTTATATAAAAATAATCATTTTTATTTATATTGTACTTATATAAAATACATATAATCATGTTATTTATTATATTTTAAATTTTAAATATCACTTATTGTAATTAATTATTAATATAGATTAATAATACTAATTATTTTTTTATTTATTAAAAAAGTTATATTAATTTTTATTCAAATTTTTTATAACTTTATTAATGTTTTATATTTAATTTATTAAAATCGATATCGTTCTATCTTTTTTATTTCATAATATTAAAAAAGGATAAATTATTTAAAATAATATTTATAAAAAATTTAAAACTATGTGATACATCGATCTATCATGATTTTATTGTTCTTATTTATATAGTATCTTCTTACTATCATTTAATGTTATAAAATACTCAAATATTTTTATTCTAACATATAAAGTTAATAAAAATATATTCAAAATAAACTATATTACTGAATAATGATTGTGATAAATAAAATAAAAAATATACTTTTATGGTACTTAAAGTAGTTTTGCTTTATTTATTAACTATCTGTATTAATATAATATATTGAATTTTATATATATTATTTATAACTTTATTATCTTTAGTAAAATTATTAATAACCAATAATTTATTAATATATTTTCTATGTATATAAACTTAATGAAAAATTCTAGCATATTATTTTAATAATATTTTTTATATATCACTTCATTAAAAGTTTTAATAGGTATAAATTTGAGTATTTATCATTTTTATAAATTAATTTTATTTCCTAATGATAATATCATTATTTTCTAATGTTATTAACTTCTTTATTGTTAATTTTCTAGTATTAATAATATTAGATTGGTATTAATGTATCATTATTTTATTATATTATTAAATTTGTTTATAAATTTAATTTTTATTAAATTAAAATTTAATATCTTATATTAGATAATATCAATTAACAACTCTTATTAGTTTTAATCTTTGAGTGTTATAATATTTATTAAATTTAATTATAATTCATTAATTTATATTAGTTTATCTATTTTTAAAAATTTTTTTTGATAATAAAAATATAACATTTAATGCTATAATTTTTTGATGTTTTTATTATTGGTTGAATTAGTAAGAATATAAAAATATTTTTATTGAAATTTATTTTTTTGTTTAAAAAAAACTTATATAAAGACTAAATATTTATATAATAATATATAATATAAAATATAAATCATTGATTTATAAAGATTATTAATCTATAACAAATTAATTAAGGTTATTAATCTAATAACTAACGTTATATCGTTGTCGATTATATATTAGAGTGGTATCTATTATTCTTTAAAAAATAAATTTTAGTAAATATTTAATAAGTCTAAATAAATTTATTTATAAAAAGGTTATAAATGATCATGAAGACTTTCTCGTATAGATAAAACAAATAATTAAAAGTTATTATTTATAAAAAATAATATTTTGAAAAAGTATTTTTACTATATTAAAAATACTTAATCGTATTTTTATTGATAATATTTATTTACGACAATTAATTTAATATATATTTATCATATATTTTAATTTTTCGTATATAAATTAAAATAGTAAAAGTTAAGTTTTATGTTGTAAAATGATTAAATATATATTGGTACTTATCTTAGTATCCCATTTACTTTCATGTAAGATTTGTATCTTATCAGAAATTAAATAAAATCTATTAATAGATTTTATTTAAAAAATTTTTTATTTATTTAACAAATAAATAAAAAATTTTATTATTAAAAATTATTATTAAATTATTTTAATTAATTTAAATATATAAAATATATTAAAATTATTAATATAAATCTTAATTTAATTATATTTTAATTTAAAAAAGAGAATGCATTATATAATTTATTATAAAGAAGAAATTAAATATTATTACTATCTATAATTTATCTCTTTTTTCTTATTTTATTATTATGTATCTGATAAAAAACTAATTTTCTATAAATAATGATTAATATATTTGATATATTTATAGAAGCATTAATCTAAAATATTATTAATACCTTATTATTTAATTTTTAAATTAATAACAGTATTTAAATTCTAGAATTTAAATATTAGAATTATAAAATTCTATTTGTTATAAACTTAATTATTATTTAAATATTAAATATAATTTAAATAAAAATAAACTAATATTATATAGTTATTAGTAAAATTGTTTATTATCACAATAATACAAATTTAAAAAATGGTGACCGATTATTTTTTATAGTTTAAAACTAAATAAAATAAAGCTTAAAATATATATCCATTCTTACAAAATAATTATAATAATAATTATTTTAATATATACTCTAAATTACTATTAAAACCTAATAATTTAATGGTAATTGAATAATTAATTTCTATTAATTAATTAGATTTCTGATAGTATTTTATGTTTTTTTATAAAAAATATTAAATAAATTTAATAAATTATTAAAACTCTTGTTTTTAAGGTATTTTTTGAAAAAACATCTACTTAAATAATAGTATATAAAAATACATCTAATAAATGTATCAATAAAAATTAATAATTTAAACTTTATATTTACTACTTAAACTCAAATAATTTTTAATCAATATAATTCAATTTCTTCAATTATTAAAATAATTAAGTTGTTAAGTCTTTTTAATATTGAAAGAAATTATTCAATTAATATATTTTTTATTAGCTAATTAATTTATTTAAAATAAACATAGATTCTTATTAATAAATTTATTCGAATAGATAAAAAGTAAAATATATAAAGTGAAAATTTATACTATAGTTGATTAGTTTAAATGATATGATCTTAAAAATATGCAATTTTATTTTAAAATGGAAATTTTAATACTAAAAATGGATTTAATAATACAAAATAATTACTTTTAATATATAATAATTAATTATATTAGTTGTAATTAATAATATCAATTTTATAAAAATTAAATTTAATTATAATTTTACTACAAAATAACGTTAATATTGATTTAATAAAATTAACATAAATTTTAAAAAATAAAATATTAATTTTTAATTATTTTCAAAATTTAAAGTGATTTTTTTAAAAAAATAACCTGTTAATATATATTATTATACTAAATTTTTTAAATACTTAAGTATAAGCAATATTTATATAGATTATTAATAATAATTAATATTATTATTAATTTAATTATTTTTATCTTAAATAGGACAGATCATTCATTATAACCTTACCTATGATATATTTCTAATATTCTAGAGTTAGCCGATAAGCCGGGTTCTGTCGTGGACAACCATTTATCTAGATTAGTACTCACGTACTAATTCAAGCGGCCTACCCATGTTCAATGCGGGCCACATTCAAGAACATTTATTTTAGCCTTGCTCCTGGTGGAAGTTTACCGTGCCACATCTGTTACCAGTTGCGCGGTGTGCTCTTACCACACCATTTCACCCTTACCTGTGCTCTTTAGCTTTACTATACCATTGGCGGTTTTCTTTCTGTTGTACTGGTCGTAGGCTTTCGCCCCCCAGATGTTATCTGGCACCTTTGCCCTATGGAGCCCGGACTTTCCTCTATTATTATTATCAATTATAGATAGTAATTAATAATAAAATAGCGGTTGTCTAGCTAACTCTAATTTTATATTATACTTAATTTAATATTAAATTGTATAGTGATTTATACTAAAGAATACTTATTTTATAAAACATCTAATTTATTTGTTTTTTATTATAGTTAACCCTTTGATCAATAGAATGTTTATATAATGTATTTTTTTTTAAACCATATATTTTTGATGTAATAGCTGCCGCCTTTTTTAAAGGCAATGATTGCTGTAGTAACATAAATGTTTTTATTACATCAGGAGAAATAACTACTTCAGCATTTGTTGATGCTCTATATCCATCAACAACTAATACTATTTCTCCACGACAACGATTTTGATCAACTTTTACCCAATCAAGTAATTTTCCAATTGGTAAACCATGAATAGACTCCCATATTTTTGTTAATTCTCGTGCTAAAATGGCGTAACGCCCAGCGCTCCAAATTGTAATCATATCAGACAATGTATCTATCAACCGATGTGGTGATTCATAAAAAAGAAGTGTTCTAGATTCATTCATTAATCTTTTCAATACATCTTGTCTATTTTTACGTTTTGATGGTAAAAAACCTTCATAGCAAAATCGATTTGGAGGAATACCAGAAGCAGAAAGCGCAGTAATTGCTGCACATGGACCAGGTAAAGGAATTATTCTAATATTAGATTGACGACAATATTTTACCAAGTGATAACCAGGGTCATTAATTAATGGAGTTCCTGCATCGCAAACTAATGCTATATTAATCCCTCGTTTTAATTGATATATTAATTTATTTGTTTTATGTTGTTCATTATAATTATTTAATGAGATCATATTGGCATTAATATTAAAATGCTGTAATAATAAACCAGTTCTCCTGGTATCTTCAGCTGCAATAAGATCTACTTTCTTAAAGATTTGTAATGCACGTATCGTGATATCATCTAAATTACCAATAGGAGTAGGTACAATATATAATGTTGATAACATATAACATTTCTACCTCTTAATTTAGATTTATCAATGTTCTTTGATTATTAAAAAATAACTAATAAAAATTAAATAAATAATAATGAAATTATATGATATAAAATATTTATTTTTTAATTTTATTAAAAATTTTAATTAGAATACTGATATTTTCATTAGTTTCTTATCATGATGTTAATCTAAACAGATTAAAGTAAATTGAATAAGAGTGTATGCTAATTTATATATATAAGTTTTAATCATCTATTACTAATTTATTATTAATAATAAATTAGTATAATATTTTGCTAAAAGTTTATGTGTTTATATTCAGTAATACAATCACTAAAAAATCAATTTTCATCATTAAAATATATTAATGATTTTTTTAAAAAAATCATTAATAACATTATACAGATGATTGATAAGTCTTGTAATAAATTTAAGAAAATTAATCTATTAAAAATATAATTATAATCTAATTAAATTATACTATAGTAACTACGATATTTCATATTATCATATTTTTTTTATTAAAAACTAAAATTCGATATTTAATCCAACTATAAGTATTAAAATTTGTTTACTAACAGTAATACAAATAATATATAAATTTTTAACAAATCGTAATATTTAAATTTATCTATTTTATCTTAATACTAATAATGATATAATATTTACTAAAAGTATTTTCATGAAGCTTTCATAAAATATATATCAATAAATTAATATAAATAAATTAATTATTAGGAAAGTAATAAAAATAATTAGTATATATAAAATATTAATAATTAAATCATTAATAATGATAACATAACATAAAATAAATAGATATAATATCATTTGTTATTAAGAGTATCTTTGTTAATTATAAATAAATATAAAGTATAAGTTATAAATTTTAAATATAATAAGATTATTATCTTGATATTTTATATAATAAATGATATTATATTATTTATTTGGATATTGTAAAATAATATTTTACTAAGTATATTGATACTAAATGATTTTTATTATAAATAAGTATAAGTTTATAAATAGAAACTATAGTATTTATTTATAAACATTTTAAAAATATAATAGATAAATATATAAATTAGTTAGTTATAAAATCAAAATATATTTAAAAAAGTAGTCTATCATAATATATCTCTCATAAAATAGTGTTTATCAAAATAGAAAAAAATAAAGTAGTAATTATATGAAATAGGTTATTGATAAAGTATATATTATAACTATAATTGATGAATTACTATTAATTAAATTAATTAACAAATATATTAACAAATAAATTATATAGATATAAAACTTTATACTGTATGATTACAAGATAATTATAGAAAATAAATTTTTACACAAATTATTAGTTTAGTTTAAATTAGTTAATTTTAATTTAACTAAAATTTCTTTAATGATGAATATTAATTCCGTTTTACTGACATAGTTTTGATAAATCATACTTTGCTGATTTATTCCTCATTTTTATTTTATACTTAGTTAATTAATTTTTAATTATTTAATTAATTAAAAATTAATTAACTACAAAACATAATATTACATTTGAATTTTTTATATTTAAAATTAGTCCTTTAAAATAAAGGGAAAATAGCGTTGTTTTCTTGTAAAAATATTTTTTAAAATTTAAATAAAAAAGTTTAAATTAATTTAATAACTTTTTAAGTTAAAGACTAAAATTTATCAAACAATAAATAAAAATAAGGTAATATAGTTTTGAAAATTTAAATTTAAATGCACTTTTATTTTAAAATTAAAGATAAAAGGATATATGTTATGCTAAAAATATAAAATTTTCTTAAATGTAAAATATTAGTTTAAATTTAATACTAAATGATTTTTATAACAATATGATCTCTTCAATTTATTATTTATAATATAAGTTATAAGTTTGAAAAAATTAGATTTAGTTATGAAAAATAAAAAATCTGGATATTTACTGAGTTACACTTTCTTTATAGAAATAATTTTGATAATAGTGTTTAATATTAATAATTTTAAGTAAATAAAAATTTTTTATATTTTCATAAAATTATGGTTCTTAAAATATAATGAAATATATATAATTTTATATTTGTTTTAACATTTAAACTATGAATAAAAATTAGTTTGAATGGTTATAAAATGCTTTTAGTGATTATAATATCATCCATTAATTATATGTAAGTAGGTTTTATCGTGTTAGAAAAAATAAAAGCCTGTTTTGCTGAAAGTATTCAAACACAAATTGCATCTGCTGAAATTTTACCTGACGCCATTGCTCGCGCAGCAATTATAATCGTTTATGCCTTATTAGATGGTAATAAAATTTTATGTTGTGGTAGTGGTAGTTCGACAGTTATCGCACAACGTTTTGTAAGTAATATGATTAATCAATTTGAAACTGAGCGTCCTAGTCTTCCTGCTTTATGTCTCAATACAGATAATGCAATTATAACATCTATTGTTAATGGACAGAAACCAGAAGAAGTATATGCAAAACAAGTTCGTGCATTAGGAGAATCTGGTGATATACTTTTTGTAATTGCTACGAAAGGAGATGATAGTAATGTTGTTATAAAAGCTGTTGAAGCTTCGCTAACACGTGATATGATTATTGTTGCTTTAACTGGTCATGATGGAGGAGAATTAGCTGGTTTATTAGGTACACGTGACGTAGAAATTAGAATACCTTCAGAAAGGGGTATCAGAATTCAAGAGGTTCATTTATTAACAGTTAACTGCTTATGTGATTTAATCGACAATGCACTTTTTCCACATCAAGATAGTTAAGAGGAGTAAGGATGAATTTTTTTCCTATTATTATAATATGTAGTTCACTTTTATTACAAGGATGCTTTAGTGCTGTTGTAATAGGTTCAGCGGCAATCGCTGCAAAAAGTGTTACAGATCCAAGAAGTATAGGTCGTCAGATTGATGATGGAACATTAGAAGTACGTGTTACTACTGCTATTAATAAAGATAAAGAAATTATCCATAATACACGTATTATTGCAATTGCTTATGGAGGTAAGATATTACTTATCGGGCAAGCACCTGATCTTTCATTAGCTGAAAGAGCAAAGTGGATAGCAACTAATATAGAAGGTGTACAAATAGTTTATAACGAGATTAGACAAGCAGTGCCAGTTGATTTTGGTATATCTTCTAAAGATACTTGGATAACAGCTAGAATAAAATCACAAATCTTTATTAAAAATGATTTAGTTAAATTATTAACTGTCAAGGTTATTACTGAAAATAAAGAGGTGTTTTTACTTGGTATCTTAACCAAAGAAGAAGGAGAAGATGTAACAAAGATTGTTAGTGAAACAGATGGCGTTAAACGTGTCATTACTGCATTTACCTATATTGATTAATCTTATTTTTATAGAAATTTTAGTGTTATTGTAATAATAGATAAATTATTTGATAATATAAATATTATACATATTTTTTAGATAATATTATTAATTTTTTAGATATTCACATATATTATTTAATATAAGATTATATATAATTAAATCAGATAATTAGATATGTTATTAAACAATACTTAAGTAAATTATTATCTTTATTAAGAATCATGTTATCTAATATTATAAATACTAAAAAATAAATTTTTAGTATAATGAGAATTATTTTATGTATCATTAGTAACAAAAAATAGTTATCAAGAAAAAATCATTTATAATAAAACTTTTTTATCTGCTAAATAAAACAATATATATTATCTTTTTATTACTTATAATTATTATAAACTTTGTTTTTATATAATTAAAAATAAAGTTTATAATAATTTATTAGATATAATATATTATTTATATATTTAAATAGTATATTACTTAATATATAAAAACGAATTAGAGAATTGTTGTATGGATTAATTTAATCCATTATCAAATGATATATTTTTTACAATTATAATAAAGAAATTATATCTTTCGAACTGAATATATACATAGATACTTTAATTATGTTAATAGAAAAATATAAAACAATTTCATCTATAAATGAATGTTACTATATATATTATATATTATTAAATTTAATTTAATTCTTAATGTGAAAAAATTAAGTTTATATAAATAAAATTATTTTATTCTTAATAAATATATATAATATATTATATTCTAATATAAACAATAAAAAGATAAATGATATAATAAACATTTTCTATAGAGTTAAGATTATAATTAATTTTGATAGTAAAAATTTCTATTTTCTTTCTATAAAAAGAATAGTTATTACTTATTTTTTTTAAAATTTAAATTTTTTTATGATTTAAAAAAATAAATAATTTAACATCTAGATAAACAACTATTTAATTCCAAAATTCATTAATTGTAATTATATTTAAATAATAAATAATAAAAAGTATTAGAGAATAATGCTAAATATTAGCTTTGAGAATTTTAGGATATTTTATTGAGAAGATTAAATGATAGTAAGATATTGACTATGTATTTAAGTTACGTATATATGTAAAAGATATATCAAAATCATATACTTTAATAAGTTCTCCGTAAAATATTTCTATAGTTTTTTTAGAAAGAATAGAGTAGTGGAACTTTAAGAGTTTTCCTCTTATTTTAGCAAGTTTATCAGTAAAATATTGTATATTAATATAGTTGTTATTAAAATATTTAGTGTATGAATTTTCATATTATTTAAAATAATGTTATAGAATATTAAAATATTTATATAATTAGTTTTATCCTAGTATAATTATAAGTTTACTTATTAATAATTTATTTTTATTCATTATTAATAGTGAATAATTTCATTTCAAAATAACTTATTAAAAGTTAATAACTTTAATCTTACATAATATTTTTATTTTAAAATAAAAATAGTTCTTTATTAAAATTTAAATATTTATAGAAAGATTCTAAATTAATTAATTTAGAACTATAATTATTTATTTATTTTGATAAATAAATTATCCTTAAAACATATTTTAATTAAAATATTATAAATTTAAAAATATCTTTATGATATAATTAATTGAAAAAAAATTATTATCAATATAGATATCCTTTATTATAAAATAAATTAGAAATTATTTTCTATTCATAAATATAAAATATCTTGATATGATTTTATTATATTCAATATAATAAATTTACTATTTTAACTTATATTTAAACTTATTAGTTTTTTGATAAAATTTATTTATTTGTTTATATTTAACTTATAAAAGTTTTAATATATATAAAATATAAACAGAAATATAATATATTATATTAAACAATAAAAATCACCTAATAAATATTATTTATTAATTATTTTTTTAATTCTTTAATAATAAAGTTATATATATTTTTATAAAATTTTGATTATTTAATGATTTTTTTAATTTCTATGATATTTCTCTATATTTATTGTTTCAATAAATATATTTAATATTTTTATTTCATAATTTTTAAATAAAAAAATAATAATTTAGATTTTTATATTTTATCTTATTTTATATCTTTAAAATATTTTATAGTTTTATATATAAAATTTTATTTGAAATATTTAAAAATATTTTAATTAATATCAAAAATTATTTTTTAAGTTGATTTAATTTAAATTATTTAGTATTTTTTTATTTAGGATTTTTAGAAAAAATACTTCTTTATAACTTGTTTCCTAATAACATAAAATTTACTAATTGTTAAATTATTATCAATAAAATTTATAATTAATATTTTTTAACTATATTTTTTATTGAATCTATTTTTCATAAAATATAAGTTTTGATTTTTAATTGAAATATAAAAAATAAGATGTTTTATTAAAAAATAAAAGTTATCTATTTAAAAAATAAGCAAGAAATAAAAATACAAAATTAGATAATAATAAAATATTAATTTTTTCTATTTTTTGACGATTAAAAGTATACTAAAGTTTAATAATAATTCTTATTAATAAATAAACTATTAATATTATTGATATTTTAATTTAATATATTATTAATTAAAATAATATAATAATCAGATAATGATTTTAATTATTTTATCAACCTATCTTGTATATTTTGTTTGAAAATATTAATATAATAAGATTATATTATGATTTTATTATTTTATTAACTTTTTTATCAAAAATTTAATAAATAAAATGTTTCATTTAATTTATCTTATTTATAATGATTTTTAATCATATAATATCAATTATTGCTATTTTTTAAAATCTTTATAGTGTGCAATATTAGCACAATGTATAACATCTTATCATATTTACTTACTTTTGAATTTTTTATATAAAAGTATTAATAGATTTATTTATTTTAAAATTTTTTGTTTTAAAGGTAAAACAAAATTTATATTTTATATAAATATATATTTAAAAATTTTAATTAAAATTAAAATTATTTTTAACTTTAAATGATATATGGATTTTATATATAAAATATAATATTTATATATATTATTGTTTTATATTATAATCTTTTATTTTTATATTTATATTATTAACAATATCTAAAAGGTAAATTTATCTATATATAATATTTATAAAAGACGTTTTACTAAAGAAAATATAATAAATATTTATTAATAAAATTTATTATTAAATATAGTTTATTCATATAAAAATTATAAAACATTTTATGTATATGAGAAAAAATTCTATTTATTATAGATTATCACTGATTTATTTAATGATATCGTATTAAATAAATTTTATTTAGTTTAGTAGATTTTATAAAAATATAATTTATATTTATAATGTTTTTAATGCTTTATTTTGGTAAAAAAATAAAGGTTTTTATTTTATTTTTACTTTTTATTGATTTTAATTCAATTCATGATTTGTAAATGAAATAATTTTCATAATTTATGTCGATATTTCTATATATAAATCGAAGTTTTTGATTTTTTTGGATTTTTAACTAAAGATCTATTCAAAATTTTAAAATTTTGTTATTCTATTTTAAATTTTATTAAATTATTTTGGATAATTAGTATGTTACATAATCTGTACTATACATATATATAAAAAAATAAATTTGTTAAATGAACTGATAAAAATCATAGAAATTAATTGAATTTAAATATATTTAAATTTGCTAGTTTTAGAAATAATTTTATTTTTTTATCTTTGTAGATAATATTAAAATTTATTAAAACAGTTTATATTTCACATTTATATTTTAAAGATTTTTATTTTTGATATTTTTAATAAATTTTTATTAATTAACTTAAAATAAGGCTAGCTTATTAATTCTTAATAAAATATATATAATTAGAAGTTTTTTATGAAATATTTGTTTATTTTTTTATAACTAGTTGAATATTTTGAATTAAAAATTATTGATTTTTTCTTGTAGAACGTATTTTTTTAATAAAATGATTGTTATATTAATTAATATATTTTTATATTTATTTATTATTAATAATATTAATATTATTAATTCTTATCGCTTTAGTAAAGAAATTATATTTAATTAATAATATTTAATTTAATGTTTTATTAGATTAATATAAAATTTATATAAATATTGTCTAATTTTATTAGACACAATAAATTTTATAGTAATTCTTATATCATTTAATATAATTTAATTAAAAATTACATTTACTTTTTAAGTATATTATCATACATTTTTATATGTTATTATTAATAATTCATAAATATTAATGATAATCAAATTATTTATTTTTATATCCTAAATAAATAGGAACATTTTATATTCAACAGTATATAAGAATTTTATTTCTTATTTCTTTATAAATGTAAATAATAATATAAATAACTTAAATAAAAATTTTTTTTCATATTAATACGAACTTTAATTAAATTTTATTTAATAAATATTATAATTTTATAAATTAATTTAAAAAAATGATTTATTTTTTATTAATTATTTTCTTTAATAAAATTTTTTATTTTATTTTAGATTTAAAATCTTTAAATTTTATTATAAGGATAGATAAGTTTTAGAAACAACAATAAATTCATCAAATTAATTATTGTATTATTTATAATAATTTAATATTTTTAATATTATTTATTTTAAAAAAATTTATTTTTAATTCTAAAAATAAATGTATTTGATATTTTAATAATTTTAAATAAAATATTTGTTTATTAATTAATTCTCTATATTATTATTTGTATAAAATTAAGTTTATTGGAATATAAATAAGTAATATATAAAAACTAATTATTTAATGATTAAAATTAAAAAAAATCCTTAATTTTTACTTATATTTTAATGTTTTTAATAATATTAAAATTATTTAAATCTTAATATAAATTTTCTATTAATTTATAATATTTTCATATAGTTATTAAATACATTTTATTATCTAAAACACTTTTTTTTATTTTTCTTTATATAAATAAAGAATAATTTAGATGTCGATAATATAAAATAAAAAATATTTTTTACTCTTTTATATTCCTTTATACATTATATTTCCATATAAATTTTACAACAACAAATAAGATAATGTAAATATATTTATTTAAATATAATAATAAAATATTATTTTTTATTCAAAATTTAACTTTTATATATTTTCTATATTTTATATTTTTTGTAATTTTTATAATAATTTAAACTCATTTTTTATAATTTTAAAAATAAGTTTGTCATTATTTTTTTTAAAATTACTAACTAAAAATCCTTAATCATGTTAAATATAATTTATAATTTATAAAAATATCTTTTAATAAAAGATAAAATTTTTTAAGTTGAAAATAAATAGAAATTATATTATGAATCTACATAATAATAAATTTAAAAATACACTAGATAATAATTAATATTACTAATACTCTTATAAAATAAAATATAAGAAGTCATTTATAATGATGTGATTAATACGATAAATGTTATATAGTTAATAATGATAAAAAATGAAATAAAGTTAAAAATTATTATTAAATAAGCATAAATTATAATTTATATAGATAGAAATAAATAAATTAATTCAATAAACAAAGTTTTATAGTTATAAAAATTTATTAAAGTAGAATATAAAAATAGAAATAATATTTTATATTTTTGTTTGAATGAAAATATAAAATATTTTATAACAAATATCGTTAAACTTTTTTATGATAGTAATTGTTTATTATTATAAGTTGAAATTTAAGTTATCTTTTTTTTAATAATTCAAATACTATTGAATAATAATATGTATCAAATTTTTATTTTTATTAAGAAGAAATATTTTTACTATTTTTATATTTAGTTTTAATCTAAAATATTATTATAATCTCCATTATTGCTACTATAATATATACTAACAATAGTTATTATAAATATTTAAATATATAGAAAAGCACTATTAATAATATTTAGTATTAAATATTATTATTTCATTAGTTAATTATAAATTACTTATAGAAAAAGATATAATATTTAAAAAAATACTTTTTATTTTCATATTAAATAGATATATTATATTATATTCATTAATTAAATATAATATCAAAAATTTACTAGCTATAAGCTTTATTAATAATAAACAATATTAAGATAATAGAAATGTGATAATTTTCTTAAAAATTTTCAATAAACTAACCTAAAATAGATAAACGCATATCTCGTTCAGCTTCAGTTAATGAAGCATTAAAAGCATTTCTATCAAATATACGTTCCATATAAGAAGAAATTCCCTCTGTTTCTTTTACTTTAGGAATATCAAGATCCCAAAAAGGTAAGCGCCATAAAAGAGGAGCTAAATAACAATCAACTAGACTGAATTCTTCACTCATAAAAAATGGTATTTCTTTGAAAATTGGTGAAATTGATATTAGTTCCTCTTTTAATTGTTTGCGTGCAATATCAACTTTATCATCTTTTTTTTGAATTTTATATATTAAAGAATACCAATCTTTTTCTATTCTGTATATCATTAAACGACTATTCCCACGTGCAACTGGATAAACAGGCATTAATGGTGGATGCGGAAAACGCTCATCAAGATATTCCATAATAACACGGGAATCGTATAATATTAATTCTCTATCAACAAGCGTTGGCACTGTTTGGTATGGATTCAGATCAATTAAATCTTGAGGTAAATTATCTGTTTCAACATTCTCAATATCAACACTCACTCCTTTTTCTGCCAATACAATCCTCACTTGATGGCTAAATATATCAGTTTTACCGGAAAATAGTGTCATTATCGAACGTTTATTGGCAGCGATAACCATGAAACCTCCAGGTTTTATTAAAAAGAACAAATAGTTTTATATATAATAAATAAGATTATTTCAAATTTTTAAAATATTTTATAAATTAATTCTCCTAGTTAATATAAGTATCCGTTTATTAAATTAAAATTAATAGATATTATTTTAATTTTATTTAATGGAATATAGATAAAATAATTTATCTAGTCCATCCCCCAGTTTAACAGATTTTATTTAAAAATGGAGAAAAATTTGATAATATTTTATAATAAATAGATAAAAAAATAAAATATTTGCTTTTAAAAAATTAATAAAAAATAATTTATTAATTAAAGAATACAAAAAGTTCTTAATATCATTATATTAAGAATAATCAATTTATAACAATATTTTATAAATAATAGACTAACGTTTAGAGTATTGAGGGCGACGACGTGCTTTTCGTAATCCTATTTTTTTGCGTTCAACAGACCTAGAATCACGGGTAATAAACCCAGCTTTATGTAGTTCATGGTGTAATGTTTCATCGTATTTTATTAATGCTCGCGTAATACCGTGACGAATTGCCCCTGCTTGACCGGAAATTCCACCGCCTTTAACAGTAATATATAAATCGATCTTTAAGATATTGACTAATTCTAATGGTTGCTTGACAACCATTCTCGCTGTTTCGCGACCGAAATACTCTTCTAGACTACGTTTATTAATAATTATATTACCGCTACCTGTTTTAATAAAAACACGTGCAGAAGAACTTTTCCGGCGACCAGTACCGTAATATTGATTTTCAATCATTGTTTAATTATATCCATCATTATTAAATGGCAAGAAGATGCGGTTGTTGTGCCGAATGTTTATGTTTATCACCAGTATAAACTTTCATTTTTTTGTACATCGTACGACCAAGGGATCCTTTTGGTAACATGCCTTTAACTGCAATTTCAATTATACGCTCAGGATGACATACAATCATTTCTTTAAAGGTTGATTGTTTGATACCAGAGATATAACCTGTATGACGATAGTAGGTTTTGCTTTCATGTTTATTACCAGTAACAATAACCTTTGCTGCATTAATAACAATAATATAATCGCCAGTATCTACATGAGGAGTATATTCTGGTTTATGTTTACCACATAAATAACGAGCGATTTTAGTTGCAAGACGACCTAAAGTTTTTCCATTTGCATCAATAATGTACCAATCGTGTTTTACAGTTTCTAATTTAGCTGTAAAAGTTTTCATTAAATCTTTACCCGTATTTAAGTTATATATTCGTAAATGCTTATTATTATAATATATACTTTTTTAAGAATATTAATCATAAATTATTGTTTAGTGAAATTCAATCATTTTCAAATAGTTAATTAACATTAATTTAAAATTAAGTGAATTAATAAATTTATTATAATATTTTTTATAAAAATTTACAGATAAATTTTTATAAAAACATCATTTATAAAAAATAAATTTTATGATAATTTATTATATTATTATTTAATAATCAAGTTTTATTAAGTAGTTTTAGTTGTTTTTAACTTTAGATTTATTTTTATTGTATTTATCACGAATAGCATAATAATATTTTTAAAATGACATTAAATACTTTTTATTAATTAATCTCCATATATTACTATTTATAGATTTAGTATTAATATTTAAATTAATTTTCATATATAAAATTTATCAATTGAAAAAAATATTAACTATATCTTTATGAATTATTAAAATCAATAAATTATAGTATAATATAATAATTATTATCTAATATAGCTTAATAATTTTGATTATTAATAATTTTATATAATTTTAAATAAATTATTAATATTTATTCTGACGTATTAAGTTTAAGTATAATATGATTAGAATTGATATCAAATATAAAGAAGCTTAAATTAATTTTTTTCTTATCATTAATTTATAAATATTTTGAAAATTTTATTGTGTTTAAGTTATTAATTTAAGTAAAATAAATATCAGCTTATTCGTTGGTAGATAGACATAAATGATAACTAATATATATGTTTATATTCATAATATAACAGTATTTTAAAATTTATTAATAGATAGAATAAGGCTTATTTATTACAATCTATTTCGATAACGTTCATCTAGTCAAATACTATAAATTTCCATTAAATAAATTCTATTTAGAAAAAAAACTTTTAATATTGTTAATAAATAATTCTATTAATAATTTTATGAATAAAACTTATTAATAATATGAATTTTTTTCTTAAAAAGATTGATAATTATTTAAAAGTTAATTTTTATTGATATTATAAGTTAATTATTTTATTTTTTATATTTATTACATTAAATATAAAAATAATTTTTTACCATATAAAAAATTTAGAAAAAATCTTCAATCATTTTACAAATTATGAATAAACATAAAATATATATAAATTTAAAAAATCTTAATAATTTTCATTATATTTCTTTATAAGTAATAAAATAAATTTTATTCCTTATAAGAACTAAAATATTTTATTAAATAATTTCTGATAAAATAATATAATGCTAACCTTATTATAATATTATTTTCTTCTTATTTTGAATTAATAATCATCTAATAATTATAATTATTAATAACATTTAATTATAGTTAAAATAGTAACAATTAATATTATTTTTTAAAAATATATAATTATTGTTGTTTTATAAAATCAAAATAGTAGATTTATAAATCTACTATTTTACCACTTGCTTTATATTTTATGATATAAAAATCATTATTGATATTTTTTCTATTTTTACTTATACCTTTTTTATAGCTATATCTACTATGCTATACTATTAATTTATTGCTATGAAAATAAAATTATTTTGTTAATATGAATGGAGATCTCATCTATGAGTTGGGAATATGTATTAATTGGTATTATTATAGGTTTTATTATTGGTGTATTAACAATTCGTTTAGGTAATAGAAAATTATGTAGCCAAAAAATGTTGCGAGTTGAACTTGAAAAGAAAAATAATGAACTAGAAGAATATCGTAAAGAATTAATAAATCATTTTGCGTATGGTTCAGAATTATTGGATAAGATGGCGCAAAATTATCGTCAACTTTATGAGCATATGGCTAAAAGTTCTCGTGAGTTAATGCCAGATGCCATATTACATAATAATCCATTTAATTATTATTTTAATAAATCAAAATTAAATAATGATAAAGCTATTAGTAATTTACCAGCAAAAGATTACTCTGAATGTTCTTCTAGTTTATTTAGCTCAATAAAAAATAAAAAAGTAAATTAGACTTAGAATATATGTTGAAGATTAAATTTTAGGGTAATTTCATTATAATACTAAAACCAATTTTATAGCTTCATATTTTATTATAAAAAATTAATATTATTTAGATATAAGCAAAATAATTAGTACTATTTATTGGTTGATTTTTTTGCATGATTTAAAATCATAGTTTTATTTTAAAGACTTATTACTGCATTACATAAACAAAAAACAAAATATAGAAAATAAATTATGCCTTAAATAATATTCGATATACAAGAGAATTAAATTCATGATAAAAAAAAAGAAAAAGTTTTTAACTATATTAGCAGTTATAAATATTAATTTTTTGCTTATATCTATATCTATAGTAAGTTATTCTGCATCAATGCCTCCAGTGGTTTTATCATCTAGTCAAGAGTTACCTGGTTTAGCACCGATGTTAGAAAAAGTGCTTCCTGCTGTAGTTAGTATTCGTGTATCTGGAACTCGTGTTCAAAATCAACAATTACCTGAAGAATTTAAATTTTTTTTTGGTCCGAACTTTCCTTCACAGCAACAAAGTATCCGACCTTTTGAAGGATTAGGTTCTGGTGTAATTATTGATTCTGAAAAAGGTTATATTCTAACTAATAATCATGTTATTGATAATGCTGATAATATTCAAATTCAGCTTAATGATGGTAGAGAAATTAGCGTTAAACTTATTGGACGAGATCAACAAACAGATATTGCTTTATTGCAAATCAAAGATTCTAGTATAGACGATTTGAAAAAATTAAAATTAACTGCTATTAAAATATCTGATTCCGATAAATTACGTGTTGGTGATTTTGCTGTTGCTGTTGGTAATCCTTTTGGATTAGGTCAAACTGCAACATCAGGTATTATTTCTGCATTAGGTCGAAGTGGTTTAAATGTAGAGGGTTTGGAAAATTTTATTCAAACTGATGCCTCTATAAATAGAGGTAACTCAGGAGGTGCACTTGTTAATCTTAACGGCGAATTAATTGGTATCAATACTGCTATTTTAACACCTGGTGGTGGTAATATTGGTATTGGATTTGCAATTCCATCTAATATGGCTAAATCTCTTAGCGATCAAATTATTAAATATGGCGAAGTAAAACGTGTATTGCTTGGAATTAAAGGTACTGAAATGACCTCTGATATAGCAAAAGCATTAAATATTGATGCACAAAAAGGTGCATTTGTTAGCGAAGTAATTCCAAATTCCATAGCAGCTAAAGCAGGTATTCAACCTGGTGATGTTTTGGTTTCAATTAATAATAAATATATTAATAGTTTCGCTGAGTTGAGAGCTAAAATAGGAACCAGTGAAATTGGTAAAAAAATTTCAATTGGATTACTACGAAAAGGAAAACAAAAGGAAGTAAACGTTATACTAGAAGATATTAATTCTAATAGTACAAAAGCGGAAATCTTAACAACTTCACTAATGGGAGCAACATTAAGCAATAGTATAATTAAAGGAACTAAAGGTGTTAAAGTTGATAGTGTTTCATCTAATTCACCAGCAGCAATACTTGGTTTAGCAAAAGGTGATCTTATTGTTAGTGCAAATGAACAACGGATAGAAAGTATTAATCAACTTCGTAAAATTATTGAAACTAAGCCTACTGCTTTAGCATTAAATATTTTACGTGATGATCAAAATATTTACTTATTACTTAGAGGTAATAATATATTCAATTAATTATTAGTGAAATAGATATTTTATAGCTAATTTCATTTATTTATATTTTTTATAAAAATTACTAATTGTTATTATTATAAATGGTTAATATTGCTTTTGTATTTTTAATAACTATTTTATAAATATGATTATGAAATGATTTATTAATCTTCTAAATAATAAAACAACTAAACCTTTTTGAATTTTGATAATATTTATAACAATAGATAAAATAGAATATATAGAATAGTGTTAATAATTAATGATTATATTTTTAATATATGAATATAGATATTTTTAAGAAAATATCAAATTAACTAAAATATTTATATTTTTAATATTATTAATGAGTATTGATGGTTATATTATTTATAATAGATATATTTATAAATAATTAAAGATAAAATTTAAAATAAACTATTTGATAATATTATTTTTAATATATTAACTTGTTATCTTGAATTATTTAATTAAGAGTAAGATTAAGTTAAATTAATTAACGAAAATTTTTACAGTGTAATATTTAATTTTTATGTTATAAATTTACTATTTAATTATAAATATACTATAGTTGTTTATTATAACTAGTAGGATTTATATTAAGTAATAATAAAAGTAAGAATTATTATTAACGTATAAAAATATATTAAAATTCTAAGTTTTTTTTAGAAAATATTATTTTTTGCATTTATATTTTATTATAAACATATATCTATTTTATTTATTAATTATTGAAATTTAAAAAGAATAGTAATTAATTTAACTTTAATTAATTTAAATTAATTTATTCCTTTTATTTTAAAAAATAGTTTTTTTAATAAAGAATTAAATTCTTTTTAATTAAATTTATAACTAAATTTATGAAAATTTATTAATGACTTGAAACAAAATGATATTATATGAGAAGTGAATCATATATTGATTCATATTTCTATAATTACAAATTAAAGCTTAATTTTATATATTATATATATAATATATATAAGCATATATTGGATATAATTAAATAATTTAATATTTTATAATAATATAAAAATAATTTTAAGAAGGTACTAATATTTTAAGTTTGTAATATTATTAATTTTTATTTTAGTAAAAAATATATTGATTATATTTATTTATAGTGATTCGTTCTATATCAGCTCCTAAATTACGTAGTTTTTCTTCTATTCTTTCATATCCTCTATCTATATGATAAATTCTAGCAACAATTGTTTTACCTTTTGCAATACAGCCAGCAAGTACTAAACTAGCAGATGCTCGTAAATCTGTAGCCATTACTTGAGCACCAATAAGCTGTTTAACTCCATGGCAAATAACAGTATTTCCTTCTATTTTTACATTTGCTCCCATACGAATTAATTCTGGAATATGCATAAAACGGTTTTCAAAAATAGTTTCTGTTATTGTACTAACTCCATCAGCTATTAAATTAAGTAAGCTAAATTGTGCTTGCATATCTGTTGGAAAGCCAGGATGCGGTTCTGTTTTGATAGTTACTGCTTTTGGTCTTTTACCATGCATATCTAATTGTATCCAATTTTCACCAGTTTCAATTTCTCCTCCAGCCTCGCGTAATTTAGTTAATACTGGATTTAGTGTAGTTGGTTTTGTGTTACGACAAATAATTTTTCCTCCAGAGATAGCAGCTGCAACAAGAAAAGTTCCAGTTTCAATTCGATCAGGTAAAATTTGATAAATACCACCACCTAAGCAGTCTACTCCTTTAATAATAATTCTATTTGTGCTTGCTCCTGTTATCTTTGCTCCCAATGAATTTAAAAAATTAGCTGTGTCTTCAACTTCTGGTTCGCAAGCTGCATTTTTAATAATTGTTTTCCCTTTTGCTAGTGTTGCAGCAGTCATTATGGATATAGTTGCTCCAACACTAACTTTATCCATAATAATATCGGCACCTTGCAAACGTCCATCAACTGATGCTTTAATATAACCTTTATCTAGAGTAATTTTAGCGCCAAGTTGTTCAAACCCAGTAATATGTAAATCCACTGGACGAGCGCCAATTGCGCATCCTCCAGGTAAAGATACTTTACCTTGACCAAAGCGAGCAATTAGTGGACCTAATGCCCAAATTGATGCACGCATCGTCTTGACTAACTCATAAGAAGCGCAAAATTTGTTAATGCTACGTGCATCTACAAAAACAGAATCATTACGATTAACGTTAGTACCTAATTGATTAATTAATTTAATTGTTGTATCAATATCTTTTAGTTTTGGAACATTTCGCAATTCAACAGGTTCTTCTGCTAATAACGATGCGAATAATATTGGTAAGGCTGCATTTTTTGCACCAGAAATAAAGACTTCTCCCATTAAACAAGTTGGTCCTCTTAATTGAAAGATATCCATCAAAAAAATTCTCTATAACTAATGTTCAATATTTTATTAATAGAAAAAATATTATTGTAAAAACAATTAAAGTTTATAATTTATTGTTTAATTTTCATTGTAACATAAGTTATCATTATAATAAATAAATCAGATTATTTATAATACACTTTATTAATAGAATATAAGTAATTTATTATTTTAATCATATTTCATTAAAATATGATTTATTTATCATTAAAAATTTTTTATCTAATTTAATAAATTAGAAACGATATTTAGAAAAACATGTATATATAGAATAAATTTATTTATATATAAATTATTTTAAAAATTTAAAATGCTAATTAAACTTTATAAAATCTTCAATTTTATAAAGTTTAATTAGCATTTTAAATCGTTTATTATTACCCTTAAATATTAATTTATTTTCTATTTTTTGTTCTGATTTTAATCTTATAAACATAGCAAGACCTGCAGAATCAATATAAGATAATTTTGAAATATTTATTATCTTAATATTTTTTAATAATTGATTTCTCTTTTGCCAAAAAATTTTTAAGGTATCACGATTAAGATTACCAATTAAAATCAATGTTTGACCATTACGTTCCCAGCTTAAAATAGATATCATGATTTTTTATCATATAATATAATTGGAATTTTTGCATTATTAATTAATTCTTTCGTTAAACCATCAATTCCTTTTAATCTTAAAATATTAATCCATTCATTTTGTTTTGTTGTAATTAAACTTATACCTTCGGTAATAATATCGTAAGATTGCCAATAACCAGTTTTACTATTTTTACGCCACTGAAAATCAAGACGAATAGGTAATTGTCTTTTTGGATCTATAATAGTTAATCGAATAACAACATTTTTTTTATCTTCTAGTGATTGTTCTGGTGAAATTTCATATCGTTGACCATGATACATTGCTAAAATTTGTCCGTAAATTTTTTCAATATAGGATTGAATTGCTTGAAAATAAGCATCTCGTTTTAAAGATGTTACATTATTATAATAAGATCCTAAAATTAGTGCTCCTATATATTTAATTTGTATATAAGGCATAAGTTCTTCTCGAACAATATTTCGTAAAAAATCAGGATTTTTTCTTATTATATATTGATCGTTTTTTAAACGATTAAGAGTTTTATAACTCGCTTCTTGCATTAGTTTGTATGGATTATCTTGAATTATTGAAGTAGCAAATGGAGAAAATATTAATAAAAATAATATAAGAAAATGTTTAAACATAAAATAGGTTCCTTTTTATTATATTAGAATATCTAATAATGTTATAATAAGTTATTTTTTTTATCACTTTTACAAATTGAACTTTTTTTGTTTGAATGGTTAGGATCATTATTCTTATATAAGAAAAGTCCAATTAAATCTTCTAGTATTATTGCTGACTTAGTATCTTCAATATGTCCTCCATCTTTAAGAAAATTAACTTCTATATCTTGACCATAAAAACCTATATTCAGTGATAAAAATTGCTCTCCTAGTAACCCATTAGTTAATATAGATAATGAACTATTATCAGGGATGTTATCATACTGACTAAAAATTGCTAAAGTAAGTCGTGAAGTATAAGTTTTCTTATCTAAGAAAATATCGATTATTCGCCCAACTACTACGCCACCTATTTTTAAAGGAGAATTTATTTTTAATCCACCTATATTTGTAAAATAAGCAGTAATTTTATAAGTAGGTTGATTATTAAAATATTTAATATCTGTAACTTTTAAAAATAAAAAAATAATTGCAGATAATGCAATTAAAAAAAATATTCCAACTAAAATTTCATTTTTTTTACTTTGCATGAACTAACTCTCAAACATAAGTATAGTAAGAACAAAGTCTAAACATAGTATAATTAATGACGAATGAACAACAGTTCTTGTTGTTGCATTGTTAATCCCCTCTAGTGTTGGTATTGCATCGTAACCATTAAATAAAGATATCCAACTAACTATAAAAGCAAATATAATACTTTTAACAAAACAGTTGAGAATATCTACTTTCCATTCAATAGCAGATTGTATTGATGACCAAAAAAATCCACCATCAATCCCTTTCCAATTTACACTTACTAAAAAACTACCTAATATGCTCATTGCGATAAAAATAAATGTCAACAATGGCATGCTAATTAGGCCAGCCCAAAAACGAGGAGAAATTATCCGACGTATTGGATCAATAGCCATCATTTCTAAACTAGAAATTTGTTCTGTTATTTTCATTAAACCTATTTCTGCAGTTAATGTAGAACCTGCTCTTCCAGCAAATAAAAGTGCTGTTACTACTGGTCCAAATTCTCTTAATAAAGAAAGTGCTACCATCATACCAAGATTGGATTCAGCTTTAAATATGGTCAGGACTAAATATCCTTGCAAACTAAGTACCATACCAATAAATAATCCTGATATAGAAATAATTAATAAAGATAATACTCCTATATTGTATATTTGTTTTATTAATAATGGAAATTGTGTTATAAATTCAGGTTTATTAAATAAAGTCCAAAATAATAAATAACAAGCACGGCCAAATGTTGCTACTACTGTTAATGAATGATGACCTAATGTAGCTAATATATTAAATAACATTATCTTAATCATCTTAATAAATCTACTGCATAATTTACTGCTGGAAAATTAAATGGTATCGGTCCATCAGCAATTCCATCAAGAAATTGTCTTACGCGAACATCTTTATTTTGTTGTAATTCTTTAACTGTACCTTCAGCAATAATATGTTGTTCTGCAATAATATATGCTTTATTTGCTATGCTTAAGATTTCTTGTATATCATGAGAAACAATAATAAAAGTAATATTTAATGCATGATTAAGCTCACTAATAAGTTTAACTAAAATCCCCATAGTTATTGGATCTTGTCCAACAAAAGGCTCATCAAATAAAATTAATTGTGGATCGAGAGCGATAGCCCGTGCTATTGCTGTTCGACGCGCCATACCACCTGATAATTCAATTGGCATAAGATTAGCTACACCCCTTAATCCAACTGCTTCTAATTTCATCATGACTATTGTTTGAATAATTTCTTTATCTAATATAGTATGTCTTTGTAATGGAAAAGCAACATTCTCAAAAACATTCATATCTGTAAATAAAGCGCAAGACTGAAATAACATGCTCATTTTCTTACGAACAGCATAAAGTTCTATTCGTGATAATGTTGGAATATTAATATCATTAAACCAAATTTCTCCCTTATCTGGACGTAATTGTCCTCCAATTAAACGCAATAAAATTGTTTTTCCAATACCTGATGGTCCCATAATAACTGTAATTTTTCCCCTTGGAATAGTTAAACTTATATCTGTAAAAATTACTCTTTGATCTAAAATAAAAGACATATTTTTGATATTTATAATATTATCTATAAATTCTTTCATAACTATAATAGCCTTTATATGTAATTATTATTTAAGTATATTAACTTATTATGATAGATTTTAAATGAAACTATCACATTATATTCTAATCGATATTATCGCGTATTTTACTTTTATCTATTATATCTTAATATTAAATAAATTCTCAAATGACATCATATCGAATAATGTTATTGTTTTAATAATTTATATACTAATAATATATTGATATTCATAATATAAAGAAATTAATATACAAAATTAGCCTTATTGAAGATTTATTAACCAATATAAATAAATTAATACTTATATAAAATTTGGGTATAAAATGTCTGAAATTGATTTCAAAAAAATAGCAAAAAAAGTATTGGAGATTGAAGTTAATGGGCTTATAAATCTGGAGAAATATATTAATGATGATTTCAAACAAGCTTGTGAATTGATTTTAAAATGTGTTGGAAAAGTTGTTGTTATGGGAATGGGTAAATCAGGCCACATTGGTCATAAAATTGCAGCTACATTAGCTAGCACAGGAACACCTGCATTTTTTGTTCATCCAGGAGAAGCGAGTCATGGTGATTTGGGTATGATTAGTGATAAAGATATTGTTTTAGCTATTTCAAATTCCGGTGAATCATGTGAAATATTGGCACTTACTCCATTATTAAAACGTAAAGATATTTCTTTAATTTATATGACAAAAAATCCTGTTAGTAGCATGGGGAAAGCTGCAGATATTCATCTTTGTATAAAAGTACCACAAGAAGCTTGTCCATTAGGTTTAGCGCCAACAACAAGTACAACAGCGATGCTTGTTATGGGAGATGCTATCGCTGTTGCTTTACTTAAAGCTCGTGGTTTTACTGCTGAAGATTTTGCACTATCTCATCCTGGTGGCACATTAGGACGTAAACTCTTATTAAGAGTAAGTGATTTAATGCATACTGGAGAAAAGATTCCTAATGTTATAAAACAAGCAACATTACAACAAGCATTAGTTGAAATCACTCGAAAAAAATTAGGCATGGTTGTAATTTACAATGAAGAAATGCAAATTGCAGGTATTTTTACAGATGGTGACTTAAGACGTGTTTTTTCAATGAAAATCGACTTAAATAATGCAAAAATTGCTGATTTAATGACAGCTGGGGGTATTAGAGTAAAGCCTGATATGCTGGCAATTGATGCATTAAATTTAATGCAAGAGCACCATATTAGTTCATTATTAGTTACAAAAGTAGATAGACTTATTGGTGTTATTCATTTACATGATCTTTTACATGCTGGTATTATATGATTACTAAAATAATAGATTTAATTATTATATTAAAATAATAATTCAATTTTATACTATAGTATAAAAACATTTTTTAAAAAATTTTTTATAAAATAAAATTATTATTTTTTTTAATTTTAATTATTATTATATAGGATTAATTAATTTATATAAAATAATAGTGAAAAATTTAAAAAATTAAATTTTAATGATTATTGCAATATTAATTGTTATTCACCAATACTCTAATTAGAATTTATATATTATTATCTGCCGTAAAAAAATTATTAGAATGCTGAGTTAATATTCTTAGTATTAATTATATTCAACAATAGTGAAATATAAAAAATAGTTTAGAAATAATGAATCTAATAACGTTATTAAAAATAAAGCTTCAATAAAAACTACTTATACTTTTGTTCAGTGATAATTTAATTAATTATTAATTATATCATATTATAAGATTTTATATTTTTATGATTGATATATATTTAATATTTTAAATAAAGTTCATTATATTAATATTTAGACAAAGTAATAAAAGTTACAAACATTAATTTTTTTTAAAGTTTTATTTTGTTTGTTTAAAATAAAATATAAAATGTCATCAGTTTATGAAACTAGTCAAAATAAAACAACAATGAGAAAAAAAAATAAGATTTGGGTTAATGTTATATTAACAGTGATTGTTTTAATACTTATTGGCTTGAATTCATCTAAGTTTAATACATCAATAAAATCTATTGTTATTGATAGAAGTCAACCAAATTATCAAATTAGTAATTCAATTACTCACATTTATACTGCAATCGGCAAATTATCTTATAAATTAATAACAGATGAAATACATCAATTTTCTAAAAATAAAATTAGTTGGTTTATTAATCCAATATTAACAACTTATGATATAATGGGTACTCCAATATGGGCTATTCGTGCTAATAAAGCAAAATTAACTAACACTGATATGCTTTATTTATATGGTAATGTTCAACTAAATATCTTGAATTCAAATTCAGATTTACAGAAAATTTTAATGGAAAACGCTACATTCAATTTAATCACACAGGATTTTTTATCTAATAATAAAGTTACAATAATCGGTATTGGTTTACGATCAGTAAGTATGAAAATGCATGGTAATATGAGAACTAATACAGCAGAATTAATTAAAGATGTTGAAACTTATTATGAAATTCTAAATAAGAAAAAATTCTAAAAGGAAACGATTAATGATATTAGCAAAAAAGATTTTTTTTAACTTATTATTTACTAATTTAATATTCATATTAAGTTTTCAGATATTAGCACTAAAAAATGATTTTAAACAACCAATTCAAATTAATTCAGTCAGACAATCAATTGATTTAGTAAAAAATATTACTATTTTTACAAAAAATATTGTAATAAAACAAGGTACTATAGATGTTAGAGCGTATAAAGTTATTGTTATTCGTCCAAATGGTGATTGGAAAAAAATGGTTATTGAGGCTTATGGTAAACCAGTGACATTTTATCAATTACAAGATAATGGTAAACCGATTAAAGGTTATAGTAATAAAATACGTTATGAAATAGAAAAAAAACTTGTTATTTTAACTGGTAATGCTTATTTAGAGCAATTAGATAATAATATTAAAGGTGATAAAATTTTCTATTTGGTTCAAACTCAGAAAATGAAAGCTTTTAGCAAAAAAGGCAGCAAAGTAACAACAACATTATTACCTTCTTAATTAAATTAAGAGATAAAATTATAGTGTAAAAATATAATAATATTAAGAGTTAAATATAATAAAATGGCTACATTAATTGCAAAACATTTATCAAAAACATATAAAAACCGTAAAGTTGTTAAAGATGTTAGTATAAAAATTAGTTCAGGTGAAATCGTTGGTTTACTTGGTCCAAATGGTGCAGGTAAAACGACAACATTTTATATGGTAGTTGGTATTATTCCTCATGATCTCGGAAAAATTACTATTGATGATGAAGATATTAGTTTATTACCTTTTCATGAGAGAGCTCGTAAAGGAATAGGTTATTTACCTCAAGAAGCTTCAATATTTCGTCGGTTAAATGTTTTTAATAATTTAATGGCAGTATTAGAAATACGCAATGATTTAACTTTCAAAGAAAAAAAAGAACATGCGAAAAAATTGATGGAAAAGTTTAATATAAGCCATTTAAAAAATAATCTTGGTCAATCACTTTCTGGTGGGGAACGTAGACGAGTTGAAATAGCCAGAGCATTAGCAGCTAATCCAAAATTTATTCTCTTAGATGAACCTTTTGCTGGTATTGATCCAATTTCAGTATTAGATATAAAAAAAATAATTCAATATTTGGTTGATTATGGTTTAGGAGTATTAATAACCGATCATAATGTTAGAGAGACATTAGATGTATGTAAGTCTGCTTATATCGTAGATCAAGGTAATCTTATAGCTTATGGAACTCCTAAATCAATTTTGGACAATGATCATGTTAAACGTGTTTATTTAGGAGAAGGTTTCCGTATATAAACCTCTAATCAAGACTTAAGGCATAAGTAATTTAAATTGATGATTTTTAATCTAGATTATATGTATAAGATTTAATATTTTTAAGTAAAATTCATAATTTTTACTCAATAAAAGTTAAAATAAAACCAATATAGTTAAAAAATTATTTATTGTTATATTTTTAATCATCAAAACATTAATCTAAAATTAAGAATATTATTAAAATTAAAGTATAAAATATTAATTATAGGTAATTTAAAATATTAAATACAATTTTAAAACAGTGAAATAAAAAGATATTTTTAATAAATTATCTTTTTATATACTAAGTAAAATGTAATTCAAATATAAATTTATAACACTTTCATATAAGAATTTATATATAAAGATTTATTTATCAAATAGAATGATTATAAAAATTATAATCTCTTGCTTATTATCACAATAATAATCAGTATTTTTAAAATTAAAAAAAATAAAAAAATTAACATAATTATTAATATGATCTATAAATAATTAGAACTTTTAAAGTATAATAATCAAAGAAATTTGATACATTATTAATAATGATAAACGAATGTTATTATAAAAGAAATTAAAATTATATTAAAATTTATCTGTTTATTGTTCTCGAATTAAGTAAATAATTGTTATAGAAAAAAAATAAAAGATCTATATTTATTTATTATTAAGATAATTATAAGAATCTTATTCTATCTTAAAAATATACTTAAACTGATTAATAACTAATATTTAAAAAATACTTAATAATCACTATTTCAAATAGTTTAACTAGAAAAAGATAAATAAATAATATTATAAGAAAATATTATTTATTTTTAATTAAAAATCATAATGTAAGTTAATTAAAATATTTAAATGTGTAATAATGAATTAACAAAAATTCCTTAAAATATAAATAAAGCACATAAAAAGCTAATGTTATCAATTATTATCGCTTATTTGTTCAATATAATATAAATTAATTTTTAAAAATTTAAAATCATTTAGATAGTTAAAATATATATTTTAAGAAAAAATTTATTTAATTATTTATCATTAAAATAAAAAAATATTTTCATTATAGTTTTTTTAATGAAAATTTTTTAAAATACCTTATTTTATATTTATAAATTAATTAATTTATAAATATAAAAATAAAAGGTTCAGTCTACTTGACTTGTTATATATATATTATATATTAAAATTATTCATTTATAATATATTATAAATATAAATGTAAGTTAATTTAAATAATTAAAAACAAGATACTTTACAAAAAATTAAACTTTTTATTAAAATAATTTAAATTCAAAAAGATATTAACAATCACAACTACTAAAAATATTTAAAATTTAATAAATATTTATAATATTAATTATTTTTATATATTTAAAATATAAAAATAATTATAAAATAATTATATAGTAACACTTATGAAGATAATCTAAATGTTATTTCTAATAGTTATGGAATAAAGTGAGATAATATTTTATTAAAAAATATTATCTATAATTCATCTTAATTATATCATACATTCATCATGAGTATATGATACAATTGATATAAATCAGTAAATTCAATGAATAATAAAAATTATTATTAATCTCAACATTAATATTATGATTTATACTAAATAATGTAAATTACAAGAATTAAAAAATCTTAAAAATTATCAATCAAGTTATTAATATTAAATTAAATATATTTAGAATAGTATTTTAAAATCATTTTTAACCTATAAAAACATAAACTAACTTGAATATATAAAAATATTAAATATATTTTTAACGAATTAAATAATAATAATTTATTTAATATAGTTTAGTATATTTTTTATTTGTATTAATTAATTGTTTTCAATTTTATTGATAATAAATTAATTAGATTTATTTTTTGTATAAAAGTTACTTTTTAGAGAAAAGTAAAATATATTTATATATATTTTATTTAATTATCAAAGAGTTAACTGATAATAATCTAAAAATTATCTATATTATTAAATATTGTGAAAAAGTAATGAATAAATTTATATAAAATCATTACTGAATAACTATTTCTAAAATAGAGGTTAAAATAATGATTTTTAATAGTAAAAACTTAAGAGGCATTACTTATGGTACTTATGATAGTTAGTGGTCGTTCTGGTTCAGGTAAATCTGTTGCTCTAAGAGCACTTGAAGATATGGGTTTTTATTGCGTTGACAATCTTCCAGTTATTTTGCTACCAGAATTAGCAAATACACTTGTTGAACTAAAAACTTCTGCTGCTGTAAGTATCGATGTTCGCAATATGCCAGATAATCCAGAAATTTTTAATAAGGCCTTAAGAAATCTACCATCTGATTTTTCTCCTCAATTACTTTTTATTGATGCAAATCGTAATACTTTAATAAGAAGATATAGTGATACACGTAGACTACATCCTCTTTCTAATAAAAATTTATCATTAGAAAGTGCTATTAATGAAGAAAAGAGTTTATTAGAACCACTTAGATCACGAGCTGATTTAGTTATCGATACTTCTGAAATGTCAGTGCATGAACTAGCTGAAATATTGAGAACGCGTTTATTAGGTAAACGAGAACGTGAATTGACTATAGTATTTGAATCTTTTGGTTTTAAACATGGCATCCCTATAGATGCAGATTATGTGTTTGATGTACGTTTTTTACCTAATCCGCATTGGGATCCTGAATTACGTTCTATGACAGGTCTTGATCGTCCAGTTGCCTCTTTTCTTGAACGACACACAGAGGTGCATAATTTTATTTATCAAACTCGTAATTATCTTGAATTATGGTTACCAATGCTAGAATCTAATAATCGTAGTTATTTGACAATTGTAATTGGTTGTACAGGGGGAAAACATCGCTCAGTTTATGTTGCTGAACAATTATCTGATTATTTTTGCTCTAGAGGTAAAAATGTTCAATTACGTCACCGTACGCTAGAAAAGAAAAAATCTTAGTAATCCTCTTATAATCTTATTTTTATAAAAACTAGATGATTTATTTATATTTAATTTAAAATAATATTTTCTGAACTAATATAGTAACTTAAATCAATATTTATATTATGGATCGCTATAATATATATAAATACTCAATACTCATTAAAGATAGTATTATAGAAATAATAATACTTATTTTATTGTTAAAATATTATATAGATATTTTAAGTAATTATTTTGGATTAAAATAGATATTAATAAGTTATTATTAAATTTTTTATTATAAACTTAATTAAGATTAATAGTTTTCTAAAATTTAACTATATTTGTATTTATTTTTTATAAAAAATGATTTTTCATCAATATAAAGTTATATCAGTTATTTTTTTCAAAATTAATATGATACAATTTATGAATTAAAGTTAAAAATATTTTATATGAAATTTATTTTTAATAAAAAGCATTTTTAATAAAAGTGATAATGATGATTACATAATTATATTAATCTTAATATTGATTATTTCTATAAAGATTTATGTTATTTTAACATTTATCATTTAATCGATCTTTTAACTTTTTAAAATAAAAAATCTATTAAAAATAATTAAATATCTGATAACAAATATATATTTTAGTAAAAATCTTAACTATATTAGATATTATCATGAGTTTAATATGATTTTATATCTTTCATACTATATTATTTAGATTATTTTAATAATCGATAATAGTATATAAAACTATAATAAAATATTGTTTTTTATAATAAAAATATTGATTACTTATTTATATCAATTTACTATACTGAATAACTCCTATATCGCACCAATTTAATTAATAAAAATATTTAATATTTATTTTAAATAAAGAAAAATTAATTATTGATTATGAAAATATAGAAAGTTTAAATAACATTACTTAATAAGTATACATTAAGATCAAATTTATGAGAAAGTAAATTGTAAATAATTAAGTTTTATAATATTTTATTAACTAATTTAATGATATTGAATTTTAGTTGCATGTTTTATACTACTTCTGTTTATAAAAATAAATATAAGAATTATAATAATAATATCATAAATTTATATTTTAGTATTTAATTTATAAAAAAGTATTTATATATATAATATTAAAATCTTTAATAAACAATATTATTTATTACTAGCATTAATTATTTGATATAATAAAAGTTATAAACTTCATTTCTATGATAATTGATACTTTATTATTTGCTAATTGAAGAAATGGAAAAATTTTAATTTTTTTTATAAAAAAAATATAATGCATTATTTTAATAATTATAATCTTTTAATTGATATTACATAATTATTGTAAAGAGTTGTCTAGTTGAATTTTCACTATTCTAGTTTGAAATCCACTTGATTTAAATTAAGTAACAATTTGAAAAGTAGTTTTATAACAATTTATCTAAAAATTAATAAATACTAATTTGTGTTTAAATTATTATTGATTTTTAATTATTTAATTATTTATCAATATTTAAAACAAATATATTTACTTAACTTATTCTAATTAATTAGAATACTTTTATATCGATATCAAAAGGATAAAAATAAATAAGTTGGCATAAATAAAATAAAATTCAATATGTTATAATTATACGATTCTTATATATATTATCAAATATCAGTAAATAATTCTAACAATAATCTATTTATCTTACTTATAAGTATGATAAATGAATGAAAATACTATATATTTATATCATTATTGCTTTTAGATTATGATATAGATTGTGATACTGATATGGATGGATCATTATTAAGTTTAATACATTTGAGTATTAATTTAAACAAATATTTAAATTAATATTTTTTTCTTATTTATTGATAGTTTATTTTATTCTAAGTATAAGCATTTTAATATAAAATAATAAATTATATAACTGTTTCTCGTGATTTTATATCTTATAAATAAATTTACTTTATAAAAACTTATTGAAGTTATTGATAAATAAACAAAAGAATAATTCTTTTGTTTTTACAAAAAAATTATAATCTAAAATAATTATATAATTCTTTAGATGATAACACATATTAGTATTAATATTAATATTAATAAGCATTAACTAGAACCGCATATTATTTTTAATAAATTAAATTTTATTTTTTAAAATATACGTAAAATAAACCTAAGTGATAGCTATAAACATAAATTATAATTTTATTTTAAGTAATTTATAATATATTATTCTTAATTTATTTAATATTCATATTAAATAAGCTAAAATATCAATATAATCAGTAAAGTTCTTTTATATAATCCTGAAGATTTTTACATAATAAAATATTAGGAAATTATGATAATAATATTGAAGATAAAAAATATTTATTTTTTTTCTTAACTGATTACTAATTTATATGATATAGAATTACAACTATAGTATAGATAGAGAAATCTATGGTTAAAAATATATATAATAATATATTCAGATTTTTTAAACAATTTTAATAAATTAAAATATAAATTTTTAAATAAAAAATAATCAATTTGATATTTAACAAAAATAAAAATTAAAGTAATAAATTATTCAGTTTATGAAATTAAAAATTTTAATAATAATATTAAACTATATAAATTGATTATAATCTATATTTAATAAATTAATTGTTATTTTTATAACAATGATAATGATTTAATATAATTCTTATACCAATTGTTTATTTACTTAATATAGAATAAAAAATTTATAATTAGAATATTATATATTTATATATTATTTTACTATTAGAATTTTGATTAAATTATGTATTAATTTAAATTAATTCTTTTATTAAATTTAATATTTTTATGATATAAAGTCTTAATAAATGATTATATCATCATAATAAATAATTTATAATATTTTCTTATTTGGTTAATTAATTAGCATTGTTTTAATGATTTGTAACTTCAATGTTTATCGCAATTTTTATCTTATGCAGATTATTCTATTTTAAAACAATCGTTTAATAATAAAATACTTACTAATATAGTTAATTTTAATAAGAAAATAATTTTTTATTTATTTAAATTCAATAAATTTTATCATATTATACTAAGTATTATCATACTATCCATATTTAATATTATTTAATTTATATTAATAAAAGTATTTTTATTCTTCGCTATAAAGATTGATTTTAATATTAAGTTTTAAATTATTATCAATTCAATAATATATAATATATTATTCTTTATATAAGAAATTGATATTCATTTTATTATTTCTTTATAAAATTTGCTTATTTTAATTAAATTAGTTTATTTATAATATTTAAAAATCTTGATATCTAATATTAATTTCTAAATCAACAAAACTATTATGCATATATATCACATTTATAAAAATTATTTATTATTTTTTAATAGTTAATTTTATTTAGAAATAAAATATATATTTTCTTACATAAAGTATTATTGAATATAAATTAATTATATCTTTATTTTTATTATTTTCAATAAATATATTTTTTTAAAATGTTATTTTTTAATTAAGATGTTATATTA
The DNA here is from genome assembly GCA_052171275.1 of Arsenophonus sp. GTDB lineage: Bacteria > Pseudomonadota > Gammaproteobacteria > Enterobacterales > Enterobacteriaceae > Arsenophonus. The sequence goes on along the minus strand of CM125795.1, from coordinate 1,723,434 downwards.
ACTTAATAAGTATTAGTCATTAATTATATTGTATAAAATATACATATAAATTTCTTATTATCACTACTTTTAATAGTAAAAATAAATGTTTTATGTTTTTTAAAGTTATATTTTAAAAACTAAAGTTAGATTACTTTCTATAGTAAAACAAATCAACCATAAATTAGTATATATTTAATACTAACTCTCAGACGATTGTTTTTATCAATACAGTTATCTCGGTAGTTTAATTAGTGATATGCTATACATACCATCTAACTAATGTTCAATATTCATAAAATTTTGCATTAATAAATTTAAGGAAAATATTTGTAACAATAATGATTACTTATAAATATTATTATAAAAATTTATATTTTCCTTTAACTTCTGATATAATATATTTTTATAACTAATTAAATTAATAAGATTAAAATATAAAACACAGAAATTTCATTTATTATGTTATTGTGATAAGAATATGATAATTAATATCGAATAACTTTATATTAATCTATTTTATACAAAAGTTTTTAACTTAAATTTTAATTAAATATGTCATAATAATGACATCAATATTAGATATTTATTGTTTTAATATAATTAATTATTATAGAACATAAATATTTTTAAATCTTATAAGTCTAATTAAACATTTAATTTTTATAACTTTGATTTATATGTTATTTACGTTATATTAACATTTTTTCTAATATCATTATTAAATAATATTAATGAAAACACATTTTATTTTTAATCACGAATATAGTAAATATTCATATATTAATTAATATTATATTATTCATTTTTATAATTTTATCTTTAAGTTTCTTAATATATAAACTTAATTAAATATGAAGTTATTAATAATATAAATATTTTTCTTAAAATAATTTAAGACATCTTAAAGATATTAAAAAAAAGATTTTTAATCTTAATAAATAATATATTTCATTAATAAATATTAAAATAATATTTATTAATTATTTTTATAATGCTTAAGATTAAATTAATTATATTAAATAATATAAAAATAATTATTTTTATAATTTTATCTATTATTTTTTCTATGTAATGAAATAGTTAATTTTCTTAATTAATTAAAATTAATGAATAATGAATTGATTATATTTATATTTATTACTAAATATTTTAATAATCAATAATTATTAATAGAATTAAAATATAAACATTTTAATTATATATTATTATTATATATAAATATGATAATAAAAAAACTTTTCAATAAAGTAAGTTTTTTTAAAATAAACTTGGATGTTATTCATACTTTTATTATTTATCAATTAAATATATAAAGATTATATATAGAAAAAAGCTTTTATTTTATTAAAACAATAAAATTCATATTCACTGTATTAATATAACATATTTAATCTATATATAATTATATAGAAATATAGTAATTTATAATGAACCTTATAATTTATAAATCTAAATATAAAATATTTAGACTATTAATGTTGAAGTAATTTTATCTTTATAAGAAAATGATCTATTGTAATTTATATGTTTTTAAATTTATTTATTTATTAAAAAAGATTTTTTATGACTATTATTATAAATAATATATTAATATAATAATAAGTTCATTATTTTTACTATTTAAAATTTATTTAATTTATTTATTTTACTTTAAATAAAAAATATGTTTAGTATTTTTATAATTATTCTAATATATTATAATATAAATATTATTACTTAATAATTTTTTTGATTTTCATTTAATTTATGAAATATTTCATTAATTTTTGGTTGATCAAAACTACCAATAATTCGATAACGAATAACCGATATTTTACTCCATAATGGTCTTAATGCTTTAGTTACGGCAAATACTGCTGCACCTACAAATGGATTAATCACAATAGCTGTTGCAACACTTACTGGAGCTGAAATTTCAGGTGTAATAATAGCTTCTATGTTCATATTACGATGAACTAAATCAATCTTACCATTTACTGTAATATCAGCAATTAATCCATCAAGATAAAAATTATTAATATTTAAAATGCCATTTTTTATGGTAGCATCACCACGAATAGAATCAAATATGAAGTCATTATTAAAAGTATCACTAAAGTCTAGTTGTAATTTACGGAGTAGTACGTCAAAACTAATAAATTGTAAAAATTGTCCAGATCTACCACCACCCATATGGGCAATCCTTCCCTTTTCTAAATTAAAACGCAAATTTCCATTCAAACTACCAATATCAGGTTTGAATGGCATTGTCGATAAATTTAAATCAAAATCAATTTTAAATAGAGCTTCTTTAATTGGCGTTAATATACCGTAATATGAAGCTAAATCATTAAATTGATTACCTTTTAATACTCCTTTTATCACTGTACTGTTTCGTTTATTTGCATGCCATATAGCAAAAATTTTTAGATTAGTATCACCTTCCATTAAAGATCCATTTTTTAAAATAAGAGTTTGTTTATTTCGGATGATTTGTGCTCTAAGCTCATTAAAATTATGATTAACAATTAAGCATTTTAAGCAATAAATATCTATATTTGGCCAATTTGAAATATTATATTTTTGCGAAATATCTTTCGTTTCTTCATAATTTTGTTTTTGTGATAAAATTTCTGGATTAAAATAAAGGTAATTAATTTTAACTTGCCAATTATTTTGTTTTGGAATAATTAAACTTCCATTCAACTTATCACTATCAACAACAATTTTTGTTAATTCATTATTTTTTTCAATTGTAAATACTATTTTATTCCATTGTTGTTTATCAAAAGTAATTTTTTCTAAATTAATAATAATGATATTTGGTATTAAAATTGATTTACTATAATTTTGAGTTAATATATTCGATGAAAAAAATGAATCTAATAATGAAAACCATTTAAGATCAATTATTTCAGGTAAGTTAATAATAACTAATGGATTTTTTTGAAGAATAATATTTTTTTCTTTATAAGGTTGAATAGTTATTTTTAATAATCTATTTTTCTTACTAGAAAATTGCCATTGACCATTAAATCTAATTTTATGACCAACATCACCATAAATTTTTAATTGACAAGTATCTCCATTAGCACGAATTTGTATATTATCTAATTGTTTTAATTTTTTAGTATTCAAAGCAGGAAATTCACTTATTATATTATTTAATTTTCCACTTATAGCAATGGATAATGTTATATTTTTTCTTAGTTGATTAGGTAATTGAATATTAACTTGTCCTTTCCATGATGTGCTACCTGCCAAATTATGTATAATTGATTTAGGTAAATTACTGATTTTTTTAATTTTCCAATTACCACTTAATTTAATATTCATACTATAATTCTGTCGTTTATTAATTGTATTAAGTGTTAGATTTACTGGTTGATCAAACCATTGAGCTTGTAGTTTCTCAGTTTTAAAATCACTATTGCGAAAATAAAAACGTCCTGTTAAGTGTTTTAATTGACTATTAATTAAAGTGATATTGAGATCATTATTATTAAAATCAATATGACCACTAGTAATCATATTATTACCACTTTTTTTTAATGGAATATCAAGGATCAATTTACCAGCAATGTTACCACCTATCTTCACTGTATCTAATATCTTTCCAATCGGATTATCCATCACAATTTTTTTGAAAAAATTACCTATAGCTTTTCCATCACTAATAATGTTTGATTTTATTAATAACTTAGATTTACTATAATCTGAAATATATGCATTAAGATTTAACATCTTAGCATCACCTAATTTTACACTAGGAGCAGACATCCATAGTGCATTTCGTTCAAAATTAAGATCAATATCTAAATTAAAAATTGTTGGCCAATTATGTTGATATTTAAAAATTGCACCTCGTAATGGAACAAAAATTTGAAATTGTCCATTATTTTTTTTAAAAGGAAAATCAATTGGATTGCCGTGAAAAACCATTGTAGCCTCGTCTATATGACCGGCAATAATTGCTTTTGTTAAATAATCAGATAAATCTTTACCCATTAATTTTATTGGAAAATAACGCCATGCATCACAAGCATTTATCAATTTTGCACCTCCTAAAATAGTTAATGTAGATGGTTTATTTTTTTGAATTAGATAATGAAAATCTCCTATTATCCATAATGATTTTGCTTGAACTTCCATATTTTCGCTCCATATTTTATGTGATTCTTCTTCTTCTAAATAAAAAATTTTTCCTTGCCAGTAAGAGATTTCTAATGGAGCTTTAAACATTTCTGGATATTCAATTAAACTATTATTTAAGTTAAATGATAGTATCCACTTTTTTTGATTACCTCGTAATGTACCACTAAAATGATTAACTGAAGGTAAGCCTTTACAATATATCCAGCTAATATCTTCCCAAGATACATCAATTACTGTTTTTTCTAATTTTCTAGGAAAAATATCTAATTCTAGTGTAATTATACGACCTTTTAGTTGAAGTTTTTTCCAATCATTGATTAATTCAGGCATAAAAAAAGAAAAAATTGGTAAAATTGACTTTATCCTTTCTAATTGAATATTATTAACTTTTATATGCCAATAATCTTCATTTATTTTTAATTTTGGTAAATAAAATATAGAAATTTGACCTTCAATCCATTGTTTTTGATCAGTTTTCAAATGTTGTAAATGTGCAATATTAAATAACCATCCATTTTCCTTATAATTCATTTCTAATAATAAGTCATTAACAGATAGTTCATGATCTTGTTTATCAACCTTCCAATTTACTCGCCCATGATTAATATGTAATCGACCATTTTCTATATGACCGTTTTTAATTGTAATCCAACTAGAAAGATTAAATGTAGTATTTTTTAATCCAGTAATATCGCGTAACCAACAACTTAACCACGGTAGTAAATTTATATCATTCGCTTCTAAATAAACTTTCCCTTGATCAATTACATCATTTTTTTTATAAAGATTTAGTTTAATTTGAATTTCATTCTTATTTCGTTGCTGCAAACTATCAAAATTTAAAAATACTTGTGCTTGATGATATGAATTTTCATTCAACCAAATTAGTTCATGAATATTTAATGTTCTTTTTTCTGCAGATTGTGTTAAAAAAGTAATGCGACCTTCTTTTAACTTAAAATAATAGAATTGTTTTAAAAACAGTTTATTTAAAATATTTAAATGAAAATTAATAAAATTATTTTGACTAATAAATTTTAATGGTTTATTATAGATAACATTTAATTGATAAAATATAATATCTTGAAAGTAAATATTTAAAGAAGATAATGAACGCCATATATCAAGTGATAATTTTACTTTTTTTATATTAATATATATTTTTTCTGTATTAACACTAAAATCAGAAAGTGTTATTTTTGGCCAAAAAGTAATCATTTCAGATTCAATACGATTAATTTTAAAAGGCATTCCAGTTAATATTTGAAGTTGCTCTTCAAGTTGATCTCTATATTCATTAATTTGATAAAGAAAAAAACGAAATCCAATGATGGATAATGCTATAATAAATATTATTACTATACTAATAGTTACCAATGCTTTAGGTACTAGTCGTTTCACCCCTTTTTATACCTTTTTAAAAGAAATTATAACAATGGTAGTATAATCGCTATTATAGCTATATGAATCTGTTTTCTTATGTAATTATTTAATTTAAATTTTGAAAATTTGTTAACAAAAATTTATACTTTTATTAATATAGAATAATCTTCACTATTTAATAAAACTCTATCGATTATTTTAAAAAAAATAAAAGGAGATAATTAAAATCTATTAGTAAGTTTATATATATTTTTACTCCATTCCATTATAAGAATATTATTTATTGTATAAAATATATTTAATGTTTTTACATATTTTATATTATTTCTAGCAATTTTAATTTATAAATAAAAACAATTTTAAATTGTTTTTTAGACTACTTTAATAATATTTTTATTTATGGTGGATACTTAAAACATAAAATAATAATTTCATTTTAATATAAAATCTATATATAAAATTTTTTATATATTATCTATACAAAATATAAATTTTTTTATTGTTATAACTTATAAATCATTAATATTAGCACTAAAATAAATTTCTTATTTAAATTTTATTATGACAATAAAGCATTAGTATTAATATAAATAATCTTTATTTCCTTAAATTAATTAATAATAAGATAGTAATCAACCTAATTTTAATTAAAACTTTATATTTTAAGTGATTGGAAATATATTTTAATACCATATAGATATTTATAATCTTAAATAATTATTTTGATGAAATTGCAATTTTATCGTATTTTTTAGCATGTATGTTTATTAATACGATAAACTTATTCAATATAATGAAATTTAGTTTTAAACCGTTATATATCATTATCTAATGAAGTAATCAATACAATTAAAATTGTATAATATATCAAAATTAATTTTTATTAAAAATCTTCATTAAAACTTATGAAGTTTCGTTCAATAATTTTAGCTTTTAATTAAGAGAAGATAATATTTTATATTCAGATAATTTATTGTTATTGATCTTTACATTTTTAGTATTATTTTAGTAGTAAATTATTATCTTAACTAAAATCTAGTTTTATATTTTTTTAAAGTTCTCTATTTTTATCAAATAAATATATTTTGTATAAATCAAAATATTTATAACTAATTATGGAATATCAAATCTTATTTTTATTTAATTAATTACCAATTCCATATATATAATAAATCTATTTTTATGATTCATAAAAATAGATTTATTATATATCTAAAAATATAAAAAACTGAATAAAAGTAGTATATTTCCAATACTCATTTTAAATAAATCAATATATATTAATAATTTTAACTTTGATTTTTTGTATAGGTATTATTTTTATAATTACTTCTTTAATTTTATGTCAATATGATTTTTATTATATTATTATAGATAATTAAGTTCTTATTAATCAATATAAAATAAACATATTTTAAATAATATTATATTGATTAATAATTCAATTATTATGATTTATTTAAATAATTAATCTTATTTATGTAAAACTGATATTAAATCAACTGTATAAGTATAGAAATAACTTCCTATAATACTTTTAAATAAGATATCAATATTTAACATAAATAATATAAATTTCATTTATTTATATTATATATTTACTTAAAATATATGTTAATCGATTTATTTATCTATAATTAATTTAATATTGTTTTTGTCATGATTAAATTATACAATATCTTTTACTTATCTTATAATAGAGATTAGAGTTATAGTTTATATCTTTTATTGAAAATTTTCTTAATGTTTATGTAATGTAATTTTATTTTTTAGAATTACTAAATGTTTAATTATTTATTATAAAAGATTTATATAAAGATATATAGTTTTTCTTTGATTTTAATACTATTCTAAAATATTTAGTTATTGAGTATAATAAATTTCTGATTTTATATTTTTTAATTGATATTAAAATCTTTGTATTTTATAGAAAATAATTTTGAATATTATTATAATTATTAAAATATAAATAATTAATTTCCTAATTTATTTTTAGTGAACCAAAAATTGATGACGAATTTTCCGCAATAATAAAAATATCCATGGCCACAAAATAGCATTAATCAAGCAATTCCAAAATATTTTCATATGAAATAATATAACGGAAGAAAAAAACTCTGCTGAAAATATTATAAAATTCATAAATACTGATAATCCTGAAACAACAATCGATTGTTTCCAAAGTGGAATATTACGAATAAGATTATGTTTACAGGATATTAAATAACAAATTATACTATATGCTAATGCATTTACACCAAATGTTGAACCTTGAATTATATCTATTAAGATACCTAAAAAAAATCCTGTACCTATACTAATCCTGTGTGGTAAAGCCATAACCCAATAAATTAAAATTAATAATAACCACATTGGTCGATAATAAATAAACTGTTCAGGCCAAGGCATTTGCTCCAAAATTATTGCAATTAAGAATGATAGCCAAATGATCCATTGTTTATTACTACCATGGTAATAATCCATTTTTATATTTTTAATTATATTAATTTTAATGTGGCAATTTCTATTTATATTAAGAGATTAAAGAAAATTGTTTTATATTTTGTTTTTTATTTAATAAACTTTTATACTAGTGTTAAGTTTTTATTCAATAAGATATTTTTTCAATATAAATTATATTGAAAAAATATTAATGCTTAGTTGTTGTTCGATATATTTCTGATAAATGTAAAGAATTAGAAGAATTTTTAGAGTTTACCCATAATAATAAAAGATAATGTAATCTTTGTAAATTTGCAATTGGTCGTGCATGAACAATCATATAAGCACGTTGAGCATCATGTTTTATAGAAGAAACAATAGCAACTGGATAACCTTTTGGGAATCGTTCTCCTAAACCAGATGTGACTATCATATCACCAATACGTATATTAATATTATTTGGTAAAGGTTCAAATTGAAGATCATTACTGCATCCTATTCCATTTGCAATAATTCGAATATCATTACGTAATAATTGTATAGGTAATGCATGTGTTCTATCGCAAATTAGTAAAACACGGCTACTAAATTGGTTTATTGTGATAACCTGTCCAACAACGCCTTTATCACTAATTATAGGCTGACCTTCGTAAACACCATCATTTAAACCCTTATCAATCATAATTTGATCTCTATAAGGCGTATTTATACCTGCAAGAACTTGAGCAATCATCACATTATGCTTATTCTGTCGTAAAGGTGACCCTAATAATTGGCGTAATCTATCGTTTTCTTGTTTAAGTTGTTCAAGTAATAAATTATCTGCTTTTTTGAATAAAAGTTCTTTCTTTAATTCTTTATTTTCAAAAATAAGTTGCTTTTTTTTTATCAATATGTATGAGATATTATCAAGTATTTTTTGTGGACTATTTACTAAAAAATAAAAAGGGATAACAACGGTATCTAAATAACTACGTATTTTGTTAAAAGCATTGAATTTACTATCGAAAATAATCAATATAATTGAAATAATGATCATAATAATGATATGTAACTGTAAATATGATTTTTGACTAAAGATTAGCTTCATGTGAATTTTTTATAAAAATAAATATTAAAACATTAATATCACTATACATAAAGTAAAGTGGAACGCTATCTTTAAATCCCTTCTTTTTTCTATTTATTTATAATTTAATCATCACTAAATAGATCACCACCATGCATATCGATCATCTCTAATGCTTTACCTCCGCCTCGTGCAACGCAAGTTAGCGGATCTTCAGCAATAATAACTGGAATACAAGTTTCTTTCATTAAAAGACGATCTAAATTACGTAGTAATGCACCCCCCCCTGTTAATACCATACCTCGTTCAGAGATATCAGAAGCTAATTCTGGTGGACATTGTTCTAATGCTAACATAACAGCGCTAACAATACCAGTTAAAGGTTCCTGTAATGCTTCAAGTATTTCATTAGAATTAAGGGTAAAACCACGTGGTACTCCTTCAGCTAAATTACGACCACGTACTTCAATTTCATAAATTTGATCTATTGGATAAGCTGAACCAATTTCATGTTTAATCCTTTCAGAAGTAGCCTCACCAATTAATGAACCGTAATTTCGACGAACATAATTAATAATTGCTTCATCAAATCGATCACCACCAATACGTACCGATGATGAATAAACAACACCATTTAATGAAATAACAGCAACTTCTGTAGTACCACCACCAATATCAACTACCATTGAACCCATTGCTTCAGAAACAGGTAAACCGGCACCTATTGCCGCTGACATTGGTTCTTCAATTAAAAAGACTTCGCGTGCACCAGCACTAAGTGCTGATTCTCTGATTGCACGACGCTCTACTTGAGTTGCCCCAACAGGTACACAAACTAAGACACGTGGGCTTGGGCGCATAAAACTATTACTATGAACTTGTTTAATAAAGTACTGTAACATTTTTTCAGTAACATAAAAATCAGCAATAACACCATCTTTCATTGGACGAATAGCTGCAATATTTCCAGGTGTACGACCTAACATCTGTTTTGCTTCGTGACCTACAGCAGCAACGCTTTTAGGTGAACCTGCTCGATCTTGTCGAATAGCGACAACTGATGGTTCATCTAACACAATACCTTGTCCTTTAACATAGATTAAAGTATTAGCAGTACCTAAATCGATAGATAAATCATTTGAAAACATGCCACGAATTTTTTTAAACATAACGAAAGAGTAATCCTGCAAAAAAAATCAGAAATAAATAAAAATTGATATTACTTTAATAATTCTACAAATTGACGATAAACATGTTAATTAAATTGCTTTAATAAAAAGTGACCAATTTTTGCTAATATCAAAAAAACTTAAATCAACACTTATTTTCTATAAGAATTTGTAATATATAAAGCATACAATATAGATCGTAAAATTATTTAATTTATTTAAAGTAAAATTTCAAATAAGAAAATTAATTAATTTTAAAATTTAAAAGTATTACTATATTAATTTATATGATATTATATAATTAATAGTTGATACATATTATAAAATATGGTTTATTCATTTTCTTGACTTTATCTATAAGATATATAGCCTTGTATATTAATACTATATTGAAATAATATTAAAAATAAATTTAATATAATTATTAATTATTACATGCTTTCGTTAATAAAAAGGATAAAAAAATTATAATTATATATCAAATTTTCTACATTGTAATTCGCTATTTATGATACTAATTATAATTATATTAAGATTTTTACTTATTATTAAAATTTTATCTTTTATAAACAAAAAATATATAATCTTATATTAAAACATTCTTATTTAAATCTTATAATCATAAATTATAAAATAGATGTTTTTAAAAAAAGCTAACTATTAAAATAATTATAAAGTAAATTTATAATTTACTATATTATCTAAATAATTTACAGTATTAAATTATTAATTTACTAATACATAAAGATATTTATACTTATTGTTAATGAGAAAAAGTTTATTTATTAACTTTTCATAAAAAATTAACTATTATATTCACATATATTTTATTTTATCTTAAATAAATTAAAATTTTAAAGCAATTAATAAATTTTACTGATTTTTTATATTCATTAAAATAAAGATCTTATAATTGATTAGTAAGGTAAACTTCGAATATTATTTTAAATAATGAATTATTATCCTTAATAAAAATTATTATATTATTAATAATAATTAGTATTGATATATCATATGATTATGTTTTTAATAATTTAAAAAGAAAATAGAGTTATTTATCAGTAAAAAATCCTTATAATAAAAATTGATGGTTGCTTAGATAATTAAGCTAAGTTTTAATGAGTTAAAAATCAATCTATTGCAATATTTAATTGGTTAAAAAATAATATCATTTATTTAAATATTATAAATAATAAACAGAACTTATTATATAAATAATTTACCTATGATACTTAAAATTATTTATAAAAATTAATCATAGATTATTAACTAAAATAATGACAATATATAATATCCTGCATTATTTAATGATAAGTTATCAAGAAATTATAGTAATTTTATTCATTATTATTTATATTATCTTATCAATAATATTGATTATTTTTCATTTTTATTAATATAAAAATGAAAATAATTATCTATGTAAATGTTACAATAATAAAATCTATATAGATATGCAATATCAACTAATTTATTATTGTATTTTGATATTTTAATAAAATAGAGGTCATTTTTAGAAAACATATTTAAATTATATTAATAATTAGTTTAGGAATCAAATTACTAATTATAGATTAATAAATAGATAATATTTCAATATTCTCGGATGATTTTTATTAATTAAGTTAAAACTATATTATTAATTATTGTAAAATAATAATTTCATTTTTTATTTTTAAAATAAAAGCTATTTTCATTAAAAAAGAAGATAACAAACTATTAATAATTTAGTTATTATTTTTACGATAATACAAATATCATATATTAATTATTTATTATCAAATATCAAATATCAAAAATCAAATATCAAATATCAAATATCAAATATCCAATTATAAATCGTTACGGATATCAGTAAAAATGACAAAAAATTTTCATATTTTCTTATTAAATGGTCCAAATTTAAATATGCTTGGTATTAGAGAATTACCATTCTATGGTATTCTTACACTTCAGGATATCTTTAATAAAATAAGCAAAAAAGCGAAACAATTAGGAGTTAAATTAAGCCATTTTCAATCTAATGCAGAACATGAACTTATTAATGAAATACATCAAGCTAAAGGAAATGTTGATTTCATATTGATTAATCCAGCAGCATTAACCCATACAAGTATTGCATTACGAGATGCAATATTGAGTGTTGAAATTCCTTTTTATGAAATTCATCTTACTAATATTTACGCACGTGAGTCATTTAGACATCACTCCTATCTATCTGATATCGCAATTGGTGTAATCTCTGGTTTTTGTATTGATGGTTATATTTTTGCATTAGAAGCTGCCGTTAAATTTCTATTAAAAATAGAGAATTTAAGTATTAAAAAATAAAATCGTTAATAAAAAAATTTTAACCTAACACAAATATAAAGAATAATAAATATGGAATTAACTTATGGATATTCGTAAAATTAAGAAATTAATTAAACTTGTTAAAGAATATGCTATTTCTGAATTAGAAATTTCGGAAGATAAAGGAACTAGTATTCGTATTAGTCACATAGTATCGAAAAATTTACGAACTTTACAGCAGTATGTGGCAGAAGAATCGCCAATAACGAATCAATCAACTTTAACTAATGCCTTAGTAGATTCTAAAATATTAACTGAAACAACAAAAGAGAAAAAAACAGAAATAAGTGGTTATATTGTTCGCTCTCCAATGGTTGGTACATTCTATAGAGCATCAAGTTTAGAAGCGAAACCATTTGTTGAAGTTGGTCAAATGGTAAAGTTAGGCGATCCTTTATGTATTGTTGAAGCAATGAAGATGATGAATCAGATCAAAGTAGAAAAAGAGGGCTTAGTTAAAGAGATTCTTTTAAAAAATGGAGAATCTGTTGAATTTGACGAGCCATTGGTTATTATCGAATAATGAGGAATTCTATGTTTAAAAAAATTCTTATCGCTAATCGTGGTGAAATTGCTTTACGTATTTTAAGAGCTTGTAAGGAATTAAAAATAAAAACTGTCGCCATTCATTCTTCTGTCGATCGCGATTTAAAACATGTATTACTTGCTGATGAAACTGTTTGCATAGGGCCAGCTACTTTAGCTGAAAGTTATCTTAATATTCCAGCAATAATTTCAGCAGCAGAAATTACAAATGCAGAAGCGATTCATCCTGGCTATGGTTTTTTATCTGAAAATGCTGATTTTGCTGAAAAAGTAGAACGCTCTGGTTTTATTTTTATTGGTCCAAAATCAGAAACTATTCGACTAATGGGTGATAAAGTCTCAGCTATTAAAGTTATGAAAAAATATGGTTTTACTTGTATTATTGGCTCGGATGGACCGTTAGAAAATAACATTAAAATAAATAAAATGATTGCCAATCGGATTGGTTATCCAGTCATTATTAAAGCATCTAGTGGTGGTGGTGGTTATGGTATACGTGTTGTTCAAAATGAAAGTGACTTAGAAGATGCTATTACTATAACTTTAGCTGAAGCAAAATCTATTTTTAATAAAAATATGATTTATATGGAGAAATTTTTAGAAAAACCACGTCATATTGAAATTCAAATACTTGCTGACGGCCAAGGAAATGCAGTTTATTTAGCAGAACGTGATTGCTCAATGCAGAGACGTAATCAAAAAATGATTGAAGAGGCACCAGCACCAGATATAAAAATTAAGATGCGCAAAAGCATTGGAGATCGTTGTATAAAAGCTTGTCTTGATATCGATTATCGTGGTGTAGGAACCTTCGAATTTCTTTATGATAATAATGAATTCTATTTTATTGAAATGAATACACGTATTCAGGTTGAGCATCCTGTTACAGAAATGATTACTGGCGTTGATTTAATCAAAGAGCAATTAAAGATTGCCTTTGGTTTAACATTATCTTTTAAACAAAAAGATATTAAAATTTATGGACATGCAATAGAATGTCGAATTAATGCGGAAGATGCTAATACTTTATTACCAAGCCCAGGTAAAATTACTAGACTCCATATTCCAGGTGGTTTTGGTATACGTTGGGAATCACATATTTATACAGGCTATACAGTTCCTCCTTATTATGACTCCATAATTGGTAAGCTAATTGCTTATGGTGAAACTAGAGAAATTGCTATAATTCGAATGAAAAACGCCTTATCTGAATTAATCATTGACGGTATTAAAACTAACATAAAATTACAACAAAAAATTATTGATGATAGAAATTTTTTTAAAGGAAATACTAATATCCATTACTTGAAAAAAAAACTAGGATCATAAGGAATAATTTTTATATTTATATATTATTAAAAATAATACTAAATATACGATTACTTTTATAATTTATTCTAAATATAATATGTTTATAATGTATAATATTATCATATCAAATTTTTTTTATTAGGAAAAAATAGATAAACTTTTTCTTCAACCCAACAAAGATGCTTATTGGTCACTTTTTCTCACTATTGCTTATTTATGTAGTTGGATTATAACAGCTTATTTTTCTTGTGAGAGAAAAGGTATAATAGGAATGCCACTATGGTTTGAACTTTCATGCTTATATTTGCCTATAATTTTTATTATACTTTGTGTCTTAATGGTTAAATTTTTTTTAAACAGATGTCACTAGAGGATAAAAATGGAAACTAAAATTATTATATTACTTATCTGTTATTTATTATTAGTTTGTATACTATCCATTTATACTTATCATCGACATCAAAAAAAGTGAATTTTTATATGAACATTTTCTATGTAATCGTTCTATTGGTAGAGTTATTTTCGCGATGATAATAACTTCAACATATATCAGCGCTAGCTCATTTATAGGTGGTCCAGGAGCAGCTTATAAATATGGTCTTAGTTGGGTATTATTTTCTTTAATTCAGGTTCCTACTATATTTGGTTATCTCTTGGTATATTAGGTAAAAAATTGCTATTTTAGCTCGTCATTATCATGCAATAACACTTAATGATATACTTTATGCTCGATTCAAAAGCCGCTTACTAGTATTTATTGCCAGTATCAGTTTTGTTAGTAGCTTTTTTTGGTTCAATAACAGTACAATTTATTAGCGGAGCTCGTTTATTGGAGATAATAGCAAATATTCCTTATGAAATAGGGTTATTAGTATTTAGTATCTGCATTACATTTTATACGGAATTTGGTGGTTTTAGATCTAAAGTTATTAATGATACTTTACAAGGTTTTGTTATATTATTAGGAACAATTATTTTATTAGTTGCCACTATCTATAAGGTAGGAGGTTTAGATACAGCAACAGAGACATTAAAAACAATTGATCCAAAACTAATTACACCGCAAGGTCCAGATAACGACATATTTAATGTTCCATTTATGTTTTCTTTTTGGATATTAGTTTGTTTTGGAGTTATTGGTTTACCACATACTGCTGTTCGCTGCATTGAATATAAAAATAGTCAAGTAATGCATAATGGTATTATTATAGGTACTATTATGATGGTTATTTTAATGTTAGGAATGCATTTATCATGTACATTAGGTCGAGTTATTTTACCTAATTTAATTATTCCAGATCAGATTATCCCAATTTTAATGATTAAAGTTTTACCTCCATTCGTTGCAGGAATTTTTTTAGCAGCTACAATGGCTGCTATTATGTCAACAATTAATTCATTATTACTTCAATCTTCAGCAACTATCATAAAAGATTTATACTTAAATATTATTATGCAAAATAAAATAAAAGAAGAAAAAAAACAACATTAATTTCAGTTTCTTCTACAATAATTCTTAGTATTTTGTTATTAATAACTGGCTTAAATCCGCAAAAAATGATTATTTTGTTAAATTTATTAATTTTTGGTGGATTACAAGCTGTTTTTATTTGGCCTTTTTAATACTCGGACTTTATTGGAAGAGAGAAAATTATTTTGGTGCATTAAGTTCAATGATTTTTGGTAGTATTTCTTATATATTATTTATGTCATTTAATTTGAAAATTTTAAATTTTCATTATATCGTACCATCTCTATTATTTAGTTTCATTGCTTTTTTAGCAGGTAATTTTATTGGTGAAAAAAAATTTGTTTTTATAAAAATGATATAATAATTAAAAAAATATCAATAATATATTTTATACTATATAAATGTACATACATTTGAATTTAATAACTAAAGGAAAGATTTTACAAATAATATTTTAACAGAATATAGAGTAATCTCTGAACCTTTCATAATAATTGCTATAATTCCATTTTAAATTTTTTATAAATAAAAATATTCACTTATAATAAATTGATATTTTTTGATTTATTTAAAGATAACTAATAATTTTATTATAAATTATTAGTTATCTTTAAATTTTAATACTTATTTAAATAAATAATTTTTATAAAAAATAAATAAATAAAATATAAATGTTAAATATTTTTTTAAAATTTTAATTTAAAATTTTTATTAATATATATTATTATTGTCATGATCGCATTGTTTTAATATATCTAAATAATATTATAATTTTAAATTTATAAAATGCTTATTAATTTTAAATTATATCTTATAAAATAGTATATATATCTATTATTGCATTTTGATTATGTTAAAATAAATCTATTAATATCATATAGTAATATAATTTAGTTTTATTAAAATAATAATGTTTTAATATGCGATGATTTTATCGATAGATTACTTTTTCAAAAGTGAAAATATATTTAAAATGAATATATTATAAATAAAATGAATAAAAATAGAATTAATGCATAATTTAAATTAATCAATAAAAATTGATCAATTTAAATTATGAAAATACTAATAATATATTTTTATAAAAATATTATAAAGTTTATAAAATTTATTAACTTAATTACTTTTATATTACATATAAAGATATAAATATTTAATAATTGTCAAACTTAATTTCATACAATCTTAAATGTCATTTTAAGTTATGGATAAAATTTATAGTAAGTAATATAGTTTTAAAATGATTAATTTTATATTAAAAATTTATTTTTAATATAAAATTAACTTTTTTTTTAAAAAATAAAAAATACTATAAAATTACTTTATCTAAATTTTTATTTTTTTATTTTCTAAAATTATAAATACATGTAATAAATCTTTGTTTAAGTTTATATAAATGATTTTTTTTCATTTGTTATATATTGTATAAATTAATATCAGATAAAATATATAATTATTATATTGATTAGTATGTTATTTCAATCGATTTATTTAATTAGTCTTGTTATATAATAAGATTGAATAATATAAGTTAATGTTTAAAATGTTAACTTCAAATTTTCAATTTAAATTTAAAATAGAAAAAAATAGATTGTAATGATTAATAAATAGTTATAAAATAAATTATTTATTCAAAAAAAAATTTTAAATGTATTGCAATTTAAAATTGTAATATTATGTAAAATAATATTGAAAATACTTTTTAAATCAATAATACTAATATTAATTAATCTTCTTAAGAAAATTAACTATAATTATTAGTTATAACATTATTATTCAATCTAATATATAAAGATAATTAAAAAATTATATTTTTATTATATATGTTAGTTTACTTTTCTGTTAAATTAAAATTTATAATGTTCATATATTATAAATAATGAATTAGTTATATCTAATTAGTCTAATTAAACGAATTCTTTAATATTTAAGTTTTAACCATTCATTATATAACTTATGTTTATTTATTTAATACTAAAGATGAATATGATAAAATTATAGTAATTATAAAAAATAATAATATTATTATGTTACAATTAACATTAATATTTTTAATAATATTAAAAATATTAATGTTTTAAATTATATACCATTAGTTAATATTTAATAATTTTATCATAGTTATTTTAATTAAAACCTTTAGATCTATTCAGATATAATAGAAATATATTACTTAAATTTCTGATAATAAAAAAGATTATTGTAATCAATAAATATTAGAAAAGTATAATGTGTTTATATAGTGTATATTAAAGGAAAAATTAAATAATTTTTAGAATTTTTATAACTATAAAGGATTTTAACATATGTAACATCTCTTTTAATGCTTGAAAATGCAACAACTTAGAGATCACATACTGTTGATCATATACTTTTATTAATATATTAAAAGTCATAAAAAGTAGATGAGATTCTTTAAAAGTTTATTATTGATATATTTTAGGATATTTTAACAAACAAAAAAAATATAATAGAACTATATTTAGCAATATATAAAAATCCCAAATATAACTAAGTGTTATTTATTTGCTATATAAATTAATAATTTAAAATCGCTCTAAAAATATCCTTATCTCTGATCAAACAAAAGATTAAAAATTTTAATAACTTAAAATAACATAATATATTGATAATTTATATTAATTAATAATATATAGGTAGAAGATGAAAATAATCATTAAATATATAAAATGTAATATGTTACACTTAGATATTTATCAATATCTATTAATAATTAATATAAAAAATATTAATTTTATAAAACATCTTAAAAAATAATATATATTATAAATTAATATTGTATCTATTAAAATAAACAATTATTTATAAAATAAATCTTTCTAAAATTTTTTTTAAACTTATCTATATTGTTTTACTGTCAATTCTAAATTTAATTAATATCAAATTTAATTTAAAATTTTTCTATTATTATATGGCTATAACCTATTTAAACTTCCATTACAGATCGTAGTCTTTTCATTGCGTTTTTTTCTAATTGACGAACACGTTCTGCAGATACACTATATTTATCAGCTAAATCTTGTAAAGTAGTTTTATTCTCATCATCAAGCCAACGTGTACGAATTATATCTTGGCTACGTTCATCTAATGTATGTAACGCTTGTGTTAATTTATCAGTAGAATGATTTTCCCAATTATCTTCTTCAATACTGTCAGCGAAATCAGAAGTTTTATCCTGTAAGTATAAAACTGGTGCAATAGTTGTATTTTCTCCATCATCGTTTATATCAAATGCCATATCTTGTGCAGTCATTCGAGATTCCATTTCCAAAACATCTTTACTAGTCACACCAAGCTCCTTAGCGACTATATCAACTTCATTTTGATTAAACCATCCAATTCGTTTCTTATTCTTACGTAAATTAAAAAAAAGTTTACGTTGAGCTTTTGTTGTTGCAACTTTAACTATTCTCCAATTACGTAATACGTATTCATGAATTTCAGCTTTAATCCAATGAACTGCAAATGAAACTAATCTTACGCCAACCTCAGGATTAAAACGACGAACAGCTTTCATTAGACCAATATTACCTTCTTGGATAAGATCAGCTTGTGGTAAACCATAACCAGAATAATTATGAGCTATATGAATAACAAAACGTAAATGAGAAAGTATAATTTGTTTAGCCGCATTTAAATCACTATGATAATGTAATCTTTTTGCATATTCTTGTTCTTCCTCTGCTGTTAGCATAGGATAAGCATTAGCTAATCGTACATAAGCTTCAATGCTACCTTGTGAGATTAGTACTAATGATTGTATATCCTTTATCATGGATACCTTCTTTGATTTAAATAAAATAAGAGTTATCTATAAATAAAAAACTTTATATTTATACTAAGTTTGGTTAATTAACGATTAATATGATGAAAATAGTTTATAACTGTTTAATATTGAAAAAATTCCTTAGATTAATTCTTATCTACATGCTAATATTTATATAGGATAAATAGAATAAAAATTCAATATTTGTTGACATAAATTATTTGTACTAATGATATAATTCTTGTAAAAAAAATTTAAATTATTTAATTTTTTATAAGTTTAGTTGGTTTGATAACTAGCTAATAATAATTATTATAAATCAATATAACCAATAATATCCAATATCATAAAATTTTTTAACTATAAAATATATAACTTAAGTAAATTTAATATTTTTCTAAATATATTGCTAAGCATTATCATACTAATAATTAAAAATATTAATAAAATTAAAATGATAAAAATTATATTATATATAATAATACTTTATTTTTTTAATTAATTTACTTTATTATATAAATTTTATAAATGATCATAAATTAAAAATTAATTTTTGATGATAATAGTTTATCTATCTTTTTTGACAAAAATCATTATTCACAAAAATCTAAAATTATGGTAAATTATAATTAATCATGAATATAAATTATTGCTTTTTCTAGTCAATAGTAATTAATTTTATAAAATTATCTAACTACATCTAAGTATAAACTACTATCTGCTCAATATCTTTTTTAATTAAAGTTTTTTTAAAAAAATAATTAATTAATGTTATATATATTATTATTATGCTATTTATAAAGATTTTTAAAATAAAAATACTAAGATTTAATAGTATTATATATGTTATTATAACATATATAATCATGTCAAAGATGTGATTATAATTATAAATGATTAAATAAGATATATATAAAATATATTTAACTAAAATATATAACATAGTTGCTATTTTTACTTTATTCTTAATATTTTAGTCATTTTGTGATTAAATTTTAATTATTATAGTAATTATTTTCTATTATTTTATCTTTAGTTTAAAACAAAACAAAATGATAATTATACTCATGAATATTAAAATTATAAATAAATACTAAATTTTAGTAGAGAGAATATTAATTAGATTATTGAAATAAAAAAATAATATTTTTAAATAATTTAATTCTCGATATCTTTTATATCTTTTTAGTAAATCTATTTTATATAAAAATAGAAATACTAGGATAAATATCTTCAAAAAGATAGCAGTAGTAAATAATATTATTAATATAAAAATACTCTCATAAACATTTTTATTAGACATAAATATTGATATTAAAAGATTATATTTATCCTAATGATTTAGAAATTAAATTTCTATTTTAAAAAAAAATTAAAATAACTATAAAATAAATAATATCACTAAAAAATATAATATCTATATCATAAAAATGAAGAATCATTTTTTTTAAAATACTTACTTTCCACACTATGATAGATATTGATAATATATTCAAAATAAATTCATTAATACTAATTTTTATATAAAAAGCGCCTTTATGAAATCATCAGCTACAAATGGTCTAAGATCATCAATACTTTCACCAATTCCGATATAACGAATTGGTATTTGAAACTGATCGGCGATAGCAAAAATAACACCACCTTTAGCCGTTCCATCAAGTTTAGTTAAAACCAAACCAGTTAAACCTATTGCTTGATTAAAGATTTTTGCCTGATTAATAGAATTTTGACCAGTACTTGCATCCAATGTTAGCATTATCTCATGAGGTGCTTCTCGATCAAGTTTTCTTATAACTCTAACAATTTTTTTTAATTCCTCCATTAAATGCGTTTTATTTTGTAATCTTCCAGCGGTATCTGCAATTAATATGTCAATTTTTTTTGTTTTTGCTAATTTAATGGCATCAAAAATAACTGATGAAGGATCTACTCCAGTACATCTAGCAACAACAGGGATATTATTTCTTTCTCCTAAAACTTGCAATTGTTCAATAGCTGCTGCTCTAAATGTATCTCCAGCAGCTAACATTACAGATTTAGATTTAATCTGATATTGATGTGCTAATTTAGCAATTGTTGTTGTTTTGCCAACTCCATTAACTCCAACCATTAGTATTATATAAGGTAACTTATTTTCTATAATTAATGGCTTATTTACGTTAATTAAGATATCTCTCATATTTTTATATAATTTATTATAAATTGTCATAGAATCATTTAATTCATTTCGATTAGAATGGGAAATTAAATTATTTATAATCTTTCGTGTTGTCTCTAACCCTACATCAGCAATTAAAAGTTGTTCTTCTAATTTCTCAAATAGATCATCATTAATTTTTTTACCTAAAAAAAAACTAATAAAACCAATTCCAATATTTTGTCTTGTTTTCAATAAACAATGTCTTAATCGTGAAAAAAAATTCTCTTTTGTTATTTCTTTTTGTTGTTTTGTCAGTAGTATTTTTTTTTGTTCATTTGCTATTTGCAAAGTAGTTATATGTTTATTAAGTGAAATAATTTCTATATTTTTTGTAGTTTCTGCTTCGAATTTAACGTTTTTATTTTCTATTATTTTTTGTTGTATTTTTTCTGATTTTGTTAAGTATTTCGGTATTTCTATTACATCTGTTAAATTTTCATATTTTTCTTCTATTTTTGATTTATATTTTTGCTCTATCTCTTTTTTTTTGATTTTATTTTTAGATTTTAACTTTAACAAAGATAAGAGATTTTTTTTTCTTTTTATAACCATTTGTCATTACACTCCTAACTATCAGATATGTATTTTAATTTAAATAATAAAATTATATCTTAAGTTTATCACTTGATTTTAATACAATATATATTTGATATTAACTTAATATTAAATTATATATAATTCTATATTATATATATTTATCAATAAGCATCTGTATCATTATAACTACCTTAACAGATTATAATCATTAAGTTATGTAAATTATGGTAATAAAAACAAAATCTTTATCGCATGATAAAATTCGTATTATTAGTGGTAAATTAAGAGGCCGTAAACTAATTATTTCTAATTGTAATGGATTGTTACGACCAACAACAGATAGGATTAGAGAGACTCTATTTAATTGGTTGATGCCATTTATTAAAAATGCACATTGTTTTGATTGTTTTGCTGGAACTGGTGCTTTGTCTATTGAAGCACTTTCTCGTTGTGCTGCTTCAGCTACATTGATTGAATTAAATTCTAAAACCGCAACACAACTTATAATTAATTTGTCTAAGTTAAATATAAAAAATGCAAAAGTAATTAATATCAATATATTAAGATATTTACTACAGAAAGATATAGCCTATGATCTTATTTTTCTTGATCCGCCTTTCCGTAAAAATCTATTAAAAAAAACAACTTTTTTATTAGAAGAAAATGGTTGGTTAACTAAAAATTGCTTGATTTACGTTGAAGCTGAAGAAGAAGCTGACTTATCAATTTTACCAAAAAATTGGCATATTTATCGTAAGAAAATAACAAAAAAAATTGTTTACTGTCTTTATATTCGTTATTAATAATTGATTTGAAAATATTATATTTAATAATAAGAAAAAATATCAATAGTTTTTTAATTTGTATTTAGTATTGTTAAATTAATTATTTTTTTATAGAATATAAATATTTAATAAATGAAGTAATTCTTTAAAAAGGTTTGCAAAATAGAGGAATATCTTTTTTACTCTGGTGGATCATTTTAAATGAAAATATATTTTTATTTAATATTTTATTAAACTTTAATCTAGGTAAAAATTAAAATTTAATAAATTATAAAAATAAATCATATTTTTAATTACGAATATGATTTATTAATTGATGAATTTAGTAATATATTTATTAAAGAAAAAGCTAATAAAGATAATTAGCATTTGACTAAGATTAATCAATAATATTACTTATGAATATATATTATTATATCAATAAATATATAATTATATATAAATGGATATACATTTCTATTTTAATGAAAGAAATATCTTGGTATATATTATTAATATAAGACACTCCTCTATTTATGTTGGATTATAATCTCTTTGAAAATTATTGAAAATCTGCTTTTAAAATTAAAATAACTATTAACAAAGTTAATTATATCAAATAAGTAAAACGTTATTTATAGACAAAAAATAATTATCGATGGAATGGAATAAAATATTAGTAATAAAGTTATTAAGATAATATAATAAATTTCTTTAAATTATTAAACTTGCTATACAGTATAAGTCATATTAGTATTAGAAATTAAAAAATAATAAATTTTAATGAATTTAAATCTACAATTATTATAAAATATTTAAATAAAAAATTCTATTTATTGATTTAAAAATAAAAATTATCTATTATGTTAATAACGTTATATTAAATTTATTAGATTAAATTTACTTTAATAACGTTTAAATATTTATATTTTTATAAAATATCTATTAATAAGTATTAAAATAATAAATTTATTATTTATTAATGCTATCGAATAAGTTTCTATTACATAGTATCATCATTTTTTATAATTTAAAAAAAAATTAGAAATTATCTTCTTAATATATATTTTTATTTAATACGGTAAATAATTAAGAAATTTTATTTTTTAAATTAAAGTTATTTATATAAATATTACAAATATAGTTATTTCTACTTTTATATCCTAATATTATAGAAGTATATCTATTTATTCATAATTTTGCGTTAGTAAATTTTAAGAACTTCTTTATTGAGTATTAAAAATAGTAACTATATAATATTTTATATTATATAGTAGACTTATTAATATAATAATCATACTTTTTATTATCAATTTTATAAATTGATATGAATAATTTATATGAAGAAATTTATAAACTTTAACATATTAAAATTTATTATAATATATTAAAGTTTATAAATTAATATAGAAATTATATTTTCTATAATTAATTATTTTAAATAATTAATTATTTGTTTTAAAGATATAATTTAAAATTATATTTTATATTTTTATTAATTTTAAAATTAAGTTAATATTTTATTTACAGTAATATTAAAAGTTATTATTTTATAATGTAATAAGTATTTTTTGATATTTTACTAATAAAAGATATGTTTATTGTTTTTACAATTAATAGTAAATTATATTTTTTATAATAAAAAGCGTTTATTTTATTATTTATTTTTTTGAATTATCTTAACATTCCTTTAATTATTAAGTTTAAGTAAGATAAAAAATATATTCATATAAACTTAATTTTATACTATATAAATTAATTAAATTTTATTCAATATTAATTGATATTTAATCGGAAAAACTTTATAAAATTAAACTTTTATATATTTTTAATATTTTTAAAATTAAAATATTCTTATATTATAACATATAATTCTTGATTTCTTTTTCTATAATTACATAATAGTATTATTATAAATTATAATTCACTAATTAGAAATATTTATAAACATGTTATTTATATAAATTAATATATTTATTTTATAACTTATAACTTAAAATCTATATTATTTTTTATTTTTATATGTTTTAAAACATATACGTAAGAGAAATTAAAATCTAAAATATTTAATATTCAAAATATAAGTGTAGTTTTTCTTTTATATCAAATTAATATAAGCTATATTAAAGCTAAATTTAATTTTGAAAAATTTTTAATTAAATAGAAAGGATTTTATCTAATAAAAAAGTTTTCTTTTAAATGTCCTTAAATATCTTTATTACCTTTAGTAAATTACGAATGATAGTTATTAAATTTTATTTAACTATATAACTATCTAATTAATTTACTTGTGTGTAAAAAGATAATTAGTTATATAGTTTATAGTAAGTAATATATAGATATTTATATAATAAATATCTATGTTATATTCTATTTTAGAAATATATATAAATATATATATTCAGTTATCTATAACCAAAGTATATGATAAATGATTTCTATTAGTAACTAATAAACAATAAATGATTATTTAATATATTTGTTAGTTTTGATTAAGACTTAATAATAAATAAATTAATATAATGTGTTAAAAATTTTCAAAAACATTATTATTAAGATAATGCTTGATTAATTATCTTATAAAATATAAAGTTATATTTTCATAAAAATCAAAATATTATTAATTATATTTTGTGTTAATTTATTAAAGAATAAGTTAAAAATTACGATTTAGATATTAAATTATTTATTGATTACTTAATCAAATTTTAAAACTCTTGATTATATTAATCATTATGATAATAATTAATATTATAATACTATTATACGTAATTCATGAATTCATAATTCATCTTGGCTTATCATTGTTACTAATTAATTGTATTTTTACTTTGATATCATTTATTTTTTAAAGTAATTTAGTTTTGTAAATAAGCATTAAATTAATATTAATAAGAACTTATTAATATTAATATATTTTATATACACAATAAGTTTAATGATATAAATTCACTTATATAAAATTTGTGAAATTTAAATGAAAATTATATAAATTATTAATAACAATGATATTTTAAAATGGTAAATCAAAAAAATATTATTCTGATTTACATATATTTATCAATATAAAAATACTTTTTTAGTAAAAAAAGATTTTTTATTAAAATTATTTAGAACATAAGTTAAGATTGAATAAATATATAAAATTATAAATAGACGATTGTAATTGTTAATTAGCATATAAATATACTTTATTATCAAAAAGATATCTTTTTTAAAAAAATTAATTATATTAACTTATGATAAACTCTTCTATATGATTTATATATAATAAACATATTACTAACTATACTACTATTATATTAGAATCGTTAATTAAATAACATTTAAAACTAAAATTACTATATTTTATATTATGCTTATTGGTAATAGACTGTTATATATAAAATTAATTATACAAAAATTGTTAAATTATTATAAAAAAAAGTTTTTATATAAATAAAAGATAAATTAATCTAATTTAATAATTGAATAAAATTAAATATAAATTAATAATTTACAATAGAATTAAATAATTTTTATATAATAAAAGCTCAAAATATGATAATTTATAATAAATAAGAGAATATCTGTTTTATTTTTTAATAAAATAATCAACTATAAATTTAGTTATTAATATATAAAAGAAAATTAATCAAAGATCATTATTGTTAATATAAAATGAATGGTATATGAAATGTTTGTAAATAATAAAAAAGATTATTTTTATGAGAAAAATCTTTTTATTTCAATATTTTTTATCTATAAACATCTTATTAATCGTTCTTTTGAGAAACATAATAAATAGACTATAAAGTTGATATATATGTTATTATTATCGTAAATTATAAATGTGTTATACCATTAAGAATGGTACAAATCCTCATATAAGATATATATCTTATTGAATATATTATATATAATAATCTTTAATTTTAATATTAATTAGTTTTTTTACGGATTAAAAAATAATACGGAGGTTGTTGAATTTTCTTACATAGTAATTGACATTCCATGAAACGGCAAAAGGTAGGAATATCATGAATTGTAGATGGATCATCAGCAATAATTAATAATGTTTCACCATCAATCATTTGACGAACGATTTTTCTTATTATCATAATTGGTTCTGGACAGCGTAATCCTTGTATATCAATTGTTCTACTTGGGTTAGCAAAAGCATCTAACATGTATATTTAATATTAAAGTTTATTTAAAATATTAAAATAATATTATAAATCAAATAGATTTACTTTTTATTTTTATTAAATAAAAATCTATGAAAAATTTTTTTATTTATTTTATTTTATTTTGTATCAATTATATTATATGTTATGTAAATTATATTTACATGAGTTATATAAGTTTAATTTAAGCAAATAATATTTTATGTTTATATTATTAAAATCACAACAACGAATTAAGACTATAATATCACTTTCTTTTTTACATATTTTCATCATTACTTCTAGTAATTATTTAATACAATTACCAATTACTATTTTTAATTTTCATTTAACATATGGAACATTAACTTTCCCATTTCTTTTTTTGATAACAGATATAATTGTCCGTATTTATGGTATTTCTTTATCACAAAAAATTATTGCAGTTGTTATGTTACCATCTCTTTTTATCTCCTATATCTTTTCTGTAATTTTTTATCAAGGTAAATGGAATGGATTTGCTATATTAAGTGAATTTAATTTATTTGTTATCCGGGTTGTTATAGCAAGCTTTATGGCTTATATTTTAGGTCAAATTATGAATATTTTCATCTTTAATAAATTACGTAATTATTGTTATTGGTGGATTGCACCAACTATTGCAATGATTTTTGGTAATTTATTAGACACTATTACTTTTTTTTTTATTGCATTTTATCATAGTAATAATTTTTTTATGGCTGAAAATTGGATAGAAATTGCTTTAGTTGATTATAATTTTAAATTATTTATTTTTTTGATATTTCTTTTACCTTCTTATAAGCGTATCTCAGATTTTATTTTAAGTCATTTTTCTTTATATTCATAAATTAAAAATCTAATATTTACACTTAATAAATAATAATTTAAATTAAATTAAAATAATATTATTTAATGTGTAACTTTATTTAAGAAAATAATTAATTAAGTAAATGAATTATTTTTAGTAAATTAGAGAAAATGATAGTTAATACTTTAAATTATCAGATATTTAATCCATTAATATTATAATATAAAACTGTATATAAAAATATACAATTCTATTTCCATTAGTTATAGTCGTTCTTTATATTTTTTATAATATAATTATATTTTTTAATAATTTAATCCTGTTAATATTAGTTAGTAATATGATAACTAATTTTAATAATTAATATTTATTGATAATTTAAAATAAAAATTGATAATTTTATATAAATCTATCAATTTTATTGATAGATTTATATACATATAATAATTAAAAATATTTTTTTCATTCAAGTAGATTTTATTTATATAATATTATGAATATTTCATATATATGTATTAAGTTTTTAATATATTTCTAAATAAGTTTAAGTTTTTAAAACAGTATAAGGATATTTAATAATTGTTGTTTTAATAAACTATTATTATAATAATAGTTTATTAAATATTTCGAGAATAAATTATATTAATATCTTTAAATTAATATAAATATTAAGATAATAAAAAAGTTATAACAAATCAAATTAATATCTTTTATTGCTATTTTTATATTAGTAATTTATTTGATATTTCGTTTGGTTACGTTTATTTATATATTCAGTTAAAAAAAACTTTTTTATTATATATATTTAATTAAATAAACTTTTTATAAAAAGAAACCTTCGTTTTTTTTGTTAAATATTTTTAATTACATATGATGATATTTTAGAATTTATTATTAATAAAATACATTTAATTGTTATATTCAATAATATATTTTGTAATATTAAATTAATTTATTTACTTAAATTAAATTAATTGCAAATTATTATATTTTTATCACTTTAAGAATTAAATATTATTTTTTATACTCTTCTTATAAGATTTATCTTAAATATAAAAATTTGTTAATTATAAAATAACTATAGTTATTGATGAATATAAAATATACTAGTTTAGTTTTAATTTTAAAATAACATTCATAATTTTATATAATATATATAATATATAAATTATATATTATTAAATATAATAGAATAATTATAAAACTGAAAACTCTTATTATAATATATGATTTTTATCGCAATTCTATTTATTATGAATCTTATTTTATTTAGTGAATTATTATTAATAACTTATTTTGTATATTCGCTATTATTGATATTTTCGTTTATTTATTAATTTCTTATTTATTATATTCAATTCATTAATTTTTTTATAGGTAAATGAAGAGATTTTTTATGGATAAATTTTCATTAGTATATTTTTGTGGTATATAATTTATTTTTTTCATGATATCTTATAATTCAATATTGAAATAAAGTTTTTAAAAATTGAGAAACAACATAATCTAATTGTTTTTAATCACATCAGTAATAATTTCATTTTTTAAAATGTATTCTCTATATAATCCAAATATCAACATAGAATATATGTTGATATTTGGATTATTCTGATGTTATTTTCATTATGTATTTTATCTTAAATCTTCTTTAATTATGAGTATAAAAAATATAGAATTATTAATAATTTTATCATTTTTTATTTTGTTTATTTCATCAATTTAAAAGGAATAATTTTGAATTTTAATTACATTATGAAATATTTTGTTGGAATCGTTTTTATGATTATTACTAATAGTGGTATACTTATTATTTTAATATTTTGTTATTTAACAAAGAGATAATAAATTGGAATATAGATCTATTTTATAAATAATAAAGTAACTAACAATAGTTAAATTTTTATAAATATTAATTATTTTAATTTTAAAATAGTAAATAAAACTAGAAATAGGTTTATGTTATTATTAATTTTTTAAATTATAAAAAATAAAATTATACTAATTGATATAATTTAAATATTTTATTTGTAATAGATTATTTGCTAACATTAAACTTAAGAAGTATATAAATAAATTGAATGATTATCATTACTCTTTATAAAATATATTAATTATCTTTCATGATATAAATTATTTACAAAATATCCACTATACACAAAGTTTGGATTTTATTCAATAAAAATTGATGATAATAAAAATTGATGATAATAAAAATTATTAATTTATTTGTAATTTTTTAATTATTATATAGTTTTATATTAATGCTTATAAATCACTCCTTTCTTATACTTAAGACTATTAATTGTAGACTATTAGTAATTTATAAATTCAAGAATTTAATTTTAATATTTTTTAAAAGTAATTTTTTAAAAATTTTAATATAAGTTATTTAATTTATAAAGCAATACTATTTATATTAAAATTAAAAATGTTTGATTTTATAAATATTAGGCATTTATATTTATAAATATTTATAAATATAAATATTTAATTGGTATTGTATTAAAATTAAGATAATTATTCCTATCAAATATTCATATAATAACGATATTATGTTAATTAAATAGAGATAAACATATTAAAATTAAATAAATTATTCTTTTTAATTACTTATTCTATTCAAATGTATATTGAAATAGTTATATAGAAATTTATAACTTTATCATTTTAATTATTTCAAATTATTAAATATAAATCATTTTCATAAAAAATTTTGATTTATAAAGCTAATATAATAATTTTATATCTATAATTTTCATTAGTTTAAATGAATTTTATATTTTATCATTAATAACATTAAATAGATAATTCATTATATTTTATTCAATTCTCAATCTTACTAAGAAATATAGATTAATTTAGCAAAATATTTTATATTTATAATTAACTTTTGATATAAAATGATCTTTAATGGTAGTGATTTATTTGAATATAGATCTATTTATTTTAATAATATATTAAAATAAATAGTTTTTATAAATAAGTGTTATTTATATTTTATTAACTAAAATATAAGTTTTTTATTCTTATAATTAGTAATAAATATATTTAATATGATATATAATTATTTTTTTAAATAATTATTTTTTCTATTTATCTTTATATTTACGATTATTCTTTATTGAAAATATAAAAATAATATAAATCTAAATTTAGATATGTTTTATAAAGAATTAAATCGTTTATGATAAATAAATGTCCATCATAGTGATTATTGAAATTAAAAAATTTATATTTTAATATTTTTATTTATAAAGTATTCAGATATGTTTTATTAATATTTAATTTTTCCACTTAAATGAAATCCAAAATATTGTTGTCCAGTTACAAACTAATAAATAAAAAAATTTCTAGATTTATTATTTATATAAAGTAATAATTTGTTTTATAATTTATAATTATATTTTTATGAAGATTCTTTTTTTAAATATTATTTAACATTTATTATTATAAATAAAATTAAGGTATTATAAAAGATTGTTAATAATTAAAATATAAAGAATATTAATATACTATTTTATAGTTAATAAGTGAGTTATATATTATAAGTTTAATTATTATTAAAAAATAATTTACGTTATCAAGAAAAAAATAAATAAATTAATATAATTTCATAAATTTTTTAAAAAACTTAGAATATTTTAATTTTATAAATCAATAGAAA
The DNA here is from genome assembly GCA_052171275.1 of Arsenophonus sp. Lineage (GTDB taxonomy): Bacteria > Pseudomonadota > Gammaproteobacteria > Enterobacterales > Enterobacteriaceae > Arsenophonus. The sequence goes on along the minus strand of CM125795.1, from coordinate 1,691,646 downwards.
CTAAAATTATCAAATATTATTTAACTAAATTTCTTATTGATAATTTAGTTGTATATTAAATTTAATAGTATAAAATACTAGTATCTATATTAAAATTAATATTATTTTCAGAAAATACATATACTTTTATACTTTAGATAAATAAAAAAATAAATTAAATTTATAAAAAATATTACAATAAGATATTATTGTATTAAAAATAAGATTATTTAATCTATAATATTTTGATATTAATAAATTAAACTTTATTTAAATAACTTTTATTTAAGTTAAAGATAAATTTAAATCAATTTATTTGATTGCTTAAATTGAACTTAATAATATTTCATAATAAAACAATTTAATAGTTAATAAATTAATTATAATTATTATTGTATTTTAAATCAAGATCTAATAATAATAAAAAATATTAAATATATTGATTGTATTAAGATGTTATACTATAGATTATCAGATAATTATTAGTAAAGTTTCAAACTTGATAAATTAAAACTTACTTTTTCTTTAAAATATAAATAAAAAAATAAATTAATAATCATATCTATATATGTCATATACATAGAATATATATAAGTTATAGAGTTAAATAAATAATATTTAACAAAATTACATTATTTTATAATTAGTAAAGTTAATCCTCTATTACATATATTTACTTAATTTAATCTTAAAGTAAAGTTCTTATAAAATAAGCATTAATATTAAATAACTTTTTATCAATTAACTAAGTTGTAATAATTTATTAATAATTATTACATTTTTACAAAAAAAATAAAAAATAATCATTTCTTATTTTTTAGTGCAAATATAACTTAAATGATCAATACTATAAAAGCAATACTTGAGTAGTCTGAGAATATTTTCAGATAATACATAAAGTAGATAATAATTAATAGATTATATTGATAAACTTCTTTTTTTATATTTTATTATTACGCTCAAAATATTTTTTATTATTATAAATCAATTTAACTTATAAAAATTATTTTTATCTAATTAAATATTCTTAAAATAAACTTTAAAAAAAATTCAGAAATCTATGTTTTTTATTAATTCAGATAATCTTAATCTGCAAAATTTAGAAATGATAGATGAATATAGATTTATAATTATCTGAAATTAGGTTTAATTTTTAAAGTAAATAGAGATTGTAATAATATATATTTATCTTCTATTGTTTATATATTTTTAAATATAATTTTATTATTTTATTATTTAGTTGTTATTTTATGATTAAATATTAATAAAGGAAAATTTAGATAATATTAAAAGACTTATTTATATAAAATACGTTATGTTAGATTTTAATTTTAAAGTATGTTTCAGAAAATTAATTATATTTTATAAATAAATTTACACATATTATAGTATATAATGATAAATACTGTTTTTAAAATAAAAATTCTGAATTTATAATAATGTATTCTTTTTCATTATGAAAAACTTTATTTATTTTATAAATAGTCAAATTATCTATCAAATAACAAACGTTATATATGATATTTAAGACTGCTTATTATATATAATTTAATATTTGTTAAATATCAATGTAGAAGTAAATTGAGTTTTAAATAATAAGAAATAAACGTATGATGTTATTATGAGTATATTTAAAATATAGTGTATTTATATAGTATATTATACGATCACTAAAAATGATTTATTTCAAGAATAATTTCTATTATTTTAAATAAGTTATTAATATATCTTATTAATAATTAACTATATAATTAATTTTAAAATTTCATAAAAATAAAATATGCTGATTCATTAGATAATACATAAATAAATCTTTCAGATTATGAATATCATTAATATTTTATATATAAAATAAGTTATTTATTATAAATAACTTATTTAATTATACTAACAAAAAATAACTTTATTAATATATTTTTAAAATAAAAATATTTAATCATTAATTATATATAAAAATTTATTAATAATTAATTATTATAAATATATTTAAGAAAATTTTATTTCAAAACAAAACAGTTTAAAACATCTTAAGTTAAATAAAACATATAAATATAATTATATTTTTATTTTAAAAAGTAATTTTGAATAAGTATATTACCTATCATCTATTATATTAAAAGAATTATAAAATATCTATTTAGATTAAATCTATATCAATAATAATCTATCATTTATTTACGATATTATTATCTATTATAAAAATAATAATATTATATTAAAATAAAATTTATTATTATTACTAATAAAGTAAAATGTTACAAATAAACATTTAATAGAGATTAATCTTTTTCAAAAATAATTTATGTCTTTTAAAGACAATAATTTTTGATACCAAAGTTAATTCTTATTTAAAGTTATTTTAATTTTCTAAAATTTATATATCTATAATTATTATTTTTTAAAAAGATTAGATTATTACAATTACTTAATTCTGTAATATTTATAAATATTATATTAATGATAAAGTTTTAGGATGGAAATTAATTATATACAAATATATAATTAAAATTAATTTATAAATATTTAAGATTAAGTAACATAATTAGAATTATATTTAAATGTTATAAAATCATAAAGAAATAATATAATAATTAATATATATTAGTTTATAAAAATAAAAATCGAGAATATTTTATCTATTATCAATAAAAGCAAATTTTCTGTATATTATACGATTTAATTTAATTTTAATTTTATTCTAACACCTAAAATAAAATTATTTAATAAATATTTCATTTGAAATACTTTTAATAAATAATCATAAAATATGACTTAATTATTATTTATATAATAAAAATATAATTGAGAATAAAGTTATGTTTTAGATTTAGTATAGAAATTTTCTTATTTTTTTATAACTACGAATTATATTTATTCATATTATACGTAATAGTAGATCATTCTAAATACAATAATAATTTATTTTATTATACTATGATATTTTATTAAAAATATAAAATGATTAATATAAGACAAATCATTTGTTAGTATTTATAATATTAATAATTTAAAATCCTAATGATAAATATTTAATTTTTATTAATAAATTTAATAATTCTTTAATTATTAAATTATAATTTAATATATAGAATATCTAAATTTGATTAAATAAACTAAAAAAATAAATATATAAAATTAGATTTATCAGATAAATTTTTAAGTTTTTAAGATAAATAAAGTATATAAACGTATAAAAAAAATTATTTTTCTATTGATATAATCCATATTAACTAATTTTATCTTGATATAAAATATTATGTATATATGAATTTAATTTACAAAATTTATTTAATTTAAATTAGAGACGATTATATCATTCTTTTTTATAAGTATTTAAGAGTATATAAATAATAAAGATATTAACAAAATTAAAATATGAAAGATTAATTAAAAATCTATTTATTATTAATTAATATTAGTATATTAATATAAATATTATAAACAATATATCTGTTAATTTTTTATTAAAATTAATTATTTTTTATAATTAATAATATAAAATTTCTTAAATATACTAAAAAAATTTTAGGTAAACAATAATACTATTTAATTTATAGGTTAGAAAATAAAATTAATTTAATAAAACTAAATAGATTATTAAAAGATAAATAAAATTTAGTTAATATATAAAATTAAATTTAAATGTTAATAAATAAATATGATGATATTTATAACTAATAAAATTATTATAAAAAATAATAAATAAATTAATAAAACTTAAATAATATTTAACATAATTAAAAACTATATTATAATATAGTTTTTAATACTGATTTCCTATAATCTTTATCAAATTTAAATTTAGTTTATACGTACTAAAATAGATTAACTTATTATACTTTATATTGTAAGAAATATAATTATATTAATTTAATTAGTTTTTTATGAAAATTGTGTTAAAAATAATGATGTTAATTTTATAAAATATTTTTTGTTTATTATATGATATATATTGAATCCTATATAAAATTTGTTTTAATATGAAAGTTATAAATTACTTTTAATTAAACTAATTTTTAATTTCGGATTAATAATATATTATAAAACAAAACAAATAAATAAATGAAACATATAATAAAATAAAATACAAATTAAACCTTTTTAATTTAAAAATTAACGATGTTTTTCATTTTTTTTATTTATATAAATATTTTTTGTAAAAAATAAATTTATTTTATGGATTCTCTTATATTATACAAGAAGATAATTTAATACTTAATTTCCAATACTATTTATTTTATTATATGAGAGTATATGTCACTTATGGTATAAAAAGTTATTGTAGTATTATAAATCATGCGCATAAATTAACTAATTTAAAAAACTAAACTTATTATCTATAATTAAATTTATTATAAGATCTTTTTGATAAAAAAATCTTATAATAAATTTAATCTATCTTATTAAAATATTTAAGCCATTAAAAACTATATTTATTAATAATAATATGATAATTTAATTATTAATAAATATATTTAGTTATAAAATAACTAAATATTATAAATTTTATAGATGTATTAATTATTTTTATAATATATATTACTATTATAAATTTATCTTTTATGTATAATTTATTAGTCTTATTTATTATAACGTTAATAAGGAGAAATAAATTATTAACCTTAATAGGATATTAAAATTAATAGAATGAAAGTTGATGTTTTATTTCAAACGAAAATGATAGATATAGTTACTACTTATATATTATTATTTTTTAGTTATGTTCTAAAAAATATATTACTTCTACTATTGATTTTAAATAAAAAGAAATGGTATATAAAAATATTTATTTTTTTAATACATAAAACTATATAATAATAAAATTGTTATATAATACGGTAAGTCTTATATATGAAATTTTTATAAAGTTTTCAAGAAATAAATTAAATTTAATTTTTTATTATATCATTTATAATAAAGTATTCATAATTTTTTAAATATTATTTAAACTAGTTTTTTATAACGATGTATTATTTTTAATAAACTATCAAAAATATTAATTTTAGTATCTTTAAACACTGATTAGCAATCAATTATTTTGTTGATTAACTATTTAGATTTAATGGAAAATTTTATTTTCATATAAACATTTTATTTAAAATAATAATAACTAAAAATATATTGAGATTATAATAAAGAAAAATTTTTAGAAAAATTTTTGTAAAATTATTTTTAGTATGATACTTTTTATTAAAAAACTCATTAATACTTTAATAATAATAGTAATTAAATGAATCAATTAATTAGCTTATTTTAGTGAATATTACAATGAATTTTGTTTTAAAGATTATTAATATGATAATTATTTGAAGTTCAAATAATTATTTATTTTATTATTATTTTATTAATAACTTAATTGATTTATAAAGTAATATTATAAATATAAAGTTACGTATGTATTTTATTACTTTTACTTAACTTTCATTTAACTATATTTTACTTAATTAATGATAAGTTTATTTACTTTATACCTGGATATATCTTAATTTTATCATAGGATACGTGATCTTAGAATAACTATCTAAATTCGTAAAATTTATTTTTATCATGTTATTAATAATTATTAAAATGATAGATATTATTGTTATTTATTTTTAATTTCTTTAAAATAAATTTATTTTTTAATTAAGTTTAATATTAAATTTTGATATTGATTTTAAGTTATAAATAAGTCTTATGATATTATAAATATAATTACTATATAATTTATTTAAGTTTAAATAAATTATATAGTAGAGTTATTGAATATCAGTAAATAAAATTATCTTTAATTAATATTTAAAATTATTAAATTTTAAAATTTAATAATTATTAGAATTTTTTATATTTTAAAGTTAAAATATAAAAATAATTAAAATTATATATTTTAATTATTATAGAATATTTTTTTATTTATCTTTTGATATATTTTATTAAAAATAATATATTTAAAATTTATGATAATCTATAGTTTTTATTTTTTAATAATTTAAATTGAAATAATTATAATAGTATTTAATATTATTAAAGTTATTTAATTTTATTTATAAAAATCTTTATTTAATATTTCTCAAAAGAATTATTAGTTTAATTAAATTATTATTTATAATAATATTATTTTTTTAAAATTTAAATATATTAAATATTATCATACTATACTATCATATAGTTTTATTATTAAATTAATTATATTAAATTAATTATGATATTTAAAATTAATTTAATATAATAGAAATTATATAGATAATTATTAAAATTATTCTATTTATTAACTTTAGTTAAATAAATTTATCTATTCATTTGATGATGAAAATATTATTTAAAATAATATTAATATCAATAGTAATATATATAGAAATTGTCTTACATTTTATTTTTAAAAAAATAAGATTATATAATATTTATTATTAATTTTATTTACTTTATCATAATTAAAATAATAAATTTTAAAAAAAACTAATAAAATATATAATAAAGTAATGATAAGTATATTATCAATATATAAAGAAATTGATTTTGATATAAAGAAATTGATTTTGATATTATATAATTAGATATAATTAAATATTATAAATGATAATAAATTAATATTTATTAAATATAATAATATTTTTTTTAATTATTTAAAATGATAAAATATATTTTATTTTATAAAAATGTTTTTTGATATATTTAATTATAACAGTATTTATATATATTATTTTATTATTTTAATAATTAATTTATAAAATATAATTATTTTGAAAAATTTAATTATCAAAAATGAAACAAATAATTAAAATTATATTTTTATTATAAATAAATGCTATATGATGATAAAATAAATTATTTAATTTTATAACTTTCTTATTTATTTTTTTTAATTATCTTTTATTGGTTATAATATTAATATATTAATATTATAACTTAATTAATTAAATATAATATACTGATATAAATCTATTAAGTTAATTTTATATTAAGTAATCATTGTTTCTGATTGATCTTTATTTTAGATAAAAATATTTTAGATAATGTTTTTTCTTAAATTAATAAATCTACTATATTTATATAGTAATGATTTATAGATATATATCTATAAATGAATTTCATTACTAAATTTTAATTTTAATAAAAAAAACATCTTATTATTTATTTTATTCAAATATAAATTAATAATAATTTATTATCGTTATTAATTTATAAATAATTAATAATAAAATATATTAATATTAATATATTTTATTATATTATTATTTTAATTATATAAAATTTTTTTTAAATTAGCAGTAACTAACTAATGAAATCTTAAATTTATAAAATTATTTTTTAATTAAATTAATAATTATCAATATAATATTAATTATATATTTAAATTATATTTATTTTTATATTAAAATATTATATTTTGTTTTTATATAAAATTTATTTTATAAAATAAGTTATTTGATTTTATTTTATAATAAATAATAAAGAATTTTTTATGAAAACTATAATTTTATTATTAATTTTAATTCTAATTATATATAAGTTATATATATTATATGGTGTAAAATTTATAAAATATATTAAAATTATATAAAATAATAATGATTAAAATTATTATTTAATAATGTAATCAAACAAGAACTTTTTAATTAAAGTAAAAATATCTTTACTAAGATAATTTATCTATATGATTAATTCAATTAATTTGATTAAATTATTAAATAAGTTTTAATTGCTAATTTTAATATCTTTAATTATTTGATTTATTATATACTTAAATATAAATAAATAACAATTTATGAAATAAATACTTTTATGAAATGTTGTAAAATACATTATATAAAATAATAATGTTAATTATATAAATAGAAAAATATTTCTTATTTATTAATCATTTATTATAAACGTAATTACATACAATTATATAAAGTAAGTTTATATATACTAAAAAACTTATAAAGTTAATATTGAATAGAGATTAATTAAAATCCATATTTTTATATCTTTTAAATTATATGAAATTATTAAGAAATTAATAATATTTATTATTAATAAATATAAAAGATTTAAAAATATAAAAACTATTAATAAATATCCTCTTAATTATATAATTTATAATTAAGTATTTTATTAAAATTCAATTTTATAGTTTTAAGATTTTTTAATCTTATATAACATAAAATATTATAAAATATTAAATAAATTAATAATTTTATATTATATAAGACTATTTAAATAACAAAAAAATAATGGTATTAATGATAAAATAAATAATTAATTAAAAATTAATTATAAATATATATAATTATAATTTATACAATTATTAATATAATTAGTAAATTTATTATTATTTTTAATTCAAATCTATTTTTTAAAAATTTTAAAAATATATTTGTTAATTAAATATTGAATTATAGCCATAATTTTAATAAAAATAAACATATAATTTATGTAAAACATTAAAATAGATATAAATTTTATCTATTTTAAATAATTAAAATCTAAAATAGATAATATGATATGCTCAAGTTAATTTTAATATGAATAAAATCATTTGATAAAAAATTAAATTTTATATAAATTATATTATATGAAATATAATTATTATATATATAATAAACAAGAATATAACAATATTACTAAATAAATAATAGTTAAGAAAATTTTATATTTTAGAAATAAATAATTATATCTTATTATTCAAAATAAATTTTTTATAAAAACTGAAGTTTTTAAAACTAAATATATCTTTATTTTTTCTTTCAGAAAGAATTAAATTCTATATGAAATATATTCAATGTTATAATATTTAAAATAAAAATTTATTATGATATAATTATTTATATTTATATATAAATATAAATAATATTTTATTGTTTTAAATACTAATTATGATTATTAATCTTAATATATCTTAGATTATTTAGATAATTATATTAATGTAATAGATATCAGATTATTTTAATTTGTTATATATTTATTTTAAAATATCATTTAATGATGATATAGATAGATAGATATCAATAATATTAATTTTTAATAAGTATATAGAATATTTTAATTCTTCATTTAACATATAACTAAATTATCCTATAAATTATTTTTTAAAAAATTATATATCTATAATTTTAAGGTTAAAAAAAATAGCAAAGTATATATACTATAACTATAGATATCTAAAAATATATAATTATTCTATTTAATGCCTTAATATTAATATTAATAATATAGATTAATTTTAAATAAAGTTTTCTTATTAGATATATTATTTAATATTCTTAATATAAAATATACTGTTTAAGTAACATTTAATTTTAAAATTGCTAAAATTATAATTAGATCTAAAGTGAGAATTATTAGTTACTATGATATATTATTTAAGATTATATTTAATGTGATAGCAGTAGTTTTTATATTATAATAAATTATATTTATAAATAAATAATATTTTAATAAAAAAGTTTATTTATTTTTTATAATATAATATTTTTTAAAAAAAATTTTTATATTTATAAATTAGATAAGGTTATTTTATCTTAAAGACTTATAAGTAGATTTATTATTTTATAAATATTATTATTTTATTTTTATTAATTATAAAACATAATAATTTAATAATTAAATATTTGTTATAAGAAAATTTCTTAAATAAATGTATATATACTGTTCTATTATACTTAATAAAAAATCTATTAATAATAGTTAAGATTTTATTGTATTTAATTTTTATTTAAAAAATAAACTTAGAAAATATAAAATTCCTTTTTATTTAAAATAATATCTTAATCAAAAAAAATAAGATAAGTATTATTTATTATAATATATTTTATATATTATAATATATTTTTATTATTTCTAATAAAATAAGGTCTTTTATTTTTAATAATATAAAAAGGATTTTTTTGAGATTATTTATGCAAAATAATACTATAAATTATAATGTATATTTTATTATATTATTTAAAATTATTATTAAATTTAAATAAATTATAAATTAATATTTTTAAAATAAATATATAAAATATGATATATTTGAAATATTATATACTAAGTATTTATTTAGTACTAAAATAAATTTTTTAATATGAAATTAAATTAAATAAAAATATTATAATTATAGATTATTACTTAGTTTTTAAGAAAAACAATTTTTATTAAAAAATCTTTTTATTAACTTATTATATATATTCTATATTTGTTTTGTTTTAAACTAATTTTAAAATATAAACTCGTTTGTTTTTTAGTTTAAAACTACTATAATTAAATAGATATTATATAGTTAGATTTAAATAATTAAAATTATTTATCAAATAAAATAAGAAAAATATTTTATTAAAAAAGAGGTTTATATTTAAAAAAAATTTTCAAAATTATAAATTTTAATGTAATTAAGTATGATTTAACTAGTAACATATTATCAGATAAGTAATATAAAAATATTTTCTATAAAGAAAACTTATTATTTTATAATAATAACAATAACCATAAGTAATAAACAATTTTCTATAAATTGAAATTACTTAAGTTAAGAGTAAATATTCTTATATTTTATAAATATAATTATTTTTTATAAAAACTTTAATAAAAAATTCAACCAAATAAAATCATCAATAATTTATATGATTAAAATAGTAATAAAATTATTAATTTTACTACAAATAAAATGTTAACATTAATGGATATATGTTTAATTAAATTTAATTATTTTTATAAAAATATCATTTTTATATTTTAGTAAAATTTAAATTAATTAATAATATATAGTAGTAGTTAAGTTTATTTATTTGTATTTATGTAATTTTATTTAATTTTAAAATAAGGAGAAGCACTTATGTCATCTCAATCGATGAGGTTTAACGCCATCTTTGTTTTTTTCATATTATTATTTTTATCTAGTTTTACTTATTTATCATCTAATACCAATTTATCTTTAAAAGAATATTATCAAAAATCTGTGCAGAAAAAAGAATTAACTCGTTTACCTAATATGAGGAAATACCAATCAGGAACTATTCGTAAGAAAGCATTTTTAAAAACTATTATCCCAATAATTGAAAAATATAATTACAATATTATGCAAGATCGTCAGTGGTTGTTATTAAAGCGTTTCAATAAAAATTGGAACTACAATGATAAAAAACGTTTAAATCATATTTGTACAAATTATAATATAAAATGTAGTTCACATCTTATCTTAAATTGGAATAAGTTACTAAATCGAGTTGATATTATTCCTATCGATTTTGTAGTTACGCAAGCAGCAATAGAATCAGGTTGGGGGACTTCTGGTTTAGCAGAGAAAAATAATAACTTATTTGGTATGAAATGTTGGCGTAAATGTATATATAATAAAAACGCAATCAAAGGTTATGTAATTTATTCATCTATTGATGCATCTATTAATGCATACTTAATGAATTTGAATACTAATAATGCTTATCAGTTATTACGTGATTCACGCGAACTACAGCGTAAAACTCAGAATTCATTAAATACTAGCATATTAATTGATAATTTAAAAAATTATTCACAGCTTGGAAAAACGTATAATCATTACTTGCAACAAGTATTCTCAAGTAATAAAAAATTAATTATCCAAATTCAAAAAAATATATCAAAACATATTTAATTGAAATAGATAATTCAATACTTACTAAAATAGTAATATCAATTATTAAAATTAATAACAGCATTAACTATCTTACTAATAGTCTTCTATAAAACAATTCTTATTAAGATATTAATATTAATTTATAAGTTTTAATAATAAAACCAAAATTTATTAAATAATAAAAAATAATAATTTATTAAAGCATCTCTTACTCTTATTATTATATAATTTAGAAAAATGAATTACTTAAATTATTATTTAAAATATTTAAAATAGTTTTTTCATTAATAATTATAAATATTATAAATTTAATAATTATTAATAAAATTAATTTATTATTGATTAATTATAAATAATATTTATGAAAATAGATATTTATAGAAAATAATATAATCAGATATTAATAAACTTATATTCATTAATATAGCATTTAATATAATATTAAATAGTATTTTTATTAAAAACTTGGTTAAAGATTTATTTTAAACTTTTTTAATAAATATAATAATTTTTTATTATGTTAAATTTTATTAGATAAGACTATTAACTATTATCTTTTCATCTATAGTATATATTAATAAATATAGATTATTAATAATTTTATATAAATAACTGATTAATAAATTTTAATAAATCATATATAAAAATATACTTTTTTTATAAGTAATTACTTATTTAAGATTTTTAATTTTAAATATTAAAAATAAAATAATAAGATTAATAAAACTTAGAATAAAACTAAATATTTTGTTTTATCATTATTTTAATAATTTATAATTAGATTATATAAAAATATATTAGATATTGAAATTAATAAATAAAAAAGATCTTTATAATAAATTTTATTTAAATAATTTATTATATGATAAATGAAATTTATCTAAGTAAAATAATAGTTTATCTAGAATCTCATTAATAATGATTCTTTTATTTAAAAAAGAAATTATTATGTATTTACTTTAATATTTAATATTATTTTTTTAATTAATTTTTAATTTAAAAAATGATTAATTATAAAAAAGAAAATAAATCAATAACTCTATTTTAACATTAAAAAACAGAATGTAATAAATATATCAATTAATGTTGTAATTTTAATAAAAATAATTTATTTTTACTTTTTTTATGAATTTCATTATAAATATTAAGATAAATATTACCTTAATTATAGGAAGTTTCAATATTATATACTTTAATGTTCATTAAATGATATTTTTATTTTTTTAAAAAAAATTTTAATCAAAATTTTAATAAATAATTTAAAAATAATAAATATATTAATCTATTTATTATAGTAAAAGTTTAATAAAACTAACTTTAGTTAGTTATTAATAATTTAAATTTAAAATATCATGATATTTAATTTAAAAATAAATATTTTATCATTAATATTTACTTATATAAAGCTTAGAATTTAAAGATAAGTTTAATTAATTAAAAATCATTTTTAAAATTTTTTAATTTTTTTATTAAATTGATCTTTTTAAGATAAAAAATAATAGAAATTGATTAATTTTAATTTAAATATTTAAATATTTTTAAGACAATAAAGTTTAAATAATAAAAATGTTATTTATTATTTTAATGTAAAAGAGTATCTATATAAATTAGCTTAGTTAAAATAGCTAATCAATAAAAAATATTCAAAAAAGATAGAGAAATCTTATCCTATCATCAAGACTATTTTTGATAATTATAAGTATATCAATTTTAAAAAAAATCATTAGATAAACAGATATCTTTTCAGATAATTAAACACATTTTTAACTGTAAATTTACTTACTGTCGTTAGCAGATAATCTATAGATATAAAATATTGTATATTTAGTATAATTAATTAAAGTTTTATTAAAGTAGATAAAAATATTAAGTATTCTTTTAATGCTTATTATTAAATAATATAATAAAATTATAATGGTAATTTAAGTGAAAAAAGAAATTTTTATAAGAAAAAAGCTTGTCATATATTTTATAATTATTAATTTTAATTTATGAAATAATTTTTAGTTTTTACTAAATAGTTAAGATTTTAAATCTAAAAGATTATTCATCATAGTTTTTTAAAAAGTATTATTTTATCATCTAGTAAAATAAAAAATATTTTTAAAAAAAATAAAAAATATTATCTACTTTAGAATAAACTAAATATTAAGAATATTAATAATAATATTATTATAATAATATTACTTTAGAATAAGATAGCTTATATTATAAAATATCATAAAATATTCTTTCAAGCAAAAAAAGAAATACTATCACTTATAGTAGATAAATCATGTACAATTAGTGCTTATAATTATTCTAAATGCTTAGATTTTCTAAATATAAAGATAAGTAATTAACTATTTATATCTGACTAGAATTTTTATTAGAACAAAGATCCTATTAATAAAATATAATCAATAAATACCTATATTATTTGCCATAATTTTGTAATCTTAAATATACTTTAATTATATTAATATATAACATTTGCGAAAATATTATAGAAAATAACGGTAAATTATAGAAACTGATATCGTAAAAATTAGTAAATAAAATTAATTTACGATTATCTTTTACTATTATTTAGAATAAAAGATTGTGTACATTTACATTGTTCTAAAATTTAAAAAATATAATAAAATTAAATATTATACTTAAATATTAAAAAAATGCTAATCATTTAAAAAATTATTTTTTAAAAAAATAAAAATAATATATATATTTAATATAATAGTTAGTTAGATATTAAATTTAATAAATTAAATAAAAATAATATTTTGCTTAATGAACTTAAACTAAATTTATTTGAAAAATTAATTAAATATAAATGACTAAAACATAAATAAAAAATTTATACTATACGTAATATCAATAATATAAGTTATTTAATTAATTAAGTTTTATACCTATAAATTAATTTTAAAAATTAATTTAAACTTAAACGTCATCTATTTTAATATTTAAAATTCTTAATCTTTATTTTATCGTTAATAATTTGATGTATAACAAATTATTTTTCTTTTATATCTATATATTGTCCATTATCTTATTTACATGAAATGAATCAATATCTATATATGATTCTAATATTTTTTATATCAATATTTTAATTTAAAATAAAAAATTATTATTTAGGTTTAAAAAAATAATAGTTTTAATCAGATAATATTTTTTGATATTTTAACATGTAGTTATACTTTTCTATATCATATCATTAATCGATATCAATAAAATATCAATATCTAGCTCTAGATATTGATATTTTCTTTTAGTAGATAAACTTTATCATAAATTTAAAAAATATTTCTTTACCCCTACACCCCTTTTACATAAAACATTATAACAGTATTTTACTATATTTTAAAATAAAAAAATAAACTTTAATTAAAATTAATAATTTATGTAATAAAAATATACTTATTTATTAAGATGCTTATATATTACTAAAGCAATAGGATTATTTACTTATTTTAAATACTATTTTCATATATAACACCTTTATTATAAGTTATTTATTTTTACAAAATTATCATTATATAGCTTATCTTATATATAAATACTTAATATTGTTAAATATATAAAATTCTAGTTTTTTACAATTAAAATATAAAATAAAAAAAATTTTAGAACATAAATTAGTAAAATTCAAATTAATTAAATCTTATAAAAATAATTTTTGAGTTTATATTATGAAATATTTCTTCATAAAGAGTTTTTTTATAATAAAATTTATCAAATTAAAATTATTAATTACAATAATTGCACTAATTAATAATTAAATAATAATTTATTAATAACTATTAAATTATTAAATAATAATTATGCTATCTATTTTACTTTAAGTAAAGAAAGAGTCATAATTATAACAATAAAAACCTAATCACTTTTTATTTATAATTCTTTTTATTTTATCAACTAAGTTTCATTATTTAAAGTAGATAGTATAACAACTTATAACTGTTTACTTTAGTAATTTTCATTAAGTTTTTTATTTTGTTTACTATTTTTAAATATAAAAAATATTTAAAATAAAATTATTTTTAAACTGATATTAATTACTATTTCTGATATGATTAAAGAAGATTTATATAAAAATTAGAGGTTATAATTTAATATATGTTATATTGGCGTAAAATTTATTATAATTTATTAAATTTACCAATTAAATTTCTGGTTAAAAGTAAACTTATACCAGTAAATCCAGTTAAAGAATTACGTCTTGATATCAATCGTCCTTTTTTATATGTATTACCTTATCATTCTAAAATAGATTTATTAATGTTACGTCATAAATGTTGTTCTATTGGCTTACCTGATTTATTAGATCAGATTGAAATAAACGAAATTAAATTACCTATCTATGTTTTTATCGATGACGGCCCACGTATATTCCACTATTATTCGCTGAATCAACGTAAAAATTCGGTTAAAATATTTACTACTTATCTTGATCTTCATCGCCATAATCCTGAATTAAACATTCAGGTGTTACCTATATCAGTAGTTTTTGGTCAAGCTCTCGGTATAAAAGGACAGGAGAAAATTCCTAATTTACGTTTACTTAATGGTCTTCAAAAATTTTTTACTATTATTTGGTTAGGTCGTAATAGTTTTATTCGCTTTTCTCCTATTATTTCTTTACGTCAAGTATCTGATGAATATGGTAATGATAAAATTATCGCTAATAAACTTGTTCGAGTAGCTAGAATTCATTATTCACGGCAACGATTAGCCAATTTTGGTCCAAAACTTCCTATAAGGAACGATTTATTTAATAAATTATTAACTTCAAAAGCAATTGAAAAAGCAATTGAAGATGAATCTAAAGTAAAAAAGATATCACTTGATAAAGCAAAAAATAATGCAATTATTATTATGGAAGAAATTGTTGCTAATTTTTCTTATAGAGCGATTAACATTGCTGATTATGTACTTAGTTGGACATGGAATAAACTATATAAAGGAATTAATGTTCAATATGCTGAACGAGTTCGGAAATTATCTGAAGATGGCCATGAGATTGTCTATATTCCATCTCATCGTAGTCATATGGATTATTTATTACTTTCTTATGTACTTTATCATCAAGGTTTAGTTCCACCACATATAGCCGCAGGTATCAATCTTAATTTCTGGCCTGCTGGCCAAATTTTTCGTCACTTAGGTGCTTTTTTTATTCGTCGATCTTTTAAAGGAAATAAACTTTATTCAACAATATTTCGTGAATATTTCAGTGAATTATTTGCACGTGGTTATTCAATTGAATATTTTATTGAAGGCGGGCGTTCACGGACTGGCCGATTACTAGAACCAAAAACAGGCACATTATTAATGACATTACAAGCAATGCTACGATGTGATTCACGTCAAATCACTATCGTTCCTATTTATATAGGTTATGAACATGTATTAGAAGTTGCTACTTATGCAAAAGAATTAAAAGGTGCAGCGAAAGAGAAAGAAGGATTATTTTCAATGTTAAAAGGTTTATGTAAATTACGTAAGTTAGGACAAGCTTATGTCAACTTCGGGCAACCAATTTCACTAACACAATATTTAAACAAATATATTCCAGAATGGCGCCAATCTATTAATTGTATTGAGTCACAACGTCCAATATGGTTAAACTCAATTGTAACTCAATTAGCTCATAAGATTATGGTTAAAATTAATAACACAGCTACTGTTAATGCTGTAAACTTATATTCTACAGCCTTATTAGCTTCGAATCAACGCGCATTAACTAAAGAACAACTAATTGATCAGATAGAATGCTATCTTCAAATATTAAGAAATGTTCCTTATAGTAAGGATAGTACAATACCAAATAAAACCGCTGAACAACTGTTTGAAGAAGCATTAGAATTAGATAAATTTGAAATGAATTATGATAGTATGGGTGATGATATTATTATGTTATCAAATGAAAATGCAGTATTAATGTCTTATTATCGAAATAATATTATTCATTTACTAGTTTTACCTTCTTTAATAATTAACGTTATATTGCATAATATAAGTCTTCAACGTAATGATATTACTTATCAAGTTACACTTATCTATCCATTCCTAAAAGCAGAACTTTTTATGAGATATAGTATAAAAGAATTACCTGAATCTATAGATATTTTATTGAATGAATTAATTCGTCAACAATTAATATTATTAACAGAAAATGATTTTATAAAAATTAATCCAGAGCGTATTTTCTCTATTAAACTTTTAGCTAACTGTATTAAAGAAACTATACAGCGTTATGCTATTATACTTTCATTACTAAATTCAATATCTAAAATTAGAAGAGGAATATTAGAAAAAGAAAGTCGTATTTTAGCTCAGCGTTTGTTTATGTTACATGGTATTAATACACTTGAATCATTTGATAAAACAGTTTTTTCCACACTAGTAAATACATTAAAACAGGAAAATTATATTAACAGAGAAGGAGATTTGATTATTATTATTAATATAGAATTACTTTATCGAATTATTTGTAAATTAATATCTCCTAAAGTTTCTTTAACAATTAAAAATATTAAACGCATTAATCATGAATAGTTTTAATCTAAGCACACTCTTATTAACTTATTTTACACTTATTACATATTATTGATATAAATATGAAAATTTTTTATTTAGGCAATATTTCAATATATATCGTTTTAGATTGTATTTTATTAAAAATAATTTAGTAGTATACCAATAAATAAAGATAATCCTACATAATTATTATTCATGAATGCTTTAAAACATAATTCTGGTTGACGATTTTTAATTAGTCTCTGTTGTTTAATAAATAAACATAACATTAACATCAAACTAATAAAATAAGGAATATTGAAATTTAAATAACATCCCATATAAAATAACATAAATATTATAATTATTTGTAAAATACCAATAATAAGTTTATCAAAATGAGAAAAAATAATTGCAGTTGATTTTAAGCCAATTTTTATATCATCATTACGATCAACCATAGCATACTCTGTATCATAAACAACAGACCAAATAATATTAACTAAAAATAATAGCCAACATTCAAAAGGTAATGACTTATTAACTTCTGCATATACCATTGGAATTGACCAACCAAATGCAGCACCAAGTACTATTTGTGGAAAATGACTAAATCGTTTGATAAACGGATAAATACAAGTTAACAATAACCCAATAACAGATAAAAAAATTACAATTAGATTTAAATATAATACTAATAAAAAAGAAATAACGATCAATGAAAAAAATAATATCTTAGCTTCTTTTTTTGATATTTCCCCGTTTGGAAATGGACGATTTTTAGTTCTTGAAACACAACCATCAAATTTTCTATCAGCAAAATCATTAATAATACAACCAGCTCCTCGCATTAAAAAAATACCAAAACTAAAAATTAATAAAATAAAAAAATCTGGTATTCCATTGCTTGCTAACCATAATGCACAATAAGTAGGCCATATTAATAATAAAATACCTATTGGTTTATTAATACGCATTAAACTAAAATAAATACGCCATTTATTAAATTTTAAATTCGTTTTTTCTATCAATCTATTTATCTCTTCATTATATCTGTATAGATATAGATAAGTTAAGTAAAATATATTTTATTAATATTAACAGGACGTATGATGAAATAAGAAATATTTAATATAACAACTTTATAATAAATATCTTACATTTATTTATCGGAATAAATCTATATTAAAATATATATAGTTATAATTATTGTTAATAAATATATAATCTCTTTATATTATATTAAATTAATTATTTTTAAAAACTTTATAAAGTCTAATATTAAAATTTTTTTTTAAATATTAAATAAAATTTTTAATTATCTATTTATTCTTAAAATCAATCTTATTTAAAGATCAACTATTTTATATAATAATAAGAATTATACATTGATATATTCCTGATAGTTATTTACTGAATAATGCTTAATATCATTTATAATAAAATTAAGAAGAAATTTTCTCATAATAAATTAATTTATAAAAAGTATATTTGTAATTGATAGATGAGATTTTCTCTAAACAATAAGTTTTATTTGATAATTATTTTTTTGTTATTATTAACATATTATTTACTATTTAACTTATTTTTTTTAAAATGAATTGAAATTTATCTAAAAATTAATCGGTCAAATTAAATAATATTTATTTAATTAAAATATTATTATTAAATTTAAATTAAGTTGTTATTTTAACAAAATATTATAAATTTTCTTAGAAAAAATTGATTTCATTAAATATATAAATTTAATTAAAGTATAATAAATTATTACTATTTGATAGATAAAATAATTAATATATCGAGATTTCTAATCTATAATAAATAATCGTCATAAATTAAATATCAATATTTATATAAATTTTTATGTATCAGTATAAAATTAAACAATCTATTGCTTAATAGTTAATATAAAATATTATAATATTTTATATCTAAGTTTTATCGATAATTTATTTAAGAACTATTTTAAATTAAAATTGATATTATTGATTACTTTTGAACGATAGTTTTTTACAATTAAAAAATATTTTTATTTTTTAATTTCTTAGAATATAATATAGTAAACTATTTTCACTATTTAAAATAATAATAAATTATTTAAATAATCTTATAAAATTTAGTAACTATATTAATATATATATAACTTACATGATATTAAATATAATTAATACTGATATAAATCATTATTTTTGTTATATTTATTTTATAAATAATTGTTTTTATGAAAATATAAAAATATAGAAAACAGTTATATCTTTATTCTATTTATTTTATATAAATATGCTTTATTTATATAAATTTTATTTCTATCTATTTTGAAAATTAAGAAATTTATAAGATAAATTATTAATTTATTTATTTTTTAAAGTAACAAATTAATATTTAATTTGTTAAAATATATAAAAGTTAAAAATATTTATTAAGAATTTTTAAAAAAAATTTTAACCATATCTTTAGTATTTAATAATCCTTATTTTAATTTATATAGTATATTCCTATTAATTATTAGATAGCTTGTCTTTAAAAAAAAATAAATATGAAATATTTTGGGATTTATTATTAATTAACTTTACATTCAGCTTTCTTTATTATATTGAGAATTTAAATATCTTTTAATATGTTTATTTTATGATACGTTATATATTATAATTATATCATCTTTATTTTATATTTAGTTTATAAATTTTGATTTCTATAGAATTTATGTTTTTATTTGTTAATAAATTAAAGACAATAAAGATGGCATATCATAAATTATCATGAAAACATAAGGTAAAATATATAATACGAACTAAAGATAAATACCATATAGTATAAATTTCAATATTTTTGTATATAAATTTTATTGCTAAACAATTTTTCTAAATATTTATTTTAAATAAAATTCTTATTTGTTTATATAAAAAATTATATACTTTCATTATTATAATATACATATGAAATAAATTTTAGTTTTAATATTATTTTTTTGTTTTATATATTATTGAAAATTTAATTTGATATATTAACTATGTGATAAGTTAAACTAAGAATAAAATATTTAAATCGATATATTTTTATAATATGAATTAATATATTTTAGTTCTATTTATTCTTTTTTTGATATTTCTAAAGTATATTATTTACTAATATAATATCTAATTTAGATATATTAAATTTTATTAATATCATTTAGTTTGGATTTTATACTAAAACTCTTTAATTAAAAATTTTTTATTTAAAAATCTAACTATTCTTTATTATATAATCAAGTGATTTTTTATTCTTCAAGATTATATATTTAAAAGTTTATTAATATTTTATAAAGATATAAATTATTTTATAAATTATTAAATATTATTATATAATTTATAAATAAATCATATAATAATATTCCATCTTAATTTCTTTTTATTTTTTTAAAATTATTTCTGATAAAATAATTTAATTTTTATTAACGATTCTTTATTTTATAAGGTAAATCTATTAAATTATTTATGATCCAGTCAGCATATTTTTTATCATTCTCAGTAATAAATTTTCCTGAAGTAACTAATACATTAGTTCCAATATGTGCTGCTCTACCAGCTTGAATGTCAGAAATTTTATCTCCAACCATATAAGAGGCTTTCATATTTATATTAAGTTGTTTTTGGGCTTTAAGTAACATATTAGCTTTTGGTTTGCGACAATTACATATTTTTTTATATTTTTGTTCAGTTGCATAAGGATGATGCGGGCAATAATAAATACCATCAAGTTTAATGCCATAGTCAATTAAAGAAAAATACATCCAATTAGTTAACTTAAGAAACTGCTCTTCTGTAAATAAACCTATTCCAATACCTGATTGATTTGTAATAAGAATTAAAGCATAACCCATTTTTTTTAATTCAATCATTGCTTCAATTGTACCTTTAATAAACTTAAAATTATCTATTTCATAAACATAACCATTATCGCAGTTGATGGTACCATCTCGATCGAAGAAAATTGCTGGAATGCTTTGATTAACCATATTACTCCATTAAATTCAATTTTGTGCATTATATGAAAATGATTAAATAAGAATATTATCAATATTTATATTTTTATTAATTTATATTCTAGATATAGTTAATATTTATATTAAGTGTAGTTAATTTTTATAGCTTTATTTTTATTAGTTAGTAAATTATTATGATTATAATATTTCTATCATTAATGAATTTTACTAATTAATAAATACAATTTATAGTATTAAAATACTATTAATTTATTTTTTATAAAAATTGAATTTATTGAATTATTTATTAATCTCAAAAAGGTATGTAAAAAGTATGTTAATTCAATATTATTAATTTTATTAAAATTTAAATATTTTACTAATATTAAATATTTTTTAAAAATAATAACTAACTATTATTCTTAAAAAGAATTAATCTTTATAATTATTATATTAATATGAATGATTTTTTTGAATTTTAATTTATTTTTCATAAAATTTATATGATATTATTCTTTTTATATAATTTAATAAAAAGTGAAATATAAAACAATTTAATGTATAACAAATTTATTAAAGCTTAGTTAATATTTAGACAATAAAAAATATTTAGTATAAAGTTATTTAAGGAAAGAATTTCTGAATATTATGTGGATATTCTATTTTTTTTAAAATTTATCAAAAAATATTTTTTTATTTAATAAAATTATATTAGATTAATATATGCTTTGTTTTTAATTATTAAAAATATTAAATTATAATTAAATCTGATTATCTTTACTTATTATTTAGAAAAAAATCTAAAGCATGTCTATCTTAAAATTATGATTACTAGTAAAATGTTTAATAAAATTATTACATTAAATATATTTACTTAATTGAACATTATTAAATTTCATAATTCTATTGTATAAAAATTTTATAATTAATTTTAATATTAATTATTATTAAAGTTATAAAACTTATTTTAAAAAATCTTTCAATAAAATTATTTTAATTATTAAAATTAAAACTTATATCTAAGATAATTTACAATGCATATCATATTAACTATAATTATTCTTAAATATTTAATATTAGAATCAATATATCAATTATTTATTGATAGTTAATTAACTTAATATAAGTTAAATTTATTTTTTAATATTGGATAAATTTATAATTTCTATTAAGGCGTTAAAATAAATTATTTTTAAAGAAATATTATATTAAAGTCATGATCTTAAATTAAATATAAAAAAATAATTATTTAATCAAATGTTATACTTATCTATATTAAAATACATTTATTATTTATTTTTTCTATTATGGATTTTCTAATCTTTATTGTAAAAATAATCTTAATTATAATTTGGATACTTTATCTTGATATATATTAATAGATATAAATTTGAAAAAAATTATATAAAATGTAAAATTTCAATATTTCTATATATTTTCCAGTTATCATTTATAATTTTATTATTTTTTGTTTTTGAGTAATTAAATTGTTATATAATGTCTGTTATTGATATCATAATAATTTAATTATTTAATTTTATATCAAAATGATATCTCTTTTATCGTTAATATGATTTTGAACCATAGATTATATAATAAATTGTTTAATTTAAAGTCTTTGTTAAATTTAGATAAAAATATTATAAATCATTTTTAAAGTATTATTATTTAAATTATTATATTTTTAAATCAATAAAGCAATAATTACTTTAATTGTCTTGGTGAGTTAGTATTACTTTCTAATTTAAAATATTAGAGTTCTACTTAATGAATTATATTATGTTGTGATATACAGTAAAATTTTTATAAATATAACATATACATATTATGAAAAATTATTTTAATTTAACTAATTATTTTAATTTTCATTATTGATTTTTATAATTAAGTAATAAAATATAAATAGAATTTTGCTTAAAGAAATATAAAACTTAGTTTAAATTTTTATAAATATAAAAATTAATATTCTTATTTATAATTATTGATTATACTAATAATTATTAATTTTTGTAAAAATAAAAAACATATTTATATATGTAATGAATGATATTAATTATAAAAATACTTAACAATATTTTTTTTATTTCATAAAACTTATTAAAATATAATTTTTTTATTTTGAATTAGTTATCTCTAATTATTTATATTATTAAATAAATTGTTTGATAAAAATAGATATATTTCTTAATATGTTTTAGAATAAATATTATATTAATAATAAATTAAAAATCAAAATCATAAACTAATCTTTTATAAAGATATTTACTGATTCTATTATTGTTTATTTTAAAAATAAATTTACTAAATAATTAACTGATATTAACTTAATTACTATTCTTAATAATCTTATCAATTTAGAATTTTTCTGATATCTTCTAATAAAGATAATATCTTGATTAAGATAAATAATAATAATTATTCAAATTACTTATATTATCTGTTATTTAAAATAATAAAAAATTAACGTTTATTAATCTCTTTAGATTATAATAATTCTTATATTATTTAAATCAAAAAGATTACGCTACATTAGCATTAATAGATTTTAAATAGTATTTATTAAATTTAGATTAATATCTATAAAAATTGTAAGAAATAAATTATTAGTTAAAAAGAAAAAATCTATCTTATATAGATTTAATTTAAGAAATGTACAGATAATAATAAAAAATGTAAAAATTTTTTAAAGATTATTAAAATAAATAGATAATTGAAATAATTAAAATTTTTTAACCATAAAATATCATATTTAAAAATTTTTATTAAAGAAATATTTTTTATTCCATTTAAAACTAAAACTAATTTTTAATTCTATTTAATTTCCTTAATAATGAAATTAAATAGAATTATTATTTTATTATTTATATACTTTATTTTTTTTAATGATAATTTATTTTTAATTGAAATGAAATAAAAATATTCTATTAATAATTTTATTAAAAAAAAATTTTGTTTAATATATATAGTAAAATATGATAAATAGTTTTATTATATAAAATTTATACTATTACTATTTTCCAGCTAATCTAAATAGATTCATTATAAAATAATTATTTACTATATATATTTTAGGTACTATATATGAAATGTACTAATATTATTTTTTTAATTATAATAACTCAGTTATTATAATTTTTTTATTTTAATAAACCATCTAATAAAAAATTTATAAAGATAATTTTAAAATATCATTTTAGATTTTAATATTAAAAATAGTCGTCTTAGTTAGTTTTTTGTATCATATCTTTATTTAATAACTATTATCTATTTAAATAAAATTTAAAATTTAATTAATATGAATAATAATTTAAATTTAATATTATATAAATATTAAATAAGTTATTTTATTTTCTATTTGTTAATAGAAAATCTATATTTTAATAAATTATATGAAAATAGTTTCACGATTTATCAACGATAAAGATGTGCTACTTTTAAATTAAATAAAATTAGTTTTTATTTTTTAAAAAAAATAAGTTATATCTTTTAAGATTAATAAATCAGTTGATAAACTAAATAATAGTTTTATCTAAAATAGATATATAATTAAATTAATCAATTATTAATGGAAACTAATAATGCGTACAAGTCAATATCTTCTATCTACTTTAAAAGAGACTTCATCAGATACCGAAGTTATGAGTCATAAGCTAATGCTTCGCGCTGGAATAATTCGTAAACTTGCTTCAGGACTATATTATTGGTTACCAACAGGATTTCGAATATTGCAAAAAATTGAGAAGATTATTCGTGAAGAAATGAATCGAATTGGTGCAATTGAAATTTCTATGCCAATAGTTCAACCAGTAAATCTATGGCAAAAAAATGGACGATATAAGCAATATGGTAAAGAATTACTTTGTTTTATTGATCGAAATAAGCAAAATTTTATATTTGGGCCTACTCATGAAGAAGTGATTACTAATTTGATTCGTAATGAAGTAACTTCCTATAAACAACTCCCGCTAAATCTTTATCAGATACAAACAAAATTTCGCGATGAAGTTAGACCGCGTTTTGGAGTTATACGTTCTCGTGAATTTATTATGAAAGATGCTTATTCTTTTCATGCCAATAAATATTCTTTAGAGAATACTTATAATATAATGTATTCAGTATATAATATAATATTTAAACGTATTGGTTTTAATTTTAAAGTTGTAAAAGCAAATTCGGCATCAATTGGTGGTAATATTTCGCATGAATTTCATGTATTAGTTGATAGTGGTGAAGATAATATTGTTTTTTCTACCGATTCGGATTATGCAGTTAATATTGAACTAGCAGAAGCTATTTGTATTATGAAAAAACCTGCTATACCAACTGAAAACATTCGCCTTATTGATACCCCTGATGTAAAAACTATTTTAGATCTCGTTAATAAACATAATCTCTCAATTGAGAAAACAGTTAAAACTGTAATTGTAAATGCATCAAAGGAAAGCGGTCATCAGTTCATCGCTTTATTAATTCGTGGTGATCATGAGTTAAATGAGGTTAAAGCAAAAAAACATCCTTTAGTTGGCAATCCATTAAGATTTGCAACAAAAACAGAAATACGTGAGATTTTAAAAATTAGTCCAGATTCATTGGGTCCAATTAATTTACCAATACCTATTATTATCGATAGAAGTGTTTCTATTATAAGCGATTTTAGTGCCGGAGCTAATATCAAAAACAAACATTATTTTGGTATCAATTGGCATAGAGATCTACCTTTGCCTGATATTTATGATTTACGTAATGTAGTTGAAGGAGATCCTAGTCCAGATGGCAAAGGAACATTGCAGATTAAACGCGGAATAGAAATTGGTCATATTTTTCAACTAGGAACTAAATATTCTGAAGAAATAAAAGCTTATATTCAAAATGAAAATGGTTATAATCAAACTATATTAATGGGATGTTACGGTATTGGTATTACTCGAATTATTGCAGCAATTATTGAACAAAATCACGATGATAATGGAATTATTTGGCCAGATATTATTGCACCTTTTCAAGTTGTTATTTTACCAATAAATATGTATAAATCATATCGTGTTAAAGAAATTGCTGAAAAACTTTACTATGATTTACAAGAGAATAGTATTGATGTAATTTTTGATGATCGAAAAGAAAGGCCAGGTGTTATGTTTGCTGATATGGAACTTATTGGAATACCTCATATAATCCTGATTAGTGATCGTAATTTAAATAATAATAAAGTTGAATATAAACATAGAAAAGATAATAAAAAATTATTTATTAATATTAATGAAATAATTAATTTTTTGAAAAAAAAACTTAATTAATTATCTAATACTAACTTTGATTATAAAATAAATAATTTTATTAATATGATTTATTTATTATAAAATATAATATAAATTATTTTCTGTTTATTTACTTCTTTTATTAAATAATCTATATTTTGTTTAATTATTAATATCAGATTAAAATAAATTTTTTGTTTTATATAAATAATTATTTGATAATAATTTATTATTTATCTTTTTAAATATAACGATCTTTATCTTAAAAAACTTAAAAAAAATATTACATTAATTTTGGTTATATTTTAATGTTTTCGAATTTTTATTTAAAAAAATCAAAAAAGATTTATTCATGAAAATATTCTATGATTTTTACAAAAAAATATTTATTTAAAATTTAAATATTATTAAATTTCACTAATTTAATTATATAAATTGAATTATTGAAAAATTAGATTAGTTTTATTTTTTAATTTTAAGATACTATCTTTTTAAAATATTAAATTCTTATTATAATAAATATTCAAGAGTAATAAATAGTTATCAGCTTAAAAAGCGTAATTAAATTATATTTGAATATACTTTTATGATAAGTCTTAATTAACTTTGATAATTTTTGCAACTTATAGTTTTTTACTAACGAAAATCTTTAGTTTACTATAAAACTAGATCATTTAAGAGTTTTTTAAAATAAAATAATTTATTATTATAAGAAAAAGTTAAAAAACAGGTAAAATATTAATCTTTTTAATAAATAATTTATTATTAATTTATATTCTTAATTTTTAGTTATTTAAAAATTAAGAATATCGTTATTAATACATTTTTATTATAAAAATTATTTTTATATATTTAATATAAGTAAAAAAACAATAACTTTATATAGTAAATAACTTATTTATTCGTTATCCATTTTATTTTTAATTCAAACTGTCCTGGAATAGATTTTCCAGATTCAGTAATAAATACACCAACAGCTGTAATAAGTTCATCGTTATAATAAATTAAAGGTGTTCTTTTTCTTAACCAAGGTGCTACACCTAATTCTTGCCAAAGCTTCTTACTTTGTCTAGAATGTTGGCGATTAAGGATTTTAATATTTCCTTTTAATCCAAACCTGATTGTAACCTTTTCATTTGGTAAAGGTGCCCTAATGCTTTTACCATTATCTGCAATCACTAAGATACCTAAATTATCTGGCAACTTAATTTGTTCAGGTAGTTTCCAAACCAAACAAGTTTTACTAATATCATTAAATTTTGGTAGCAACCAGAGCTGATGTTTAAATCGTCGAATAACATTGTTATTAACTAACATAAATTTTGGATTTGCATCTTGTTTTGCATAAATTACATCTTTCCAAATTTGTTTTAATTGAATACGAGAAGGCATTAAAATTCGATGTAAACTTAACCAACGTCTTAATATTGCATTACGTTTTATTTTAGAAAAACTCATTAAAGGATTAAGTTGTAAAGATCCTTCTATTGTTATTAATTTAGACAAACAATCTTTCAATAACTCAGTTAATAAGATTTCTTGTTCTGCACATAAACTAGCACTTCTAGATACTGCTTTTAAAAAATACGGCCATCGTTGATTTAAATGTGGTATTACAGTTAAACGTAAAAAATTACGATCATAACGTTGATCTAAGTTACTTTTATCCTCCACCCAAGAAAGATTTTTTTTTTAGCATAAAAAAAAAGTTGTTGACGAGTAAATAATAATAATGGTCTAATTAAAAATGTATTAAAAAATGAAATAGAAATCGGCATTGAAGATAAACCCATTGGTCCACTACCACGTTTTAATGCTAATAAAAAAGTTTCTGTTTGATCATTTAAGTGATGTGCAGTAACAATAACTTCTTCTGGTAACAGTATTTTATTGAACGCTTTATATCGCGCATTACGCGCTGCTGCTTCTAAACCATTTTTAGTTTTCTCAATATGAATATACTGTAAATAAAACTCTACATGTAAATCTAAACAAATTTTTTGACAATGAATCGCCCATTTATCAGCTATATTATTTAGCCCATGATGAATATAAACTGCACGTATATTAAGGTTTTGAACAGTTGTTTGCCGCAATATCACTAAGGAATGTAATAAAACTGTTGAATCTAACCCACCACTAAAAGCTATCAATATTCGACGTTTAGAACCTATACTTTTTATAATTTGCGTTAGTAATGCTGATTCATCAAGATTCATAATTATTTTTGCTATCCATATAAAAAGATTAAATTATTATCTTTGTTTTTATATACACACTATATAGATTATTATTAATATAATTTAACTTTAATAAATTAAATTTACTTTTAAAATTAAAAAATAATTATTTATAGTATTTAATTTTATTTTAATATCATTATGTTATATATAAACAAGATATTTTATCTATTATTTGTTATTATAAATTTAACAATAACCATATTTCATTAAGCGTTGATAACGACGGTTTATTAATTCTTTTGTGTTAAATAAATCAAGATCATTTAAATCACTTAAAATACATTTATTAAGATTATAAGCGATTTGATCATAATTACGATGCGCCCCACCCAACGGCTCTATGATAATATTATCTATTAAATTAAGTGATTTTAAACGAGAAGCAGTGATCCACATCGCTTCAGCAGCTAATGGTGCTTTATCTACACTTTTCCAAAGGATAGAAGCACAACCTTCAGGTGAAATAACAGAATAAGTGCTATACTGTAACATGTTAACTTTATCTCCGATACCAATAGCCAGCGCTCCTCCAGAACCACCTTCACCAATTACTGTGCATATGATAGGAACAGAAAGATGGGACATTTCACATAAATTACGAGCAATTGCTTCCGATTGACCACGTTCCTCTGCTCCAACACCAGGATATGCTCCTGGTGTATCAATAAATGTAATAATTGGTAACTTAAAACGTTCAGATATTTTCATCAATCGCAAAGCTTTGCGATATCCTTCTGGTGCTGGCATACCAAAATTACGGCGAATTTTTTCTTTTATTTCACGTCCCTTTTGATGTCCAATTATCATTACTGGTCTTCCATTAAATCGAGCTAACCCTCCTATAATGGCTTTATCATCAGCATAAATACGATCACCAGCTAGTTCTTGAAAGTTAGTAAATATACGCTTAATATAATCTAGTGTATAAGGACGCATAGGATGACGAGCAAGTTGTGCTATTTGCCAAGCATTTAAGTCAGAAAAAATTTTTCGTGTTAATTCTAAACTCTTTTCACGAAGCTTATATATTTCTTCATCTAGATCAACATCTAATTTTATATCTTGACGATTTACTGTCATTAATGAGTCTATTTTTTCCTCTAACTCCGCAATCGGTTGTTCAAAATTTAGAAAATTAAGGCTCATAATATTCCTATTTAATTAAAATTCTAATTCTATTAACTTATTACCTAGTAAAGTTCGCAAATCAGTAAGAAGATTATCTGTAATGGTAACTCGCCAAGTGATACCTAGTTTTAATTTTGTGATAGAATCTTTATTTTTATAGTAAAGATGAATAGGTATCGTTCCAGAACGATAAGGCTTTAATGTATTACGAATACGATTTAATAATGGATAATCTATTTGTTTATCTGTTAATGAAATAGCGATGCCTTTGACATATTTTTCACGAGCTTTATTAAGATTCATCAACTCACGAACAGAAATTTTATTACGACCATTAAAATTATCAAAGCTAACATGACCTCTTGCAATTAATATTTTATCTTTCTCTAGTAAGTATTGATATTTTTCTAAAATATCAGTGAATAATATTATATTCAAACGTCCAGAACGATCATCTAAAGTACATATGCCTATTTTATTTCCACGCTTAGTTGTCGTTATCTTAACTTTCAATACTAAACCAGCTACTGTTAAAATTTGTCCATAATGTGTTTTATTTATATCATTCAATCTTAATCCATTGGTATAATGCTTAATTTCAGATAAATAACCAGTAATAGGATGACCAGTTAAATAAAGACCTAGTGTTTCACGCTCTCCTTCTAATATAAGGTGTTCAGGCCAATTATTTGCACTAGCATAAAATCTCTCAACCTCTTTAGGTTCTATAACTAATACTCCAAACATATCAGTTTGTCCAACAGCTTCTGCTTTAGAATGTTGATCAGCTGCTTTTAAGGCATCTTTTAATGAAGATATCAATGCAGCACGATTAGGACCTAGATGATCAAAAGCACCTGAGATAATTAATTTTTCTACTACTCGTCGATTAAGCTTTTTAATATTCACTCGTGAGCAAAGATCAAAAATTTCTTTAAAATAACCACCTTTTTGCCTGGATTTCATGATAGCTTCTATAGGAGCTTCACCAACACCTTTAATTGCTCCAATACCATAAACAATCTCACCTCTTTCATTAACATGAAAATTATATAATCCACTATTTATATCAGGTGGTAATACTTTTAAACCAATACGCCAACATTCATCAACTAAACTAACTATTTTATCAATATTATCCATATCTGCTGTCATAACTGCTGCCATAAATTCGGCTGGATAATGAGTTTTTAACCAGAGTGTTTTATAAGAAACTAATGCGTAAGCAGCAGAATGTGATTTATTAAATCCGTAACCAGCGAATTTCTCAACTAAATCAAAAATTTTCATACCTAGTTCAACATTAATACCATTTTTAATCGTTCCGATTTTAAAAATTGAACGTTGTTCTATCATTTCTTCAAGCTTCTTTTTACTCATTGCTTGCCTAAGAATATCTGCTTCACCTAAGGTATAACCAGCTAGTACTTGAGCAATTTGCATAACTTGTTCCTGATAAAGAATTATACCATATGTAGATTTTAAAACAGGTTGTAATAATTCATGTTGCCATTCAACATCAGGATAAGAAATAGCTTCTCGTCCGTGTTTACGATTAATAAAATTATCTACCATACCTGATTGTAACGGTCCTGGGCGGAAAAGTGCAATTAAAGCAATTATATCTTCAAAACAATCAGGTCGTAATCGTTTAATTAAATCTTTCATACCAAAAGATTCTAGTTGAAATACCGCTGTTGTTTCTGCGCGTTGTAATAATTCAAAACATTTTTGATCATCAAAATGAATATTGTTAATATCTATTGGTGATAAATTTTGCTTCATTAGACGATGATTAATCATATCTAGAGCTAAACTAATAATTGTTAGAGTTCTAAGACCAAGAAAATCAAATTTTACCAGACCTACGTATTCAACATCATTTTTATCAAATTGTGTAAGAGGATTTTTACCTTCAGAATCGCAATAGAGTGGTACGAAATCTGTTATTTTTGTTGGTGCTATTACAACGCCGCCAGCATGTTTACCTACATTCCGAGTTACACCTTCAAGTTTATGTGCCATATCTATTAATGTTCTAACTTCTTCATCAGCATCATAAATTTCTTGTAATTGTGGTTCTAAAATGAATGCTTTTTCAAGAGTTATTCCTGGGTCTAATGGAACTAATTTTGAAATACGATCAGCAAATCTATATGGATGACCTAGTACGCGACCAACATCTCGAATAACCGCTTTTGCAGTCATTGTACCAAAAGTAATAATTTGTGAAACTGCTTCACGACCATACACGTTCGTAACATGTTCAATGACTTGATCACGTTTTTCCATACAAAAATCAACATCAAAGTCAGGCATGGATATACGTTCAGGGTTAAGAAAACGTTCAAATAAAAGATCGAATTCAAGAGGATCTAAATCAGTAATTTTTAATGCATAAGCGACTAATGAACCAGCACCAGAACCCCTTCCAGGACCAACTAAAATAGAATTATCTTTTGACCATTGAATAAACTCCATTACGATTAAAAAATAACCAGGAAATCCCATTTGATTGATTACTCGTAACTCACTATCTAAACGTTTATCATATTTGATCCGTCGATAATTTCTCTTTTTTTCATCTGTATAAAGAAATTTTAATCGTTCTTCTAATCCAGCTTTGGCGTACTTAATAAGTAAATCTTCTATTTTAATATTCCCTGTTGGAAATTTTGGTAAAAAATATTCACCTAAATTTATAATTACATTACAACGTTTAGCAATTTCAACACTATTTTTGAGTGCTTCAGGAATATCTGAAAACAATTCAACCATCTCTTGTTCACTTCGTAGATATTGTTGAGAAGTATAATTCTTAGGTCTTTTGGGATCAGTGAGTGTAAAACTATCATGTATAGCTACACGTATTTCATGAGCAGCAAAATCATTACTATTTATAAAACGGACATTATTCGTAGCAACAACAGGAAGATTTTTTTTAATTGCTAATTGAATTGCTGCTTGTAAATATCTTTCTTCATCTGAAGATTCTGTCCAAATTCTAACAAATTCCAAATAATAATTATTATAAAAATAAGTTTGATAAAAATCTAAACATTTTTCAACTAGTTGCTGATTACCTCGTAACAGGAGTTTACCAATATCTCCCATGGATCCACCAGAGAGTAATAAAAG
The DNA here is from genome assembly GCA_052171275.1 of Arsenophonus sp. GTDB lineage: Bacteria > Pseudomonadota > Gammaproteobacteria > Enterobacterales > Enterobacteriaceae > Arsenophonus. The sequence continues at coordinate 1,657,878 of CM125795.1, read as the reverse complement.
TCCTTCTTTATGGGTTATTAGCCATTCTTGTTTAATTGATGGTCCTATTGTAGTAGTATATCCTTTTTGATATGCTGCCGAGATAAGTAATATTAAATTATGATAACCTTTATTATCTTTAGCTAGGATTGTTATGTGAGCTATTTCATCACCGAGTAATTTATTTTCTAGATAAAAATCTACACCAATAATTGGTTTAATACCAGCTGAATTAGCAGCACTATAAAATTTCACTAAACCATAAAAATTAGTAAAATCAGTTATAGCTAATGCTGGCATACCTAATTCTACAACTCTATTAACGAGTTGATTAATTTTTGATAACCCATCTATAATGGAATAATCACTATGTACACGTAAGTGTATAAAACGTGGTTCTGCCATTTTTAGTTGTACTCTTTAACTTAGTATTTAATAAACTAAGCGTAAAAATTTTATGATAAAATTATGTTATAATATTTTTTGATTAAATTTTATAAATGAAATGAAGTAATAGTATTATTATATTTGATTAAGATCAAATCTTTGGTTAGATTTAAATATCTAAGTATCTTATTTATATAGTTTAGTAGATAATTATCGCTAATATTGAAGATAATTAATATTTTTTTACATATTTAATTATTATTATTGATAATAATTAAATATTATAAAAAATAAGAGTTATTTTATTGTTATTTACCCCAAAAATATAAAATAAAATTATATTTTTTATACTTGTTATTCACTTTTTTTTAAAACAGATAAACAAAAATATTATTTTTATATATTTTAAACTATATATTTTAACATCTCATTACAACATATTTATTTCTTTTTGTATATTATATTAAATTTATTACATTATTTTTCTTTTATTTTTGAATTTAAACTTAAGTTTATTATTTTACATTTAGCATATAAGATGATAGTTTCTTAAAATTACTATATAATAACTAAATATCTTCGATCACTTTTTATCAACATTAATAATAAATTTAATTTAGAGATAAATAAGATTATTTATTTTTTACTTAGTTCTAAGATAGCTTCTGCTACTTGTTGATCAGCATGGCAACGAATACTTTCATGTAGTTTTAAAAAATTTTGTTTTAGTTCTTTAACCATCTTTTTATCATTTAATAAAGACTTAAGTGATCTAGCTAACTTTTCAGGCTGGCAATCGTGTTGAATGAATTCTTTAACTATTTCTTTATCTGCCAATAGGTTTGGTAATGAAATAAAAGGGACTTTGATTAGACGTTTAACTAACCAATAAGTTATAGGTTTCATTTTATATCCAACTACCATCGGACATTTTATTAACATGCATTCTAATGTAGCTGTCCCAGAAGCTAATAAAGTTATATCAGCTGCTATCATTGCTATTTGCGCTTGACCATCTAAGATTTTCAATGATAAGTTTGGATAAATCTTTTTATAAATAGTTTCAAAATATTTTCGTTGTTCTTGATTAACCGTAGGAACTAAAATTTGTAAATCAGAAAAATCTTTTGTTAGAATTTTAGCTGTATGTAAAAAATCTTTACTTAACATTTCAACTTCAGATCGACGACTACCTGGTAAAATAGCTAAACATTTAACATTATGAGTTATATTTAGTTGCACTCTTGCGCTTTGTTTATCAGGTTTTATCGGGATAATATCCGCCATTCTATGCCCTATAAAACGACAAGCAATATTATAACGATCATAGAATTTTTTCTCAAATGGTAATAAAGTAAGCACAAGATCTGTTGCTTCTCTTATCTTAAATATACGACTTTCTCTCCATGCCCAAATAGAAGGACTTACGTAATGAATTGTTCTTATCCCTTTTCGTTTCAATCTTTTCTCAAGAGTAATATTAAAATCAGGAGAATCTATTCCAATAAATACATCAGGTCGTAATTTAGAAAAACGTTTTGTTAGATCAATCCTAATCTTTAATAAGCGTGGTAATTGTCCAATAACTTCAACAATACCCATAACTGAAAGTTCTTCCATTTCATACCATGTTTCACATTTCTCTTCTTGCATTAATGGTCCAGCGACACCAACGAAATACGCATTAGGTACGTGTTGCCTTAACGCACAAATAAGCCCTTTTCCAAGTAAATCTCCTGATTTTTCTCCTACAACAAGACCAATAGTTAAAGGTCGTTGTTGAATTGAAATTTGATGAACGTTTATCAATGTTTTTTATCCAGATTTTTTAACGAATAATTCCACGATTAGATTTTGCTGAATTTTTTAAAAAATCACTTAATATCTTCAACTGTTTATTATTTTTTCCTAGTATTATTATTTCTTCTATAGCTTCATCTAGTGTTTTACCACAACGATAAATAATTTTATAAGCATTTTTAATTATATCCAGTGATTCTTTAGTAAATTTATGACGTTTTAAACCTTTAATATTTACTCCATAAGGACTTGCATGATTACCTTGTGCAACTATATAAGGTGGAATATCCTGAACAACACCTGAACAACCTCCAACCATGACATGAGTACCAACTTGACAAAATTGATGTATAGCACTCATACCACCAATTATAACATAATCATCTAATTTAACATGCCCACCAAGAGTTCCATTGTTAGCAATTACACAATTATTTCCTATAAAACAATCATGAGCAATATGAGTATTCACCATGAATAAATTATTATTACATATTTTAGTTAAACCACCACCTTGTTTTGTACCACGATGGATAGTAGAACTTTCTCTAACACAATTATGATCACCAATCTCAACTTGAGTTGGTTCTCCTTGATATTTTAAATCCTGATTAATTTCACCTATAGTAACAAATTGAAATATCTGATTATTACAACCAATTTTAGTATTACCGTTAATAATTACATGAGATTTAAGTTTTGTATTTGCACTAATTTTAACTTGAGAGCCGATATAACAAAATGGACCTATATAGACGTTATCACTGATAATTGCACCCTCTTCAATAATTGAAGAGGGGTGAATAATTGCTGTTTTATTAATCATATCCGCCTTTATTTTTTATGCTTCTTGGCTTCTAGCGCACATCATTGTCGCTTCACAAACAACTTTTTTATCTACTTTTGCAATACCTTTAAAACGTGTTAAACCACGCTTTGTCTTAACAAATATTACTTCAAAAATCATTTGATCACCAGGTTGTACTGGATGTTTAAATCTTGCTTCATCAATACCAGCAAAATAATAAAGTTCACCATGTTTTAATTTTCCTACACTCTTAAAAGCTAAAATACCAGCAGCTTGAGCCATAGCTTCAAGAATTAATACTCCTGGAAATATTGGCTTACCAGGAAAATGACCTTGAAAAAATGGTTCATTAAAAGATACATTTTTTACTGCTCGTAAAAATTTACCATCCTCAAAATCTAATACACGATCAACTAATAAAAAAGGATATCGATGTGGTAACAAACCTAAAATTTCTTCTATATCCAGAGTATTTTTATCACTCATAGAAAAGACTCTTTTTATTTAAATTTAAAATTTATATATGAATAATACGAATTGTTTTAACCATAAATAAGGTTATTAAATAGATTGAAATTAATAAATCTATATAATTTATATTTAGTTATTTTTACTAAATATTTTATTTTCTAATACCTTCAGTCGTTTAGCTATTTTATTGATATTCATAACTAAAGTTGCTGTTTTTCGCCAAATATTATTAGGTTGTAGTGGAATTCCAGAAGAGTATATTCCTGGATCATTAATTGAACGCATTACCATACTCATTCCTGTTATAGTAACTTTATCACAAATTTCTATATGCCCATTAATTACAGTTGCACCACCAATCATGCAATATCTACCCATCCTTAGGCTACCAGCTATAATAACGCCGCTAGCGATAGCTGTGTGATCACCTATAATAACATTGTGAGCAATTTGACATTGATTATCAATAATGACACCATTACCAATAATTGTATTCTCTAGCGCTCCACGATCAATTGTTGTACAAGCGCCAATTTCGACATTATTACCAATAATAACTGTACCTAATTGAGGTATTTTTATCCATTGTCCATTTTCATTTGCATAACCAAATCCATCCGAACCAATGACTGCTCCAGATTGGATTAAACATCTTTCTCCTATCTCAACATTATGATAAATAGAAACATTTGACCATATATAAGTACATCTACCGATGTTGACATTTTTACCAATAAAACAACCAGCACCTATAATAACTTGATTGCCTAATGTTACATTTGTTTCAATAACGGTATTTGCGCCAATAGAAACACTTTTATCAAATTGAACTGCTTTCCCAATAACAGCAGAAGGATGGATATTTTCTGCAGGTTTAGGTGTAGTATTCAAAATTTGAGCTAATTTAGCATATGCAAGATAAGGATCTTTGACTACTAATGCTGGTATTTTACTATTGAGTAAATTTTTTTGTGCTAATACGATAGCAGAAGCTTTACATTTTTCTAATTTTATCAAGTAACGGCTATCAGATAGAAAAGTTATATGACCTTTTTTTGCTAAATGTATAGGTGCAATACTAGTGATAATAATATTACCATCACCATATAATTCTGCGTTTAATTCATTAGCTAAATTAGTTAATCGAATAGAAAACATCTATTATTTAACCTTTTTAATAACAAAATCAGTAATGTTTTTTAGCTTCGATTCATCTTTTACATAAAATATCGAATTCATATCAATAACAAGGTCGTAACATTCTTTTTCTGCAATAGATTTTGTTACTATTTTTATAGTTTTAAGTATTTTATTACGTTCTTCTTGTTGACGGTATTGATTATCTTGTTCAAATTCCTGTGCTTTTTTAAGAAAATATGCTCTTTTAGATTTAAACACTTGAAGATCTTTTTCGTTAGGCTGTATAGGTTTATTAAAAACATTTTTTTGTAATTTTTCAGATTGTATTTGTAAATCTTTTTCCATATTTTGCAATTCATCTGCCCGTTCTTTGAACTCCTTTTCAAGTTGTTTGAATATCGCTTTATTGGTAACTATGTTATGAAAAACATCACTGACATTAATAATAGCAACTTTCTCTGCATAAATATTAGTTGGTAAATGTAAAATTGAATATAAACCTATTGTAAAAAAAAATTTTTTCATACTAAATCTTCCATTATCGTTATAATCAACATCCCATTACTTTACTATCTAAAAATTGATGAATTAAATTAACATGTTTACCACCTTCTACCTATGTTAAACTGAAACTCTTCAGTTTTATCACCTTTAAAATCTTTTATTGGCTTAGCATAAGAAAAAACTAGTGGACCAAGAGGTGACATCCACTGCAATGAAACCCCTGTCGAAACCCTAATATTTAATGCCTGACCATAGTCAGGCATTCCTTCTTTCCAATTTATTGGGGTATTATGCCAATTAGAATCCCAAACTGTACCCATATCAATAAAGAAAGAAGTTCTTATAGAATTATCATGTCTTTTATCTGCAAATGGAGTCGGTGTAATTAATTCTAATGATGCTGTTATCATTGCATTTCCACCAATGGCATCCATTGATGGACTAGATGATTTTGGGCGTATTACACCATTTTCTTCTTCAAGATAAATAGCTTTAGGTCCAATATTATTGTAACCTAAACCACGTACTGTACCGACTCCGCCAGCATAAAAGTTTTCATAAAACGGTAATTCTTTACTGCTAAATCCATTGCTATAAGCTAGTTGTGTTCTAGCTAAGAATATCCATTGATTATTATAATCAATAGGATAATACTGTGATGAATTAAAGAGAATTTTATAGTATTGGTTATTTGAACCTGGAACAGTTATTTTACTATTTATTGAAGTCTTATTTCCTTTTGTTGGTAAAAAACCATGATTTAAATTATTATAAGTCCAACCAAAATTAAGACTGAGATCATTTGCATGATAATTAACTTTATCATAAAAATTAATATTTTTATTCATACTCTGTAAATAACGCCACATTCCAACTTGAGGTTTCATATCAGATAATGAATTGTGAATAAAACTTGTACCAATACGAAATGTATTATTTTCATTAAAAGGAAAACTTAAAGTGTTATCAACACCGTAAGCTTTGTTATTATAACGCGAAAGATCAGCATCTTTAGCATTAAAATCATTATAAAATAATCTACCACCTAAACTAATACCATTGATTGTAAAGTAAGGGTCAGTTAATGATAATTCTGTATAAGTCGAATAATTATTTTTACTCGCACTAATACCAACTGAATTACCAGTACCTAACCAATTTTCTTGTTGAATTCCTACTTGAAAAGTTATACCACTTTCAGTACCGAAACCAATACCAAAGTTCATTGAACCAGTATTATGTTCTTTAACTCTATAAACAACATCAATTTGATCAGGTATATTTGGTACACGATGCATTTCAACATCAACAGTTTCAAAAAAACCAACACGATTTAATCTATCTTTACCAAAATTAATTAAATTATTACTTAACCAGGCACCTTCCATTTGACGCATTTCACGACGTAAAACAGAATCTTTTGTTATTTCATTGCCGACAAAATGGATTTTACGAACATAGAATCGTTTTCCAGCATCTATATTCACATATAGTTTAATAGTTTTCTTTTCATCATTAATTTTAATATGAGTAATAACACTAGGATAAGCATAACCATAATAAGCAAATAGATCTTTAATTTTTCTCTCTATATTATTTATTTCACTACCATTATAAAGAGAATGGAGTTTAATGGTGATCAATTGATTAATTTCATTATAATGGCCAGCAGTTTCTCCATTCACTTGAATATCTGATATGATATATTTATTACCTTCTGTCACATTGATAGTAATAAAAATATTTTTTTTATCAGGAGTTAGACTTATATTTGTTGAATCTATATTAAATTTAGCATACCCACGATCAAAATAAAAAGTACGTAGCATTTCTAAATCATTTGTTAGTTTTTGTTTTTCATATTTTTGATTAGCATTAAAATTCCACCAAGGTGTATAATCACTTAATTGAAAATGATTTATTAATTCATCTGTTCTAAACTGTTTATTACCTATAATATTAATTTGTTGTATTTTAGCTGAAATTCCTTCATAAAATATTAATTTTAAGTCAATTCTATTATGTGGTAACGTCGTGATTATAGTTTTAATTGTCGCATTATACTTACCAATACTATAATAAAAATCTTGAATTCCTTTTTCGATATGTGATAGTTTTTTACGATCAAGGAGTTCACCAATTCGAATATTTGAAGCATCAAGATTTTGTTTCAATAAATCATCTTTAATTGACTTATTACCAAGAAATTTAATATTTGCAATAATTGGTCGCTCTTTTACTTGAACTATCAAAGTGTTTTTATCACGTAAAATTTTAACATCTTCAAAATTACCTGTTGAAAATAAAACTCGAATAATACGATCTATATCGTTATTATTAATCTTATCTCCTATTTGAATTGACATTTTTAATAGTATTGTATTAACAGTGATATATTGAAGACCTTCAAGATGAATATCTTCTATTATAAACTCATTTGAACTGTATACGGTAGCGCTGCTAAATAGAATCGACGCTACCAGTAATTTTTTAATCACCATAGTTATTATTAGTATATTCCATAATTAATCTTCTCTTAAAGACGAGAAAAATCGTTGAAAAATGCAAGTCCCATTAATAATATTAATATAATAGCGCCAATACGATAGCTAAAGTCTTGTACGCTCTCAGACACTGGTTCTCCTTTAATTTTTTCAATTAAAAAGAAAAGTAAATGTCCACCATCTAATATAGGTAAAGGAAATAGGTTAATAACCCCTAAATTGACACTAATCAATGCAATAAACATTAGATAATATACTAACCCAGATTCGGCAGAAATTCCTGCTCCTTTTGCAATTGAAATAGGTCCACTAAGATTATTTAGTTTTATATCGCCAGTAAATAATTTAACTATCATGCTTATTGTTAGTTTTATTAACTGCCACGTTTTATTTGTTGCTTGGTAAAATGCATAAAACGGATTATATTGATGTGTGATCAGATATTTATCTGAAATTGGAATTATTGATAATTCAAGTCCAGCAAAACCAACTATTTGTCCTTTAGAGATTTCTTTTGCTTCAGGTGTTAATGTTAATTTCTTCTGTATACCTTCTCTTTCTATAGTTAATAATAATGGAATTTTAGGACTTTGCCGAATAAAAGAAATAAATGGATTCCAAATATCTATTGTTTTGTTATCTACTTTTATAATTTTATCTCCTATATGTAAACCCGATAATGATGCTGATGAGTTAGATTGAATGTTTTGTACAATTACATCTTGTCTAATGCCAACTGGTAAGATCCCTAGAGATAAAATAGGATCTTGAGTTTCCGGATTAAAATGCCATTTTTCCAAATCAATTACTTTTTTTATTGGTTTTAAATTTTCAATAGGCAAAACTTTAATACATAGTTTTTTATCACCAATTTTACTAATTAATATAAACCTAACAGAGTTCCAGTCAGGGGTATCGATACCATCTATTGATTTTATTTCCATACCTGGTAAAATATTTGCTTTCTCAGCAATAGAGTTTGATTCTATGCTTTCAATAACAGGCCTTACAGAAGGTATACCGATAATAAAAACTAACCAATAAGCAAATATTGCTAATAAAAAATTAGCCATCGGTCCAGCAATAACTACTATAGACCGTTGATATATTGTTTTATTATTAAAAGCAAAATTATGACGATTTTGTGCTATAATAGAAATACGTTCATCTAGCATTTTTACATAGCCACCTAATGGGATTATAGAAATAACAAATTTAGTACCATGACGATCTACTTTTTGCCATAAAATTTTTCCGAAGCCAATAGAAAAATATTCAACAAAAATACCACAGCGTCTAGCGATCAAGAAATGACCAAATTCATGTGCAATAATTAACAGACTTAATGCAATAATAAATGCAAATAAACTCCAAAGAAATTCCATATTTTACCTTAAAAATTAAAAAAGTAATAATATTAATCCTGTAAAAACAGGCACTGCTGCTGTCAAACTATCGATTCTATCTAATACACCACCGTGTCCTGGAATTAAACGACTACTATCTTTGATTCCAGACTGACGTTTAAACATACTTTCAGTTAAATCACCAAAAACTGATACAATAACAACAGCGATAGAAGAAAATAATAAATTTTTGGATATTAGCAAAGTTGGAACAGATAAGCTAAACAGCCAGGCAATAATACTTGCTGTTAACATACCACCGAACATACCTTCGAATGTTTTACTTGGTGAAATTTTTTTTGCTAATTTGTGTTTACCGAATAAATGGCCAAAAAAATAAGCGCCAATATCTGCACTCCAAACTAACAATATTACATAAAGCATTAACCAAGCGCTGATAAAATTATCGATATTATAATTAAGACTTTTTAATACCAACATTCCACAATAAAATGGTACAATAGTTAAAATACCGAATAATATCTTTAATATTACTGATTGTGACCAAAATCTAGCAGAACTTGGAAAGGTAATAACTAATATTATTGCAACTAACCACCAGAGTAATCCAACTGATAAAATATAAATAATCAAAGGCTCTGCTGTTAATTTAGTTAGATCATGAAATGATAATTGTAATCCAAATAAATTAATAGCAAATAAAATAGCAGATATAATTCGCTTAATCTGTTTTTTCCAACCAATAAATTGCCCCCATTCCCAAGCAGCTATAGAACAAATAATAATTATAACATAACCAAATAGATTAGGTGGTAAGAAAAAAAGTGCATAAATAACTAATGGAATAAGTATGATAGATGTAATAATACGAGAATTTGAATTTAGCAAAAGAATCACCTATTTTCATTGGTATTATCAGGCGCAGTATTACCAAAACGTCGTTCACGCCTATTAAAAGCTAAAATTGCGTTCTTAAATTCTTCTTCGTCAAAATCCGGCCATAGTATATCTGTAAAATAAAATTCAGAATAAGCGATTTGCCATAAAAGAAAATTACTGACACGATATTCTCTTCCAGTTCTAATGACTAAATCAACGGTTGGTTGATCATGTAAACTAATAAACTCATTTACACTACTTTCATTAATACTTTCTGGTGATAAAGAGCCAAGTTTAATTTTTTTAGCGATAAGTCTTATTGCATTGGTTATATCCCAACGACCACCATAATTAGCTGCAATATTAAGTTGGAGTCCAGTATTATTCAATGTCAAATCAATAGCGTGTTTAATACGATTTTGTAATTTAAGCTTAAATCTATTAATATCACCAATAATAGTTAATTGAATATTATATATATTTAAGTTTTTAATTTCATGATCTAAAAACCAAGTAAATAGTTCTGTAAGAGCACTAATTTCAGTTTTTGGTCGATTCCAATTTTCACTACTAAAGGCATAAAGTGTTAGAGATTGAATCTCATTTTCAACAGCAAATTTAACTGCTTTTTTTAAAGCTTCTGTTCCTGCTCTATGTCCATTAATTCTTAATTTTCCGCGTTGTTTGGCCCAGCGTCCATTACCATCCATGATAATGGCAACATGTTTTGGAACTTTATGCTGTGAGATGTCATTATCATACATAATTTTCATGCCAAAAGATTTACTTTACTATAAGTTAATCTAACTACTTTGAGTTTAATTATTTATATAATAAATTAGGATTGTTTAAAATAAAGAAAATAATTTTCATATCTTAGCTAATTAACTAAGCTAATTGTTGGTTATTTATTTTAATACTATTTTATTTTTTGGATGATTTTAATTTTATAAAAATTAATCTAAAGATTAATAGAGAAAATTTAAGCATCTAAAATTATTTAATTTAATATGATATTGATAATGTTTTAATATAATTATTTGTTATTCGACGTGCTTCACAATCAATTTCTAAAATTGTATCAATGTCATCTGGTTCAGATAAACTTAATCTTTCTACTATATTCATATTAACTTTTGCGATATCAGTAAATCGAAGTTGTCCAGATAAAAATGCTTCAACTGAGACCTCATTAGCAGCATTTAAAGTTGCAATCGATGCTTGTCCTTGATGACAAGCATCGATTGCTAATTTTAAGCATGGATAACGTTGATAATCCGGATCAATAAAAGTTAATGAAGATAATTCTTTAAAATCAAGTGTAGTCGCTCCTGAAGAAATTCTATTTGGATAAGCTATACTATAAGAAATTGGTATTCTCATGTCAGGAATAGCTAATTGAGCAATAATACTTCCATCTTGATAGTGCACCATTGAATGAATAATAGATTGTGGATGAATTATTATTTTAATTTGTTTAGATGATGCATTAAAAAAATATCGTACTTCAGCATATTCAAAACCTTTATTAATCATAGTTGCTGAATCAACAGAAACTTTACGCCCCATAGACCAATTAGGATGATTGCAAGCCTCATGAGGTGTCATATTTTTAAGAGACGAAAGTGGAATATCGAGAAAAGGACCGCCTGATCCTGTTAATAGTATGCATTTTATTCCGTGTTGTTCAAGATTAGCAAAACCTAAATTAGACTGAATTTCAATAGGTAAACTTTGAAATATTGCATTAAGTTCACTATCAATAGGAAGAACTTGTGCGCCATATTTTTTAATTTCATTAAAAAAAAATTTTCCACTAATAATTAGTGATTCTTTATTTGCTAACAAAATACGTTTACCTTGACGAATTGCAATTAATGTTGGTATTAAACCAGAAATTCCGCTAATAGCTGACATTACTTGATCAACATTATCAAGTGAAGCTAATTCACAAATTCCATTTTGACCTGATAAAATTTCAGTTTTACTTCCTTCTTTACTCAGTATATACTTTAAATTATTTGCTGATTTTTCATCTGACATAGCGGCATATTTTGGCTTAAATTCTAAACATTGTTGAGCCATAGCAGTTATATTTTTATTTGCAATTAATGCTATAATTTTAAATTTTGTAGGATTTTCTTTGACTACTGATAATGTTGTTTTACCAATTGAACCTGTTGATCCTAGAATTGTCAAACGTATCATTTTGATATATATGTTTTATTGTTTAATTAAATGATTATATATAACTTAGCGATATAGAATAACATGAAATAAAATAACAAATTTAGAGTTAAAATTCTATTATTTCCTTTTCTTTTTGTTCAATAATTTCATCAACTTTTTTAATAAAAATATCAGTTAAGTTCTGGATTTTATCTTGTATAAAATGCTCATTGTCCTCATTAATTTTTTTATTTTTTAATAATGATCTAATTTTATCATTCGCATCACGTCTTATATTACGAATAGATATACGACTTTGTTCACCATCGTTACGAATAACTTTAATTAAATCATTGCGTCTCTCTTCAGTCAAAGGTGGTAAAGGTACGCGTACTATAGATCCTGTTGAAAATGGATTCAGACCTAAATTTGATGCTCTAATAGATTTTTCTATAGCTGGTAATAAAGTGCGATCAAATACAGTAATTGTGAGTGTACGTGAATTCTCAACAGTAATATTTACTAATTGACGCAATGGTGTTTTAATACCATAACGTTCAACTATTATATTATCTAATAAACTTGGTGATGCACGTCCTGTATTAATTTTAATAAGTTGATTTTTCAATGCTTTAACTACTTTTTCCATACGTTCTTGAGTATTTTTTTTGATTTCATTAATCACATCAAATCCTTAATATAATTTGCTTTAAACACTTAACATATAATGATTATTAACTTAATTAATTATTTGATAATTTAATAATAATTATAGTTTTCAAAAATCATTTTTTCTTAAAAGAAATTAATTATTTGAAATTAAGGTACCTTCATTTTGACCCATCACAATTCGATATAATGCACCAGGTTTATTCATATTAAAAACTCTAATAGGTAAGTTATGATCACGAGCTAAAGTAAATGCGGTTAGATCCATAATTTTTAATTCTCGTTCTAACACTTCTTGATAAGTTAATTTTTTATAAAAAACTGCGTTTAAATTACTTGATGGATCAGAAGAATAAACACCATCAACTTTGGTTGCCTTTAAAATAATATCAGCTTTAATTTCTATAGCTCTCATACAAGCAACTGAATCTGTTGTAAAAAATGGATTTCCTATTCCTGCTGAAAAAATAACAACTCTTCCATTACGAAGAAATCTAATTGCATTAGTCCAATTATAATTATCACACACACCATTTAATGGTATTGCAGACATAAGATTAGCATCAATATACGCACGATCTAAAGCATCTCGCATAGCTAATCCATTCATTATTGTTGCTAACATTCCAATATGATCACAAACAATACGACACATACCGGTATTTGTTAATGTTATACCACGAAATAAATTACCTCCACCTATGACAATACCAATCTGTATTGTTAACTTTAAAAGTTCCTTAATTTCTTGAACAATATAGTTTAAAGCACTAAAATCAATACTAAAACCTTCCGAACCTTGTAGAGCTTCTCCACTAAGCTTAAGTAATATACGTTGATATATAGGTTTTACATTAGTTATCATTTATTTTCCTTATCTGATAAATTATTGAAAATATTAAATTTTAGTTTAAGAATATCAGAATATAAAATGCTTTATTATTTATTTTTATATTTTTGATAAAGTGCAATTTATTTATGAATCTATCCTTGATTTATTGAAATTAAGTATACATTAAAAACTATTAATTTAGTGGTATATTTACAAATAAATTATTAATTAATTTAATTAATTTTAATACAGATACAGTATACTATTAATTTAGAATAAAAGTTACATATTATTTATTTTATTTATAAATCGAAATAATTATTTAATTTATTAGTTTTATTTCATCAAAAAAAATTATTTCTAATTTTAGATAGCTTCAGCAACTTCAAAACGAAGAAAATTAATTATTTTTACATTTTTTTCTTTTAGTAGTAAATTAATTGTTTTAGTTTGATCCATAATAAATTGTTGACCAGTTAAGGATATATCACTAGTAAATTTATTCATACGTCCAATTATTATTTTTTTAGCAATCTCAGTAGATTTACCAGATTTCATTGCTATATCAAATTGAATTTGACGTTCATGAGCAATAACATCGGCTGGTATATTTTCTGGTGCAATATATTCAGGTTTGCTAGCTGCGATATGCATAGCAATATGTTTAATAAATTCGTCATTTGCACCTTGAGCAGAAACAAGAACACCAATACGATTTGCATGTAAATAGCATCTAATTTTTTCTCCTTCAAGAATATTAACTCGACAAACATTAATATTTTCACCGATCTTACTAACAAGTATTGCACGCTTTTCTTCAAATTTTCTTTTTAATTTATCAATATTTGATAATTTATTTTCTAAGACATATTTGAATACTTCATTTCCGAATTCTATGAAACTTGCATTTCTAGTTACAAAATCTGTTTCACAATTCAATTCAAGCAATGCACCGAATTTACCATCAGTAGAAATATTAGCCATTATAATACCTTCGGTAGCCAAGCGTACGGATTTTTTAACAGCTTTTGTATGCCCTGATTTACGCATATTAACAATAGCTAGCTCAATATTACCATTAGCCTCAATTAATGCTTTTTTACATTCCATTATTCCTATACCAGTACGTTCACGTAATTTTTTTACTAGATCAGTAGCAATTATAGACATACGATTTATTCCTTGATCTAATCTGATTGGATGATTGCATAAATCAGATTACCTTTTTATAATAAATAAAATAAAATATTAAACCATATTATATTGTGGCTAATATGTTTTATAATATTTTTATAATATATTTAATGTTATTAAAGAATAACTTTTTATTATTTACTATCTATATTAATTTTTTCTTCTAGTTTTTTTTCCTGATCTTGAAAACCTCCTTCTTGAATAGCTTTAACAACAGCATATAAATATAATCTAACTGCACGTATTGCATCATCATTTCCAGGAATAATATAATTGATACCATCTGGATTGGAGTTAGTATCAACAATAGCAAATACAGGAATACCTAAATTATTTGCTTCTTTTATAGCTATATCCTCATGTTCAGCATCAATAACAAACAAAGCATCAGGTAAACCTCCCATTTCTTTAATACCACCTAAACTATTTTCTAATTTCATAAGCTGACGAGTTCGAATTAGCGCTTCTTTTTTGGTTAATTTTTCAAAAGTACCATCCTGAGATTGCATTTCTAAATCCTTAAGTCGCTTAATCGATTGACGAACAGTTTTCCAATTAGTTAGCATACCGCCTAACCAACGATGATTGACAAAATATTGATTACAACTATTGGCAGCTTCTTTTATAGTTATGCTTGCAGCACGTTTAGTACCGACAAATAGAATTTTACCTTTTCGTGAAGCAATTTTAGTTAATTCACTTAATGCTTCATTGAACATTGGAACAGTTTTTTCTAAGTTAATTATATGAACTTTATTACGTGTTCCGAAGATATAAGTTTTCATTTTTGGATTCCAGTAACGAGTTTGGTGACCAAAATGAACACCAGCTTGAAGCATTACACGCATGGAAACAATTGCCATTTAAACCTCTATAATTTAGTAGAATTTGGTTATGATTTCACAGATCATATTTTTAACTCATTAGCTTTGATTATCTATATACAGAAAATATATTGAAAATATGTCGATCTGCATTATATCATAATATCAATAGGTTTAATTTTATGCTATAGTTAAATATGTGTTTTTCTATTAATTAAGATTATGTATAAATACTGAAAAACTTTATATCATAAAATAACGAAAAACACCAAATATACTTCGATTTTTCTGCACTTAAGAAGTTGCTTATTAAAATAAATATATTATGATACAATTTAAATATTTGTTATTCATAAATAAATAATTTAATTTCTAAAAAATAAAATTTACTATCGATAATATTTTATTATTTGATTATTATTATGGAATAATTTTATGATTTATTCATGATTTACTCAAAACATTTCAATTTAAAGTAATTTTAAACATGTTTTTTAAAACTATTTTATTTTTTTAAGAAAATTGATATATTAATTATTAGTTGGCATAACTTTACTTAATTTTTGACATAATAGTTTATAGTATAAATTATCTATATTTTAATCAATATTATCAGCTGATAAGCTCATATTATTTACTTATTTAAATAAGCATAAATAGGCAAAATTGATGGCTATCTCAATCTCAATTAAAACAAAAGAAGATATTCAGAAAATGTGTATCGCTGGACACTTAGCGGCAGAGGTATTAGAAATTATTGAACCTTATATAAAATCTGGTGTTTCGACTGGCGAACTTGATAATATATGTCATTCATATATTGTAGAAAAACAACATGCTATTCCAGCTTGTTTAAATTATCTTAGTTTTCCTAAGTCTATTTGTACTTCTGTTAATGATGTTATTTGTCATGGTATTCCTAGCTATGAGAAAATTTTAAAAGAAGGTGATATCATTAATATTGATGTAACTGTTATTAAAAATGGTTTTCATGGTGATACTTCAAAAATGTTTATTGTCGGTAAACCAACAATTCAAGGTGAGCGCTTATGCAAGATAACTAGGGAAAGTCTTTATCTTGCTTTAAAAATAATAA
This sequence comes from Arsenophonus sp., assembly GCA_052171275.1. Classification (GTDB taxonomy): domain Bacteria; phylum Pseudomonadota; class Gammaproteobacteria; order Enterobacterales; family Enterobacteriaceae; genus Arsenophonus. The sequence goes on along the minus strand of CM125795.1, from coordinate 1,641,255 downwards.
AGCCTGGTATTCGTTTACGAACTATAGGTAAAACAATACAACAATTTGTTGAGCAACATCATTTTTTTGTTGTACGTGAATATTGTGGTCATGGTATTGGTAAAATCTTTCATGAAAAACCTCAAGTATTACATTATGATGCTGATGATGGTGGTATAATTTTAAAAAAGGGTATGACATTTACCATCGAGCCAATGATAAACACTAACGATCATCGTATTAGAATAATGAAAGACGGCTGGACAGTAAAAACAAAAGATCGAGGCTTGTCAGCTCAATACGAACATACTTTAGCTGTTACTGACGATGGGTGTAGAATTTTAACATTAAGAAAAGAAGAAGAACCATTTATTTCAGATATATTAGTGAATAAATAAATTTTATGATTAGTCTTTATAATTTTAAATCTTTTTATTTTAGTAAAATTATTTAATTAATTCTTATTATTTCGTTAATTAATTAATTTATTCTATCTTCATTTATTTATTTTTTGATAAATTATATCTTAAAAATATTAAATTTTACTTTCCATCTTAATATATGATAGTAGATAAATTACTTTCAAAATTATTATAAAATACTTAAAAAAAAATTTCTATATTTTTCATTAAAAATCAAAATAATCCAGATAATTTTGATTATTTTAATTTTATTTTATATTAAATGATCTTAGTAAAATAAATCTATTTTATGTTGATGTTTATTTAATTTAAGTTACTATTTTATTTATTACACTATTTTGCTTCTAAAAATCATTTAAATCTAATATTTTATTATTGAATTTAGAATTTTAAAAAAAACTAATATTATATTTATTTAAAAAATGTCAATAATAAGAACTATTACTTTATTAAAAAACTAATTAATTTTAATTCAATATTAATTTATTGCAGATTAGTTTATATGGCTATATTATTATAATAATTTATATTTAATAATAAATTTTGTCTACTTATTTTAAAATTTGTTGCTACTCTAATTTATAGATAAATATCTTATTTTATAGCTAAAAAGATTTTTATAATATAAGTTACGATATTAAATTTTATATTAATGAATAGCAAAAATAAAAATTGCTTATTGTATTCATATTTAACTATTGTTAATTATTATCATAATATTTAAACTTTAACATAATAAATATATTAAATATATAGTTAATTTAATATTATAAATCAATCTTAATTTCTAAAATTAAAATTTTTTTAAATTTTAATTTTTATTAAAATTATCTTTATAATATATATAAAATATTATTTTCATATCATAATTAGTATAATTTTTTATTGTATTATTAAAGATAATAACATCTAAATATATTAACAAGTGATTAAATAGTATTTATCTTGCTATTTAGATATTCTTAAAAATTTAATAAAATACTATTATGATTATTAAACTAAAGCTTTTTTTAGTAAAAATTTATCATCTAAATATAAATTATTTAATAATTTATATTTAAAAAAATAAATTGAAAATATATTTTTTACTATTAATCAGTAATTATATTATGATTAATTTATTAAAAATTAGAATATATAAATATTTATAGAATGAATTTATTATATTTTTATAAAAAAATTTTTATAAAAAATTATTAAATAAAGCCTTAGATAAGATTGCAATATCTTTCATGAAATTTTATAACTTTTTCTATCATATCATATATAATTTAATATCAAATGTACTATTTTATGCTTAGTTACATAGTATAATTAATATTTATATATTACTTTAATGAAATGTTATTGGATAAATTCAATTTTATTTTTTAATATATTTACATATTTATGGATATAATATTAATAATTATAAAATTCAATTAATTTTCTACAAAAAGAGATACATAAACAATATTATTTAACTATTGCTTTATTTATAATCATGCTTTTTATTTTAAAATTATAGATTTAATAGGCATTATTCTTTCTTACATAGGTTATCGAAAGGATAATCACTTTATATTACTGATAAAATATTTAAAGTAATTTTATTAGTTAATATACTATATTTAAATATTATCTACTCTTGATTGACTCGATTACTTATTTTTTAACACTTTTAAATTTTAGTAGTTTTATAATTTATACTTTTAATGATATTTAAAAATCTTTTTTATTATGTAACTTTTTATTAAAGTAAAGTTAATAATATAGCTAGAGATCATTCTCTATATAAATAAAATTATATTTATAATAGTTTTATAAATAAATAATAAATTATAAAATAACTAGAAGTAGAGTTTTACTAAAAGATCAATATCTTAGCTAAATATTAATTATGTTAATCCTAAGTACCGAAAGTAATTCTAACTTTAGATTAAAATTTTATAGTATTAACTTTATTGTTTATAAATATCAATTTAAGCAATGGAAATAAAATATTGATTAAAATAAGTTTAAAATATATATATATTTTAAACTTATTTATTATTTTAATATATAATTTATAGTAATTTATTCATTGATTTAATGTATATTATTTTATTAAAAAATAAATATATTTATTAAATATAATTATTTATAGTATTTTTTATCTTGTATAAAGTTAAAATTTTAATTAATCCTATCTTAGTTTACTAAGAATTTTATTGATAATTTTTAATATTTATAGTTATAAATTTTCATTGATATAATAAAATTACAATTTATACTTTTGTAATATTAAATCTAAAAATAACTTATGGATAACCAAAATAATAGCAATAAAAGCATTTTAAAATATTCATTAAAATATATTAAAGACATAATTTAAAAAAAATTAAAATATAAAGTTAATTAAATATTTTAAATTTTATTATAAAAATAAAATTTTTATTACTGAATAAAGAAGAGATCAGATTAAGTTATATATGAAGTTATATTGGAATTATAATTACAATTAAGATTATTAAAGTATATATCTATATTATATTTAATGAACTATTAATTATGACAACACTGTATACATATAAGGAAAAAATAAGTAATAATTATTAGAATAAGAATCACTATTTTTATATTTTATAGATTAAAAATCAAATATTAATTAAAATATCGAACGAAACATATTAAAAAAAATTGATATTAATCATTTTTTAGTAGATTTTTATAAAAACAAATATTTTAAATGATTAAAATATATGGAGATGAGTCATTTTATGGAAAAACTTAAAATTATTATTGAAAATGCTTTTGAGAATCGCAATAAAATTTCATTAATACCTAATAATATTGAATTAAGAGATGCAATTAATAAGGTAATTACTTGCCTTGATGAAGGTCAGTTAAGAATTGCTGATAAAATCGATGGACAATGGATAACTAATCAATGGATTAAAAAGGCTATTTTACTATCTTTTTATATAAATAATAACCAATTAATAAAAGGTACTGAAAGCCGATATTTTGATAAACTAGCTATGAAATTTTCTGAATATGACCATGTTCGTTTCCAGAAAGAAGGAATTAGAATTGTTCCTCCTGCAATGGCTCGAAAAGGCGCATTTATAGCTAAAAATACCGTTTTAATGCCATCTTATATTAATATAGGGTCCTATATTGACGAAGGAGCCATGATAGATACATGGGCAACTGTTGGATCTTGTGCGCAAATTGGTAAAAATGTTCACTTATCTGGTGGTGTTGGAATTGGTGGTGTTTTAGAACCATTACAAGATAATCCAACTATTATTGAAGATGATTGTTTTATTGGTGCTCGTTCTGAAGTTGTTGAAGGTGTAATTATTGAAAGGGGTTCTGTTATTTCAATGGGCGTCTATATTGGAAAAAGCACTAAAATTTATGATAGGGAAAATGATAAAATTCTCTATGGACGGATTCCGGCTAATTCTGTAGTTGTTTCAGGTAATTTACCTGCAAAAAATCGTAAATATAGCCTATATTGTGCTGTTATCATAAAAAAAATTGATGAAAAAACTAGAAAGAAAATTGGTATTAACGAATTATTGAGAACGATAGATTGAAATATATTATATTTGAAATTATCATTTGACTATTATATTATTATTAAGTTAATCGTTAATAATTATTAAATAATTAAAATTATTAATTTAACTTTAAAATATGTATAAATTTAATTTATATTAAAAAACTAATATCGTTTCAAAAACTTTTTTTCATAAATAAATATAATAAAAATTTAAAATTTTATTTTTTTTAAAATAAAATTTAATTAATATTAATATTTATCTATAATAAAATATATCCAAATAAATTTTCTCCTATTTAAATGTAATAAATATAATTAAAAAATTAAATAATATTCATAAAAATGATCATATTAAATATATTTTAAATATATAATATTAAATTCTTTTTTATCATTTTAAATTTATATTAAAAAATAAAATTAGTAAAAATAATTTTTAATTATAAAAGTTATACTTGTATAAATAGATTTTAATTTTCAAATTTAAATATATTAGTTAAATAATTAAACTATGATAATAAATATATATAAACATAATTAGTTCTAGTTTGAAATTAAGTTCAAGATATAATTAGTTATTTGATAGTCAAATAGATAATTATATATAACATAAATTGGTAATTATTAAAATTTCATGAAACTATTTTATTTTAAGGTAAATTATCATCATTTGTGATATTTATTGTTATAAGATAAACAAATATTATTATCCTATAATAATATTTTAATTAATGTTTTATAGATTTTACTAATTTCTATAAGAATAAAACTAAATATAATATTAAATCTATGTTTATTAGATATTTAATTTCATACTTATTAAGGATAAACAATTATAATAATTTATTAAAATTTGATTTACTTTATTATCATATTTATTAGTAATTTTATATTAATTCTATTAGAATGCAACTTATGATATTCAATTTAATTAATATAATTTTCATAATTATGAAAATATTTTTCTATCGTGTTATAATTAAACATCTTATGCAAAAGAAAAATAATTTTATTTTATATTCAATCGCTACAAATAACAATTATAAGGTTAATTTATTTAAATAATTAATAGAAGAATATATTAATTAACTTTATCATAAGTTCTTTCTACAATAGAATATGCTTTATTTTAACTATAGAGTAGTTATAATAAGTAGAGATATATAATAATATGTTTATTAAAGTAAATCACTAATTTTTAGTGAAACATTTTGAAAATTTATTCAAATATCTTATTGAAGTGATATTTAAAACGAATTTATTTTATAATTTTAAGAAAAATGATCTTATTATATACCATCATAACTATATTGAATAATAATAAACATTTTTAAAGAATAAAATTCTCTAATAATCTTATATAGTTTTATTAATTAGTAATCTTATTTTAATTATTTATATTATTAAATTTTATTTATATAAAAATAAAAATGATTTTTACTATTGTTAATATGTTATTTTATATATTAATTTTTATTTTAGTTAAATTTATATAGATGTCTTTATATAAATTGAATTAATATTTATTACATTTATAAATTTTATAAACAAAAATAAACAATAATATAATTAATAGTTAAATAATAAAATTAGTATTAATTTTATTATTTAACTATTAATTATATATAGATTTTATAATTTATAAAAATTATAATTGATAAAAATAAACTTATTAATTATAATTAATATCATTAAATTTATAATAGTTGATTTTTTATAAATATTTATATCATTAAATATTTATAAAAATTATTTTTATAATAAATATTAGATAATGATTATTATAGTAATTTAAGTAGCATTACTCAGTAAAGAATATGAAAAATAACAAAATATTCGGTTTTATTTTTAATAAAAAATAAATGTTTATAGAAATAAATATTATATTAAAATTAATTATATGCTATATTTAGAAGTTTTTCCAGATTATTTAGTCGTATGCTAATTTGATATAAAATGAAATTATTAACTTCATAAACATGACTTCATGATATCTTTATTATATAAATATCTTAGAACTAATCAAAAATATTGGATTTATTCAATATTTTAGAAAAAACTATTTTAGTAGATTTTTTATAAAAGAAATTCTATAAAACAAATGTAACAGATTGCTATTTAAATTACATAAAGAAAATTTTTTTTAAAAATAAAGACTAAAATAATATAAATTTATATAAAATAAATTTCTAAATAGATTTTTTTTCGATAATATAAAATATATTATTATAATAAAATTAATTAATATTATTATATCTAATAAAATTATTCATTTTACTACATTATTATATGGTATAAAATAATAAATTTATTAAACTTATTATTTATTGATAAATAAACATCTGTTTATAATTAATGAAATAGTGATATGAATATTAAAAGCATATGGAAAAGTTTATCAAATAATCTTTTCCATATAAATAAAGAACTACAATTAGCTTAATATAATAATAGATGATAAATTTAAAATTTTTTTAATTAAATTATATGGAATTATAATAATAAATTAATTAGAATAATATAAAATATTATTTTTAATCTTAATTTAAGTGTATTAAAGTTATTTTTATATTTTCATATACACTAAATAATTTATTAGTAAATTATTTATAATAAAATTTATATATCTTAATAAATATTTTAAATCTAGAATATAAATTCTAATTTATATCATAATGATTCGAGAATATTTTTTATAAAATCTTATATTTTTAAAAAAATATAATATAAATTTTAGGTTAGTTATTAACCTAAAATATTTATTTTAATTTGTATATAATAATAATATATATTTTTTGATTATCTTTAATCATTTTCTTCACTATATATTTGGAATATATTCTTATCTATGAAATTTACAATAACTTATAAAAATTATATTTTACTGATGTAAGTAGAAAATATTTATTCTTGTTATTGATTTTAATGAAGAAATTATTGTTAATAATAATGATAAATACATATACATATTTAATAAATTGAATATCTTAAGATCATAGAATATAATAAGAATATTAAATTAAGATACTAATAAAAATCTATTTTTTCACATTTTTATTAATAAAACGGTGTAATTATTACTATAATATTTTTTGATTAAAATGATAAGTATAAAATAATTAAAAATTTTCGTTTAAAAAACTTTGATTAATTAATTTAAATATTATTATCTTGAATTAATCGATGTTAAGATTAATATAATGATATTTTTAAGAAATTATAAAAAAAAGAAATTGTTTAGTTTCATTATTTATCTTTATCTAATATAAATAATGATGTATTTTAATAAAAAAATAAATTTAAATTTATTTTTTTATTTTAGAATTTTATTTACATTTATTTTTTTATTTCTATAATACTAATATTTTATTAAAAAAAATAAAAAAATGGTAATAATTTAGTTTTTTCCTTTATTTTAATGCTTTTTATTTTAAAAAATATTTATGAATAAATATATCCAATCTTTTATATACTTATGATTTAAGAAATTACTTAAACTTAATAAATCACTAAGTAATCGAATAACTTTATTAATAAATAAATGATAACAGAGATAATTTAATTGATTTTCGATACTAAAGATATTTAAGTACTAAAAATATCTTTTTACTATTATATAAATTGTTTTAATTTTATTAAAAATTAATTTTTAATAAAATTTTCTAATAATAAATCTTTTAAATTTTAAAAAACAAAGTAATTATATTCTCCAATTTGAATATTAAATACTTACTTAAACATAAACTTTTGTTCTATATAAATAAAATATTTTTAAAAAAATATATTTTATATTTTAACTTTAATTAATGGTTATTATAAAGAAATATAATTTTTATTTATCTTAGAAAATCTATATAATTATAATAATTTATAAAATAAATAAATATAGAATTATATATAAAATATCATTTTCATAAGGTAATGTTTTATTAAAAAGTAAATAATTAAATTTAAAATTTATAACAATATATATAATATTAAAATATTTAAAATAAAATATAATTCTAATTAATTTAGTTGTATCTCTTGCTATAGATGCAATATTTAACATTTTTAAAATTAATAGAAAGTATAATAAATAATATTGAATTTCTACTTAGTAAATTATAACTATTTTGATATAATACATTCTTTATTTATATAACTATATAAAGTTGCTTAAAACATTAAAACTTATAAGTTTATCTTTAGAATTATTGTAATACAGTAGAAATGAGAATTCAGAAAATTTATTTATTTTTAATATATTTACTAATGTTATTGAATATTATTTTAATTATTATAAAAACATCTTGATCTTTTGCCTGAGTAAATGAATTCTACTATAATTTATAGGATAATATTAAGATAAAATATATAAATACATATAAATGCTTTTTGAATTATATGCATAATTATTTGTATTCAATCTTAAATTATTTATTAATAAATATTATGATTATATATTTATTAAATAAAAGTTAATTTAAATTTTTATTAAAGTAGTTTAAAATTAAGTGAGATATCAAAAAAATATAATAAGAAAACTATAAATTTATAGAAGTTAGAAACTTATTTAAAAGGTAAATTTATTAATCAAAAAAAAAGATAGAGATATTTACAGTTAATTAACATTCAGTTAAGCTTTATTTCTTTATTAATTTTACTATTATGCTATTTTTAAGTAATTTTAATAATATAAAAAAAGGAAATGTTAGAACTTTTAACTAATATATTTATTTAATTAAAATATAAACTTATTGAAATAAAATTAAATAAAGTATACATATTTTCCTGATTTATTTAAATATACATAAAAATTATTAGTTAAGATAATTTTAAATATTTTATAATTATTTATATTTTACTAAAAAGTAACATTAATTTAATTGAGTTAATCACAAAATAGCTATTAAATATATAATTAAATAAAAAATAAATATCAAGGATATTAGAAATTTATATAAATATATTTTATTCAAAAAATTTTTCTTTCTTAGTTATTATATAAAATATTATAAATATAATTATAAGTTTATGTTATCATTTTTACGCATAAGATCACTAGTTAATAGCTAGATACAATGTTTAATTATTAGCTATATAATTCTGATTTTATTTTTATTTTATTGTAATATAAAAATTATTCTTAAGTTTTATATTTATGATAAAAATAAAAAAAATTCCATAAATTATTATATTAATAAATAAGTTATTTTTTTTACTTACATAAATTATTTTATAAATAAATATTAACCTTTAATAAAAATTTAAATTTTTTTTTGAAAAAAAATTATTAATAAAATAAGTTAATATAAATAAATTATTGCAAATTAAAATATTTAATAACTAATTAATATTTTAATTAATCAAGGAGATTTTATTCCTTTAATAAAATTAAATGAATTAAAATTAGTATATTAATGAAATTATTTTATTTACTAATTTTAATATCAGATAATTAATATTTAATTAACCTAGTATAATTTTATATTATAATAAAAAAATAAAAGTATTTTATGAGTATTGACTAAAGAAAAAATACTTAAGAAAGATAGGATATCTTAAAATATATGCAAATTAAGTAGATTTTATGTAGCTTAGAATCTTGGATCGAGAGATTAAAATACTTCTAATTTATTCAATATATTAATAATATAAAATTTATAATTATAACTTTAGGTATTAATTGATAAAACAATATATTGCATTTTATAGTTTAAATTCATTTTTTAAAAAAAAGTCTTACATCAAATTAGTAATTTTACTATTTAACTAAGCAAATAGTATGATAGAAGATATTTTATGGGTTGCTAATCTGCATATCAAATATAAATTATGAATTTTTTCATTTAGAAATACTTATCAACTATTGGTTATTTGGTATAATACTGATAATTTAAACAACAAACATAGTTAAGTACATCTTTATAGTTATTATTATTTATTTTCTATTTAATATATAATTATTGCTATAAAAACTTTGATTACATATAGTAATAATTATGAAAATTATTTTCTATAATATAAAAATTTGATTTTTTATCAAAACATAAAATTTTATAATAATATTAAAAATCTATATTTATTACAATACATAATAAAGATTAATTCAGAAAAGAGATTTCTTTAAACTATTTATATCTAATAATAAAAAATAAAAATCAATAGATCAAAAAACATAAAATATTTTTATATAGTATTTTATTTAATTGGTTATGTAATACATATATAGTTTTTTTACTAAAAAAAATAAAAAAGAGATACTTTTAGTATTCAGATAAAAATAATTAACTCTAAATTTCATTTAACTAAGTAAATTTATGAATGATTTATTTATTCTTTATGTTATAATTTATTATCTTTCTATTCTCTATAAGTAGATGGTAATTATATTTTCGTTTAAAGTTTTATAAAAATGATATAATTAACATATTATATAAAATAATTAATTATTATTAATTAAATTCTAATATTTAGATGGAACTTATAAAACTTAATGTCTAATAAAATTATAACGAAAAATTTATATTATCATTAAGTTTCTTTTCTATAGTGGATTACAAATAAGAATAATAAAACTAGATAATTTAGTGATCATATATTACTCATAAAATATAAATATTATATTAATAAAAAATTAAAATTTTTAGTATTTTATAATTAATTAAACAAATTTTAATAGCTTAGACATTAATTATTAATATTTGAAATAATATAAAAAGCTTATTAAAATATCATTAAATTTAATATTGAATTGATTTAATAAGATTTAAAAACACTATGTGTTATATATTTTAATAAATTAAAATGGATGTTTTTTTGTTAATTAATATAAAACTTTATTAGTAAAGGATATTTTAAATAACTTAATAAAAATTATTGCATAAAATTATTTAGAATAATATTATAAATATATTTTATTTAAAATGTTAAGTATAAATTCATAAAATTTTTAATAAAAAAAATGAAAATATTAAAAGGATATTGTTAAGATTAGATATCATTATGCATTAATACATAATAAAATATGAATTTAATTATTTAAATTTTTATTATTTATTTATAGTTTATATTATTATATATAAAATATATCATCATAATATAGTGCATATAATTGTAGAACACTATAACAAATAGAGTTTATAACATAAAATTTATAGTAAACTAACTGATAACATATTATTTATTTTATTGAATAATTTTAAAAAATGTTAGATAAAGTGATATTTTAAAATCAAGAAACAAATTTTATGTAATAAAATTATTGTAAAAAATAAAATTTTATTTAAAATTATAAAGATATATTGTATAATATTTATTATTTTAATTTAAATAATTAAAGTAATATTCTAATTAATTCTAATTATAATTCTAATTTTCAGAATATAGATATATTATTTTTTTCTTATTTTCAATGAAATTTACTCTATATAAAGATTATATAAAATATATAAATTTATACAATATTTAATTATTTTTTAACATATTATCTAAATTATGGAGAATTTATTATACTGAGTGAAAAATCAAATGATAATTAAATAATAAGTGATACAAGAAAATTTACTAAAATAAGTAAAAGTAATATGAACATATTCCTAATGATTATTTATATGAATTATAATTATAATAGTTACATCCATAAACTTACTAGTTTTTTAACGTTTCAATAAACTTTATTTCGATAAATAAATGAAGAGTTGTTATATAGAAGCGAATAGTTATGAGTTATCAAATCTAAAATCAATATTATCTTCAGAATTCTCTATTAATTTTAAAAACTATTTGAAATTCTATTTTTATTATTAACTTTTAATATAAACTTATCTTATTGTTATAATATTTATATATAATTTTATACTTATTTAATTTTATAAATAATTAAAATATTTATATTTTAAAAGATAAATAATCGTTATCTATTCATCTTTAACTAAATAGATGTATTTAATATATAATATTATTAATAATAAGCGTATTTATATCATATGTTATTTCTTAGTTGATTTGAATTTTATTTTATTGAATTAAGATTTTTTAATTTATTCGAATAGATTAGCAATAATAAATTAAATTTATATGAATTTGCGTTTTATTTAAGTAAGCAAATAATTATCATAATCAATGATATATTGTATATGATTTTTTTAAAAAAAATTTTATATTTTAATATCATTAATTAAAATATGAATATATTTCTTTTTAAGTATTTCTAGTTTTTACTAGAATAAAATAGATATGTAAGTAAATATTTGATAACCAAAAATATTGGTATGATTCTTTTGTTTTTTAAGTTAAAAAGTTTATTAATTGTTTTAAAAAAATCATTATTAATGATATGTAGATAATTTATATAATATTAAAAGTATTCTTTTAAGTAATTATAAAATTTTAATTGCGTAAAAATAATTAAGAGTATTAGTTATTATATATTATTTAATAAGATAATTAATTAACGATTTAATTATTTATCAATTTAAAATATTAAATGAATTATCTTTATATTAAAGTAAAGATATATATCATTTAATTAGAAAATATCTAAATATTGATTCTTGCGTTTAATATGGAAAATTAATTATCATTTTTTTAATTTACTTATTAAATTATTAATATAATTTAAATTTATGCGGGATAGTAGTGAGATATTTTATTTTTTATTCTTATATTATATATTAGAATAATAGTATAAAAATATATAATAAATTTTTGTCTAATTTTATTAGACATAATAGTTTATTATTCATCTTTTTGTTTTTATTGATAAAATCATTATTATATATATTTGATAAAATAATAATAAGTAAAGTAAAAGTGATTTTAAATAGAAAATAAGAGATTTATTTTTGAAATTGAATTATATAAAAATATTTTTATAGAAAAATTAGTTATTATATTAATCTTTTAAATATAAATTAATATTATATTCAAAATTATTTAAAAAAAGTTAAGAAGATAATAGTATTTTAATAAAGAAGAGATTATTTAATATTTAAAATAGAGCTTAAAATAAAAAAGTAATTTTACCTTAGATTTTAATTTTAGCAATTCTAGAATGATTGTTATAAATATATTTAAAGAGTAACGTATGTATGTATTTAATTGAGATTATAGAGAAAATTTTTTAACTAAATATATGTTAAATAATAGTTGAATAATATAAATATAAATTTGATATATTAAAATATTAATTTAAAAAAGTATTTAAATTAAAAGACAAGTTAACCTTAATTGAAATTAAGCGAAAAAATTTAATTTTATCCAACTTATTTATCATATATATTGATCTTTAATATTATTAATAATATTTATTTCATATTAAGATATCTTAATCTTACTTATATAACCATATTTAGATAGAAAAATCAAATTTAAACGCACTAAATTAAGAAATTTTCATTTATGCAGTAAATAATTAGTCGTTTATTGGTTTTATGATAATTCATTTCTTGCATATTATTGATTTATTTATATTATTATTTTTAGAAAAGGTTTAAATTAATAATTTAATTCAAATTATCTATATTAACTTTAAAATAAATAAATTTAAAAACTTATAATTAATATTATTAAAAATAAAAATTATATAGTAAAAATACTATCTATTTTACAGATATTTAATAAAATATAAAGTTTATTTAAATAATGTTTAATTTTATTTAAAGTAGTTAAATTTTTATAAATTAATTTAATGATTATTTTCATATATAAAATAATCTAATTATAATACTATTAATTACTAAAGAAGTATAATAAATATATATAAAATATTAAACTTATGTTTTTTAATTTTAAATTAAAAATAATTAAAATATAAAATAGTTTTTACAATTAATCATTATTGTCATATTTCTAGTGTCAATTATAATTTGTTTTTTTAAAATTTATAATAATATTAATAATAGTTAATAAGACTCTATAGCTTTAATATAACTTCAATGCTAATTTTATAGAAGTTACATGATTAACTTATAGGAATAATTATACTAATGAATAAATATTATTGATTTATTCAATAATATTTTGTATTAGAAAATTTTATTAAATTATTTTTAAATCAAAAAAGATTATTAAAACATTTTAAAAAATATTCTAATTTAGAAAAGTAATGTTTGATCTTATTAAAATAAAAATATTAAATAACATTCTATTTAAAATAGATTTATAGAATCAAAATGCATAGCAGAGTATTTAATATAATAACTTTTATATTACTGATTTCAGATTTTACTATGAGTTCGGATTGACAAAACAATTAATATAAAATCTCTTAAATTTTAAAAAATTTACTTATATAGCTATATATTGTATATATTGAATTTAATCTTTTTTTTAAAAAAGATTAATTAAATAATTTAAATTCCAATATGCTTTACTCACTTATATTTACATATATAAAGTTAAAATAGATCCTCTTTTTGATATTTAAGATTATATCTTTTATTAAAGAAAAATTAATTTATTTTATGAATAAACATCGATTTAGAAAATAAAAATAGAGTTTTATAAATAAAATAATCAATATGACTTGAAGATATCATTTTAATTATTAAAAATTATAATTAAGCAAAGTAATAATTAGTCCATTTATATATACTATATAAGTAGTATATAGTCCTTAAATATTAGCGAAATAACTTTAATGATATATGGTAATGAAAATTTAAATAAGATAGAAAATTCAAATAGATTAATCTAGAAATCTAATTTCTTTATTATTTAGAATCATAATATATTTTAAATTTAAATTGAAATTTATAATAAAATAATTAATATTATATATGTTATAAATGTTAATAATATATTTCAAGATTAAATATAAGAATTAAAATTATTTCTATATTGTAAGCAAATAATAAATTAATAAAGTTTTAAAAAATTTTTTTTACTATAAAATATTTATAAAATATCTTTTTTTATATTAATTTATTCATAATAGTAAAGTTAATATATATGATGCCCAGGGCGGGACTTGAACCCGCACAGTTTTGAATCTGAGGGATTTTAAGTCCCTTGTGTCTACCGATTTCACCACCTGGGCTTTTTGGATTATATAAATATTTAAGGCGCGTCCCGGAGTTGAACCGAGGTATGCGGATTTGCAATCCGCTGCATATTGCCATTCTGCCAACGCGCCATATTAAATTTATTAATATAGTAGAATATTATATGGAGCGGGAAACGAGACTTGAACTCGCGACCCCGACCTTGGCAAGGTCGTACTCTACCAACTGAGCTATTCCCGCGTATTTATTTTGGTTATAATAATATAATCAACATATACACTAAAAGTAAAATTAATTAGTTTTTATGCGCTGCATTTTACTTGTTTCCTTTATTGAGTCAATACTATTATTTATTAATTTTATTTATTTACTGATTTTTGATAATTTCTATTAAGTTTTATTTAAAGTTTTCCAAACAATAAATAAATATTGAAACATAGATAAAAATGTTAGAATTGTTGAAAAATAAAGTAATATAATACCAATTATTTTAATTTGAATATTAGGATGCCATAGCAATACAGTTAATGAAATCATTTGAGCTGTTGTTTTAAATTTTCCTGTAAAAGAAACAGATAAATAACTATGTTTATCTACTTCTGTTATCCATCCTCGCAATGAGGAAATAATAATTTCACGTGTAATTATAGTTACTGTTGGTAATGTGATCAACCAGGAATGATAATAATCAGTCACTAATACTAATGCTGTTACTACCATAATCTTATCAGCAATAGGATCTAAAAATGCACCAAATTTAGTTGTTTGTTGCCAAAATCTAGCAAGAAAACCATCAAATAAATCTGTTAACGCAGCAACGATAAAAAAAAATGCACAAAAAAAAGGTGCCCAACAAAAAGGAAGATAAAAAAATAACACGAAAAACGGAATCAAAATGATACGGAAAAGTGTTAATAAAGTTGGGATATTTATTTGCATCATATCCTATGAATATTTAGACAAAATAAAATATATATAATTCCAATATGTTTATTGCTTTAATGCATTATAAATTTTTTCTGCTAATATAAATGAAATTGTTGGTAATTTCATAATTTCATCAATATTCGCATTACGTAGAGTTTGCAATCCACCCATATATTTAAGTAAAATTTGTCTACGCTTTGGGCCAATACCTTTAATGCATTCTAAAGTGCTAGTATTTTTAATTTTTATCATACGTTTACGATGTCCAGTAATCGCGTGATTATGTGACTCATCACGAATATTTTGTATTATATGTAATGCTAATGAATTTGGTGGTAATGATAAACCTTTATCATTAGATTTAAAAAATAATTTTTCTAAGCCTGGTTTTCGAGTTTTATCTTTAGCTATTCCTATTAGTTTTAATTGACTAGTATCCCAATTTACATTTAATGTCTTAAATATATTGATTGCTTTTTTTAGGTGTCCTTTTCCACCATCAATAAAAATAATATCTGGTATTTTACTTTTATCTAGATATTTATCATAACGCTTAGTTAAAACTTGATGCATAGCAGCATAGTCATCATTAGGAGTAATATTAATTATATTATAACGGCGATATTCTGAACGTAATGGCCCATTATTATCAAAAACAACACAAGATGCTACGGTTTGTTGTCCTGCAATATGACTGATATCAAAACATTCAATTCGGTGAATTTTTTTTAATTCTAGCAAGTTAGCTAATGCCTCAATTTTTCTTTTAATTGTAGATTTTTCTAAAATTTTTGTTTCCAATGCTGTTAATGCATTAGTACGAGCTAGTTTTAAAAATTCAGATTTTATTCCTCGTGGATTTATTTGAATTTTAATTTTTCGTCCAGCTATTTTAGTTAATGAATTAGCTAATAGTGTTTTTTCTGGTAAAAAAAAATCTAATAATATTTCTATTGGTAAAGAGCGAATTTTATTGCCATGTAAATAAAATTGTCCTAAAAATGTTTGTACAACTTCACTTAATTGTGTATTTTCTGGTATAATTGGATAATAATTACGACTACCAAGTACTTTCCCTTGTCTAATGAAAAGTACTTGAATACAGGCAATTCCTAAACGATAAGCAACACTGATTACATCTAAATCTTTCGTATTAGTTGTGATAAATTGTTGATTTATTACTACTTTTACAGATTTTATTTGATCACGATAATAAGCTGCGTTTTCAAAGTTAAGATTTTGACTAGCTTGATCCATATTTTTGATTAATTGATTAATAACCTGTTGATCATTACCTAATAAAAATAGACGAACACATTCTACTTGCTGATTATATTTATAATCATCAGTAAATTTCTTAATACAAGGACCAAGACAACGATTAATTTGATATTGAAGGCATGGCCTAGAGCGGTTATGATAAACGCTATTTTCACAATTACGCAATGGAAAAAGTTTTTGTAATAAAGATAATACTTTTTTAACGGCATAAATACTTGGGAATGGACCAAAATAATCACCTTTTATTTTTATATTACCACGATGCATAGTTAAACGAGGATATTTATCTGCACTTAAAAATATATAAGGATAGGATTTATCATCCATTAATATAACATTATAACGAGGTTGATAAAATTTAATATAATTATGTTCAAGTAATAAAGCTTCTGTTTCTGTATGCGTTACTGTAATATCAATTTTAGCAATATTTTTAACAAGCTGCTCTATTTTACTATTTGTTACCTGTTTTCTAAAATAACTAGATAAACGTTTTTTTAAATTTTTCGCTTTACCAACATAAATAACTTTTTCAGATGCATCGTACATACGATATACACCTGGTTGATTAATTAAGTTTTTTAAAAATATTTTTGGTTTGAATAGTTCAGACACTATAATAAAAACTCTTTATCAGAATTAATGTATTTATTATAATTATGGAAAATAATTTCTTATTATTATTAATTTTTAGTTAATTACATATCATACATATATTTATTTTTAATTTTTCTATTTAAAATTATTATTTTGATATCAGATAAACTATTGTAATGTAAAATTACAATAAGTAATATTTATTAATCAATATATTATATAAAATATTTAAAAAAATTCTTATTTCTATATTTAATTATTAATAGAATACATATAGTCTTATTGATATTTTTGATAAATATTTTTTAACTAAATAAAATAAATCATATTAAATAAATTATTTTAATTTATATCTATTATTAAATATATATTCAAGTAAAAAATTTTTTTATATAACAATTAATTATAATTAAAATTTAAAATTTTTAATTAATTAATGATTGATTATTTTACTATTTATTAAAATTATTTAACGATAATAATTTAAATACTGTTTTATATATATTAATTTAAATAAATTAATTAATTATTAATTAATAAAAAAATGATTAAAGAAATATATTATTTCAATAAATAAGAGAATATTATTTTGATAATTATTAAAAATGATTATTTATTTTTAATAAATTTTCTTTTGTTTTTTATTTATAAAATATAATTTTTAAAATAAAAAATAATATTTAATAAAATTTAAGTAATAATTTAATTGAAAATATTTAATTGTTAAATATAAATTAAAAATCAAAATTAATAAAAAATTTTGAATAAAAAATATAACTATTAATATTTCAATATTAAGTAATAGTAATTTTAATTAATAAAATTTTACTAATAAAAACAATTATATTAATTTACTAATATCGTTGAAATAAAATTTAAGCAAGATATATAATATATTAATATATATTTATGTTTTAAATTATATTTTATATAATTCCATCAATTATATTGAATAATTTTTTTAAAATACTAATAATTAAATGATTCCTATATTGGATAAAATTTATATAAATTTATTTTTCAGTATTAATAATATTTTTCTTATAAATAATCTTTTTATTTAAAAAGATTTTAAAATAAAACATTTTAATTAATTTAAAATTCAATAATTAAGAATAATTTTTACTCTAAAGAAGTAATATTAACAAATTATTATTATCTATTATTATATCATATAATAATAGATAATAATTTAATAATAAAATTTCTCTATTATTAATTTATTAAGTCAAAATAAATATCCATCTATCATATAGATAGTCATTTTATTATTTTTAAAATAAATAAAATATATCATTTTAAAAAGTTAATAACTTTTTAAAATATCTGAATAATATATATCTAATTAATATTTTATTATGTTAATTAATTATATCAAAATTTATTAAAAATATTTAATATATGTAATATTAATGTGTTATAAAAATTAAATTTATATCAATGATATATATTGAAATCAGTTAAAATATCTATTTCAAATAATAAAAATAACTAATTTATAATTTTCTTTATTTTATTAAACAAAAATGCATTAAGTAAAATAATTAAATATAATAATATATATGCAATAATATTTTCATGAAAGTATTATTGCATATATATATTAATAATACTTTATTTAACCTCTTTAAGAACTTTTCCAACTTCAATGAATCAATATCTATAGGATTCAATAAAATCCAATAATAAAACTAAAAATTGAGTTGATTTAAAATAATGAATTAATAATAAATTCTATCTAGAATCAAGATATTAGTTATTTATCTGTTATTATAGATAATGTTAAGATAGAAAATCATTGATTCTATAGCGTTTATAATCTATAGTAATATAAACGATAATAAACTAGCAGAAAATACTTATTAATTATATTTGTCACTTAATGTTAATATAATAAATGAAATTAAAGAAAATACTACAATAATTATAAATTTATATGCAGTAGATAAATTATAATACAATATTATTTTTACAATACATTTCTATAATGGATTCAGATTAGTAAATATAATCAAAATAAATTAAAAATCTGATATTATATATCTATTTCAATAAATATCATAAATATAACCATATATGATATTGTATGTAGTAAAAAATAATTATATTGATATTTCAACTTTATAGTAATATAAAAAATACTACAATTTCTATAATTATAGCATAATACATAATTATTTTTGGTTATTTATACTTTATTATAATTATCTATTAAATAAATAATTATAATAGAGTATAAAACGGATTATTAATGTAATTTTTATCACTGTTATTATATAATTAATAATACTTATTAGAAATATAATTTTCTATTATAATATGTCAATAATAGGTGAATAAATATTCAGATAATTTTATTTATTTAAAATTAGATTTAGAGAGAGCATCATAGTCTTTAATTAAACTTTTTTCATAATAAAAAAATTAACTAAAATAATAATTAAAAAACATACTAAACGAAAATATAAGATTTTAATTTCTTATGTTTTATATAACTTAAAAGCATAGACTAACATAGAAAATAATCAATATTTATAATTATAAATTATAGTTCAAATGAACTATTAATGTGTTTATCACTCTTATTATAGTAAGAAGTGGAAATCAAATGAATAAGAATTTGATTTAAATAAATTAAATTTATAAACTATTTTTGTAATAATTTTTATTATAAATTTCATATTATATTCAAATATAAATTATTACTAACATTAGCTGATTTATTAATTAAAATTAATATAGTTTGAATTTAAAATATATA
The DNA here is from genome assembly GCA_052171275.1 of Arsenophonus sp. Taxonomy (GTDB): domain Bacteria; phylum Pseudomonadota; class Gammaproteobacteria; order Enterobacterales; family Enterobacteriaceae; genus Arsenophonus. Next base: position 1,620,771 of record CM125795.1, on the reverse strand, counting down.
ATTTATTTATTATTTTAATAAAAATTATCAGAATAAAAATATTGTTATACTAATAAATAAGATATTTAATATTATTTATTTTTATTTCTTTAAAAAAATGACTTATTAATCATTTTAGTTATAAAAATAAAATATTTTATTCCTCTATTATTTAATATATTATTATATAATTTTAATTATTTTATATTTTTTATCAAAACAGTATTTATTATTTATAAATTTAATTAAGTAAGTATATATTAAATTTAATATAATAATATGATAAAAATAGCTATTTTAGCTTAATTAATATTTAAAATATAAATATTAATTTATTTATTTAAATAACATATAATCAATTTTATATTCTTTAATAATATGAGAATAAATTTTCTCATTTTGCAATAGTAATAGTTCAGTTTTTTTATAAAATATTTAATTGTTATTATATAAAGTTCATTTTTTTATAATTTAATTATAAATTTTAAAAAAAATAACTATTAAATATTATTAATAAATTTTATTATATAATTATAATTTTAGATTAAATATAATTTCTAAAAATCAATATTTATATATTAATTTTAATATGTATATATTTTATATAATGTAAATATATCGGTATGTAAATAGAATATTTATTATTTATTTTTTGTTAAAAGATATAATATTTATGATCCAATCAATTTTACTATATTGATGATATTTTACAAATATTTAAAAGAAACTTTTACTACTAAAAAATTTATTTTTATTTTATTAAAAATAAAAAATTTTTTAAATTAAATTTAAATTATAATGAAACTTAATAATTATAAAACAACTATATTTATCTTTTTTATAATTTAAAATTATTTGTATTTTATTTTTACATATAAATAAAAATCATTAAAAATAAATAAGTATTAAAATATTTAAGTTATACGTTATAAAATAATCTATTAATTTTAATCTATATAGAAGATTGCTGATTACATTTAATTTCTTGAAATATAATTAAATAATGATACTAGATATTTTACTATGTAAAAGAAATTAAATGTTTAGAATTTAAATATTAATATTTTAACTAAGTATGATATTCCTAAAAATTATAATTTTTTCTTAAAAGATATTATTGTTAAGTCTAGTTATTGTAATAGGATATTACTACATTATTGATTATAATGATAATTTTCAATTTTTAATATTTATAGTTAAGGTTAGTTAAATATGAATTTTTTATTCATATTTAAAACTAAAATAACTGCTTTTTTATTATAAAAAATACAATTATATTTAATTATTAATATAAAAATCTATATACGTTTCTTAATAAAAAAACAGAAATATATTTACTTGTATAATTAAATTCAAGAATATTCTTATAATATATAAAACAAATCAATATAGAGTCAGATAAACTACCGATTTTATCATTAATCCTATTTATACTAAAAAATTATTTATATAAAAAATATGAATATTATTATAATGATTAGTATATTATTAATATATTATTAAAAAAATAAATATGATACGTATCATATTTATTTTTTTAATAATAGTAAAAACGATATAAATATATATATTAATAAATATTAATACATATATTATTTTACATTAAATAATAGCTAAATAAATTAATGTTTATATAAAGCTCATAATTTTTTATTTATAAAATATCTTTATATAAAAAATATAGTATTAACAAAATTATCTATTAATGTTATTTAATCATATTTATTAATATCATTAAATACTATATGTATTTAGTTAAATACTCGAAGGAAAATTACTTAATTTTATATTAAATATAAAAGATTAATTAACTTATAAACAACTATAAATTTAAATAAATTTGTTAATTTCTAATTTATCAATAAATTTATTATTATAATTTTTATAAATAAAAAATTGTTATAATATAATAATCAAAGCAATATAATAATAATTTAAATATAAATTTAGTTATTGATGTTAAAATAATAACTAAAATAAAAATTAAATAAATATAAAAATTTAATTAATTATTAAATTATATAATTAAAAATATTCGTAATTATAATTCTTTATTATTTAGTAAATAATTGATTAAATTGTAATTAAATGTTACTAAGATTAAAATTATAATAAATTCAATAAAAAAATTTTTATTTATTTATTTTATTTAATATACAAAATATCAAACTTTATTTTTGATAAGATATAATCTATAATATATAATGTATAGTATATAAATATCTATTTAAATCATTATAAACTTATGGATAGTGATATTTATATTTTTTAAAAAAATATAATATATGATTAATATCATAGTAAAAATAAACAATTTTTTATCATTAACTACATCTATTTAAAATATGATAATTATCATATAAATAAAGAACTAATATAATAAAAATAATATGAATTAGTTTTATTATTTATTTTAAAAATATTTTATATTTATTCAGATGTTTATAAATAATTATTTAATAATAATTATATTGAAACTAAAATAATTTATACAATAATTACTAATATTTTAATTATCAAAAATTAATATTTTTATTATAAATATCTTCAATTATATAATCAATTAGATTAATTATTATAAAAATAAATTAGATTACTAATCAGAATTAGTATATATTTTTTAATTTTAAATATAAATATTTACTCAAGTTAATTAGTATTATATTGAAAAATTCAAATAATTATTTAATCCAATTAAAATTAATAAAAATATTTTTATATTTAAGAAATAATTAAAAAAAACTAATAATAAATTTTAATAATTATTTTTAAAAATTTCTAATTAATAAAATAGTAAGTTATTACATTATATATTTTAAAAAAAACTAATAATAAATTTTAATAATTATTTTTAAAAATTTCTAATTAATAAAATAGTAAGTTATTACATTATATATTTTAAATAAAACTAATTATTTTCTTTTATTTATATTTCATTATATTTTAATAAAATAATTCAATTGTTTTAAAATAATTCTATATTAATCAGAATAAATTAGAATACATTTTATTTAAAATTATTTTTTTAAATAACAATTAAGCTTTTTTAATTAAAACTAATATTTATTTTATTCTAATTTATAAATATTTTGATAAAAAGTGATTTAATAAAAATATATTAAAAATGTTTATTGAAAGCATTAATTTTTTTTCAGACTATCTTAAATAAAATTTAAATATTAAAATTAAATAACAAAAAATTAAATATTTTATATATATAATTTTTTTATTTTAATATTTGTTATTCTATATATTATATATATAATTGATGTATTATATTATATAATAATCAAAGTTATTCGATTTATTAAAGCTAATACAATATTATTAAATTAAATTAATAATATTATTATATTAATTTATTTATTTTTATCGTCTATTCAAATAAAATTGAAATAATTAGTTTAAATAAAATTAATTTAACTTCTTTTGTAAATAAAATTAATATTTTAAAGATAATATATGTAATACTTAATATCCAGTTATTTAAATTTATTTCTCTTAAAAACTATAATCACTCTTTTAATTTATATCTAAAAACAATATAATATTATATAATATATAATTATAAGATTTATTTTGTAATAAATTAATAAATATAATAATAAATAATAAAGATAACAATTATTAGAAGAATTCATTTTTTATTGTCAAAATATTTTATTTTATATATTAAAATATTTAAAGAAATAAAATAAATTTTGTTTATAATTATTTTAAATAAAACTATTAACTAACTGATAAGATTTTAATCTTTAAAAAATAGTTTTAAAAAATAAACATTATGTTAAATTTTATATTTATCATATATTTACATTTTTTATAAAAAAATTAATTTTTATTTTCTACCATTTTTAAAATATATTAATATTAAATTAAAAATTAATAAATCAATTATATATTTTATTTATCAACAGTTAATATATATTATTTAACTATAAAATTAATAATTTTAATTATTAATCAAATTTATTATAATAAAAATTATTATAGATGATAAAAATAATAATAGAAATTATGATAAAATTTATTTGAATTTTATACTAATAAAAAAATAAATACAATATTTATTATATTAGAACGTTTTATTATATATAAAAATTAATTAAATTATAAAAATGTTTTACATAGAAAAATAATTTATTAAAAGATTGATTAATTATAAGTTATAAAAGATAATCAATAAGTTAGTTGATAAGTTTATATAAATTTTATATAGATAATGAATTATAATTATAAAAAATAATCTATAATTATAATATTAGTTTCTAAAGATTTTTTTAATATTTTATAGATAAGCATAATATAAAAATATAATAAAATTATACTAATTTTTAGTAAAGAAAAATTGTTGTGATATTATAAATATAATAATATTTATTTTAAATATGATAACTTTTTAAAAAAAATCAATACAGAATAATTATAATTTACATTAGATAAATATATTTTATAAATAAATATATAAAATAATATTTTAATTATTTCTATTAGATAAAAAAGAGAATCTCATTAATATTTAATGTTATAAATTCTTTTTGATAAGAAATAAGTTATAGAAATTTATTCTAAATTATTTTTTTTAATTAAAATAAATAAGTTTTTTAAAAAAATAACTAAAATCTCTTTAATATAAATTATTATTTTTAATAAAATAATAATTTATAAAATATATAATCAGTTATCATATAAGATAACTGATTATATTATAACGCTTTCTTATTTTATTGTTTTAAAATTTATTTTTTCCAAATATTGTCATCTTTTACATTTTTTTTAATATAAGGATAAGCATTTATATCAAATGTTGGTAATTTACCAACATTTCGTTGTTGATTATAATCTTTGTTAAGCTTAAATACTATACCAGATAACATTAATATTGAAATTAGATTTATTAATGTCATTAATCCCATCGATATATCAGCTAATTTCCAAACTAATGGCATTTCTGCTATCGATCCAAAAATAATCATTCCTAATGTAGCAAACTTAAGAATGTACAATTCTAGATATATTTTTTTTTTTAAAAAAACAATATTACTTTCTGCATAAGAATAATTTGCAATAATTGAAGTAAAAGAAAAGAAAAAAATAGCTATTGCAATAAAAATCTTACTCCAGTCACCAACAGCTAAAGAAAATGCTTTTTGTATTAATTCAATTCCACTAATAATACTATCTGAGTTATCTAATGCGCCAGAAGAAATTATAATAATTGCTGTTGCACTACAAATTACTAAAGTATCTATAAAAACACCTAACATTTGCATATATCCTTGAGATACTGGATGTGGTGGGTATGGAGAAGCTGCTGCTGCGACATTTGGCGCTGATCCCATACCAGCTTCATTTGAAAATAGACCACGTTGTATTCCTTGTGTTATAGCTTGAGCAGTGCTATAGCCAAAAGCTCCAGAAATAACTTCTTGAAAACCAAAAGCATGTTTAATAATTAATAAAAAAACATCTGGTAAACGTTCAATATTGTTGATCATCACCCAAAAAGCTAACATTAGATAAGCAATTGCCATTATAGGCACAACGAGTTTTGCAACTTGAGAAATTAAACGTAATTCACCAAAAATAATAATGCCACAAATTATTGCAAGTATAATACCTACGTGAAATTGATTAAAACCAAAAGCTACTGATGTTGCTTGAGCAATTGAATTAGCTTGAACAGAATTAAATACTAGACCAAATGTGATAATAAGAAATATAGAAAAAAGAACTCCCATCCAGCGCATTTTAAGGCCATTTTCCATATAGTATGCTGGACCACCACGATAATTGTCTTTATTATCTTTTATCTTATATAATTGTGCTAATGTGCTTTCGGCAAATGAGGTGGCCATTCCGACTAAAGCAACAAGCCACATCCAAAAAATAGAACCAGGTCCTCCAGCAGTTAATGCAATTGCAACACCTGTAAGATTTCCAGTACCAACCCTAGCTGCTAAACTTGTACATAAAGCCTGAAAAGATGATATACCTGAGCTATCTGATTTATTACTATTCTTTAATATAGTAAAAGTATGCCCAAAATGCCTAAATTGAATAAGTCTAGTACCTAGAGTAAAATATATACCTACACCTAGCAATAAATAGATTAATATACCATTCCAGAGAATATTATTAAAACTTTCGATCAGTTCCATTAAAATATTTCTCCTATAATATAATATTTTTAATAAAATAATTTGATAAATTAAATAAACTATAATAATTTACTTAATTTTATTTAAAATTATTTATTTACATAAATATTACTTTTATTAAAATTAATAATAAATTATATAAATAATTTAAATTATTTAAATGTAACATAAAATACTATTTAAGTAATCTTTTTATTTTTAAAATTAAAATTTATTATTATTTAATAAATAAAGCATGTAATAAAAAAAATATAAAGATATTTGTTAATTTTCTTAGATTAAATACATATGATTAATTATATTAGAATTCAATAATCATAAAAGTGATAAATATCAATGATTAAATTATTTTATGTTTTATATTGATTAGGGATGAGGATAAATTTAATATTGATTTTATTAATTTATATGAATTATTCATTTTATCTTTTCATATAATAATATAAAATTATGAATTGATTTATTATAATTAATAATATTATTTAGTATTTTAGTTAAATTACATATAAAATTGATTATAATTAAAAAATATCTTTTTATAATTCAGTTATTAAATTTATTTAAATAAATTATTTAATATATAATATAAATACTATTTTATAGTATTTATATTTTTAAAATTATTTATAAATAATACTTATATAAAATTTAATTTCAGTAATATAATTTATCAAACGTAGATTAATAAAAATTAGAATAACTTTATTTTATAATGTTTTTTATCTTTTATTTTATTTAAATAATTAATTAATATAATATAACTAAATTAGTATTAAAAGTACAAATAAAGTAAATAGTATACTAAATTAATTTAATTTATTAAATTTTATTCAAAAATTTATTTTTTTAATAAATTAAAATATATTTTTAATTATTTAAATATTGCTTATATATACTGAATTGAAAATTTATAATATATATTTTTATTGTAAATATAAAAAATAATAATTTATATATAAAATATAATATTTCTTTTTTATTAATAATTACCATATTTTATATGGAATTAATTTTATATATTAACTGATAATTATTAATTTCCAAATTAATTAGTTTTAATTATAGTTAGTTATAGTATATTATTATTATTATATTATATTAACTTATATTAAATAAAATATTATTCATATTAATATATTTTTAATAAATTTATTATAACTACAATAAATATTTACAAGATTTTTTAACTTTTTTTTTAAAATCTTAATTATATATTTAATTATAGCTTTTTTATAACAAAAATTTTATTCTATATACAATAAACATAAAGTCATATAATAATATAATAGTTAAAACTATCTTAAAAAGGTAGTTACTTAAATTTCTAATAAATTATTAAGATAATATATAATTTATTTTTATATTCATATTATATTAAAATTTTATATATATCTTATCGTTATTTTAATAAATTTGAAAATAGTATTTTTTAAAATAAGTATTAATAGATTTAATCTATATATTTTATGTTTATTTTAAATAAAATATATTTAGACATTTTTAAAAAATTTTTAATGAAATGCTTTATAATTATAATTAAATTTAATTATAATTATATTAGAATTTGATAATTAAATAACTATTATTTTATATATATAAAATAATAGTTATTTAATTTTATTAAAATATTAATAATTTTATTATTTTAATTCTTTTAGTGTTGCAATACTTACAATATTAAAATTTATTATTATTTGAAAATATGATTATAAAAAAAATTTTCAAATTAATTAATGATGTTAAGATTTATTATTTATTAATATTTAAATGTTAATAATTTATAGAGCTAATTAATAATAGAAATAAATTATATTTTAAAACATAATCCAATTAAATCAAAATTTAAATTACAACAATTACATAATATTATTATGAAAATTTCTTGTTAATTATTAATTGAAATTTTATAATTATTCTAATTTCTTTTTATATAGAAAGAAAAATTGAATTATGTAATAGGAATTAAAAATAAATTAAAATTACATTATTTGTAATCTTTGCAAAAATAAAGATTTTCTAATTTCATTAATATAGTTAGTTACAATAATAAATAAATACTAAAGTGATTTTTATTTAAAATATACAATTATATTTATAATTTAAATCTCAAAAATTAATTGTAATATTAACATAATAAAAAGTCAGGATAAAATAATAAAATTTTTAATAAATTAATTTATATATCTTATAAGGATATATAATATATATTATAGATTAATTTTAAAAAATAATTTTTTTATTCATTATTTTAATAAATTTTATTAATGCATACTTTATAATATGTAATATAAATATAATTAAGTATTTAAAATAAGAATAAATTTGTTATAGTAAAATTATTTAAATTTAAGTAATTTTTTTATTAAGTAAATTTTAAATAATGATTAGGAAAATATTGGTTTTTCATCTAAAATAGTTATTATTTAAATATTTATTTTTAAATTATAATTAATTTTATATAAATTATTTTTAATATTATCTATAAATATATTACTGTTACAATAGTACTCTAATTTATTAACAATTTTTAATTTTTCTAAATTTTATTTATTAAAAAATATTATATATATAATATTTTATCTTTTGTTTATATAATATATAAGTTTTGTTATTATAATATTTATATATAAAAATATTATTAAATTTTAATTTAAATCTAACAACTAATTTTAAATCAATATTAATTGATTAACGATTAAATTATTATTAGAATAAAAAAGTTTTTATTTATAAATTTCTATTATTTTTCATAATTGAAATTTAGTTTATAATCTTTTTGATTTAAATTTTACATAAAATAATTTTATATACATTTCAAAGAATAATAATTATATAGATTTAATCGTATATAGAATCGAATTATTTAAATATTATATTTTAGTAAAACTCTTGTATATCTAATAAATGTTATACATATAAATAAATTTTTAATAATTTTATCTATTTTTATTTTATATTATTGATTATTTTAATTTATTTAATATTATTTATTACATAATTTTATAAAAAATTATCTTTAAATTATATTTTTATTAAATTTATTTTTAATATTTTAATTTTAATATTTTAATTAAAATCCTAATTAATATAAACAAGCGAAAATATATTGTTTATTATTATAATAATTATTTATGATGAAATTTAATTTCAATAAAATTATTTTAAATATTTTATAAAATATAAATTTCTATATTTACTTTCTGCAGTAGTAGAAATTTATATTAAGTTTAAAATAAAAAACTTATACTTATTTTAAATCAAAATTAAAATGAAATAATAATTAATTTATTTTTTAATTAATTAAAATTAATAATTTATCTAATTTATTTTAATAGCGTTTTATGCTAAAAATATAATGATTATTATCTAAAAATAAGTAAATTTTTTATTAATTATAATATTTAATGATTTTGTTGAGTAAAATTAACTTATTAGTTATAACATAAATATTAGCTAATCTAGTAAAATATAATTATATTGAAAATGATTATTAATTGATATAGATGATAATTCAAAAATAAGAAAATTAAAGTTAATTTAATAATTATTTAAAATTAAAAATATAATATCTTTATTATTTAATAATTAAATAGTCTTAAATAAATTATTTATAATATATGGATATATAGTGTAAAATATATTAATTTAAAAATTACTTTTAATATTTGAATTTTTTTATATTATTTAAGTCAGTGATATTATTAATATATAAAACTAAAATTTGTATTTAAATAGATATATTTTATTATATATAATAAATAAAAATATAATTGATATGCGTAATATATAATTAGTATTAATAAGTAATAAATTTATTTAAAATATGATATTTTTAAAATTTTATAATAATAAATATTGAATAAATATTAAATTTACAAATTGAATAAATTTATATTTTTACTTTTTTTTCTAATTAGTTATATAATATAATTAATTGGAAAAAGTATTATTATTTTATTGATAATTATGATATTTTTTTGTTTAAAAAAATGATTAAATTAAAAAAATTTTTAAAAAATTAACTATATTTTTAAAAATATTTAGCATGATTTCTATATCAAACAAATATATTAAATAAGTACAAATCGTGATTTAAAAATAAAAAATATTTTTAATAATCTTTATTTTAATTAAAATAAAGATTATTAAATTTTAATTAAATTTGATCTGTTAAGCATATTAATATTATAATAGTCTTAAATATTAAGATTATAAAATATTATTAATATAAATATATTGAATTAACTTTTAATATTTTATTACTATAAATGATAAATATGAATAATTATAACGATAAGTTAAAATGATTATTTAATAACATCAATTTAATTATTTATGAGTAAAGTAATTTATAAATTACTTTATAAATAATTATGTTATATTATCAATTAAAATAAAATTAAAATCACATATAGATAATTATAAATCAATAAATTTACTGTATTTTAATAATTTATTTATATTTGCTTTTAAAATAATAAATAATAGCTTTGAGATATATTGTTATTTATATGTTTAAATTATTAATTTTTATTATTTTAATAATATAAATAATAATATATATAAAATAATATAATATATTTAATGAAAATAAGAAAGTAATTATATTCATTATTTTAAAATTACTTTATAAGAAATTATAGTAAGTAATATAGTTGTTTAATTTTATATAATCAATATTATTAATTATTTTAAATTAAATTTATAAAAGAATTTTTCTTACATATAAAATATTAAATTTTATAAAATAAAAAAGTATTTTTGCTAAACTTTTTATTTCAGTAATCACTTAATTATCACTAAACAAAAAAAGTTTAAACTATTCTATATTATTTTCTTTTCATAAATTAACTAATTAATTATAATTATTTTTTATAATTTTAAATTATACTTATATAAAACTAATATCCGATTTTATATAGAATTTTATTAAAATTGAACTTTTTACTTTTACTTTATTAAAGTAAATAATTATTAATATCAATAAAAAAAATGATATATATTTATTTTTTATTTTTATAATTGTTATATTATATCAACTAATTAATTAAATATTTTCTTAAAGTTAATTGAATTTCTTATTATAATTTAAATTATAAAATATAAATATTAAGATAATAATTATAATTTTAATTATAATAAAAATATACTTTAAAAAAAAGAAATATTAAATATAGATAAATTTTTCTATTAAAATAAATGTTTTTATTTATTAAAAAAATGATTAATTTATGAATTGATCATTTATTAGAATCGGTATATAATAATTATAGTTTTTATATCTTTTATAGAATATTTATATTATTTATTATTATATTTTTTTATAAAAACATAAAGAAATATAATTAGAAATTTTATTTTTTTAATAAAAAATAAGAAATAGTTGTTATGATTTTATTATCAATTAAGTATATTATTAATAAATTAAATTAATAGTATTTTATTTAAAAATATTACGTTTTATGATATAAATAATTTTAAATTGATGTAAATATTCTATATTATATTTTAATAATATTACTTTTTCTTATAAAAAATAAAAATATTGATTAAAATGTATAAAAAAATTAAATAATAGTTTAACATATATTATTTTGATAATATTATATATTATTATATATAGATAACATATTAATAAAAATATTTAGATATTTATTAAAATAAAATTAAAATAAAATAAATATAATAAAAATTATCAATTTAATTAAGATTATACATGATTTTTAAATTAAAATAACGTTTGTATTTTATTTAAAGTATCAATTTTAATAATTGATGTTAAGTTATTATAATTTAGCTAAAATCGTTTAAAAATAAATTTATTTTTAAATAAATTTATTATAATTTAAAAATATTAATTTATCTATTATAAAACATATAATATATTTTTTGTTTTTTAATTTATTAGTATCAATTTTAAAATAATTAATATTTTATATACTTGAATAAATATCAATGCTATTATGGTAATGTATTATATATTTTACACTTTTATTAAATTATATTTATTAAATATTTTAATAAATAATGGTGATATTTCTGTAGTATGCATATAATTTATATGAAATTTTATAGATATTCTAATTAATGTTAATTAGTTATTTTTAGTTAAAAAACATGATGTAATAATTAAACTCAAATATTTTATCGTTGCATTGAAATAATTTAAAATCACTAAAAAAGAAAACCTATGTTATAATAGATAAAAATAATTTTCTATTTTATCTTTAAAAGAAAATTTTCAAAATTAAATAATATTATAAAATGTTTTATTAATTATAAAAAATTTTTTAAAAACTTAAAATAATTTATGAAAGTTTTTAAAAATTTTTTTCACAGCATTTTTAAATATAAGATGAGAAAATTAGTTTAATCATTAGCATGGATTGTCTAATTCATTATTTATTTTAACTAAAATCAATAATTAATGATTAAATTAGATATAAATATAAGTACAGATATTAAATGTTAATAAAATTAATTAATAAAATAAATATAAAATATATTTTTATAAAAAAGGTATTTAAACTGAAAATATAATTAATATATTTTAATAAATTTATTTTTTAATTTTATTAAATTATAAAAGTTTACGTAAAATAACAAAAACTATCACTTAATAAAATATTATGATAATTTTAATATTTTATTTGATAGTTATTAATTTTAGAATAATTGATTAATAAAAGATGATCTTATAAATAAAATATAATAAATTTATATTTGATAATATATAATACTATTAATCAATAATTATATCAATCATGTATATGATCAAGATCGCCATAAAGAGATGGCATACTATCAGGTCTTGTTTTAAATCGACGATGTAACCACATATATTGATCAGGTGCTTGCATAATTTTTTTTTCAATTAGTTTATTCATAAAAATAGCAGTAGATATTTCATCTTTCTGTGGGAAGTCGGTTATTGCTGGCTGAATTAATAATTCATAACCTTTAGCATTAGCTAATCGCCTAGGGGTAAAAGGTATCATTATTGGATTTGCTAATTTAGTTAAAATATATGTTCCCATAGTAGTAGCTGTATACTTAACTTTAAAAAATGGTACAAAAACACTTTTTTTAGGACCATAATCATGATCTGGTGCATACCATAAAATTTCTCCTTGTTTAAGATTACGTATCATGCCTTTTATATCTTTACGATCAAGCATAAATTTATTCGATCGTAATCGTCCACGAGTTTGTAACCAATTCATTACTGGATTGTTGTTAGGGCGATAAACTCCAATACCAGGATTTAATATACCAAAAATACGAGCACCTAATTCTAATGTTAGAAAATGTATTCCTACTACTATGATCCCTTGTCCTGTTATTTGAATTTTTTCAATATTATTATGTCCCTTAATTGTAAACCAACGTCGTACTCGTTTATCAGGCCAGTACCAAGCCATAGCTGTTTCAAATAATCCCATACCTACTGATTCAAAATTTTTATTTATCATTTTTTGTTGTTTTTGTTTATTCATATTAGGAAAACAAAGTTCTAAATTACGCTTTGCAATTCGCAGTCGTTTTTTTAAAAAAAATTTAGATAATCGCCCAAGGCGAATTCCTAACCAGTAGATAATGGGATAAGGTAGTAAAACCAATAAGTAAAGAAGACCAGTTCCTAACCATATTAGCCAATATTGAGGATAGAGATATGAAATTTTAAAAGGAGATGTTTTTATCATTTATATTTTATTTAGTCTACATTAATAGAGTCTATTTTTATATTGTTATCAAGTTAAAAACTTTAACAATATGAATAATAACTATTTATTATTTATTTATTTCAATATTTAATTATATTTTTTATAAAATATATTGATTTATTTTTATAAAAAATAAATCAATTATAGATAAAATAAAATATTTATAATTATAAAAAATGATTTAAAGATTTAATTTTATTATTTTAAATATTAAATATTTTATTAAAAATTATTAGATGTAATAAAATAATGATCTGTTAGTAACATTTACTAATTTACTTATAACAACGATAAATATATATAAATATAAAATAAATATTATATATATTTAAAAATTTTTTTTGTTAAAATACTTAATATAACAATATATAATATATTATACAATATAAACAAAATAAGAAAGACATTTCACAACATTATTATTTTCAAAGTAAATATTATTTTTATAAACATTAATTTTTTTTAATAAATTATATAAAATATTTAATTAGAACATAATATTATATTTTAATATTTGATATTAATTTATTTAATTTTATTTATATAATATAACTTTATTTGATAATTTATAAAAAAAAGATATTAATTATTTATCTATATTTTTTGTTTTATTCTTATTTTATAAAATTATTGTTAGAAAAAAAATAAACTAATATTGATAATTAATCATTATTAATAAAATATATCTTTTAAGATATATTATGAAATAATAGTTCTATATTAACGAAATAGTTATTTTAAAATTTAAAATAACATAATTGAAAATGGTGATAATTAAAATTTTAATAATATAGTATTTTATACTAATTATATAATAGAAATCATAAAGTATTGATTTCCCAATCAACATTTTGATTGGCTAAAAAAGGAATTAAATGTTTTCTACCTTTAGAAATTTTATCAGCAATAATAATTTTTTTACGTTTGAATTCAATATAACCTTCATTGACAAGTAATCCATAAAATTTAGCTCCATTTAATGAACAAAATGATTCAAAATTTTCCATAGCATTCATTTCATTAAAAATGGTTGCATAAATTGCAAGAGCATTAGGTGCATTAAAAACTCCTGCACAACCACATGCAGATTCTTTTTTATTTTTTATATGCGGTGCGCTATCTGTACCAAGAAAAAATCGCTGACAATCTGTAGTTATTGCTTGACGTAATGCTTTTTGATGAACTTTACTTTTTAGAATAGGTAAACAATATAAATGAGGTTTTATACAATCAACTAACATGTGATTTCTATTAAACATTAAATGTTGAGGTGTAATGGTAGCAGCTAAGTTTTCATTACCATTAAGCACAAACTGAACAGCCTCTTTAGTTGAGATGTGTTCAAATACAATTTTTAAACTAGGAAAATTCTTTCTAATAGGTTCCATAATTTCATCAATAAAATAAGCTTCGCGATCAAAAATATCAATATTACTTTTTATAACTTCACCATGAACTAAAAGTGGCATTCCTATTTTTTCCATTTTAGAAAAAATAGAATAAATATTTTTTATTTTTGATACTCCATTATTAGAGTTAGTTGTTGTTCCAGATTGATAAAATTTACAAGCAATAAATACTCCTTGTTTAAAACCCTCTTCTATTATTTTTGCATTACTCTGATCTGTTAAATAACATGTCATTAATGGTATAAATTTATGTCCTACAGGTATCGCACTAATTATTCTTTTTCGATAAGATTTTACTTGTTTAATATTAATTATTGGAGGCATTATGTTTGGCATAATAATTGCACGTCCAAAAAATTTGCTAGTATAAGGTACAACAAGTTTTAATATATCTTTATCTCTAAAATGAACATGACAGTCATCTGGGCGTCGAATTTTAATGTTAGTAGTAACTTTTACCATAAAATTGAATTTAATTTTAAATTAAGTATGTAAAATAGATACAAGCGTATATTACTCTAATATATGATCGATAAAATTAAAATAAACAAAAAAAGATATTCTTTAAATATGAAACAATGTATTAATTTATTATAAAAAAAATTAATAATTAATGTGAAAATAAAAAAGTAAGTTAAAGTTATTTGACTCCCCCAACTGGACTCGAACCAGTGACATACGGATTAACAGTCCGCCGTTCTACCTACTGAACTATGGAGGAATTTACATAATAAAAACCATTAAATATTAGTTATTTTTATGTAAATGTCAATAATTAATAATATAATATTTTGTTTTTTATATTACGATAAAAATTTAATTTAAAATATACTCTTTTTATTATATAGAAATATTTTTGCATAAATATAAGAAATTTATTAAATTACATAGATATAATTTTGATATATATAAAAATTTTTTATTTAAAAATATTTTTAATTAATTTTAATTTGATTATAAATAATTGGTTTAGTGAGTATTTTTATTAAAAAATATTCTTACTTTATTAAAAATTAATTTCTTATAATTATAACATATAGTTAAATTTATAATTTTAATATTTTTAAAAGAAATATACCGATTTAATCTTAAATATAAGGATATCAATAAAATTATGAAAAATAAAATAAAACTGATTATAAAATATAAAAATAAAATATAATAAATTAATCAAATTATTTATTTAATTAAGTCTTTAATATTAAAATACAGCTTATTTATTAACTTTATATAATTTTTTTTCATAATTATCTTAAAATATTTATAATATTTTCTTTTAATGATTATATATTTATAGATAAATATTAATATTAAATTACAATATTAAATTATTTCAATAATAAATATTATTTTATTTCTTTATTTGAATAAATAAATATCTTTCTTGATTAAGATTTTTCTAAAATAAATAACATAGAAGATTATATCTTTAATTTCATTAAATAATTTTTATTATTTATTAATTAACTTACTTTTAAATAAGAGTGTTCATTAAATAAAATTTATTTTTTTCATAAACAAAAGAATAAAACTATTGATATTATTAATTATTTGTGCGTTAATACAATAAAGTCTAATAAACAGATCTATTTTATTTACGACATTTAAGTTAATGTGTTATGAGTAGCGTTATCCTTGATAGCCTTTCGACCGTTTCTTTCTGAGTGCTTCTATAATTAAATAGTGATGTAGGCTTTTATATACCTGTCTAATGTCAAACGCAGTAATATTTATTTGTTATATAGGAAAAGGCACATGTCTGATAAAATGAAGGGTCAAGTGAAGTGGTTTAACGAATCTAAAGGCTTTGGTTTCATCACTCCCTCTGATGGTAGCAAAGATGTATTCGTTCATTTCTCTGCCATTCAAGGAAATGGATTTAAAACCCTAGCTGAAGGGCAAAATGTAGAATTTACCATTGAAGATGGTTCGAAAGGCCCAGCTGCAGCTAATGTAACAGCTATTTAAAATTAGTTAAAAATAAATGGATTCCTTGAAGCCTATCTTATAAATGATAGGCTTCATTTATTTTTAATAATATTTAATAATATTTAATAATATATATAAATATAATTTTTTATAATAGAGCATTTTAAACATAAATTTAAACTTTAATAATTTATATAAATATATATAATGAGTAAAATTATTGTTTTATTTTTTTAAATAAAAAATAAATGAACACAAATATCTACATTTTAAATTTATTAAAAATTAAAATTTTAATATTCTTTAATTTATTATTACATTATTTTTAATAATAAATAAATTTTTTATAAAAAAGGTAAATTTATTAATTAGTTACAAATTATAATAGTTTTAACACTAACAAAAAATTTATAAATTAGTTTTTAATTTTTAAAAAAATATAATTCTTTATCAAAGAGATATATTATATTTATATAATATTCAGTTGTTTTTATAATATCGTCTAAAATATTATTTTATATATAATAAGATTATAAAAAATCCATAAAGTAGTAAATAAAATCTCTATATTTCATTTAAAATATTTATCAATTTTATCAATAATAATTTTTCTACTTTAGGAAATAACTTTATATAAGTTCATCTTTAAAATGATTTATTTATATCTAAAGTAGTTTAAAAAAAAGTTTTTGCATTTTTATAAAATCTTATTTAAAAAATAAATGTAAGATAAGAAAGCTAATTATTTTATTTCACATAATAAAATTTAATTAATACTATTTAAATAGTTAAATAGATATTTATCGAAGGTTTTTATTTTAAATATTTCAATTTTATTATGTTTTTAGTTAATAAATTTATAAATGTTATTTTACTTTATTAATAAATGCATAGTTAATTATCAATTTTAAAATTTATCATTTAATCTGATGTAATAATATAATTACAACAGAATTGAAAATGATGTATTTTCATTTAATTAAATTATTATATAAAAATTTAATTAATTATTTATATTTTATATATGATATAAAATATATGAATTATTTTATTTTAATGATAAACAAATTAATAATTTTATCGTTTAATTCTAACAATTATAAATTAAATATTATTTAAACTATAAATATTATAATAAATAATATTTTTTATGATATTTTTATTAAAAGATATTAAGCAAATATTTTTATTTATTTTCTATATTTTGATTTAATTAAATCAGTAAGATTATTAAATTTTTATATCATATTACTTATAATATTCGTTATATATTTTATTATTTTAATAATAAAATAATAAAATAATAAATTATCAATAATTAAATATATCATTAAATAATGATATTTATTACATTTATTTATTAATAATTTAAATAAAATTTAATAACGGAAATAATAAAACAATTACTTCAAGTTTCGTATTATGTTAAATAATAGTTTATATATAAAATATTATTAGATCACATGAAAAAATGTAAATTATATAATTATTAATTTTTATATTTTATATATAATATTGAATAGATAAATTAAATAAAAATAATCTCTTATTTATGTATTTATACTTTAATGATGTTGATCAATAATATATAAATTATTTTATTAAACATAAGTTTAATTAATGATATTATTTAACATACTTAAAGTATTAATTTAATAATTATTAAAGTAATAAAATTTAATAACTAAATCAAATTAATATTAGTAATATACAAACTATAGTAAAGTTATTAATGGTTAATGAATTATAATTGATGATTTTTGATTAATTTTACTTCATAATAAACCAACCAGCCACATTGTTAAATAGCTAATATTAATAATTTAAAATATTAATACTATATTAATTATCACAAATAGTTTTTATTTAGTGAAAACAAAATTAATTAAATTAAAATAAATACTACAGGATATTATTTCTTATTAAGATAATACCTTAACTTATTAAAAATTTTAAAATGGTTGATATATTTAAATTAATAATTATGAGACAAATGAAAAATATTTATTAATAAATATTAAAAATTCTTCATATAAATAAATAATGTTAATTATTTTCAATAATTCAAAAGACGATATTGACAGTAATATTCTAATGTTAATTTATTAATTAATTATTAAAAATTAATTTTATAAATGATAAAATATATAAAATTATAAACTTATTATTAGTTTATTAAAAGTATTTTCTGTTATTATAATAGTTATTTTTAATTTTCGTATATCTAATTTCTTAGAAATTTATTAACTATTAATAATATTGACTATCTTATAATTGTTAATAAATCTTAATTAGTTTAAATATTATTACTTATTAGATAAAAAAACAAAATAATCCTGATTATTCTAGAATCATGATTATTGATTTTATTATCTTAAAGTATCACATATTAACTATGTTCTTTTAAGATAAAATTTTAATGTTTAAATAAATTATATATAAATAAGAGATTTTAATTAATTTATATTATTAGCCATATAAAAATGGCAACATAATAGATAAAGATTTTTATCCTTAATAATTGATATTTTATTTACTGTTATTTTTAATTAATTATCTTTTATCTAAAAATATTTTTTAATGAATGTAGTGTCTATATTTTGATTTATTCAATATAATTTACTACATAAAATACTAGTAGATTACAATACTTTTAAATAAACAATATAATATTGTGTCCTCTACAATAAACTTTTATATTTAGAAAAATATCAATATATTATTTAATATATTTTAAAGATAAATTTAAATAAATTAAGAATAATATTAAGAGTATGAATAGATATTGTCAATGTTAATTCAAAAAACTATGTATAGTTAAAAAATATAAAAACATAATAAGATATAATTATTGATTGTTAATTTATTTTGGATAAGTTATAAATTTTATGAAAATAAATTATCCTTATTATCTTATATAATCGTTTTCAATATCTATTAAAGATTTGATCTTAAAATTTTTTATTAAATAAATACTATGCTTATTATTAATATAATACAATTATTATTATCGAAATATAAGTTTAACTAGTTAACAAAATACTTGTGTGTGTTTTCTATGATCACCATAAATATTAAAAATATAATTTTAGTTTTTCTTATATGTAAAATTATTGATTATAATATAAATATTAAGAATATTTTAGTTAAATAATATTTTAATTAATATTATGTAAGATAACAATTATTTAAGTATGTATTTTAAGTATTAATATAGTTAAAAAATTATTATCATTTATATAATTAATATAAATTGCTATTTAAGATAATTACTATGTTTTTCTAAAAAATAATTAAATAAAAATATTTATGAGATCTATAGTTATATAATAGGAATTCTTTTTAATATTATTAAAAGAAATTTTAATAATATTTATAATATATATTAATAGCTGCAGTTATAAATTCTTTATATATATAAATTAATCTAAAAATAAATTTTGTTTAAACAAATATTGTTACTTTATTTATATGAATATTAAGTATTAAATAATGGATAAGTTAATAATAAATATCTTTTAAAATCTATTTGATTTAGAATTAAGAATTTATAATTAATTAGTATATTTTAAAAATTATTTTTTAATTAATATTTGTTAATGAAAATATAGATTTATTATATAACAATGTAGATAACTTTCGAAAAACTATCTTTTTATAATGTATATTTATATTATTTATAAATAAATTAGCTTTTATTTTAATTAATAGTTATATATATTATATATTAGTTTATAATAACTACTATTATACCTATTGAAATATCCTATCTTAGATAATTATGGTAATTAATATCTTTTCTAATTAAGATTGAATATAAACATATCACATTATTTACTTATAAACTTATTAAGTTTAATGTAATATTATAAATATAAAGTTTTAATATTATTTATATTATAAATAAATATTTGTTTAATTATTCTTTACTAATTTTAAGAAAAATTTTCTTAATAATAATTTGATTATAAATCAAAATTTATAAATATAAAGTTCATTTATATAAATGGTAAATATTAAATAATTGTAATCGTATTAATTACGATATTTAAATTATATATAAATTATTAATTTAATATTGTTTTAAAATAAAAATCAACTTATCTTAATGTTTGTTTCATAATAATATTTTGTATTCTGTTGTTATATTATAATATCATAATATGCATTAAATATTTATACTATCAAAATATCTTAAAATATTCATTAATTTTTAATCATTCTTTTTATTAACTCTATGATTTAAAATGCTTAAATACCATTTAGCTTAATAATTTTAATATATAAAATATTATTTAAATAAATTAATAATGCGAATAAAACTTATCATTTGATAAAATTAACTAAATAATAATAATGATTTCTTTAATAATAGTAATAATTTTTATGTTTTAACAATAAATATTTTATAGTTGCTAAATTTACAAAATTTTTTTTAAATATAAAATATTTTATTAAAATTTAAAGTCATGATATAATATATAATTAAGAATAAATTTTTATTTAATAAAATAATAGTGATATATAATTTAATTTAAACATTAATCTTTAATAGTGTATTTTAATGAATTATTTATTTAGAATTTTTTAAGAAAATAAATAATAAAATTATAACTATTTTATTTAAAATAAATAAACTAAACTAATAAAAATAAATAGTTAGTTAAATAATTATTAAATTAGTAAGATGATTTAATAATCAATGAATTATAAAATTTTGGTTTGATTTTATTGATAAAAATTTCTTTTAATTTTAAATAATATTAAAATTTATATTTAGTTATACTCATTAACAATAAAATTGTACTTATTAAGTAATATATTTTAATATGAATCTTCAAATTCATTATGAGAAATTTTCTTATTTTTTAGTTAATACTTTATCAAATTATATATGATTTCTTAAAATTATTACTTTTTATTTTTAATAAGCAATAATTATTTATAAATTTAATTATTTATTATAATTAATATTAATATATTAGTAATTTATATAAGATTATATATATTATATTACTATAGTATTTAATATTTTATTTTATTAAATAATATTTCTATATTTATTTAAGTTTAATAGTTATAAATTTTTAAAAATTATTTTTTAAAATAATCAAAAAATAATAAATTATTATTTATAATTATTTATTATTAAAAAAAAGTAATTAATTTTTTATACAATAAAAAATAACATCTTTTTTAAATTCAAAACTATTTCATAAGCATTATTAAATTAATATTATATTTTTTATATAGAGATTAAATTCAATATTTTAAATATATATCATAGATAAAATATTTTTTTAAAATTTTTTTATAAAATATCAAAATTAAATTATATTAAAAATAATTTTTTAACCAAAAAAATAATTAATATATAAGTTAAAATTTTATTTTAATATATTAATATTCAGTTATTTTAGTTTTGTTAAGATTAATATTTTAATAAAAGTATCCAAATCTTTTGAAATTATTTACAAGTAATCTCTAGTTTATTTTTATTTATATATTGATAATTATTATTAGTTTAAATAATTTATAGTTCTCTATTATTTTACAATTTTTAGAAAAGGAAAAATATCCTTATTTTTTTATGAAGTATATTTTAATTTTTATGTTTATTAGTTTTAAAATTAATTAATATTAGAATTTAAATTAAATATTAATCATATTATCGATAATAAATTTAGATTTTAAAATATATTTTGTTTATATTAAAATTTATTAAATAATATCCTTCATAAATTCCAATTTATATAATTAATATATCTATTTCATATATTTTAAAAAATATATTAGTTTTATATATTTTATATCGATACTATTTAATATAATTTAAATATAATATTATAAATTGGTTCTTTTTTATTAAAATTTTATTAGTTTTAATAGATTAGTAAAAATTATGATTTTTTATTATTTCTTTATTAGTTATATGAATAATAATAATTGATAAATAGATGTTAATAATTTTGTAAAAAAAGTTATCATTAGTTATTATTTTAAGAACTGTATTAATAATTTCTTATATTATTAAAATTTATAATCCACATAATTTCTTTACTATATATTTATCATTTAAATTATTATTATATTTTATTACTATTCTTTAATTTTTAATTATTATTTTATATCATTAATTAAGTTTAACTTAATATTTTAATTTATTATTAAATAATAAATTATTTTTCAAAATTTATTTATTACTAGTAAAAAGTTATAAAATTAATAAAATAACATATAAATATAATAAATAAACTTAGATTTAAGTATTGTTTGTATTAAATAAAAAAATATCAATTTATAATATTTTTTATCTATTTCATATTTATTAATTTAATTAAGTTTTTTATTTATTTTTATAAAAATTATTTTTTAACGGGAAATTTATATTTATTTAGTATATTTTTATTATTTAAATATCAATTTATTAATTAAGAAAGATATATTTAATATTTATAATAAATAGTATAAAAAGTATTTACTAGTAAATAATATAACTAATAATATCATAATTATATTTTTTTAAAAAGAATTAATATTTTGATAAAAATAAGATGATAAATATTTTTTAATACTTATATTTTTATATTATCCTTATAATTATTTAATATTAAATCTTTATAATAATAAAGAGAAGTTATTTGCAGGAAAATTTATTTGGAGTGAATCAATGAAACAGGCAATATATGTTTCAAGTTACAAAAGTAAGCAAATTCATGTTTGGAAAATAGATAAAAATGGAAAATTAATATTATTACAACAATTGAGATTACCATATGGAGTACAACCAATAAAAATTAGTTATGACGGTAGACATCTTTATGTTGGTGTTCATGATTATTTTGCGATTATCACTTATCTTATTTCAGATGAACTTAAAATAAGCCAGCAGGCAATTACAACAATTCAATCACCACCAACATATATTGAAATTGATCATTATTGTCGTTGGCTATTTGTTCCATCATATCATAAAGGAAATTTAATGGTGTTGCCAATTGATAAACATGGTATTGCAAGATCACCGATTCAATCAATTAGTAACTTAAAGTATCCTCACTCTTCCAAAATAAATTTTGATGATTCAAGGTTGTTTGTTCCTTGTTTAGGTGAGGATCATATTCGAATTTATAAAATTAATAATGATGGATATTTAACTGAAGATACTGATAATAAGATTACTACTAATAAAGGTTCTGGACCACGTCATATGGTATTTTCATTAAATCAAAATACTTTTTATTGTTTAAATGAATTAGATGCAACTATTAATGTTTATTCTAAATTTAAAACGTATCAACAAACACAAAGTTGTAAAATTTTACCTATTGGATCAAAAATTAAACCTTGGGCTTCAGATATTCATATTACACCAAATGGTCGGCATCTTTATGCTAGTGAACGTTCTAGTAGTATTATTCGTCACTTTAAAATAACAAAAGATGGGTTGAAATTATTGCCAATAGCAATTTATTCAACAGAAAATCAACCGCGTGGTTTTGATATTGATCAAAACGGTATTTTTTTGCTAGTTGCCGGTCAAAAGTCTAATCATATTATAGTTTATAAAATAGATAGGATTAGTGGTGCACTATACGCATTAGATCGTTATCCAGTTGGAATCAACCCAATGTGGATTACAACTAATTTAATTAAAAACTAAATTATATTTTAATTTACAGTTTAATAACTATTTTTTTATCGCTTTGGTTAATTTATTAAGATCTTCAGGAGTAATAATATAAGGTGGAACTATGTAAATTAATTTACCAAATGGACGAATCCAAACTCCTTCAGAAATAAAATAACGTTGTAATTCAATTATATTAACGGCTTTTTCATTTCAATAACTCCAGTTGCACCCAAGACTCGTACATCAGCAACTTGTGATTGATCTTTTAAAGGGAAAAGTTCATCCATTAATTGAGTTTCAATTTTTTTATCCATTCTTCCCATGGATTACTCCTCAATAATCTTATATTTTCGCTGGCTACTGCACAGGCCAATGGATTACCCATAAAAGTTGGTCCATGCATAAAACAACCTGGTTTACCTTGACTAATAGTGTCTGCAATATATCGATTAGTTAGTACAGCGGATAAAGTAACATAACCACCAGTTAGTGCTTTACCCAAACATAAAATATCAGGTATAATTGCGCTATATTGATAAGCAAATAATTTTCCTGTACGACCAAATCCGGTAGCGATTTCATCTATAATCAATAAAATATTATAGTAATCACATAAATTTCTTATTTCTGTCAGATAATTAGGATGGTAAAATCGCATACCACCAATACTTTGAATAATCGGTTCAATAATAATAGCAGCAATGTTATCACTTTGTTCAATTAGAATTTTTTGTAATGGAAGAATATCGTCTGATTGCCATTGCTGATAAAAACCGCATTGAGGCGCTTGAATAAAAAAAATGTGATGGTAGAAAGCCATAATAAAGATTATACATTGAATTTTCTGGATCAGAAACTGACATAGCACCAAAGGTATCACCATGATATCCATGTTTTAAAGCAATAAATTTATGACGTATTTTTCCTTGTGCTTGCCAATATTCTAATGCCATTTTTAATGCTATCTCTATAGCTACTGAACCAGAATCAGCAAGAAAAATACACTCCACAATTTATCATCAGTTATATCAATTAATTGTCGGCATAAAGCAATTGCGGCTGGATGCGTAATACCACCAAACATAACATGAGACATTTTAGTTAATTGATGTCTAATAGCTTGATTAAGTATTGGATGGTTATAACCATGAATTGCTTCCCACCAAGAAGACATACCATCAATTATTTTTTTCCATAAGCTAATTCAAGTTCAACAGCAGAGGCTCCAACGATATTGTAAGCTGGTATAGGTTGTGAATCATTGAAGTATATGGATGCCATATATGTTTAGCATTAAAATCGATATCATTTAGGTTTATTATATTTTATAAACTCATTTTATTTATTTCAGTTGATATAATAACGAGGTTATTTAAACTAGCAATACTTTTTATTTCAGGAGAAAATGGTGAAAATAGAAAAGCCGTGGACGATTAACAAGGCAAAAATATTATTTGATATACCTTTTTTTGAATTACTTTTTCAAGCTCAGCAAATTCATCGATTACATTTTGATCCTCAACAGATACAGATTAGTACTCTATTATCAATAAAAACTGGTTCCTGTTCAGAAGATTGTAAATATTGTCCTCAAAGCGCTCACTATAAGACTGGATTAAAAACTGAACGATTATTAAATGTTCAACATGTTATTAAATTTGCTAGAGAAGCTAAAAAAACAGGTTCAACTCGTTTCTGCATGGGCGCTGCATGGAGAAATCCACATGAACGTGATATGCATCATCTAGAAACGATGGTGAAAGAAGTAAAAGAATTAGGTATGGAAACTTGCATGACACTAGGTAAACTAAATATTCAACAAGCAAAAAAATTAGCAAATGCTGGACTTGATTATTACAATCATAATCTAGACACTTCACCTGAATTTTATCATTCTGTTATTACTACACGAACATATCAAGATCGTCTTGATACTATTCATAAAGTTCGTCAGACAGGTATTAAGCTATGTTCTGGTGGAATTATTGGATTAGGTGAAAAAGTTAGTGATCGAGCTTCTTTATTTGTTCAATTAGCTAATTTACCTAAAATTCCTGAAAGTGTACCAATTAATTTATTAATAAGGATAAAAGGTACACCATTTGAAGATAATAAAGATGTTGATTCATTTGATTTTATTCGCACTATTGCTGTTGCTCGTATTATGATGCCAACATCTTTTGTAAGACTTTCAGCTGGTCGTGAACAGATGAATGAACAAATGCAAGCACTTTGTTTTATGGCTGGAGCTAATTCTCTTTTTTATGGTTCTAAATTATTAACGTCTAGTAATCAAAAACGTGATAAAGATCAACAACTTTTTCGAAAGTTAAATATTAATCTAAACAACTAAAAATCTATAGTTAATTACTAATAAAAAAATAAGAGATTAGAGAAAAATTATAATATAGATAAATATAGAATAATTTTTATAACGAAATATATGAAATGAATTTGTCAATATTTTTAACCAGTCAGCTTGATATGTGCAAACAACAAGGATTATGGCGTCAACGACAAATGATAAAGAACAATGATGTACGTACCAGTAATCTTCAATCAAAAATAGTATATTAATTTTTCTAGTAATGATTATTTAGGATTAAGTCATAATTTAGTAATTATTAAGGCTTGGCAAACAGGATTAAAACAATGTAGAATGGGTAGCGGAGGTTCAGGTCATGTTATTGGTTATAATAATGCTCATGC
This sequence comes from Arsenophonus sp., assembly GCA_052171275.1. Classification (GTDB taxonomy): domain Bacteria; phylum Pseudomonadota; class Gammaproteobacteria; order Enterobacterales; family Enterobacteriaceae; genus Arsenophonus. The sequence continues at coordinate 1,593,227 of CM125795.1, read as the reverse complement.
TAAATTAGAGCAACAACTTGCTGATTGGTTAGGATATCCACGTGCTTTATTATTTACTTCTGGATATTCCGTAAATCAAAGCGTAATTATGACATTAATGAAAAAAATGATAGTATTATAGCTGATAAACTCAGTCATATATCATTGTTAGAAGCAGCAATGTTATCACCAGCAACATTAAAACGTTTTATTCATAATCAACCTGATTCTTTAAAAAATATTTTGTCAGTAAAAAAATATATAGGTAAAATATTGGTTGCTACTGAAGGAATATTTAGTATGTATGGTGATAGTGGCCCCCTTTATCTCAATTGCAAAAAGTGACAATGGAGTCGCATGCATGGTTATTAGTGGATGATGCCCATGGAATTGGTGTTAGAGGCGATCAAGGAAGAGAGGTAGTTGTTATTTACATAATATAAAACCTGAACTGCTACTAGTAACGTTTGGTAAAGCTTTAGGTCTTAGTGGAGCGGCATTACTTTGTGATGAAAAGACTATTGACTATTTTCTACAATATGCACGTCATTTAATTTATAGCACATCAATGCCACCAGCTCAAGCGGTAGCATTATCTGAGGCTATTAAACAAATTCGTAAAGAAGATAAATTAAGAGAAAATTTAAAACGTAATATTGATTACTTTCGTAAATTATCTAATTGCTATAATTTCCCATTATTAAATTCCTATAGTGCAATTCAGCCATTAATTATTGGTAGTAGTTACAGTTGTTTACAAATATTTCAATTTTTACTTCATAGAGGATTTTTTATTCAAGCAATTCGTCCGCCAACTTGTACCACATGGTAGTGCAAGACTAAGAATTGCGTTGATGGCTAATCATCGATTATCTGATATTGCACAGTTAATAAAAGCGTTAAATGAATTTTTTAACTATTATGTCGATAGATAAACAAGCGATTGCTCATGCTTTTGGGCGAGCGGCTAAAAATTATGATAATAATGCGTTATTTCAACAACAAAGTGGTCAATATTTATTTGATTCTCTATATTCTATTTCAAGTAATATAGTTTTAGATGCTGGTTGTGGTACTGGTTATTTTAGTGAGAAATGGAAGTCAGTAGGAAAAAAAGTTATTGCATTTGATTTATCTTCATCCATGTTAATTATTGCAAAACAAAAACAAACAGCTAATAGTTATATCCAAGCCGATATGGAGTTTTTGCCATTAGCTAATGAAAGTATCGATATTTGTTTTAGTCATCTTGCTATACAGTAGTGTAGTAATTTATATACTACATTAAATGAGCTATATCGTATTACAAAGAAAGGTGGAATAGTTGCTTTTTCTACTTTAATTAAAGGTTCATTAATAGAACTACAACAGTCTTGGAAAGAAGTTGATAATAATCGTCACATTAATTCTTTTATGACTTTTGAAGAAATTAAGTGTATTTGTAGTAATTGGACATATACTCTTGAACAACGATCTTCACATTTAATTTACTCTTCATTTTCTTCTTTAATACAATCTTTAAAGGGTATTGGAGCTACTTATTTAATAGATGGCCGTCAATATCAAGGTCTAATGACTAAAAATCACTTAGATAAATTAATCAATTATTATCCTTATATTAATAAAAATTCCCATTAACTTATCAACTTGTTTATGGAATGTTATATCGTGAATAAATGTTTTTTTAACAGGAACTGATATAGATATAGGTAAAACTGTTGTTAGTTGTGCGTTGCTACAAGCAGCAACAAATCATGGTTATATAACAGCAGGTTATAAACCAATATCATCTGGAAGTGATAAATTAATGTGTGATTTAAGGAATTCAGATGCTGAATTATTAATGAAAAATAGCAGTCTAAAATTAAATTATCATGATGTTAATCCTATTACTTTTTCTCAAAGAACTTCACCCATATTGCTAACCAGATAACAGGAGAGATTATCGATTGGCAGATAATTAGTATATGATTAAATAAATTAAAAAAAATTGCTAACTTAATAATTATCGAAGGTATTGGTAGATGGTATACACCATTTTCGAATGAGAAAACTTTAGCTGATTGGTTTGTACAACATAAATTACCAGTTATAGTAGCAGTTGGAATTAAATTAGGTTATATTAACCGTGCAATATTAACAGCACAAGCAATTGAAAAAGACGGTTTATTATTTGTAGGTTGGGTAGCTAATGAAATTATTTTACCAGATCAGTATAAAATAAATTATTTGTTAACATTACAAAATATGCTATCAGCACCATGTTTAGGCATTATTCCATATTTGCCTGATTGGAGATCAAATTCGATTGGTAAATTTATTAATTTAAGTAAAATTTTATAAAAATATTTTTATTTAAGAAAGATTTATTTTATATATATTTAATATAGCATACAATTAATAAAATCAAAAAATAAAGTATTATTTTAATTTTATTTTTTTGATAGCAAGATCAAAGTTTTATAAATTTTTTTTAAAAATAATTTATTGAGTTATCCGCTATTCTTCTTAATAATTTTATGTATTTTATGTAGAAAAGTTATGATAACTAATCTATACTCAGATTATAACGTTTATTTACATGATTGCTAATATTTAAATTAATAAAGTGAAATTCATAAAATTATTAATAGATTATGTATAAAATAAGCTTTTTATAATATAAATAACTATTCTAGCTTAGGATTATTTATTTAAATAATAAACACATGCAATAATTAGTTATAATTTAAATCTATTTTTTTAGATATGTTGATATTAGAAGTGTTTTTTTTGATATGATATAAATATTTATTAGAGAACGTTAAATGAGTAGAGTTTTTAAATTACATGCTGAATTTCAGCCTGCTGGTGATCAGCCTATAGCAATAAAAAAATTAATCAAAGGTATAAATGATGGATTAACTCATCAAACGCTTCTTGGTGTTACTGGATCTGGTAAAACGTTTACTATTGCTAATGTTATTGCACAAATTAACAGACCAGTAATAGTAATGGCTCATAATAAAACATTAGCAGCACAATTATATAGTGAAATGAAGGCTTTTTTCCCTAAAAATGCTGTTGAATATTTTGTTTCTTATTATGATTATTATCAACCAGAAGCATATTTGCTAAGTTCAGATACTTTTATTGAAAAAGACGCTTCTATCAATGAACATATCGAACAAATGCGCCTATCTGCTACCAAAGCACTTATTGAAAGACGAGATGTTATTATTGTTGCTTCTGTATCAGTAATTTATGGATTAGGTGATCCTCATAGTTATTTAAAAATGATACTTCATTTAACTAATGGTATGATTATTGACCAACGTACTATTTTACATCGTCTAACAGATTTGAAATATCTCCGAAGTGATCAAATATTTCAACGAGGTACATTTAGAGTTAGAGGAGAAGTGATTGATATTTTTCCAGCAGAATCACATAAAAATGCATTACGAATTGAATTATTTGATCAAGAAATAGAGCGACTTCTACTTTTTGATCCATTAACTGGACAGATACAACATAATATACCAAGATTTACGATTTATCCTAAAACTCATTATGCGACTCCACGTGAATGTATAATTAAAGCCATAGAAGAAATTAAAATCGAATTAGCAGAAAAACGTAAATTTTTATTAAAAAATAATAAATTAGTTGAAGAACAGAGATTGAAAGAACGCACTCAGTTTGATTTAGAAATGATGAGTGAACTTGGATATTGTTCTGGTATTGAAAATTATTCACGCTATTTTTCTGGTCGCTCAAGTGGTGAGCCTCCACCAACTTTGTTAGATTATTTGCCATCAGATAGCTTATTAGTTATTGATGAATCTCATGTTACTATTCCACAGATTAGTAGCATGTATCGTGGTGATAGAGCACGAAAGGAGACATTAATAGAATATGGTTTTCGACTATCTTCTGCATTGGATAATCGTCCTTTAAATTTTGATGAATTTGAAGCACTTTCTCCGCAAACAATTTATATTTCTGCTACGCCAGGTAAGTATGAATTAAAAAAATCAGTTAATAAAATTATTGAACAAGTTGTCAGACCAACTGGTTTGCTTGATCCTGAAATTGAAGTTCGTCCAGCTACTACTCAAATTGATGATTTATTATATGAGATAAATTTACGTACAGTTATAAATCAACGAGTGTTAGTAACAACTTTAACTAAAAGAATGGCAGAAGATTTAACTGATTATCTTCAAGAACATGATATTAAGGTTCGTTATTTACATTCAGATGTTGATACAGTTGAACGAGTTGAAATTATTCGTGACTTGCGTTTAGGGTTATTTGATGTTTTAATAGGAATTAATTTATTACGTGAAGGGTTGGATATACCAGAGGTATCGTTAGTTGCTATTTTAGATGCAGATAAAGAAGGGTTTTTGCGTTCAGAGTATTCATTAATACAGACGATTGGACGAGCAGCACGTAATCTTAATGGTAAGGCTATTTTATATGGAGATAAAGTTACAGGTTCGATGGCTAAAGCGATTAAAGAAACTAAACGTCGTCGGGAAAAGCAAATTGCATATAATAAACAATATAGCATTATACCTAAAAGTATAAATAAAAAAATTAAAGATATTTTAGATGTTGGATCATTTATATCAACAAAAAGAGATAAAAACAAAAAAATAAAAATATCACAAATTATAGAAAATTACAAGAAACTTTCGACAAAAGAATTAGAGATTAAAATTCAGGAGTTAGAAATAGAAATGTATCGTTATGTTAAAGATTTAGAATTTGAACAAGCTGCTAATTTACGTGATAATATAAAATTATTACGTAAACAATTTTTTTAATTTTTTTAAAAATAATTATTTTTATCAAATTTATTTTAAATTACTTAATTTATCCAATAAAATAAGGTATAAATTTATCTATTTTGAATTAATAAAAATAATATTTAATATATGTTATATAGCATATATATTATTTAGTTAAATATGTAAAACTCAATTATTAACTATTATTTATTTAATCAAGATATGATGATGAAAATTTTTTTGATTAAATTATATTTAAATATGCTGAAGATACATAAAGATCTTTATCTTTACCTATAAAATAATTAATTTATAATATTTTTACATAAGTTTTTTATGATACATCATCCTTTAATAAAATAAAATTTCCTATTAATAATTAAATTTATTTATAAAATTTGATTAATTAACTATAAGATAAAATAATATAAATATATTTATATATAATTATTATAATTTATAAAAAATCTAATTTTTCTATTTAATATATAAATAAAGATAATATCTTAAAATAAGATGTTTTTATAAATAAAATCTTATAATGAATAATTCATAAATTGAAATTCTTTAGTTTATATAACTAATTAATTTCTAATTTTGTCTATATATCACTAGATATATAGCTAATAAATAATACTTAACATTTCTCTCAATAATAGAAAAAATATTTAAAAACACATATAAATATTTTTAATTTTAAGGTATTAAAAATATAGAAAACTTTAAATTTTGAAAAAATATTTCTAAATATTATTGATAATAAAAGTAATTTAATTTTTAATATATAAAAATTAAATTAATATATGTATTAACTTTTTTTTAAAAAAATGGATAAATCTTTTACTGATACTTTAAAATATAAATGCATCAGTAAAAATAAAATTAAGTTAAAAAATAATAAAAATTTAAAAAACTTCTATTATTAATTATAATAATAGAAGTTTTTTTATGGCTATTTAATTACAAAAAGTTATTAATTTTATATTAGAAAAACACTTTAATAATATAAAATAAATGAATATAATAGATAATTAGTATGAATAAACTACTATTAGTCTGTAAGGTTACTTATATTGAAAGTTAGTGATAAAAATTAAAGATTCTTATAAATTTAATGTCAATAGTCAATACCTAAAGTAAAAACAAAATATGATTAATTGAATCATATTTTATTTTTACTAAGAAAATGAAAAAACATTGAGTTATTTTTAAAACTTATAAAATCTATATATATCATTTAATTGTAGTTTAAGAAATAAAAATATCCTATAAGACAGTTAATACTATAAAGCATAGAATTATATATTAGTTTATATATTTAATGAGTAAAATCATGATTTAATAATATTATACTTAATAAGTTTCATATAGTATAGAATTACTATTATTGTATATAGATAGAAAAACAATGTCTGAAATTATTCTATCTTTTAATAAATTTATTAGTATATAATTAAATATAATGTAGTTTTTATATTTTAATATTTAACTATAAGGAATTATATAAGATTTTTAATATAAAACTAAAACAACTATTTTATCATAAAAAATATTTATAACTTTATATAATGAGGGATTCTTCTTAATTAAGAATCTAATTATTAACATTATTTAAAATGAATAATATGAAAATTCAAATTTTTTAATTTTTATACAATGATTTTAATAAAATAAAAAATTTTTAATTTTTAGAAGTATAAGATATATATGTCTTATCATATTGTTTTGTTTTGATTACTACTTGATTTTATAGAATTGATATATTGATTGTTTATAAAAATACAGTATATTTCGATAATATATTTTTTTAATAATTTTATTTTTTTCTACTAGTTTTGTTATATTATTTAGTTAGATTTTACTAAGTTTTTTTTAAAAAATATTAATATTTATAATTTAAAAAAGTTTTTAATATTTTAATATTAAATTATTTATCACAAATAAATAGTATTAACTAGATAAAGGTTTATCTATATTTATTAATAATTCTAATTGTGAATTATTAATAAATATCTATTGTTTATGATATATTCTTTACATAGTAATAATAGATCATTAATTTTTAATTAATAATTTTTAATTAAATTAATACCAACATAATAATTAGTTTCATTGAAAGATTTAATCAATTTCTTATAAATAAACTTATTTTCAATAATAAAATAAGATGAATTTTTATATTCAGTAAACTTAAAATTAAGTTTATGACATTTAATATTATAAATTTAATAATAAAATAATTAATAAAAATAACAATATAAATAGACAAATTATATAGATTAAATCTATTATATTTTATAAATATATTAATAATTTTTTTTAAAAAAGTCGATTAATAAACATTTTTAATAATTAATCTAATTTAAATAATTAGTATACATATTTAAGCAAGTTATTTTTATAATGATAAATTCGATTAGTAGATATTCCATGTTACTTGTTTTTTAATAATTATTATAAAATTTCTTATTTAATAACGAAATAAAATTTCATTAAAACTATAATAAAATATAAATCAATATGATAATTTATAAAATTATTAATAATATTTTAATAATATATATGTTTCATTAGGTTCGTTATATTCTAATTTAGAATAGTTTATCATTAAATATTTAATTAAATAAATCTTAATAAGATTAAAATATTAGCTTCTTAGTTATTTTTACTATAGATTATATTTTTAGATAAATAATTAATTTATTGAATTAAAATCAATCATTTTTAAGTGTGTAACATTTCTAAATATTTAATAATAAAATTTATACTAATAATTATATAATGAACTAATATATTTGATATTATTAAGTTTTTACTATTTTACTTAAGTTTTTAAATTTAATATTTAAAAATAAGTGATTAATGTTATCTTATATTACCAACAATAGAATATAAAGCAAAAATATTTATTTTATATAAGTATTTATAAATATGTTTTTATAATAAAATTCATTAATACTTTTATTTATAAATAAACAATATAAAATTAATACATAATAGATATATATAATTTCTTAATATATTTCTTTTATAATGTTTTATGAAATATCTAAAAAGTTTTTATTAATTAAAAAAATTTATTTAATAAAAATTTTATTTAGTTTTATAAAAATGATTTATTATTAATAATAATGACTATTAACATTAATTTTATTAATAATAATTATTATCAAATAAAACAAGTAGATGAAAAAAATTATAATAACTATAAATGTTCATTAATTTATCAAAATAAAATGTTTTTTAAATAAATGTTTGAATTTATATTCATTTTACTATTGATAAATCTTGATTTAACAAATTTATTATATTATTAAGAACGTTTAATTTTAAATTTAATAATTTAATTATAATATATTATATTATAATTAAATTTTAATGAAATAAGATATCCAATCTTATGTTAATAAAAATATCGATTATAGTAAATTACTTATTTTATAAATTAAAAAAATATAACAACATCATGTAATTATAATTTATTAAATTAATTAAAACTTTTGATATAAATAATAAATTTTAATTATAATATTTAAACAAATAAAAAGAATTATTTGTATTTATCAAAAATAATAATTAATTGTAAATATAATATTTTTTCTAATATTTTGATCTTTTTAGATTTGTAGTAATACTAACTATAATGATAAAATTTTATCTAATTATATCTTATGATCATCTTTTTTATATCTATCTGAATTTTAGAAAAAAATTTTTATGATATGGAATCATCCTATAGATTTTAATCCAAGATTGTATTTAAAACACATATTTAGATAAAAATTTCTGAATCTTATTTAGTTTTTTTGTATTATTATTTATTAAGATAAATTTTTTAAGTTTAAATAAACTATAAAAATAATTTAAATTAAGTTATATTGCTAATTATCAGTTTTAAATTAATATTGAAATAAAAAAAATTAACTGGTAAAATTTTTAGTTAATTATTAATGATTAAATTTATTTGAATTTAATTTATTTTAAACAAAAATAAAAAATATTTTTTATTTATTTACATCAAACAATTGTTTTAGAATGAAATTGTGGTAAACTTTAGTTTTACTGAGTAAGTTATTTTATAACTTTATTTTTTTTAACATAATTTATTAAAGGTAATTATCATGGATCGATTTGAACATCAAAATAATTCAATCGTTCAGCGTGCTGGAGAAAGTATTCAAATTTATATGGCGCAAGTATATGGTTGGATGACTGTAGGATTGTTATTAACTTCGTTTGTTGCTTGGTATGCGATTAATGATCGTAATATTATTAATTATCTAGAAACACATGGTGGAATATTAATTGGGCTTATTATATCTGAATTCGCATTAGTAACCGTATTATCGTTTATGATGCAAAAATTAAGCGGAACAATAGCAACAGCAATGTTTATGCTATACTCATTATTAACAGGGTTAACTATTTCTTTATCATTAATTTCTTATACAGGCGCTTCTATTGTAAGCACATTCTTTACTACTGCTGCTATGTTCGGTGCGCTTAGTTTTTATGGTTATACAACAAAACATAGTTTAAATGGCATAGGTAGTTTTTTGTTTATGTTATTAATAGGATTAATTGTTGCTTCATTAATAAATATTTGGCAAAAAAGTTTTGGTTTAACGATGATTATTACATATTTAGGTGTATTAATATTTTCAGGTTTAACAGCTTATGATACTCAGAAACTAAAAGAAATGGGTAGTCAGATTGATAGTCGTGATCAAGAAGGTATACGTAAACATGCTATTTTTGGTGCATTGAATCTTTACTTGGATTTTATTAACTTATTTTTAATTATGTTACGTATTGTTAATAATCGCCGTTAATATAATTTATTTCAAATAAAGTTAATTACTAATGAGAATTATTTTAGAGAAATTTTATTTATAATTTAATTATTCTTTAATTAAATTATATGTTGCTCAAAAGTTTTTTATCTAAAATGAAATAATAACTAATACATTAATATTATTTGGTTATAAAAATAATATTAATAAGGATTATAATATAGTTTAGAAATAGCTTGTAATTAAGAATTTATTGAGTTTGTTTTTTATTAGATAAACTATGTTTATAGTGTTTTAAATTATTTATGATTAGCTTATAGAAATCATTTGATGATATATTATATATTACAAGATCTAAAATATCTTTTATTCAAAATAGATTTATAAATATTTTAATATAATATATAATTAGCTAATCAATAAAAGAAAATTAATCAATAAAGAAAGGCAAAGAAATCTATATTTAAAAAATAAGTTTTATAAATCATTATCGAATAGTTAGTTAGAAGATTATATTACTTACTTATACTGATATTAATTAGAATAAATAAATATATTATCTTTATAAAAATAAAGTTTGAGCAAAAAAATTATAGTTATTTATTAAATATGTTTTAATATAAAGCATTATTTTAAAATTTATTAGAAGTAATATATTGATAAGTAATTTAGTATTAATGAAAGTAGTTCAGCATTAATAGATGCTAATATATAATATATCAAATTTAATCTTAAATAATGAATATGCATAATTAAATATTATTAATATGATATAATATGATATATATTAAAGTATCAAATTATTTTTCTAAATTTTTTTATAGAAAAAAATAATTTTGTTAAATTAATATATTTGATAAATAAAATTTTTATATCTTATTTTATTTTTTATTAGTTTGATAATAATATTAGTAAAAAAAATAAATAATATTGATTATAGTTATGATGATATTAAATATCAATCTAAATAATAAAATGTTAAATTAATTATTATTAAATTTTAATATATCATTATTAATTTAATTAATAAATTATTTTATACTAAAATAATTTATCTTTTGTTAATATCTTATATTCATAATAGTTTTATTAAATAATTTTAAGTATTTAGTTGTATAAAATAAATAATATTTATTTATTGACAAAAGTCTCTTTATTTTTTATAAAGATTTAATCTTACTATATAAGTCAACTTAGATAAATATAGTAAAATCAGTTTTTATTAATTGTAATTTATCTGTTAATAATTTTAATTTTTATATATTACATTATATTAATCAAATATAAATTAATAAAGAAAATAGAGTTTAAACTCTTATATTTCATCATTTTATAAATTATTTCGTATAAATATTGAGTTGTAATTTATTTAATTTTAAATTTAAATGATAATTTAAATAAATAATAATATATTAAATAATAATAATTTTTACGATATTATGTATTCAATAAATGATAATATTATCTTATATCTAAGTGTAAATTTAATAATCATCCCTCTTAAAGATTATGAAGTTGTATAATTTTTTATTAATAATATTTTGAAATCTGGATTTAAAAAAAAGAAATTTATTCTTAATTAAATTAAAATTATTCAAAATAAAATAGTTAGAAAACTATTTTATTTTGAAATTGAATTCATTTAATATTTTTAAAATAATTAATCATGTAATTTTTTAATAAAATGCTACGTATTATAAATAATTTAATAACAAAAATATATTACTATTATTTAAATTCATCTAGATATGAAATACTTAAGAAATTAATATAATACATTATTACTAATTAGTTGATAATTTAATAACTAATAATTTTAATTATCAAAAATAATCAAATCTATGTATTATATAGTTAATTTAAAAATAAAAAATTTTTAATTTTTAATTAATCAGAAAGATATTATAAGTTTCATATCAAGAGATATAATAATTAGTTTATTATCAATTCCAATAAAACTATTGAAATTAGAAAATTCAAAATTAGTAATAAAATTTATTTAATTTTTCTTATTAATTTAGATAATATAAATTATAAGTTAATATTTTACTTTAATAATATTTCAATAAAGGATATATTTTAAATATATAATCTAAGATTATAATTAATATCAATAGTTTGATGAATGAGGTTTAACTTTATAATAAAATATATTTATCACTATATTATTTACTGATCTATATAAAAATATTCCATATAGAATATTTTTATTTTTTTTATTAATCATCATTTAATTATGATTAAATAAATTAAATAATACCTAGTAATCTTCAGTTATAAATCTTTTAAAAAAATGATAATTATTAATCTAAATCAAGAAATTTATTAACTTACTTTAATTAATAATAATATTATATAGATAATTATAATTATTCATTAAGTTCTTATGTTTTTATATAAAACATAAAATATTGTTTTTGATTTAAACAATATAATAACCAATATTATTAACAATATTTAAAAAATAAAAATATAAATAATATATTTCTATATATAAATATATTATTTTATAATTTAAGATTAATTATATGGTTAATTATAAGATAATATATATGTTATTAAAAAAAAGTTTTAGTTTATAAGATTTAAATATAGTAAAGATTTTAATCTTTAACTTAAGTATTTTATATTATAATATATTAAACAATGATATAGTTTTCTTCTAATAAATATATCGTTAATAAAAATAATAAAAAATATATTTTATAATTACTAAAAATAATTATAACTTTTTATATTTATATAAAAATTATAGTTAATATCATATTTTAAAAAAAATTGTTTATTAAATTTTAATACACTAATATATTTTAATTAATTTCAGACTACGATGATTTTTTATTTATTTATTCGATAATTAGCTTTATATTAATTTTAATTATCTTTTTTCTCTATTACATTTAAAATCTTTAAATTTTAATAATCTTAATATTTAAGTTATTCTTATTTTTTAAAATTTATCTATAAAAATCTTTGTTGAGGCTGTTTAAAATCATTAACTTACTTTAAAGCTTCTTTAGTTATAAATTGATGAATTGTTTCGATATTTATTCACTTGAATAAAATAATCATTTTGATGTAAAACTATTCTTAATATATAAAATATATATTTTATACTATATTAAATATAAATTTACTTTTTTTGTTTGGATTATAGATTATTTTGATAGATAATTTATTTTAAAAAATATTATCTATCTTATAGATATTAATTTTATTTTATTTATTGAATTAATCTAATAAAATTCATCATTGATCATAACGCTTAAATTAATATATTTAATAGGAAGATTTTTGTATGAAATAAATTTTTTTAAAATAAAAAAATTTTTATTGATAATATTATAGATCTATTTTAATAGTAATAAATAAAAAGATCAAATTAATATACGATTATTATATATTTTATTGAATATTTAAGATAGTTTATTAAAATATAATTTAAATAAAGCTATTTATAATTGATTTTATAAAATTAATTATTTTCGATAAATTTATTTAATTTTTATTAATTTATACTTATAACTTATGCTAACAAGTTGCTTAATTAGTAATAAATTTACTATTTTTAATAATTTATAGTTATTATTTTATATTCATTTAACTAATTTAAAATTAAATAAAATTAAAATGTTTAATATTTATTTATTCTAATTGATCTTATCAAGTTTATATATTTTAAGTTATATTATTATCTCATTAAAGTAATAATTTAATATAAAACAAATTTTTTATTTTATCAAACAAAACTTTCAAAGTATTAGAATTAAAAAACTTTTTCTTAAACATAAAAATAGAAATTTATAAAATAAATAAATTTATTTTATTAAAGGTATAATGTTTTATTAAGATAATATCTTATCAAAAAAAAAGTAAAAACATCTTAATTAATTTTATTATAAATCTTTAAAATAGATATTTACATTATAGAAAATATATGTTGATTATAAATAATCTAACTTTAAAATTAAAGATTGTTTTAGATTGTATTTATTAATATTATTAATAAATACAATACTTTTTTATTTATGTTTTTATTGTTAGATAATATCAATAATTTATTTACTGTTATCATATAATTTATATAAATATAAATTATTTTATTTTATTGTTATTTTAAAAATTAGTAAAATATCTATTTATTTTATTAGTATTAATAACATTTTATTAATCTAGTTATTTAATTTAATTTTTAATGGAAACGATATATTAATGTTATAAAATATTTGAAAAATTAATGAATGCATAAAGTTTTATATTGCAACTCTATATAGTTTTATTTTAAATTGAGTTTTTAGTAAAAATTTTACTGATAATTGATATTTTCTATAATATTGTTGGATATCATTATCATTAATAAATAGTTCTATATCATAGATTATTAATTATCAAGATATTGTTGGATGATATTATCTATATTCTATTAAATATATTATGTAAAATAACAATTTATTTAAATTTAAATAGCTTTAATGCTATTTATTAAAAAACTTATTAATAATGATTTATATAATTATTAACATAAAAATATTTGATATTTATATAATGAAATTATATCTAATAAATTAGAAAATTAATTCAATTAATTAATAAAAATAAACAAATATTAAAAAGAACTATTTAAAAAAAATAAATAAATAATTTATCGATAAAATTTTTTGATGTTAATAATTTACTATTATAAATTAAAAATTAATATCATCATCATAAATAAGATTTATATTAAAAATTTAGATAAAAGATAAATTGTAATACTAGTGATTATATTAGACTGACTGCTTTTATATTAATACTATTATCCTATCTAAGATAATAGTATTAATCTTTAATATATGTAACTACTAAAATACTAATATTTAATAAAATACTTAATTATTAATTAGTCATTTTAATTATATATAAAATATAAGTATAAATACATATTACATTATCTAATAATGTATAAAATACCATAAATTCTTAAAAAGAAATTTTACTATTATATACACATGTATTATTTTTTATTTTTAATAAAAAACTTTAAAAATAAATATATAGATAATAAATATTATAATATATCATTTAAAATAAATATGATCTAATCATATTTATTTATAACTGTTAATATATGTTGTTTTTTACTGATATAAGTAAGAAATGATGTTTAAAAATAAACTACTAAAAAAACTTTTATTATAGATATGATAGTTATTTATTAATTAAAACAAATGAACATAAATTTAATTGTATTAATTTTAAAATCTATAATTTTATATCAATATTTTTTCTATTTTAATCCATGGTAGAAATTGAATATTTAGAATATATATATTGATACTTATTAATTAAGGATATTATAAGCGATGTGATAAGAAAAAATATTAAATTTTGAAAAAGGTAAAATTATTATATAATTCGATATTAATTATCATTTAATTATTAATATATAAAATTAAGTTAACATAATTATAATTTTCATTTTTAGTAAAGTTTTATAAAAAAAGATTAAAATACTATAATCTAAATATTATTATTAGATAATATAGCAGATATAGCATATTGTATAAATATAGTTATTACTAATTTTAGTTGTATAAAAATCTATTTTATACTAGAAAAGTACTATTAAATATCGTAGTCTTATAAAGATATAAATATTTTATTTATAAAATAAAACAAATATATGCAGATCACAAGATCTAAAACAACTATTATAATTAGATATAGATATAGATATATCAAAATTAGTGATAAAAATAGAAATGTTATAGTAGTGTATCATATTACTATTAAAGTTTTATTTAAAATAAAATATAATAAAATTAATTCGTTAATATTATTTATTAGATATAAAATTTCTCATTATTTTTTAAATTAATATAAAGTATATATTAGATATATATAAAATTTTAAGTTTAAAATATTAATTATATTATATAATAATTAATAAAAAACAATAAAGAAAAGGTTGATATAGTAAACTTTTATATTTAGTTTTCTTTATATAATTAATAAAAAAATTAAAAATCATAAAACTATTAAGTTTTTTAATAGTTTTATTCTCTGTTTTATTCTTATAAAAAGTTAGCAAAATAGAAAAGGAAAGGTTATATATTTGTATTTTTTATCAGTTTTATCAATAATATTGATACTATATAAAATAGTATATTCTGAATATGTTTATCTAAGAGATTAACTTATTTTTTGGCATAATATTTAAAGACTAATAAATATTTATATACATTTACGATAGATAATTTTATAAAAGTTTTGGTTATTATATTATTTTATGATTAAAGAAAAAATTCTCTTCAGACAATAGTACGGAAAGTTAATATTAGAGTTGATATGATTTTTTATGATAAGTTTAATTTAAATCAAAAAAATAAATATTAAATATAATCATAATTAAAATTTTGTTTTTAGTATAATATACTAGTTTAATATAATAAACGCCTAGAGAAATATTCTTTCTTAATTATATCACTTAATTAGATATAGTGTATTAATTAATGAATTGAATTACAAAACAGCCTTAGTGATGCACGTTAAAAGAAATTTGATAAATTTAATAAAAACATTTTATTAATTTCAATTAAAGAAATATTTAATTATTAATTTTGATAATTAATAAAATAGGTTACTAAATTATTTATACACTTCATGATTATTTTATTATTTTATTAATGATAATTTATTTAAATATTTTCAAAAACTAATAATATTATTAGTTTTTGTATAAAATAAAATAATAATTGATTGTTTTTAATTAACTTCTATAGTTATTTAAAGTAAAATTATCTATAATAAAGATTATTCACCTAAAAAGTAAATTATATTTTTATATTTATATTATATATAAATATAAAAATATAATTCGATATAAAATTATTTGTTATAATGTTAACCCTTAGTAAGTTAATTATTATATATTTTTATTCAATGTTGAATTAAAATTTAAGTAACTTTTATCATATTAATAAATAAAAATATAAATCCAAATAATTTGCTATTTTATTATGAAATTTATTTCAGATGCAAAATATTTTAGTAGACAAATATTTATTTATATTTTTAACTACATTTTTAAATTAATCATAAATAAAAATAAATTTAGACTATATGGATATAATATTAATTATTCTTATAATTGATAGATTATACTTAATCACTTTGAAAAAAAGTTAATATTATTTATTTATCTTATTTATCTTATTTATCTTATTTATTTTATATAAAGATAAAATGGTTAAAAATTTTTTATCTGTAATAAATAATTAATGACAATTTAAGTTTATAAAAATTATAGAATTCATCTTATTCTTATCATATTAAAAATAATGTATTATTATCAAATAAATAATTTTTATCTTATAAAAGATAAAAATTTAATTACTATTTAAGTTAATTTAAAATAGAGATATTGTTAGTAAATTTATTACTTATAATTATAAATCGAATTTTATATATAAATGAATAAAAAAAATAAAGATTAAATTGTTTATAGATATATAATATAATGAATTATAGTAATATGTAATTTTTACATTTAGATATATTATTATAATATCATAATCATATCAATTTATTTTGAGTGTATAATTTAGATAAATTTTGAATTTTATTATTGGAGAAATAAATGGCATTATTAAGTCAAGAGGCGTATATTGTTCGTAAAGCATTAGAAGATCTTGGCCTTGAAACACCTCTTTATCATCAGTATCATTCTTTTAATAAACGTAAACAACAAATTAAAGAATATATGAGTGAAATTATGCGTTTATTTAATTTAGATCTTAAAGATGATAGTTTAGCAGAAACACCAAAACGTATTGCTGAAATGTATGTTGATGAAATTTTTTCTGGACTTGATTATAATAATTTCCCTAAAATTACTTTAATTGATAATAAAATGAATTTTGATGAAATGGTTACAGTTAGTAATATTATTTTAACTAGCGTTTGTGAACATCATTTTATTACTATTGATGGTATGGCAACAGTAGCTTATATCCCAAAGGATAAAGTGATTGGTTTATCAAAAATTAATCGTATTGTTCAATTCTTCTCTCAACGACCACAAGTTCAAGAGCGTTTAACGCAGCAGATTTTAATAGCCTTACAAAATTTATTAGATACAAATAATGTTGCTGTTTCAATTGACGCTGTTCATTTCTGTGTTAAAGCTAGAGGTATTCGTGATGTAAATAGTAGTACAATGACAACGTCTTTAGGTGGTTTATTTAAATCAAGTCAAAACACCCGTCAGGAGTTTTTATCTAATGTTTCCCGCCTCCGTAAGTAATTCTTGAATTAATATTTTTATTAAAGAGATAAATTTATAATTGATTAAGTAAATTTATTTTTTATATAATAAATAGAAAAGTTATTTTTATTTATTTCATTATTGAATGTTTAGTCTATGATAAACTTAATAAGTTTATCATAATAAAAATTTATTTTCTTAACACAAACTTATTTGAAAGAAAAAAATAATACTAGTATTTTAAATATATTTATATATAAATATATAGATAATTTTAGATTATTATTTTATTTATTTTAGAAATTTATTTATATAAAGTCATTTATTATAAATAATTTGTTTTTAAAACAACAAAATTAATAAATTTGATTATTATTTTAATTAATTTAATTATTTTTATAATTTTTTAGTTATTTACTGTTTTAAATATTTAGAAAAATGATTTTATAAATAAAACATTATTAAATAATAAAAATTATTAAGATTTTTTTTATACCTAATTTACTTGATATATTAATAATTAATTATGTTATTAATCTATGTAGTATAACAGTTATTAAAATAATAATAATATTTTATAATTTGTAAATATTAGATGATTAATTAAATATTTTATTTAAATCTATAAATACTTATTTATAGATATTATTTTATATGATTATTTTTATTAATTTAGTTTTTTATTTAATTATTTTAAGTAAAATAATTACTCTTAGAAACTATTTTTTATATTAATATCTATTATATAATTCTTTAGAATATTATATTTAATAAATGATAAAGTAATTATACTATTATTAATAAATAATTTTATTAATTAGATTAAACAATATAAAATATAAATTTTAAATAAAATTTATAATATCTTTTAATAAAATATAATATTTGTCGATAGACAAGAAGAAGTAAATTCTTATTAATCTAACCATTACATAACAATTTAATATATAAATATTCAATCATAGTATTAATATAGATAAAAATTTTATATAAGATAATTTTAAGATTTTTATAAAATAATATGTTTTATTTATTTATTGCTATATCAATTAATAATACTTAATTTATAATTAAATATTATTATAATAATTAAAAATATCAATCGATAAGATTTTATGTGAAATTAAATAATAAAATAGAATTTTTATAAAAAATAAATATAATATAATTTTAAAATTAAAATATTTGATGATATTGGATGTATAAATATGATAATAATTTGATTATAGATAATAATAGAATTATTATTAATATTTCAATAAGTATTTTATTTTAATATTGTTATATCATTTAAAGATATTAAAATAATTCTATAGATTTGATATTTATTAAACGAGTTAAAGAAATATTATTTCTAGTATAGCAAAATAACATTTATAATACAATGAAGAAGTTTTTATTTATGATAAACTTAATAAATTATTTTTAAAATAATCAACGATTAAATCTAATAATATTAAAGAAAATTATTATTATATGATATTAAATAAATTGCAAATAAGTAATATTGTAATCATATATAAATTCAAATTAGTTAATATATATAATCAGCTTAATTAAAACTAATTCTAATATTTATTATTAGTATCTTTTATTAATTTAACGATTTATTATTTGCTAACACCAATTATAGTTAAAATAGGTAGATTTATAAATATTATATTAAGATAAATTGAATTTTATTTTTAATAAAATAAGATTTTTAATCTATTTATTTAATATAAATATATTGATTAGTTAAATTTTATTTAATATATTAAATCAATAATTTTTTATAATTATAATTTTTTATTATATTTTATTAGAAATTTTCTACTATATAAAATATAGAATCTGTTTATTGTTTTAAACAGATTATTTTATGGCTAATTATTTAATATTATTATTGAAATCAATATAATAAAATAAAAATAATAATTTCTTTTTATTATAGTATTAATTTTAATATAATTTAATTTATATAATAAAAAGAGTAAAAAAATAATAACTACTCTTTTTTTAAGAAATTACTAAGAATATAACTAGATTATTAACAAATAATAGTAAGAAATATATGTTCTTACTAAATAATAATGATATTAATCATAAATTAATATAGAATTTTAAATAGTTTAATTTATATTTTTAAATAATTTATACTTAATAAGTAAATAATAGTAATAAAATATATTAATGATAAAATCTAATTTATTAAAAATAATTATTTTTTGTTATTTACTCAATTTACTCTGAATTTTTTATAATATATTATATATCTATATAAACTAATTCTGCTAGATATTAATATTTTATTAAAAATGAATATAGATGTAATTCATAAAAATAATTGATTAACACAATAATAATTTACAAAAATTAAAAATAAATATAAATTATTAATTTAATGAATTTTATTCATTAATAAAATTCATTTTTAATGAGAATTGGTATTTATTATGTTATTTGTTATAAACAAATATTAGATTCAATCATTTAGAATAGATAAAGAATATACAATGTTATTAATATATTGAATAATATAATATTAATTATACAAAGTGTTTATTATAGAAAAGTAGTAAAAAATTATAATTATTTTTCTCTATTATTAAATATATAAATTAATAAAAATATTATATATATAATAACTAAAATAAAAATGTAGAAAATATTTCTAATTTATACTATATTAATGAATATTACTTATCTATTTTAAATATAAAATTGCTTAATTGTTTTAGCATTTTATACATAATTGATGATAAAAAATATTTTTATTAAAAGATCAGTTTATTAATATATTTTTTCTCCTTTTGAAACATAAAAATGTCTTCTTAATCCAAAATTAATAACTATGATAATCAATTGATTTTTAAATAATTCTTAATTTAGATAATAAAAAAATTATAAAAAATATATTGTCTATTACTAGAATATGATTCTAGTTTTATTGATTTATCTTCGAATCATATTATTAAATTTACTTTTTTATTAAATAAAACAGTAAATTTGTTTTGTTAAACATGTTAAAAACTAATTTTATTTTTATAAAAATTTTTTTAGTCTTGTAATTATCATTCATTATTTGAGTTATTATTTTTACCAGATACAGCTAGCATAGTATTTATACTATGTACTTCAATCCGTTGTAATAATATTTTAAATTGAGTAATTTCATGATTTAACAAAGGGTTACTAATATCATTCCAATTTAGTGAAATATTTAAAAAAGTTTCTGTTCTACTGATAAGTCCTGGTAATATAGGTTTTAAATAAGTCATTATAACACGAAATAAATTTATGCCCATAGAAGATATATCATGTAAATCTTGTTTACGATCTTGATGTTTAGCAATTATCCATGGTGCTTGTTCATCAACATAATGATTGGCTAAATCAGCAAGTAAGATAATTTCACGGATAGCTTTATTATATTTTAGGTGATAAAATTCTTGGCCAATTTTATTTGATGCAGCAATAAATTGTTGATAAAGATCAGGAGAAGCAAGACGTGATGATAACTTATTATGAAAATATTTATTAATGAATCTAGCATTACGAGCTGCAAGATTAACGACTTTATTAACAATATCGCTATTTACTCGATTGATAAAATCTTTTAAATTAAGATCGATATCCTCGATAGAAGAAGAAAGCTTAGTAGCATAATAGTAACGCAGATAATCAGAATCTAAATGATCTAAATAAGTTCGTGCAGTAATAAAAGTACCTCTTGATTTGGACATTTTTGCACCATTAATAGTTATATAACCATGAACAAAAATATTTGTAGGTTTTCGATAATCACTACCTTCTAGTATTGCTGGCCAAAATAGGCTATGGAAATAAGCAATATCCTTGCCAATAAAGTGGTAAAGTTCCGTAGTAGAATTTTTATTCCAATAAGTATCGAAATCAATATTAGGTTCTTTTTTACATAGATTCTTAAATGTACCTATATAGCCAATAGGTGCATCTAACCATACGTAAAAATATTTACCAGGTTCATCAGGAATTTCAAAACCAAAGTAAGGAGCATCACGAGTAATATCCCATTCCTCTAAACCAACATCAAACCACTCTTGCATTTTATTCGCAATTTGTAATTGTAAAGCACCTGAATGAATCCAAATTTGTAACATATCACTAAATGCAGGTAAATTAAAGAAAAAATGCATAGTTTCACGTATTTCAGGTATTGATCCAGAAATTACTGAGTGAGGATTGATAAGTTCTATTGGATTATAAGTTGCGCCACAAACTTCACAATTATCACCATATTGATTATCTGCTTGACATTTTGGACAAACCCCTTTAACAAAACGATCTGGCAAAAAAATACCTTGTTTAGGATCGTAAAGTTGTAAAATTTTTTTTCTTTTCATAAAACCATTCTTTTTTAGTTTAAAATAAATTTCTTCTGATAAAATTTTATTTTCTATACTATGAGTCGAATGATAGTTGTCATAACTAATGTCAAAATTAGAAAGATCATATTGATGTTCCTCATTAATTTTATTAATCATTTTTTCAGGAGTTATACCTAATTGTTGAGCTTTTAACATAATTGCTGTACCATGAGCATCATCAGCACAGATAAAATAAACTTGTTTACCGCGCATTCGTTGATAACGAACCCAAATATCGGCTTGAATATGTTCCAAAATATGACCAAGGTGAATTGAACCGTTAGCATAAGGTAACGCACAAGTTACCAAAAGTTTTTTTGTTACTTGAGACATAATAAGATATAATTTCCATAAAATTTAATAGTAATTTTATATTTAATTGATTGCGTTTTTCTTGATATAACTTTAAATATGATAAAATTACCAATATTTTAACTTAATTTCATTTGATAAGTATTGTTTTATTATACATATAAATATAATTAAATTAATTATATTTATATGATAAAATGCTATTCAACTCTTATTCATTAATATGAAATAAAAGGAATTTCTATGATCTTAAAATTATTATAATAAATAAAAGACAAATATTTAACTCAAAAGGTTATTGAAGTTTTAGATACGTTTTCTCATTAAATATTGCAAAAAAAAATAAATATATTAAAAGTATTATATCATTATATATTATCAGATGACGTTTTATATATTAAATTAGTGATGTTATTTACATGGAAATGACCTTTAAAGCGCTATTAGTTAAATAAGAAAAATCGAAATTATAAAAAATAACTTAAGAAAAAGTGATACACTAGAAAATGCGTTATAAATATATCTGCATTAGTAGATTAATGTAAATAGTTTATATGGAATTAAATAGATAACAGAAATATTATTGCTATTATCTCAAGTAAATGAGGTGTTGGTAAATTAATTATAATAGTAAATTTATCTTTGGCATTGACCAAATAAATAATAAAATTGGTATTTTATACGGATGATATTTATGGTCTTTTATCCAAACTATGTTCTCAACTAAAAATAAATTTCTTAAATTATATGGTTGATGTCATATTATTATCCATAATTGCTTATGGATTAGCAATTAAATTCAATTGGATTATTTAGTTAATGACGACAATCCCATAATATATCTAAGCTAAATGCCTGAAAATGCTTTGATATAAATATTACAGGAACATAATATTCAATTTAAATTACTTAATAGTTGTGATGTGCACTATTGATATAGGTGATGATATCAAATTAACTTTATCAATAAGTTATTCTAGTTACTGCAATAATTATTATTGCTGCTATTACCATACAGTAGGATATTACTTTACTTGATGCAACAAAAACATTACCTTTTTTTACAAAATAAAATATCTATATATTTGATATTATTAAGAATATGAATATACATATTTATAGTAATTGAGGTCATTTAGATCATATTTTTTGCTCTTATGTCCCCGTTGCTATAGAAAGATTAGTTGAAAAAATATTAGTCTAAATTTATAAATTACTAGATAAAATATCCATCTAATTACATATTTTGTTACGTTATTATTTAGATGAAGATAATCTATTCTAGGAGTAACAAAAGACAGTAATGGTGTATTTTGTTAATATTTATAGAAAAATATCATAAACTATTTTCTTATAAAATATACTTAGCAAAATATAGAAATTATTTTTCGAATTATTTAAATTGATTACTTTTCATATTAGTTATTTATTTAAAATAAATAAGAGGCGATAATTATAACTAGTTTTTATAATAAAAATTAGCTATAATTTATTTTAAATATTATTAAGATATTAATAATAATATATATTTATTAATATAAATTAATATTAAATTAATTATATTTTAATTATATTTATTTGAATTAAACTTATTAAAAATGATTAATATAATATATATAGTTGATATATGATTGATATATGATTTATATATTATATTATTTTATTTTTAATAAAAATATTTGTTAAAAATTTTTATCATTAATTTATATACTTAAGCTTTAATAATAATATCATAAAATTGTTTTTATAAAGATTCTTAATTCTTGAGATTAAGATGATGTTTTAATCTAAAGAATGAGTAAAAAATTAAACTATTCTCAGTTAAATTTAATTTATCATTATCTTCTTTTTTATTATCTTTATTTATTGAAAATAAATAAATAAATTTTATCTTAATAAAATTAAAATTTATATATACGTAATAATGAAATTATTTTTATATTAAAAGTAATTATTTATGAAGATATTTTATAAGTTAATGGATAACTGCATTTATTTAACAATTATCATCTTATATTAATATTATATTAATGGATTATTCAATATTACTTTAATAAGAAAAATTAAATAGGATCTAAATAAATAATATAAAATATTACTTTACTTATTAATTAAAAATATATGAAAATAATTTTATTAAATTTTCTCTTAATTTATTCAAAAATCAATAATATTTATAGCGTATATTACTGACTATAATCTAAGAAATAATCATATGATTATTTGTATTTTAGTACTTAAATATAGAATATTTCTTTTATTAATTATCATAGATATATAAAGAAGCTATTTTAAGGAGATAAAAAAAATGCGACTTTGTGATAGGGATATAATTAAATCCCTTGATGAAAAAAAATTGATTATTGAACCACGTCCATCAATTAAAAAGATTAATGGAGCAACAGTTGATATTTGCTTAGGTAATAAATTTCGAGTATTTCAGGGTCATGCTATACCTTACATTGATCTTGGTGTGACGAAAAATGAAGTTAATGCTTTATTAGATTTAGTTATGAGCGATGAAATTACTTTAAATTACAGTAATGCGTTTTTTTTACAACCTGGTGAATTAGCGTTATCATCTACTTTAGAGTCAGTCATATTGCCTGATAATATTATTGGTTGGCTTGATGGTCGATCTTCACTTGCTCGCTTAGGATTAATGGTTCATGTCACAGCTCATCGCATTGATCCTGGTTGGTGTGGTCAGATTGTATTAGAATTTTATAATTCAGGAAAATTACCATTGGCTTTGCGCCCTGGAATGGTTATTGGCGCATTAAGTTTTGAAATTTTATCTGGTTCATCTGAACGCCCTTATAATTTACGTAATGATGCAAAATATAAAAACCAACGTGGTTGTTAGTTATAAGTAGAAATATATAAGAGATAGCAAAAGTAATCATGAATTGAAAAATTGAATATTTAAGTTAATTGTTTTAATATTTTGCATAATTTCATAAAAATATTAAAATTAATATAAAATAATATAGAAAAGTTATCTAAAAATAATAATAATTAATTGTCCTGTTATCTATTTATCAATAGAGATAATATTAAAATATTTATAATATAAGTACTTGACTATTTTGGCGATATAATTATTAGTAGTATCAATAAAGTTAATATTTTCTTAAAATAAATTATAGTTATTAAATATTTAATACTTGATTTATAAAATTGAATAAAAATAATGGTTATTACTTTATTTTATAGTAATAACCATATTGATGGTAAGATAAATTTCTTTTAAATAAAGAGATTATTATTATTCAGTTATGCTTATTTTAATAAGTTCCAACTCATTCTATCGTTAATCGATAGAATGGAATAAATAGATTTGATTTATAATTATACTTTTAATTTTTTATATAATTTATCATTAAATTTTATACTATACTTACTTTATATAGTTAATTAAAATTAAATTAAAATAACTTTATTTAAACAGCTTTAAATATATTAAATATAAAAATAATATTAAATATTAATTTTTAATACCAATAAAATTAATATTAGTAAATAATTATATAAACTAATAGTTCTTATAAAAATATCAAATTAAATATATAATATTATTTTTGTTATAAATAAAAAAATTAAATAATTATTTAGATTAGTAACTAACTTTATTATGATAATAAACTACTTAAAGAAAACATATAAAATCTAATTTTATTTTAAAATAATATAAATATTATAGATTTTTTAAGATTAAATTACTATAAATAATTAATTTATTAAAAATATAAAATTAATTACATTAACTTATTAAGAAATAAAATTAACTATAATTTAAACTTTATAATTTGATTATTATTATAATTAAATAAATATTAAACTTGTAAATATAGCTATATTAAAATATATAAACTAAAATTATAAATTAGATATATAACTTCTACTAATATTAATTTCTATTAAATATCATCTTAAAACTCTTTTTATAATTATTATTGATAAATTAAAATAATTGTAAAAATAATTTATTTAAATTATTATTTAAATAATTTAAAAATTATTAATTATAATAATAAAATTATTACTTAATTTTTTATTTTAAAAATATTAATATTTATAAATTAATATATTATATGCTTTAATTCTTTATGTTTTTAATTCTAAATATCTTAATAAAAGTATTATTAAACATTAGTTTAAATTCGGAAATTGATTTATTATATTAAAATTTTTTATATTAAGTTATAAAGATAATTTAGTTTTTTTTAGTGTTATTTATTTAAAAGATAAAGAAATATGGCTTAATTTTTATTAAGCAAACTTGTTTATTTTAAATTATTTAATATATTATCTTTTATATAAATTAGGTTAATGTATTTTAATATCAAAGTTATTACATGTGAGTTATGATAAATCTAATATATTAAAATATTTAATAATTTATTAATATTTTATTTAATTTTATATAATTAAATAAATAATATGATGAAATATAACTTGATTTATTTAAAAAATTTTTAATTTTTAACAAAATAAAATTATCTTTTATCATTAAAATATTATATTATAAAGATAATAATAAGATTAAATATCAAAAATATTGATACAAACTTAATAAATAAATTCATAAAAAATGTCTAATTTATTAAAATCTACAAAGATAATTACAATATATATAATATTATTAATAAATTAAAGAATGATGATTCTTCTTTAAGTTATTAATTTGAATAAGATAAGATAAATATGTATAAGACAATTAGTTTAAAAGAAACTAAATTAATAATATCTATATTTAAAATAATATTTATAATAGACTTAATTAATCATAATTATTTATTAATAATTTTTTAATTATATAGTATATATACTATATAATTTGCTTATAAACACAGTACATCATCAGTTATTTAAAATAATATTTTTTTTAATATTATCTTTCTGTGATCTTATGGGTGTAATTAAGACTTTTTTAAGACGTTGTCTAGTTACTTCTAATGGTTCAAAAATCCAATTATCAATTCTAATACCTTCACCAACAATAGGTATTCCTTGTAAATGCTCCATTAATAATCCAGCAATTGTCTCATATTCACGTTTTTCATCGAGAGTAATTGGTACATAAAGTACTAAATCTTCTAATGGCATAAAACCGTTAGCGACCCAACGATTATCCTCTAGTTCTTGGATATCATGACGAGAATCTACTTCTTCTTCACTCATCGGCATGTTACCGGCAATAGTTTCCATAATGTCTGTTAGTGTAACGATTCCTTCTATAGAACCAAATTCATCAACAATAAAAGAAAAATGAGTATGTGCTTTACGAAATTGTTCTAATGCTTGAAGCAATGATAAGCCTTCAGGGAAAATTAGTGGCTGAGTAATTAAATCGCGTAAGTTAAGTTTTTGTTTTTTTAGTTGTTGATTTAATATATCTATAACATGTATTACCCCGATAGGTTCATTATTTGTTGATTCATCGATAACAACAAGCCTTGTATGAGGCGTTTTTTTTAATAGTAAAAGTAGTTTATCTTCAGGCTTATTGATATCAATATAATCAACATCATGGCGAGAAGTCATAATACTACTAACATTACGTTGAGCAAATCCTAACAAACGAACAACCATTTGTCTCTCTTCAGGATAAAAAATAGTATTATTTTTATCATCAATTAAATTAGAACTACTACGATGATCTAATTCAGCATCTTCATATTGACCATCTAAAACTCTTAACACTGCTTCAGCAGTTCTTTCACGTAGTGATTTTGTTTTTTTTAAAAAACGACGTCTATTAAATGATGCAAATTGATTAAGAGATTCGATCAGAATAGAGAAAATTATAGCAGCATATAAATAGCCTTTTGGTATTAAATAACCAAATCCTTCAGCAACTAAGCTAAAACCTATCATAAGTAAGAAGCTTAAACATAGAATAACAATAGTTGGATGGGAGTTAACAAACATTGTTAATGATTTACTAGCAATAATCATTAAGATCATAGTAATAGTAACAGCGGCAATCATAACTCCAATATGTTCAACCATACCAATAGCAGTAATCACTGAATCAAGTGAAAAAATAGCATCCAAAACAATAACTTGTGCTACAACAGACCAAAATTTAGCCGTTTTTCGTTGTTTGCCAGATTCTTTATCTTTACCTTCTAATCGTTCATTGAGCTCCATAGTGGCTTTAAAAAGCAGAAAAAGTCCACCACCAAGCATTAAAATATCTCGTGCACTAAATGAATGATCAGAAATATTAATGATTGGATTTGTTAATGAAACTAATAAAGTAAGAGTAAATAATAGGATTATACGCATAAATAATGCGCATGTTAAACCAGTTATTCTTGCTCTATTACGTAATTTATCTGGTAATTTATGAGCTAAAATAGCGATAAAGACTAAATTATCAATACCAAGTACAATTTCGAGTACGATAAGAGTAAAGAGTCCTACCCAAATCGTAGGATCAGTGATCCATTCCATAATATTTATTATACCTTATAATACAATGTCTAATAATATAGATTTTAAAATAATTGGTGTTTTAAATAAAAATTTCAATAAAATAACGTTTTTAATCATTTTAACGTCTAGAAATTTTTTAATTTTTAAAGTATATAAAATTACTATTAAAAAACCACATAGTAAATTACTATGATAATATATATAAAAATATATCATCTTATTAATCGTGAATAATAATTGTTATTTAGGAGTTTTTGTGTTAAAACAAGAAATTGGCGTAGTTGGTATGGCTGTTATGGGGCGTAATTTAGCACTTAATATTGAAAGTAGAGGTTATTCTGTATCGATTTTTAATCGTTCTAAAGAAAAAATTGATGAAGTAGTCAACGAAAATAAAGGTAAAAAATTAATTCCTTGTTATACGATTAAGGAATTTATCGATTCATTAGAAAAACCTCGTCGTATTTTAATAATGGTAAAATCTGGAGAAGCGATAAATAAAATTATTAAGCTATTAATACCTTATTTAGATAAGGGTGACATCTTAATCGATGGTGGTAATACTCATTTTCATGATACTATTCAACGTAATAAAGAGCTTTTAGCACAAGGATTTAATTTTATTGGAATAGGAATTTCTGGCGGTGAAGATGGTGCATTAAATGGGCCTTCTATAATGCCTGGTGGAAATAAAAAGGCTTATGATTTAGTGTCGCCTATATTAAAACAAATTTCAGCTAAGGTTGATAATGAACCATGTGTAAGCTATATTGGTCCTGACGGTTCAGGGCATTATGTGAAAATGATACATAATGGTATAGAATATGGTAATATGCAACTTATTTCTGAAGTTTATTCGATACTTAAAATTGTATTAAGATTAAATAATGAAGAATTAGCTGATATTTTTACTGAATGGAATAAAGGTGAATTAAATACTTATCTAATTGAAATAACAGCTGATATTCTTAGAAAGAAAGAAAACGAAACTGATAGTTATTTAATTGATATTATATTAGACAAAGCTGATAATAAAGGAACTGGAAAATGGAGTAGTCAAAATGCTTTAGATTTAGGTGTACCTATTACGCTTATTACTGAATCTATATTCGCGCGTTATCTTTCTTTTTTAAAAGAAGAGCGGGTTATAGCAAAAAAAATATTTTTTGGACCTGTTGTTAACTTACTTAAAGAATGTGATAAACATGAATTTATTGAAAAAATTTTTCGTTCACTTTTTTTTGGTAAAATCATTTGTTATGCACAAGGTTTCCAACAGTTAAAAGTTGCATCAGATAAATATCAATGGCAATTAAATTATGGTGAAATTGCTAGAATTTTCCGTGGTGGATGTATTATTAGAGCTAAATTTTTACAAAATATTAGTGATGCATATAGTCAAAATCCATCTTTAATTAATTTAATATTAGCACCTTATTTTAAAAATATTATTGATAGATTTCAACAATCATTACGAGAGATTGTTTGTTTTGGTATACAAAATGGCATTCCATTACCAACACTTACAGCAGCGATTACTTATTATGATAGTTATCGCTCTAATATGCTACCAGCAAATTTAATTCAAGCCCAACGTGATTATTTTGGTGCTCATACATATAAAAGAATTGATAAAAAAGGTATTTTTCATACTAAATGGTCAGATAAATAACTATAAATAAACTGATATAGGATTATATCCGATATCAGTTTATTTATAGTTAAAAATATCTTCATATTAGTACTTAATTTAATGTAATTATGTATTTATTAGTTATTTTTTAGTTTTAATTTCTCTATTAATAATAATATATTAATACATTATAAACATGTGATATAAAATTACTTTATTTTTATAAAGTAATTATTATTTTTAAAATAAATTTATTATTAAAAATAAAATTTATTTTTTTGTTAAATAAAGTAAAACTTTATATAATTATTATTATTTATCTATATTGAAATTATCATTAATAATAAAAAAATATTTATTTACATTAAATTAATAAATAAAATTTTTTATTTTTATAAAAATTATAATTTAATACATGAAAACAACTTTTTTTATAAAATTAATATATGTTTATTATAATTTTTATAAAATTAAATATAGTTATAAATATATAAATTTATATAATAGATAATTATTATAATTTATTAAAGTAATTTTATTAACTCAAGAATTATTAATTATATTTATATAAATAAACATTACCAATCGGATAATACAATATGGTTAAATTAACCCATCTAAAACTCTTACCAACTTTAATTGCTATTACATCTACTCTTATTATTTGGTTTGTTATTCCTATTCCTAATGGTGTTAATATTAATGCTTGTAAATTATTTGCAATTTTTATTGGAACTATAATAGCTATTATTGGCAAAGCTTTACCAATAGGTGCAATTTCCATTATTGCAATTTCTTTAATTGCTATTACTGGAGTAACTAATCCTAACAATTCAACAGAAGCAATTAATGATGCTTTAAGTGGTTTTTCAAATCAACTTATTTGGTTGATCGGTATTTCAATAATGATTTCTATTAGTTTAAATAAGACAGGATTAGGTGAACGTATCGGTTATTATTTTATTTCTTTATTTGGAAAAAATACATTAGGTATTGCTTATTCATTAGTGATTGCAGAGACAATATTAGCACCAGTTACACCAAGTAATACTGCACGTGGTGGTGGTATTATTCATCCGATTATGTGTTCTATTTTAAATATTTTTAGATCCGATTCTCAATCTTTTAGTTCAAAGAAAATTGGTCGATATCTTTCATTAGTTAACTTTAATACTAATCCAATTACATCTGCGATGTTTATTACAGCAACAGCACCAAACCCATTGATTGTTAGTTTGATAATGCAAAATACAACACCTGCATTTAAAATTAGTTGGGGAATGTGGGCAATAGCAGCTTTTATACCTGGTATTATTTCATTATCCATTATGCCATTAATTATATATTGGGTTTATCCACCTAAAATTAAAATAACTTTAAACGCTCCAAAATTCGCTAAGGAAAAATTGATGAAATTAGGCTCTATTTCATATGCAGAAAAAATTACTTTATCAGTATTTGCTATGTTATTGTCAATGTGGGGTGGTTTACCAGCGTATATTTTTGGTAATACTTTTTCTATAAATCCTACGACTGCTACATTCATTGGTCTTTCTGTTTTGCTCTGTACAGGAGTATTAGCATGGGATGATATTTTGAAAGCAAAGGGATCTTGGGATACAATTATTTGGTTTTCTGCATTGGTTATGATGGCATCATTTCTTAATAAACTTGGTTTAACAAATTGGTTTTCTCAAACAGTTAGAAATGCTATTGATTATCTTGAGATAGGTTATATTGGAAGCATGTTACTACTTATTTTAATATATGTATATTCTCATTATTTTTTTGCTAGCACTACAGCTCATATTATGGCAATGTTTGCAACATTTTTTACTACTGGATTAACACTAGGAGCTCCGCCTATGCTACTTGGTTTAATTCTAGCTTTTTCTTCATCATTAATGATGTCATTAACGCATTATGCTACAGGTACTGCGCCGATTATTTTTGGTTCAGGATATATAACATTAGCTGAATGGTGGAAAATAGGTTTTATATTAAGTATAATTAATCTTTTCATTTGGATTGTTATTGGTGCTTTATGGTGGAAATTTCTAGGATATTGGTAAATACTAATTAAATATAATTAAATTATAGTATAATATACACATTTAAGTTATATGAAAAATTAACTCTTAATAAATAATATTCTTTTATAAAGATATAATAAAAATTATTAATTAAAAAATAATTTATATATTTTAATAGAAATAAATATATATATCTAATATAACTTGGATTAATAATAAATTTATTATAAAAAAATTTTTATTATAGAAATATTTTATTATGTCTAGTAAACCTATCATTAAGTTAAAATATTGACTTTTTATTTTGAATATTATTTAAAATAATTATTTAATATAAAATTAAATATATAATATAAGTTTATTTTAATTTTATATTAAGTAAATATAGATAAATAAGCTAAATACTATCATTAAGAAAATTAACTAATTAAACATTTAATTATAAATTATAAATTAGTTTTTATAATTTATAAAATGAATAAATTTATATTTATCATTGAAGTTATAGTTTTTATTTGATATTTTATAAATATGGTTAAATGAACTATTGTATATTTATAATAGATATAATCTATATTTTATCTTAAAAAATAAAATAAAAATAAATATATTATTATGCATGATATGTTAGATATTCAAAAAAATTAATAATTATATTTTTTTACTATTAGAAAGATATAAATTAAGAGATAAGACAATAAAAACAATATTAGATCTTTTAAGATACTTAAAATTACTTTTTTTAAATATTATAATTAGAGTTATAATATTTATTATTTATATGATTTTAATAAAAAATGTTGAAAAAACTTTTTAGAATAAAAAGTAATTAGATACTAATACTTGTTACATTTTGAGATTTCACTTTTATAATTAATAAAATTATTATTAACTTAACTTAACATTAATAATGAAAAGTAATTTTGATAAATATTTTAATCAAAGTAATAAAAATATTGATGTAATTTGAATAATCATTGATGTTTATTTAGTTAAATTAAAAAGAATTTTTTATATTATTAATTTAATTTTATAAAATTAAATCATTAATTATTACATATTGCTTTAATTAACATTTAATATATCAGTATTATTATGTTTATTAATGAAATTAATTTAAATTTTATTAAAATATATATTTTTATATAATTTGTTTAAAATAAGTTTTAATAATATAATTATAAATTATATATTATTCTTATTTTTTATTTATTTATAATTTTAATAAAAAATTATTAAATATAATTGATTAATAATTGAATATATCTTTTTATTAAAATATGTTTATTTTCATATCTATATTTTTAGATACTAATAATTTAATAATTATATTAATTTTCCAAGAAGATTTTTATTTAATAAAATATATATAATAAGATAGCATGATCATTTATGGTTATTGTTTTATTAATTTATAATTAATTTTTAATTTGATATTAATTTTTTATTTTAAAAAAAACTTTATTTATCTTATAGATAAATTCAATGTATTTTGATTATAAATATAAATTTAGTTTTATTTTTAATGAATAAAATATTTATTGTTTTATTAGTTATTTTATTTTTTATACTAGTCATCAACACTAATAAATATAACACTTATATTAAAGCATCTATTAGCTATTTCTGATATTTATAATATTTTAGTTTGTTTTTTCATAAATATTTATCATTATCCTTGATATTAACAATAATATATTGCTTTAAGTTTATTTAAAATAATTTAATATATATTTATAATAAATATGCTCCGAATCTAAATATAATATTTTGTTTATTTTATAGTAAAATAATTTGTAATAATAAAGTAAAGAAATAGATTTTATAAAAATCATAATTTATTTATTAGTATTTTTATTTACAAAGAATTGATGAATAATATTGTAATATGTGAATTTATTAATTTTATTATATTTTTAATTTTGTATTTATTAATTATTCAATAAAATATAAAAGTAATTTTTTTAATTTTTTATTCAAATATATATTTGAATAAATAGATATTTCATGTCAATAAAAAAAATAATATTTTTGCATAAATAATATGAAGTTAAAATTTTTAATATAGTAATTATTTAAATTAATATAATTTTTATTATAAATCTTATTTGTATTAATAATACATTAAGTTTTAATATAAAATTGTATTAATTTCAAATTAATAAAAATAAAATTATTATTATAATAAAATAATAACTTATAAAAATAAATAATTAATTAAATCATATTTATGATAACAATAAACCTTATTTATATGATAGTAAAAATGATATATTTTGATAATCTCAATATTTTAAAATAATTTTATTATTCAATAATTTATTATAAATAATAAATAATATTTTTATATTAAATTTTAATAATAAAATTTATTTTTCATTTTTAAAAAATATCTATATTAAGAAAACATTTATAAAATAAAATCAACAATTATAATTTATTTTTAATATTTTAAAATAAAAAATTTAATTTTTATCAAAAATATTTCTTATATTTATTTTTTATTTTTTAAAAAAAAGATAGAAATAAGATTATAAAATCTAGTTATTTGTTCTTAAAATAAACTTTATTTTTTTACGATAACTCTAAAATATTAAAATATATAAATATATAAATTATTTAAATGAATCATTATTATATTTTAGTTAAAATTTTCTTATTATAAAAATAATACTAAAGTAAGTAGAGTTAATAAAGTTTTTTTATTTAAGTAATTGATCTTTTTATAAAAATATTATAATTAAAAATATTAAATTAACAAATAATTCAAGCTAATAATTTTATTTTTTAACAAAAAAAATAAAAATTCAATAAAATTATTAGAATATAAAAATGATTTTTATAAAAAATTATTATTTATTTTATTTTTTATTTAACTAATTTAGTTAAATAAAATTATTTTTTTTAATTTTTAAAAAATCATAGCTAATTTAATATTATTAATCTATATTGTTTATATAATAAAAAAAGATCTTTTATATATTATTACTTTATTTGCAATAATATTTATAAAATAATTAGATGAATTTAAAAAAAATTGTATTGATTTATTTATTTTTAATAATAATATTTATTATTATTTTTTAAATAAAATGTTCCTCTATTAACTTAGGAAAGTTTAGATTTATTCATTAAATTTAATAAGATATTACTTTCAGCAATATATAGTGTTAAAATAATTTTCTTTAGTATTAAAATTAATAATATTGGAAATATTATTCTAAGTTCTATGATATATCAAACAATCATAAATTTAGTTGTGATTTATTAAACATTATTTTTTGATATATTAAATTTTATATAATTATTTTAATTTTATTATATTATTTTATGATTATTCTAACGAAAAATATTAATTTCTTATTTAATATAATATTTTATTTTAATTAATAAGTAAAATATGAATTCCTTATCTATTAAAAATACTTTATCTAAATCTAAATAAAGAAAATGTAATTTATTTAAATAAATAAAAAATTGATAAACTTTTAATTAAATTAAAATTAATATGTTAACTTTAATTATATTAATAGTAATTAATTTTTTATAATATCTGATATTACTAAAAATAATAATTATCTTTAAAAATATATCTTCTATATATATTATAAAATATTTAAACAAATATAAATAATATATTAGGTATATTTATTAGTCGATAGTAGTTTTTACTGATATTAAAATTATCGTAAATAATTAAAAATTTTATGCAATGATTATATTTATTTTTATTCTATAAGTTATCTTATTTTACTTAGTTTATTATCTATAACGTATTTATAAATGAATACAATATAATTTATATTATTCAAAATTTAGACATATAATAATCCAAACATTTTCATATTATTTAGTAAAATTATCATATTTCTTAATTTATTTTTATTAAAATATAAATAATTTTTATATTAAATATAGTTATATTTTTTATTTAAATTATTAGTTTTTATATTTTTAAAACAATTATATTGATATAAGGAAAAAAATATAAAAATTATTATTAACACTTTTCTTTACATCTTGATATCATCGTTTAGTTTCATTTAATTATAGATTAAAAATTATATTTATAAATTTAATTATTCCATTAAAAAATTATCTTCTCATTAATAAATATTTTTGGGGATAGTATTAATGATTAAAAATAAAAAAATAATTTTATGTAAACAAATAGATAAAATTTTATATATTTAATCTATAATTAGAAGTGTTGTAATCTTATTATTGATATCAGTATATTTTATTTAAGTGATATTAGTTGATATTATATTTTATTAAATAAAGATGAGTAATTAAATATATTATATTCTTTAATTATTTAATTATGATAGTTATTATTTGTAAAATATATATTTAAAAAATAATATTATTATTTATCAATTTTAAATTAAATCATATATTGAAATCGATATTATGTTTAAGATTTATATCAAATATTAAGTTATTCTTTAATTTAATATGTATTTTATATACTAGTTTAAAAAAAATAAAATGTATATATATTTAAATGCCAATAATTTTATTATTTATATAAGTATCCTATATTTTTTTTGAATTTAATCTTATTAATTTTAGATATATATGAACTTATTTAAAGATTTTCGATATAAAATAAATAATCATTCAAATATTTTATTTTACTTTAAAATAGATAAATTGTTATTTTAAGGTTTGTTTAAAACTTATTAAATTATAAAAGTAAATTATTAATTAATAGTATAATATATTCAAAATTAACTTTATTTGTAAATAAATTTATGATAATAACATTAAGTATTTTGATTTAATATAGAAAAATCAATATTAATATAAAATATATATAAATGTTTATAACTAAAAATACTAAAAATATGAAAATTTAGTTTTAGAGAGATATTAATTACATATAATTAATCTTGAAGATGATTCAATCATTTATATATGAAAATTTAAATTAATATGAATATAATTTTCTTATTTATACTAAAATTATATAATTCATAGAATTTTAAAGTAAAAAAACACTTGGAATAATTTAATATATAATTTATCGTTTAAAAAATGCAATTACTAACAATTATAAAGATAAGTAGGATTTTATCTTTTAATTAAAATATTAATAACTAATCTTAATAATATTTTAATTATACTGAAGAAAGTTTAATAGTTTTTGATTGATATATGAAATGAATAATCTTATAGATATATATAAACTATTACTAATAAGATTATTTATGTATTAAAATAAGTGATAAAAAAGTTATTTTAAAATTATATACTGAGATAAATTACATTGAAATTATATATATTATAAAATTACTTTTTAAATATTAATATATATAAAATATTAAGTTGCTTTAAAATTAAAAATAAATATTATAATAAAATTAAGTTCTAAGCTTGAACTAAAAAATAATAAATATTTATAAAATAATTAAATAATAACTAATATGAATTAATTACTATCAGATTATATATTAACTTGACTTATTTTAAAACGAGATAAATTAATTAAGAATATTAAGATTTCATATTTTTATATAAATGATTAGTCTTATATGGATTGTAAAAATTGCTTATAAGTAGTATAAAAATTTTTTACATAATTTTATTATGTATTTATTGATATTGATAAATATTCTATTTATTATTATTTAAATATTTATAAAAATTTTATATATTTTAAATTTTCTAACATAATATTAGAGATAGGTAAATATATGTAGATATTCATATTTATTGATAAATAAAAGATATTAAAGTAATTATAAATTAATTAATTTAAATTAAAAGATTATTTTATTTAAGAGAAATTAAAAGAAATTATTTAGAAGAATGATAATAAACTATTTATTATTAATATAATATTAACTTAATTATAAAAAATATACATAAACTAATAATATATAATTCATAAATATTAATTAGATTTATTTTGTATATTTTAAAATATTTATGATTTGCTGTTACTTATTCTTATTCTAAATTAATTAAAATTATCAATTTAACTTAGTTTTTATATCATAAAGATAATTTAATAGAAATAAATATTTAACTTAATAATAAGTAATTTTTTATAGATACTTAATTATCTATAAAAATGATAAAAAATTGCTATTACTTTATATTTATAATATAGATAACCTATTAAGATAATTTAATTTAATATATTGTTTTATTCAATATTAGTATTAATGTTAAATATTAGTTGTAAGGATATACTATCTTGTTCTTAATAATGACTAACATAATAAAAATCACTAGTAAAACAAATTACTTATTTTAAATATATATTAAATAATGTTTTACTAAAACTAAAATAGATAAATTAAATCACTTATATTAAATTAGGATACTATGTAATTAGCTTTTAATATTGTAAAAGGTTAAAATTTTATAAAAATTAAAACTATAATCTATTCCTAATAATAATCTTATTATTAATAATGAATATTTTATTTATCAAAAGTTACTCATTTATTAAGTTAATGTATATTTAATAAATATCTTTTAACTTAATAATATTGATTATTTTTATTGTTAGTTCCTACCATTATATTTAATAAAAAATAATAATTTAGATATTTATATTAAACAAAATATGTAGTTAAAAGATTAAAATTAATAATTAATACTGATATTAAAAATAATGATTAATTATATATATCAATATTAGATTTTATGATATTATTTAAGTAATATAAAATAATTTATTTATAAAGTTTTTTTGAATAAGTAAAATTAAATTTTTAATCAATTATAAAATAAACATACATTATTATTTAATATATGTTTTAATAATGGAAATGTAGTTATTATCAATTAATATATAAAATATACTATTTTATATTTTATGAAGATGAATTATTAAAGTTATATTTAATTTCTAAAAAACAAATAGAACAATAAAATAACTAAGATAATAATGATTATAAAAAACTTATTATTATAAATAAATATAAATTTTATATTTATTTAAGTTATAAAAAATTGTTTTATTTATATAAGCTATTTAATTACTATTTTAGATAAATTTAATTTATTTAAATATAATAAGATAAGTTTTAAATAAAAATAATATTAAAAATAAGAAATTAATATTTTTAATATATATCATCATAAAACTATATTCTTCTTATAATTCTTTTAATTTGAAATAATAAAATATTAATATATTATATATATTCTATTACTAATATTTTGTTAAAAAAAGATATTGATATGGTTTATGCTTACTTGTATTTATAATGATTAATGCATTTTTTTTAAAAAATGCATTATAAAATGATTTTATATTATTAAAAATATTTTTTAGTTTTAAAGTTATTAATTTTTTTAGTTTAATTCAACTTAATATTAAAAATCATATCTATAAAGATACTTAAATTATTTTAATAATAAGAATTATAAGTTATAAAATATAATAAAAAATAAATTTAAATAAATTTAAAATATTTTCTTATTATATTAATTAGTCATCAACTAATAATATAATTATTACTAATTATTTTTAAGTAATAAACTTAATTTAATTATCAAAAAATAAATTAATATTCATATTTCCATCTAAATATTATTATATTTTCATGTTAAATATTAATTAAGTTAAACGTTTTGCTAACAAATATGTTTAATATATTATTTACAATTTGTTGTTTATCAGATATTAAAAAATAAAAATATTTTATTTTAACAAAATAGTATATAATATTCTATTTTATTTTTTAAATATTTATTAAAATTAAATAAATATTAAACTTAATAAGAAATTATTATTTCCTATAATATTGTTATTAATTCTATTTTATGAATAAATTTTGTTTATTGAATATCTAATAATAGATATTTTTTATATTAAAATTTTTGTGTTTTATACTTATTTAGTTATATTTTAATTTTTATATATGAACTAGTAAAGTTATTTTTATTACCTTAATAAATAATTAATTTAATTGCTGAAGTTGATTATAGTAAATTTATTTTAATTAGAAGTGTTTGATTTAAATTTATTTCATGGAATATCATTAGTTTATGTTATGTTTTTATTTATAATTTGAATTTTTTGTATTAAAATAATATAAAATAAAAAAATTCTATATTATAGACAGTTATTATTTATTTTTTTTAGAAAAAATTAATAAATATATAAAAATATTTAAAATTATTAAATTATTATTTTATATTTTTATAAATCTATAAATTAATAATTATAAAATA
The DNA here is from genome assembly GCA_052171275.1 of Arsenophonus sp. Lineage (GTDB taxonomy): Bacteria > Pseudomonadota > Gammaproteobacteria > Enterobacterales > Enterobacteriaceae > Arsenophonus. The sequence continues at coordinate 1,552,426 of CM125795.1, read as the reverse complement.
ATTAATTAATTTTAATATAATATTATTTATATTAATTTTCAATTAAAATAAATAAATTATAGAAATTTAGTTTATATAGTTATATTTATTATTTAACATATTACATCATATATCTTTATTATAAATTTAATAATTATATAATATATATAAAATATAACCAATTATTCATTATTTAAAATTATTAAAATAATTAAATATTATATTGATTTGTAATTATGAAAAATAATATTTTTAATATAATTTTTTAATTTTATTAATAAATTTACTTTTATTGATTTAATATTTATTATTATAAATAATTTTAAATTATATAAAAAATTAAGATATTTTTTAAAAAAATAAAATATGAACTGTTTTATTCATAAATAAATATTTTACAAGATATATAAAATAATAGTAATATTAATTTATATTTTATTATTGATAATAGTATATAATTTGTTTATTAATTTATTTCTTAAATAATATTGATTTAATTTTTATTAAAAAATTTTTATTTTATTTTAAATATCGTAGAAAAATTAATTAAATATAATAATCCTTTCTATTTTATATCTAATAAATATAGTTTTAATAAATAAATTATTCATAAACATTTTTAATCATTAATTTGAATATATTTATAGATAAGAATATATTTTTTTAAAAATTACTATTTATTTAAAAATTTCTTAATTAAAAAATTAAAACTTTTTTTAATTTATTATATTTAAATTTAATTTAATTTTAAATAAATTAATTTTAATATTATAACCATCTATTATTTTATTTTTTATAAATTTATTAAAAAAATAAATATAATTAATTATAATATTATCTAATAATTATATATTTTTTAAAATATTAATTTTTTAAATTCTTTGTTTTAAAACATAAATTTTGTAAATTATACTTTATTTTATTTTATAAATATATTATTTTAATCTTCTTTAAACTTTTATTAATTGATTTTATTATTATTTTCTTATTTTTATATTATATTTAGTATATTGATTGTTACAATAGTCTTATATTAAATATTTTTTTAAAAGCATATTATTTCATTATTTTAATATTAAAATAGATTATACAATCTAGTTAATATTAATATAATAATAAAATTATATCTCTTTCATAAAGAAAAATTATAAATCAATATAATGATAATTTATAAAATAATAAAAATTATTTTATAAATTATCATTATTTATTTGTATTCCATAATACATAGTATTATTAAATATAAATAGTAATAATTTATTCAAAATTTAAATGTTTAATTAAAATTATTTATTTAAATTTATCTTTTATTTATTAATTCTATATAAAGTTAATTTATTTTTATGAAAACATTATATTTTAAGATAATTTTAAATTAAAAGTATTTTTCTATTTAAAAATATTATTGTCATAAATTATGATTTTTATTTTAAATAAACAAATAATATATTTAATAATTTTCATTCAAATTGCTATAATTAAAGATTATTATCTTATATATAAAAATAAATAAGTATTTTAAAAAAAATAAATTATAATTTATTTAGGATTAAATATATATTTAAGAATAATATTTATCATATAATAAAACTTATATTTAATATAAGTTAATTTATAAAAAATTATATAAATAATAATTGAAAATATAATTTTTTATTTAAAATTTATCTTTCTTAAATATTTAAGATTTTATAATTATAAAGATAAATTAGAATTAAATGGATTTATTATTTTTCATTTTTTTAAAAAATTTGAAAATTTTTAGTTAGTAATATTTTCTAGAAAATATTATAGATACTATCTTTTAGATATATTACAAATATAATTCTATTATTTAATTAAATTAATATAATTAATTAATATTATATAATGATATTTTTAATAAAAAATATATATATATTAAAATTATTTAATAAAATGAAATATATTTATTTTTTATAAAAATAAATAAATAAAAAATATTTTTTATAATATTTAATATCCTTTCTTTTTTAAAGAAATTCGTTTAAGTGATGAGCAAATTATTTTTTTATCAATATTCTTAAGATTATGTAGGTGGATTTTTTTTATATATAAATAAATCTTATTTTCCATTTTACCGTTTCTTTTTAGTTCATTAGCAATTAATTGTAATATATCATCACTTAATTTTTTAAGTTTTAATCGAATATCTTCTAAATCATTATGTTTAGTTATAATTTTCATTATAGATAACTTATCTTTTTTATAACGATATTGAATTGCTTTAGCTAAATTTATTTGTGATATTATAAATGGTTCTATAGATTTTTTATCTAAACCTAAATTCTCTGCTTTATTAAAAGCATTTAAGATAACTTTATTTTCTTGTGCTATATCATCTATTAATAAATGTTTTTCAAATTTATATTTAGCAATATATTTCATATAAAAAAGACGTTGTTTAATAAGGTTAGCAATTTTTTTATATTGATGTTGATGAAATCTTTTTCTAAATGAAATAAAAAAAAACATTGATAAATAGTGATTAAATATAACTTTATATTGTTTTTGATATTTAATATTATCAAACATAATATATTTAAGATATTTGTATTATAAATAATATAAATTTATAAATATATAATAAAACTAAATAATATTCAATATATTTATATTAATTTAATTATTATTTTTTATTTTTAAATAAGTATTTTTCTTAATTTTAAATTTTTATTTAAAATAATATTTAATATAATTAAAAGCTATAATTATTAATTTAATATAAATATTTAATAATTTCTTAATTAAAATACAATAAATAAAGATTTTACTTATCAAGTATTTATATTAAATTATATTATTTTTATTTCATAATTTATAATATATAGTTTAAAATTAATATGAAAACAATTATTGTATATATATTTTATATTAAAATAACATAATTTATTGTTCTGTTATAATAAATAAATTTAATTTATCTAATGATTTATTAAAAATATAATTTTTGAAAAATTTATAATATATAAAATTTATTAGGATAATATATATAGTATCATTAAATATTCTAATAATAAACTTAATATTTTTATAAATTTTATTTATATATTTTATATATATAATGTATATTAATAATTATTAAAGTTAATAATATATAATATTATTAGAGAATCTAATTAATTAGATGATATAGTAATTATAAATTATCAAATAATTAGTCATTGTTTTAATAGTTTATTTATATTATATTTAATATATTTTATATAAATATTTTAATTTAAATAATATACTATATCTTTTATAGTATAAATTAAATCGTTTTATAAAAAAAATGAAAATTAATTTTTTTTAAGATGATTTTTTAGATTTATATTATAAATTATTTAATTATATAAAAATTAAATATTAAATTTCTACTTTATAATATTATTATTCTAATTTTTATTATTAATTTTATTAATATAAATAAATATAATTTAAATATTATTTAATTACAAATTTTTTTTAATAAATAAAATTTATAATATAATTGCTTATTATAAGAATAATATTCTTATATATATAATTATCTATTAAAATTATAAATATATTATATATAATTTTAATTAGTAAAATATTGTAAAAATAAAATTTGCTATTTTTATAAATTATGTTTGATATATTTAAATTAATAATTAACTATTTTTTATTTTCTATTAATTATTTATACTTTGAGATCGAATAAAATAATGAAATTATTAATTTTGTTAATATATTAGTAATTGTTAATACATTTTCTAATGAATATCTATATAATTTCTAATTAATAAAATTATTCTTTAGTATATAAAAACTTATTTTATATTTAATTAAAATATATCTAATTTTTGATTATTTATTTTTGTTAAAAATAAATAGAGAATTATTATTAAATTGATTTTAGTATTATAGTTTAATAACTTTTTAAAAACTTTTACCACTATAAAAGTTGTTATATATGTTATTAATAACTAAAATTTTTTTTAAAATAAATATACTAAAAGATAATTTGATAAAATAACCATAAAATGGATATATATTGATTATTTAAAATCAATCAGACTTTAATTTAATTAGTTATATAAGTAAAAACAATATTTAAAATAAGATATATATAATATTTACGTTTTTATATTTACAATAAGTAGTTTATTAGTTAAATATAGTTAATAAATTAATATTTCTATATAGATTATTAATATATAGTTAATCAATAAAAAATTGATATTAGAACTCTATAATAAAAAATTAAATAATTTATTAAATATATGTATATATTAATTGAATATATTAAAATAGAAAATTTATTAATCCTAAAAAAATATTTCGTATATATTATTTACCATAAACTGCTTTATTTTAGTAAATAAAAAATAAATCTATCATGTAACTTTCTTATTAGCGATAAAATTAAAATGTACAATAAGATACTAAATTAGATAAAAAATAAATTATGTAAAAGATAGTTTTTATTATGAAATATAGTAATTATTAATTATAAATAATAAAACTTAATCTTCAAATAATAAATTTACTAGTAATATTTATTTGCATCTGATAAAAAATTTAAATATCTAGTGTTGATAGTGTAAAAATAAATAAATGAATAGTTTTATAACTTATTATAATTAAAATTTTTAGTATAAAATAGTAATAAAAAAGAGAATTATCTTAAAATTTATACTAATAAGTAATATATAAAATTATATAAAAAATAATAAATTATTTTTATTATTATTAGAGATAATAATATATAGAATTATTTATTAAATTAATAGGAAATAATACTGTAATAAGATTAAAACTTAGTTTTAAAAACAATTATTTATTGAAATATAATTAATAATAAATTGACATAGTTTTATTATATTAATTTTATTTATGCGAATATTTGAGTAATTTTAAATATTTATGCTATTGATTTCATTTTTAGTTTTTTTTAATATCTAAAATTATTACAAAAAATGTATTTGTTATTATTATATACATTAAATTATTTATTTTAATAAATATTATTAATTACTACGTTAATATTTAATGTATGGATTTTTATATATCTAATATAATATTGCAAATAATTAAGTATTTATAGATATTTAGTTTATGTTTATTAATATAAATATATCAATAATAAAAAAATTACATGAATTTATTATTTATAATATATAGTAATTAATAAAATTGATATTAAAAAAAGAATAAATAACATAACATTTATAATCTATAATGAATATAAACTTTAAATTATATTCATATTTATCTTAAAGATAACATCTTTTACATTAACAACTGCTATAATTTAATAATATCAGTTAAAAACTATAATACTTTTTAATATATTATTTAATTAATTAAGTATCAGGTAATATATATATTTTATATAGAATTTTATATTTTTTAAAAATTTTATTTAAAAAATAAATAATTTAAAAATTTTAAATAAAATCTTGAAATAAATTTCAAAAATATATTAAATATAAGTTTAAAGATTTTATTTATTAATATTATTTTATCTTAAGATAATCTATCTATATTAATTATCTTTAAATTGAAGATAACTACTAATAAATAAGATAATTTATAGCACTACTATTACGACTAATAGAAATGATTAATTTAATATTTAATGTATTAATATTAATTAATAATTATTTCTTAATCTATTAATTAAAAATTTAAAATTATTCTTTACTTATGTAAAAATAATAAATAAATTAATAAAGAACTTATACTAAAATAAATAGCAAATTATTTTTTATATCATATGTAAAGATATCTATCTAATTTATAATAATTACTATAATAATTATTATGAAAATAAAAATAATAAATATTATAGAATTTATTTTATGAATTATTATAAGGAATAATCCTAAAAACTATTAATTTATAAATATTTTTTAGTATGTATTTAATATACAATAATAAATAATATTAGAATTTAGAATATTTACTAAATATATAAATATTATTTAAATAATTTTTTAAAATTTATTAAAAATATGAATAAAAAAGAAATATATTATGATTAATAAATATTAAGGATTTCCTTGAATAGGGTAAAATAACAAAAAAAAATTTCTAATCTTAATAGTATCTTGTATATTTGAATTATAAATGACTTAAGATGTAAAAAATTACTAAATCTTAATTTATAATATTTTAAAATTTTAAAAAATCAATTTAATATAAATTGATTAAAAAAATATTAACAATATTTGTATTTTATATTTATTTTAATTGATTTAACTAATTTAAAGATTAATATTTTAAAAATAAAATAATAAAAACTATTTTGATAATAGATATTGTTTTAATACTTTAAAACCTATGAAAAACACTTTAATAATAAATAAATAAAATATTAACCTAAGTATTAAAATTATCAATTTTATTGATATAATTATTTTCTATTAGATAAAGTTAATAGTTTTAATTATTCTCTATAATAGAGACTATCCTTTCTTAACCAAAACTAATAATAAGTATTTAAATATTATTCTATTTTATAATGTTAATTTCTATTATAAAAATAAGAAAGTGATTTTACTTCATCTAATGATAAAAATAATTATTTTTTTAAAATTAAGTTTAATTCATGATTATATTATAACATTAGTATTATATAAAAATATAAACCAAATATTAAAATAATCATTTTAAGTAATTTTATATAATTATATTAAATAATATTAAATATTTAATATATATAAACCTTATATATAAAAATATTTTTAATAAAAAATTAATAAAGATTTTTTATAAATTTTATCTGTTTATAGTTTATTTTAATTAATTCCAAATAATATAGTAAAATTTAATTATATTAAATATAGGAATGTTAACTAATATTTTCTATATGCCTTAAGTTTATTATATTTAATTATATTAATATTTTGTTATTATTGAAAATAATATGATTAAAACAATAAATTTTATTATTTCTTTTATCTTTATAAAGATAATAATAATTTATTATAATTTAAATTAAATTTAGTTATGAAAATATTTTATAAAGGAAAGTTAATAAAATTAAATTATTTAATTTTATTAACTAAATATGCAATAATGCTTTGTTTTATTTCTTCTAATATATGTTGTAGTGGTAACTGATAATGTGATGGAATCAATATCGCACAAATAGTCAATAGAATAGCAACAGAATGCTCTGTTTTTTTATTAGAATTATTACCTAATATAGGAAAGCAAAATGAAATTTTTAATGGCCATAGAAAATATACACCTTTTGTTGTTAACATATCTCCTACTAAATGACTAAAGTATCCTAATAAAAATGATTGAATTAACGCATTAGAAAGAAAGTAATTACTTGAAAACTGAATTAATATTAAAATAATAAGTAACCATGCAAACAAACTATGAGTAAAGCCACGGTGGCCACATAATCGAAAAATTGGAACAGAGATAAAACGGAATAAACGTCCAAGATGAGATGATGGATGATCTATATCTGGTAGCATTGCGCCAAGTAATACTCCAGCTAATAAATGAAAGCAATTACCATATTTTAACTCTGGTGTAATTGCTAGTTTATATGCAAGTATATATGATGATATTGAAAAAAATAAATGCCCGCTAGCAGTCATAATAGTATATTTGAAAAATATTTTTTGAATAAAAATAATTTATTTTATTAATAGTAATAATACATTAGTTTATAATCATACTAATGCACTACTATTAATTACTATTAATAAATAATTTTTTAAACGATGTGATTACTTGTTAATTCAGCCAGAGTATTAAGCTTGATATCGGCTAATGTCCAGCGTAGATCAGTAAAATAATTTTTTGGTGGAACAACTATACTACGCATTCGTGCAGATTTAACAGCAATCATTCCGTTAAAAGAATCTTCAAAAGCAACACAACATGTTGGTTCTATATCTAATAACTTTGCTGTTTGTAAATATACCTCTGGATGTGGTTTACTATATGGTAATGAAGTTGCTGATACTACGGCTGAAAAATAATTATTAATATTAAATATAGTAAGGACTTTTTTTAACATGTGCTTTGGAGAAGCTGAAGCTAATCCAATTTTTAAATTATGATTTTTACATAACTCAAGTGCATACTTAACACCTGGTAATAAAGGTTTTTGTTCTTCTATAAGTTCAATAACACGTTTAATAATTTTTTGTTCTACCTCTTTCAATGAGCTTCCTTGCCATTCTGAAGCTAAATACCATAATTGTATAACTTGATCTATACGTAATCCTAATGTATCAGGAAGTTTATTGGCAATTGAAGTATTAACACCTAGTTTACTAAGAATTTCTTTTTTTGCTTGGCTCCAAAGAGGTTCTGAATTAATCAATAATCCATCCATGTCGAAAATAGCAGCTTTGATAGATAGTTCATAAGACATTATAAACACTCCTATTATTTATAGTTTTTTCTTAATTCTATTAGATCAAAATAAAATAAATCTTTTTAATATAGAAAGGATCAGATGATAATTGTTTAATTTTGATTAAAAATAAAATAATATTTATATATTATTGATATTTTATTATTTAATATAAATTGCAATATAAAAATATAAGAATTTTTAATGAATCGTCAAATAGTTTTATTATAAAGTTTCTTTTAAACTTAATAGTTTTAATAAAAAAAAGCTTATTCTATGATATGTAAAATATAGTTTTTATATTTATTATAATTTACCAATTTAGGATTACTCATATAAAATTTTATATCAATAAAACAAATTTTATTTTGTTATTTATATTAATATTTATCAAATAATATTTAAAATACTATCTATACGTAATAAATTAAATTATAAATTTAAATTCATTAAAATATCTTAAGATTATATAGATCTTGAAACTATAAATATATTAAAAAGTGTTTAAAATAAATATAATAAAAATTATTATTTTTATAATATCTTTTAATCATATTTTTTATATTATATATTATTTCATTATATTAATAAGAGTTGTTTATTTATTAGAAATGAATCTAATAGAATAGGTTATAAGTTTTCTTATATTTCATTTAATTAAATTAATTTTATTAAATGAAATATTATTAGTATAGAATACTAATAATTACTTCCATAGAAATAAAACTATTATCTCAATCTTATTTTAGCAAAAAAAAATAAATAATAACATTGATATATTAATCTGTTTTTATGAAATCTTTGTATAAAGAAATATCAATTATTTTATTAATTAAATTAATAAAATAATATTATTTAATTAATTTTAAATTTAATTAATTATAATACATAATATTTTTTTGATTATTGAATATTTTAAAAATTTTTAATAAAAATCTTTATTTAGTAAAAACACTATTTAAATCAACGTATTTTGACTACAATTTTTATTGTAATTAAGGAATTATTAATAATTTTATTATTTAATTTTTTAAATTTAATTTTTTATAAAACTTAATTTATTAATGGATACTATTTATAATCAAATAAATAGAGATATAATTTTAAAGATAAAATCTTTAATTTTACTAATTATTTTTTAACATAATTTATTAATTAAGAGCTAATTGAAATTTTATTAAAAGAAAAATACTTTTTTATTTTAATAAAATAATTGTATATCAATATAATTATAAAATAAATTGATTGAATAAGTACAATACAAGGCCCAGTTGCTGCATCAAAATGAAAACTTAAGAGTGTACCTATTAAAACAGATGTAATAGAGGTGATAACCGCAATAATCATCATTCTATTAAAGTTTTTTGATACCATGAAACCAATAATTCCAGGAGAAATGAGCATAGCAACAACAAGAATTATTCCTATAACTTGTAAAGATGCAACAATGGTAAGAGATAATAAAGCTAGTAATCCATAATGTAAAGCCTTAACAGGTAAATTAATAATTTTTGCTTGATTAGGATCAAAACAATAAAGTATAAAATCTTTGTATTTCAATAAGACAATTAAGACAATAAAAGCTGAAAATAAAAGTGTTTGATTAAATTCTTCTGTAGTAATAGCAAGAATATTCCCGAAAAGAATATGTGTAAGATGTTGATCTGTATTAATACGTGAAAATAGTACTAATCCGAAGGCAAACATACCAGAAAAAACAATACCTATTATTGTATCTTCTCTTATACGACTATTTTCTCTTAAATAACCAGATGCGAATGCACAAAAAATTCCTGATAAAAAAGCGCCAATTGATATAGGAATCCCAATAATAAATGCAATAACTATACCTGGTAATACAGCATGGGAAATAGCATCGCCCATTAACGACCAACCCTTAAGTATCAAAAAACAAGATAAAATAGCACATACAATTGACGTTACAATAGCAATAATAATTGCTTTTTGCATAAAAGGAAAAACAAAAGGTGTTATTAATAATTCTATAAAATGATTCATTTTTTTTCATCTCTTTTTTCTAACTGCTTTAATTGAGAAGATATATAATTTTTTAAAATATCTTTTCGTTTGGAAGAAAATAAACCATATCTATATTTAGGTGCAATAAAGAAAGTAAAAATAAAAACTAGTGTCTGTAATGTAACAATAACTCCTCCTGTCGCACCGTTAATAAAATAACTAATATAAGCACCAATAGCACTAAAGGTAAATCCAATTATTATTGCAATAATAAGTAATCGCTTAAATTGATCAGTAAGTAAATAAGCCGTTGCACCTGGTGTAATAACCATTGCTATAACAAGAATTGCTCCTACTGTTTGTAAAGCAGCAATCGTGCATGCACTTAATAATATAAAAAATATAATTTTTAGTTTTAGTGGATTTATTCCAATAGAACGAGCATGATTTTCATCAAAAAATACAACAAGTAAATCTTTCCATATAAACATAAGTATAATAAAAGAAATAATAACAATAATTTCGACTTGTATTACATCTGAATCTGCAATACCTAAAATATTACCAAAGATAATTGTTTGTAAATTTACTGATGTAGGATTTAATGAAAGGATTAGTAATCCGATTGCAAAAAACGTTGAAAAAATAAAACCAATTACTGTATCTTCTTTTAATTTTGAAAGATGACTTACTAAGATCATAGAAATGGCTGCTAGAATACCAGTAAAAAAAGCACCTACAGAATAAGGTAAATTAAGAGCATAAGCGCCAGCAACACCTGGAACAACTGAATGGGAAATAGCATCGCCCATTAACGACCATCCTTTTAGTATTAGATAAGCAGAAAGAAAAGCACATACTGCTCCAACAATAGCACTAACAAAGATTGCTTTAACCATATAGTTATATTCAAATGGCTGAAGTAGTATATCTAACACGATTTATTCCTCATGTTGTTTTTTTATAATTGATGCTCCTTCATGGTAACCATAAAAAACAGCTGCTCTTTCATCATCAGTAATAACACTTAATGAACGAGGATCATTATCATCGTGAAGTTCTGTACAAGAGAGATTAATATGCCGAAGTACACCACCAAAAGCAACTTGAAGATTTTTTTTTGTAAAAGTTGTTTCAATTGGTCCACTAGCTAGTATAGTTCTGTTTACCAAAATAACTTGATCACAGAATTCAGGTACACTTCCTAAGTTATGAGTAGAAACTAAAATTAGATATCCATTAGTACGTAATGATCTGAAAAGTTCAATAATTGAATTTTCTGTTTTTACATCTACACCGGTAAAAGGCTCATCAAGAAGTAAAACTTTTCCTTCTTGAGCAAGTGCTCTAGCAAGGAAAACTCTTTTTTTTTGACCACCAGAAAGTTCACCTATTTGTCGTTTTTCTAAACCTATAAGGTTTACTCTATTTACCGCATCAGATACAATTTGTTTATCCTTTTTACTTGGAATACGTAAAATACCCATTTTACCGTAGCGACCCATCATTACTACATCAGAGACCAGAACAGGAAAGTTCCAATCAATTTCTTCATTTTGTGGTATATAAGCAATAATATTTTTTTTAAGTGCTGCTTTGATAGGAGCATTATTTAATGTTACAGATCCTTTTTCTGGTTTTACTAAACCCATTATTGTTTTAAATAATGTTGACTTACCACTTCCATTAATTCCTACTAATGCACAAATTGAACCACCAGTAATATTAAAACTGGCATTATAAATAGCTGTATGTATGTTATTATATATAACAGTGACATTATCAACAACTAAATTTGGTTTTTCATAAAAAATATTATTACTCATTATTATTGACCAAAACCTTTTGCAATTGTATCAACGGTAGTTTTTAATAATTTTATATATGTAGGAACCGAGCTATCAGAAGTAGATAGAGAGTCAACATAAAGCACACCACCGTACTTAGCCATAGTTTCACGACTAACCTGTTTCGCTGGTTTATCAGAAACAGTACTTTCGCTGAACACTACTGGAATATTATATTTTTTCACAATATCAATAACTTTACGAACTTGTTGTGGCGAACCCTGTTCTTCTGCATTAATTGGCCATAAATAAGCTTCTTTAAAACCATAATCATTAGCAAAATAACTAAAAGCTCCTTCGCTGGTTACTAGCCATCGTTTTTGTTGTGGAATTTTTGAAAGCCTTTCTCGTAAAGGTTTATCAATTTGACTAATTTTATTAGCATATATTTTCGCATTTTTATTATAAATATCTCTATTTTTAATATCATATTTTATTAATGCCATTCGAATATTTTCAATATATATCAATGCATTTTTTGTAGACATCCAGGCATGTGGATTAAAATTACCTTGATATTCACCTTCTTTAATAGATATTGGTTTTATTCCACTAGTAACAGTAACTATAGGAATATGTTTGAAATTTTCAAAAAAATGATTGAACCTTGTTTCAAGTCCTAATCCATTCCATAATATTAAATCAGCATTATGTGCCTTCAATATATCTTTTGGAGTTAATTGATATTCATGAATTTCTACTCCAGGTTTTGTAACAGATTGAATATTTGCTGCATTACCTGCTACATTTTGTGCAATATCTTGGATAATGGTTAAAGTAGTTACAACAGTAAATATCTTTGCATATGCAACATTAATTAAATTTAAAAAAATAAATATAATAACTATTATCAAATTGATAAAAATTTTCTTAGATGAAAGATAGTGTCCTTTATAATACATAAGTATTTCTCGATAATAAAATATAAATTATATATTAATTAATCATAGTTATTAACTATAGATAAAAGATATTAATATAATAAATTTATTATAATTATAATATATAGAGTTGATATAATAATTTTTTATAATTAAATATATAAATAAAAGTATTAATTCTATCCTTTATATTTATCTTTACATGTTACAAATACTATAGATGAAAGTTTATTTAAAGCAATTATTAAATTGAATATAATTTTATTTTAATATCATTAGTAAGTATTTTATCTGCTAGGATTAAATAGATAACTAAAGTTTTTATCACTATTCATGAAGAAGTACACTGATTTTATAAGTAGACAGAGTTTTAAAAATTTTTCTATAAAGTTATACTAAAGATTTACTATAAATATTAATGATGAAATAAAACTATATTTTTTACATTTATGCAAATTAATAATTTTTTACTTAATTATGTTTAATAAAATTTGAATTATATTTTTATTTTTTTTAAAAATTATGATTTTAAAATTGATAAAATTAAAAAAAATTTAACTTTAAAGAAGTTATATTAAAAAACAAATAAAATATCCAAATAAAAAAAATTACCTACTTATTTTATTTTAGTACAAGGTAGATTAAAACATTTATAATTCATATTTATTAAACGATTATTTATTTATAATAAAAAATTATTAATTTTTTATTATAAAAACTATAATTAGTATTATATCAACATAAAAAAAATTTATCTATAAATTAGATAAAATTTTAATATTATTAATAATAGTTTAAAATAAATTTAAATTAACTAATTAACAAAATTAAAATTAGTTAATAAATAATTTATCACTTGTTTTTAGTATTTTATTCTTTATTATTTAAGTCTGAATCTATTAATTAAGTAATTCATGATGGTGATACAATCAATAATATATTCGTTGATAAACTGATGCAGAGTATATTTTAATATTATTAATAATATATATTATTTTATAAATAATATATTAATTTTTTTAATTTATTCTTAATAAAATATATGTTTATATATAAGATTTAAGATATATGAGTCACTATTGTAAATTAAGGATCTTAAATAATGCCAATTATCACTTTTCCTGATCAAAGCCAGCGTCAATACGAACATGCCGTTTCAGTAATGGACATTGCAATTGATATAGGCTCAGGTCTTGCAAAAGCCTGTATAGCTGGTCGCATTAATGGTGAACCTGTTGATGCTAGCGATGTTATTAACGATAATGCTCAAGTAACTATTATTACAAATAAAGATATCTATAGTCTAGATATTATTCGTCATTCGTGCGCCCATCTACTTGGTCATGCGATTAAACAATTATGGCCAACGACTAAAATGGTAATAGGTCCTCTTATTGAGAATGGTTTTTATTATGATGTTGATATAGATCACTTTTTAACAGAAAAGGATTTAGAAAAACTTGAGTATCGCATGCACGAGTTAGCTGAAAAAAACTATGATATTATTAAAAAGCAGGTTAGTTGGCAGGAAGCAAGAAATACTTTTATCAATCGAGGTGAAGATTATAAAGTTAAAATTTTGGATAAAAATTTTAATAAAGATGATCTTCCTGGACTTTATTACCATGAAGAATATATTGATATGTGTAATGGCCCACATGTTCCTAATATACGTTTTTGTCATTATTTTAAATTGCAAAAAGTAACCTGTACATATTGGCGTGGCAATAATTCTAATAAGATGCTACAAAGAATTTATGGAACAGCATGGGGGAATAAAAAACAACTAGTTTCTTATTTATTTAATTTAGAAGAAGTAGATAAACGTGATCATCGTAAGATAGGCAAACAACTTAATCTTTATCATATGCAGGAAGAAGTACCAGGTATTGCATTTTGGCATAATAATGGATTTATAATATTTCGTGAATTAAAAACTTTTCTCCGTACTAAATTAAGTGAATATCAATACCAAGAAGTAAAGAGTCCATTAATGATGGATCGTATTCTTTGGGAAAAAACAGGCCATTTGGAAAACTATAAAGAAAATATGTTTACTGTTTCATCAGAAAATCGAGAATATTGTATAAAACCAATGAATTGTCCAGGACATATACAGATATTTAATCAAGGTTTGAAATCTTATCGTGATTTACCATTACGTATGGCAGAGTTCGGTAGTTGTCATCGCAATGAACCATCAGGCTCTTTGCATGGATTGATGCGCGTACGTGGTTTTACTCAAGATGATGCTCATATTTTTTGTAATGAAGATCAGATTTTGACTGAAGTTAAAAGTTGTATTAAAATGATTTATGATGTTTATGCAACTTTTGGTTTTGAAAAAATTACAGTTAATTTATCAACTAGACCAGAAAAACGAATAGGTAGTGATACTCAGTGGGATCGTGCAGAAACAGATCTCGCAAATGCGCTAGGAGATATTGAATTTAATTATCAACATGGCGAAGGTGCATTTTACGGACCTAAAATTGAGTTTACTCTCTATGATTGTTTAAATAGATCTTGGCAATGTGGTACTGTACAACTAGATTTTTCATTACCTAATCGTTTGGGTGCTTCATATGTAGATGAAAATAATAAACGACAGGTTCCAGTAATGATTCATCGTGCTATTTTAGGTTCACTTGAGCGTTTTATTGGAATTTTAATTGAGCATTATGCTGGTTTCTTTCCAATCTGGTTAGCGCCTTTACAAACTATTGTAATAAATATTACAGATTCACAAATTGATTTTGTGAAAAAAATAGTAGAAAAATTGAATAATTTTGGTATCCGAGCAAAATCAGACTTGAGAAACGAAACAATAGGTTTTAAAATTCGTGAGCATGCTTTGAATTGTGTTCCTTATATGTTAATTTGTGGTGATAAAGAAATTAAATCAAATAAAATATCTGTTCGAACGCGTAGTGGTAAAGATTTAGGAACATTTGATCTCATGGAATTTGCAGAAAGAATGCTTGATGAAATTTATACTCGTCGTATTTATTAATTTTGGAGGAATCAGATATTAAAGGTGGAAAAAGAATTCAAACAGTGCGTTTAAATCGCATTAATACGGAGATTCGTGCTTCTGAAGTTCGTTTAACTGGTTCAGATGGTGAGCAGGTTGGTATTATCAGTCTAAGAGAAGCTCTTGAAAAAGCAGAAAAAGCTGGTGTTGATTTAGTTGAAGTAAGTCCAAATGCCGAGCCGCCAGTTTGTCGTATCATGGATTATGGTAAATTCCTTTATGAAAAGAGTAAAACTTTAAAAGAACAAAAAAAGAAACAAAGAGTTATTCAAATAAAAGAAATAAAATTTAGACCTTGTACTGATCAAGGTGATTATCAGGTTAAATTACGTAATTTAATTCGTTTTTTAGATGATGGTAATAAAGTTAAGATTACTTTACGGTTTCGTGGTCGTGAAATGGTCCATCAACAAATTGGTATTGATATGCTTAATCGTATTAAAAACAATTTAGATCAAATATCAGTTATAGAATCTTTTCCAACTAAAATTGAAGGTCGTCAAATGATTATGGTTCTTGCACCAAAAAAAAATAATTAGATAATTAAGTAAAGTAATAGTTTTTTAAATGAAAATTATTTTTATAAATATTTTTATAGTTAAGGATGTAAATTAGATATTTAAAATGCCAAAGATAAAAACAGTGCGTGGTGCTGCAAAACGTTTTAAAAGAACTGCTAGCGGTGGTTTCAAATCTAAGCATGCTAACCTTCGTCATATTCTGACTAAAAAGTCAACTAAGCGTAAACGCCATTTGCGCTCAAAGACAATGGTTTCTAAAAGCGATATAGGTTCAGTAGAGTTGTGTTTACCATACGCATAAGATTAAATTTTAATTTAAGATTATTGAATTTAATTCCTGAATGATAAGAGGGAATATATGGCTCACGTAAAACGTGGTGTAATAGCTCGCGAACGTCATAAAAAAATATTAAAGAAAGCAAAAGGTTATTATGGTGCTCGTTCGCGCACTTATCGTATTGCTTTTCAGGCAATAATTAAAGCTGGTCAATATGCTTATCGAGACCGTCGTCAACGTAAGCGTCAAATGCGTCAATTATGGATAATACGCATTAATGCTGCTGCTCGTCAGCATGGTTTGTCTTATAGCACTTTCATTAATGGGCTAAAGAAAGCCTCTGTTGAAATTGATCGAAAGATTTTATCTGATATTGCTGTTTTTGATAAACTTACATTTCTAGCATTAGTAAAAGAAAGTAAAAAAAACGTATTAGTTTAAAATTAATTAAGTTAAAACTGTGGTGTTATTGTAGAGTTCTTATAAGGTCTCTTTTTATTATTCATAGCAGTTTTTATCATAAATAAAAGTTATTTTTTAGATAACTGTTTAAATATGAAAATTGATTTTTATTTTAATAACTAAAAGTTGTATAATTTTCTTTCTTTTTAAAAAAGTAATAACTGACATAAGCCTCCAAATGGAGGCCTTTTTTATTTATAATTACTAAAAACTTATAATAATTATAAAATATAATAATCGTAATTAAATACGGGGATAAATATGCTACATTTTGTAGAATTAATTGCGCTAGCAAAAAGAAGAATAAAAAAAACTGAAAATATTATTGAGTTAGATTCAGTACGTATTGAGTTTTTAGGGAAAAATGGCTATCTAACATTACAGATGTTAGCTTTACGTGATTTACCATCAGAAGAGAGACCAGCAGTAGGAGCAATTATTAATCAAGCAAAACAAGAAGTTCAGAATTTATTGAATATGCGTAAAAAACAATTAAAAAGTGCTATATCAAATGCTATATTAACTAAAGAAAAAATAGATATTACCTTACCTGGTCGACAAACTGAAAATGGTAGTCTTCATCCAGTAACACATACAATAAATCGTATTGAAAACTTTTTTAGTGAACTTGGTTTTTCTATTGTTTACGGTCCTGAAATAGAAGATGTTTATCATAATTTCGATGCTTTAAATATTCCTTCTCATCACCCTGCTCGAAATTCACATAATACTTTCTGGTTTAACACCACTTGTCTATTACGTACACAAACTTCTAGCGTTCAAATTCGTTATATGAAAGGCAAACAACCACCTGTTCGCATTATTATACCTGGTCGCGTATACAGAAATGACTATGATCAAACTCATACACCAATGTTTCATCAAATAGATGGCTTAATTATTGATTTTAATATTAGTTTTACTAATCTAAAAGATATACTACATAATTTTTTAAATTATTTTTTTGAAGAAAAAATCTCTATTCGTTTTAGAGCATCGTACTTCCCATTTACTGAACCTTCGGCTGAAGTTGATGTTATGGATGAAAACGGCAAATGGTTAGAAGTATTAGGTTGTGGCATGGTACATCCAAATGTATTACGAAACGTTAGTATTGATTCTGAACTATATTCTGGCTTTGCTTTCGGTATTGGAGTGGAACGCTTAACGATGTTACGGTATGGAGTGACTGATTTACGTGCTTTTTTTAAGAATGACATTCGTTTTCTTAAACAATTTAAATAAGGTATGATTATCATATGAAATTAAGTGAACTTTGGTTACGAGAATGGGTAAATCCACCAATAAGCAATGAAGCTTTATCAGAACAAATGATAATGGCTGGTTTAGAAATTAATGATATCAAACCTGTCGCCGGTCAGTTTCAAGGTGTATTAATTGGTAAAATCGTTAAATGTATTCAGCATCCTAATGCAAACAATTTATTTTTAACAAAAGTTAACATTGGCTCTGAGAAGTTGCTTAATATTGTATGTGGAGCAGCAAATTGCCGTCAAGGATTAAAAGTTGCTGTAGCAACAGTTGGTGTTGTTTTACCTAATAATTTTAAAATTAAAGCAATAAAACTAGGTGGTAAACTTTCTGAAGGTATGCTTTGCTCTTATTCTGAGCTTAGGATTTCTAATGACTCTATTGACATTATTGAATTACCTCAAAACGCTCCAATTGGTATAGATATTCGTAAATACTTAAAACTTGACGACAATATTTTTGAAATAAATTCAACACCTAATCGTGCTGATTGTTTAAGTATTTTAGGTATAGCTCGTGATATTGCGGCTATTAATAATCTTAAATTAAATAATGTAGAAATTGAACCAATTAAAAGCACTAATACTACTATTTTCCCAATTAGAGTAGAAGTTCCTATAGAATGCCCGCGTTTTTTAGGACGAATAATAAAAAATATTAATATTACAGCGGAAACACCTATTTGGATGAAAGAAAAATTACGTCGTAGCGGATTTTGTACTATTCATCCTATTTTTAATATTATTAATTTTGTCTTATTAGAATTAGGTCAGCCATTACATGTTTATGATCTAGATCGTTTAAATGGGTCTATAGTTGTTCGGATGGCGAAACATGATGAAATATTAGTTTTAGTTGATGAGAGCAAAATTATTTTAAATAAAGATATTTTAATTATTGCCGATGAGAAAAACACTTTAGGAATTGCTGGATTTCTTGTAGGTAAGTATTCAAATATTAATTCAAATACAGAAAATATTATGTTAGAAAGCGCTTTCTTCAATCCATTAGCGATTGCTTGTATAGCAATTAATTATGATCTTCATACAGAAGCTTCAAATCGTTTTGAACGTGGTGTTGATCCAGAGTTGCAATATAAAGCGATTGAACGTGCTACAAAATTGATAATTGAAATTTGTGGCGGTGAAGCTGGAATTATTATTGACGTAAGCGAAAAAAATAATTTGCCAAAAATAGCAAATATAATGCTAACTAGACAAAAACTTGATCGTGTGATTGGTTATAGTATTCATAATATTGATGTTAGGAATATTCTTCAGCGATTAGGTTGCCAAGTAATTTGTCAAAAAGAAAATTGGCAAGTATCTGTTCCGTCTTGGCGTTTTGATTTAAAAATTGAAGAGGATTTAATTGAAGAAATAGTACGTGTTTATGGATATAATAATATACCTAATTCAACTTTACGAGCTGATTTGATTATAACTCCACACTATGAATCAGTTTTGTCATTAAATCGAGTTAAAATATTATTAACTGATCGTGGTTATAATGAAACGATTACTTATAGTTTTGTTAATCATAAAATTCAAGTATTGTTGCATCCAAATTCTAATCCTATATTTTTACTAAATCCTATTTCAACTGATATGTCGGTAATGAGACTGTCTCTACTGACAGGATTATTAACGACAGTAATTTATAATCAAAATCGACAACAAAATCACATTCGTTTATTTGAAACCGGTTTACGATTTGTGCCAGATATAATAGCAGAACATGGTATTAGACAAGAATTGATAATATCAGGAGTAATTACTGGTGATCGTTATGAGGAGCACTGGGCACAAAAAAAACGATCTGTTGATTTTTTTGATATAAAAGGTGACGTTGAAGCTATACTAAAATTAACAGGAAAATTAAAGAATATTAATTATAAGAATTACCTTAACCTTGCGCTTCATCCTGGGCAAAGTGCTGGAATTTTTCTAAACGATAATTATATTGGATATATTGGGGTTATTCATCCTGAAATAGAAAATAAGTTAGATTTAAATGGTCGAACATTAGTTTTTGAATTGCTCTTGGATGCAATTACAAATCGTGTTGTTCCTAAAGTAAATGTTATTCCACGTTTCCCAATTAATAGACGTGATATCTCTATTGTAGTACCGGAAGAAGTAACAATAGCTGATGTTTTATCTGAATGTAAGAAAAATAGCACAAATCATATAGTTGAGATAAACTTGTTTGATCTATACTATGGTGAAGGTATAGCAGATGGTTATAAGGGCTTAGCTATTAGCTTATTCTTACAGAATATGAACCATACTCTAAAAGAGAAAGAAATTACTGCAATTGTTAATAAATGTATTGCTTCATTAAAACGGCGATTCCAAGCCTCCTTGAGGAATTAAATCTATGGCTCTCACAAAAGCTGAAATATCAGAAATTTTGTTTAAAAAACTAGGTATAAGTAAACATAGTGCGAAAGATCTAGTTGAACTATTTTTTGAAGAAGTTCGTTGTTCATTGGAAAATGGTGAGCAGGTGAAACTCTCAGGGTTTGGTAATTTTGATCTGCGTTATAAGAATAAACGCCCAGGTCGAAATCCAAAAACTGGAGAAGATATTCCAATTACTGCTCGTCGAGTGGTGACTTTTAGATCAGGACAAAAGTTGAGATGTAAAGTTGAAAGGATGAAATCTTACAAATAATTAATTATTATATTTTAAAAGCCGCTAAGCGGCTTTTTTATTATTTTATTGAAAAATCTTAAAAATAAATATTTTAGATGTTTTGATACATTTATTTTTTAAAATTAGTTCATTTTTAATAACTTATTATAATTAATATTTTAAGTTTATTTATTTTATTTTATTAACTTTATTAAATAAAGTTAATAAAACTTAACTCAATTCTTTATTTTTTCTTGAATGTAATAAATTTTGCTTTAAATATCATAAATTTATTTAATTAATTTATTTAATAATCTTTTAAATAAAAATAATTTTTAAAATATTAAATGAATTACTATTAGATTAATAAAATTAATTATTTTTTAATTTAACAAAAAAATAATAAAGAGTTATTAATAATAGAAAACGTATTATACTAGAATTTTTCTATCCAATATTTACTTAAAAATATTAATTTAAAAAAATTCATAAAGTTTTTATTTTAATAAACTATTATGTTTATTTTAAAAAAATAATATATATTTATATAATTTTATATCTTTAGATTTTATAATCTATTTTAAATATAAATTTATTATATTATTCTTATTGATATAGTTTTTTTAGTTGTTAGTATGATTTTATATTTTTATTAATAAATAATGTATATTAAAATATAAGTATTTTAGATCATAATACTTAAATGCTTTAAATATTATATCCTTAATATTTTTGATGATTAATTATATAAACTAAAATAATTATTTTTATATTTTATCATTATCTATTATAAACTTATTAAGTCGTGTTATAAGGATATATAAAAATAATATCGCATTAATATAATTAAGTCGTTTATATCATAAATAGTTAATATAAAAGTTAATAAAATTTATTAACATAATATTTATATTTATTTGATGCTATTAAATATTATTTTAGTTAATTATTAATTATTTTTTATTAATTATATTTTTATTATAAAAGGTTTATATTGTTTAAAATTAATAATTTAAATATGTATATTACTTTACTTTAGATTAATAAAATAATGGATGGAAACATTAAATTTAATTTAATTAAATTTTATAGATTTAAATATGAATTTTTTAATAATTATTTTGCATGTAATTGATAATGTTTAACTAAATAAATAAATGTAAATAAATGAACATCATATTAAGTTTGTTATATGTTTTATTATAGATAAGTAATTTTAGAGATATGGTTAAAATTATGTATATTTTTTTAAATTAATTTAATTTAACTTAAATAATATATTTATTATTTAAGTTAATGAAGTTTTTTACAACGTAAATTAAGATAGTTAATTTTATTTAATAATTAAAAAATATTAATATAGATTTTATATATTAGAGAAAATAAGGCTTATAGACAAAAATATTATAAAATAATATCATTTATTTTTTCTTTATCTAACTCTAAATTGAATTTATTTATATTATTTCATTAATACTAATTTATAATAGATATTAATAAATATTAATAATCGTGCTAATTTTATTAATATTTTTTAAAATTATAATATAATCTCCTCTCGGAGTAAATATAATGATATTCATAATTTTACTAATTAATATAATAAATTTTGTTGAAAATCGATTAAATTATATAATAGTTATTATATTAAAAATCATAATTTTTGAAAAATATTTTATAATTATAATTATTTAAAAAATAAAATATTAAATCTAGTTTTATTAATTTTAGATAATGATTTATAAAATTAACTTAAATGAGTTATATATTTTATACATGCTTCTAAACAAATGACATAATGCATTAAACTTTAAATGAGTTCAATAATTATTTTTAATAAAGCATTTAAAAAATTATTAATTCTAATATAGATATAAAGATTATATTAAGATATCTATCTCGATCTTTAAGAATATTGTTTATCATAAGATAGATTAAAAAAAATAAATCTGTTTATTTATATACAGAATTGAGAAAAAAGTTTTTTACTTTATAAATTTAGATTTTATAAAGCTTATAAATTAATATATATTTTTACAAATTAATATTTGATATTCGCACTTATTATGCCTACTAAATGTTTAATTTAATAATTTGATATAGAAATTATATTCTTATTTATAATTTTGTTAATAATTTATGTTTTATCTTAGTGTAATACTATATAAGTTATATAGATATTTTGCTTTCTTTTTTATTTTATTCACATATATTTAATATAGTTTATTATGATAAATATATTTAAGTTAATATATTAGAGTTATGATTATATCATAATATTTATTTTTGTTATCATTACTTAATTTAAGAGATAATTTATCTAATTAATATTAAAACAAAAATTAAGAGAAAAATGAAAATTTATTTTTATAGTAATATTAGTTGCTATGAATCAAAGGTATTATATAGATAGAATTTAAAATTCAAATAGCTTTACATATTTAGGTGATCATGAAAAGAATTACTTTTTCTTAACTGTAAATATAATACCTAAAATATAAATCAGTTTTTTATATTTTATCAAAATATTAATTTATTTATTTTAAATTTAGCATATTTTAAAATGCAACATAATAGCATTTTCTTTTTACTATCATCGAATGTTTAATAATAATTATTTAGATTAACTTTTATAAATACTTTCAGTTTATATGCTTTTTGTTATTTGAATATATATTTCTATATCTTTTGATTAAATAATACTTAAAATGTAAATAAAACTTATATTAAGTTATAATAAATGAATATTTAAACTAGAAATAATGATTTTTAAAATAGAAAAATTCTATTAATATAATATATATTTTATTAAAATATAATATAAAATTTCAGATCATTAAAAGTTTTTAATTTGATATATTATATTTAATTTAGATAATTAATTATTGATTGATATGTAAAAATAAAAGTTAATAAATAATATATTTTTCATTATGCTGAGTATTAAAAGTTTTTTAACAATTTTATTAAAATATTTTAATGAAGTAAATAATATAATATATTGTAATGTATTAAATAAGTTATATTAAGATCAATTAATATATTTAGTTAAAAGTCTAATAATTATTTAATGATATCAGTATGTTAAAAAAATAACAACGATAATTATAAAGAAAAATTATTTCTATGAGGTCATTTTACTAATTTGTAGTTAAAATCTAGCTTGGAATATTATGATTACTAAGTTTTATACTTATTCATATATTAAAGAATTCATTTTAATATTATTTAAATAATACTTATGATTAACATTGATATTGATATAAAGTCATAAAAGTTATATATGAAATAAAATAAATTATGTCTTGTTTTTTACATAATAATTTTATTGATAATTAATTTAATCGATTACTTATTAGTAACTAATGATTTAACTATAAAATCTATAGTTTAGATATTATTTATTTTTATATTTTCTATTTTATTCATGACTTACTGTTTAATTATCTGATTTAAGTTTTTATTTCCTTTAACTTATAATTCTACTATTTTATAGCTGAATTAGCTACATTTTTATTAAAAATAACATAATTTTACTATTAGTTTTATTAGAAGATCGACTAAATAAATCTTAATCCTATTAAGAATTTTTTGTTAAATTTAAAAAGAAATTTAAAGATAATATATTTATTATATAATATGAAAATAATATCATCTCTTATTAACTTTTTAGTTTTTTTGATTTATTTATTATAAATAATTTAATTATTATACATTGCATATAATATAATTATTGATTCAATTAATAAACAGTATTATATATCTATTTTTGTTATGTTATAATAAAAATTATTTAAAATATTAATGCGAATTCTATGGTATTTAATAAATGATATTTCAAGTTAATATATTAAAAGATTAGATTTTTTATGTATAATACTAGTAAGTAGATTAATATTAATTGCTAAATTAATTTTAATTTTTATTTAAGTTTTAACGATAAAATTAACCAATAATGATTAATTGCTGATCAAAGAGATATTATTTATTAAAAATGATAAAAAACGATAGTTAAATTATTAATTTTAATATTATTTAAATAATAAAGTAATCACTTTTTTTAATTAATTTATGTTTTATTTAACAATATTAAAATATCAACTAAATGGCTTTTTATTTTATTTCATTTTAAAAAAATAAAATAGTAGTTATTATAGCAATTATTATATGTTCAACACGCATTATATTACCATTTATTAAAGATAAGTGTCATTTTGCTCAATTTTTAGATAACTATTAATATGAATGGTTAAATATAAGTTTAAAGATGGATACTTTTAATAAAATATTAATTTTTCTTTTTTTTACAAATTTTATAGAAAATAAAGTATTGTAATGAAATAGTTTAAAAAATTTATATTAATATTAATTAAGATATTTAAAAATCAATAAAGTAATATCTTAACTACTTTATTAAGTATCAAATTTTAAATTAGTTTTTCAATATCTATATAAATAATATAAAAATATTATTTATATAGTACTTATTCAGTCAATAAATTTTATTAAAACGTTAATATTAATCATAATATGATAGTAAAATCTTTTTATTATATTAATACTAAGTATAGTATGTTTAATTAGATAATAAATTGATGATTATCATTTCAATGATAATAAATAAAAAATTGTATTCATGTATTTAAATTTTTAATATTTTATTTAAATACATAAAATATTATAGTTTTATCTATTAGTGCTATAATTTATATATAGTTAGTATAGATAATAATTTTTATAAAAAATATATAAGTATAATACATATTAAGTTAGATATATATTCTAATTAATAAAATTTAAAGATTCATCATATAAAATGAATGATTGCAGTGGAAAACGTTATTTTTATTTGTTACTTTAATTAATGCTAAATAAGATAAAGTATATTTATATAGAAATATATCTATTGATTTTTTTTAAATTAAATAAATTAGTTAAAGCATTAATATGATTAATAGTATTTAAATAACAAATAAATAGTTAAAATAGATTATTATTTTTATTCTTACTTATTGGATACTATTAAATAGTATATTTTTATGAATGATAAATAAAAGTCATTACGCAGAAAATTAGAATAAAATATTCTAAAAATTTTTTTAATCATTACATATTTATTAAATATTTACTTTATTTTAAAAAAAACTAAGTAATTTAATATTAAATAAATAATATAAATTAAATTATATTAAAGCATAAAATATTAATTATTATTTATTTACTTTTTTATATTTATATATAGATAATAAACTTAATTTATTAATTAACAGTAATTGAATAATTTTATTATATAAAACATTGCGTTTGTTATTGCTATTTTGATGTATTTTAATACTCTTCTATCAGTATTTTATATAACATACTTAATTGAATTTTTATTATTTAGTTTATTGTTTAAAAAAACATATTTTGCTATTGAAGAAAATTCAATAATTTTTTTGAAATAAAATTTAATTTATATTATTAAAATAATAAGTTTTATCTTTATTTTTATATATTTTATAATTAAGTTTTTTAAGAATTATTTAATATAAAATTAAGTGATTATCACAATTATTTTTTATTAAAATATCTCAATAGAATATTAAATTATTATAGATAATAATTTAATATGATATCGATAAAATTTATCTTTAATATTAGTTATTTATAAATATAAAATCTAATAAATATTAGTATTTTCTATATAGTAAAATTCATACTTTTTATCATAATATTACAAAATATAAATCGTTTTAATTTAATATTCTAATCTATTTTATTTTTTTATAATAGCTTG
This sequence comes from Arsenophonus sp., assembly GCA_052171275.1. Classification (GTDB taxonomy): domain Bacteria; phylum Pseudomonadota; class Gammaproteobacteria; order Enterobacterales; family Enterobacteriaceae; genus Arsenophonus. The sequence continues at coordinate 1,525,404 of CM125795.1, read as the reverse complement.
GATTATAATTTTTATCATCTATATCACTTAATAATTATTATATTTAAGGAATTATTATAGAATAATTTTTTCTTTTTTAGTTTATTATCTTTTCCTAATTTAGCATTAATAAATTAATTTATTCATCTTATATAATATTAGGACAATTAAATAATTTAATATAAATAATGAAAAACATATAATGATATATCTTGAAATTATAATATAATAGTGTTAGACTTAATGTATTTATTAATATTATTTAAATCAATTATTAATTGATATGTTATTATTTTATTAAATATTTTATATATATAAATATATATAATTTATATCAATATTTTAATTATTTTATTTTACTAATTATTAATTAGTTTGATATAATAATATTATGATTATAAATTAATTTTATGACTCTTATTTTTATTTGATATTTATTATATCAATAGATTATTGCTATTTTTATAATAAACTTTTAACTTTAAATTGTTGTATTAATTAATTATATTAAATATTTTTTTAGCAAAAAAGAAAATTTATGTTTTTATAATGTTAAAATTAATTATATATTTAATAAGTTGGTATCATTAAACTGATATTTTTATAAAAAGTATATTTTATATATAAATATTATTTTAATTATTATGATAATTAATTTTCTTAATTAAAAAAGTTTCTATAGATTACTCATATGATCTTATGTGAATTGTGATAAGTTTTTAGTGATTATTTTATTTCATTAAAACAAAAATATTCTTAATGATATTTTAATATCTAATTTTATTATTTGTAATATCATAAGTTTAAATAATAATTTATTGCCAATATAAAATATTTTATGTAGATTTTTATTATTAATTAATTACTAACTTATTAATTTTTGATTGATGAATTCATAAAAAGAAATTGTTATATATTTACAAAATAGTTTTTAGATAAAAATAATTTTAATTTTAAAATATTTAATAATATTTATTATTTATTTATATTATAAATGTTATTTACTTTAAATTATTATAGGTTTCATCACATAATACTATTTATATGATGTTATATATTAACTCTATTGTCATTAATATTGATTTTAAAATTTATTTATTAAAAGATATGAATATGTACTAGAGTAATTGATTATATATCTTTAATATCAATATTAAGTATTTTCAATAAATATATAAAATATTTTTATATATTAATATTAGATTATAATATTAATAATTTATTATAGTTTTCTTAAAAAAATATAATAGATATATTATAGTTTATTTTAAATTAATCATTAATAGTAATAAATAAATATTAATTTTTTATTTTAAAACCTATAGATATGTTAGTTATTTTTATTAATTTACTTTATTATATTATTTTTATTTACTGAATATTTTTATTAAAATTTTCAGTATTAAAGAAAAACTATATATCAATTAGTTTAAATATTATATATTTAATTTATTAATAAATATTTATATTATTTAGTTTAACTAATTATTAATATTGATTAAATTTATAAGTATAATGTTTATTATTCTCTATGTTTAAAGATTATTTCTAGATATAAAATAAAACTTTAATTAAATTTTAAATTTAATTAAAATTTATTTTTAATTAAAATCTAATTTTATTAAATACTTGATTAAATTATTTAGTTAACTTTTAAAACTATAAATATATTTTTAATAAAATTATATACTATATTTTTTCATTTTATTTAATTTTAATTAGTTTTTAATTTAAGTAAATAGAGTAATAAATTATACATCTAAAAATTAAATATTTTAATAATTATTAAAACTATAATAATAAACTTAAATAAAAAAATATTATGAATTCATTATTAAAAAATATAAAATAGTTGTTTTACTTATCGTAAATTAAATCGATTATTCAATATTTTTTATTGTAATTTTAATTATTATTTAAATTATTTAATTTTCTTATTTAATAATATCTTAAATAAGATATGGATATTTTATATCAATGTTGATTATATCATATATTTATCGATATAATTTTTAAAATAGATTTAATTAAAATAATTTATATATTGATAAAATATTATCTAGATAATATTTTATCATTTTAAGAAGTAAATAAAAATAATTTATTTATTTTTATTAATAATAATTATTGAAATAAAGTTTACTTTTAAAAAAATTATATTTTAAATTTATTTTTAAATTATAAAAAGTTTTATCTCCTTTCTATATCGGAATAAATATAAATTAAAAATTTTATAATTTTAACATATTTATTTTTCTTTTATTTTAGAAATTATTATATTTATGATAATTATGATTATTTTTATTATTTTATATTTTGACTATTAAAAAGAATTTAAACTATTGAATTAATGATTTAAATATAAATATAAAAAATTATTTAACGTATTAATTTTAGATTGATTAGTTTATATAAATACTGAATTTAACTCAAAATTTAAATACTAATATTACCAAATAAGAAATTTAATTCTATTTTAGTAATGGTTATTTACTTAATTATTTTAGCAAGATAATAGAAATTAAAATCATTTAAGAATAATTTAGTATATTTAGTAAATTTTATTGATATTCATGATTTATAGTAAAATAATTTAAAAAATTTTATCATCTTAGCTATTTAATTCATCTATCTTATAATTATATACATAAAATAATAGTTAGAATCTCATGTAATAGTTTTTGAACTTTATTTTTATATTTATAAAATAAAATTTTAACTAAAAAGATTTATAATAATAGTTTCCGTGCATTAGCATATTAATATAGATTTTAGTTAAAAAAATTAATTGAAAGCGTTTAAATATAGATAATTAATATATTCTATATATTTTACTGATATAATATATAACTTATTTTTAGTATATATATCAATTTACCTAATATTTAAATTGATATATTAAAACAATTAACTAATTATTTTTAGTAAAACAGATGAGAAAAGATTATATAAACTTAATTAGTTTATAATATCAAAGATAAAGATGCTAACAAATTCTTAAAATCTTTACTAATATAAAAATATTTATATTTTTTAATAAAAGTTCTTATTTAAAACTGAATCTAGCATTGATGATAGAGGCTTATAATATAAGCCATAAAATAAATATAAATAAGTTATATTATTTATATTTTTATTATTTACTATTTTGATCAAACATTATTTTTGTAAAAAAAAGTAAAAATAATGTTTAAAAATAAATCTCTTAAAAATATTCAAAAATCATGGACTACTATAGTAGTTTTTATTAACTAATAAACATTCAAGATTTATAGTTATGATGATTTTTAATACACATAATTAATTTATGATATTTATTATTTTATTCTAAAATAATAATTCAGTATTTAAAAAAATACTTATCAATACTTTAACTGAGTCTATTAAAAGAAAATATGTTACATTAATTTCTGATAGTAATTATTATATTAATATACATATTATTAATATTAAAAATGATTCAATTGATAATATATCAAAATTAAATATATATAAATATAACTTTCAATCCTTAATAAATTTAGAGAAATTTTATAATATCAATGTGTAAACATCAAAAAATCATATTAGAGTTTATATCATTTTATTTTTTTTAAATAAAATGATATAAATTACTTTGTTGATATTACTTTGATAAATATAGTATATATTTATTTTTTTAAAATTAATGGAAATATGTGATATATGATTTTAATTATAATTTTAAAAATTATTAATACTTTATTAGAGGATTTAATAATAACTATAAGCGTAGATTTTTATATTACTAAACGATATTATAATAAAGTATATGGATAATATAATGCTATAATCATTAAAGTTTTTATTTAGTTTATTTTGTCAAAAATAAAGTTGAAGTTTAAAGTATGTTATTATTTTATGATATTTATCGATATTGTTGATTACTATAAGATTGATAATTTTATTCATAAAGAAGAATTTATTTAAAATTTTCTATTATAATTCTAGATATGATTAAATCATTATATTATATTATATTTTATTAATGTAATTAAAAAATATTGATTAAGACTCAAATTTAATGTTTATATTTTAATCAAAAGTTAATATAATTAATAAATTTATTAATTAAGAAATAAGATTAATAAATTTAATAATTATTAGTTATATAAATATCTAAATTAATAATTTATTTTTTGATAAATATTTTAATAAGAATTTTAATTTATATTCTTGTATAATGAAATAATTAAAATTAGTAATTTTGATTAATCTAAGGATTAGTTAAAGTCGTATAATAAATAATTTTAACAAAAGTTAATTAAATATAAGTATTTAATTTATTTAAAACTTGAATTAACATTATTTTAAAAAAATCTTTATTTATGATTATAATTCTAAAAATATAAAAATTTATCTTTTTTATAGATAAGTTATTTATTTTAAAATTTATTAAATATTAGTTAGTAGATTAATTAGTCTTATTAATAATGGTATTAATTTAATACTATTATTTTATTAATAATTAGTATTTTAAACGAATTATCAAATTTATTTATTAAATTTCGATAAGTTTGTATTTGAAATCAATAAGTAAATTTTTTAACTATAAATAAGAATTTAATCATTTAATAACTATATTATGTTATTTTATATTCATATATACTAGTAAAAATTTATAATTTATTATTATTAATATATATTTTTAGCAAATAATTATGATTAGTAATTTTTATTTATAAAAATATAACTTATATTATTTAATATTTATTTTTTATTATTTTAATATAAAATTAAATAAAAAAATAAAAAATTAATTTATTGATTAATAAATCAAAATATATTTTTTGATAAATTATATTAAATTCTTATATAAGATAGAAAAAATATTCTAATTAAATAATATTTCAAATACAACTATAATAATTTACTTATTTAATTATAATATTTGTATAAATATAACTAATTTATAAAAAATTATAGCATAGATATAATAACTTTTATAGTTAAGTTCTATTTGTTAAATAATTACTAATAAAATAAAATTACTATAATGATAAGTTGATAGATATTTACTATTTTTATTTATTGGTAATTTTTATCTATTGATTGTTATATAAATTAATAATTATAAAGCAAAATTATTTAAAATTTTACTTTATAAAATACAATTTGGTATCAATATTTATTGAATTTGATAAAAATAAATTTAAATGATATTAATAAAAGCTAAAATATAACTTATTTTCATTAGTTTATAAAAATTTATATAAATTAAATATGATAGATTTATCAACCGAATTTAACAAAATTATCTATGATATAATATAAAAATTAATATTTTATATAAATTTATGTCACTCTATAAATATTATAAAGTTATATATAAATATATATTTTTTTAAAATTTTAAAATATATATTTATCTTATTTATAATCATATCAAATATATATCATGTTGCTGTTAAGAAGTAAGTAGTGACATATAAAATTTTAAATCAATCTTTAAATTAATACTACTATATTTAGAATAAAATGTTATTAATGATTTATAATAATATATATTATAGAAAATAATTATTTAAATAAATAAAATAATTCATAACTATTATTTATAATTGATCACAAATTACATAGTTTTATTTAAATCATTAAGTTATTAATAATATTATATATTTTATAAACTAGATAGAAAAATTCTGTTTTAAATAAATTAATTTCTTTAATATTTTTAATATGATTTATCAGTATTTTCTAATAAAAATTATTTTAAAAAAATAAATAAATAACAACTAATAAATGCTAATTAAGCATAAATAAAAATTGTAATTTCAATAAATATAATTTTATCAGTTTATTATTATATTTAAATAATTTTATTATGAATAAAATTACAATAAACATATTTAAAATAACTGATATTAATTATATTAATATAACTTTAAGTTTATTGAAGTTTCAATTTTATCTAATAAATTAGATATTAATATCATCATATAAATTAGATTCAATTACATTAATACAATATAGTTAATATAATATTATTAATATTTATTAATATTAACACTCTAATTAAAGGTTTTTATTTTTCTAAAGATAAAATTAAAAACTAATCGTCATCATATAACCTTTCTTAAATTACATAAATTTAAAAAAACAAGAAATAGTTTGATTATTTTAGCTTAAAAATCCTGTCAAGTAACCAATTATACCTAGTATAAAAAAACCAATGATAATCCATAATGGATTAATCTTCCTTCGCAGTAACCACATACATAATAAAGTTAATAATAATGGTACTAAACCAGGCATTAATTGATTTAGGATTGTTTGTACTGTAGTTATTGTTGTTTCACCAGTATATGGATTTTTTATCTCTGATATAACTAAAGGAATGTTAACATTTGTCCATTTATTAACTAATGCGCCAATTACAAATAATCCTAAAATGGAAGCACCTTCTGTTATTTTTTGTAAGAAGGAGGGACCACCAAGACCACCAGTAATAATATTTAGCCCTTTCCTATAACCATAAGTGATACCATAATAACGAGTTAATAAGCGAACTAAGTTAAATAAAATAAAAAATAGTATCGGTCCTAATAAACTACTTGACATAGCAATTCCAGCTCCTAATGCCGCAAGAACCGGGCGTACTGTACCCCAAAAAATAGGATCACCAATACCTGCTAATGGACCCATTAAACCAATTTTTATACCATTAATTACGCTGTCATTAATATTTTCACCATTAGCTTTTTTCTCCTCCATAGCTATTGTAACACCTAAGATTGGTGATGAAATATATGGATGTGTATTAAAAAACTCTAGATGACGTTTAATAGCTTGTTTTCGTTCTTCACTATTTTTTGGATACAAACGACGAATTACTGGAATCATTGAAAAACAAAATCCAAGTGCTTGCATTCGCTCAAAGTTCCATGATCCTTGAAAAAGATTTGAACGCAAAAAAACCGAACGGATATCGCCAATAGTAAGTTTTTTTTTATTTGTTTGTTTTACTAAAGTTTTATCTAACATTAGTTTACTCCTTAATTAATCTAATTCATTATCTAGATCATTTTTACCATTATTTTTAGAAGCAGGAATAGTAACTTTTGTCTCAGTATATTTAGGACTAAGTTGAATATAAATAATAGCTATTATGATGCCAATAATACCTAAAGCAACTAAGTTAAAATTCATAAAGGCAGCTGTTACAAAGCCTAAATAAAAAAATGGCATTAAATACCCTGCGTACATCATATTAATTATCATAGCATAACCAACAACAACGATCATACCACCAGCAATATTCAATCCCTTTGTTATAACTTCAGGAATTAAATTCAATAAATATTGAACTTCTGAAGTACCTATATAGATAGAAATAATCAAAGAAGGAATGGCAATACGCATTGCTTGTAACAAAAGCGCTGAAATATGAATTATATTTAATATACGTAAATTACCAGATAACGAAGCTTGATCAGATATATGTTGAAGTGCAACTGTAATTGTACGTACAATAACAGTCAATACCTGACCTGCAGCAGCTAAAGGAATTGCTAACGCAATTCCAGTACTTATATCTTGCCTACCAGCAATAACAAGAATAGTAGAAATTATTGAAGCTAGAGCTGTATCTGGAGCGATCGCTGCACCAATATTCATCCACCCAATAGCAATCATCTCTAGTGTTCCGCCAATAATTATTCCTATTTTTATATCACCAAGTATAAGACCAATTACTGAACAAGAAATTAAAGGACGATGAAATTGAAACTCATCTAGAACAGAATCCATACCTGCAATGCAAGCAAAAAAGAAAATCAATATGACTTGAGTAACAGTAAGTTGCATTGTTTATCTCCTTTAATCATCAATGCTGATGAATTGATATTTAATAATGAGATTATAATTAAAAACTCATTTTTTTATTTTTTTGATAAGAGATAACATATCAAGTTTATTATCACTAGAAAGTTTACGCGCTTCAAGCTCGATACCTAGTTTAGATAATTTATTAAAAGCACTAATATCATTATTGTCTATTGAGATTGCATTGCTAACTTGTGTTTTTCCATCAAGATAGGCCATACCACCAATATTAACAGATTTTATCTTAACTCCACCTTCTACAATTTTCAATACATCTGTTGGATTGGTGAATAACAACATAACTCGCTCACCGGCATACTTTGGATTATTATAAACACGAATACATTTTGCTATATCAACAACATGTGCAGTGACACCAGGTGGTGCAACTTGTTTTAATAAAGTTGAACGAACGTGATCTTTAGCAACTTTATTGCTTACTACGATAATACGTTTGATTTTTATTTCCTTTACCCAGTCAATAACAACCTGACCATGAATTAAACGATCATCAATTCTCGCAAGCGCAATAAACATATAGCTTTCTGCCTCTTTAGTATGTATCTCTGATCGTTGAGTTAACATTGAATTTTCTGGTTTATTGGTGATTAATAGACTATTAAGAGCTTTAATTTCACTTCGTCCAACTTGAATCGCAGTGCTAACTAATTCATTAAAAGTAGGATTTTCATCACGGAAAAGTAATGTAGCAATTAACATAGGAATATTAACACCAGTAACTATGTCATATTTATGCTTATCTTTACTTTCTATAATTTGACTTGCAGCATTAAATGGAGTACCACCCCATATATCTACTAAAAATAATACGCCTTGAGAAATATCTAGTTCGTTAAGTTTTTTATTATATTTTTTAATTAAAATATCAGTGTTTTCATTTGTAATAAAATCAATATAAGTAAAATTTTTTTGTTCACCAATTAACATTTCAGTAGTCATGAATAATTGCTTTGCAGTAACACCATGAGTGCTAATTATAATAGTTACACTCACTACTTTTCCCCTTGGAAGTAGGTTATTATTAAAATATTTATTTTATAAATAGTGTACTATTCATTAAGATATGAATGCAATCAAACATTCACTAATATAAGTAATTTTTATTATTATAAATTTATTAACTTTAATTGAAATTAATTATTTCATAGATTATCATTTAATATATAAAATAATTAATTATTTAAAAAATAAATAAGCCAAATATATATTCTTAAAAGAAAGATAAACTTTGTCAATAAATTTAATTTTTTTTAAAACTACTAATTTATATTTCATGATAATATAAATTAGTAAAATTTATACTTAATAATTTTTTAAAATACTTTTATATTATAATATATTTTAAATAAATTAATATAAAACATCTAATAAATAAAAATATTTTATGGTAATAATTACTCAACAAATAAGAAATATATTTTATATATTAGATAAATTAATCATATTTCATTTAAATAATTTAAAGTTATCTAATAAAGTTCATAAGATTTAATCTTTATATTTCTATTTTTATATATAATATTATTAGTAATTTTACTTAAAGGAATATTAATAAAATTTGCTTTTATATATTGTTATATTTCTATAGTTAATAATTTTTAAAATGAAATAGATATTAGATTAAATATGATATATAAAAATTTTTTAATAAACTTAACATGTATAACTTATAAATTATATACTATAGCAATTTTAGAACTATAAATCTTCAATAGTATTTCTCTTGACCATGAAGCAAAAGAAATTGCAATATATTATCATTAAAATTGAATTAAATAATTAATATTAGATATACTATCTTATATATTTGTGTTATTTTTTATAAATAATATAAATTTATTTAAAAAATGGAAATAATGATTACAAAGTGATTATATAAATATATTCATAATAAAGTATTTTTAACAAAAATAAAATAGCTTTAATTATGATTTTATGAATTAGATTTATTTAATTACTTATTACTATACTAAATCTGATATAATCTGTAATATCTTATTTATTTATTTCTAATCAACTATACTAATTATAAATAAAATTATACCAATTGTATAATTATAAAATTTATTTGTACTTTTATAAAATATTAGTAATACTATTTTAATTTCTTATTTTATATATAATTTTTTATTTATCTTTTCTAAGATATCATAAAAGAATAATTTAACCATCATAATTAAAAATTTATATAAGATGTTTACTATCTGAATAAAATATTTAATAATAAATCTTGTTATTTTATTGAAAATAATAAAAATGATTTTTCGTCACTGTCACTATTGTTATATTAATAATTTATTTTTTTAAAAATATCTTAATTTTTATATTAAAATTAAGATAATAAATTATTATTTTTTAAGAAAAAAGTTATATTTTCTTAAAATTAAGAAATCAAATTTATAATTAATTCAATATAATAGTTATTATTATTTTATCTTTTAAACCAATAATGGTAGTTAATATATTATAACTAGTAAAAAATTTATTAATAAAAATTATAAATGTATCAACATCAATATAAGTTATAAAAGAATATATATTCTATATTAATTAATTAAAAAATTATTATAAGTTTTTATTAATTTAACTATATATATACTAGAACTTTATAGATTAATAACTTATTTTAAACTATATAGAAAATTATGATTACTTAAAAACTTATTAAATTAAAAACAATAATTAATAAATTAATAAAAATGTTATAATTTATGATATAATTATTTTTAATTTTAACAATTCATTCGATCATCTTTAAATTTATTAAAATAATAAAATTTAAGAAAAATATATTCATATTATTAATTTTTAAACTAATTTATAATTACTTAACTTATTGAAAATAATGTGATTAATTTATAATTAATATATTAATTATATTATTTATAAAGATAGAAACGTTTTTGTATCTTATATTATTTAAATATATAATTCAATTTTAATTTATTAAAAAAAGTAAGATACTCAATGACATTTAAAACCATAACGCGACTATTTCTTAATAAATTTTATAACAAGTAATTTTTACTAAAAGAAATTTCATAAACAAGTATTTTATATATAAATATAAAATACTTTTTATTAGCTATATTTTTAAAACTTAAATCTGATTTGTTAAAATATTAATTTTTCTATTATATATATTTAAGATCGTTTTTTAATTAAATTATGATAATTAAGATTATCAAGTTTAATTCTGAGAAAAAATTTTAATATCATAAATATGTAAGTTATCAAAGATATTTTAGTAAATAAAATTGCATATTTAAATTTATAAAATAATAAGTAAATGGAGAAATATTTTCTTTTATCAATATTTAAATATCTAGTGATCTTAATATCACTAGATAAATTGATATAAATATTTTTAATAAAATTATATATTTCATTTAATAATATTAATTTATTTTCTAATACAGATAACATATTTACTAAGTTATTAAAACTATATTTTATATCATTTTCATAAATACTATCTGTAAGAATTCCTATGTCTGTCCAGCAATAAAGATATTAATCTTTAATTAATAAGTCTTGTATCGTTATATTTATATACATCGTACCAGAAAAACTGATATAATCGATTATTTCACAGTAGTTATGATAATAATGATTTTTAGGTTTATCTATAATTTCAATTGGATTCTATTTTTGGTGTTTCTTAGTAACTAACCACTAGAAAAACAAGCTCTTAATAAATTAGTAGTGTTTTAATGAGATGATAATTTTGGAAAATAGCAATAACCAGGTGATGAAAAGTGCTAAATTATTAATCACAAAAAGTTCTAGAACATTGATTGTTTTCAGGTGTTGTTACCTTACTAATATAACTACGTAATAAATCAACTATCATTACATTTTTAGCAGGATCTTTAATTAATGATTGTAAATATTTTATTTTTTGATCTTCTTTATAATTTACTTAATCTTGGTAATTTACCTTTAATTGGTATATTTTAAATTGAGTAATTCTGAAGCCAAATAAAACATTCAGGAGATATTATAAGTAGACAGTGTTTATTTAAACGAATTAATACATAGAATAGAATATTATTATATTATTAAGTTTAATAAAAGCTTTCCATTCATTAACTTGATACTTTGCTTTAAAAAATTACGCTAAATTAATTTTTTAATAATTACCTTTACATAAATACTGATGAATTTTAAATACTTTATTATTATATTCTTGTTCAGATATATTACTTTCCTGTTTTTCATGTACGTTTTAAATTGTTTATTTTTAAATTTGATTTATTTTTTAACTATAAAAAACTTTGAAAAACATTTTTTATGACTAGTTAAAGTAACTATTTTATAATTATCAACGATTAATACTAATAGTAAGAGATGAATACCAATAACCACATCAGGAAAACTTAATTATTTTATGGATTCTTCCTATATAATTTTTATACGTCTTTCTGAATATTATATAATAATATACTTAAGCTTCGTCTTAAAAATAAAATATCAATATTAGTTGTGAAAGTTATATTCAAGTATTGGATTTCGTTTTTAATAATTCAAAACGATTACGATTTGAGTTGATTTTTTTATTTTACTATTAATCTTTGCGACATTACCTTTAGTTTCTAGTGTGATTATTAGATTAGGTTACCAACACATAATATCAAAATGGTTATATTAATGAATTGCATTACCTTAATATAATAAAATTGATAAAGGTTTATTATATATTAGTATTAAGATAATTTAAAGCAGCATCTAATTAGATGAATAATTAAATTTTTTAAAATTTTATAATTTTAAAAAAATTAAAGAAATCATATTTAAATAAATATATTATTATAAAATTAAATATTTTAATTGAACTATTAGTAAAAATAAATTTTTTGATTTTACGAAGTTAAATAACAAAAGGAAACAAAATTTATTAAATATATTAATCAATTAATTGCTAAAAAGGATAAACAATATAAAAATGATTATTTTTGTTATTAAACCAATAAGCGTAAAATTGTTAGTAAATTAAAATATTTATAAATATATAAAATTTTTTTCATTAAATAATATAATTAATGTCTCTAATTTTAATAAGATTAAAAATATTTTAAAATAAATATAAAATCAATAAATATACTTTTAAATCTATACCTATTTAATATTGTAGTATATTTTTTTTAAAAAAAACTTAAAATACCTGATCCAATTTTATTTCATTAAAATAATAAAATAAGTATTTAATATATAAATTTTGTAGTTTTTTGGTAATTTATAAAACTTTATCAAATTAATAAAAAACTGAAGAACTATGATTTTATTATGATATAATTATTATGCTTTAATAAAAATAAAAATTTACTTTTAACTACTACTATATAAAAAATAGTAGTATAGATTAATGATAATGGTTTTATATTAATTAGAATCATTATTAAATTCATTGAAATATTTAATATATAAAATTGATATATCAACTATACTATGATTATAATAATTAAAAAAAATAAGATAAATATTCATTATAAAAGTAATCATTAAAAATTAATATTATAATAATAAAAATATTATTATTTATTAATGTTTATCATTATTTTAATGCGATTTTTATAAATTATGATGTAATTAATCAAGAATATGATGAGTTTTATAAAGTGAAGTAAATTAAATTATAAAATTTTTCTGATAAATATCAAAGTATTAGCATTATTATATTCCACATGTTATTAGTAATATATATTTATTTAATATTTTTATTAAAAATAAATACTAGATAAGATAAAATGAAGTTTATTTTTTTTATTTTTTTAGATTTTAATAATTTAGTTATATTATAATTTAAACTTATATTAATAATTTTATCAATTATGATTATTTAGTTTATTTTAGCTGAATAAATTTAGTTTTCTTTAATAAGAAAATGATTAAATTTATTAAATTTTATATCATTTTAATGATAATTAATAATAAAATGATTTATTTTAATTATTTTAATTTTATTAAAAAATTCGTTTAATTTAAATATTTTATTCCTAAAAAAGAATAGCAATGATTAGAGATTATATATCCTTTAATAATATAGGGATTATTAAAGGATATAATAAAAGAAATTTTTAAAAAATAAACAGATAACTTATCTTAAATTTTAAGAAATTTTATACTTTTAAATTTAAATAAGTTTACTATATATTTTAATTATAAGAATTTTAAATATTTTATATTTAAAACAAATTATTATAAGTAAAAAATATATATAATATTAATTTATTTTTATTTATTAATATTGATAAAATACTAATATTAATTTTAAATTAATAATTAATTTAAGAAATTTAATTTAATAAAAGAGTTTTTTTAAGAAATTAATAAATATTAATAAAATATTAAACATAAAATTAATTCTATTAATATATCAATAAAATTAAATACAAAAAACTATTTAAAATTTATTTTTTATAATTGATTTTCCGTTATTTAAAAAATAAATTATTTATTAATATAAAAATTTAAACTTTATTTTTTATTATCATTTATTATTATTTTTGATGAAAACAAAATAAACTATTAAAAAATTATTTTTTAATGATATAAACTATATTATCTTCAATAGATATTTATCTATATGAACTGAAGAAAATATTTATATAGACTTAATTTAGTATATTTCATTGGTGTTAATAGTAATAATTTTTAAATTTAACTATATTTATTATAGCAATTAGTAAAAATAGTTTTTTAATAGATTGAATTTTAAGTATTAGAATTATTTTTTGAATAGTTCTATCATGTCAATAACATGATATTTATTATAAATTTTATTACTTAATACAATATTTAAAATAATGTTATTATACGCAAGTATATATAAAACTTCTAAAATTATTATATCATTATTTTTAATGATATAATTCTGATTGATAAGTTATTTATCCTATAAAAATTAAGTTAATTTATATATTTCTTTTAAAATAAAGATGATTTTTTAAAAATATTAATATTTAATATTTTTACCAAATATCAATAAAAAATATAGAATAATATATTTATACACATTTTAGAAAAGTGTATATAAAAATAAATTTAAACTTATGGTATATGTAATTAGTATTTTATTTATAAAGATTAAATATATATTTAATAAATATATTTTATAACTAGTTAAATTAAAATAATTTATTTTATAAATGGTTATAAGCATTAAATTACATCTTATTAAATATTTTATAATCAATTTATTGTCAAGTGACAGAATATTTTTATAGCTATAATAAAATTATATGTTTGGAATTAACTAGATATTTTTTTTAAAATTATTATGATAAAAACAATTATCATAAATCATATAATACTTTGCTATTAGTATTTAACTATAGATTAAATAATTTCGTTATTGTGTATTATAATAATATTATTATTTTTATCTAAGTTACAAGCTTCTATATAAAATTTAAAATATATGATCAATTAGTATTAGTTTAAAATTTTTAATTTTTCTTATTTCATAGAATAGAGATTTTTAATAACTACTTAATATAGTTAACATCTATTTCTATAGATATTTTAAGCTTTTTTAAATAGCATAAATAAATTTTTTAAAAAAATAATCTTAAATTAATAATTTTTATAATATTAATTATTTAATAATTTTATATTAATTGAAATATACTTCATTTCGAATAAAAATCTAAAATTTACACTAGTAAGTTACATAAAATGTAAATATTACTTATTTAAATAAAAATATAAATTGTGTTAATATATTAAAATATAGATATAAATCATCATAGATTTTTTTTATTTTTTATTAATTAAAATTTAAATTAATTTAAATCTATCAATTTTAATTAAATTACAACTATTTAATTTTTTTACTCTATAAAAACTATAATAATTAATATTATAAATTTATTGATCTTTATAGAGAATAAATTTATATATTTATAAATTTATTTATCTTTAAAATATAATATATATTAGAATTTAATAAAAATAAATCTTATTGGAAAAATAGTTTTTTATCAGTAATATTAATTTTATTTAATTAGTTAATTTAATAGTAAGAATAATTTTTTTATCGTTATTATAAAATAGATATATTTTATTTTTTTAATAGATCAGATAATTTTAATTATTAGATTTTATATGAAAGTAATAAAAAATTTTGATTATAGGTCTTTTATGTCAATATCGTATTTACTTATTTTGAATAAAAATATCGTTCCTGAACTGAATTATTTAACTTAAATACACTACAACACATATTATATATTTTCATTATTTTATTTAGTGTATTAACAATAATTAACTTTAGTCATTCAAATATCATTTAATCGCTACTTAATTACTTTATTAATTAAATAGTTAATTGAAGTATTAAATATTGAATAGTTTTATTTAGCATATTATTAAGAAAATATAAAATGGCTTGAAAATACCTTTTATCTAAAATACTTTTTAACTAATTTAAAGTATATTTTATACAAAATATATAAAAATTAATATAATTTAATAGTTAGTTTTCGTGGAATTGTCTATAACACTATTATAAATAGTGAAAGATAATACCTACGTTGATTAGCAAAAACTATCTCATAATAAGGAAGTTTTATGGAAAATCAAGATAAGTTGAATAGTAGTAAAGAAATAATTGCTTTTTTGGTTAAGAGTTTTCCTTGTTGTTTTATATCTGAAGGTAACGTTCGTCCATTAAAGATTAGAATTTTTCAGGATATTTTAATAAGATTAAATAAAAATGATAATATCACTAAAACAAAATTACGTTCTGCTTTACGAATTTACACTTCTAGTTGGCGTTATCTATATAGTATAAAAAAAGGTGTTAAACGCGTTGATTTAGATGGTAATGATTGTAGCGATTTAAAATCAGAACATATAGAATATGCGTGTCAAAAGATAATTGAAGCAAAAGCTAGAATTCAGGCTCAACGAACATTAGAAAAATTAAAAAAATTAGAATCTCAAAAAAAAACAAGGAAGATGCATGATAAAGATATATTATCATCAACTTCTTATAAAAAAAGCAAGATCTCTTTCTCAAATATTGCTGATATAATAAATAAAAAAAATAAAAATAATCTTTACGATAAAGATCGTGCTAAAAAAATAAATAATAACAAAATAAGTGATTTAGTAAAATCAGAGTCTATAACGGATATTTCTACAGTAAAAATTGGTCAAGTATTAAAAATAACAGTTGGTAAAAGTGTAATAGATGCGTCAGTAATTGAGATAGTTAAAGGCGGGATTAGAGTACAATTATTAACAGGATTAGCAATGATCATAGGTGCTAAGCATTTAAAATAATAATACGATATTAAGTTTTTATAATAACATTTATTAATAATTAGATTAAATTTAGTTTTATATTTTTTATATGTATAATCTCTTATTTATTTTCAGATACTTTATCATCTTTAAGATAATTGAAATTAAAAAACTTTCATAAAGTTTAATGAACATATTACTATACTATTTTAATACTAAAAAGAATTGATTCAATTTTTTTTATTCATTTTATTATCGTTAATTTAATTAAGATAAAATCTTTTCTAAAAAATCTTTTTTAGATATTAATATATACTTGATTTATAAATATGATATTTTTATAATAATAAATTGATGAATTATAGTAATGAAAAGATAAAGCAGAATAACAATTTAAAAAATTGATTAGATTAGGTGTTAACTTATGTGTAATCTATTTTAACATAACAATGACGTTTTATAAATATTTAGATAATATATTATATCATAGTTTGATATATACTAGATTTTGTTAATAATGATATAATTGATGTATATAAGGAGTAAATCACTATTAATCTAAAATCGTTAAATTATTAAGTAAATTTAATGTTATAAAATTAAATTTAATTTTATAAATCTGAAATTTTCAGGTAAAAAATAATAAATAAATTAAGTAAATATTAATTAAGCATTGTGATCTATTATTTATAACATCTATAATAAATTAAAAATAAAGATGTTTTTTTAATTAACTTTGAGCACTTATGAAAATAAATATATCAATATATCTATTTATTCCCCCCTATATATCTTATAAAGCATAGAAAATATATAACTTAGAAATAAATTTATTATTAGGAAATTTAAAGAAGATTGGTACTTTACAAACAGATTGAGATTATTTGATCATTAAATAAATAAAGTTTAGTTTTTCTTCAGAGAAAAATAAATTATTAAAAATTAATGATAAGATCATTAATTTTAAGCAAAACTAATAATCTAATAATAGATATTATTAGCTGACGTTTATAAATAATATTGCTGCGATAATTAAAGTACTTGAATCCAAGTAAGATATTCATAGTTTTTTTTAAAAATTCAAAATATTTTAATCCAGACACTAATGTAATATTAATTTCATCAATATCTTTAATTTAAATATTATACACTTAAATTTAGAATTAAAAACATCTATAAAAATAGTATACTTATTTATATTACTGGTTTTTATATTAGATTGAAAATAATATTAAAATGTAAATTACAAAATGTTTAAAATTAATATTAGAATATTTTTTATTGATTTATATATAAATTTTATGATGTTGATTTAATTAAAGATATATTATTATAAGATTTATTTATTACATAATGATTAAATCGATTAAATCACTAATAATAATGACAAAATATCTAAGATATAAGATTATGATAATCTTGTTTATTATAAAGCTTTAGTTATGTATAAATTAATTATTTTAATTATTAAGAATTGAATTTTTTTCTACTGTAATATACATGGATCATAGTCTTAAATTAATTATTGAAGAATCATTCTCTTGATAAATTGAAGTTTCAACGATACTATCATTTAAATTGTTTTTATATTTGAGATATTGTATCTAAGTTACTGGATTTTAGGATCTGAATAATATTCTTATTCATAAGTTTTATAATATTAATCATGATAGCATTTAACAAAAATTTAGTAATACAAATATCATTATAATAAATATATATTTAATTGAAACATGACGGTTAGAATTATAAAAATAATATCTTTTATCTCTTGATAATATTTTACCAAATAAGTACAGTAATAATATTACTTTGATAATTTTAATTAACATCTTGTTATTTTAATCTTTAATTATTATTAGAAGGTATAGAAAAAACACTGGATTTAAATATCTTAATCAGAGAAATGCTCTGTTACCAATTTTAATATCATTAAAGTAATAATTAATATTATTATTTATTTAAATATATTAAGTTTGAGAAATAAAATAAAAAAATTGATAATATCAAATTATATCTGTATTAAATAAACGTTTTATTAGGTGAAATAAATCATTACTAAAATAATAAGATAATTTAAAAACTATGAATAACTAATCAAATAGTTTAAATTAAGCTATAAGAATTACACTTTATTTTTTAAATTTTAAAAGTGCTAAAGTTCTATCAAAAGAAACAATGAGATTAATATATTAACTTTTATTTTAAAAATAATCTTTTATAGTTTTTTATAGAATATAAAATTTAATAGATTTCTTTATTTGAATAAATTATAAATTGAAAAATTATAAATAAACATTATTAGTATTATTAATTTATGATTAATCATTATTAATTAATTGAAGGAAAATAATTTTTATGATGCGAATAGCCTTGTTTTTATTTACAAATTTGGCAGTAATGTTTGTATTTGGTATTATTTTAAGTTTAACAGGTATCCATAGAGAAAGTATTCTTGGATTAATAATTATGTCTGGTATTTTTGGTTTTAGTGGTTCATTCATCTCATTATTAATTTCAAAACAGATGGCATTACATTCTATCGGTGGAAAATTAATTACAAAACCAATAACAGAAATAGAATGTTGGCTCTTAAATACTATCAAAAATCAAGCTGATCAAGTTGGTATTAAAATGCCAGAAGTTGCTATTTATCATGCAGAAGATATTAATGCTTTTGCTACAGGAGCTAATCGTAATTCATCACTTATTGCTATTAGTTCAGGTTTGCTTGAAGATATGGATCTTCATGAAACTGAAGCAGTTATTGCTCATGAAATTAGCCATATAGCTAACGGTGATATGGTAACAATGACTTTATTACAAGGGGTGATAAATACTTTTGTTATTTTTATTTCTCGCATGATTGCTCAGCTAACATCAGGAATTTTATCAAATAATAATAATGATAATGAAAGTAACCAAGATAATTCAATGACTTACTTTCTTGTGTCAATGATACTAGAAGTTATATTTGGTGTTTTAGCTACTATTATCACCATGGGGTTCTCGCGTTATCGTGAATTTCGTGCAGATGCTGGTTCAGCTAATTTAGTAGGTAAAGAAAAAATGATAGCTGCGCTACATCGGTTAAAAACAAGTTATGGACCTAAGGAAGTAGATAGTAGTATGACAGCTTTTTATATTAATGGACGTTCTGAACGTTTTAGTGAATTATTTTTGTCTCACCCACCTATTCAAAAACGTATTGAGGCTTTAAATATGGGCACTTATCTTAAGTAATAAAGATAAGTGATCTTATATTACTTTAGTGCAGGTTAATGTGGAGATTTAGTTATTAATTTTAATTAATTAGTAATTTTAATTTTATTTTATTTTATTTTAACAATTTACTTAGATTATGATATTTAATTAGTAATATTTTTATATTATATAAATATAATTCTTTCTATATTATCTTAATGTTATATCTTTTAATATAGAAGTTATAAAATTTTTAAGTAAATAATTAAATTTCAATAATCATATCTTTAACATCAATATTGGCTTAATTAATTATTTATCATTTTTTTTATATTTAATAAATTAAAAATAAAGCAATGAATATTTAATAATGTTATATACAATTCTATAATTTCATATAATTCTTTATATTAATTCTTAAATTTAAAAAAATATATTTAATATAATATTTAATTAATTGATTTTATTTTTTAATATTACTTTTATCTCTATTTTTATCTAAGATAAAAATAGAGATAAAAGTAATAAAAAAGAGTAATACTGTATAAAATTAAATAATTAGTTTTTCTATTTAAAAATATTTATTTTATATAAGTATATTAAAAATTATTTTATTCTTTTCATTTTTTGCTTTCAAAAAATGAATCGAAATTTCATATTAAGTATATGTATATATTAGAATAATTTTTAATAACTACTATTCTTTCAAAAAAAATAAAAATTAAATATATATAATAGATAATAATAGTTATATAAAGTTTAAATAATTAAACCAAATAATTAAATATATTACTTATTTTATAAGTAATAATAAATTTATATGCATTAGAATAAATATAACGATAAAAAGATTGCACTATAAATAAAAATATAAAAATGATATCCATAATTTATTTAAATAGATTTATTTACCTGTTAATTATATTAGTTGTACATTTTGTTTTTAGTTTTCTCGTATAATAAAATTATAAGATAAATTAAAAAATTAATACTAATATTATTAGATTTATTTTTTCTGAAACCATTGTATAAATAACTTATTTTTTTTAAGTTTATAATACATAATGTTATTATGTATTATAATTTGAAATCTTCTATATTTGTATATAAGTACTTACTATTAATAAAAAAATCAAAAATTAGATTATTTATAATTTTCACTGTTAATAAAATTAATTTGATTATTTTAACATATTATTTTATAATTAAATTATTTATTTAAAAATAAAGAAAAATAAAATTTAGTTATTATTATATGAAGAAATAAATATCTATAAAATAATCGTATTAAGATCAATATTTTAAAAAAAATAGTTATATTACTGTAATAAATTGTTTTTTATTTTCAAAAATTATTTAATATTAAATTCTAATTTTTATATATTTTAATTATTTTTTTAGTAATTCAATTAGTAATATTTATTACTAATAATTTATTTATATTTTTTTAAAAACATTAAAATTTTAAAATACTATAAAATAATTAATTTAATTAATTATTTTTTCTAAAAAATAATTATCATTTAAGTAAGATGTTATACTTTTAATTTGAAAATAATTTTTATAAAAATAGCAATTGATTTTTATAATAATTTATTTATTATATTTATAATATCAATATTATTGAATTATTATAACTATAATATTGTTTTATAAAGTTATTTAAGTATTAATAATAAATTATCTAAACTTTATTATTATACAATAAAGTAGTTATTTTTATAATTTTATATTTAATTAATCAAATTATTTTGATTATTAATTATTTAAATAAAATAGTGGTAATAATTTATTAATCATTCTTTTTAAAAAAAATATTTCTATATTAATTTAAAATAATCCTTATTATTCTTATTGATACTAATAAAATATTAGACTTATAAAGTAAGTAACAAAATATTTTAAATCCGTATTATATTATTATTTAAATTTAAATATAGAAAATACTTGTTTATATTTGATATATTATTTTTTTAGAAAAGTATTGTAATTATGATATTATATATTAAGTTAGTTAAATAATATAACTTAATTAATAAATTAAATCAATATTGTATAATATCTTATTATGCAATTTATATTAAAAAGTATTTTTACTAATTTCTCATAATGCATATATATACTTAGAATATTTTTTACGGCATAAAATATAAATGAAATGATCATCAGCATAAAATATGTGATATTGATTATAATATAAATTAGCATTTTACGTTGAAGTTTTATTATTAATTTTATAAATGAGATAGAATCACTATATTATCCTTATTTTAAAAATATTAATTTTATAATCTTAATTGTCTTTTTTATTTATATAACATAGAATTTATCTAGTCTTTATAATTAAATTCATCAATTTTATTTTAAATTTTTATTTAATTGAAATTAAAATAAATTTTATTTAAAATAAATAAACATATTGATTTATTTTAAAATATCATCTCCTTTTTTTTATTTATAAATAGTATTTAGTTTTATATTAACTACTTCTTTTTGTTAATTGTATATCATTTTATAATAGATATTATTTTATTATTTATTATTATATTTTTTATTAATTAATCTTATAAAATAAATATTTAAGATTGATATTAGTTAACGTTAGAATATTACTTGATAATAGAAAATTTGTTTATATTGGTAAAATTAGTAATTACATTAATATAATTACTAGCATATTTATATTTATTTAAATATTTAAAACATTTAAATAATAATTTTTATTAACATAACATTGAAAATATTTTTATCTAAAAAAATCTATAATTTATTTTTCCTATGATTTCAATAAATAATATTTATTCGAATAAACTTTTACTCTCCTTGCAAAAATAAAAGTTTATATATTCTTCTTATTATGTTCTTCTAGTAGAAAATAAGCTTTAATATTTAATTTAGTTGGTATAACAATAATATAATTTTAATTATCATTATTAGTATTTATTAATCAAATTAATAACTTGTTCATCTAAAAAAATTTTAAATCATTATTGTGATTATTTTTATATAATAAGTATATAGAGTACTTGTGAATCTGTTATGTCATTATTAAAATTTTTTTTATTATAACTATAAATTAATTATATATATCTATCTTAATACTTGATTTATTATTTTTTTTATTTTATTTAAGATTAAAAAAAAATCATTACAACCAAATTGATATAACTTAAGTATTAAATCCATATTATTAAATTTAGTAAAAAATAATTTTTATTAATGTTATTATCTTTAGTGTTATTTTATTACTAAATAATTTAATTATTTTTTAAAGGAGTTTATTAATATATAAACAATTAATTATAATTCATTAAATATAAAATTATTAATAATAAAATATATAATTAAATAATTAATTTATATATTAATTCTAGTTAGAATATTAATTTCAAAATTAATAGATTTTAACTAGAATAATTATATTTAAAAATAGTTTTTTTTATTTAATATTTTATTATTAACTATTATTAAAATTTTTATAAAAACTAATTATATTAGAATAATTAGTTTATTAAAAGATAGTTATGAAAAGATATAATTTTTGAAAATTATCAGCTTAAAAAACTATTATCTATAACTTGTAAATAGTGATTAATAAATTTTATACATTAAATTTAAGTTTTATAATATAATGGACATATAGTTATAACTTTAATTTATATAAGCTAGCAATAAGCTATATAATTTTTATAAAAACTAATTCTTAAAATAATTATTTTGTAATCTACAAGTGCATTTAATCATATTTCCTATTTTAAAATTATAATTTGTGTTTTAAATTAATATTAATTTATGTGGGATGATGGATTTACATATTTATTTTTTTATTTTACAATTGTTTTTTGTTATAAAGATTATAATAATAACTATTAATAATAATTATTTATATCAGTTTATTAATTAAAGTAATATATTGGAGATTAATATTAGACTACATTTAATGAGTTACGTATATCTTTATAAACTATATAGCGTATTTTAACTGCTATTTTTATACAAATGATCTAATTTTTTAGATAGTAATAAACTCTAATTATTATTTTAATGATCATTTGAATTAATTGTTAATGTTATGAGTTTCAATTTTCCAAAGTTTATTTCATATCTTACGTTTTTGATATTTTACTTATTAAATAATTATTATTAAGTAAAATTTAAGAAGATGATCATGATTATTAAGTTATACTATTGATAATATTTCATTTCTTTAATAATTTAACTTAATTTTAATAATTATGCAATATATCTACATTTAAAAATGTAATATTTAAAAAAAATAAATTGATGAAATTGATATAATTTATTATATATTAAAGATTCATATTTGATGTTATCAATAAACAACATTAATGAGATTAAATGTAAAAAACAAATAAATATATTCTTTCATTATTTTGCAACATCATTACATAACTAATTTATAAATAAATATTTATATATTTATTTATTTCTCATATTGTACTAAAAATTATAATAATTATTTTCCTTAAGTATTTTCTATACATTAATAGTATATTTTTTGATTAAAAGACTTATATCTATATTATATAAGTATTATTATTTAAGATCTTTTTATACTAACTCAGTTTATTTATAAATAAACTGAGTTAGTTATTAGTGTTTTCAAACTATTTAGTTTATTCTATAAATATTGACATAGAGTATATAATTAATATTTATTATTATTATTTTTTATAAAACATTAGTGCTTCTTGATTAACACTAAGATTTAATTTTATTTTCTATATTTTATTTATTTTATATATTGCATATATATTTATTTTGTTATAACATATATTTTTATCATTGATTTTTTTCTATCACTAATTTTAACTAATATCAAGTCTATTTATAACCATAGATTTATTCGTTTTTTATCATTAAAATATTTATTTATAGTAAATGAATAAGAGTTATTAATATTTTACTGATTAAAATATGAACTCTTATTCTTGTAATTAATGACAACTTCATTTTATAACCTGATTTAACATTTGTATATAATTCAATTTTTTTATTTCTTAACTTAGGTAGTTTAAACTTATTTTTAATTTTATTAAAGATAAGAAAATTATCTTCATATAAACTTAATTTTAAAATATTAATGATTAAATTTATTTAATGATCAATGATGTTGATAACAATAATTTTATATAATTAAAATTCTCTATTATATTTTTTAGTATCTTTAGTTAAAAACTAACATTTCTTTATTATAATTGTTCAATTTATATTTTAAAATAAAATGATGAATATTGTTATTAGTTATTCTTTTTAGAAACTAATATAATAATAAATTAATATTGTAATATTAAGTAATGTGTTACTTTGTATTTGATAAATATATATCGACTATCTATTTTAAGTAAATTTTTAAATATTATTCTTATTTATTATAAGAATCTTAATAAAATTAATATTATTATTAACATAGTATAATTTAAACTTAAATAATTTCTATTTAATTTTTTAATATTTTTAAAAAAAAATTAAAATACTTAATAGAAAAGTATGAAAAACTTTCTTTTCAACAGCTATTTTAAATATCTTTAATTTTTATAGTTGAATGGATTATTATTAGCATTTATTTTTTTAAAAATAAGATCAATAATCTAATCGATAATTTTTTATCCTTATATAGAAACTACTATTAAATAAGAAATTTTCCTATTAAAGATTTAGTAATTTTCATATAAAGTATATAAAAAATATTATACGTGATTTCTAATGACTTCAATATTAACTATAATTTTTATAAACTATATTTTATATCATAAAGCAATATAAATAAATCAAATATTAAACAAAAAATTTATCACATCACCGTCTTGCACAACATAATCTTTACCTTCTACATGCATTTTTCCAGCTTCTTTAGCATTTTGTTCTCCATTATAGTAAATAAAATCCATAAATGAAATTATTTGTGCACGAATAAAACCTTTTTTAAAATCTGTATGAATTTTACCTGCTGCTTGCAGTGCTGTATCACCGGCTTGTATTGTCCATGCTCGGACTTCTTTAATGCCAACAGTAAAGTAGGTTTGTAAATTAAGTAATTTATAACCAGCGATGATCATACGATTTAATCCTGAATTTTTAATATTAAGATCAATCATAAATTGATCGCGTTCATTTTCATCTAATTCAGCTATATCAGCTTCAACTGTAGCACATATTGGCACTACAATAGAACCATATCTTTCAGCAATAACGCGCACTGTATTTATATATTGATTATTATTAATTCCATTCTCACTTATATTTGCAATATACATAATTGGCTTTATAGTTAAAAAATTAAGATAACGAATTATATCTTTTTCTTTTTTATTTAATTTTAAATCACGTAGCATATTTTCATTTTCAAGATGCGATAAACATTTTATCAGAATTTCTAATTCAATTTTTACTTCTTTCGGACTACATTTATTTTTTTTCTGAATGCGATGAATAGTATGTTGACAAACATGTAAATCAGCCAATATTAGTTCAATATTAATTGTGTCAATATCTTCTATTATATCAAGTTTTCCATTAACATGAGTGATATTATCATTATCAAAACAACGAACAACATGTCCTATAGCTTCAGTTTTAGAGATGTTGTTTAAAAATTTATTACCTAAACCTTCACCTTTAGATGCACCTTTTACTAGTCCAGCAATATCGACAAATTCCATTTTAGTGCTTAATATTTGTTTTGGTTTCACAATTTTTGCTAATTGATCAAGACGAGGATCTGGTACTGATACCATACCAATATTAGGCTTAATAGTACAAAAAGGGAAGTTTCCTATATCGACATGAGCTTTTGTTAATGCTTTAAAAAGTGTTGATTTCCCTACATTTGGTAGGCCAATAATACCGCATTTAAATCCCATAAATATGTTAACCTTAATTTTTATCTATTTAATCTTTTATTATTAATTCATTAATATTGATGAATTTTAACGAATATTAATATAAAGATAATTATTATTTAAAAGATGATTACATAATTTTAATTAAATGATTTAAAAGTATGTAATTTATTTATTGCTTTATTAATTCCTTCTTCAAAAAGTATTGAAGTACAATGTATAGCTTTAATAATTATTTTATCAATTAATTTTTGTTCTTCTAAGATTGGCTTGCCTAATACAAATCTAACGACTTTATTTTTATCTCCAGGGTGACCAATACCAATACGTAAACGATAAAAATCAGGATTATTACCAAGCTTATTTTGGATATCTTTAATGCCATTATGTCCGTTATTACTACCACCGAATTTTATTTTTGCTATTCCTGGTATCAAATCTAATTCATCATGCGCAACAAGAATTTCATTTGGTTTTATTTGATAAAAATTAGTTAATGTTAATACTGATTTTCCACTGAGATTAATATATGTTGTCGGTATCAATAAGCAAACATCATTATTTTCTAAATTGATTTTAGTGGTATAACCAAAGAATTTATTTTCTTTTTTTAATAATTTATTATGTTTTTTAGCTAACAATTCAACATACGAAGCGCCTACATTATGTCTGGTTAACATATATTTAGAACCTGGGTTACCTAGACCGACAATCAACTTTATATAATTCATAATATTTTTTCATATTTAGTATTTTTATTATCATCAACATTATTTTTTAATAACTCAATACAAAAAATAAATTTAATGATAGTAAATTATTATATTAGATTAATTAAATCAATTTAATAATGGTTATTTTTTCATAAAATTTTATTAATAAATTTTATGAGTAAAAAAATTTCGATATATTCAGATCATTAATCTATAATTGAAAATTATTAGTATAATATAGAAAAATAAAAAAGATTTTTCATCATTGAATGTTGAATATAATAAGTATTTTATGATAAAATAAAGAATAATTTTTTATTAAATTAATAATTAAATAATAATTTTAGTAAAAATAATAGTTTAGTTGTATCTAATGTATTATTTATAATCATATTTTTTTAAATTAAATATATCCAAATATCTAAATAAAATATCAATGATTATTTTTTATAAGTTTTCTAACTTAGTTAGTTATTACAAAGATTCGTGATTATTAAAGTATTACTAATTGTTATTTCTTTGATTAAAATTTTACTAAAAAATCTATTATTTAGTGTTCAAACATCGCTGATATTGATTCTTCGTTGCTTATTCTACGAATAGCTTCCGCTAACATAGCAGATAGTGTTAGAGAACGAACTTTATTGAGTTTTTTGATTTCAGCTGATAAAGGAATAGTATCACAAACAACAACTTCATTAATTACTGAATTCTTAATATTATCGACAGCATTACCAGAAAATATTGGATGTGTAGCATAAGCAAATATTCGTTTAGCACCTCGTTCTTTAAGTGCTTCAGCAGCGTTACAAAAGGTACCGCCTGTATCGATCATATCATCAATCATTACACAATCTCGATTAGCTACATCACCAATAATATGCATAACATTGGAAATATTTGCTAATGGTCGACGCTTATCAATAATAGCCATATCTATATCATTTAATAATTTGGCAATTGCACGAGCGCGAACTACTCCACCTATATCTGGTGAAACTACAATCGGATTGTCTAGATTTTGTTCCAACATGTCTTCCAATAGAATTGGACTACCAAAAACATTATCTACAGGAACATCAAAAAATCCTTGAATTTGCTCAGCATGTAGATCAACTGTTAAAACTCGGTCAACACCTACACTAGAAAGAAAATCCGCTACTATTTTAGCGGTAATAGGTACACGCGCTGAACGTACTCGTCGATCTTGACGTGCATAACCAAAATAAGGAATAACTGCGGTGATTCGTCCAGCAGATGCACGACGTAATGCATCAATCATAACAACAAGTTCTATTAAATTATCGTTTGTTGGAGCGCATGTTGACTGTATTATGAAAATATCATCACCACGAACATTCTCATTAATTTGTACACTAACCTCACCATCACTAAAACGACCAACTGAAGCACCACCAAGCATAGTATATAGATGATTTGCAACACGTTGAGCAAGTTCTGGTATAGCATTCCCAGCAAAAAGTTTCATATCAGGCACGTAAAAACCTCATACTTATATATAAAGACATTATCCATCAAAATAATTGTTGATGTTTAATATCCAGAAATTTCAGCGCGGAATCTATGTAAAGGAGAGTAGTTAACGCTATGCGCAACAAAACCCTGTATCCATGCTGGAGTTTTATTCAATACATTATTAGCAGCTACTTCAGTTTTAAATTCAGCAAAAACGCAAGCACCTGTACCAGTAAGACGTGATGATGTATATCTTAGAAGCCATGAAATAAGCTTTTCAACTTGAGGAAACCGTTTTTTTACGATTATCTCACAGTCATTTATATATGGCCTTTGTAACAATTCAATTAATGAATATTTTTTTGAATTTCGTTTTAATTCTGGATCAGAAAAAATCTGTTGAGTTGAAATATTTATCATAGGATAAACAACTAAATACCATTTCTCTTTTGGATTAACAGGCAAAAGTTTATCACCTATTCCTTCTGCAAACGCGGCATGACCATTTATAAATACAGGAACGTCAGCGCCAAGATGACGTGCAAGTTTTGTTAGTGTATTATCATCAATATTAGCTTTCCAATGGTGATTTAACGCAATTAATGTAGTTGCTGCATTAGAAGAGCCAGCGCCTAAACCACCACCAGTAGGTAATTTTTTATTAACATAAATATCTACACCTTTATAATTATCAATTCGATTTATTTTAATGCAATATTGCTTTAATAAATTCGCTGCTTTAACAATAAGATTATTTTTTGTTTGTAGTTTAATAAATGACGTATGCAGTAGAATTTGATCATCTTTACGCGGTTTAATGGTAATTTCATCATTATAATTAAGAAATTGAAATAAAGTTTGAAGTTGATGATAACCATTATCTAGTTGCCCTATTATATAGAGAAATAAATTAATTTTTGCTGGTGAAGGCCATGTTAATATCATTTGTTTATTATCCAATTATTTATTCTTAATTTTATATATTGATTATCTTTTATTAATTCAATACGACTAGGTAGTTTAAATTTGTCTATTTGATGATAAGTAAGATAGTTTAAATTCCAAATTTTACTATTTTGTACATATTTAATAGTTTTTAGTAATCCACTTCTGTCTAGTGTAAATGATGTAGCATTGGTTGGTAACCCAATTAACCAATATGGTAAATTTTTAATTGGAATTTCTATACCAGTTAATTTGTAAATCAACTGAAATTGATTATCATTAACATATTTTTTACCTTTTCTATCTATTACCTTAGTAAGGTATGGTGTTACATTTACTTCTAATTCTATTATTCCTAGTGGATTTATAAGTAATAATCGGTAATCATATAACGTATATTGTTCCCAAAAGAATCTAGCATATATTTTATTATCTTTTGAAATATAAGTAAAAATACCACTGATTTTAAATTTTGTTAGCTTAGCTAATTGTTGCTGATGATTTATCCATAATATATTGTTTATTAAGTTATTTTTTTTAGCTATTAATTGCTTATTAAGTGTACAAGCTTGTAAAAAAATAGCAAGCAACAGAATAAATTTACAATAATAGTTATATAGAATAACAGACCATTTAGTAATCAGTATCATTAAATATTTCCTATCTATCAGATTGCTATTAATTTTTCCATATATAAAATTGTCATTATGGTATATATGATAATTATAATTTAGAAAATATAAGATTTATTCATTTAGTCATTTTAACATCTTTAATTGCCTAGTTTCATAAAGTAGAATATAATTTCAAGATTTTTTATTAAAGTTATTCGTTTTATTTTTTATCTACTTAATAGGTGTTTAAGGAACCATTATTTATTTGATTTATTAATATGACATTACTTGTACTTGGCATAAACCATAAAACTGCGCCTATAACGTTACGTGAGCGATTAATTTTTAGGCCAGAAAAAATTGAACATGCACTAGATAATTTACTCAAGCAGCCGCTTGTTCATAGTTGCGTTTTACTTTCTACATGTAATCGTACTGAGATTTATTTATATGTCGATTTAAGAGAATTCTTAAAGGATCAATTAATTGATTGGTTATCTGAATATCATTGTTTAGATTTAAATGAAGTTAAAGTTAGTACTTATTGGTATAAAGATAGTTATGCTGTTAGTCATCTAATGCGTGTTGCTAGTGGATTAGATTCATTGGTTTTAGGTGAACCACAAATTTTGGGTCAAGTTAAACAAGCATTTTTTAAATCTCAAAAGTATAAAAAATTATCAAGTGAGCTTGAACATTTATTTCAACGCTCATTTTCAGTTGCTAAACGCATTCGTACTGAAACAAAAATTGGTTATAATCCTATTTCAGTTGCTTTTGTAGCATGTGCTCTAGCTCGTGAGATTTTTAAATCATTTTCCGAGTTACATATTTTATTGGTAGGTGCAGGTGAAACAATAGAATTAGTTGCTCACTATTTACGTGAATATCGTGCTAATTACTTGATTATCGCTAATCGAACTCGTGAACATGCTTCACGTTTTGCTAATAAAATTGGTGCAGAAATTATCACTTTAGCTGAAATTGATACACGTTTAGTTGAAGCGGACATTGTTATTAGCTGCACTTCTGGTCCTTTACCAATTATTAGTAAAGAAATGGTTGAACGAGCAATGAAAAATAGATGTAATAATCATATGCTGTTAATTGATATAGCTGTTCCGCGAGATATTGAACAAGATGTTAAGAAATTAAATAACGTTTATCTATATAGCATTGATGATTTATACGATATTGTTCAGCATAATATGGAACATAGGAAAGTAGCGGCAGTTCAAGCAGAACTTATTATTGAGCAAGAAAGCGCTTATTTCATGGATTGGTTGCGTTCTAGGTCATCAATAAATACAATTCGTAATTATCGTAGTAAAGCAGAGAAAATTAGAGTTAAAATGGTAGAAAAGGCCCTTGCTTCTCTACGAGAAGGTGTAGATAGTGAGAAAGTAATTAATCAATTAACTTGTCAGTTAATGAATCGCTTGATCCACTCACCAACAAAATCATTTCAAAAAGCAGCAACGGATGGTGATGTCCATCGTTTAAATATTTTAAAAGATAGTTTAATTTTATAAAAAATAAACTAACTTAATAAGGTTTAATACAATAATATGAACTCTTCAATAATTGCTAAGTTGAAAGCATTACAGAAACGGTATGAAGAAATTCAAGCTTACATGATTAATCCTGACGTGATCACAGATCAAGATCGTTTTCGTACTTTATCTAAAGAATATGCACAATTATCTGATGTAATTAAATGTTTTCAGTCATGGTGTACTATTCAACATGATATTGGAGTAGCTAAAATATTACTCAATGATCCTGAAATGCGCGATATGGCCCATGAAGAATTAAAGGAATTTGGGAAACGTAATGAAAAACTTGAACAACAATTACGTATTTTATTGTTACCAAAAGATCCGAATGATGGGAAAAATTGTTTTTTAGAAATTCGGGCTGGTGCTGGTGGTAATGAAGCGTCAATATTTGCTGGAGATCTTTTTAGAATGTATAACCGCTATATTGAATTAAATTGCTGGCATATTGAAGTTATAAATGTTAGTGATGGAGAGTATGGTGGATATAAGGAAATTATTGCAAAGGTTTCTGGTGATAATGTATACGGTCATTTAAAATTTGAGTCTGGCGGACATCGTGTTCAACGAGTTCCGGAAACAGAATCTCAAGGGCGTATTCATACATCTACTTGTACAGTAGCTATTCTTCCTGAAGTTTTAACAACAGAGTTACCAGATATTAATCCAAATGACTTAAGAATTGATACTTTTCGTTCATCAGGAGCTGGAGGGCAACACGTTAATACAACTGATTCTGCAATCCGCATTACTCATATTCCAACTGGAATTGTAGTTGAATGCCAAGATGAACGTTCTCAGCATAAAAATAAAGCTAAAGCACTATCGGTTTTAATTGCTCGTATTTGTTCAAATGAAACACAGAAACGTCTTAAACTGGAAACATCTGAGCGCCGGAATTTACTTGGTTCAGGTGATCGATCCGATAGAATTAGAACATATAATTTTCCACAAGGAAGAATTACTGATCATCGTATTAATTTAACACTTTATCGTTTAGATGAAGTAATAAATGGAAAGTTGGATATGTTTATTCAACCAATTATTAATGAATATCAAGCAGATCAACTCTCTGCTTTATCAGAGTAGGATCAAATGAATTATAAGAATTGGTTAATTTATGCTACTAATAAGCTTTATTATAGCGATAGTGCTAAACGTGATGCTGAAATTTTATTGCAATATATAACAGGAAAAGAACGGACTTTTCTTATTGCATTCAGTGAAATAGAATTACTTATCAATGAACAAAAAGATCTTGAAGATCTATTAGTTTGCCGTATTAAAGGTGTACCAATCGCCTACTTAGTAAAAGAAAAAGAGTTTTGGTCATTACCAATAAAAGTTTCACCTGTTACGTTAATACCTCGTGCGGATACAGAGTGTTTGGTTGAACGAGCATTAGAATTATTATCAAATAAGCAAGTAGTGAAAATATTAGATTTAGGTACTGGTACAGGTGCTTTAGCATTAGCTTTAGCATCAGAGCGTCCAGAATCTCAAGTAGTTGGTATTGATAATAGTGATACTATAATTACTTTAGCAAAATTTAATGCAAATAATTTACTGATTAATAATGTTAAATTTTATAAAAGTAGTTGGTTTATTTCACTACCTGTTCAGCAATTTGATATGATTATAAGTAATCCTCCTTACATGGATAAATTAGATCCGCATTTACAACAAGGTGATTTACGTTTTGAACCAAAAACAGCGTTAATATCAGATAATCATGGATTAGCTGATATTCAATTGATAATTAAACAATCGTGCAACTATTTAGTTAATAAAGGATGTCTCTTACTTGAACACGGATGGTTGCAAGGAAGTCAAGTAAGGGAGTTGTTTTACTTTCATCATTATCAACAGGTAGTAACTTTTCAGGATTATGGTGGTAATGATCGTATTACAGTAGGTCAATGGAAATGTGATGAAAACCATAGCTGATTTTGAATTTAATAAAGCCCCACTAAGCGAAGGTATTATACTTGTTTCAGAAATTATTAAACCAGATTTTCCTGTTGAAAAAGTTAATCAGGAACTGAGGATTTTAGTTGCTGAAGCAAAGCAAGTAATAAAAACTAATAATGACATAGAAACAAAAATATCAATTTTATTAAAATTATTTTATCAAAAATGGCTTTTTAGTAGTGTAACTGGAGTTTATTCACTTTCCGAAGCACTTTGGTTGGATAAAGTGTTAATGGCAAGACAAGGAGCTCCTGTTTCATTGGGAACTATTTTTTTGCATGTAGCTAATCAATTACAGTTACCTGTAATACCAATTATTTTTCTAACTGAACTAATTCTATGTGTTTATCGAGATGATGGAACATATTGGTATATAAATCCAATAAATGGTGAAACTCTTACTGAGCAAATGCTTGATTTATGGATAAAAGGAACAATTAGTCCATTTGCGCATTTGACTAGAAAGGATATAGAAAAAACTGAACATAGAATTATAATACGCAAAATGTTTGATACAATAAAAGCGGCGTTAATGGAAGAGAAAAAAATGGAACAAGCACTAAGGGTTTGTGAAACATTATTAATTTTTGATCCAAAAGATCCTTATGAAATACGTGATAGAGGGCTTATTTTTGCTCATCTTGAATGTAATCATGTAGCTATTTCTGATTTAAATTATTTTATCGAACAATGTCCAGAAGATCCTATTTCTGAAATGATAAAAATGCAAATCTATTCAATAGAAGGGCAACAGATCATATTACATTGATTATCAAGATTATTTTTTATCATATAAAGGGTAAAATCATGCAATATAAAGTAGTTTCTATTGATGATATTAAAGTTGCTAATAATTTACCATTTGTTTTATTTGGCGGTATGAATGTACTTGAATCACGAGATTTGGCAATGAAAGTTTGTGAACATTATGTAACTGTAACAAATAAGCTTAAGATTCCATATATCTTTAAGGCTTCTTTTGATAAAGCAAATCGATCTTCGATTCATTCTTATCGTGGACCGGGAATAGAAGATGGAATGAAAATACTTCAAGAAATAAAAAAAACATTTGGAGTTAAAGTGATAACTGATGTTCATGAGATAGCACAAGTAGCATTGGTTGCTCAAGTAGTTGATGTTATTCAACTACCAGCTTTTTTAGCTAGGCAAACTGATTTAATTGAAGCAATAGCTAAAACTGATATTGTTGTCAATGTTAAAAAACCTCAATTTATTAGCCCTAGTCAAATAGGTAATATTGTTGAAAAATTTAAAGAAGCTGGAAATGAAAATATCATTCTATGTGATCGAGGGGTAAATTTTGGTTATGATAACCTTATTGTAGATATTCTAGGATTTAGAATCATGATGAATGTATCTGATGGTTCTCCAGTTATTTTTGATGTTACTCATGCATTACAATGCCGTGATCCTTTTAATTCTGTTTCTGGTGGTCGTCGCATACAGATTCCTGAATTGGCAAGAGCAGGTATCGCAGTTGGTTTAGCAGGATTATTTTTGGAATCGCATCCTGATCCGGTTAATGCAAAATGTGATGGACCATCCGCACTTCCATTAGAAAAATTAGAACCTTTTCTTGAACAGATTAAAGCTATTGATAATTTAGTTAAAAGTTTTAATAATTTAAATATCAATAACTAAATTATTATTTAATACGGTTTAAGTAAATTTAGTTACTATATTTTCAGTTGATTTTTATTCATAATATTATTAAAAATAATAAGATAAATCATATGATGACTTCAATTTCCATAATTGTAATATTTATTTATCAATATTAAATATTTTAATTTATTATATTTTATAATAAGATCTCAATTTATCTATAGAGATAAATTAGTTATGGTTTATTTTTATAAACCAATAAAAATTGGCTTAAAAAAATAAAATCTATTTTCTTAATATTATGTTATCAATTTTAATATTATATAAATACTGACGTTAATTTTTTATTTTTAATATTGTATATATTAACAGATATTAAATAATAATTATATTATTGATTTTTTTAATATAAAAAAAGTTATTATATTATTTAGCTATAATTAGATTTATTATTATAATATCAATATTAAAGTCAGAATATAATGATAATTATATTTAAAAATATATTTATTTATGAAATACAAAAAAGATTATTTAATATTATAGTTTTAATATTGTAGTTATCAAAATTATTCGAATTTCGAGTAGAAAAAAATTAATGTTTATATTTAGTTAATCATTAGGATTCTATTAAAAAATAAAATAACTTTAATAATTTTCCAAGTAATATCATTTATTTTTGACATATAGTATTCTGATAAAAAAAGTTTTTTTTGATATAATTATTTTTAAAATTATCAATAATATTAAATAATTATTTTAATTAGTGTATTCAAGTAGTTAGAAAAATATCTACAATATAATAAAATATTTTTATTTATTATTAAAATATTTGTTGTAATGACTAAAAATGCTAATTTTAGTCACTCTAAATTTAATAGATAAAATTATTGTAATTAAATATGAATCTTTTATATTATAATATCTCAACATTAAGAGAAAGCTATCTATATTTTTTTTAAATAATAAAATTAATCTATTATTCTTTAGTTTTATATTTAAATAATTTTATGTAATAAATATTACATAAACGACTTAGTTATTAATTTATTTTTATTTTAATTAAGTAAATTTATAACGTCAATAACGTTTAATTAATAGTATTAATAACACTATATAAATATTTAAAAAATTTTTATTAATATGTAGTATTAGTATTAATTTATTTATTATTTTTAAGAAATTTTTAAAAAATTAAATTTTTAATAAAATGATTTTATTAATTGTAAAATAAAATAACTATACTTATCTTTTGATTGTTAATAATTCAAATCTAAATAAAAATTATGCTTTTCATATAAATAAAATAATACATAAAAATAAATAGATATATATAAGAAACTTTTTTTTAAATTAAAAAAATAATTTATTAATTAATATAAATCAACTGATTATCAGTTTTATTAATTTTTTAAAATCATAAATGATATGATAATACTAATTATTTAATTCTTAATTACATAATAAATACTTAGATAATACACGTATATAGATGATTTAATTAAAAATATTAAATAAATAAAAATTCTTAATTTTGAGAAGTATTTTATAGATATATATTTTAAATTATAAAAATGATTTAGTTATTTGTATTTATGAATTAAGTTTATATGAAATAATTTTTATTATCTACTATAAATATCAAAACTTATTTTAAGATATTAGGTTGAACAAAAAATCACTCATACAAGTATATAATTTATCATATAAAATATAGTTATTATTAATTATAAATGTAAAGATCTATTATTTTAGTGAAAATTTAATAATACTAATTATTACTTTCGTAAAACAAAAAAACAAAATATTCTAATAAAGAAAGAAAATAAATAAATAAATACAAAATATAAACTAAAATAAATTCACTATCATTAATAAATGGTGTTTATACTAAAATAAGCAATAAAATTGAATTTTATAATTGTATTTATAATTTTATATGTAAATTATTAAAAATTAAATAAATATGATTAATTAGATTATAAATAATTATTTGAAAATTAAACATCAAGTTATTTTTAAACTAATAAAAAATATAAGAGATGATAATATTAATTATTTGTTTTAAAAAATCCAAATATTCTATAAAATAATAATAGAAACAATTTGTATATAAACTTTTTTATCTTATTAAATAAAAAGAATTATAAAAAGATAAATTTTATAAGTTTCTGTGTAGATACATCTCTACCTCATATCAAAAATAAAAATGATGGAACAGTAAAAAAGTTTCTTTTTATTTTAATAACTTATTTGATAATATCAAATAAGTATTTAGTTTTTATTTAAAATCACAAAATAATAATTATTTATTTTTTAATGTATGATATTAGAGTCATAATTGAATATTTTATATATATTTACGATATAAAAGGTGTATTTTTAGTTTAAATTTATAAGTACTAAATTTTTATTTATATTATTCCATATAATGGAGAGAGAGGGATTTGAACCCTCGATACATCTTTTATAGTATGCACACTTTCCAGGCGTGATCCTTCATCCACTCGGACATCTCTCCGATAATTATTCTAATATAAAAATATTAAATAATAAATAAATAATATGAAATATAAGATAAACTATCAATAATATATTATGATTTTATTTTTATGGTTATTGAAATTAATAAAAAATATTTATTAAAAAATATATTAATATAATAGGTTTATTTTATTATTAATAATAAAATAGAATTATCAAATATGCAGTATAAAGTTGAAAATTATAATAAATTATTTTTTGAATTTCTCTAAAATTATAAGAAATACTTAATTATTAATTATAAAAAGTTGTATTATTAAACGTATATTTTCAATTGATTTTAAGTAGAAATAAAATTTCTATAATCTCTAATAAAAGTGAATTATTATCATAATTGATGATTAGTAGTTAATCATGATATATTATTAGTAGTTTAATATTTTAGTAAATATTTTTTGATTATACATATATAATTATTAATTTTATTGATTAATATAGTAAAATATTAATAATTAAAATTAATAATGAATTTTAATTTCAAATTATGAAACTATTATCTATGTAAACATATAAATATCTTTTTATTTTATTATTAACAGTATCTTGATTAGAGATACCATTGAATAATAATATCTTATTAACTCAAATTAAATAATTATATTACTTTATTTTATCTGTGAATAAGTTTTTTAACTTAAATTAAAATAGTACTGTCAATAATTTATTTAAGTTTAAGTAAATACATATAAAGTTTCGTTATGGAAAATTGCTAATTTATTGCTAATATTTTTATATTAAAATCAGAATTAACTTATCAAATTTAAATTTAAATATTTAATAATTATTTTGGCTAATTTTCTATTTTATTTTTTTATTTTAATAAATTAAATAGGATTTTATCAAAAAGACCATTTAATTATTTATTAATACTATAAAATATTGGTGTAATAATTGAAGTTTATTTTTTTTCTAGTATAATTTTATAATCAAAAATTATTAATTTTTAAAAAATAACATTGATAGTAATGTTAAAATAGGATAATAATGTGATAAATGA
The DNA here is from genome assembly GCA_052171275.1 of Arsenophonus sp. GTDB lineage: Bacteria > Pseudomonadota > Gammaproteobacteria > Enterobacterales > Enterobacteriaceae > Arsenophonus. The sequence goes on along the minus strand of CM125795.1, from coordinate 1,485,804 downwards.
ATATATTTATATATACTTTAAGGTTAATAATATTTCAAAAATTTATTTTTTTATTATTTTTATCAAGATGATTTTATTTAGTTTGATTTAACTTATTAAACTAAAAATTAATTAGATAAATTCAAAGATTATCAATTATAAAAATATTTTTTTACTATAATTCATATACTTAACTAAGTATTAATTGATTTTATATTTATTAATATTTAATTTAGATAATATTTATTATTTTAATAAATTACTATATTATTACTTAATAATAATCTTATAAAAAAGTTTTTCATAATTATTTTATATAGATTTATAATAAAATTGTATATAAATAATTATATTCATTATAGATAATAGTTTCTTTTTTTCTTTATTAAAGATATGATTATAAATATTGAAGTTATATCATTATATTAATGAGCCTATTATGTGTTTAATAAAGTTTTAGTAAATCTCAAAATGATAATAATAAATTTTACATATTTTATATCATATAATTTATGAAATAATATAATTATAAGTATTTACAAATATTTAACTGTTTCTAGTGTCTTTAGACAAATTTAAATAATTTTTATATTGAGAGTTTAGATAAATACTTTATAGTATTTACTATCATTTATAAATAAAAAATATCAAACGAATTTTTCTTATTATCTTTTGTGAATCATCATAAAGTGATGATCTATACAGAGAAAATTATAATATTTTATTTTTTTATAATTAAGTTAATTTATCTTGGATGCAAGAAACTTAATACAGATAATTGTTTTATTATTAATTTTTCTATAAAGTATCATGATGTTTTAAAACCAATATTTAATATTATTTTTTTGTATTTTTATTATTTTTTTTAAAAATAATTTTTATTTATCTTTAGTAATTCCTATATTAATTAATTTATTATATTTTATTTAATTTTGAATCTTTATTTAGATGATTATCTTTATATCTAACTAAAATCTTTTTTCATTATTAATTTATTTATATTAATCATCTTTAATGATGATGGATTTTTTACTTAAATCTATAAATACTTATTCTTTTTATTAGTCTATTAAAATATTTTATTTTTTTCTTTCATAAGTAATCAATTGATATTAATATTTTATTAAAAAAATTATATATTTATCTTTATAATTAATGATAAATATTTTTTAAAAACAAATTATTTTCCACATTATTATTTTTATTCAATTTAATATTATAAATTATATATATCTATCTTTAGTAAAAACAAAAAAATTATGTCATAATAATTTAATTAATTCATATTAATCAACTGAATAATATCTATAATTAATTATTATATTATCTATAAATAATTTTTAAATTAAGTATATTTATTTCTTTAATATCTTTAATTTAAAATATTAAAATATATTTTAGATATTAATTTCTTAGAATAAAGTAAGATATATAAAAATATATCTTTTCAGTTATAATTTTAAAATTGATATAATTAATTTGTTATATGTATTAACTAATAAATTACCTTGTTATTTATAACCAAAGTTTTTTATAGTTTAGTTTCAAATTTATATTGTAATAAAAATAATAATTTAATTAAACATTTATAATTAAATCGTAAATATAACTATTTTTATTTTTTATTTAAAAGTTAATAAATTCTATTTTAGTTATATTTAATTTTGAAAAAATATTGTTTATTAATGCTGATAAATAAAATTAGATTGTAAAAATCTTTTTAAAGAGTTCTTTCAAAATATTTTAATACCATTATCGGCATTATAACTAAACATGTCAGAGTTATTATTTATTTTGTAATTAAAATAAATAATCAATAACCAAGTTATTTACAAAATAAATATTATATAAGTTATTTCATATACTAAATTAATGATTTATATCAAAAATCTATAAATACTAAAATTATTATGAGGATATAAGTTTGATATATAATTTATAAAATTAAGCTATCTTAATAATGATTAAATTGATATTAATTGTTTCTTAAATCTGAAATGTTTTAATTCTAATTAATGATTAATATAATATGGTTAAAATATATACTACTTAATTATATATATATATTTATAATAGTTAATATATAGATTATTTTATTAACTATAACCAAAATATTAAAATAACTTGCACATGTTAATAAAATAATCAATTTTTATAAAAATTTATTTTAAAAAAAATATTAATTCTAAAATTTTATTTATATCTGAATAAATTAGATTCATAAATAGAATAAATATGATATAAAACATGATTACAGAAGTTTTAATTACTTAAAATAATAGAAATTATTTAGATCAACTAAATAGATAATCTGAAATTATATTGTATAAAAATAAACTAATTTTACTATTCTATATAATAATATAACTAATAATTTTATTTATTATATTTAATTAATAATGATAAATAAAAAAATTACGTTTATAATCTCTATAATAATTTTATAAAAAATATTATATTAAGCAAATTTGTATTAAATAAATTTCAGTTTAAAATTTGATAAAATGAAAAATAAATATATAAAAAATAATAATTATTTTAATAGATTCTATTTTAACTTTAATATAATAAAATAAAAAATAAATAATATTAAAAAAACACTATATCTAGTATATAATATATTTATTTGTCAATACTTCACTTTTATGTTATATATAAAATATAACATCTTTAATGACATTTTAAAAGATACAAATGTTTTATTAAAAAATTTAATATTTACAGCAATTAACATATAATGTATTAATATTTAATATTAACTACTATTTTTAAAATATTTAGTAATTTTTTATTTTCTAATTGAAAATCTTGAATATTATTTCATCAAAAATTTTTATAATAATTAGTTTATTAACATATATTTTTATTATTTAATTTATGATTTTGATAAAAAATTTTAAATTTTTAACTAATTTTTAAATATTTAATATCATCAGATAATTATCTGATATAAGTAGTTTTATCTTATGTGATAGAAACACAGTTTAGTAAACTAATTTTTTTATTTTCTATTTTTAGATATATTTGAAAATAAAGTTATCTCTTTAGTTAACTTTAACAATATTATTATATGAATTTTTTAAATCTGTTATTTTACTTATTAAGTAATATAAGATATGGTAGGCAAAGATATTTCAATATATAAATTTTGATAACAATTATCTATTTATATACCGTAAAAACACCAAATATGTAAAATTATAACAAAATTATATTATTTTTAGAAAAAAAGCAGTTTTTAGAAAGATTTAAATTAAATAATTATTTTAAAATTTATTTATAAATAAATTATGAATGATTACAGAAAATATTATAATCTTATTAATTTGTTATAAAAAATAATAAGTATAAATTTTATAAAATAAAAGAAAATATTAATAATAATACTTATATTACTTTTTAATTTATAAAATAGTTGCTTTTAAAATCCATATTATCATGTTTATAAACATCCGCTAGTACACTTTATTATTCTATGATTTACTTTATTAAAGAAAGATCTTGCATGAATTTATTAAAATCATTAGTAACAATAAGCTTTATAACTACTCTCTCTAGAATATTAGGATTTATTCGCGATGCTATTATTACGCGTTTTTTTGGTGCTGATGCTTCAACGGATGCTTTTTTTGTCGCTTTTAAATTACCAAATTTACTTCGACGAATTTTTGCTGAAGGTGCATTCTCACAAGCTTTTATTCCTATATTAGCAGAATATAAGAATAAGCAAGATGTTGATGATACTCGTACTTTTATTTCTTATATTACCGGTTTATTGATTCTAATTTTGACGATTGTTGTTTTAGTAGAAATATTAATAGCTCCTTGGATTATTTATATTACAGCACCTGGTTTTATTAATACACCAGATAAATTTAATTTAACAGTTCACTTATTAAGAATAACCTTTCCTTATATTTTTTTAATTTCTTTAGTATCTTTAGCTGGCGCTATTTTAAATAGTTGGAATCGTTTTTCTATTCCTGCTTTTGCTCCTATTTTTCTTAATATTAGTATGATTATATCAATACTATTATTAACTCAATATTTTAAGCCACCTATCATAGCCTTAGCATGGGGGGTTTTTATCGGAGGTATATTACAATTACTGTATCAATTACCTTTTTTACAGAATATTAATATGTTAGTTTTACCACGCATCTCTTTTTGTAATAAAGGTGTTTATCGAGTAATAAAGTTAATAAGTTCATCGATTATTGGTGTTTCAGTAAGCCAAATTTCTTTAATTATTAATACTATTTTTGCTTCATTTTTACAATCAGGTTCAGTTTCATGGATATATTATGCTGATAGATTAATAGAGTTTCCTACTGGTGTTTTAGGAGTAGCACTTGGAACTATCCTGTTACCTTCTTTAGCAAAAAGTTTCTCAAATGGTGATCATAAAGAATATCAACGTTTAATGGACTGGGGGTTAAGGCTTTCTTTTTTATTAGTCTTACCTTGTGCAATAGCATTAATTATTTTAGCTCAACCATTAACGGTATCACTTTTCCAATATGGTAATTTTACTTCTTATGATGCGCTCATGACTCAACGAGCATTAATTGCTTATTGTATTGGCTTAATAGGGTTAATTATCGTTAAAGTATTAGCATCTGGTTTTTATTCTAGACAAGATATCAAAACTCCTATTAAAATAGCGATTATTACATTAATTTTGACACAATTAATGAATTTCATCTTCATTGGACCATTAAAACATGTTGGATTGGCTTTATCAATTGGATTAGCAGCATGCTTTAATGCTTTAATGCTTTATTGGCAATTACGTCGTAAAAAAATTTTTATTCCATTATCTGGTTGGGGAAAATTTTTTTTTAAATTAATATCTGCTTTAATTATTATGATATCAGCATTATTGATAATATTGAATTTTATGCCAATATGGGAAAATGGTGATATGTTAATGCGAATTATACGATTACTATCGGTCGTTTTTTTGGGTATAATTACTTATTTTGCTGCATTATTCCTTTTTGGTTTTCGATTACGAGATTTTTTGCAATGTGTTAATTAGTTAATTTATATAATTAAATTATTTTAATAACGAATGATAATTAAAATTAAAAAAATATTTAATGCGTTTTTTTGTTGAAAAGTAATTATTAATAAGTAGTTTAAAATAACTTTATATTTTTAAAATAATATTAAAATTAGATATAATTGGTGCGTCCAAGTGGATTTGAACCACCGACCACCACCATGTCAAGATGGTACTCTAACCAACTGAGCTATGGACGCAATAAAAATTATTTGGAAGCAATATAAAAAGCAAATATTAACGGATAATTAACATTATTAAAAAGAAAAATATTTATATCTATAATTATTTTATATCTAATGTTTATTAAAATTAATATAAGCTATTTTTAATTATTTGATCTTAATAATATATGTATTCTAGAGATAATTAATTATTTAATATCAATGATTAGATTAATAAAAATTATGTAATTATAATTACACATTAGTTTTATCTTTTATATAAATAATCAAATTTGAATTTTAATAGGATTAGCTATTCATTAAACTTAATGTAGTAATAGAATTTTATATAAATATTTTTTAATTTTAGTTAAAATATTTATATAATTATAATTGATTAGAATATTTTACTATTATATTAAAAATACAGAAAATATAAATATCGAAGAACTAAAATTTAAAACTTATTTAAACATTAATTTTACAATTATATTTAATAGTATAGTCAATAATACTATAATAGTAAAAGTATTTTAAAGAAATTTATATAAAATAAATCGAATATATAAAATATTAAATTTTTTAATAAAATATTAAATTTTTTAAAAAAATTTAATATTTTATGTGAATTATTAATTAATATATGTAATACATATTATAAATAGTATATAATTTAATATACTGAAATGGTATTTCAAATTATATATAGAAATATGTGATAAATACTACGTAATAATATATGTAGATAAAATCTAGTTTATAATATATTATTAATATAAATAATAAACTAAATAAAAATAAATTATTTTATTTTTAATAAAATATTCTGATTATTGAATATATATATAATAAAAAATAATGTATAACAACTAACTTTCACATAATAAAACAAGCATAAATCATCTAAACTTTATTTATTAATTCGTAATAAATATTACACATATTATCCATAATATCAAATATTATGGATAATATGTGTAATCAAAAATAATTACTAAAAATCTAGTCAATGATTAATATTTTATTGTATATATATCACTAATGATAGTTTAAATAATTATATTAATTTACTAAATTACTTTATAAAAATCCATAATAACATAATAACAATAATTTATATAAATATAATATTGATAGTCTATAATATTAGAAATGATAATTTATGTACGATTAAGTATTCAAACTGAAAGTTATGAAAACATTTATTTATTATAATAATCATATATTCATTAAAAAATGAATAAATATCTAAAATATAAATTTTATTTATTAAAATTCTCCTATTATATAGATTTTATTAAGTTATAAATAAGTAAAAATTTTTTGATATATCTATATTTTTTATAGTGATTATTGAGTATAACTATCTTATAATGATGATTAATATTTTATTAAAATTTAGAATTTAATATATGTTTACAGGTATTGTAAAGGGTAAGGGAAAATTGATTTTTGTGGAAGATAGAATTAATTTTCGTATTCTTACTATTCAATTTCCAAGTGAGTTACTAGTTGGTTTAGAGGTAGGTGCTTCTATTTCTAATAATGGATGTTGTTTATCTGTTACTCATATTAATGAAAATAATGTGAATTTTGATTTAATGAAAGAAACTTTACGTCTAACAAATTTAGGTAGTTTAAAGTTAGGAGATATGATTAATTTAGAAAGATCAGTAAAATATGGTGATGAAGTTGGTGGACATTTTATGTCTGGTCATATTATGACTACAGCTAAAATAAACAAGATTTCCGAAACGATAAATAACCTACAAATTTGGTTTCATATACATGATACACATTTAATGAAATATATTTTACATAAAGGTTTTATCGGGATTGACGGAATTAGTTTAACAATAGGAGATGTAATCAATAATTCTTTTTGTGTCTATTTTATTCCTGAAACAATTGCGCGTACTACGATTTCAAAAAAGTGTCTTGGTAAAAAAGTTAATATTGAAATTGATTCTTATACTAAAGCGATAGTTGATACTGTTGAGCGAATTATAATAAAAAATATAATAAAGGATTAATTAAAGTAACAACACCTTTATTTTAAATTTAACTTTAGTAAAACTTAGTAAAAGTAAATATTATAGGTTAATTAAATAATAAACTCAATTTTATTATTATCAAAAATAAATTAATATTATAAGATTTTATCTTGTTAAAAAATCTATTTATGTATTGAATTAAAATACTTATTTTGTTTTATATAAACATCTAAGATTTAGATTATTTATTTATTAATTTAAATGCATTTTATAATATGGATAAAATAAATTATTGAATAAAACTATTATCTTATTAAAATCTAATTTTTTTATATAACTAATTAATAACAGTAAAATTAATTTATTAATAATAACAATATAAAAACTAATAAACTTATAACTAAAATAGAAAAGATCATAATCATAATTATTATTGTTTAATAAATAAAGACAGAGATTTAAAAAATAAATTAAAAATATTTATGACATATATTTTAACAATATAATTTTATTATAATTTTAAATATTAGTATAGAAAATTCAATCTATTTAAATTATTAGAAGTTATGAAAAATATAATATATTATACATAATTTCAAATTATTATCATTTTTTAAAATATATTTTAATATTTAAAATATATTGGTAATTTTATAATACTTATATCAATAATGTATTATTATTTATAGTTTTTAAAATAAAATAAATAATATAATATTACTTCTTTTAATCTAGAGAAACTAGTTTTTTCTTTAAAATATGATATTTTTATGATAAAATATTTATATTTAATATAATATTAATTGTATGTCAGATGATAAGTAATTCATGAAAGTAATAAACTATAAAACATAATTAGATAAAGATAATAGATATATTAGCTTTTACCAAAGTATATCATAATAAATTATGTAAATCAGATTGAATATAACAGTAATAAATCTTAATTTTCTTATGTAAATAGAGAAGTAAAATATTAATATAAATTATTTTTAATAAAAGTAAATATTTATATTTACAAAAAATAATATTGATAAACTATTTTATAAAGTTGACATTTTAATTATTAAAAATAACTATAATAAAATATTAAAAATATATAATAGATATTATCTTTTTTTCAAGTAGATACTTAATTTTATAAAAAATATTTTTTAAATTTATAGGAAAATAGTTCATTTTATCATTTTTTTAAATTATTCTTTTATGAAGCTGCCAAAAAATTATGATATATAAAATTAAATAATTTATACTATTATTTTAACATGTAAATGAAAGTTTATATTTCAAATATTACTATTTTCTTTCCATAAAGAAAATAATAGTTTGAATGGAGATTATATTGTAAAATAACTAAGAAGATTATTTTTAATAACTATTAAATATTATTTAAATTATTCAAACTTATCTTAAAAGTAAGTTTTTTATAAAAACATAAAATTTAAATTATTTTAAATTAAAAATTTTTTTACATAAAAAATTTTTTTTAAAATACATCTTATATAATGTAATTTATAAATCAATTTTTAATATTTAGATTTTATAATTAAATTTATTAATTATTTTATTAAAAATATTAAATATAATAAATAATCAATTATTTATTTAATGTTAAAAAATATCTTTTAGGAAGCCGCTAAAACCAATAATAATAATTATTAGATAATCATTAAAGTTGAGAATTTATTTTTTTAAAAGATTATTACATGAGTTTTCTCTACAAGAAATTATATAAATTTAAATACTATTCTATTTAAATTTATCAGAATTTATATATATTAGGAATTACTTAGTGACTGCTCTGCTATATTTTATAATAATACATAATTAAGATGATTTTTGATTATGGTGTGTTATGCTGATAATAAATAGAATATTAATATCATAAAATAGAAAATATCTTCATTATATTGTTTAAAGGATTTATGATACATATCATAAATCCTTTAAACAATATAATGAAGATATACTTAATTTATATATAATAAATATATTTTTATACAATTTTAGAAAAAATATCTGTATTTTTTAGAAAATAATTTTTTATAATTATGAAATTTTGTTTTAATAAAAATTAAATTAGAATTTAATTCTTTAATTAATTTTATAATTGATAGTATTTAATTCAGTACTGATTAAATACAAATATTTAACATAATTAAGAAATTAATATTTTTTTAAATTTCATATTTTTATCATTTATTAATAAATCATTAGATAATTTCTTGATAAAAAATAAAAAAATTTTTTCAATAAATAATTAGATTTATCTAAAACATTTAATTTATAGAATTTCAATAAAAAAAAATTTATTATTAAATTAATATAATTACTTATGTAATTTTTTTGAAATAAATATAAATAAATTATTTATTAATTTTTTAATTATATTTGATAAAAGTATTTTCTATTAAATAATTATTTATTTTATAAAAAAGTTAAAATATTGTTTGTTCAAATTTTATTATCAGTTATTATCTTTATATGGAATATAACTAAACTTAAGTTAAATCAAAATAAATTATATAATGTAAATAACTTAATTGTTACTTATATAGAACGATTACATTATTCATTTTTTTAAAGTTATATTTATTATTTTTTAAAAATTTAGAAAACTCTTTAATTTGTTATAATATTACTATATACTGTATTTAATTATATGTTTGATATTTATCATTACAATTCAGTAATGAAATTTAAACTTATTATTACAAATAATTGAATATTTATTTTCGTAATAAAATATAAAGAACATTTAAATTACTCTAAATATATTTTTATAAATTCTATTGTTATTTTGATATTTTAAATGTTAACAAAATAACTTATTTATATAATATAGAAGAGAAGAATTTTTAATAAGATATATTAAGTTAATTTATAGTAAAAAGATCACTATATTCTTTTATAGAAAAAATGATATCATAATTACTTTAATAAATAAAATCTTTATTAAAAAAGAAAAATAAATATTTTTATATTATCGATAAATAAAATTTTTAATATATTTATATGATAAGATATTTATTATAAATTAAATAATTTCTAATATTTTTTATTAAGTTAGTTAGAATTAGAGATTTTAAAATATATAGTTAATAATTTTTTTATTATTACTCGATAACTTTTTTTATACAACTTAATATAAAATTAGCATAATTTTATTTTATAGTAAATAATATAAAATTATTAGAGTAACAAAGTAAAATTTAATATTATTAAAGTTGATGATTAAATATTAACTTAAATTAAAATAAATACTAATAAAGACTTTTAAAGTAAAAATAAATATTATTTAAAAGCTTTTTATAAAAAATTTAGTTACTATTTTAGTATGTATATATATAAATTATATCACAATAGGATTATATAAGAAAATAATATATTGTATTTATAAGATAAAATATAGAAAAAAATAAATATTTTATAAACAAATATTAATAAAAGATAATTTAATTTATTATTATTTATAATTTAAATAATAATAAATGGTTATATGATATAATTTTATATTCTATTTTTTATGTAAAAATATATATAATAATAAATTTTAAAAAAAATTTTAAAAAATATATAATAATTTAAGATACTATTATAATTATATAAATTTTAATTAAAAAATAGAAATTATTAGTTAAATAAAATAATGATTATATAGATATCGTATCAATTAGTAGATTTTATCTAAAATAGAGTAGAATATAAAAGGTGACAAAAAGATACTATATTTTATTTTGTTAATTTTTTAATATATTCATATTACGATAAAAAAGTAGCTAAAATAATATTTTTAGAAATTAAACTTAAATTAAAATATATTTTTATTTATTATTTAGTAAGATAAATAGTATATAAGATAATAATATTGCTAATATTAACGGAAGTAAAATCAAAAAGAATATAATAGTAGTAAAATAATTTTATTAATATATCAATTACTAAAATAGTTAATTATTAAATATTATTGAATTAGAATTTTTAAATAAAACATATTAGTTTAAATAAATTATATAATAAATATTTATTTGTTTTAATGACACAAAATATTATTAAATAGATGATAATAAATAGAGTTAATTTAATTTATAATATTGTTTTATTAATATATTTTAAAATAATTAAAACTAAATTTAAGAAATATAAGGTAATACAAAATAATATCATATCTTCACTAAATACATTTTTTAATTATTAATTTAATTTATTTATCACATATATTAAAGTAAGTAAATTACATATTGCTAATACCTAAAATTAAGTTTAAAAATCTTTTTTATTAAGAAGATTTTTTCTTATAAATTATCATTATTCTACATATCTTTATTAAATATTTTGATAAATAAAATTCAATTAATATAATAAAAATATTTACTTAAATTTATAGATGTTGATAATAGATCGACTTATTTTTATTTAGACATTATAAAAATAAATATAACTTATTATATATTAAGTTATATCAAGTATAATTAAAATAGTTATTATTTTTTATATTTTAATATATTATTATTCTATATATTATATAGTTATTAATGTTTTAAAGAATTTTCTTCTTAAAGTGTATTTTTTTATTTTAAAAGAAAATTATCTACAATATCTTAAAAATTATAATTTATTAGGATTTTGATAATTAATAATTTTTATTAATTTAAAAAAATAATATAGAAGATATTATAGATTAATAATTATATTTTATCCATGTTTTATATTAATTTCTTTATTTAATATAAAATTAAATAACAATCCTATGAAAATTATTGTATAATAATAAAAAGTGGATATAGAAAATAGAATTAATATAATATAATCTAATTATTATCAATTATTGATAAATATAGTTTTATGAAAGAAAACTTATCTCTTAGTCACATATTCTTATTATCCATTCTTAATTTCTTAATAAAAATTAATATAGTTAATTAAATATAAAAAATCAAATTAAGATCTATATCTTATAGATATAAATATATTTTTTATAAACGTTAAAGTAAAATAGATTAGTATTTAATAATTTAATTCATTAATTATACTAAATTAAAAATAATTTAATTTACTTAAAATCAGTTTCATTTAGATATTCATATTAAAATATCGAGTATATTAGTTTTGTTATAAAATATATAATAAATCTATTTTTATATTAAGAATCTATTATATTATAATTTATTTTATATTATATAGAATTAATAAAAAATTCATAACTTATTTAGTTTACAATTTTATTGTTTAAATGATAAATAGAAGTTATTACATAGATTAATTAATTAATTTAATATAAACTTATCTTAATGATAATTTTAGATAATTGAAAAAGATAAAGATAAATAAATATGTAACTATATTATATTAAATAAATTCAAAATATTTATTTAATAGCTTATACATCTTTATATTTATTAATATTATGATTAATAAAAATGATAAAACTATCTACTTAAATACAATTTATAATTAATTTAATTTTTTTATTAAAATTAAGATAAAAACACGTATTATAAATATAATCATTATAGATAATAATAATATATATCATTAGAATTAAATTTTAAAATTCATCAACCGATGAATAACAAAATATCTTTAAATTTATTATTACTATCATAAAAAAATATGGTTGTTTTTTAATAATTAAAAATTTATTTTTATTTAATCTAAATTAGAAAATATAATTCTAGATATATTATAAATATCATATTTATTATATAATTTGAAGATGAAGTTTTTTCTATTTAGTATTTAAAATAATTACGGTTATTAAAGTTACATGTATTATTTTAATAATTCAAAATAATATTTTAATTATGATTAACGTAATTAATACGGATAATATTCTTATAAGATAATCATAGTAAATTATATCATTAATAGTGATTCAAATAACATTAATGATTAAACTGATTGTATAATTTATAATTATAATTTAAATATTAAAATTATTTTAAGATATATATTGTTTTATTTATATATTTTAATTACATTAAAATAAAGAATTAGTTAATTTTTCATATAAGATGATATAAATAGTATTATTATCACGTTTAAGATATAATCGATATCAAATAATATCAGTTATCTTTATAGAAGATATATTTTCTTTATTATAATTAATAATTTTTATTAAGTTTCTTTATTTCCATATAATAATGAATGATACTTAACAATATTTGATTACTAAGTTCAAAAACTTTACTATACTTTAATTTTAAACTATAATTTATGACTATATAAAATAGTTTAATTATTTTAATGACAAAAAATCAAGCGTTTTATTTCTTTATAAATAAACTATTTTATCAATTACATGATATATTATATTTTTAATATGCTTATTAGTTTAGTATAATTTTCAAGTTATTTCTATAATTATCAAGGTATTTTTAATCTATTTTTGATCTCGTTATATCTTATTTAAGAATAATTATCATTAATATAAAACAACTTATAATTAAATTAAGTTATTAATAAATTTAATATTATTTTTTATAAAAGTCAAAGTTTGATCTTAAAATAGAAAAAAATAATAATTTTATTATTATATTATGTTTTAAAATTTAATGTTTTTTATTAATTAATTTTCGGAAAAGATGATATCTATATTACAGATATCAATATGATTGATATCAACTTTAAATACGGTTTATATATTACTATTATATTTATAATATTGATTAACATATTTTATTTATTTTTTTAATCATTTTATTAATTTTCTATATGCTTATTATCACTATAAGAATGATTATTAAATCACTAAAATAATATAATTATACCAAATAGTTATTTTTATTAATAATTTACAGAGTTAATATAAATATGTATTACATTTTTTCTATTGTTTGAATCCCTAGTGTATCTAAACCAATTTTCAAGGTTTTTTGTGTGAGCAATGCTAATTTTAATCTGCTTTGTTTTGATGTATTATTTTCTGCATTTAAAATTGGACAATGTTCATAAAAATTAGAAAATGAACCAGTTAGATCATATAAATAAGCGCACATGATATGAGGTAAACCCTCATTAGCAACTGTTAGTATTGTTTCCTCAAATTGTAATAAACGTGTAGCTAGAATCTGTTCATACTTATTTTCTAAAATAACTGGTTTAATTAGCATTGTTGGATTAATATTAACACGTTTAATAATTGAGGCTATTCTAGTATATGCATACTGTATATATGGAGCGGTATTACCATTAAAAGTTAGCATATCATCCCAATTAAAAATATAATCAGTAGTACGATTTTTTGATAGATCAGAATATTTTACTGCACCTATACCAACTGCTTGAATAATCAATTGTAATTCTTTTTCTGTAATTTTTGGGTTTTTTTGGCGAATAAAACGATCAGCTCGATCAATTGCTTCATCAAGTAAAGCTGTAAGCTTGATAGTTTCTCCTGATCGAGTTTTAAATGGTTTACCATTTTTGTCTGTCATCATTCCAAACATATGATGCTCTAATGACATTGTATCAGGAATGTAGCCAGCTTTGCGTGCAATAGCCCAAACTTGTATAAGATGTTGATGTTGTCGTGAATCTGTATAATATAATACACGATCAGCATGTAGTATTTCATGACGATATTTTATACAAGCAATATCAGTTGTTGCATAAAGATAACCACCATCTTTTTTCTTAATAATCACTCCCATTGTATCACCATCTTTATTCTTAAATTCATCAAGATAAACAACAATAGCATCATCACTTTCAATAGCTAATCCTTTATTTATTAAATCAGTAACAATATCAGGTAACATATTATTATATAAACTTTCACCCATCACATCGTTTTTAGTTAATCTTACATTTAAACGATTATAGGTTTGTTGATTTTCAGCCATTGTAATATCAACTAATTTATTCCAAATTTTACGACAATATTTATCACCAGATTGTAATTTAATTACATAATTTCGAGCAAGTTCAGCAAATTTTTTATCTTCATCATAATGTTTCTTACCTTTACAATAGAAAGTTTCTAGATCAATTAAAGTTATATTTGCAGTATTTTTTTTTTGAATTTTTTCAAGATAAGCAATTAAAATGCCAAATTGCGTTCCCCAATCGCCTATATGATTCGCACGTATTATTTTATGACCTAAAAACTCTAATGTACGAGCGATAGCATCACCAATGATAGTAGAACGTAAATGACCGATATGCATTTGTTTTGCTATATTTGGAGCGGAATAATCTATAATAATAGTTTTTGATGAGATAGGAGAAATAGCTAATTTTTCATGTTGTATAGTTAATTCAATTTGTTTAGCAACCCATTCCTTGTTAAGAAAAATATTAATAAAACCAATTCCTCCTATTTCAACTTTACTAGCAATATCTTCAAGGTTTAATGTTTTTAACATCTTTTGAGCTAGCTGACGTGGAGAAATACCTATTTTATTAGCTGCAGATATAGTACCATTAGCTTGATAATCACCAAATTGAGCTTTTTTTGAATATCTTATATGCGCCTTACTTCCTTCTGGAGCACCAGCGGCAATTAATGCATTACTGACTTTTTTAGAGAGAAAAGCTTTAATATTCACTTGATTACCTTAATTATAAATATGATTTTTATCATATTAGAAATGTTAAGATTAATATATAATTGTGACTATAAGATTTTTACAAAATAATCTGTTTTTATACTATAACTAACTAATTTATATTTTAGTTTTAAAGATTTGATTAATAAGTATATTATAAAAATAATAAAAAATATAATTTCTTTTTTATTATTTTGTTAGAATAGTTATAGAATATTTTTATTTAATTTAAATTTTTAAAATCATACATATTCAGAGAATTTCTAATTTTTATTAGAAATTTTAATATAATATACTGTATAGAGTTTTTTTATTTCTCATATTTTAATTTTTAATAAAAAATTAAAATATATTAAAATTTCATTATTAACAATTTTCATATTTTATATGAATATTATTATTTATAATAAAATAAATTAATTATCTATTGCGACTAAAATATATATCTTTTCTTAATATATTATTAGTATTGGTAGATAACTAAAAAAAATAACAAATAATTAATTGTAATAAATAAAATATCATATTAGTTATTAAATTTCTTTAATATTCTAACTAAATTAAATTATAATTATATAAAATTTAATTCAAATTATATATCGATACTTTAATTAACTTAAACTATAGTAACATTTATAATTTTTTATTTAAAATAAATTATAGATATAATAAATATATTTATTAAGATAATATATTTTATCTTAAAGATATAAGTATATATATTTTAATTAATAATAAAATTTTATTTTAGATATTATAAATATTTATAGATATATTTTTACTATTATATAGAATATTCTTTAAATATTTCTTCAATAATAAGAGAATTTCTTATTTAAGATAATTTTTCTAATAATGGAACTCTTGTCAATTTTGAAATAAAATAAGCATATTATATATTTTAATTATTTATGATTTCTAAAATTTTTTTTGCTCAGGTATATATGTAAAAATAAGATTTAAAGATAATATCTAGAATAGATTTGTATCTATAAACTATAAAGTATTATATTAGTTAATAATTATGAAAATTTTAAATATCAATTGTATTGATTTTTTAATTTATAATAGATAACAATATTCATTAATTTTCTTTAAAAGAAAAATTAAATACCAAAATATAAAATTTTATATAATTCAATTAAAGATATTTTAAAATATAAAAACTTTAACTTTATAAAATAATTAATTATATTATAGATAATATTATATATTAAAATCGATTAAGTTGTTAATATACTTAAATTAAGTTTTTTAAAAATAAACTCTTTATAATTAGTAAATTTATCTATATAGCTTAATATGCTTTTCAATATTAAATTAAATAAAAATATAATAATACAGAAAATAGATAATTCTATATAATAGAATTATCTATTTATAATAGAAATAATAAATTTATTTATTATCATGAAATATTAATAATACTTATATCTTTGACTATAAATAACTATTTTAATGAAATAGGAAAACAATAAGTTATTATATGTAATAAAAATAACTTTTATTAAAATTTAGTTATATTAAAATTTAATTATAAAAAATAAATGTTTTATTAAGATATACATTAATATATGATGTATAAAATTATATAATATATAATGAATTAATTTTTTATAATTATCTTATCTGATGTTTTTAATTAAAACTTGATTAATTATGCTAAACATAAAATTAAATTTCAAATTTTAAAAATATAATCCATTTATTATGTAATTAATAATGGTAAATATAGTTTATTTATTAATATCATATAAAGATATGAAATATAAATTGGTTAAATATTAAACTCTATAAGTTTATCTCTAGCTTATTAAAACACTTATAAAATAGATAATAAAAAAAATTATTCTTCATTTCAATAAGCATACCAATCATATAAGTATTTTATTTAATTATTATTTTGATGTTCAATAAATAAATTATTAATAATTTTATTAGAAAATCATAGATGATTAAATATATGTAAATACTTATAATTTATATTGATTATTAGATTTTAATTACAGTAATATTGAATTTAGAACAATTAAATTTTAATATAAATTATTATAATTTATTTTATATTCATTATCTGATTATATTGATTTTATTTTTAATATATTTTTAATATATGTATTTGTTAAAGTAAACTTATATCTATCTTACTAATTATTTAGTTATATGCATTTATATTGAGATAATGGTAAAAGCTAATATGTAATATTAAATTTTAATTTAATAAAAAATAAAAATAAATTATATTACGAAATAAAAAATAAATTAATTATCATTATAGGTAGTAATTGTATCAAATATTAAATTTTAAGAAATTATTAATAATAATGGTTAATAATAACCACATAAATATTACTATAAAATAATTATTATTAACTATTAATTATAAAACTAGGTTTAATAATGAATTTTTATGTAAAAATTCATGAATTCTTTATTTATTTTTATAAATAATGTGATTTTATTATCAATATTAAATAATTTATTAACTATATAAATGAATAATAATATTAAATGACGTCATATCTATTTTTTTTAGCAATTAAAGTAGCTCGTAAAGGAGCGGGATATCCATTCAATCGTTAAATTAATATCATTTGGATTAAGAAAATCTCCTAATGATTCTGTTTCCATCTAATCTGTTTTTCTCTGTTCTTCTATAGTTGTTATTGTTTGATCAATAATATTTACATCAAAAAAACCACATTTTTCTAACTATATTTTTAGCATTTTTGCTGATGAAATAAAATATACATTACGCATTTTAGCATAACTATCATTAGGTATTAAGCATCTTGTTTCATCGCCATTAATAACTAAACTTTCAAGGACAAGTTCACCACCAGAAACTAATTGATTTTTAATTAATAAAGATGATCTAATGGTGAAGATAGATGATAAAGTACACCCATTGAGAATACTGTGTCAAAGCCAGTTAACATCGGAAGTTGTTTAATAGAAAGAGGCAATAAATATGCTTGTTGATTGTTTTCAATTAATTTGCGTATAGCTTCAAATTGACATAAATATAGTTGATAAGGATCAATACCAATTACACTTTTTGCACCTTCACCAACAATTATACACATATAATATACATTACCGCAACTAACATCAAGTATTAGTTTATCTTTTAATAGCGAAATATGAGGTAAGATAAGATGCCATTTCCAATCAGAACGCCATTCGCAATTAATGTTAATTTCATAAAGAGAAAATAAGCCCTACGCCATGGTTTTAGATTTTTTAGTAGTTGAGTGATTTGTTGCTTATCTCTTTGACAAAGTAGAAACTCATTTTTAGCGATCACTGCGGTTTTTAAATTCAAGCTAGTTGGTGTTATATCTGGTATATTTTGTACTATTTTTTACCAATAATTAAATTCTTTATATTGAGTTTTTTTCCATTCTTTAATTTGGAATGGTAATGTTTCTAACCAATGATTAAGTAATCCTACAGCAATTTTCTGATAAAATAACTAAAATCTATCATTAATCTTATTCCTTGATACCAAGTAACGAACCAAAATTAATATATTGAAACCATAAATCTAAATGATTAAATCCTGCGGATATTAGACGTGATTTATGTGTTATTAATCTAATCAGTTAACATAATATTTTCTAACATATTACGTTTTTGATTTATTTCTAATTCACTATAACCATTGATACGTTTGAAATTAAGATGCATATTAAATAATAAAGATTCAATTTTATTATCATTAAAATTGAATCTTTCTGACAATATTAAAACACCTCCATGATTAAGACCTTTGTAGATACAGTTAATTAATTGTTATCTATTAGCTCGATCAATAAATTGTAGAGTAAAATTTAATATCACCATTGAAGCATTTTCTATACTAATATCTAGAATATTACCCTCAATTATTTCAACAGGTGTATTTGCTTTATAGGCGTAAACATATTCCTGATAACGCTTAATCATTGCTGATGAATTATCAATAGCAATTATTTTACAATTTTTAATATTAATATTACGACGAATTGATAATACTATTGCGCCTAAAGAGCAACCGAGATCATAAATAATAACTATTAGCTGTAGCAAAAAATATGTCGATAGTACGCCAATCATAGTGATAATATTTAAATATTCAGGAATAGAGCGTTTAATTATATTAGGAAAAACTTCGGCTACTTTTTCATTAAATTACCAATTTTCTAACTTTGCAATATGATTAGCAAATAAGGTATCTTTTTTTATTTAAAATATAACTAGACATAATTTATGAATTAATTAAGCAATAAATTGTGATTTATTTTAACAGATTTTATATTAATATATAAATTAAATATTATTTATATGATAAGTATTATTTAAGATATGTTTTTCACATAATAAAAATTATATTAAAAAATAAAACAAAAAATATAAATAAAAAATAATAAATATTAATTGAAATATCTAAATTATAGAATAAAAAAGTTATCTCTTAAATATAATAAAATTAAATGTGAACTTTATATTTATAAGAAAATAATCAAATGTTTATAAATAAAAAATTATCGAATAATGATTAATGGCTAAAACATGTATATTTAAAAACGCTACATTATTAATAAAATTATGATAAAAAATAAAAATATATTTAATGATATTAATTAAATTATATTAATTATTTTAATTGATAAAATTACTATATCTTTAAACAATTCAGTAATAATATTAGTTAATAATTTTAAAAGATAATCTAAGTTAAGTAATATTAAAGTGATAATATATGATTTATAAAATTAACTATTTTATGAGTTTTTTGAAGTATAACGATAAAAATAATAATATATTTAAAATTTATAATTTTCTAAAATAAATTATTTTTAATAAAAAGTTTTTATTTTACTAAAATGATAAAAGTTTATTTATTCTTATACGGAATTGAATGAGATATATATTTATTTCTAAATAGAAATTTTTATATATAATAATATTTTTTAAATTCGATTTAAATAATCGTACTAAAAATGCTGGTGTAATCTACTCTGCAAAGTGAATATTGTTAATAAGGAATTTATCGCATGCGGACAAATTATTGTGGGCAATTAGATATTAGTAAAATCGGGCAAAAAGTAACTCTTTGTGGTTGGGTTAGCTGTTATCGTAATTTAGGTAAATTAATTTTTATAGATATAAGAGATCGTGAAGGTTTAATTCAGGTTATTTTTGTGCAGAAAAGTTATACAGAACTTTTTAGTAAAGCATCACAACTACGAAACGAATTTTGTATTCAGATAACAGGCGTTGTAAGAGAGCGTAAACAAATAAATAAAAAAATACAGACTGGTAATATTGAAATTCTTGCAGAAGATTTAATCATTATTAATCGTTCAGATGTATTACCGATAGATAATAATAAACAAAATTCTGAAGAAATCAGATTAAAATATCGTTATCTTGATTTAAGACAACCAAGAATGATAATGCAATTAATGGAACGAGCAAAAATTACTAGTTTTGTTCGTCGTTTTATGGATATGGAGGGTTTTATTGATATTGAAACACCTATTTTAACTAAAACAACATCAGAAGGTGCGCGTGATTATATTGTTCCAAGTCGTGTTCATAAAGGAGAATTTTATGCTCTCCCACAATCACCTCAACTTTTTAAACAATTATTAATGATATCTGGTTTTGATCGTTATTATCAAATAGTAAAATGTTTTCGTGATGAAGATTTGCGTGCTGATCGTCAACCTGAATTTACACAAGTAGATGTAGAAGCTTCTTTTATGAATGCTAATCAAATTCGTGAAATAATGGAACGATTAATTTGTTATTTATGGCAAGAGAATAATGGTATTAAGTTAAGTACTTTTCCGGTAATGACTTTTATTGAAGCTATGCAACGTTATGGTTCAGATAAACCAGATTTACGTAATCCTTTAGAATTAATTGATATTAATGATTTAGTTAAGTTAGTTGAATTTAAAGTATTTTCTGAGGCTATAAATAATCCAAAAGGACGTATAGTTGCACTTACTATTCCAGGTGGATCAATATTAACACATAAGATATTGGATAGTTATATTAAATTTGTTTCTATTTATAATCTAAAGGGGTTAACTTGGATTAAAATTAATTCAATAACTGGAAATAAAACTGATACTGAAGGCCCAATAAACACATTGTTACCACAAGAAGTTATTGCCAATATATTAGTACGAACTCAAGCAAAAGCAGGTGATATTTTGCTATTTGGAGCTGGAAAACAAAATATTGTCAATAATGCTATGGGGGAATTAAGATTAAAAATAGGGCGTGATTTAGAAATCACACAAAATGATATTTGGAAACCATTATGGGTTATTGATTTTCCAATGTTTGAAGAAGATGAAAATGGAAAACTTAATGCAATGCATCATCTCTTTACTGCACCAAAAGATTTAACTCCTAAGCAATTACAAGATAATCCATTAGACGCTATTGCTAATGCTTATGATATGGTTATTAATGGTTATGAAGTTGGAAGTGGTTCAGTTCGTATTCATTATAATAAAATGCAAGAAGTTGTTCTTGAAATTTTAAAAATTAACAAATTAGATCAGCAAGATAAATTTGGTTTCTTTTTAGAGGCATTAAAATATGGAACACCACCACATGCAGGTTTAGCATTTGGTTTAGATAGACTTGTTATGTTATTAACTGGAACAGAAAATATTCGTGATGTTATTGCGTTTCCGAAAACAACTAGGGCAGCTTGTTTAATGACTGGCGCTCCAAGTATGGCTAATCCTGTAGAATTAGGAAATTTAGGAATAACTATTGTTGATGGAAATTAATAAATATTATATAAATATAAATAGATAAAATTACTATTAGTTGTAGTTTATAAATAATTAAGTCATCTAATATTTATTAAAATCATAACAATAATAATCCTATAATAAATTAGCAATCTAAATATTAGGAATAACTAAAAATCAAGAAAAATAATATTAAATAAGTTAAAGGAAAATATATATTAATGTGCAATAAAATAAAATTTAGATAAAATTAGTTTTTAAAATGGTATATGTTTTAATATTTTAAAATTTAGTCATCTTTATATCTTATCATGTATAAAATAATAATAAATAATTAATTTTATTCAAGATTATTAAATAAATTATATAATTTTATTGATAAAATATTTGATTTTATGTTTAGTATTTTATTTAAGATTTAAATAATAATATAATTAATTAAATTATATAGTATAGATAGAGCTCCTATATTAACTAATAAATATTTAAAATTATTTTATTGGTGTATTTTAAAAAGTTATTTTTTAATGATAAGTTATAATAAATAAGTTAATAAAAATATTATATAATAATATATAAATATTAAATTTAATTATTTTTTAAAATTATTTATTAATTAATATAGTTTTTTAGTGATGATAATTTTAATGTAAAAAAATTTTATAATTATCATATATTTTTAAGCAATAAAACTGTTATTTAATAACATGAAGTATGTATATTAAATAAGGAAATTATAAAATAGCATATGCAATTATAAAAATGATAATATGGAAAAACTATTTACGAATCTAATAAATATATAGCTAGATTTATAATCTTTTTGTTTATGCTTTAATGTTTTAAATGATAATTATAAGTATTATGTTTTAACATTATATACTTATCATACTTTATTAAAAATATGATAATTTAAATTATAGATGTTTTATTTTCTTTATTTTAGATTTTTATTAAAAATTATGTGTTTTATATATATTAACATTAAAACAAATACTTTTATCGAAGTGGAAAATAAGTTAATTTATAACATATAATACTATAATAATAATATAAATCAAATATTTATTTTATATTAGAAATTTTCTCTAACTTTAAAATAATGTTTTAGATATATCTTATTTTATATTTAAAAAGTAAAATATAAATGATTTCTTTAAAAAAAGAAAATCTTTAGAATATATAAAGATTTTATACATTTAATTTAAAATATTAAATAGATTAATGATGTATTAATGATAATATTTATCATAATAAAATTATGAATAAGATGTGGATTAAATATATATTTTAATTAATCTCTATATTAAAAGTCTAATATATTGAATATAAATACTTTTATTAATATTTTGATCTATTTAATATTAATCAATGATATAGTAATTATTATTTAAATTGAATTTTCTTTTTACTATTAACTATAGTTTTCTTATCGAATAAAATATATGGTTTAACATATTTTATGTAGAACATTGCATAAGTATTCATCTATATTATCTATTATTAAATTTAAAACTTATTTATAAAAATATCATTAAAATGATTATATAAATAATAAATTAGTTGTATTATTTAGTAAGTATTGATGTTAGAATGATGATTCTAAACTTAAATTAAGTTAAACAAAAGAAACTTTATTTTTTTATTTACCTATTAATAACCAATTAAACATTTTAAAATATACAATTAACAAATTGAAATAATAATTTATTACTGGTAATATTGTATATAAAGTAAGTTTAGATATATTTATATATATTTAAGAAAAATATATATATAATTTTAATTTAATTTAATATCGATTATATTTCATATATTATATTAAACATCATTTAAATTAAAATTTATTTAAATTATAAATTTAAAGTTGTTTTAATTAAAAAAATAAATATATTAATTGATATATTTAATTTTTAATAATTTTTATTATATAAATAATAAATATTGAGATAAAATATAAAACGAAAATTTATGTGGATTAATATTTTATATTATATTTTTTTGAAAAAAATATCTATAATTTTATTTAAATAAAATTATATAAGTTATGAAGATAAAATAATAAAATTAGTAATTTCATAAATTAGCTAAAATTGATTAGATAAATCTTTTTTTGATTTAGTTTTTATTTGATTTAAAAATATGACGGTTTCATATATTATTATATAATACATATAAAAAATATGTTATTTTATAAATTAATTAAATTTAACAAAATTGATCCTAAATTAATATTATCAATTTTATTTATTCATATTAGTTTATTTGTTTATTGTAAATAAAATGCAAATTATTATAATTTTATAATAATTATATACTTTTATCAAAGTAAGTATAAATAACTAATAGTTTAAATAAAAGTATTTAAAAGCAAGGAAAGGAATTAATGTTAAATTATTTAAATATCAGTATATGATAAATGTTTTATCATTTAATATATATTTATAATATATACTTTTAGTTTAATAAAATTAGCCAGTATTTTTAATTTAATTAATCCTAAATTAAAATTAGCTTATTAAGCTTATTATTTAGAGATTTTTATTAAAAATATCTTATATTTTATAATATTGTTTATTTTTAAAATATTACACAAATATCATATTCGTTTTAATAATCTTAAAATTATCTTAAAATAATACTAAATATAAATTTATAATTCTGTTTTTTATTATAAAATTAATTAATCAGAAATAACTAATTGTTTATTATAAAAATAATAGTGTTTTAGATAAAATAATTAGAATATTTTGTATATGAGATTTTTATGTAATTATTATTTTTTTCTAAAAAAGAAATATTTTTAATACTGATTAATAACATGTATTTATTATTTTAATAATATCTAAATTATTAGTAGCTATTATTTTATGAATTTATAGATAATTAAGTTATTTTATATTATATAAGTGTTATAATTGATAAAAAATGAGTTTATAAAATATATTTTATCTCCTTTATTTTAAAAATATATTTAGTTTATATCTTTATTAAATTTTCCTATTAAGAATTAATTGTTATATTTTTATTTTCATATATAATGAAAATTATGATAATCTGATTTATATATTTTAATAAAAAATATATTTTATTAAGAATTTGTTAATACAATTATTTTAATTATTTAAAATAGTTTAGATTTAAATTAAAATATGATATTTAATTTTTAAAAATTAAATATCATATTTATTAAAAAATTATAATAATATTTATTTTCATTAATTATTAATTATATTAATAATCTTTCTGCTATTTTAATTTATGATCGAATTCTAATTTTATATTATATATTTTAAAATAGTTAATTTTAATAATAAATTAAATACTAACTTTTATTAGTAATAATTATATTAATAATATTAATTAATATTAATTAACTCTATGAGTTTTACTAATATTAATATTATCTCTAATATTAAATTAGATTATATCAATTTTACTAATTAAATTTATTTGTATTAGTTAAATGAAATAGTTATTATTTATATATATCTATTAGATAGATAATATATATAATATAAGATAGAAAAATCTTTTCTCGTAATAATTAATCAGATAAAAAATAGTTTAGTAATGAGATATTATATTGGTTTAAAGTATTAGAAATAAAAAGCATTATTTATTAAATTAATTAAAATCTATTATTAAATAAAAAAATTTTAATTAGATATTTTATTTAATTTTATTCTAACTGTGAGTTAAAAATATTTTTACTAAAAAATAAAATTTTAATATCTATTTAATAATTAGTTATTTTTATTTTAAATTATGTTTAATAATAATGTTAATCATCGTATCATGAAATAAAGTAAAATTATCTTAATATTGTTTTAGTTATGTGTATTATAGAATATTTCTTCTATTTTTTTTATTTTATAAAATATAAATTTTATTTTTTTATTAATAAAATTCTTAAAATTATATAATTTCATAAAAAATTTTTGTTTATTTTATAAATAATTAAGCTAATTATTGATAGATTTTATAAAATAAAAGCATAAATAAATGTTATTTCTTTCATTTTATCAGTTTTTATAGTAATTATTATTAGTAATTACTTTAATTAAAAATATTTTATCATTGATTTTTTTAAAAAATTATTTAAAATTAAAATAAAAAATTTAATGATATATTAAAATTAATTGTTATTAATATTTAATATAGAAATAAAATTACTGATCAATAAGATTATATTAATTAACTAAAATATAATTAATAAAATATTAAAACAAAATAATATTGCATAAAATTTGTAAAGATATATTTTATTTTTTAAATTTCAATTAAAGTTATTTTAATAAATATTAACATTCATTGTTAATATTAATATTTATTTAAATAAGATAAAATTTACCACAAATTTTTACTTTTAATAAAAATACTAAAACTAAATTAGTTTATTACATAATCTATAATTATTATATTAAATAATTATAGATTAATATTAGTTATAGATATAATAAATGATCTTATAAATATCATTGTTTAAAGGATTTGAATTTTTTGGTATATAGATGTTTAATAATTAATTATCTATTTCTTATCTTATTTTCAATAAAAATGAATTTATTATAATTAATTAATAAATTAATTATTTTTAAAAAAAATACAAATAAAAATACATACACACATAACAATAGATTTAGTCCTCACTAGCTAGTGAGCATCATAATAAACAAATAAACTACTAAATCTAAATAGTTATGATAATAACTATATAAATAATAGTAACAATTATTATCATTTGTTCTTCTATTTTATAAAACCGCATATTTGTAGCAATATAGATTGATTATTAATTTTATAATAATAAAATCACATAAAAATTTTATTGTAATGCTTTATATTAATTATAGTAAATAATATTAAGCTTAATTTAAGCAACTTTATTTTAGACATAAATAAAAGTTAAATTTTGATTAATTGGTTATTGATATTAAATTAATCTATTGCTAAATAATAATTTAGCAAACAATTATGAAGTTTATTGTAATTAAAAAATATATATTTATCTGTTGCTTATAATAAATCAATAAATAAATAATCTATAAAATCGATAATAATATCATTAATTAAACTCATAATTATACTAATCCGTAGTGATATATATACTATATGCATGATATTATACTTAATAATGTATCGATAGATAACTCTTGATACTTTTTCTCTAATAATATTAATAAAATTAAAATAATAAGTGTGATAATAATCAATGTATAAGACGTATTAATATTAAATAATAAGTTAAATATGATATTAAACAATAAAATATGAAAAGAATATCAATAAAATATGATATTTATTTGATAAATAATAAAAGTATCCAGTGGTCAAGTGTTGTGATAATATGTAATATATATACAAAATAATAAACTATATAGAAATATTTAAATGATGATTACAATATCTAACTATGTGGGTTTATCATTAATATAATTTATTTAAATCATACTTATAATTATTATTATAGTTATTATAAACACATATCTTTTCTGTTTTGCCATGATCAAATATAGCAATAAATTTTGGATTTAAAACTACATCCTAAAGATGGATTTATTCAAAACAAAATATTTATTTATTAATAGAGAATGCTCTATCGGTTTTGTCATCACTAACTGAATGTTATATGAGATTATAAAAATATAGCAATTTAATTCTGTATGAATATTATCAAAATAAGATTATATTAAAACAAAACATGACAGCCAATATATCTAAGATTTGTGTTAGTTCATTTAAAATAAGTAATCGCGATTGATTAAGTATTGAGCAAGCAAGTAGAATTCACTAAGTTTCAGCAACCTATAATTTTGTATTTATTTATATGATGATTCGCACTTATACTTATTAAAGAATAAGTAATATTAATTATTTTTATATTTTGTTTAATGTTATAAAGAATTTAACTATTAAATATATTTCACTCTATCTAATAGAAATTTTTTAAAATATAATAGATATGTAATTTATTTTTATATATTATTTCCATTTGATTAATAATAATTATGCTGAGAATTATTTTATCTAGTGTTAATTTATAAGCATTATTTTGTAATAATATGGCTAATATTTCTCTAATTTCTATATAAAACTATATATTTTCTATAATTTCAATTTAATCAAAACTAATAGTAATTTTTTAAATTTAATAGTGTTTTATAATAAATAATTTTTGCAGTATTATTAAAATATTTTTATATACTATTATAAATCTTAATTTATAGAAATTACCTTATATTATTTAAAACAAAAAATGTTCAAAAATCTAAAAAAATAATATAAGTATATTTTATTTAGTTTTTTTAATTATTATACACGCTAATGTTATAATTTTAATCTATAGATTTATTTTTATTGCTTTAAGTTATTACTAATAGTTTTATTTTTTATAATCATAATACATAATTGGATATTCCATCATATTATTAATCTTTAAAATCATTTTATCTAGAAAAAATTAAAACTTTTGATCTTTTATTTATATTAGATAAGATATTCAGAACCTTTTTAAAAAATCATTAGTATAGTTATATTTTTAGAAGTAAATTTCTTTAACTAAAGCTTTATATATAAAAGCGATATTATTAAATAATACTCACTATATTAAATCCACTAAACAATAAAAATATTCATATAGACCATTACTATCTTTTTTATAATCATAATTTACATGGTAAATATAATATGTATTATTTTATTATCATTTGATATTACTAGTATCATCTATAATATTATAGATAATCAGTTAATTAATTTATATTATAAGTATAAAAATAATTGGATATAAATCTTCGTAAATTTAATGAAAAATTAACGCAAATTGATAAAAATACTGATAAAATGTTTAAGTCGGTTATAAATAATTAATATTTTATTTTTAATAATATTTATGATTATTTTTAAAAATACTATCATTTAACTTCATTAGGTTATTTTATTATTAATCCTATCATTTAAAATTCAGGTGTTAAATACATCAAATAAAAACAATATTATCTAAGATATAAATTAGAGTTTGTATTTTGTTGAACCACAATTTAAAACAGCTATTATAAAATATATAAACGTACAAATTAGAATATTATAGATCCATTAAAATCGGTATTAAATTAAGTAAAAAAAGTTATGTAAATTTTTTAACAGCATTATCTAATTAATTTAAAAACTTTTTAGATAAAAGTTAGAAGGAATTTAATACGTGCAACAGATATCAGAAAGTATCGTTCAGGTATACGATAATTTACCTAAACCATATAAAATTATATTAGGCACATTAACTTTAGTAACACTAGCTGCCGTAATTTGGCATCCTATCGTTATTCAATTGTATAATAGAAATGATAATAATTTAGATGAGTCATTAATAAATAAAGGTATTAGTCTTTTAGAGAAAAGAGATAATAGAAAAAATAGTATCACTTATCTATATAATTCAAATATTTATGATTCCGTTATAGGTAATGGTAGTGAACGATTGCTAGATGAAGTAGTAACAGTTGAAAAAGAAGCTGATATATCTGAAGAACACGTTGTCTCAAATGGTGATAATTTAACTAGCATTTTAACTCAATATGGTTTAGATACTATAGATGTCATTCGACTTGCTAATCAATATAGAAATTTACGAAATTTACAAATAGGACAGATATTAAACTGGGAATTAAATAAAGATGGAGAATTACAGACATTGACATGGATTATTTCACATCGCGAAACGTATATTTACACTCGACAAGGTACTTCTAATATCTTTAATGAGGAGAAACAAATTCGTCAAGGTGTTTGGGTTGATAAGACTATACAAGGTAAAATAAATGATAATTTTATCTCTAGCGCAGTTAATGCCGGATTAACATTTAAGGAGGCGCGTGAAGTTTATAAATCATTGCAATGGCAGATTGATTTTCGTAAACTAAAATCTGGCGATAAATTTTCACTTTTATTAAGTCGCGAAATGTTTGATGGTCATAGTGAACGAAGTAGATTATTAAGTTTACATTTATTAACTAATAATAAGAATTACTATGTCTTTCGAGCTAAAAATGGTCACTATTATGATAGTGAAGCTAATAGCTTAGATCGAGGTTTTTTACGTTATCCAACAATTAAAAACTTTATTGTATCTTCTCATTTTAATTTACGTCGTATAAATCCAGTAACAAGACGTTTGACTACTCATCAAGGGGTAGATTTTTCTATGCCTATTGGAACAACGATACTATCGGTTGGTGATGGTGAAGTTATTGTGGCAAAATATAGTGTAGTTGCTGGTAATTTCATTACTATTCGTCATGGTAATCATTATACTACACGCTATATGCATTTACGTAAATTATTAGTTAAACCTGGTCAGAAGGTAAAAAAAGGCGAGTGCATTGGATTATCAGGTAATACCGGACGTACTACTGGCCCACATCTTCATTATGAATTATGGTTTAATCATCGTGCTGTTGATCCATTAACTGCTAATTTATCGTACTCAGAGAAATTAACTGGTAAAGAACATAAAATCTTTTTGATATCAGTTAAAGAAAACAAACTAAAAATGGGAATAAGTTAATATTATTTTTTATGTATAATTTACTTATAAAAGTATTTTTATTTATATTTATTAGTTTATTTATTTAAATAATTATTTATATATTTTAAGTTTATTTTAAACTTTATATTTTTATATAAATTTTTTCATAAATATATATGATATAAAATATCAAATATATTTATAATTATGATATTATATTATATTTATTAATATTAAAATATTAATCTAATATAAGGAATGTATAATATTTATTTAAAATGTTTTAATTGATTCATTTTTATAAAAATAAAATATTTTTAAATTTAAAAAAAAGTTTTAAGTAATGAACGAATAAAAAATTAATTTATCTTATTTTTTAAAATTAATATAAAAATAATTAGAGAATATATTGATATAATATTTTATAAAAATTTTATTTTTTGTTATTTTAATTAAATCAAATTTATCTATTTTATAAATAGAAGATTATATAATAATATTATTCTATAATATATTAATATTATTATTTAATTATAAATGATTTAGATTATTTATAGAGCAATAACATATAATAATTTTTATTATATTCTTTATATATTTAAATTAATGATATTAAGCTATTATCACTAATGTAATATGATGTTATTAATATATTATTCACTATGTTTTTTATTACGATGAATAGTATAAGTAAAATATATAAAAAAGAAATATTATAATATTAATTTAAATTTGTTATTATATATTTGATAAATTATATATTTTATTGATTTTAATTAATAAAATATATTGTTTAATAAGATATTTATCTTATCCTTCTTTTAAAGAAGGAATAAATAATTAAAGTATTTTACTTATATATTATTTGAAAAATATATTTAAATATTAAAATTGTTAAAATATATAAAATAAAATAGTCATATTTTTATATGAAATTATACAAAATATTGTTTTTATAAAAAAAGTAAATTTTTACTATATCCTTATATCTTTTAAGATATAAGTTATTTCTTATTAAAAATAAAAAATAATATTTTAATTTTTCTATTTTATTCAAAAATAAATTTTATTTTTTATTTACTATTGATTAATTTAGATAAAAATAACATTAAATATTTTAATTTAAAATTATAAAATATTTTATATACAATATAATAATAACTTCTTAAGTTATAATTGTATCTGTTTAGATATAAATTAATCTAATTTAATAAAAATAATAAAGGAAAAATGTTTTGTTAAAAAATTTATTTTTTTAATTAAATTAATTATAATTTGTTATCATTATTTATTTTTTAATATCGAAATTTTTTAATAGAAATTTTCTTTAAAATTATATATTTAATAGAAACATTTTCTATATAATTTTATATTATTAATAATGACATGTTCTTACTTTTAGTAGATTCTTAAAATGATTATGTTTTTACTATTAAGAATTAAAATTTTTTTACTAATTAAATATTTAATTTTAAATTTTTTAAAATTATAGCGTTATATTTATTATTTTCAATATAATTAAAATTAATAAAAATTATTTTTAACATATTTTAATCACATATTATGTTGATTGATAATTATTTTTTTAATTTATTCTCTTTATTAAATGAGCATAATATTATTATTTTTTATTAATGAGATATTTTATTATATTTTACTTATATTTTAGTAATTATACTAGGAAGTAATTATATAAATATAATATAATATACATTATTAAATAATATTTATTATTATTTAACTTTGAATATTTTAAATTTATTTAAATTTATTTTTATATTTATAAAATAAATGATTTCATTTAGTTTTAAAATTAAAAGTTAAGTTATTATTTTAAATAAAAAATAATTTTTATAATTTTATTTAATTTATTTAAATAGTAATTAAAACTTAATAAACAAAATAAATAATAAATAAATTATGAAATATTAAAAATAATAGTATTTAATAAAAGTTATCATGATTAAATACTGATGGATTAGATATATTTATATTTTTTTATATAATATTACTCAACCTTCAATATTCGACAAGTATTTGTGCTACCTATCTGACCCATTTGATCACCTTGTGTAACTAAAACTAAATCACCAAGTTCAATATATTTTTTTTCAAGTAAACGGTGAATAGCATTTTTAACGGCATTAATTGCGTTAATCTCCTTATTGCAATAAATAGGTGTTACACCACTATAAAGTGCGCATTGATTTAGTGTTTTTTCATGACAAGATATAGAAAATATTGGTAACCATGAGCTAATTCGAGACATCATACAAGCTGTACGACCAGATTCTGTCATGGTAATAATTGCTTTTAATCCTTTTAAATGATTAGTTGCATACATAGCTGACATAGCAATCGCTTCTTCGATGCTATCAAATAGATAATCGAGGTGATATTTTTCAATGTTAACACAAGCCATTTTCTCTGCTCCAATACAAACTCGCGCCATAGTTTCTACAGTTTCAACAGGATATTTTCCTGTAGCTGTCTCAGCAGATAACATAACAGCATCAGTGCCATCAATCACTGCGTTAGCAACATCCATTACTTCAGCTCTAGTTGGCATTGGATTGTTAATCATCGATTCCATCATTTGTGTAGCAATAATTGTAACTTTATTTAGTTGACGTGCCCTACGTATTAGTTTCTTTTGTATACCAACTAATTCCGGATCTCCAATCTCAACGCCAAGATCACCGCGAGCAACCATGACTACATCTGATGCTAAAATAATTTCATCAATAATTTTATCATTAGCAACTGCTTCAGCTCGTTCTATTTTAGCAACAATTTTACAATCACAACCAGCATCGTGAGCTAGTTGGCGTGTATAATTTATATCTTTAGCTGAACGTGGGAAAGAAACTGCTAAATAATCGACGCCTATTTTAGCTGCAGTTAAGATATCTACATTATCTTTTTCAGTTAATGAATCAGCAGATAGGCCACCACCAAGTTTATTAATCCCTTTATTATTGGATAACTCACCACCAATAATAACTTCAGTTATAATTTGATTATTCTTTACAGTTAGTACCTTTAGCTTAATGCGTCCGTCATCAAGTAATAGAATATCACCTAATACCACATCATTGATTAAACCTTGATAATTAATACCTACTTTTTCTTTATTACCTTCAGGATTATTAGTATCCAAGATAAATTTATCACCAATATAAAGAAAAATCTTTCCTTCTTTAAATGTTGAAATACGAATTTTAGGTCCTTGTAAATCACCAAGAATAGATACATGTTGTGTTAATGATTGTGCAAGTTCGCGAACTTTTCTTGCACGTTGTAAATGATTTTCTGTTGAACCATGAGAAAAGTTTAATCGTACAACATTTGCTCCAGCTTTAATAATTTTTTCTAAATTATTATCACGATCAGTCACTGGACCGAGAGTAGTAATAATTTTCGTTCTTCTAATTCGTTTTAACATTTATAACTCCGTAATTTATTAAAATTAATGTTAAATAATGGATACTTATTATATAAAAATAAAATTAAATTTCTTTTATTAAATGGTATGTGTGTTATGTTGTATGATTTATTTATTAAAGAGAAAGTATTTTTTAAACAAAAAAAATACTTTCTCTAATATTAATTTGTTTTGTTAAAATATGAATAATACTGATTTTAACGAGATATTTATAATATGATATATTTTTCTATAGTTTAAATTAATTATTAATTTTTATCAAATTGAAAATAAAATTGATTACTATAATACATATATTAATATAAATTGTATTAATGATAATATTCATTTTTATATAAATATTTTTATTCATTATGCATGAATTCTTGATAAAAAATAATGTTACTTAAACTAAAGAAAACTATAAATAGTTATAATAATGAATATAAAACATCTTAATATTTAGTAAGTTTAGCCTTTTAATTAAGTTTTTATTAATCGAGTGTGATGAATAAAAAACAATAATACCAATATATTGATTATTAATGAAATACATAATATCTTATTATAAAATTATAAAAATAGAGACTTTATATTAAAATGAAAAAATAAATTACATAATATTATCACTTATATTCTCTATTCCTAATAGTATTAAAGAGAATAAAAATGATTTTTTATATAAGTTTAATATGTTATAAAATAATTAAACTTTTTTAATATTTGAATTCTTTTTTTCATAAAAGATTATTTATTTAGTTTAACATTATCTAACTAATTCAATTTTTATTTATATATTTATAATAAATAATATTTATTAATTAATCAATTAATGTAAAATCTTCTATTAAAATAGGTTGGATAATAACTGTACTTAAAATTATGAAAACAATTAAATATTATTTAATATCAAAATGATTTATAGTAAATCTATTCATATTGTCTAATTTAGCTAAAATTATAACTTTTATTTAATCTGAATAACTTTTCATTTATTTTTTAGCATTAATTCAGTAATTTTTTAATTCAACCATATATTTAAATATATTATCTATTTCAATTATTTTAATACTGAAAAGTTACCTATTTTAGCGATTATATTCCAAGATTAAATCTTGTTATTTAAGTTAATATATACTTAATATGCTTTTTCATTATTAAAATGAAATTATTAAATTATTTTTTATTTAAATAAAAGAGTTTTTATTTATTTTTTGTATTAATTTTATAATTATAAAATAATTTAAATAAGTACAAATAATTAAATTTATTATTTTTTAAAAAAAATATAATGATTTTATTTATATACTTATATCAAAAAAACATTTATTTTTTTAAAATAAACCAATTCTATTCCATATAGAACTTATATATACTTAAGGAATATGCATCATATTATGCCAATTAAGAAAGTGATTCAAGCATGTAATTTAATTATTTTCGGTGCAAAAGGAGACTTAGCTACCAGAAAATTATTACCATCTCTTTATCAGTTAGAAAAATCTGGATATATTCATCCAAATACTCGTATCATAGGAATTGGTAGATCTAAATTAGACACAGTCACTTATATAAAAGAAGTTAAAGAAACATTAGAGTTTTTTTTAAATGAAAAAATTGAATTTTATTTATGGGAAAAATTAAGTAATCGTATTGATTTTTTAAATTTAGAAGTTCATGATCTTAAAAAATTTAATTTATTAGCAAAATATATTAATAATTACAGTAATAAACAATCTATATATTACTTTGCTATGCCTCCTACAACTTTTGGTGATATTTGTTACGGTTTAGCTCATGCCGGACTTAATAAAAAGTTAAATCGGATTGTTATGGAAAAACCATTAGGTAGCGATCTTATTTCTTCACAAGAAATAAATAATGAAGTTGCTAAATATTTTAAAGAGAGCCAAATATATCGTATTGATCATTATTTAGGTAAAGAAACTGTACTTAATTTATTAGCATTACGTTTTGCTAATTTCTTATTTATTAATAATTGGGATTATAGAGCGATTGACCATGTACAAATTACTGTTGCCGAAGAAGTTGGAATAGAAGAGCGCTGGAGTTATTTCGATAAAGCTGGTCAAATGCGTGATATGGTACAGAATCATTTATTACAGATTTTAACTATGATTGCTATGTCCCCTCCTGCAGATTTAACTGCAGATAGTATACGTGATGAAAAAATAAAAGTATTGTGTTCATTGCGTCGTATTGATTCTAGTAATGTATGTGAAAAAACTGTACGTGGTCAATATACATCAGGTTTCATTCAAGGCAAGAAAGTAGTTGGCTATCTTTCAGAAAAAAAAGCAAATAAATTAAGTAAAACAGAAACTTTTGTAGCAATTCGAGTTGACATTGATAATTGGCGTTGGGCTGGAGTACCATTTTACTTAAGAACAGGTAAACGATTATTTTCAAAATATTCTGAAATAGTAGTTTATTTTAAAAAACCGGCATTAAACATTTTTTTTGATTCTTATAAAGATCTGCAACAAAATAAATTAACAATTCGATTACAACCTGATGAAGGAATAGATATTGAAATTTTAAATAAAGTGCCTGGTCTTGAGCATAAACATCATTTACAGATGACAAAATTGGATTTAAGTTTTTCTAAAACATTTAATCAAATTCATTTAGCTGATGCATACGAGCGTTTATTACTAGAAGTTATGCGTGGTATTCAGGTATTGTTTGTCAGACGAGATGAAATTGAAGAAGCTTGGAAGTGGGTTGATTCTATCATAGACGCTTGGTCAAAGAATGATGAATTACCGAAACCTTATCAAGCAGGTACATGGGGGCCAGATGCTTCTGATGTAATGATTAACAAAGATGGACGATCATGGAATGAGTTTAAATAATTTTCATATATTATATATAAGTAATATGTTAAGATTTATTAATCTTATTTAAGCATTTTATATTTAATTAGAATATATGATAATTATTTGAATAATTATCATATTTATGATATAAAACTATTTTAGTATTGATTATATCAATGTTAGGAATCATAGAATATCACATGGATGGGCCGTGTGATAAATGAAATAAACAGTCATGTTTAGCGTCAAAAACGTTAAAAATCAACGTATAATAACCATCATCTTTTTTTTATCAAAAATATCCATTATTTATAATGAACATCATTGGTATGATGTTTTGTATGTTTTTCTGTTGCTAATATGTTTTATCTATAATTCTGTTTTTAATTTAAATGATAACTTAGTTATTAATAATTTAGTTATTTATCCCATTGCTATGATAATTAGCAACAATAGGAAAATATAATGATTTATTGGATATTTTTAACATTAGCAATTATTACAGAAGTCATTGGTACTTTATCAATGAAGCATTCTAGTGTTAGCGGAGATATAACTGGTTTATTTATAATGTATTTTATGATTGTTTCATCTTATATATTATTATCAATTGCGATAAAAAAAGTTGCTCTTGGAGTAGCTTATGCTCTATGGGAGGGCATTGGGATAATTTTTATAACAGCATTTAGTGCCATGTTGTTTGATGAATCATTATCGACGATGAAAATTATTGGAATAGTTTTACTAATTATTGGTATAGCACTTATAAAATCAGGTACTAAAAAATTAATACATTATATTCAATAGAATAAGTGAAATTACGATAAAATATTATATAAATGACTGAAATTATTAATGAGTAATAATATGTTAGCAGAATATCAATGGTGGCATACTACATTTCTATTTTTAGCTGTTATTTTAGAAATAGTAGCTAATATTTTTTTAAAGTTATCAAATGGATTCAAGAGATTATGGATAGGTATGCTATCTTTAATTGCTGTTTTAAGTGCTTTTAGTGCATTAACTATAGCTGTAAATGGTATTGAACTTTCTACTGCTTATGCACTTTGGGGGGCTCTTGGTGTAATAGCAACTGTTACAGCCGGTTGGTTTTTATTTAATCAAAGATTAAATTATAAAGGTTGGGGTGGAATTATTTTATTGATTATAGGTATTGTTGTTATAAAATTAGCATAATTAAATTTTATATTTCAAAAAAATAAATATAGTAATTTAAGATTAGTGAATGAAATAAAGAATTTATTTTATTATTACTTATGTATTTTTTTTTAACAAAATCTATTAGATATTATATTATTTATTTTTAATTAATATTATATAAAATATTATTGAAGTTTATTTAAAATAATATTATTATTTATATTTTAATTATTTTAGTAATTAATTTTATGATTTTTATTGGTAGTAGTTATTATTATTAAATTAATATTAAGAATTAATCAGAGTATTTTTACTTTTATAGTAATTACTAATTAATTAATTTTTTATTTAAACAAAAATAATAAATAATATTTTTTAAAATATTAAAAAATAAATTAATTAAAATTTTTCAATTGATAATTAAACTTTTACTCTAAATTCATTTTTTAAATAAATTTTATTTTTAAAAAAATAATATAATATTCTATTATATTTTAATCTTATTATAAAAATTTAATTATATTATTTTATATATGTAAATATATTTTTTATAGTATAATGTATACTATTATTTTTTTATAAAAAATAAAAATTATTTTATATATAAATAAAATAATAATAATAAAAATAAGATAAATTATAGTAATATTATATATTAATTAATATTTACTTAAGTAAAAATATAACAACAATATTTTTAAAAATTATATTATAATATGGAAATTTATAATTATTAATAAGAAATTAAAACAATTTAACTTAAAACATAGAGAAATAAAGATAATGTTAAATAATTAAAGATGTAAAATATAATCAATATTATAATTTTATAGTTATAAGATAAAAAAATTTTAATTATAATAAATTAATTATTTATAAATATATATTTATAAAAAAATAAATATATAATATAATATAATATAATCTATTTTATTTTAAATATTATGAAAATAATTAACTAATATTTAATTTCATATTATTATTTAATTCTAGTTATAATGATTTATTTATATATTTAATGAAAATATCAAAATGATAAAATAGTATATTACTAATAATATTATTATATTTACTGATGTTTATTTTTGTAAGCAAAGTTATAAAATATAATACTGTTTTATTTATAAATATTTTATTTCAATAGTTTAAGTTAAAAATAAGTAAATATTGTAAAATCAACATTCCATTATAATAATAATTAAATTAATAATAAATTTTATAATAGTAAGTGTTAAATTATAAAA
Organism: Arsenophonus sp.; assembly: GCA_052171275.1. GTDB lineage: Bacteria > Pseudomonadota > Gammaproteobacteria > Enterobacterales > Enterobacteriaceae > Arsenophonus. Next base: position 1,446,087 of record CM125795.1, on the reverse strand, counting down.
ATTAAATTAATAATTTAAATTAAAATTATTAATTAATACTTATATTAATTTTAAAATGATAAATTAAATAATATAAATTATCTTTAAATATATGATTAATAAACTTAAAAATTAATAATTAATATTATATATAACATATTTTAAATCAATAGGTTTAATGGATAAATCAAATTTTCAAAAAAAATATTACATTAATCTTTAATATAAATGATAATAATGTGATGATATCAATATTAATTAAAAGTCTAAAATAAAGTTTTTATTTTTTTGAAATAAGTTTTAAAATTCATAAATAGATTGATATTGATATCATGTATTTACTGAATTAAATAAAAATTAATAAAATAGATTATATAAAAATTAAACAGTAGTTATGAATGATATTTTCATTAAGTCTTATATTCTATATAAAATACTATTTATTATCTCATTAAAAAAAGATTAGATCGTATTTTATATTTAATACAAGTGGTCTTTAATTTTAAATATTTATATTTGTATTATTAATATACAATAATATTAATAATAAATTTTAGTATTACTTATAAAGTAAGTAAAGATTGTATTAGTTATTATATAATTTATTGATTTTATAGATTACCTATATAAAAATATTTTTATTAAATATTGAATATTAGGTTTTCATAAAAATGAAATAATAAATAATTCATATAGCCATTGATTATTCAATTTATAATAATATATGAGTTAATTTGAAGAACTTAATCATATATAAAATAGTAACTATTTTGAAATAGAAGAAAATTATTATGGATAAAGTTAAAAATATAATTTTTTAATTTTTACTATATTAAATAAATTATATATTTTCTTATTTATAAGATAATTAGAATAAATAGTAACTATAGTTTAATGCTTATAAATATCCTAAAACTTATTTTTTTCAAAAAATATAATAAATTGATATTTATTGATAAAATGAGATTGTATGATTTGATTAATTTACTTGTATATATTTTGTGATTAATGATTAAGTAATTGAATCAAATTCTATTATTGATAGAATAGATAAAATATAAATATAGAAAATTTTAAATTATTCAAAAATGCTAACTATTAAAGAAATAAAATATTAATTTTTTATTATAAATTAATATTAAAAATAATAAATATTATTTTTAATATTATAACAATAATCAATATAATCTTTACAGATTATATTGATATTAAACTATTTTATTGTATTAGTATACGTATATAGACTCATGATTATGTTTATTAATTTAATTTCTTATACAAATAAAGATTTATATTAAAATCATTGATCTACTATTATAGATTCCTATAATATTTATAACATAATAATAATGATATATTAAATTTTATAATTACTATTAAAATTTAATCAAATTACTATTTATTTTTTTAATATTTTATTCAAAAATATTATAATAGTATATTTTCATAAATATATAAATATTTATCTTTTCTATAATGAAAATTTAATGTCATTATTAACAATAAGTATCAATTTTCAACGTTATTGATATATTAGAATAAATCTTTATTATTCCATTATTGAGAAATTAACTTTTATATCGATAAATAAGTTATTTTATATAAACTTATTAGTAAAATTATGAACTATACGACAATCAGTATATTTCATTACGTTCGATTATACTTATAATCTCTTTGATTTAAAAAAAAATTTTCGTTAATAATTAATATCAATTATTTTATGTTTATTATTATTTACGATAAACATAAAATTAGTATTGTAATTTTTTTATAAAATTTTATAATATTTTATCTTTTTTTATTTATTAAAATATATTTTTAAAGATAAAAATTAATTTTTTAATAAAATTAAAATCAAACTATTAATAATAAATAATAACATAAACAAAGAATTTTTATTTTTTGATAACCTTTTTTAAAAAAATCTTAATATTAATAGGTTAATATTATTTATAAAATAATTAGGATAATAAAATAATGGCTAATTATATATTAGCAATTGATTCATCCACTGAATCTTGTTCTGTATCTATATGGAGCTGTGGTGAAATTTTTACTCAATTCTCAGTTTCACCTCGAGTGCATACTAGAAAAATATTACAAATGGTAGAACAATGTCTTATTGATGCACATTTAAATTTACATAATATTGATCTTTTGGTTTTTGGGCATGGACCAGGTAGCTTTACTGGTATTCGTATTTCTGTAGGAATTGCTCAAGGATTGGCATTTGGAGCCAACATACCAATGATAGGAATTTCTTCTTTATTAACCATGGCCCAAGGAGCTTCTCGTCAATTAGGGGCAAAAAAAGTATTAGTAGCGATAGATGCAAGAATGGGAGAAATTTATTCTGCTTGTTATCAACTTAAATTAGGTGGTTATTGGCAAGGTGAAGAAAGTGAATCAGTACTTAAGCCAGAGCAGTTTTTATCCATAATAAACAAATTAAATGATCAGTGGACAATTGTTGGAACAGGTTGGTTATCTTATCCTATATTAAAAATGACAAATTTAAGTTTATTAGAAAGTGATATTTATTTACCAGATGCTAAAGATATGTTATTTTTAGCATTACAAAAATTAGAAACGTGTAAGACAATTGTTGCTGAAGAAGCTAGGCCAGTCTATTTACGCAATAAAATTAATTTAAAAAAATTATCTGATCATTGATATTATTTTAAATAATTAAATATCTTAAAAAATTTTTTTATAAAAATAAAATATTAATTATAACATAAGATAACAATAAAAACTATTTTTATTGTTCTATTATTTATTTTTTAATATATTTTAATTTATATTTTAACCAATTTAAAGTATAAATCTGAGTATATATTAAAATTTATCAGCAATACACAAATAAGATATCTTTATGTTTTCTAAGAAAACATAAAGATATATAAAATATTGTGATATTTAAATAATAATAATTAAATCGTATTTACTTCATAGTTATGCTATGAAGTAAATACGATAACTTATATAAAATTAAACCATATAGTATTATACAATATATAACTATTTTATAATTATTGTATTTTATAAGTTATAATAAATATTTAAGTATGAAATTTTAGAATTAAATTAAAAAATTTTTTTTAATTTTTTATTATAATATAATATGGATATTTATATCATGTTATTAGTTAATGTTTAAAGTTAAATTTACTGATAAATATAATTAAATTTTAATAATTAAATATCTACATATTTTCTAAAATATTATTATCAATATTTAGTATTAATCTATATATATTTATATAGATTGATTTATTAATTAAACATTACCACCTAGCTATAAAATATCTAGGTGGTGAAAGATAATATAGTGTTTATTGAATTATTTTCGATATTAAAAATATTAAGTAAATACTTAAAAATAAATAATCTTTAATATAAATGGTTATTTATGTTTTATTAATAAAAATATTTTTTAGATTAAGATCTACATATCTATAATTTAACTTATAAAATATAAAATAAAAATAAGATTATTTATAAGTTATATTTGTAATTATTAAAAATTGTTTATATTTTAATTTTATAAATTATATAAGTAAAAAATAATATATAAAAATAATACTTAGGAAGTATATATTAATATTTTATCTATAGATATTAATGATATATAAAAACTTAATTCGGAAAATATATTTTAATGTATATTAAATATGATTATAAAAGTATCTCAAAAGTGATTTTTTTTATTAAAAAATAAAAATTAAGTTAAGATAAATAACATTTTATTCATAGTAAAATTAAATAAACTACAAAAAATTAATATAAAAAAATAAAATTAAATATTATACTAAGAAATATATACATATAAAATATAATTATCAAAATAATTATAAGATAAAAATATATTTTCCATTACTTAATAATAAATAATAGTTATTTATACAGTAAAAATTTGAGATATTTAAATTTTAAAAAACTAATAAGTTTATTCAATTAATATATAACTACTATTAATTTTAATTAAATCAAAAATAGTGGAAAAACAAATATTTTTTGTTAAACGAGTTAGATATTTCAGATAAATTAAAAATAAAATAAAAAATAATGATCAACTATTTTTTATTATTCGATATACAATATTTAATTATTTTTAAATTAATAAAATTACAGAATATAATGTTAAATTTTTGCTTTTTTTAAAAAACAAAAATTTACTTCATTAAATAGTAATTAAATAATAATCATTAATTTCATTATTACTAATTATATTAATATAAATTATAAAGTTAATTGATTAAAAAATCATGAAATTCATAACTTTTTTGCAAATAATCATAATAATCATTAAAATATAGAAAAACATATATTTACTATTTTAGCAAATTTATTTAAATTACTAAGTAAATTACTTAAGTATTTACTATATAAATACTTAATAAGAAATATCTAAATTTATTTCGTTAAATATTTATAATCATATAAATTTGTATAAATACCTTATATTGATTAAGAAAATGATATATGATCATAGCAAAATTTTTTCTTTTACTATTAATACTTAAAGTTTTTATTTACTTATCTTTGTAATTTAACAATAATTTTAACGTTTTATGATTTATATTTTGGGTGTTTATAATAAATCTTTATAGAAAAATTCTGGATATTAAAATGAATGTATTAACATGAAAATTAATATATTATTGAGTTAGATTTAATTGTTTAATAATGTATATTTAATTTAAATAATTTTGAATTATATTGTAATTTTAAATATTCTATTGGAATTAAATATCGATATTAGTTGCATAAAGAATATTATTAATTTTTAATACTATTTTGTTAAAGCAATAAGTAATTCAATATATTAAAAGATAATGCTATAATATAAGATATTACTAATAATATTAAAATCATACTTTCTAAAAACAGTATATTAACTGTAAATATAAAATATATAATATTAAATAATAAAAATTATATTAAATAAATATAATAAGTTATATTTATATATTTTATATTTTTTATATTTATTTAGTAACTTTATATGATTTAAATAATGTTAAATAGGAAACTTATTAATTGCTAAGAAATAGATCATTATACAATCAATGATATTCACTATCGGTTTTACATCTAAGATTTTTAACTATTTAGAATTGTTTTCTACATTATATAAAATAATACATTATAAGAATAGCATCTATTATTTTGAACAAAATTAAATATTATATACTTATTTTTCGAGTAATATTATCATTTGATTAAAAATGAAAATATATCATATATTTTTTATACTGTTTTTATTTTATTTCTAAAATGGTAAAAAAAATAAAATTATATAATTTAAATAATTTTTCTATAGCTTAATCCATCTTATAGTTATCTTTATAACTAAGCTAATTAATCAACTTATATGTGTGAGAATGATTTTTCTAATTAACCTAAATTATCATAACTTAATGGTTATCTCTGATTTTATTTCTAGTTTAATTATAATTTTATTCTTGGCATTAAATATTTTATTTATTGATCATATAGAGATTATTTAATATAATATTTTATTTATAGTTTTTTTAGAAACATATTAATAAATCTGGTGGTTAGAAAATGCAATATTTTCTATAAAAGGATTAATGACATAATTAATTAGTAATGATATCCGATTTTATCATTAATATTTATATATAAAATAATTTTAATGTTATTTATACTTTATACTTATTAAGTATATTCTTAATTAATATTAAACGAAATAATGATAAAACTTCAAGTTTTAATAAAATTTATTAAGATATGCATCTTATCTTTTAGATGATAACAATTACTTCAATTTATCATATATATAGAAATGTTGTAAACATAAGTTATTATAGATAATATATATGTTGAATATTAATGTAACTATGCTTAAATTTATAAATAATTAATGTTTTACAATTAAATTTTAATTTGTTTATTTTTTATAAATCATAAATTAAGTGTTTGTTTAATAAATATTAATAATATGTTTTAGTATTGTTTAAAGTAAAATATTTATGGAGAATCATTTTATTTAACATTTTAATAACAAACAATCATAATTGTGCTCTATTATATATAACTCTTTATTTTATAATGATTTTCATAAATAATTTTTGATTTTTTTATTTATTGGAAATATATTTTATATATATATCCTTTATATACTGTTTATAAACTATTTTCAAAAAATATTTGTTATATATAAAAATACTTATCTTTATAAAGATAAGTATTAATAAATAAATATTTACTTATAAACTTCATTTTTTACTATTATTATAGTTTTAATGCATATTTAAAATACATATTATTTTTTATTCATTATTTAAGTATTTTAAAAATAGTCGCTGTTTTAACAATTTTAAAGTTTTATATTATAAATAATTATTATTTTACAATTTAAAATTATAATAATTTTAAATTGTAATTATTTCATATTTCAGGTTTATTAAATTTTTGATATATTTATAGATAGAATATAAGAATGATCTAGTCATGCTTTTCTTAAGTTAATAAATGAAATATTAAAAATATTTTTAATTATTTATTAATTTTAATCTAGAAAATAAATATTTATAGATTAAAAATAATGTTTTACTTTTATTAAATTGATATAAAAGCAAAATATTTAAAAATTAAGTTCTAAAAATAATTAATTATAAATATGGCATAATAAGAAAAAGTTTTTATAGATTTATTTTTCTTAATGTTAGATATATACAAATTTAATAAAAAATAAAATACTAATATATTTTATTTAAATAAATAAAGAATTACCTAACTAAAGTTTTTAAATATTATTGTTTTAATTAATCTAAGAATAATTAAAATTATTCGAGATTTTTATGACTTGTATATAGAATCTAAAAGTTATTTAATACTTATATATTAAAATATTAATTTTTTAGAACTAATTAGAGAGATATAATATAAATGTATATATATCTTTTATAATTAATAGTCTTTTATTAGAAAAAAAACTCATATAGATTTCGTCTTATAGATCAAAATTAACATTTAAGAAACTATTTTCAAATAAAAACTATGAATATTTACTACTAAAATTATAACTTTGGTAATTTCTTTCCAAGTTAAATATTTAACTTAAATATTATTTATTTTTTTAAATTCTATAAAATATTTTTTATTATAAAAATAATTTTTAATTATTAACATAAAATTTAAATAACTTTTAATTTAAATGAAATCGAATAGATTTTTACTAAGTTATCTTTTATTCTAAAAGAAAATATCATCTAGTAAATTATTTATCCTATATATAACTTTTTTGAATTCTATTATTTCAAAAAAATATATAACAATAATAATTTTATATTTAAATAAACTAAAATTATGATTTAATTAACAAACTTAATTTAAGAAAAATTCTTTTTTTTGATTATATTTTCTTTTATTAAAATACTTATAAAATTATTATTAATTATTTTTATTTTATTAATTTAATATTCTGAATTTAACAAGGGAATTAGCAGAAAGAATTGTCGATGTTAATATAAAGTACATTAAGTAATAAAATAAATAATTTTCAATTTTTTTAAGAAAAAGACTATATTTTTTAAATTAATCTATTAATATCATTAATATGAACTTATTTTATCAATATCATAATAAATTTTAAAATTGGTTATAATAATTTAGTTGATATAAATTATTTAATAATAATCCAAATACTCTTAATTTTAATTTAAATTTTAAAAGAAATATTTATTTTATAATAAATATTTCTTTCTAATCTATTATTATAGAATGTTAATATCAAAAATATAATAATATTTATTTACATTTCTAAATTAATCTCAATTGCTTATTTTATGATAGCTAATTAATATGATTATAATATCTTATTTAAGATAAATATCTTAATATAATTTAATAAATTAAATAAAGAAAATTTTTCTTATTAATTAATATATATAAATTATAAATAATTTAGATTATTTATCATATTAACGTAATTTGAATACAAAATATAAATTGATTAAAGATTCAAAATATCTAAAGAATTTATTATCTAATATCATCATATTTATATATAATTTTCAATGCTTATTTTAATTAATAATTTATTTTTATAAAGTTTATTAATTGATTATTTTTTAGAAATTTACGTTTATTAATTTATATAAAAATTTTTTATAAAATTATCAATATTCATAAAAATTTTGATTAAAATTCTTTATTATAAATAGTTTATTTGTAATCTTATTAAGATATTATATTTTTAAGTATCTATTAAAAAATAGATAAAAATAGAAGAAGTTTTCATAATATTATTATTAGTAATAATATTATTATTTATCTACACTAGATTAAGGTATTTCGTTCTTTAAATATGATAATATATTATTAAGTATATCATCAATTTGATAATTAAATTTCAAAAAAGTGAATATTTTATATGTGTAAATTACTATATATTTTTATTTATTCACAACTTTTTAATAAAAATCTTACCTATATATAAAAATATAGAAAATAATTAAAAAATAACAATATATAGTATTACATATTTTTAAATAATATATTTTGTTTTTTTTAAAAAAATATATATGTTTTATTCATAATAGATAATTTATATTATTAACATTATTATTATTTTTAAAAAATTTATAAGGAAATTATTTATGGGGTTTATGAGAGGTCATCGCATTTTAATCACTGGTTTAGCAAGTAAACTATCTATTGCTTACGGTATTGCAAAAGCAATGTATCAACAAGATGCTAAATTAGCTTTTAGCTATCAAAATAATAAACTAAAATCTCGTGTAGAAGAAATAGCAAATAGCTTTAATTCTAGTTTTGTTTTTCCATGTAATGTTGCTTCTGATGAGAGTATTGATACACTATTTATCAATTTAGCAAAAATATGGCCAAAATTTGATGGATTTGTCCATTCAATTGCTTATGCACCAATAGATCAACTTAATGGTGATTACATTGAGAAAGTTACAAGAGAGGGATCACGTATTGCTCATGATATTAGTTCATATAGTTTTGTTGCTTTAGCAAAATCTTGTATAAATATGTTAAATCCTAATTCTTCTTTAATTACTATAAGCTATTTAGGGGCTGAACGAGCTATTCCTAATTATAATATTATGGGATTAGCAAAAGCTTCTCTTGAAGCAAATGTTCGTTATATGGCTAATGCAATGGGTCCAAAATCTATTAGAGTTAATGGCATTTCAGCTGGCCCTATTCGTACTTTAGCATCATCAGCTATAAAAGATTTTCGTAAAATGCAATCATATTGTGAATCAATAACACCAATTCGTCGTACGATAACAATCGAAGATATCGGTAATTGTGCAGCTTTTCTTTGTTCTAATTTATCTTCAGGTATAACAGGTGAGATTTTACATGTTGATGGTGGATTTAATATCATCGCTATGAATTAATTATAGTCAAAAGTATTATAAAATAATAATTTTTATAAAATATATTGATGAATTATAATTTTATTTAAAATAATATTAATTTTTTTAAAAATTAGATAAATTAATAATTATTTATTTATATAAGTGTTTCTATAAGAGAAATAATAATCTCAGTAGAAGTTTTATGATATAATTAAAAAAAAATTTTATTTCAAAAAATTATAATTCTAATCCCATAAACAATATATAATTGATTTAAGTTTTTTAAAAAAAAGATATAAATCAATTATATTATTTTTTACTAAAATTGTATATTTAAAAAATATAACAATTATTTTTTAATAATCATAATTATTAATTATTTTAATTACTTAAATATTATTAACGTTATATGTTTAAACTTTATTTAAAGTAAAATAAATTACCTTTATATTAATTTAAATAGAAACACTATATTAAATTAATCTATTTTTATTATAAATACTTTAGATATAAAAAATATTAAAATATGGATTAATAAATAATTATATTTATATTAAAATTTATATTTATTAATTTAGTTAACTAAATTAATAAAGTTTTATTTTAATAAAAATTATTTTTATTCTTTTATAATATTTTAATAACCATTTAAATTAACTAATAATAATTGATATAATTATATCTAAAATACTAATAAAAATAATTTTATATACAATATATATTAATTGATTGTTTAATAAAAAATAATAAATTATTTGTTTTTTAAAAAAAAACTATATAAATTTTTAAAGAATTAAATAATATTTATTAAATTAAATAATTTATAATTTTGATAAATTTAAAAATTATTATATATATAAAATATAGTAAAAAATTAATTTATACTTTATAAAATCTAATTTGTTAAAATTTTACTTATATTTAATAAATTATTTTGATCTTTAAAATAAATATAAAAAGATTATTTTAAAATTAAAATAGTATAAAATAATAAGTAATCGAAATATTTTATGTTAAAAATTGGATGTTGATAAAGATATATTATCATTAGTAAAATTTATAAGATAAGACAATAATAAATAATAATTTAATAAAATTATTTAAGATCTGATTAATTAAAAAGTATTTATTTTATGTAAAACTAAGGAATTATTAATAAGTTTTATATATATTTTGTATTAAAATTTGTTCTTAATTAAGTCATTTTAAAAAAAATTAAAATATAATTTATATTTTAATTTAATTTATAAATACTAATTATTTCATGTAGAAAATAATATAAATATTAAGTTATTTATTAAAATTTAAGTAATTTTATATGTAATTATACAACATATTTATAATAATTAATAATATAATTAAGATAAAATTATTTTTATAAGCATTTATTTTTTAAAAATAATTTATTCTTTATTTTTTATAAATATTAATAACATTAAGTAGTTTATTATTAATAACTTTAAAAGAACTCTATAAGAATTTACTCTTAAATCAAAAAAAAGAAAGTAACACTACACTAATTATAATGAAAATTACTGATGATATGTTAGTAATAATCATTTTTTTGATATTAAGATTAAAAATCTTAATCTTTATTATTAATAATAATATAATCTATAAAAAGAAGAGATTTTTATTGATATAGAATATTTCTATTATTAGAAATTAACAGAATTTATTCTGTTAATTAACTATAATATTCCGCTTTACTTTATAAAGCACAACAAGAAAACATAACAAAAATATTTCTCAAATTAAATAAAATAAAACTTATATTTATTTTTTAAGAATAAATATAAGTATATTAATATTAGTTTAATAAATTTATATAGAAATTATAATTTTCTCTAAAAACAATTAGTTTTATTGATACTTTGATATATCATTAATAATACTACTAAGTATTAGAAAATTTCTTTTAAATATAGATATTACTTTATTTAATTATTATCTTATCTCATTGTTAGGAAATAAGATAGTAATCCTTCATACACTTAATTATCTTTAATTTTTTTAATAGAAAATTAAAATAATTTATATATTGAATGATTATTAAATAATAACTATATATAGTATAAGATTTAATAATCACAATAGAATCTATTAAAAATAATAGAATCACTTTAAAATCTTTTTGTTATATGATTATATAAGAAAAAAATATAATAAAGCTTAATATATAAGTTATATTTTCTGTTTATTTGAGAATATTAACAATAAATTTATTATTTTTAAAATTAAATTAAATGTTGTTTAGATATCCTTTTATTTTTTTAAAAATTATTTAATTTTCTATTATTATAGATATAAATAAATTAATTAATTATATTTTATTTTGTTTTAATATTATTAATTATAATTTTTGTAATATTTTTGATTTTTTATTGATTTTAGTGTAATTATATTTAAATAATGATTTAGATTGCTATGCACTTATTATATTTTATACATTATAAAAATATTTATATTCTGAAATAAGTAAATATTATTTATAAAATTTTACTAACTGAGAATATTTTTCACGTTAAAATTAACTATGATTACATTATTATACAATAAACTATCTCTAATATTATCCAATTTTTTACCTTTATCTATGATCTAATATCAATAATTGATATCTCAATTCCATTGAGAATAAGAATATTTAAATTATTATCTAAAATACATATATAGATAACTGAATAAAAATTAATAATAAAATGATATACATTAATTAATTTTAAAAATTAATCTATATTTTATTTATATATATCTTAACGTTATTTATTTAAATAAAGCAATATGTGTATTATGAATATTTGTCTTTTAGATTAAATAGAATGGAAAATATTATTATAAATTTTATATAAATAATTAAAATTAATCATACATTAATTATATTAATTATTTTTTTAATTTATAACTTAGTTTTTTCACGATAATTAACTTAAATCTTTATTTTATTTATATTGGTAATAAATTTAATATATGGTTAATAAAAACCATAAATAATTAATAAAAACGAGTATACTCATTTTTATTTCTGCATCCAATAAATAAACTTATTATAAATAGATTTAATTTTAAAAAGAAATTTTTTATTTATAAAAATACAAGATAGTTTATAAAAGAATTTTTTAAATATTCAATATTTTTGATTAAGAAATCTATTTGGATTGTTTTTATTATTAATTTTTTAAAGTAAAATACAAAATCAACAATTCAATTATTAGTTTTATAATAGATACAGCATAAATTACATTTATTGTAAATATCAATTAAATTTATCATTTTAATAAAAAATATATATTTATTTATGCAATAAAAAAATTGATATTTCTAGAATAACTATGTAATTAAAGAAAAGTATTTCTTAATAATCTCTGTAATATAGATAAACTTTATAAAAAGATTATATATCTTCTGGAGATATAATTTAATAAATTTGTTTATTTTTTTAATCATCTAACAAACTAAAAATATTTTTTAGTTTGTTATTAATAAATAACTAATTATTATAAATAATAATTAAAAAGAAAAAATTTTTTTAATATTGTAATTAAATTATTATAAAAATTTTTATTTCTAAAAATATTTATTTTTCATATTATTCTTTTTTACTATCGATAAAAAAAATAAAGTAGTAATTTTTACTTTTTTATTTTTTAATATATTTTTTAAAAAAAATCAAATAAAACTTCATTATTTAATAAAATACTTACTCATATCTTACTAATTCATATGTTTACGAATATAAGGTTTTAATTTTAATATTAAATATATTGATTTAATAAATATATGAAAAAGAAAATTTATTTATACATACATCATCAGATTTAAAAATGTTTTATTTTTTAATAAATTTTAAATTACTTTAATTAATTTGATTAATATGTTTATATATAAAATATATCATTAATTAAATTGCTAGATATTTATAATATATTAATAGTAAAATTACGACTATTATTTGATGTTATAATTTGTTATAGATATATTAATTATTTTATGATAAAATAAAGTAAATATTTTAATCTATTATGTTCATCTTTAATGATATATAGCAGTAATACCTATGATTACTAAATTCAAATATAATAAAAATTATTTTTAAGTATAAACTTATCGTTTACTTAATAATTTATTATCATTTATACTTATTTATCATGAATAATGTTATTATTATTAATATTAATTTTTGTTAATATTAATACTTAATATGTGTATATTCTTAAAAAAGATTAATCAATGTAAAAATTTAGAAAAAGTATTAACTATTAAATATTTAATCTAACATTAATCTTTCTTTTTACTATTTTAATTTAAATTCTTTTTAAGAATAGTATTTTTGCATAAAATACTTAATTTTATTTCATAGATTTAAAATCGTAAATAAGATTTACTAAAAATTATTAAATGAATAAATCAATAAAGTTACAATTTGTATTTTATTATTAATTTATTTTTAATATCATTTTATAAATTTTGATAAAATATTCTACTACTATATATTTCATATTAAAATTAAGTTTATATAGTAAATTTATTTGTTAATAAATTTACTAATAATAAATTGCTAATCAATACTTAGATATATTAACTCTTATTATTAAATTACTATTTATTATAAAACTAAAATATTCACAGTTATGTGTAATAAAAACTTTTTTTACTTTACTTATTAATAGTGTTTAAAATTAAATCAATAATTTAATTAGTAATATTAATATTTTGTTTAAAATAATTTCTATTTTTCAATAAAATTTATCAAACATTTAGTATTAATTTTTTAACTAATATTTAAAATATTAATGAGAGTTTGATAGTATTGTACTATAAATTAAAAGATATCTTTTCATATATATTCCATTTATATTATTTTAATATGTTAATTTTATAACAAAATATAAATAGTGCTGCTTAGTGAACAAATGGGATTAATATAATTAAATTAATTATTTTATCAAATAAATATATGATTTATAACTAAATATAATTTATATAAACTTATTATCGCCAATTTACTAAACAAAAATTTTTTTTACCATGTTTTATTAAGGAATAACTATCAAATATACGATCTTTATCAGTAAAGATATATTTAGGATCAACACATTTCTTATTATTAATCGATACTGCATTTGAATTGATCATTATTTTAGCTTGACTACGCGAAGTAACTAATTTTGCTTTAACTAATGCCTCCTGTAAATTTGTACCTGAATTTAATTCAATCATTGGTATACCATCTTGCGCTAATTGAGCAAAATCTATCGCTGTTAGTGTATTAATAGTATCAGAAAATAAGCTTTTTGTAATCCGTTTAGCAGCTTTTAATCCTTCATCTCTATGAACTAACTTAGTAACTTTTTCTGCTAAAATATACTGCGCTCGAGACGATTTTTTATTATTTTGATTTTCTTCCCGTAATATATTAATTTCATCAATTGGCATAAAAGTAAAAAAATTAAGAAAACGATAAACATCAATATCAGCAACATTAATCCAAAATTGATAAAACTTATATGGACTTGTTTTTTTAGGATCTAACCAAATTGTTCCAGCTTCTGTTTTTCCAAATTTAATTCCATTAGATTTACTAATTAATGGCATCGTTAAACCAAAAACTTGTTTTTTGTGCAAACGACGAGTTAAATTAATACCAGAAGTAATATTACCCCATTGATCAGATCCACCTATCTGTAATTCAACATTATATTGATAATAAAGATTAGCAAAATCATAAGATTGCAGAAGATTATACGATAATTCAGTAAAAGAAATTCCATCATCATCACGTTCAAAACGCTGTTTAATAGTTTCTTTGTTAATCATTTGATTAACAGAAAAATATTTACCGATATCACTTAAGAAAGTAAAGATATCCATTTGTTTAAACCAATCATAATTATTAACTATTTTAGCGCTATTCTTTCCGCAATTAAAATCAAGAAATAAGGAAACTTGTTTAAGAATTTTTTCTTCCCATTGCTCTATAATTTCTCTAGTATGTAATTTACGTTTAGTGGATTTAAAGCTTGGATCACCAATTAAACCAGTCATTCCACCAACTAAAGCTACTGGTTGATGATCCATTTCTTGAAAACGCCTTAAGCATAGCAAAGGAACTAAATGCCCTAAATGTAAACTATCAGCTGTTGGATCAAATCCACAATAAAGTCTCACTGATCCTTTAGATAGCCTTTCTATTAATGCATTCTGATCAGTCAGTTGTGAAACTAAACCTCTTTCTTGAAATTGTTCAATTAAATTTTTACTAAACATTAATAACTCCATTATTTTTTATTTTTGTAATTTTATAAAAGTATATTATGAATAAGTATAATAGAATGAAATTCTAGTTAAGTAATTATTAATTATATATCATTTTATTTATGGCGATAATCGATCAATTTGCCAGTGATCTTGTTTCCATTGATATAAAAATCGATCATGTAGACGTTTAGTTCCACCTTGCCAAAATTCAACACTGTTAAATTTAACTCGATATCCACCCCAAAAATTAGGTAAAGGAATTTTACTATCTTTAAATTTTTGCTTTAATTTAAAAAAATTATCTTCTAATATACTCTTAGTTATAATTTTTTTTGATTGTTGTGAAATGCAAGCTGCTATTTGGCTATCTTTTGGCCTACTATAAAAATATTTTATTACTTCAAGTCGAGAGAGTTTTTCTGCTTCACCTAGAAAGCAAACCTGACGCTCTAATTGATGCCATGGAAATAGTAAACTAACTTTGTTATTAAGAGCAATATGTTGTGCTTTTCGACTAGATAAATTAGTGTAAAATATAAGTCCATCTTTATTATAAGATTTAAGTAATACAATTCGATGATATGGTTGACCATTGTTATCTACAGTAGCAAGACACATAGCAGTTGGATCTTCCAATTTTGCTTCATATACTTGTTTTAGCCAATGCTCAAATAAAACCAATGGTTCCTTAGTTAAGTCTTCATATTTTAAATTACCTTGAGTATATTCTCGTCTTATTTTAGTAAGATTAAATTGATATTTTTTTGTCATATTTCTTCCTCTACTTTACTGTCATTTTCTTTATATAAAGGATAATATATTATCTATTATATAAAGAAAATGACTCTTTATATTTTCGCATGTGGCATAATAATAATGTATTAAACTATCTTATAAATAAGAGAAACTAATATTCTGAAGATAATTAAATAAAGATAATTATATTTTAATTTATTAAAACCATACTTATTTCTTGTTATTAATACAAAATTTGCTAAAATTTTTTAAACATACTCTATTAAAATAATTATTTTAGTTCTTCTATATTAGAAATCAGTAGGTAATTTATTTTTTAATAAATTAAACTTAAGATATTTTTTTAATTTTTAAAATATATTATTAACTTTATCAACGTTATTTCAATATTTTATATAATTAAATTTAATTGGAATGTTAAATATTTTATAATTAATTATGATTAAATTTTTTTTATCTGTATTTTCACTTATAGTTTTAGATAAAAATTACCTAAATATTATAGTTATAATATCTGATTATTGATATTCAATTGTATTATATATGCTAAACTATCTTTATTATAATGATCTTATTTTAATATTAATTAAAATAAGATCATTTAATTATCGATATAAAATAATCTATTTTAAAATTTGTTATAAAATATTTATTTTTTTAAAAAAGTAGTAAAAAATTAATAATGTCATAATTTTTTTTAAAATAATATTGTTATAAAGATAATTAAATATTTTATGTCAAAAAAATAACCGTAAAATAACATTATTCTTTTATATTTTATTCATTATATCTCTAGAATAAACATCTCTAATTATATGATGATATTAATTAAGGAAATAATTTTATTATTATCTAATTAATTATATAATAAAAAGATTTATTATTAGTATGTTATATAACAAATAATTTATTAAGAATAATTCTATCATTAAAATATAATCTATAAAGAAAAATTATTGATTTTTAAATATGTTATATAAATTATATTAATATATAACGAACTTAGATGATGATAAAATTTCATCTATTTTTCTTAAAAAATACTTTTATTTTTTTATATATATAATTTTAAATTAATAAAAAATGAAATTGTATTTAATTTTACAATATTTTTATTATTAACTTTATTATAATTGCATAAATTATATTTATAAAATTGTATTTTTTAGACATTAATATTTTAGATACTATCTATATGTCAATTTTTTATAATTTTATTATAATTATTTATATATACTTCGTATAATATTTAAAAATACTTAAATTATTATATTTACTAAAATAAAAAAATTATTTAAAAATAATTTTTAAGATAATTACTAATATTAAAACTAAATCAAAATATAAAAAATAAATTAATTTTTTTATTTATTAACATATTAAATTTATTTTTTAAAAAAATATGAATTATATTCATACACTTCTTGATGAGAAAATTTATAGTTTATTAAAATAAACAAAATAAAATACTTAATAATACTTGAAATCATTTATTTCAATTTAAGTTATATATAAAATATAAATTAATTTGATAAATTATATAAAATTTAAAAACTTATATAATATATCTTATATTAAATTAAATAAGATAAAATTAATCAATATATTAACATATAATTTTATAAAAAATATTATATAGATAATATGTTAGTATATAATAAGATGATAATAATAAATTAAATTAGCTTAGTTACACTAAATATATTTTTAAAATAAAAAATAATTGTCCTGATCATAATATTATGATAAAATTTATTTTTTAGAATATCATCAATTAATTTAATTAAATATCTTTTATTAATTTGAATGTAGTTTATTTAAAACAAACTACTTTAATATCAAGGTGAATATAATTAGCTATATTACTAATTTTGATTAATTAATTAATAAAATAAATTTAAATAATTATGAAATTTACGTAATATTTATCTAAATAATTTATTGTTTTAAACTTAAAAAGATTTAAATTCGCTTACTTCATAACATGAAGTTATTAATGATTTTTAGCGATTTATTAAAAAAATATATTTGGCCCAAATATCATAATTTTTTCAAGTATATATAAAGTCTTAAACAAATGTTTAATAAAAAAAATAATCATAACATTCTATCAGAACGTTTCCGAGGATATTACCCTGTTGTTATTGATGTAGAAACTGGTGGATTTAATATAAAAAAAGATGCGTTATTAGAAATTGCAGCTATGACGTTAAAAATGGATCAAGATGGTTGGTTAACAGTTAATGAAAAACTTCATTTCCATATTTCACCTTTTGAAGGCGCAAATATAGAAGCAACAGCACTAGCTTTTACTGGTATTGATCCTAAAAATCCTTTTCGTAAAGCTGTGGATGAATATATTGCTTTAGATGAAATTTTTAAAATGGTTAGAAAAGGGATTAAAAATAATGATTGTAATCGAGCGATTATTGTTGCTCATAACGCTAATTTTGACCATAGTTTTATTATGGAAGCTGCTCAGAGAGCAAATTTAAAAAATAATCCATTTCATCATTTTGCCACTTTTGATACAGCAGCGCTAAGTGGATTAGTTTTTGGTCAAACAATTTTAGCTAAAGCTTGTTGTAATGCTGGTATTCCTTTTGATAATAAACAAGCCCATAGTGCTTTATACGATACAGATAGAACTGCATTATTATTTTGTAAAATTGTCAATAAATGGAAAAAATTAGGTGGATGGCCGCCAATTATTAATTAATTTCAATAGAAATTTATAATTTATAATTTATTATTTTCAATCTATAATAAAGTTCGATATTTCTTAGCTGTTTCAATAATCATTTTTTGTAATTCACCCTGTTGATACATATCAATAATTATATCACATCCTCCAATTAGCTCACCATCAATTAATAGTTGTGGGAATGTTGGCCAGTTTGTATACTTAGGTAATTCCCTGCGAATATCGGGATTTTTCAAAATATCTACATAAGAAAAACATTCACCACAAGCAGAAAGTGCTTGAGCTGCTTTAGCAGAAAATCCACAACTTGGTAATTTAGGAGAGCCTTTCATATATAAAATAATTGGAGTTTCTTTTATCTGGCGTTCAATTTTCTCTATTATCGTCATTGTTATTTCCTAAAAATTAACTTAGTATTTTATATTATATAATATAACTTTGATAAATAATAGCATCAATCTATCTATAATTGATAGACTTGTGTTATTACTTTTATTATCTTCTCTTACTAATATATTTATTAAAATTAATTAAAATAATTAATAAATAATTTATTATAAAATAATTAAATTAATATAATTATATTTTATATTTATAAATTAGTTCTAAATATATATAAAAATCTGAAATTTTTTAATTATTACTATTTGTATTATGGTAAATAAAATACTTTATAATCTATTATATTTATCAATAAATATTAAAAAATATTGTTATATTGAACATATATAGAAATTATATTATTAACATGATTAACTTAATTAAAGATATTTATCTTTGAGAATAAATAATGATAAAAATCATAAAACTTAATAAGTGAGAATTTTAATAATTTTATATAAATTTAGGATTAATATCCCATTAATATAATTTAACTTATAATATTGGATATGAATTATCTATTAAAATAGTTTATATTATTAATTAATATTTTGACTTTTTAAAAAAAATTAATTAATAATTATTAATTTAATAATTAATAATTCGAACTTAGGAAAGATATTATAAATTAAATAGAGAAATATAAATTTTTCTATTATCAATATTTTATATAAAATAATTAAAAATTATTAATGATAAATTTATATTCTTTATCTATATATATCTAAATCTATAATTATATTAATAATAGAAATATAATTCTATTTTTAATAAATTTTAGTTATTAGTTAAATTATAATTAATCAAAAATATTTTATAAAAAATTATGTCTATTTAAGAAAGTAAATATATAAAAAATTAAATTATTATAAAATAGCCCAATCATATTTATTATAAAATAATTTCTATTAATAATTGTTTTAATAACTAATATTAAATTATAAATATAAATTACTTTATATACTATTATTAATAAGATAAAAATTATTTTTTTATTCAAGTTG
Organism: Arsenophonus sp.; assembly: GCA_052171275.1. Classification (GTDB taxonomy): domain Bacteria; phylum Pseudomonadota; class Gammaproteobacteria; order Enterobacterales; family Enterobacteriaceae; genus Arsenophonus. The sequence continues at coordinate 1,425,637 of CM125795.1, read as the reverse complement.
ATAAATTAATCAATTATTAGTTTTTCACTATCTTTCCATTAATTAATCGGAAAAAATCTTTATTTTCAATAAAATCCTAAGTTATGAAAATATTCTTTTGTTGATAGTTTAATTAATTATATAAGATAGTCTAATATTAATATTTTAATATTATTTGTATTAAAATTAATAAAATAATATTAAATAAGAAAAAAATAAAAATAAGATATTTTAATTTATTCGATAGTATCGCGATATATTTTTTTACTTTGATATTAACTTATTAATTTTATTAAAATTTATATTAAAATATTAGTTTTTACAAAATTTTATTACTATTTTTAATTTTAATTTTTTTTTAATATTTTAAAGCTAAGAAAGTATATAAAAGTTTTATCTGTATTTAATAATAAAGCTTTATTATAGACTCTTATTTATCTAATAAATTTAATATTATTAATTTTTAATATATTAATTCTTTAACTATAAAACTATCTTATAGAGATATTATCTTTATTAATTAAATTGATAATTTATTTTGATAAATAATTTATATTCTATAATTAAATACTTTTTATTAAATTTATAACTAGTACTTTTCAATATAAATAATATACTATAAATAATAGAATAATATAATAGTATTAAATACTAGATATTATTTATTTATTACTTGTTGATAATATAAATAGTATTTATATAAATATGATAATCAAAGAAATAATAAAATATTATATTTATACTAATAATATTTTCTTTATTTTTTGTTAAATAACAGTATATTTTAACTATTTATTATGAAATAAAACCTATATAAAATATATATCAATGTTTAATAATTTAAATTAAATATTAAAAATAATTTTATAAAACTTATAGATATAAATTTTTATAAATAAAAATTTATATTTTTTAGTTAGAAATAACAAACATATTTAGTATTTAATACTAAATATCAAAGATCAATTTAGAAATATAGATTAAAAAAGTAGTGGTAATCTTATTATTAAATAATATTGATAGAATTTTATCTTTGTAAGATTATAACTCATTGCGCATTATATTCTATAATAAATATTAAATTGTTGTATGATATTAAGATTTATATAATAATTTTACTCTTAATTTAGAGTAATTCAGATTAATGATTATTTTATCAATATAAAAGTTTTATTCCTTATTGTTATTGGTTTATATGCTTCTCATTTAATATTAGTTATTCAAATTTAAAAAAATCAAATTATTAGAAAAGATAAATTTATATTATTACTCTCATTAAAAAGATAGCGTTGATTTTATTATCTATTCCTATATCTATTCTATAGTAGATCTTGTATAAGATACACTAATAGTCTCTCATCTAGCAATAAATCGTAATATAAATATATTAAATAATTTTAAAAATTATAATTAAAATTGGTTTAAAAGACTTTTATAAAATGATTCGAGATAATCTTACCATCAATGTTATTTCTTATTAAAAGTTTTATCTATTATTGAAATTTATGATTTGAAAATGTATAACTACTTACTAAATATAATTATTTTTGTTATAATCAAATTATATGATGATAAATAAAAATAGTATAATCATATTGAAAATAGTGATATAGTAATTATATATTATATTTTATATAGTAATGATATACTTATTATATATAATATTGATAATTTTAAAAAAAAAGAAAATATAGTAATTTCACTACTACACTTTAAAGATAATCATTATCATGTTAATTTTGTTTTATACTTTTGTCTAAAATTGATAAAATAAAACAATTAAGTAATTTAAAATTATAAAAACAGATTACTATAATGAATAAGAAATAATCAATTTTTGAAAATTATTTTTTAAAGAACTTATTAAATTTTATGTAGAAATTACTATAATTAAATTAAGTACTAGCATAAGAATAAGTAAGTCTTTAACTTTCAATTATAAAATTTCAAATTCAAAGTTAAAGATAGAAACCTATTCTTTCTTCTATTTAAAATAGATCTAATACTTATTTTCTTACTCAGAGATTAATTAAATATAGAGGTTAATATAATGTATCGTACTAAAGTTGTACTAGGCTATATTGTTCTGATTTCTACTTTGCTATCAGGTTGTTCAAATAGCGACCAAATTAATAAATTATCTTCTAATGTTGAAACATTAAATGGTAAAGTTGATCAACTATCTAATGATATTCAAACATTACGTACTGATGTCGAAGTAAGTAAAGATGAAGCTGATCGCGCCAATCAACGTTTGGATAATCAAGTTAGTAAATATAAAAAATAATTCAAATTATATTTATAGATCACTTGATAAAATGATAAGGTACTAATTAATTGGTACCTTTTATTTATATAATATTAATTATATTTAATAAAATGTAATAGCATTATAGTAATTTAATATATTTTATAAAATATATTAAATATATTTATTATATATACATATATCTAATCTTAATTTATGTCTTATTTATCTTTACTGGCATTCCTGATCGACGAGCTATAGCTTGAATAACTATTTCTTTATCAATATCAGGTTGTTGTAAAAATACTTTAAAACTATTACTATATATTAATGGCATTGTTTGTGGATTATCAGATTCACTTTCTGATAAGGGTTGATGGACTTCAATATAATAGTTATTATCTGGCTCTCTAGAGTACTTAATGGGTTCATTAATTATTTGAACTCTAGTTCCTACTGATATAGAATAAAACAATGATTTTATGTCATCTCGTCTCAATCTTATACAACCTGAACTAATACGTAATCCAATGCCAAAATTAACATTAGTACCATGGATCAAATATTGTCCTTTATCATAAGATAATCGTAAAGCATAAAAACCCATTGGATTATCAGGCCCAGATGGAAATACTTCTGGTAAAATAATCCCATCAATAGCATAACGTTTACGAATATTTTCTGTTGGTGTCCAAGTTGGATTTTTAATTAATTGACTGACAGTTGTTACCATCGTTGGTGTACTTGCACCTAATTGTCCGATACCAATCGGATAAACAACGACTTTATTTCTTAATTTAGAAAATGAATAAAGTCTTAATTCAGCTAAATTAATAATTATTCCATCATATTTAGTATCAGGTAACAACATTTGTAATGGAATATTCAACATTATACCATGTTTAGGTAAATAAGGGTCTATACCTATATTAGCTTCTATCATACCAAGTAAACCTATCTGAAATTCGCTTGCAATAGCTTCTAATGATTGTCGATTATTTGGTACTAAATATTTAGTATTTATTCCAATTAATCGTGCTTTATTGCATGATAAAAAATATTCAGTAGCACTAATATTGCAAATTGTAAGTCCTATTAAGGATATTAAACTGATAATAAAATAAATTATTTTCATACTTTTTCTCAAGAAACTCATAAAGTTTATTTGATAAATAAACGTCATTTTAATTAAAGTTAATATTTAATTAACATATTTAAATATTTGATTGAATAATTTTTTTAGCTCGCTGACGAATTGATTTGATCATAGCATTTAATCCTTGGTTTCTTGATGGTGTTAAATGCTGTTCTAATGATATTTCTTGAAAAAATATCTTACTATCTGTTGTTAAAATTTGTTGTCCAGTTTTATTTTGAAAAATTATTATTAGTAATGCAATTAAACCTTTAACTATAACTGCATCACTATCACCAAAAAATTGGATCCTTCCAACATTATCGCTTTCCATAACAAGCCAAACAAGACTTTGGCAACCATAAATCTGGTTTTTTATTTGCTTTTGTTCTTCGCTCAATGGCGATAATTTTTCACCTAATTCTATTAAATAAAGATATCGTTCTTCCAAGTTTTGACAACGTGAAAAATTATGATATAATTTATTCTGATTAGGCAATGATGACATCATTCTACCATAATATATATTTTAAAAGAGATTAATCTAATATTTTTTCAATATGTTGTAATTTTTCAACTAAAATATCAATTTCTTCTTTAGTGGTATAAATTGCCAGAGAAGCTCTACACATAGCTGGTACTTGATAAAAATCCATTAACGGAATCGCACAATGATGACCTGTTCGTATTGCAATCCCATAATTATCTAAAAAAACACCAACATCATAAGCATGATGATTTCCTAAATTAAAGGCAATTATTCCTTTTCGTTGATTTGAACCATAAAGATGCAAAGAACTTATACTTCTTAAGCGATTATTAGTATAATGCATTAATTCATTTTCGTGATCAGATATTTGCTGATAACCAATATTATTAATATAACGAAGTGCTTCACCAAAGCCAATGATACCAACAATATTTAGGGTTCCTGCTTCAAATCTCCATGGTGCTTTTTCGTAAGTAATATTTATAATCGATGAAGTATCATTTAATTTCATTTTTACTTTATTAATCATAGCTCCACCACCTTGCCAAGGTGGCAAGGAATCCAATAATGCTTTTTTTGTATATAAAACACCAATACCAGTAGGTCCATAAAGTTTATGAGCAGAGAAAACATAAAAATCACAATTTAAATCTTTAACATTAATCATTTGATGTACAATTCCTTGAGCACCATCAATAAGAATATGCAATTTAGACGATTTTTTTTCTGCACAATATCTAGCATAAGTAATAATTTCTTTTACAGGGTTAACGGTTCCTAAAATATTTGACATATGTGTAAAAGAAAGTAATTTTGTTCTTGAATCAATTAACTTATCTAATTGTTCAAAAATTAATCTTCCATCATGATCAATAGGTAATATACGAATATAAAAACCAATTTGTATAGAAAGAATATACCAAGGAACTATATTAGCATGATGTTCCATTTGGCTAATGATAATATTATCACCTTCTTTGATAAAAGAACGTCCATAACTATTAGCGATTAAATTTATACCTTCTGTTGTTCCTTTGACAAAAACAATTTCTTCAGCATTTTCTGCATGAATAAAATGAGCAACTTGTTGTCTAGTGTTTTCCAACATCGTTGTTGCTGCATTGCTAAAACTATGAATACCACGGTGTACAGCCGAATAGTGATGACAAAGAAATTCTCTTTCCTTATCTATTACTTGAATAGGTTTTTGTGCACTAGCAGCACTATCTAAATAGATTAATGGTTGATCTTTAATTTTTTCTGCTAGCATCGGAAAATCTTTACGAATAGATGATATTGAAAACATCATGTTAAATCCTGGTTAAACGATGTCTAATAATATTCATAATATTATCACTTATATCTTTACTATCAAGATATTCTAATACTTCAGATGAAAATGCAATTAGCATTATATGTTTTGCATATCTAAGATTAATACCCCTTGATCGTAAATAAAATAGTTGCTCATCATCAATACGGCTTACTGTAGCACTATGACTACACTTAACGTCGTCAGCATAAATTTCTAACTGAGGTTTAGCATTAACTTCTGCATGTTTACCTAATAATAAATTCTTATTTATCATTTTACTATTTGTTTTAAGTGCATGTGGAGAGACTTTAATTGTACCATTAAAAATACTCTTACTTTCATCCATAGTAATCGATTTATGCAACTGATGACTTTCACAGAATCGTTCATTATGTTCAATATAAGTTCTAGTATCAATAATTTCTTTATTTTGTGGTAAAGATAAAGTATTTATAATTAATTTACTATTCACTCCGTTTAATTTCACATTAGTATGATGACGAGATAATGCTGAGCTAATAAAAATACTACTACTTTTTATTTTAGTATTTTGTCTAGATAAAATATCATTATGAGCAAAATGATTACTTTTGTTGTTCTGAGTAAGAAGTTTTATATGATTAAAATGACTATTATCACCAATATTAACAGTTAATCGACTACCAGTTAAGTGTGGTTTTTTATCAATAGAAACAAAATGTTCAATAACTTTTGATTTACAATTATCACCAATTTCTAAATGATAACGATAATGACTTAGATTGATATAATCACAATGATTTGAACCAGAAGTAATATTTAATATATAAATCGGTCTTTCTGCATGTTGATTACTAATAAGTTTAATTAATATTGGTTGAGAAGCTAAACTCTCAGTTAAAAATAGAAATATTTCATTATTTATGATTGGTATTGAAAGAGGTTGTACCATTTTATTCATTATCTGAATTTGATAAGGATAAAAATCATCGTTACTTAACGTAGGAATAAAATATCCATTAAATAAAACAATTTGCAATGCATCTATGGAAATAGATAACTTTTTTAATTGTTCAGAAGTAATTTTGGTAAGGTTATTAATATTTAATTGATATTTTTTGCTAAGTACTTTTATCAATGGTGTATAATGCCAATCTTCATTATGAAATGCAGGAAAACCTATTTTTTTTACTTGTTCCCAATATAACTTTGCTTGTTTTTCATTTCCTCTTTTACTTTTATAAAAGAGATCTGAAAAAATTTTTAATGCTTCTTTATTTAATATTTTAATTTGACGTTGTTTTTTTGCTTTATCACCGTTATTCGACAAGCCAGCCATAGCCTTGTACCTCTAATTTCTTGGCTAAGGTAAAATCACCTGATTTAACAATTTTACCTTGATAAAGAACATGAACAAAATCAGGTAATATATAATCTAAAATACGCTGATAATGAGTAATAATAATAAAAGCTCTTTCAGCATTACGTAATGAATTTATTCCATTTGCTACTATTTTCAAAGCATCAATATCTAGACCTGAGTCAGATTCATCTAAAATACATAATTTAGGTTCTAAAGTAGCCATTTGTAAAATATCATTGCGTTTTTTTTCTCCACCAGAAAAACCTACATTGACAGAGCGAATAAGTAAATCTTTCGGCATATCAAGTAATTCAATTTTATCTTTTATAAAATCTTTAAAATCAAATCTATCTAATGGCTGTTGATTGCGATATTTTCTTATCGAATTAACGGAAGTTTGTAAAAAGAATTGATTACTTACACCAGGAATTTCTACTGGATATTGAAAAGCTAAAAATACACCTTCACCAGCACGTTCTTCAGGTGATAATTCAAGTAAATTTTTATTCTTGAATGTAATTTCACCACGGTTTATTTTATATTCTTTACGTCCTGCCAATATTGCTGATAAAGTACTCTTACCTGATCCATTAGGTCCCATTATCGCATGTATTTCACCTTCTTTCACGTCTAAATTTAATCCGTTAAGAATGTTAGTATTTTCAATACTAACATTTAAATTCTTAATACTTAACATTTATTAGCCTTTTAATAATTTAATATTTTTTAAAAATAATCTATTAGCCAACACTATGCTCTAAGCTAATTGCTAACAATTTTTGTGCTTCAACAGCAAATTCTAATGGTAACTTGGAGAAAACATCTTTACAAAAACCATTTACAATCATAGAAATTGCATCATCTTCACTAATACCACGTTGCAAACAATAAAATAATTGATTTTCCCCAATACGAGAAGTTGTGGCCTCATGTTCTAACTGTGCACTATTATTTTTTACTTCAATGCAAGGAAATGTGTTAGCGCTGCACTCTGTGCCAATTAACATTGAATCACATTGTGTATAATTTCTAGCATTTTCTGCAGTCGGTAAAATTTTTACTAAACCACGGTAACTATTTTGACTATGTCCAGCTGAAATTCCCTTAGAAATAATAGTTGAATGAGTATTTTTACCAATATGAATCATTTTTGTTCCTGTATCAGCCTGTTGGTTACCATTGGTTAATGCTACAGAAAAAAATTCACCTATAGAATTATCTCCTTTTAGAATAACGCTTGGATATTTCCAAGTAATAGCCGACCCTGTTTCAGATTGTGTCCAAGACATCTTAGCATTTTCACCATCACATAAAGCTCGTTTTGTAACAAAGTTTAAAATTCCAGAAGTTTTGTTTTCGATACCAGAAAACCAGTTTTGTATAGTAGAGTACTTTACTTCAGCATCTTTATGAATAATAACTTCAACTACAGCAGCATGTAATTGATAATTATCTCTAACAGGAGCAGAACACCCTTCAATATAACTAATATAACTACCTTCATCAGCAATTAATATAGTTCGTTCAAATTGACCTGTTTTATCTGTATTGATGCGAAAATAAGTTGATAAGTCTATCGGACAACGAATACCTTTTGGTATATAAACAAAAGTACCATCAGAAGCTACAGCAGCATTTAATGCAGCAAAAAAGTTATCTCTATTAGAAATAACTGTGCCAATATATTTTTTTACCAATTCAGGATACTGTTGTATTGCTTGACTAAATGAACAGAAAATAATACCTATTTTCGCTAATTCATTGCAATAAGTTGTTGAAACAGAAACAGAGTCAAAAATTGCATCTACCGCAACTGAATTACCCTCTCGTACTGGTATGCCAAGTTTATTAAATGCTTCTTCAACCTCTTTAGTTAGATAATTATTTTTGTGTACATTATTAATATCATCTAATGAATTAATAATCTCAGAATTATAATTATTATCACAACTATCACATGACGGTGCTGCATAATAACTATATTCTTGATAATTTAAATTAGGATAATATCCTTTAAGCCAATGAGGTTCTTTCATATTTAACCAATATTGATAAGCTTCTAAACGAAACTGTAACATCCAACTAGGTTCATGACGTTTTGCTGAAATTTCTTTAATTATTTCTTCATTAAGCCCCTTAACTAATTTATCTGTTGCAACCTTAGTAAAAAAACCCTCTTTATAGGAATGTTCTACTAACCATTGTTGAATATCATTATTAATTTCTATATTATGTTGTGACATAATTTGATTCACTTAAATGTTAAAACTATCACCGCAACCACAAGTGTATTGAGCCTTAGGATTATTAAATTTGAATATTTGATTAAGTCCATCACGAACATAATCAACTTCTGTACCATCAATAAATGGCATTACTTTTATGTGAACAAAAAGTTTAGCTCCATTATTTTCAAACATTAAATATTCTTTAGTTGATTTATCTATCAATTTAATGATATATCCTAATCCAGCACAGCCAGATTTCTTAATATTAATAGATAGTCCTTGGCTAGTAGGATTTTTTTTCATCAAATTACGAATTTTATCAGCAGCTTTATCAGTCATCGTAACACCGTGCCAATTTGTTTTATTTAAAGAAAAAGTATCGACATACTCTGCCATTATTGACCTCAATATATTAATTTTATAAAATCATTTTATAGATTATAGTTAAATTTATTTTAATTGATATTTAATATAGTAATAAAAGTATTAATTACTTAACAATTTATTTTAAGAGTATATTTTATTAGAGTATTTTTTTATAAAAAAGTGGCGTTTATTTTTATTATTAATTAACAGTTTTTAAATTTATTTATTAATTAGTAATTCATTAAAATTATTTAAAAATTAAACTAACTCATAAATTCATACGCATTTATGTTAAAAAGAAAAAAATAATTAAGCAATCAATTTTTATTATTAATTATAAATTAATTAATTTTTAACTTAAAATATAAAACGTAGTTTACTTTTAATTATTACAAGAATTTTTTATCAATAAGAAAGAACTATTATATGTAATTAGATATTAATACTGAATATCTATTATGTTACATAAAATAGAAAAATTAATATAACTATAGTATATGGTATTCTATACAGTAATTATTTTTGATTATCAAAATGTAGATACAAAAATAATTGTTAAGATTAATCAATTTCATTTTTATAAAATATAATTCTGGAAGAGCATAAATACATTATGTAAGAAAATTACATTAATTAATTGGATCGTTCTTGCTTTAAAAGTATTGCTATTAATCTTATATTTAAACATAAGAATCGATAAAATCGATAAGATAACACAATTTTATTACTATAATTATTTTTTTAGTTACAGAAAACATTGCTAAGTTATTTAATTATATTTAATAATATTTTTTATTTAATTACATATGACGTAATTAAGTTTTATTAATATGAAATAAAACAGACTTATTAAATAGTTTAAACAAAAATAGATTGAATTAAACGAAAGATATTTATTTCTATTTTATATCAATAAAATATTTTATTTTTAATAAAAACAATAGAGCTAACTTTATGAAAATAATAAATAAAAATAATAATTTATTAAATTAAACTAAATATATATTTTAAGTATAAATTTATATAAATAGTAAGATACTATATTTTTGTTTTTAAGTGGAATGAAATGATAAAAATATAAAAAGTAATATAAAAATTAAAAATTTAAATATAATATAATTAATTTGTAGTTAATAAGATTAATTTAGTTCATAATTATATAGTATTATGAAATATCAATATATATAAATATTATTCATGAATATATCTATACTTGTATTCATCATAAAATAATATATTTCAGATTTTATTACTTTTATATACAGTATTAATATACTTAATATATTTTAAAAAAAATAAAGATACATAATTAATTATCAATAAAAAAATAAAAAGATTTACGTTTATTATTTTATTTCTTATTATTATGTAACTAAAAAATCTTATTTATGGTAACTTATTACTATTTAGATAATAATATTATATATTTAAAGTTTATTTTTAAAACGTTGATATTCACTAATTTAAGATAAGTAAAAAGGAAATTGGTTAAAAGAACGAAATTTATTTAAAATTGATATCGAAAATTAAATTATAATATTAAGAAAATTTAGATAAAATATAAAAATATAAAAGAATAGATTGAAAATATTATTTAATAAGAATTATTATTATTGATTCGTAATAACATCAAAAAAATAATTACATTTAACTTAGTTAAATGTAATTATTTTACATTTATCTATAATTAGAAATTATAAATAGTGGAAAATTTAATTAATTTATTAATTATGTTTATATAATCGGAAAAAATATTTTAGTTTTTTATAAAAATGAACACTAAAATAATTAAAAATAGTTTATTTTATAATAAAAATGAAAATTTATATACTTTTTTTATTTAAACTAAATATAATTTAATCATGAAAATTCTGTATGAGAAAAGCATTTCTCTAAAAGATAAAAAAGTCTATACAATAATTTTAATATTAATATAAAAAATATTATATTAATAATATGTAATTTTATAAATAAATTTATTTTTATCGTATATTTTTATATAAAACATAAAATAAAATAAGATAATATTAATATTTAAATTTAATAAAAACATCAAAAATTGATTTTGATAAATTTATAGATATTTTAAATATTTTTATGTTGCAATAAACTCTAACTAAATTTATATTTAAAGTTTAATCATATTATAAAAATTTATATAAAATATTTATAATTAAATTATCATTCGATTTTTTTATTTAAAAGCTGTAATAGACAAATATATTTTATAGAATATATAATAAAACTATTTTTAATATAGGATCTTTCTTGTATTAATCGAAAAACAAAATATTTTAAATATTTTTTTGTTATTGCTGATTAAAGATATATCTTTTAAAATTAATTATGATTTTAATCATCCACTAAAATTTTTTTATTAGAAACGTATTATTTATAATTGTTGTATCTAATATTTTTAACAATATAAATTATTAATTATATTTTGATTCCTATAATATTTAATATTGTATATCATATAAATTCTTTTACTTAACATTAAAGTTATACTATTCTAAAGTTGATACTAATAAATTTAAATAGAAACTAAGTATAAATTTAATATGTTGTTAAATTATCAGAAATTAGTAATAATATTTATATATAAAATATAATAATAAATATTATTTACTGATTAATCTTAATTAATTAAAAAAATAATTTTTATTAGCACGAATATTTTAGTATTTATTTAAGATAAAAATAATAATTTGTTTTATTAATTATAAATAATAGTAATTAATATTTTAACTAAAATATAGTTAAGAAAATCTATTATATATTTTAAAACTATTTATAAAATATGTTTAATTTTCTCAACGTATAATATTTATTATTAATAGAATATAGTAATATTATCAACTAATAAGAATAAAACTCTTATTTAAATCAATAAAATTATAAATCAACTTAACATAATAACAATTAATGAATAAATAGGTTTTTGCATAACAAAAATAAAATTAGCTACACGATCTATAATTATTATAATTTTTTTAGTTTTATTAAATAGTAATATAAATTATATTCATATAATCTACCTAATTATTATTATAAACCAATTTAATAAAATTATTGTTAAACTTATTAATTAAATTAATTTATGATTTATAGTTTATATCTAATTTTATAATATAAAATTAGATTAGTTTAATATTTTATATTAATGGAATATTAATTTAGTGTGATTCAAATATAATTTAATTTCTAATTTATTTAAAAATAAAAATTTTTTAACAAAATATAAAATATGTTATTAAAAATAATATTAATTTTAAGTATCATTAAGATAAGTTTATTTTAGAGATAAAATAATTTTATATATTTTCTTCTATTTAATAATATAATTATATTATTAATATTTAAGTAATAAATCTTATAAATATAGGAACAGGTGTGTTGATTTTTTTTTAATCAAGAAAATTTATAATTTTATATTTTTTTCTAAATAATATTAAAGATTTACACCATGCTTATAATATATAAAATTACGATTCTTATATTAAAATCTTCCTTTCTTTATTCAAAAGAGTTACAAGAGTTTTTGAATATCATTCATATTATTAACTTGTTATAGTTTAAATTAAAATTTAAACTAAATTGCTATTATGTATTATTTAACTCTGAAAAATTTTATTTATATATTTTAATAAATATAATTTTAATATAAGCTTCTTTTTATAAAGTTAATAGATATCCATATGAAAGTTATCTATTAGATAGATCTATATATTTTGAATATAACTTGATTAAATAAATAAAATACAGATTTATTTTAATAAAATATTTATATAATTTTAGATTATCAATAAAAATTATTTTAAGTAAATAAATCGAAAATAATCTTTATTTTATTTTCATAAAAATATATATAATTTAATAATTATATTGAATAATTTAAATTAAAAATTTATTTTATGTATTTCTTAATGAGAAAAATACAGAATTAGTAATCTGAAAATATATAATATTAATATATCAGTATCCAAAAATAAACATACTAAAGTTAAACTATTAATTTTAATTAATATATTAAATTTAGAAATATAATCATTAAACCTATAAGATGAAATATAATTATTAATTATTAGCAGCTAATCGATTTTGTTAATCTACGAATATTAATTAACAAATCATATCTATTCTCTGTTATATAGGATATATACCTATATGTTAATTCATAAGATTTACGATAAATAAAAAATCATTAAATCATATAATTTAAGTTAACTAATTAAGATTATAAATAATATAAAGTATTTAATTTATAATTAATTTTTTATTATTAACTATAAATTTTATAATATATCATAAAAATAATTTTTTAAAATATATCGTTAATTAATTTATTAATTAGATAGCATATAATATATTTACGAAATGAAACTATGAAGTGATATCAAAATTTACTTTTTATATTTATAAAATATTAACATACATCATGAAATTAATAGTGCTTAATTTAATTATTAATTAAATAAACTATATGTTATATTAACCAATCCTATATAATTTATAGAAGAAATAATATTAGTTTAGTTTAATGATTAAAATAAAATTTATTATTTTCTATTTTAATAAAATTAAAGTTATGATTATATTAAATAATAATATTTTCAAAAATCTAACTTAAATCACAAATAATAAAATAATTTCTAAGAAATTTACACATCTTATCATTTTGTTAAACAATTTTAATAGAAGTTTATACAATATCATTGTTATCATAAATTAATATTTAATATTAATTTTATTTTTATCAAAAAATAAAATTAAAAAATATCCATAGCATTATTCTGCTAATAATTAAATTAAAAAATAATAAGAAGGTAAAATAATTATATTAATACTTTATTTCGCTAAATTTAAATTTAGAACTTTTAATTAAAAATCTTTAGATATATTTTAATTATATCACCTGATTAATTAAATTAAAACTAATATATCTATATATTTAATTATTTTTAACATTATCCTAAATAAATTTTAATAATTTATTTCATTAATGTATATTAAGAAATAAATTGATACAAATTTATTTTTACTATAACAAATAAATTTTACTAAAATAGTAAAAATACTTATCTTATGAAAGATCCGTTATTTTTTTTATTAACATATGCTACTACTATATATAAAATATGTAATATTAAACACTTTAATCATATATTTAATAATTTAATCTAATGTTAGATTATAAAAGATAATAATTTTAATATTATTGATTTTTAATAAATCACATACGTCTTTTTTAAATCTAAGACTTAATATTATATTTTTATTAATTTAAAATAACTAGATTTTGTATACCAATTATACTACTAATTATTTTTATTTATAATTTTTATATAATTTTGAATATTCCTTAATTAGTTTTTATTTTATTAAAAATCTTTCATTTTATAATTGATTTTTTTATATAATAATTATAGCTATAGTTATTCACAATTAGTAAATAGTTATTTGTTTTATTATATTATTAATAAATTTGAATTTTATGAGATAAATAAAATATTATTATTTGCTTATGATTCTTTTATTTTAAATATTAAGTTTTAATTAATTCTTATTAATAATAAAACTATATTTTGTATAATTTATATTTATAATAATCTTTTTTTATTTTTTTATCATAAATAAAAAATATATTTAGATGAAACTTAATTTTTAGGTATTTTATAATAATTTAAATAGATTTAAAATAGCTTTCATTATTATATAATTTATAATGTAATTTCTTTTCTAAATCAATATATTCTATCTAATTAATATGATTAGTTAAAATATCAATATATGTTTTCAATATTTATCTTTCTTAAAGAAAGATAAATAGTATTATTTTAATGTTAATTAAAAATTAGGAAATAAGTAAAAATAGTAATTTGTTGTTTCTATTATATTAAAGCAATAATTTGTTTTAGAAATTACAACTTAAAGTTTTTTATGAATTCTAAATATAGATCGTTTTTATTTATATAGATACAAGATTAAGATATTATTTGATAATTTTGAATATTCTAAGAATTAGTTATCATCTATTATTTTATTTTTTTAAAATAAAATAATAGATGAATTTTATTTTAAAAAAATTATATTAATAAAACGATAAAATAGCTTATCTGTTAATAAAAAATATTACTTAAGAATTTATAATATCTTTAATGATAAAAATTGATCTAATGAAATAGTAATTCTTATTATATATTTTTAATGAAATCATCAGTTAATTATTAACTATTATAATAAGATAAGCATAAGAAAATTTATATTTATTTTAATAATTAAAAAATATTTCAGAATAAAATGCAGATGTTTTATAATTAAAATATAACTATTGCGATTTAATATAACTTTTCATTTAAATATTTATCGATAAATGATTTATTTTTTGTTATTAAAAACTTTAATAATAATCAAAATTCTACAATCTAACATTGTGCAATGCAGTAACTTTAACAAATAAATTAGGAGATAACATTATATGTTGACTTAGATAATAAAAATCGTTTATATAGAAAATTACTATACTAGTTAATTTTTTCAAATTGGTGTTATTTTATATTTTATATACTACTTTTTATTAAAGATAAATACTATATAAAATGTGGTAATAAAGTTTTTATTATTTAAAATATTTTTAATATACTCCATTATTCCTCCAATTTTTATTAGTTTATATAATATATGATTAATTATATAATAAATAAAATACAGATAATATCAAGTTTATTATCTTTATAATCAGGCTAATATATATGGAAAAAATGAAATATACTAATGATTTACCTAAATTTATTTTTAGTATAATTGCTATTTTATTAATGTTAACAGCATGTTCTTTAATATTAAAACCATTCATACTTGGTTTTCTTTGGGCAGGAATGGTTGTTATTGCAACTTGGTCATTATTTAAAAAAATTGAAAATAAATTATGGTATAAAAAATGGCTAGCAAGTATAATAATGACACTGTTAGTAGCATTATTATTTGCTATCCCTTTTGCAATATTAATTAGTAGCATAATACAAAATGGTGATACATTAATTACATGGGCAAAATCGCCTTCTAAAATTAGAACACAAGATCTACTTTTATTGAAAAATTTACCATTCATAGGTAATAAACTTTTTTATGGTTGGCATGCGTTGATAGCTAATAGCAGTAATGCTTTAATTACTAAATTACAACCTTATCTTGGTGAAGCAACAAGTTGGCTTTTGGAACAAGCTATTAATGCTGGTCGTTTCATGTTTCATCTTATTGTAATGTTAATATTTAGTCATTTACTTTTTCTAAATGGAGAAAGTGTTACATTAAATATTCGACATTTTGCTATTCGTTTAGCAGGTAGAAGAGGTGATACTGTTATTTTACTTGCTGCTCAATCAATTCGCGCTGTTGCTTTAGGTGTAGTTGTAACTGCATTAATACAAGCAATTATTAGCGGCATTGGTTTAGTTTTATCAAATATTCCATATGTTGCAATATTAACAATTCTTATTTTTATATGTTGTATTGCTCAACTTGGTCCGTTATTTATTATGATACCATCAATAATATGGTTATTCCTATCAGGTGATACTAGATGGGCTATAATTATGATTATATGGAGTATAGTTGTCGCAACAATGGATAGCATATTACGCCCTATTTTAATAAAAATAGGTGCAAATTTATCAATGATACTTATTTTGATTGGTGTTATTGGTGGAATTTTATCATTTGGTGTTATTGGTCTTTTCATTGGTCCAGTTGTTTTAGCTGTATCACATAATTTACTTACTACTTGGATGAACGAGGTCTCTGTCCCAAAACCAATTGAGTTTATTAAACAATTTAAATGAAAATAATTGCTATAAAAAGATTTTAAAATTAATAAGATTATCTTAATTAATATTTCAATTATCTTTATGTTTAAATTATTTTAAAATATTATTTTAAAGTTTTTAAAAGATAAAAATTAATTTTTATTAAAAATAAACTTTATAAATTTATTTATAATATTATCAATAATAATTAATTCTAATTTAACTTAAATGAGTTATTCTTTGAATGTAGTTTTTAGTAAAATAATATTTTTATATAATACTATATTTATATATTTTTTAAAAAATTTAATATATAAACTTATATTTATCTTATAAATTTCTGATAGATTTTCTTTTTTATTTAATATCATTAAGAATAATCTATTTATTAAATATAATTAATAAGTTTTTTATAAAAAATTTTATATATTGAAAGTTAATATATATTTATTAATTTTTATTAAATTAATATTAATAATATTAATTTAATTATATAGCATCCATAAATTTTTTTGTTATTTATTCATAGGTTTAATATTTAATAGAATAAATTATTATATTTATTTACTTTATTTTAAATAAGTCTTATTTAAAAGTTATTATATCTAAATTTATATAAGTAATTTGAAATTATATATAAATAATATAATAAAAATATAAAATAAATAAAAAACAATTGAGGAATCAATATAACATTAAATCAATTTTTTGATATAATGTTGATATTTTTTAAAATATTATTTATAATAACATTTGAATTTTATTATTTTAAAATAAAATTAATTATATTTTTATTTTAAAAATATAATGATTATTAATAGTAAATATAAAAATTATATTATTGATATTATATTTATAATAAATAATAAATTTATGTATAATAATTAACAAAATTTATATGTTAAATAACATAATTTAATTAAATTATCTTAACTATTGCTATATAGTTTTTATTTAGTTAAAATTTATAATTTAGATAACAATCTATCTTCAAAACAAAATAAAAATTATTATTTTTACAAGATACTTTTATATATTATATTACTAATTATAAAAATATATACTATAATTAATATTGATAAAGTAAAACGTCAAGATATATTCAATAATAGATACTTAATTAAAATGATAGCAGAAAATATCATCAAATATTGGTGTCAAAAATCATCATATTTTAAAGTTATCTAATTACTTCAAATTCTATCGTATACATCCTTTTATTATTAAAAGTGTTTTATAGAATAAAAAATTGAAAATATGATTTTATGTTTTTATTTTAATTTAATATTTACAAAAAAAATACAATAATATAAAACAAAATAATATATAGTATAATTATGAAAAAATCAATTAATAGATTAGTATAGAAGTAGTTAATATATAAAATTTAACTTATAAGATAATAATCTTGTATTATCATTTTAATAATAAATAAATAAATATAATAATCAGAAATAACAATATGACGAATAAGTGTTAATATAATAAATTAGTTAATTAATTTGATAACTTAGAATAAATAAATGTAAAAATTATTAGGAAAATATAATTTTTATAATTAAAATGTAATATATAATTTAAATATAAATTATATCATTATTAAAATGATAAAACAAAGATTAAAAATTCAAAAGAAATTTAATATTTTTTTATAAAATAATAAAATATTAATAAATCAATAAATTACTTTACAGAAAAGTAAATTTGATAATTTTATTTAAAAATATAGTATAAATAATTTTTTAATAAATTTTTAATTATATATTTTATTAATATTTACTATATTAAATATAAAATTCTAATAATAGAATAATAATAAATAGAATCATTGATAAATATATTATATTATCTTAATTATTATTGTAGTAAACTAAATAGAACTCCAATATATTTTATATTATATAGAGGATTATAAAATATTAAAATAAATAAAAATTATAATAATTAAATTATAACTTTTCACTATAAAAATTTAAAAAATTGAATATTTATTTTTAATATAAATATATAAATAAGTTTTAATTTAGTTTTTATTTAAATCTAAAAAAAATAAATAATTAATTTAATGATGGTTAATAATGATTAAAAAATTTAATTCCAAATAAAATAAGTTTATTAATTTCAACAATAATAAAAAGTTTTTATAAATTAAAAATTTAATAAGTTATTTTTAATAAAATCAGGAATATAGTGAAATATATTAAAGTGTATTATATCTTTACTTTAAGTTTATGCTTTTACTTATAAAATTAATTTAGTATTAAAAGTTATATTTATCATCAATATTTTCATTAATTTATTTTAAAATTTTGATTATTTTAATTTATGTTTTCTTATAAATAGTAGTTTTTATTAAATTTAAAAAAAATAATTTTCTTATAGAACTAAGAATTTAAATTATATGAATAAAGTTAAGATTAATATTCTTTTGATATTCTATTTGAAAAGTATTTAATGAATATGAATTAATAATCTATATTTTTATTTTTAATAAATAATTTTTATCAAAAATGAATATTAATAATATTATTGATGAATATATTTAATAAAGTTCTATTATTATGTTTATTAAACTAATGTAAAATATATACTTAAAAATAAAAATTAATGGAATTTTAGTAAAACTAGAATTATAGATAAAGAAATATTTATTCAATTATTTATCTTAAAAAATTATATTAATAAATTTTAAAAATTTTAATTTTAGTTAAATTATTTACTTTTATAAAAAATATTAATAATACATAATTAATAAATTATTAATCTAATATATATTATATAATAAGAAAAGTAAAACCATAAGTAATTTATTTATATTAAAATAGTAAAATAATAGATTATTATACAATCAATTATTGAATTATCATGTTATTAATATGATATTATATAGAACTAATTTATATATAAATTAGTTCTATATAATATAAATAAATTAAAAAAAACAAATATAATGTTTTTATTTAAATAAATAAAAATTAGATATAATAAAGCTATTATCATAATAAATATACTACTTATATACTAATAAGTATAAAATATTCGTTTAATAATAAATAGAGATTATATTTAATTATAGATATAGTTTTTATCTTCATGTATTTTTAAAAATCTAAATTAATAGATAATAAAATTAAATTAACTAAAACATCTTTATATTAATAAAGACAACATTATTTAGTTTTCAATTAAATATAATAAGTATCTTATATAATATCTATATCAGTAAAAGTAATATAGTTTCTTAAAATAATTTAAATTAAAATTTAATAAGAAAATATTAATAATAAATTTATTTTAAATTTATTTATCATTACTGATTATTTAAGATAACAAAAGATATAATTAATCATAAATTAATTATCATAAAATAATAAATATTTTTTTAACTTTAGATTAGATAAATTATAAAATTGACAAGTCTTTTCCATATCTAAATTCTAAATATTCGTTAATTTTAATCATAAAAATAAAATTTATATTTTTTATAATTAGTTTTATATAGATAAAAGTATATATTGAATATATATAAAATATACTAAACTTTTATAATAAAAAATTAATAAAATTTAATATTTTAAAAAAATTTTCAATAAATATAATTTAAATTATTTATTGTTAATAGTTTGATAATATTAAAATATAATAGTAATTAAATTATTTATTTTTCATGAAGTAGAATTATAGCGATTAAATTATTATTCTTTATTTTAAAGAATACAAGTATATTATTTCAGATTAATGTTTTATATATTAAATTATAAATTAATTTATCACTATAGTAAATATTGATTTTGATAAGTAAGTACGATAATATAATTTACTTTAAAATAAGTTAACGAATAAATATTAAGATATTAAAAAATAACAAGAACGAATTTTATATTTAGTTATATCAGAAAATTATTAATATTAATTAAATGATTTTCAATTAAAATAAAAGATTAAGAGTTCATTATTAAACTAATAATATTAATTATTAATAATAATTAATATTATTAGTTTAATAATGAAATTATAGTTCTTAATATCTCATAATCTAATTATTACTCTTATCAATATATAAAATACTATATAGCATGTAATACTATCCTAGTAATAAGTGATAAAGTTAATAAAAAACTTTAATATCTTATACAAGAATGTATACAAAAATGATTAATACTAATATATTTGATTAAATTTTAATCATAAGTAAAAAAATTCTTACTTTTAGAAGAAATAAAAAGTTTACTTATTAAAAATAATTAATATAGAGTAAATTTTAAAGTATTAAATAATTACTTATTTTAATAACTTACAATCATTATTGTTAAGGTTAACAATAATGATTGTATATAATATATATATTATATTTCTAATTATTAGTAATTAATAAAATGATTTATTTATTATATTTTTTATTGATTTAATTAAAACTTATTTTATATTGATAGTATGATATTTTACTATAGTTTTAATTTATTGTTTTTCTGATTTTTACAGTTAAAATAATTATAGTGATCTAATCAATGTTTTTTTATAACTTTATTTCTGGAATTAATATTTTTTATTTAACTTTTTATTTAAATAGTTATCTAATGAAATTACTTCTATTAGATAGATAAATTAATATAAGATGAATATCTTTTATTACAATCACTTAATATATAATAATAATGATAAATAGTTACTATTTATTTTTAATTTATATGATCATTTCTTTAAATTAAATTAATAGTATAATACTATTAATTTTCGTATTATCATTTATTAACAATGATTATTTTTTAATAAAATAAAAAAATTTAATTTGTTATAACTAACTTATATAGAAAAAGATTAAATTAATTTAAAAATAAAGTTAATATAATTAATACTAAATCTTATTTTTTATTAATTTTATTATTATATTAAATAAAATAATAAAATATATTATTTAATATTATTTAGTATTATTAGAATTATGAATACTATTAATTATAAATTTTTTATTTTTTTATATTTATTACCTGACTTTACTATTTATTGATGATTTTATATAGATTATAAGTTGTATTAAATTATATTTTTATATAAATTTTAAAAACTTAATTATTTAACTATGGAATATATTGCATATATTTTATCTTTTAAAATAGTTTAAAGTTAATAAAAATATATTTTAATCTAAATATTATTTATAAAAAAATTTTCTTATATAGATAATCAAAAAAGTTGTTATTAATAATTTATTAGTTTTAATCACAATAATGAATAATTATTATTTCGTATCTAACTAAAGAGTATCATAAAAAACAAACCTATTAACTTTATTTATATTTTTTAATATTATATAGTATTTAATTCTTTTTATCAAAAAAAATTCTTAATACCTTAAGAAATATCAGCAAATTATTATATAATGCTTATAATTAACTGATAATTAAGAAAATCTATATTACAGTTTATTTCTTAAATAAATTATTATAACTTAACGAATAATATTAATAAAATATTATTTAAGTTTAAGTTATTTAAAGTACTTTAATATATATATTATATAACATTAATTAGGTAGTTTAAATTACTAAGAATTCCAATTAATATAGTAAATAACTTTGGATAATTAGACAGATAATGTTATCAAGTATTTTTATGATATAAAGTTAAATATCAAAAGTATTTATTTTTTTGATATGATAATATACCAGCACATAATCTCTATATAATTAATAACATAATTTATAATTATTTATAATTAAATTATAAATAATATATTGTTTTGTATTTATTGTTTTATGTAATTTAAATATAACTTTTATTATATATAAATCTTATTATTTATTTTATTGTTTATTATAATTATTATTAGATACAAAAATGATGTAAAACTCTTTAAATGATTTCTATAGAAGTTGATAATTTATTTTAAATTTATTGGATAAAATACTTTTATAGATATTTTACATCACTAAACAATTTATTTTAATTTTAAACAGTTAATTAAAAGAATAAAAACAATCATAATAATTAATTTATTCTTACTATTTTATTTTTTATACTAAATTCATGAGATAAACTTAATTAATAAAAATTAATCAGAAGAAACAATTTTACTAAATAAAAATACAATTACTTTTTTTATCATTATAAATTAAAAATTAATAGAAAAAATATTATTAATTTTTTTATTTTTATTAATTATTTTATAAAATATTTATATTTATGAAATATATTATAAGTGTAAAATTTATATATTAGACTCGATGTTTATTGATTTGATTTCTATTAAAAATTAATATTTTTATTATTTCTATTAATAAAATAATCAAATAATAATAACAAAAATAAAAACTATAACTGAATATTAATTAATTCATATTATCTCAATAAATAAAAAAATAAAATATAAAATAAAATATTTTCATTTAATAATTAAAATTTTAATATAAAATTTTATATATCATGTTTTAAAAGAATTTTAGCTATATTATTAAATTATAATAAACTAGATGAAATAATAAATTTTATTTAAATAATATTTCTGAAGATTAAATAATTATATTTAAAATTAGTTAATTTAATGATATTAAAAGTTAGATTTGAGCAATTAAACTTAAGTTAAATATATTTTAAAAGTTATTTATGATAAAATATACCTTTTTATAAAATATAACATTAAGTTTTCTTTATTAGATTTATAAAAATCATTATTAATTTTAAGTTAACATATTTATTTAATTTAAAATTAAAAATAAATAAAAAATTCACTTTTAATTAATAATTATAAATTACGTTATAATTTTTTTATTAAATGATTAATATAAAAACGATTTAAGTAAGATCATTATTAAATAATGACATCATAACTTTATAACTCACTTATAATTTTATATGATTTTATTTAATTTATAAACAAAATATATTATTTATACTATATCAAAGATACACAATTGATGATAAGTTTTTTAAGACTTATTAAATAAATTTAATCATTAGCTAAATAAATAAAATTATTACTTAATTTTGATTAATACTATTTCATTTATTATAATTAATCTTTTAATAGTTGTATTTATTAACTTTATAAGTTTTAATTATAATTAATAATTTATTAATATAAATAAAATTTATATATTACTTTCATGATAAAAAATTTTTATTTAATTTAACATATCTTATATATATTTAATTGTATTACTAGAATTATTGATAGATGAAATAAAAAATAAATGAAAATAATTATTTAATAAAGAATTGTAAAATTATTATTAGTTATTTTATAAAAATAATTCACTATTTCTCTAAGAATAAAAATTAGAATTTAATTATTTTTTATTATTAAAAATATAAGTTCTTCTTAAACAATTTATTATTATTAACTTTAATTGATAATTTTATTTTTTTTGCAAATTATATTTATTAATACAGTATTATAGATATCTAATTATTTACTAATATCTTTTACTTAATTTAAATTAATAGTATTATATATTATTTATTAAATATACTTTTAAAATTAATTTTTAGAAATATATAATTTTCTATTACTTATAGTATTATTTAAATTAATATTACCTAATTTTATGATTATTGATTTAACTTCATAACTATATTAAAAGTAATTAGGTTATTTTGATACTTTTAAATCTTTATCTATTTGCTTATCATATTAATATCCATTATTTTATAAATAATATTTATTTTAAGTTTAATATTATAGTTATAATAACTAGATGATAATTTTAATTTGATATAATTTTATTAATATAAAATTTATTAAGATTAATGATTAGTTATAAATTAATATATCTCAAAATAACAAGTTTTATTGAGTAGTAAATATGTTATTTAAGAACATTACTTTAGTTTATAAATTATATGTAATATCATAAAAACTAAATCAAAGTAATTTTATAAAAAAAGATATTAACGAAAAGTTTTATATTAATATCATGGTCTTAATAATAACGATATAAAATAGTTATATTATGATATTTTATATTAATTTTATTAAAAATTTTCTTTTTATAGATACTGTTTATTTTTATTAATAAATTTATCGAAGAAATAAAATAAATAATTAATTAAATTTATTTAAAAACTAATATCAACCATTTAGTTATTATCTATTCTAAGAATAAATCCAATTAAAATAAAAAGTAAGTCTTAATTATAATCAAAATATATATAATCTATAATTTTTATTCATATTATTTATATAATTTAAATAATTAAGTATATATTAGAGTATGATGTTGTTAAATTATTAAAATAGTTAATCAGACTTAAGTTGTTTTAATCTATTTTTATAATAAAAAATAAATAAGTATTTATTTATATATACTTATTATATCTAAGGTATTAATTAATTTTTATAGTAAAGCTTATATAAATAAATTTTATAATTTAATAATTATCTTAATTAATCTTGAACAACTAGAATAGTTATTAATATAGAGATCCTTTTAAAAAACAGATATTTATGTTTAACTTCTTAGTTTAAAGTTAATTATGATATAAATTATTTTTTAAAAAAATAATTATTTATATTTCAATATAACCAAGTTTAATTTTAAAAAATATTATCTTTAAATAAAATTATCGATATATTTGGGTTATATAACTAATCTATATTTAATATGTTTGAATTTAATTAATAAATAGTTTTTACTTTAAAAATATTTAAACAATTGCTAGATCACATTTATTTTTAAGTTATTGTAATACCAGTCTATTTAATAGAAATATATGTTAAAAAAAAGAATTTTTGAGATAAATATGTATAAAACTAATTACTTAAGAACTTTGCCTATTGGCAGACTTATTACACCTCAAGCGCTTGCTAATGAATTTCCGGTTTCTAAAGAAATTATTAAAAATGTTAAAAAGTCAAGAAAATCTATTGAATCTATTATAACAGGAAAAGACCAACGACTATTGGTTATTATTGGTCCATGTTCAATACATGATACAAACGCGGCACTTGAATATGCTAAATTGCTTGCTAAGCTACATGTAAAATATAAGAATTATCTTGAAATCGTAATGCGCACATATTTTGAAAAACCAAGAACGATAGTTGGTTGGAAGGGTTTAATCTCAGATCCAGATCTCAATAATTCTTTTCAAGTTAATAAAGGTCTACGATTAGCACGCGAGTTATTAACTAATATTAATAAACTAGGTTTGCCAACAGCAACTGAATTTTTAAATATGATAACTGGTCAATATGTAGCTGATCTTATTAGCTGGGGAGCAGTAGGAGCCAGAACAACAGAAAGCCAAATTCATCGTCAAATGGCATCAGCACTTTCTTATCCAGTTGGTTTTAAAAATAGTACTGATGGTAATATTAATATTGCTATCGATGCTATTCGTGCAGCACGTGATAGTCATGTATTTATATCACCCAATAAAAATGGACAAATGACTATTTATCAAACTAAAGGTAATTATTTTGGGCATATTATCATGCGAGGTGGAAAGCAGCCTAACTATAGTTCTGAAGATATTGATATAACGTGTCGTTGTTTAAAGCAATTTTGTTTGCCAGAACAAGTAGTTATTGATTTTAGTCATGGTAATTGTAAAAAAAATTATCAATATCAAATAAAAGTTGCTAAAAATATTGCTAAACAACTTAAAAAAGGCTCATTAGCGATCGCTGGTATTATGGCAGAAAGTTTTTTGATAGGCGGTACTCAACAGCTGATTAATGGCAGACCTATTACGTATGGTCAGTCTATTACTGATCCATGCTTAGATTGGCAAGATACTGAACAATTATTAGCTATATTGGTTGAAGCTGTTAAAAACAGATTTTTATAATTATAAAAAAGAATCTTAAATACTTATTAAATTAATTAGCAAACAATATTTTTTTCAATTATCATTTAAGTATTTAATTTTATTAATTATATTTTAATAATCATATTTACTATTTTCTTTTGATTTTAAATTAAACGTAAATTTACTATTGATATTTATAATAAAATATTTTAATTGTTTTTCTTAATAAAGATATTTTTAATTTAAATATCTTTATTATTACTAAATAATAAAAGTAAATAGAATAATATCAACTGTATTGAAAATTAAAATGGATAATTATTAATTCAATAGAAATAAATAAAAATAATTATTTAAAAAATAAAAAAAGTTCTTATTTATTTACCTTTATTTTATTAATAAAATAAAGGTAAATTTTAAAAAATAAATAATAAAATTATAATATAATTATTAAATCATTTTATATAAAAATATTATAATTTTATTATTTATTTTTTTTATTTTTTCTTTTATTTATAGAGAATTTTATTAAAAAATATATTTGATAAAGGTAATTATATTAAAATGCATTATGATTTTTATCATAATAATAAAATTTAGTGAATTGAAATGATATATATAATAATACATTAGTAAATATTTTAAAAATCACTTATAATAATTTGTTTACTATTTAATAAACATAAAATATATATTTTATTTATTTATTTTATTAAAATATTAATAGTTTTAAACTAAGTATATAAAAATATTATAACATTAATTTGTTCATTAAGTTAATGTTTAAATATTATATACAAAATCTTTAATTATTCTATTTAATCATTATTATATTATTATAACTTTAATTTTATTAAAGCTGATTAAATAATTAAAATACGTTTAATATTTTTGATGTAGATAAACTATATTATATATTCTCTTTATTATTATAAATTAACACTAAGTTTTTTAAGCGTTTACATTAAATAAGTAATATTATAGATAATATATGAATACATTAATTTAATAAAGAAAATCTATTTTTATTAATGAACTAAAGTATCATTTAAAATTAAAATATTATTTAATTAATCTAATAAAAATATTATTATATGTTTATATAAAAAATAAGATTAATATAACAAATAATAATTATAAAATATTTAACAATTTAGTTAAATTATGGTTAATGTTAAATTAGAAATACTTATGACGTATTATTAAAATAATTAATATAGTAATTTATTTTTTTTTGAAAAGTGAGAATTTTAAGATATATTAAATAACGATTAATTTTAATATTTATCGAATATTAAAATTATCTTTATATAAATAAATATGTTTTAAATATTACTTTATATGTTTTATTATAAAAAAATTATATAGATATTTTATTTATTAAATAACGTAGTCAATAATTTAATTATTAAGATACTATATACTTAATATAAAAAGATATTAAAAGAATAAATTAGTTTATAAAACAATTAAAATAACAAATAATATTCTGTAATATATTTGTTAAAACATAAAATATTTTATAGAATAAAAATTCTATATATGATATATTTTTAATAAATTTAAAATTTCGACTTTAATTACATCTGGATACTAAGATTATAAAAGATTGAATAGAAATAAAACATAAATTTTCTATATCAAATAAAGTAATTAAATTATTCTAAAAATCTTAAGTAATAAATTCAATAAATCGAGTAAAAATTAATTTTTGTTAACTAAATAGTATAAATTTTAATAAATAATAAATAGTTATCATTAATATAACGAAATATAGAAAATTATCTAAATATTTTAATTTTATTATGGTATATTATAGTAAATAATATAAATACATATATATTTAAAGTTATATATTTAATGATCAGTGATTACTTTAGCAATTAAATATATTGTTTATGATTAATAATCAAATAATTTTTTTTAAATATTTTAAGATATTTAATACAATTAATGATTATTTATATTAATTTTATTTTCTTTAGTTCTTTTATATAAATTAAGATCCTTATTAGTGATATTAATAACTAAAATATTGTTTACTATTATATATCTATTGATAATTCGAATATATATTTAATATGTAATTTAATATTATTTATTAATAATAAATAATATTATTATAAATATATTGATTAAATTATTAAGAATAATAATTAGTTAATAATTATTTAATTTTATCTATATTAAAAATTCATTTGCTTCAATACAAATAATTAACATAAATAGAAATTTATTTTTTAAATTATTAAATATATTAAGTTTTATATTAGAAATATATAATCTGAAAATATATTTTATACATTTTTCTTACCAAGAAGGATAAAATAATATTATTATTAATAAAATCGTAAAATTAGTTATTAATATTTATTAAAAACTTTTAGTTAAGTTAGAACTATTTTCTTATATGATTATAAATAGAAAATTTTAAATTTAAAATATATATACAATTTAATAAAAATATTGTGATAATAAGTTTTATTTAATAAATAACATTATTGGTTTATTATTAATAATAAAAAAATTAATATAAAATAAAACATATTATAAATTTATATTGTGTTAATTTTATCCTAAAAATACAATTATCAATTTAATTACTTAAATAAACTTTATCTAGTTATATGAATCTATATCAAGTTAATAATATTAAGTTTCAGTGTAAATATTAATAATTTAATATTAAATTCTATTCGTATAACTAAATTATCTTTTAAATTCAGTTATTTGTTTAAGAAATATATGAGTAAACTACTTAAACAAGTTACAGTATTATGAACACTATATCAAGCACTTAAAAAGAAACTTTCATAAAAATATATAAGATATTTTATATATTTTTAATATTTTTTAAAAATTAGATTTATTTATCTAGTATAATTAAGATTATTAGATTTTAGAATAAAATAAAACAAATTTATACTTTGATTATTCATAATTTTTTATGATTCAATTTTACTGTTAATAAAATTCAAAAACAATATCTAATATGCTAAATTAAAGATAGTATCTTTATTATAAAGAATGAAATAATCGATTTAGTTTATCTAACAAAAGATTATAAATTATGGTAATTTTTAACTGATAATATTAGTAATTTTCTTATATCTAAAGAATTAAAATATTTAAAATAGAAATTTTAAATATTTTAATTAATCACATTAAATATAAATAACTTTATTTTTTGAAATATTTTATAGCACAAATAATTGATTATAATTATAAAAGTAATTCAATTAAGAACATAAATAAATTAAATTTATATAAATATAACTTTGTATCCATTATAAACTTGTAAACTATAGTTCACAAGTAATAACTGGAAAAATTAAATTTTAAAAAAATATTTTTTATATAAAAACAAAATTGTTTTTAACCATAAATATAAAAGCTTATTTTTTAGTTTATTAACTATAGAAAAATTTTCTTTACTAAAGAATATCTAAATATTTTGATGATTGAAAAAATAAATATAAGTTAAAAACTAGAACTAAAAAATAATTACATTTTTATCGTTAAAATATTAAAATAATCTTAAATAGAAAAATATTATAGAATGAATATTCCGATATAAAATATTTAAAATAAAATAGAAATATAATTAATTAGATAGTTTTTATTATTAAGAATAGATTATTAAGTTATTATTAAAATATATAAAAATATATAATATAAATTAAGATTTTATTTTTAATATAGTAGGATTTTTATTAAAATAATTAATAATATTATATATAATTATAAATTTTAAATTTATTGAATAATATAGATAATAAAGCTTAATAAATAAAAAATAAAAATTCAAAAGATTATCTATTTTATAAACTATTTAGTTTTTTTATAAAACATCAAAAAATAATCTTGTTATTTAAACAGTTTATCAAAATTGTTAAATAATATATAGTTGTTATATGAATATTATAATGATAATTTTTTAAAAAACATTATAACATCTAAAAGATATATATATACAAATTTTATGAATTTCTATTAAAGATAGTTAATATAAACTAAGATAGTGATCTTTCTATCAAAGATAATTCATCTAATTATAAAAATTTTATTGCTAATCTATAAACAGCTATTTTAATATTTTTTAATTAAATACTAAGTTATCTTATAAATCTATCAAAATAAATAACTACTAGCATAAAAAATTTTTAATATACTATTTATTATAGTCAAATTCATTTTAATTATATTGATGATGCTAGTTATGATGATATTTTCCTATTTTTAAAATTAAAATAGGATTTAATTAATTTTAATATGTATTATTATTATAATAATACATATTGTTTATAGAAACAATGATATAATAAGCAATAGAACTTTTCTATAATGACGTTTTATCATTTTAAACTAAGATATAAAGTTAAGATTCATTTAAATTCAGAATTAATAATATCAGTCTTCTAATGAAGAAATTTATCTTTTTATTATCATATAAATTTAATTTTAGATGATTTATGAATCATTAAATAAAATTTTTTATTTCCCCTAATAAGATAATTAGAAAAAGATTTTAAAACATCAGACTTAAAGAATAAATAAACTTATCATTTTAATGAATTAAATAAGTTAAATAAATTATATTATTATTTTTTTTTACTTAATGAAGATAAATAACAATATTCTATCTATTTAGAATTATTATTAACTATAAACTTACTTTGAAAAATATTGGTAATGAATTAAATATCCATAAAATCTTTAAAATATTAATATTAAACATAAAGTAGATTTTATTAATTAATATTATAACATAATCATAAATATATCATCTATTAATGATTATTATATTAATTTTTAATTAATAATTAATTATGTTGATTATTTTTTTATTTGATAGATTATAAAATCTAATTATAATTTTAGAATTTATATACATTGTTTAAAAATTAAAGTACAAATTATTTTTTATAAAATTTTAAGATTTAATTCCAATTAATATGATTAATATTAATTATTTTAAAATATATTATATATAGTATTATACGTATTTTATATTTATATAAGTTATTATATTCATTTGTTATATTTTTAAATAAATTTTCATATAATATTAAATAAATATTTAAAATAAAATTAAGCATAATTATAGTTTATATAAAAATTAGATTAAGTTATTATAAGTTTAAATCATTAATTTTATTTTCTTAAATAAAAAATAATTAATAACGTTATTTATCATGTTATTTTAAAAAATTGCTTAAAAAAATAAGAACTAAACATATAAATAAAATTCTATAATTTAGTTTTAGTTTAATTTATCATTTAACAATGGATAAGAATATAAATATAAGATAAAATTATATATTATTTATTCCTGATAACTCTTTATTAACTTTGTTATAAATTCAGAAAAATAATATTTATTTTATTTTAAATTTATTAACTTTATTAAAAGATTTTATTTATTTATTATCTATTAAGTAAGTAATTCTATACTAAGTTTTATTATATAATTAAAATATTTATTTTTAATATAAAAAAATAATAATTAAAAGTTGTTTAATTATAGAATTACTTATGATTATTATTTTGAGTAAAAGAATATCATGAAATTATTTTAATAATTTAATTTTTATTTTTATAAAAAAATAGAATAATTTATATAATAAAAGAAATTTTCTTAAAATATCTTTAAGATTTTTTTAAAAAATTTATAAATTTAAATTATTGTGTTGTTTGCTCTTCTTTATATAAGTGTTATACTATTAAGTATAAAAAACTATGTATATTTTATATCTTTTATATTATTTAATAAATATTCCTTATTATTATAGATACATAAATTAATAATATTCTCAATAAAAGAATACTTATTATATATAATTAAATTATAGAATATATTAAATTGTTATTAGATGTATGATTAATAATCATAATAATGATATTAAGTTTTAAGAAACTTAAGATTTTAATCTTTTAAAAGATATAATATAAATCTTAATCTTTATATAGTATTCTACTTAAATTAGTTATGTTATTTTAAACAAATAATCAATTTTTATCATTAATTATTTTTTTAAAAATACTGGTTATTAATTTTTATACAGTTGTTATATAAATTTCAATCATAACTAAAATCTTTTATTTTTTAGTTTTTTAAAAGATTAAAATTATTGTTGTATATATTTATTATATATATACTTTTTTTATTTTTTAATTTTGATATTTTATTATATTAATAATATTTATTAGTTATAGTTTATTTGTATGATTTTTATTAAAAAATATTTTTTCTATATTTTATAATACTTTATTATAAAATTAATTTCTATATAACATACTAGTATTTTATAAGTATAAAATTTAAAATATGAAACTATAATAGAAAATAGGGATAATTTAAACTTGATTTTTAATTGAATATAAATTAGTTTATTATTAATAATATGAATTTGTATTAAATAATAAGAAGAGATGAAATATAAGATAAAAGAGTTATTACTTATTTATCTAGAATTAAATTCTTTTAAAACAATATAAAATATATTTAAAATTTAAATTTATAAAATTGTATTTCAAAAGAAGCTTATTAAATAATATTATTATATATTTAACTTTTATTTAAAAATAAATAGATAACTATATAAAATAATATTATAAATTAATAATATATAAATACTTAAACGATGCATATAAAGTTAATGATATAAATCTCTATTTAAATAATTTTAATAAATTTAATAATTTATTCATATAAAAGAAACAAAAAAATTTCTAAAAATATTTCATTTGTATTTAAAAGATTATTTTAATAATAAAATAATTATGATAATAGATGTATTTAATAATATTTAAACTTATAAAATAAATTATTTTTTATTTAATTTTAATAAAATATTAAAATAAATATATCTTTTATTTATATATAAGTTTTATCTTATTTACTAAAATAAAGTTCAAATCTTAATTATTGAACTTTTAATGAATATTAAAATAAAATAAATGATTAATTTTAGTTATTATTATACAAATTTATATATAAAATATTTTATATATAAATAAATTTATTAAATAAAATTAATTTAATTCTATATTTATAATTTATATAACTATATAGACAATTAAATTATTAATTTAAAATTAATAGAGATAAATATTAATTAAATATTAATAGTAATTTAAAAAATATTTAATTAATATTAATTTTTATATAATTAATATTCATATTATGAATTGTATAATGATTTTTTAAAATTTTATATAAAAATTAACAAGTATGTATTAAAATATTTATAAGTCTTTGAAAGATAATATTAATATATAAATAAATAAAGATTTTATAATTTTAATAAATTAAAAAAATGAAATTATTTAGTTCTTAAATCTTAAATTATTGATCAAATACTATTTTCTGTATTAGTTGAGTTAATAATTTATTTTTATGTTTATTTTCAATAAAACTATTTATATTGTATTTATTTTATTAAAAATAATAATAGCATTATCTAAATATTTAATTAAGTAATTCACTTCTAACTAAATATATTTTAAAAAGATATATTATTTTTTAGTTAATATTAATCAATATTTTTATAATTAGTAAGTTAATACTTTATTATTATTTTATTTTTTATTTAATAATTAAATTATTTATTTCTTATCTTTTGTTTTACTGTATTATATAATACTTATTAATGAAGTAATCAATAATATATTAGTTATTTAAAAAATAAAATATTAATTATATTTTTAAAATATTATTTTTAATTAATTTTTTATTGTTTATTAATCAGTTTATATATTATTTTTTAATTATAAAAATTCTTTTCTTCTAAATTAGAAGAAACATTTTCTATTATTTATTAATATAATTTTAATAAATAATAGAAAAAATTTATTATATATTTATATATAATAAATTATATAAGTTAATTTACTAAATTATCGCAAAAATATTTTAAATAATATCATAAAGATTAATATTTTTATTTAATTTTAAATGCTTTTCAAAATAGATTATCTCTTAATATTAAGAGATCATTTAAATAAAACCAAATATTATTTTAGAGCAATAATAAAATTAAACATATTCTTAATGATATCTTTTATATTTATTTTAATTTTATATTTTATCTTATTTAAGATGTCAATTATAATATAACGATTTAAATTATTTTTTGAGATTATCGTAAGATGATTCAATTAGTTATTTATAGCATATGTTACATTATTAAAGATAATAGATAAATTAGCTATTTATTAAAATAAACTATTTATAAATTTCGAATAAATTAAATAAAGTTGTTAATTTATTATTAATATAGATATAGGATATAGAATTAATATCTATTTATAATATATTTTATCTTCATATTATAATTCATTTTGGTATTGTATAGTTTTATATTCTAACTTAAAATTATT
This sequence comes from Arsenophonus sp., assembly GCA_052171275.1. GTDB lineage: Bacteria > Pseudomonadota > Gammaproteobacteria > Enterobacterales > Enterobacteriaceae > Arsenophonus. The sequence goes on along the minus strand of CM125795.1, from coordinate 1,390,597 downwards.
TTTTTGATTTTTTTTATTTTTAAAAAATTTATAATTTTAATGATATGTATCATCTTTATAATATTTTTATTGTTAAATCGATTATTGAGATCTAGATTAAAAATCTAATATTAATATGGTATAATTGTAATTTTAATCATCAATTAATTCATTTTTTTATTTTTAATTTGGAAGATATTTTAACTTTTCTTATAATTTTCATTGTTTTAATATATATTTATTCTATATACTTTTTATATATTTTTGTATATTTTATTAAAAAATCATCTAAGATAAATTAAGTAATTAAAAGATATTTACCTTTTATTACGTAAATAATAGTAATATTTAAATTAAATATTGTTATATATCATATTTTATAAAAATTTTAAAAAATATTATTTATTAAAATTATATAATATATATTATTATATAATTTTATATTATACTATATTAATAATAAAAAAATCAAAATTATATTTTTATATTACTTAATATAATATAAAATATTGATTAATGATAATTAAAAAAATAAATTAATTATTATTTATTTCTCAAAGTATTTATTTTAAAATCATAAATTATAAAAATAATAAATATATATATTTTGATATTTATAAAGTTAATAATTATATATGTTAAACATTTTTATTTTAAAATTAATTAAAAAATATTTGATTTTTTTAAAAATTTAATTTTTTTTAAAAATAATATATAAAATATAAAAAACTTAAAAATTTCTTTTATAGATAGAGTAACTATATATCTTTTAAATAAATTTAAATTAATTCAAGTATTAAAATATTTTAATATAAATAGTAAATTATCAGCTATTGATTAATAAAAATATTATTATTGATAATATTTTTTAATATTATTTTTTAATTTTATTATATTAATTAAAATGACTTAAGATATTTTATATATAGATATCTATAGTTCATTTATCTAATTTAATTTTTAATATTATTTATTAAAATATATTATATAATATATTTTAATTATTTTTTTAAAATTTTAATTTATTGTATTTTACAAAAATACTTCATTAAGAATTTTATAATTTTAATAATTATAATTAAGTTATAAACAGTAATGAAATGTATAAGACAAATATATTTTATAATAAATTTCAATAAACAAACTAATAAATATTGATAAATAATAATAGTAATATGATTACAATAAATATTCATAAAAATAAATAATTTAATTATTTATTTAAAAAAATTTTTTAAAATTAATAAAGTATTATTTAAATATTTATGTTTTTAATTAAAATTTTAAATATGCAATACAATGAAAATATTTTATAATTTAAAAGTTATTAACGTTTGAATATTTTATATTCAAATAATTTGATGTTTATTATTAAATAATAATAAATAATGAAAAAAATAAAAGAAAAAATATATTTTAATAATATATTAGAGATTTATATAAAATTTATGTGAATATTTTTTATTAAATTAAAAAATATTTTAATACGGCTATCAATATATATAAAATATTATATGTAAATATATTTTATTAAACTACTTTTCTTAGAAAGTAAAATTAATAATTTTTTAATATTATAGCTATTAGTTAATAAATAACATTTAAATTAATAAAAATTATTCATAGTTAATAAGTAAACTAAGATAAAATTATTATTGATATTCAGAAATTAAATGACTATATTTTTTATATATATCAATAATAAAAATTCTTTCATTAAAGAATATATTTCAAATATTTAAATATAATTATGATATATATAATGTGTCTAGATTAAATAATCTATCACTATTAACTTTACATATCGGACCAATTAATTAGTAATTAAATTAAATTAATATTATATATTATATAATTATATATATATTTTTAAAAAAACGAAAGTAATAAATCTATTTACAAATCATTTTCGTCCATTGTTTTATGTAAATTAACAAAAGTTAATTTATTTAAAAACAATTTAAATATAATTTAGAAAACTGGTTAATTGATTTTTTTTAACTAAATTTTAAAATTTATATGTAGTATTTTCTATTCTATATAATTGAAATAAAAAATTTGAATATAAACATATTTACACATTTTATAATTATTTCATAAAATCTTTTTTCAATTAATAAAAGTAACAATTTTTAAGATTTAATTTTATTATTTTTATTTTTAAAATAATGATTTATGAAATTTAACTAAAGTAATTTTATTTGAGTAAAATAATTTTATATAAATAAACTAAGATTAAACAATGTTATCAAAATATAATTTGATAATAAGAATAAAATATTATATTAATTCATATTAATAAATTATTTATGAATATTTTAATTTATATAGTTTCTAGATTTTTCAAAGTTATTACTGAATAAAGCAAATTTAGTATTTTATATTATAAAGATAGATTTAATTATTAAGATTTTCTTTAATACACTTCTATATCTTATAATAAATGATTACAATTTTTCTTTTCTTTTATTTATTTCTTTAATTATATGATGGACGTTTAATTTGCTTTTTATAAAAAACTTATAATAATAAAATTAGAAATTATTATTTTGATTTTAATAATAAATATATAGTTTTCTTCATCTTTCAATTACATTCTCCTTTTGTATTTTACTATAAAAATTATTTTTAAATAGTGATATGTAAAAATTATCAATATTAATTATAAATTTCATTTATTCTATGATATTATAAAGTTGATTGCCATAATAATCGTCAATTTTTTATTAATTCTTATTAACCAGGTATAATATATGAGTTATTTTAGATACAACTTATTGATTATACTTAAAATAGAATAACTTTAATTAATTAATTAAAGTTATTAATCGACCTGTTTTAAGCTAAAATTTTTAAGGTTTTCGATTGTTATATTTATCTTTTAGAATACACATGTTAATAACTATTATTATTAGTTTAATTAGTAATTTATTATCCAACTTTATATTTACTTATACTTTATATTAGATTTATAAGTAGAAAATCTTTCATTATAAAACATAGTTTTAATCCATTTTGAGTCTAATAAGTTCTTTTATTTATTGAAAATATCTATATTATACTCATTTTTTTATATAAAGTATTATTTATAATATTTTATTTATATAAAAGAGTTTTTATATATTTATAATATTAATCTTTTATATATATCATATTTACTATATTTGAAATTAAAAACCTTTTGAATTTAAACATATAACATAAATTCATTCCATTATATTTAAAGTGATAGTATTTATCCAAAATAGGATGATATGTCTTATCTTTTAGAATTCTTATTTTATCATAAAAACCATATATTTCTATTTATCCAAACATTTAACTATTTATTTAAAATATTTCTATAAATTGAAATATTTTAAATTATTGATAATTAATTTTGAAAAAAAATCATCTTTTTATAGATTAATTTCAATCAATGATTCATTCATAAGAATATTTTCTCTTCAAAAACTTATTTTATTTTTTATCCTTGATTTAATTTTTATTATTGGAATATATATATGTAAATAAAAAATAAATTTTGAAAATAGAAATTATATTTTATATTTTTATTTATATAATCATTTATATTTTAATATTAAATGATATATTTAATACTAATAAAATATTTAATTTAATATCTTGAAAAATCAATTATCAGTCATAATAACTTTATATAATTCATATTATTTTATAAAAAAATAAAATCATAAATTAGCGTATAATTTTTTCTATTCTGTATTATTAAAATAAATATTTTTATATTTATCTAAATATTTTCTTTCAGATGTATTTATTTTTTATAAAAACAATACTTTTCTATTAACTAAAATTAACTATTAACATTCGTGTTACTTATGTTATAACAATTTAGTTATTTTGTTAATAAAATTAATTTTATTTTTTTCATAAAAATATTATATACTAATTATAATATAATATTGATTTGATATTTTAATTAAGTATTTTTCTCTAAAAAATTAATAATTTCTTATTTATGAGCGACATGTGTTGTAACATAATTTATCTATATCTATTATTTATAGCAATAAAATAATTATTTTCAAATAATTTATTGTATATATCTTTACATAAGTAGCTATGTTTTAATTATTAATTAAGTATAAGAATTAAATTTCTTATTGAAATATTTATATATAATAAAGAATAGTAAATTAGCATATATTTACACACTTATAATAAATAACAATTAATATACTTATTTATCTAAACTAATTTTTTTTATATAATGAAATTAGAAATTAAACTAATATTAATTCCTAGCTTGATATATAATTTTAAGTTATCAATTTCTTAATAATCATTTTATATACTGTCATAAAATATTTTTTACTAAATCTTTTAGTTTTTTTGAATTGTTAATATTTATAAAAATATAAAATATCTTTATATAATATGTTTATTTAATTCACTAATTCTAGTATTATATAGATATAAAAGATTTTTTTAGTAAGTAGATAAAAAATAATATTAATTATATTATTAATTTAAAATTAATAATATAATTAATATTATTTTAATATAAAGAAATAATTATAATTAGATTATATATTAACTGCTAATTATACAATTAATATTATTTATTTTTATTTCTTTATATTTTATTAGCAATAAAATATAAAGAAATTAAATTATTAAATAAGAGTATTTATAGATAGAATAAAAGATTAATATTAAAATAGAGTAATAATATTACTAATGTAAAAAAATAAAATTATCAAATTAAATTAATTATTTAAATTTAATATAATTAAAATATCAGAAATAGATGAATTAAGAAAAATATTACTAACAAATTATACTATTTCTTGATAATTCATCGAGGCATTTTTTAACCATTTAGGCATATCATATAATCCTAATGCATGATTTATCAATTTTGGTTTTATACACGGTAATATATTGGTTAACATCAATCCAACATCACTAATATTTTTTTTAATTATATTACTTCCATTAAATAACTGTAATAAACACTGCATACTAGATAACATCATTATAGCGCTATGTTTGCGTTTACGTTCATAACTTTGTAAATAAAAATATTCTCCAATATCTTTAGAATATATATGCAAATATCGAAGTTGACCAATTAACTCTGCAACATCCATAAAGCCTAAATTTACTCCTTGTCCACCTAAAGGGTGGATAGTGTGAGCTGCATCACCTAATAAAACAATACGTTGACCAGCAAAATTTCGTGAATATTGCCCAATTAGTGGAAAAATCTTACGATTGCTAATTAAGTGACAAAAACCTAGACGCATATCTAAAGCTACACTTAACTCTTTTTCAAACGCAGAAATCTCTAAATTAAGGCATCTATGCGCTTTTGTTGTTGGTAACGACCAAACAATCGAGCAAATATGAGGTTCATATAATGGTAAAAAAGCTAAAATACTATCATTATTAAAAGCTTGATAAGCAGTATTCATATGAGGCATATTTGTTCGAATAGTTGCTATTAATGCTGTATGTTCATAGTCCCAAAATATAAGTGGAATATCAGCTTTTTTTCTTATATATGATTTAGCACCATCTGCGCCAACAACTAATTTTGTAGTTAATATCTGATTATTATTAAAAATCATAAATACTTCATTCTTACTCCAAATAACTTTTTTTAAAATATTAGATGTTAATAATGTAATATCTGTACTTTTCTGAGCTTTTTCCCATAACGATTCACGAATAATTGAATTTTCAATAATATATCCAAGATTAGGTAAGTAATGCTCTTTAGCATCAAATTGAATATGAGAAAATCCATTCTTTTGCCAAACTTTTATTCTTTGACAAATTGAAACTCGTTTTTTTATAATTGTTTGCCATTCACCTAAATAACTTAATAATTTTTGACTAGCTATATTAATAGCCGATACTCTAAGTGCAGTTGATGTTTTTAAATTAAATTTAATTTGTGGTGGTGAATTTTCAATAATGGCAATTTTCATACCGCAACCTTTTAATCCGCACGCTAATGAAAGACCAACAATGCCACCTCCAACAATAATTAGATCAAATGATTCCATAATTAAAATATTCCTCATTATTTATGTTGTTTTATGTATAAAAATTTTTAGCCAATTGCTTGACGAGCTAAAATATCACGAATAATTGGTAATACTTCCATTGCCATTAAACCAATGTTACGAAAGATAACAAAAAATAAATGATTATTAGCAAATAAGCGAATCAAATTATCAGTTAGTTTTATAGTATCTTGACGATCATTTCTACGTTGCATTTGATACTTAATAAGAATAGAATAAGCACCAATATCACCACCATAATTAGCTACTTTAGTAATTATATTTGCAAATATCATTACATCACGCATACCAAGATTAAAGCCTTGACCTGCAATAGGATGCAAAGTTTGTGCCGCATTTCCAACTAAAACTAGTCGATGACTTATTATTTTTTTTGCTTGAGAAAGTAATAACGGAAAATAGTAACGCTTACTAACTGTAAGTATTTCTCCTAATTGCCATCCAAACCATTTTTGTAATTTTGCTATAAATATGTTATCTGTACATTGCATAATATATTTTAATTTTTCTAATGGGTAACACCAAACTAATGAACTATATCCTTTAGACATAGGTAGCATTGCTAATGAACCATATTTAGTAAAGCGTTCAAAGGCTTGTCCTTCTGATGTTTTGCTAGTTAATACATTAGTAATAATTGCACATTGTTGGTAAGATTCTCGATGCCATTCAATTTGGCATATTTTACCTATCATTGAATAACTTCCATCAGCAGCAATTAATAATTGTCCAGTTAATATCTTACCGCTGGATAATTTAACTGACACATGATTAATAGTGCGATTAACATTAATTACTTTATCAGGATTATATAATTTAACATTTAAAGAATTTTTGAGCTGATCAAATAAGTAATTCTCAGCATTATTTAATTTAATAACATAACCGAGTGCAGGAATAGAATAATCTTTAGCTTTTATATTAACTACACTAGCATGTCCATATTCAGAGACATGAATGTTATCAATTGGTGTAACATAGTTTTTTAAACCTGACCATATACCAATTTTATTAAATTGTTTTGAAGTACTATAAGCTAGCGCAATAGTTCTTCCATCAATATCAGAATAAACTTTATTTGGTATTCTAGCTTCAATTAATAAAACCTGAATTTTTCCATTACTTAACCTTGATATAGCAAGTGCTAATGATGCACCAGTCATACCACCACCGACAATAATCACTTTTATCATTTTTAATAATCACCTCATTTACTTATATGTTATCATTAAAATTTAAATTATATTAAGATTATTAATAATAACTATTTTATTAGATTTTTTATTATCTAATTTAGCAATTACTGTATTATTTTAAATACGGATATATATTTTAAAAAACTTTTTTCTATATTATCGTTTAGAACATAAGATTAATTTAGAATTTAATTTTTAAAACAAAACTATAATCAATTATTAACAGATTAATTTTATTAATATCATTGTTATTAACATCTTATATATTAAGTTATAGTTAATAACTAAATAATTTTATAAAAATATAAATAAATCTTATTTTACTAATTTTATATTAAAATAAGATTTATTTATATTTTTGTCTTAATATTTATAATTACTATTATTAATTTTTTTAAATATCAATATCTGATATATGGAATTAAGTTGATAATGAATTATTAATTAAACATAATATTATAAACTTTAAGTTATAATTAATTTTATTTATATCACTATATGCAAAATAAGATATATAAATATCACTAATACAACATTGATATTCTATATTAATATAAATCATTATTAAATCGTTTAATTTTTATTATAGTTCTTATTTTTATATAATGTGAAATTTAGATATTTTTTTATTTTATTTATAAAGATGTATAAGTATAAATAAATTTTATATTTTTATATATATAAATCGATATTGAATTTCTATCGTTAATTAACAATATAATATATTAAAATATAAGATTCATATTAAGTGATTACTTATAAAATTAAAAAAAATCTATTTTTACTAATATTTTTATTATATTTAATGATAAATAAAAGATGTATTTTCTAATTTATAAAAATATTTTAGATAGAAGATAAATATTGTTATTAATAATCTATAGAAGTTATATATAAATACTTTGAAATTATTTTATTTCTAAAAATAGCTATTAGTAATCAAATTAATTATAAAATAATATTCTATTAATATTATATACATTATTAATATTTTTTTAACTCTTTATCATCAATTAAGATTATATAACACTTAAATTTAATAAAATAATATACTATTTGATAAATTAAAATATTAATATATTAAAATTAATTTAATTAAAGATAAAAAATATAAAATTGTAAATAATTTATTCATAGTGAAATTTATTAATATTTATGAAAATATATAATTATTATTAATTAATTTATAAAACTAATTTTTATGATAAAAATCGTAATTATTTCTAAAAATTAAATTAATATTTAAATTCTATATTTTTGTTGTTATTAAAACAATATTATTGTGTTGCAAAAGTAGCTTAATAGTTTGATAATTAGTCAGAAAATATTTTTGTATATATGTATTTTTTAGTTACGTTAATAACATTAATATAGAAGATGTTATCTTCATAGAATATCTACACTTTACCATCTGTAACTTATACAGATTGCATCTATATAACTCAGAATTATTCTGATATCATTGATAGAATTATTGCTAGAAAATGCTATCATTATATATTTTATCTCCATATATAATTAGGAAGGTATAATGTCTTCACAACCTGTTGATATTCAAATTTTAGGACGAACATTAAAGGTTAACTGTCCAAAAGAACAAAAAGACGCCTTAAAATCATCTGCTGCTGAACTTGAGCGACGATTAAAAGATTTAAAAAATCTAACAGGTGTTACAAATACTGAACAACTTATTTTTATAGTTGCTTTGAATATATGCTACGAACTTACACAAGAAAAAATAAAAACACAGAACTATACTGATAATATGGAACAAAAAATTCGAGTATTACAGCATACGATTGAACAAGCATTACAAGAATAGTTAAAAATTAATAAATAAATTTTTGGATATATTAGAATAAAATAAATTAAGAAATTAAAATTAATAAAAAATAAACTAATAATAGATTTGGCTTCCATCATGAAAGGATAATAAAATATATTATATGTAGTATTCTAGAAAATGTTAAAATAATAGAATTAATTAAATCAATAGATACTTATAATAACTTAATAATAAGTATATATATTTTATAAATATCTCTATTTTTTAGTATAAAAACTTTTTTAAAAAAACTAAAGTTGATAATGCTGTATTTATTTAAAACTATTAATTTAAATGTTAGAAGCTATATAATAATAGCTTATATTTTTTTTATTTATTTTTGATTCACTTAGATTATTCATTATTTACAGAATAAAAAGAATAATATATATAAGATGTATATAAATTTTAATAATTTTATTAAGATTTTTTTTAAAATTTAATTTTTGAATAACAAATAATAAAGTTAATAATTAGTAGAAAAATTAATTAAATATTATTAAAAGATAATAAATTTATATTTTCTATTTTTATTAAAATATAAATATTTTTGTATTAAAGATGATTATTCTAATTATAATTATTAATTAATATTAATTATTATTGATTAATATCATTAAATTATTTTTTTACATGTATCTTATTTTACGATTAAAATCATTAAAAAATTACTTTCGTTAAAAATAATAATAAAATATAAAATTAGATATATTTTATATAAATAAAATAATTTTTATTATTAAAATAATCAATAATTTTTACTATTTTATATATCATTAAAACTTTTAAAAAAAAGATTATTATATAATTAATTTATTATATATTAATAATAAATTAATTATATAATAATCTTTTTTTTAAATATATTAATTTTTAATTTATAAATTTTATTTATATATTTCATTTATTTAATTTAATGCTTAAATGTAATTTAATTAATTATTTAATTTTATTATAAATAATTTATTTATTCTTTATAAGAATTATATTTATAATTATAATTTTCATTTTTAATAAAATTTTAAAAAAATAATTAATTATCATTTATCTTTCACATATTATTTTTCTTTTATTACAAAAACAATATTTTATTGTATATTATTTATATATCAAAAATAATGAATCTTCCACTATAATTAAAAAAATTTCATATACTATTACTGATTAAATTTAATATAAAATATTATTATATAATAATTAACACATTATATTAATAAACAAAAACAACTTTGTTAGTATATACTAACTAATTATATTAACTAAATAGTTTATCTATATATAGTAAATTATATTTATATTTAAAAATAAGTATTTAAATTAATGTTTATATTGAATAAAATACTCTATTTTTAATAGAAATAATCTTTACATCTAATTATATTAAATATTGAAGTAATTAAATTTAATTTAAATTATTAATTTTAATATAATAATTTAAATATTAAATTAAAAAATATAGAAAACATGTTTATACTAATTAACATCTTTAAAAAATATTAATTTTAACTATTTATTTGATAAAATTATTAAAATTAACATAATTATTATTATTAATTAATTTTATTAATATATTAATTGAATTACTATATTTAACATTTATTTATTTTTTTAATTTATATATTTATATAATAATATCGTTTTTATTTTATAAAATATAGCTGATATTTGTTATTTTTATTTATTAATTAATTTAATTACTATAATAATTACTTATATTTATATTTATAAATATTTTATATATAACTTACTGGTATATATTAGTAGATAAACTAATATATACTTATTATAATATATTTTAATTTTTTAATTATAATGATATGAATTTTTTTTTAAATTAATTATTTTATATTAAAAATAATTAATTTAATTAAAAGTTATATATATATTAATATATTATATTATTTTCGTTTTTAAATTTTATTTAAAATAAATCTAATAAACTAGATAATATTATTAATTTATTAATAATATAATTTATATGAATTTTATTTTTTTACTTTTAAATTTTTATTTAAAAAGCAGTATATTAAATAATATAAAATTTAGCAAAAATAAATTTAATCATAAAATGATTAAATTAACTAAATTGTTATAAGTAATAAAATAATAATACCATTTAGTATATTGATATGTTTTAATCTAATTATATAAATTATATATTTTTTATCATAAATTTTAAATATTAATTAATTTAATATCTATAAGTATAAAAAATAAAATATTATTTGTGTATTTTACATACATTTTATTAATAGAAATTGATTATTATTTTATATAATTATTTTAAAAACTTAATTGACAAAAGTTACATTTATATTATCTAATATAATATAATATTTAATAAATATTATAATTATAAATTAATTAAATATTATATTTTAATAATTAATTATATTTAATAAATAAAAATTAAGAATAATAATTAAATTTTGTAATAAACTATTTATAAACTAATAAAATAATTTTTATTATTTTTTATTTTCTTATAATTATCTTTTTATTTAATAAAATTTAAAATACGTTTAATAATATTCTATTATAAAAATTTTTTTCTTAAAAAGAATAAATAATAAAATATTTTATAATAATTTAAATAAAATTATATTAATATTATTATATTTTTTATAATATGAATATATTATTAATTATTGATTTTTAATATTATTTTAAATATAAAATAATATTTATTACTCTCTTAAGAGCTAAAATAAAAATTTTTTTATTTTTTACTTTTATTTAAATATATTCGTTTTAAATCATGTTAATTAAAATTTTATTTATTTTTTAAAAATTATTTATATAATTAAAGAATTATTATTGATAACATTTTATTTTTATAAATTTATATATAAAGATTTTAATCTTTAGTAATTTAGTTATTTTTTTATAGATACTTTTATGATTATTTTTATCTATTATTTATTTTATAAAAATATTTAATTATTTTTTTTGATAATTTTATTGATTGATAATATTTTCTTCTTAATAAAATTTTATATAAAAAGTAAAAATTTTTTAATATATTTATAATATAGATATATTAAATAATTATTTTAAAAATAATTATTTTATTCACATATAAAGCAATAGATATCTATATTTATATTAAATTTAATAAAACTTGCTTATATTTATAATTATTTAATTAATTTAGTATAGTTGTATAAACTTTTATTTTTTAAATAAAATAAAAAAAATATATTTAAATTTAATTAATAAATTGAAAACATTAATGTATTATATATTTAGAAAATATATATATCTATATAATATATTCATTACTTTTTATTAAAATTTATATAAATTTTAATAAATTTTGTAATATACAAAATATTTTATAAAATTATAGAATAATATTATAAATATTTAATATTAAAATAATTTATTCATAATTATGACTATTATTATTAATCTATAAGACAGGTGATTAATTTTAATATTTTAATCTAATAAATATAATTAAAAAATATTTTATATTTTAAATATTTAATTTAATAAAAATTAAATTTTAATTTCAACATATTAAAATTAATAATCATTATTTTATATAAAAATTAAAAACTATCAAATAAATATAACTTTATTTATTAATAAATTATAAATAAGTAATACTTAATGTAGTGAATTTTTATTAAATAAATTTATTTATTAAATAAATAATTAAATTAGTTTATTTAAACTTTTTTTAAAAAGGATTAAAATTAAATAAAGTTTTTTAAATAAAAAATATATATTTTAATAATTTTAGGAATTATTTAATTCCTGTTAATGAGTTTTTATCTATTTAATTAATTTAAACATAAATTAAAATATAAATAATATTTATTTTAATAAAAAATATTATTTTAATAAATTAATACCATTTTCCCATGGAAATAATTAATATGATTTAAAATATTTTTATTATATTAATAATATATATAATAAAAAAATTAGTGTTTTAAATTAAGATAGATAATGAAATATAAAGAAATTTATTAATGTAAAATATAAATTTTTATTTAAATATTCTTTAATTTAATAGTTATTTATAATCAATTATTTTCTTTATTTATCAAATAAAAATAGTTCTATTATAAAATAATAATAAGATTATTTTTAATAAATTAATATATCAATTATTTTTTTAAACTAGTTTTACAAAGAAATTAACTTTATAAAATAAAATTTATAGATTTTTAATATTTCATCTAATTTGATAATATGAATTAAACTACTATACAAAATCAATTATAATTAAATAATAATTAATTATAATTAATTATTATTTAATAAAAATATTTTTAATTCTTATAATTTTATTCAAAATTTAAATTAATTGTATTATTTTAAATTGAATAATTTGATTATAATAAGATAATTAGAAAATATTATTCATCTATTAATAATTAGTTTTAATTATTAATTTAGTAAAAATTACTATATTTTCATTTAAAACATATAATTAAATACAAAATGATTATAATTAAATAATATTTAATTTTTATATTATAGTATTATATTTTATTTTAATTTCTTATCTCTATTTTAAATTTTTTTTATTTTGATTATATAGATTATGCAAAAAAATAATTGTTTGCAAAACATAACTTTTATCTCAGAACATCTTTTTAAAAATAAATATTAATAATAGAAACAGTAGAACAATTCTTAGTTTGAATATCAATTTAATTAATCCTAGTAAAAATAATTAAAAACTATAATTAATTTTCATATAATATGAATATCTAAAAATATATTTTATTAAAATAAATAATATAGAAAATATAAATATAATAAAAATTATTCAAATTAACTATTATATTTAAATTCTTATTAATAATATTAATCACTATTAATATGAATATTATCTATAAATTATTAATTTTAATTAAATATAAATGTTTTGAAAATTAATTTTATTTTTTAAAAATAAATTTACTATTTAATTATTGTTTCTATAAAATTACTTTTATAATCCACTTTATATAAACTAAAAAAAAATTTTTATAATTAAAATATCGTTATTTAAATAAATAATCAAATGCTATAATAAACAAGCAAAAAAGATTAAATAGTCAAAAAATAAGACTTTTATCATCATATAATAATTATTATTTAAGCTATTTAAATTAATAGAAGAAATTTAATATAAATTGAAGCAGTAAAAAGTTTTCGATGATCAGATAATATTTTAAGATAGATTAAATGATTTATTTTTAGCTGTTATTTTTTTTAAACCACTTGATGTTGCTAGTAAAACAATATCTGCCGAACGATTAGCAAATAATCCAACTGTAACAACACCGGCAATTGAATTAATTTTATTTTCAAGATCAATTGGATTAAGAATTTTTAAATTATAAACGTCAATAATAATATTACCATTATCAGTAGTCACATTTTCTCTATATTTTGGCATACCTCCTAATTTTACTAATTCTCTGGAAACATAAGAATATGCCATCGGAATTATTTCAACTGGTAATGGAAATTTACCTAAAATATCAACTTGTTTAGATTTGTCAGCAATAACAACAAATTTTTTAGCCATTGCAGCAATTATTTTTTCATGTGTTAAAGCAGCTCCACCACCTTTTATCATCATTAAATTTGGATTAAATTCATCAGTACCATCAATATAAATATCAATACTATTTACATCATTACTATTAATAATAGGAATAGATAACATTATTAACTTTCTTGTAGAATCAATTGAACTAGAAATTGCACCTTTAATTAAATACTTTTTCGTAGCTAAACTATCAATAAAATACGAAATAGTAGAACCTGTTCCGACACCAACTACCATATCTTGTTGAATATATTCTAATGCAGCCCATCCTACAATTTTTTTTAATTCGTCTTGTGTCATAATTAGTCTCCTTGTAATTTTTTTATTGCTGAAAGCCACTAATTATTTATTATATTCAAATTTTACGATTATTTGTTAAATAAATATTAATAATAAAATATTTATTATGTTTGAATTATATTTTAAAAATATTTTTGCTTAAAATAAGAATCATGATTATCTAATAATTATAAAAGCATAATACATATAGTGATAAAAATATAGTTTTAAGTACATATAGCTTAAAATTCATTTATCATTTAGTTTTTTATAATTTTAAAAAATAATTAGGTATATAAGCATATTTTATTTTCTATTTTTATAGAAAAAACAAAAATTGTATTAAAAATAGATTTAGTGATAATAAAAAATTATTTATTTTTATTTTATAAACTGTGCTTATTGGAGATAATAATGGTTATAAAATAAAATTCACATACAATCCTCTTTATCTCATATATTAATGTTATTAAAATCGTAAATTGCTATTTGTTACAAAGTTTATAATTTTATAAATTTTTAATAAGTATTAAATAAAATTTTTATATTCGTATCAACATTTAATTTGAATATAAAATATTGAATTATAAAGAATTCTATAGAAAAATAATTTTATAGGATAACTGCTATTTAATAATTTATTCATCTATTTTTTCGATAAAATTTAAATATTTAGTTGTTTAATTTATCTATTCCTAAATTTTTTTAAACACGTTATTTTAAAAGAAATATAATAAAATCTCATAATTAATGAAAATATTAATTTTTTAAAATATATTGATAATATATACATATCATGTTTATTAAACATAATTATTAATTAATAAACTACTAAATATTTATTTAACATATTGCGAATTTATCAAAAATATTTTGTTTTTTATAAAACATAATTTAACTTTTTTATATAATATTTAATTTAGGAACTATCGATAATTAAATTTAATTAAGTTTAGATGAGAATATATTTTAATTATTTTAACATAAATTATTATTTTGTGTACTATTTTATCTGAAAATAGTATTAGAAATCTCAGAAAATGACTTATTATCAACAATATAATTAATATTAAATTTTAAAATAAAAAGATAATAATAATGAGAAAAATTAAAAATTAATATTTTAAAAATAGTGTTATTTAAATGATCTTTAAGATTAATATTATATAATATATAAATTTTATTATTATTTATTTTTTATAATTATTAATTAAATAATTATTTTTATTTTAATATCGAATGAATAGTTTGATTATTAACTAACTATCTAAATAATTAATACTATTAAATTTATTTTAATTAATATTCAATATTATTAAAAATAAATTGATTAATATTTTAGAAATTTTTAATTTATTAACTAAATATATTTTTTACAATATACTCAGTATTTTTAATACTAAATTATACAATATTACATTTTTGTTCATATAAAAATTAGTTTTAGAGAATTAATTAATAAATTATTCAATTATTTAATTTTTATATCTTTTAATATATATTAAGATATTATTTATAATATATAATTTATTATTATATACTTTCTTTTACTTAATTTTATGTAAATACTTTAATTAAATTTAAATAATTATATTTACTGTATTAATGTAGTAAATATAAATTCATTTTTTTAAAACATTAAAGTATTTTAATATGCTATCAACTATTACTTTAATTAAAGGTAATATTTTTATTTATATTAAGAATAATTATTAAAATTATTCTCTATTCTTTATGGTTTTATTGGTTGAACTACATAATATTACAAATACATAATATATATTAGATATATAGTTAAATTAAAAAAACAATACTAATAATATAACTAATATTAATAATATTTATCTATGAATAAAGAAATATAAATTAGTTAATTATTTTATTAAAATAAATAAATATTAATTTATAAGAAATAATATTTTCATATTATTAATATTTAACTATTTTCAAAATCTAATTAAATTATAAGATATGAAAATTATATAAATATTAATTAAAAAGAGAATTATTTAGTAAAAATTTAATTTTCAGTTATTAATGTTCTACTGGATATAAACATACGATTAATTATTTAATATAATATAAATATTTATTAATATTTTATCATATTTAATTTTATATTAAAAAATTTAGATAATTCTTAGAATTGATATTTTAATACCAATTAAATTGATATTTAATAGTTAAAATAAATTTACTAAATGATAAATATATTTTTAAATAGAATCTTGTTTTATAAACGATTATTTGATAAGATATATGAAAATTTATCGGTTTTAGTTTTCTTTACTTTTTAATTTACTATTCATATTATCAAATAAATTTAAAAATATTTATATTTGATTACAATAATTATCATTCATAAAATGATTTGCATTTTTAATACTAAAATTTATTTTTTATCATTTATTCTTTATTATTTTTAATAAATTCTTTTTATATTTAAAAAAAGTAATAAACTAATTCATCATATTTTATTTCATTTTAGATATTTCTTAATATATAAATATATATTTATTGTGTTATAATATTTATCTAATCACTTATTCTTAAAATAAGAGGAATTTAATAAAAATAATTTATCAAATTATATATTTATATTTTACATCATTAAAATATAAATATATTTTATCATACTATAGTTATAGTTAGTAAGAATTACTGGTGATCTAAATCTATTAAAGAAAATATATGTATATTATTTATAATATAAACGATAAATATATCTATCATATAAAGTATTAATATGAAATTTCAATTTCTTCTTATTTAGTTATTGATATAAGTAATTAGTTTTATCAAAAATATAAAAGTTCTATTTACAATAACTCAAATATAGTATATAAATGATTAAATCATAATAACAAATGATATATATAGATAGATAGTATATTTTAGAAATTAATATTTCATCTATTTAATATCTTTATTTAAAGTATTTATATATATTTTGAATATTTAATTTATTTCTTAAATTAGAATAAAATAGAGAATACCATTCAAATATAATTTATAGATTTGATAAATCTAAATATTGAAAATTTCTTGATTAGATTGATTGAAAATAGTGATTTAATTGAAAATAAATTATTTTGAAAGATTATTTTTTAGAATTATTTCTATTTATATAGAAGCAAAATTACTATATGGAATAAATTATTAAATAATTAAAATATAAGTGTTATTGTTTATTGTATTTTACTTATTATAAGTTATATTGTTATTTTACAAGATCTTAAAAAAAAGAAATTTTTAATTGTTAAAAAACAACATTTTTTATATAAAGATGAATTTTTTTAAAATACTTATATATTATAATTGTTTAATGTAATTGTGGTTTTTTATTATGAATTGTATAATTAAAATAAAAAATCAATAATTTATTTTTTATAAAATTATATTATCTATAAATCAATTCTTTATATTAAGCAAATGATTAATTATTATCTCATAAAATATACATAGTTATAAACTATCAAAATTAATAACTAAATATAACATCAATATATTATATTAAATAGTATATTTTTTATAAAAGAATAAAGATAGCAATTTTATATATTATTTTAACAAATTTTATATAATTTGTTAAAATAAAATCAAAAATAAATTATTTATGATTTTTTTTGTAAAAATAGCATCTGAAATTTTATTATTATAAAAATAATAAATTAGATGAATTATTGAAAAATTTTTAAAAATCATGTTAAAGATTTTAAATATATTAATTCTAATATAAGAAATATTATTATTTTAATAATGATATATGAGATAAAATTCTTATTTTGATTATGAATAAAAATATATTTTTAAGAACGTATAAATTAAAATATTAAAATTTACTAAATAAGAAAAAATATTACATCTATAGGTATTTTAAAAATAAAAATATCTAGTTTATTATTTAGTCAGTTAAAATAAAAAAATAAATTATATATCTATAGTATATTTTAAAATATATAAAGAAAAATCATTATTTTATAATTTGACATATATAATTTTTTATAATTAAATTTATGTTAATTATTTTATATTATTGAGATAATGGTTTCTAACCATAAACTATTTAAATTTTTTTCATTTTTTTTAAATGAAGAGTTTATATATAGTTTATGAAAGTAAAGTCATAATATATAGATTATTTTAATTTTATATCATATATATTTTATATATGAATTTTACAATCATAAATATATTTAAAAAATTAATAGAACATAAATTATCCCATTTATATAAATAGTGTAATATTATTTAATGTAATTATGTTAATATATAAATTATTATCTCTATAATCTTTTAGCTATATTAATTATTAGCATTTATAAATTATATGCTTTAAAAATAATTTAAATATATTTGTTTAATTGATTAAGAATTTAATGATAATATAATATGTTTAATTATCATATTACTTAAATATATTATAATACTACTATGATCATTTTACTACATATAAATATATTTTAAAAAAAAATAAATATGCTTAATAGTTGTTTTTAAAAAAATATAATATAAGATATTTATGATTTTAATAATCTAAAATAATAAGCGATAAATAAAATAAAAATTAAATTAAATATTCTTTTAAAATTTAAAGATATCACTAAATATTCAATACTTAAATTTAAGTAATTATAAAATTAATCTTAAAATAATAACTTATTTAATATTCTATAATTATACTTTTTTTAAAAATAAAATACACTATAACCAAATATAATTATTTAATGAAAATATTATTACTAGTTTCATCTTAAACTCTATAACCTAATGAAATTAATTGATTAATAATAGAATTAATATGTTTTATAATAATAAAATTAAGAGATAAAATAACTAATAAAACTATATTTAGTTACAATTTATTAAGTTAATATGTCTTATTTGTTGGTAAACTAATTTTATTGCTTTTATATTAATAGTTTAATAAAATTAAATATTTTTTAATTCTTGATATGTAATAATATAATTATATGTTAAAATTTTATAATTTAATATATAAAAGATAAATATCTTTATTATCTATAAAATAATGGTAATTAATTAAATTTAATTTTATATAAATCATTTTATAACTAAAAATAAAGAAATTAACCGATATTATGAATAATGAAATAAAGTTTTAATTATTAATTTAAATTTAATCTTTTTATGTTATTTAAGTTTATTTTTTGTTCATATTTTGATTACTAAGAATACTATAATTCTAATAAGATATTTATATCTTACTATAATTTAAAAAAAGATATAAGTAATTTTATTTCTTAGTTAATAGTATAATTAATATAGATAAAATTAATCAATGTATCTTATTATAAATCATTAATTAATATAAAAAATAAGATTAATAAAAAATTATTATTTTTATAAAGAAAAATAAATATTATCGAATTTATTTTGTCTTATATCAAGACAATAAGTTAATATTCAAGAATTAGAAAATATTTTATATCTTGATTTTAAGACAATTAATAAATTAAAATAGAATTTATATAGTTTTAGATAATATTGTAATAAAAATCTGGTAAATTTCATTAGTATAAGAAATATTTTATTGTTTTTATAATTAATTATTAAAACAATTAGTATATGTTAAAAACTATTTTTTATATTATAATAATTATAACATTATTTATGAATAATAAAAATTTATTAAAATTTATGATTTATTATTAAGAAGATATTATAATAATTTTTTATTACCTTATGAATATTATATTTAATTAAATAAGGAAGGAATTTTTTAAAAAATTAGTACAAATTTTTTACTTTATCTATTTTAAATATAATAATTACATAAAATAACTGATATTTATAATTAAATATTAATAAAAACCAATAAAACTTTCATTAATTATTGAGTTATGAATAAACTCGAATAATTAAAAATTAATTCTGTTTACATAAAGTAAAAATAGTTTTAATTTTTTTATTAAAAACAATTTTAATAATAATTAAATAATCTATATAATCATATTCCTATTAATATTTTTAAATTCACTAACTATTTATTTATTAAATTCTAATACAGTAATTCAGTGGTATGCTGACCAATGTATATTTATATATTGGTATATTAGAAATATAATATCGTATTTTAAATATTTTATGATAGATTATCTATCTAATTCTAATACTACAGTTAGAAGATAAAAAATAACTTTGTTAAAAAACAATTTAAATTATCATTAAACTTTAATTATAAAAATTTTTTATTTTCAATATTCAATAAAATAAATATTTTCTTATCTTTTTCTATAATTAATAATTACTTAACAAATTAAGTAATAATAAATTTCATCGAAGTATATTAAGAAATATTCGAACTTATATATAAACCATATTTTATACTTAAAATCAATTAATATTGATTGATTAAGATATTTTTAAAAAAAATAACACTATATCTATCTATCAAGAAAGTAATTTTTTTAAAATAAAAAATAAAATGTAGATAAAAACAAACGTATGATTCTTCTACTAATATTTTTTTCTTAGACTATTAACACTTATGTTATAGCTGATAATATCAAATCATATTTATATAAAAATAAATGGAAAATATTATTGGAGAATATATAAATAAATCGTAACATACAAGCAATAAAAATACTAAAAGTATTATTAATACTATATGAATATACATAATACTAGTATATATATTAATATAATAATATCATAAAACATTTTTTGAAATATAAACGAATTAAATTTAAATTTATCTTAAATTGCTAGTTCAGTGATATATAATAAACTAACGTTATTATTTTAGCTTAAAATATAAATCTAAATTAACCATATTTTATATAGTAAAAACTAGTGATTTTATTACAAGTAATAATTTTTATTAATTTACTTGATATAATTTATTTTATTTTATAAATACATATTTAATAATTAAATATGTATTTTATAATAAAAACTATACTAATAGTAAATTCTTATAATAATAAGAAGAAAATAAGTATATTAGTTATTATTTTTTTTAAATAAAAACAATTTTTTAATGAGAAAATAGCAATTTACTAGTTTTATAAATATAAAATTTCTTTCTTATAATAATGAATATCCAATTATTTTTTGTGTTGACTAAAGTTGCATTAACTTTAATAGATAATGAATGACATAATAATTTTTTCTATTAAAATATAGATATAATTCTCATTAAGAGAATATAGTCTTATTATATTGATTATGTAAAAATAATTTATATAGTAAAATTACTGAATTAAATGTTAATTTTTCATTGAAATCTATAATGAAATAATAATATTTAATCATAATTTAGCTAATAGAAAACTTTTATTACTAATCATTTATTTTTTAAATTTTATAAACCAAACTACGTTTATCTCATATAGTTCAATAATTAATATTTAGCAAATTATATTATAAATAAACTCCTATATTTAATACAGATCAAATATCAGCAACTAATAATAAATTATAAATATTTTATTAATTTCTTCTTATTGTTCATTATAGTTATAATTAAACTTTTTATTAATACTGAATAATCAAAAAAATATTCAATATTTTGAATACGATGATATATCTTAATATTAGTTCATAAAGTCTCTTTTCTTCAAGACAACAATAAAAATTGTTATATATTAACAATATACAGGATAAGATTTTATCTTAAATTAATTTAAATTATTTATTATTTAACACATTAAACAATGAAATAGTACCATAGTCTTTGCATATTATTATACATAATAATTTTATCTACTTTTTGATATAAAATTAATTATATTGAATTTATTTTTATTTATTTAAAATAACTAAAGAAATTAGATATCATCTAATAACATTATTAATTAATAATTATATTATTTATTTAATTTATTGAAATAAAAAAATAGTTTTATATTTATTTTTATGAATTTAATAACTAATCTATTTATTTTAATTAATATTCATTATCTTTTATATTATTTATTATAAGTAAATACTTAATTATATCTTAACGATATTATTTTTTAGTAGATCATTTCTTCAACTTAAATTTAAGTTATATTACTCTTTTTTGTATTTCGAATAAACAATAAATAGTTTGAGTTTGATATATTGATTAATATAATATAAATTAATTTCTTATAAATTATAATTAAGTATAGTATACAATTATTTAGTGATAAAATAATTTAATTATATTATTAGTTTTTTATATAATTCAACTAATTTATAAAATTATTTTTTAAATAAAAATCTTAATTAAGAGGAAATATAATTTTATTTTTATTTTACTTAAAATTATCTCCTACAATTATTTTGATTTAAAAAAATAATTGATAGAGATAATAATATAAATTAAATAATTGTTATAATAAATTTATTTTAATAAAATAAATTTATTATTTCTTTATTATGTAGTTAGGTAAATTAGTAATAGTTCCATTAAATACTTCAGCTGCCATACCAATTGATTCATATAATGTAGGGTGAGCATGAATAGTTAATGCAATATCTTCTACATCGCATCCCATTTCAATAGCTAAACTAATTTCACCGAGTAACTCTCCGCCATTAGTACCTATGACTGATCCACCAATTATGCGACGAGTTTTTTTATCAAAAATAAGCTTAGTTATACCTTCTGAAGAATTAGAAGCAATAGCTCGACCAGAAGCAGTCCATGGGAAAATAGCTGTTTCATAAGTAATACTTTTTTCTTTGGCTTCTTTTTCAGTTAATCCAACCCATGCAATCTCAGGTTCAGTATAAGCAATTGAAGGAATAATTTTTGGATCAAAATAATGTTTTAAACCAGAAATTACTTCAGCTGCAACGTATCCTTCATGTATACCTTTATGAGCTAACATTGGCTGACCAACAATGTCACCGATTGCATAAATATGTTGAATATTAGTACGCATTTGTTTATCTGTATAAATAAAACCTTTATCATCTACCTCGACTCCAGCTTTATCTGCATTAATTAATTTTCCATTAGGTATACGACCAATTGCCACTAAAATAATATCATAGCACTGTGGTTTTATTGGAATATTTTTCCCTTCCATTTTGACGTAAATACCATCTTTTCTAGCTTCTATCATAGTAACTTTAGTTTCTAGCATTAAATTGAATTTTTTGCTTATCTGTTTAGTAAAAATTCTAATAATATCTTTATCTGCTGTTGTAATAACTTGATCGAATATTTCAACAATATCAATTATCGATCCTAATGCATGATAAATAGTACTCATTTCTAAACCAATAATACCACCTCCAATTACTAATATGCGCTTTGGAACTTTTTGTAATTGTAAAGCATCAGTAGAATCCCATATACGTGGATCGTCATTCAATATAAATGGAAGCTTAATTGGACGTGAACCTGCTGCAATAATAGCATTTTCAAAGTTTATCATAGTTGTTTTTTTTTGATTTTCAACAAGTAATATATTAGAATTTATAAATTTACCGAATCCATTAATAACTTTAACTTTACGATATTTTGCCATTTCTGCTAAACCAATTGCTAATTGGGAAACAATTTTTTCTTTCCAGATTCGTACCTTATCAATATCTGTTTTTAATTTACCAAATACGATACCATGTGTTGCTAGTATCTTAGTTTCTTCAATAACTTTTGAAATATGTAATAATGCTTTTGAGGGAATACATCCAGCATTAAGACAAACGCCGCCTAATGTTTCATAACGTTCAACTAAAACTGTTTCTAAACCAAGATCTGCACAACGAAAAGCTGCTGAGTAACCAGCAGGACCAGCACCTAAAATTACTACTTGAGTTTTAATTTCAGTATTCATTATAACCTCTTACTTTTTATTATATTAGTTAGTATATTGAAATTTATAACCATATAACTTTATATATTAAAATAATTTATATAGTTATTAAAATTTTCAAAATTATCTATCTTTATAGAATTCTATATTTTATTTTATAGATTAAAATTTAAAAAATTTTAATAAATATAATAATAAAATAAATTGATACTCAACTGCTATATAAATTACATAACCAAATAACGAATGTCACTCATTAACTTTGAAATACGAGTAATGAAACGCGCCCCATCTGCACCATTAATTATACGATGATCAAAGGATAATGACATTGGCAATATCAAACGTGAAATAAATTCACTACCGTTCCATACTGGTTTGATTGATGAACGAGATAGACCAATAATGGCTACTTCCGGTGCATTAATAATTGGAGTAAATCTTGTAGTACCAATGCTACCTAAGCTAGAAATAGTAAAACTACCACCTTGCATATCAGACATAGTTAACTTGCCATCACGTGCTTTTTTCGATATTTCCATTAATTTTTGTGAAAGTTCAATAATGCCCTTTTTATTAACATCTCGAATAACTGGTACAACTAAACCATTTACTGTATCAACTGCTATACCAATATGAACATATTTTTTTAATGTTAATCGCTGAACATCTTTAGAAATTGAACTATTAAAAAGAATCATTTCTTCTAATACTTGAGCAACAGATTTCATAACAAAAACTAATATTGTAATTTTTATCCCTGTTTTTAGTTCTTCCATTTCTTTGTTTTGTTGTTTACGGAAAATTTCTAGTTCAGTAATATCAGCATCCTCCATAATTGTGACATGTGGAATCATTACCCAATTGCGATTCATATTAGAGCTAAATGCTTGTTGAATACGACTCAGTTTAATTTCTTCAACTTCACCAAATTTACTGAAGTTAATTTCAGGCCATTGTTGTATACATGACATAAAATCATATTTATCCACTCTAACTTCAAAATGTCTTATACTCTCTTTTAGATAAGACTGAATATCTTCACGCATAATACGACCCTTACGTCCACTTCCGTTTACATTGCTTAAATTGATATCAAATTCATATGCTAAACGACGAATAAGAGGTGTTGCATGAATATGTGTCTCATTTTTAATAGATTTATTCTTGCTTTCAAAAATATCTTTCGCTATTATATCATATGAAGTATGAGGTAATCTAAAGGATGGAGTTATTGATTTTATAGATATTTTATCACTGTTAATTTTTAAAGACTCTTTGGTATTAATTCTAAAAAATATAATAATTGAATCAGTTTTATCTTTATCATTTTTTATAATTTTAATTTCTCTAACTTCTCCAGAAAAAGGTGTTGCTACTTTTACTGATCTATTTTCACCTTCTATAGTAATAGATGATTGCTCAACTAAGATTTTATCACCAATATTAACCATTATATTAGTAACATTAATCTCATTATTATTAATATCAGATAAAATTACTTTTTTTGATTCATTTCTTGCTTGATCAAGATTTTTTTTATTTATTTCATCTATTTTTAAGTTTGAGTTTATTTTAAAATTAGTTTTCATTGCTTTTTTTTCTACATCAAAAACCATTATTAATTTGCCGGTTGTTACTTTGTCACCAACTTTAACTTTAATTTCTTTAACGATTCCAGCCTCTGGTGACGGAACTTCTATTGATGTTTTTTCACCTTCTATAGTGATTAATGACTCTTCAATATCAATTTTATCGCCCACTTTTACCATAATTTCAGTAACTTCAAGTTCATTTGTACCAATATCAGGAACCTTAATTTCAATAGGCATTGATTTTTACCTCTTACACTAGACGTGGATTATTTTTTTCTGGGTTGATGTTGTATTTTTTTATGCTTTCATTTACTAATTTTACATCTATTTCACCACGTTTTGCTAATTCACCTAATGCTGATATTACTATATATGGAGTATCAACTTCAAAATGATGTCGTAGATTTTTACGACTATCTGAACGTCCAAAACCATCTGTACCCAAAACACGATAATCACTTGTAGGAATGTAAGAACGAATTTGTTCTGCAAATAATTTCATATAATCCGTCGATGCAATTGTAGGTAGATCATTCATTATTTGAGCAACATATGGTATACGAGGTTTATCAGATGGATGTAACATATTCCAGCGTTCACAATCTTGTCCATCACGTGCTAATTCAGTAAATGATGTTACACTATAAACATTAGAACCAATATTATATTCACTAGATAAAATTTTTGCAGCTTTACGTATATGACGCATCATTGAACCGGAACCTAATAATTGAACTTTACCTTTTTTACCCTTTATTGAATCAAGTTTATAAATACCTTTACGAATACCTTCTTCAACACCAATAGGCATTGCTGGCATATGATAATTTTCATTTAATGTAGTGATATAGTAATAAATATTTTCTTGTTTTCTACCATACATACGAAGTAAACCATCATGTATGATAATAGCAACTTCATATGCATAAGCTGGATCATAAGAAATACAGTTAGGTATTGTTAATGACTGAATATGGCTATGCCCATCTTCATGCTGAAGACCCTCACCATTTAATGTAGTTCGTCCTGAAGTTCCGCCTATAAGAAATCCACGTGCCTGTTGATCTCCAGCTGCCCACAAAAGATCACCGATACGTTGAAAACCGAAGATTGAATAATAAATATAAAATGGGATCATTGGTAAGTTATTAGTACTATATGATGTAGCAGCAGCTAACCAAGATGAAGCAGCTCCTAATTCATTGATACCTTCTTGCAGAATTTGACCTTTCTCATTTTCTTTATAATAAGCAAGTTGTTCACGATCTTGAGGATGATATTTCTGTCCATTTGAATTATAAATTCCAATCTTTTGAAATAAACCTTCCATTCCAAAAGTACGAGCTTCATCACAAACAATTGGAACTAGACGATCTTTAATTGAGTTATTTCTTAACATTAGATTTAAAATACGAATAAATGCGCTTGTTGTAGAGATCTTTTTATTTTGTTTTATTAATAGTTGATTAAAATCGTTTAATGTTGGGATATCTAATTCTTCATCAAAATTAGGATTTCGTGATGGTAAATATCCACCTAATGCTTGACGGCGTTCATGCAAATATTTGTATTCAACAGAATCTTCTTTAAATCTAATAAAAGGTAATTTTTCTATTTGATCATCTGTTACTGGCACATTAAAACGATCTCGGAAATAACGAACTCCATCTAGGTTTATTTTTTTAACCTGATGCGCAATATTTTTTCCTTCTGCAGTATTTCCCATGCCATATCCTTTAATTGTTTTAGCTAAAATTACTGTTGGTATTCCTTTAGTTTCTTTCGCCTTTTTAAAGGCAGCATAAATTTTTTTAGGATCATGACCACCACGGTTTAATGACCAAATTTCATCATCCGTCATGTTTTTGACTAATATGCTTGTTTCTGTATAACGGTTGAAAAAATATTCACGAATATAAGCTCCATCTTTAGATTTAAATGTTTGATAATCACCATCCAAAGTTTCATTCATTAATTGAATTAACCTACCTGAAATATCTTTACGTAATAATTCATCCCATTTTCCGCCCCAAAGAACTTTAATGACATGCCATCCTGCGCCATTAAAAATACCTTCTAGTTCATTAATAATCTTACCATTACCAGTAACTGGTCCATCAAGGCGTTGTAAATTACAATTAATCACAAAAATAAGATTATCTAATTTTTCACGAGTAGCAATTGTAATAGCACCTTTGGATTCAGGCTCATCCATTTCTCCATCACCAAGAAAAGCATAAACTGTTTGATCTGTTGTATCCTTTAAGCCTCGATTATGTAAGTATTTTAAGAATTTTGCTTGATAAATAGCAACAATCGGACCTAATCCCATTGATACTGTAGGGAATTGCCAAAATTCAGGCATCAATTTAGGAT
Source organism: Arsenophonus sp. (assembly GCA_052171275.1). Classification (GTDB taxonomy): domain Bacteria; phylum Pseudomonadota; class Gammaproteobacteria; order Enterobacterales; family Enterobacteriaceae; genus Arsenophonus. Next base: position 1,361,973 of record CM125795.1, on the reverse strand, counting down.
GAGGATAAGAAGAAAGACCATTTTTGCTAATTTCTTGTCTAAAATTATTCATTTGTTCTTCAGAAAGTCGACCTTCTAAAAATGCGCGAGCATAAATACCAGGAGAAATATGTCCTTGAAAACAAACTAAATCTCCACCATTTTTATCATTTCTTGCTTTGAAGAAATGATTAAAGCAGACTTCATATAAAGTTGCAGAGGACTGAAAAGAAGCTATATGACCACCTAATTCCAGATTTTTTTTAGAAGCTCGTAAAACCGTTATTACAGCATTCCAACGAATTACAGAACAAATACGATGTTCTAAATCTATATTGCCTGGATAATCAGGTTCATCTTCTACAGAAATAGTATTTATATAATCAGAATTTACGGAATTTACTATTATGTTAACACCACTTTTACGCGCTTGGTGTAATACTTGATTAATAAGATACTGAGCACGATCAACACTATCTTTACGAATAACAGATTCTATCGCTTGTAGCCAATCGCGAGTTTCGATCGGATCAATGTCATTCGTTGATGTATATAACATGATTTTTATTCCTTATTTATTATTTGTTTATAATGTAATTTCTGAGCTAATCTTATAAAGAATATATTTATAATATTATAAATAAGAATAAGAGATGATTTTTTATTACTGATATTTTGATTTTAATAAATTAGCATGGTAATAAAATATAAATAGGAATTTACATTGCTAAATTAAATTTAATATTATTAAAAATTGATGCAAAATATTACGATTATAATAATAATGATAAATAATCTTACATAGCAATAAGCTCTAAATAACATTTTTAGGTTTCCTATGTTTTATGTTACTCTGTAAAAGTAATATTAACTTTTAAAAAATAATTTTTTATTCATTAATATGTATATTTATATGTTTTCTATATAGAAACTTATTACTTTAAATTAAATATTTAGCTAGAAGACTTTAGCTTTAAAATAAAGTAAATTATATAATATTATATCATCTATTTTTTACTTTAGAGATAAATATGTGTATTGTAAAATAATTTTAACTTTAGTATAAATATTATATTATTATTAGTTATTATGATCTTATAAATAACTTGTCTTGATTTTAGATCAATCATAATTATTTATTTTAAATAGGAATATAATAAGAAATAACCATATTTTCAATAGAATAAATCTCTAAAAAATAATTTTAGTTTTATTTAATTATATAATAATCTTATAAAATATTTTGCCAAAATTTAGTTATATATTTTTAAAGTAGTATAATTTTTATTAATTTATTAATAAAAAAGCTTTTGTTTTAATTTTCTAAATCAATTAAAGATTAAAAAACAATAAATATTAAATTTATTATATAATTTATGTTTTATATAATAATTTATTCTTAATAATTTTACTTCAAGTATTAACAATAAAATGTATTATTTAATAATAGTAGATAATTTATAGAAGTAAATTTTTATAAAGCATATATCATTATATATCTTATTAATATTTTTATTAGAATTATTTTTTAAAATTAATAAAAATTGATATTAATGATATTAATTGATTGGAATATATATAAATTAACAAAATATTTAGAATTTTTTTCTAAAAAGCTTCTTTAATTAAGAATTTTTTTGATAAAAGCAAATTCAAAACTATGATTATAAACTTATTTTTAAACATAAATATATAATATGTATAATATATAGTCAATTAATTAAAACGTTATTATTTAATTTGATTAAATTATTAATAAATCTAAATTAATAAAAAATCTAATATAATCATTAGAAAATATAATTAATTTATAAAAATAATTTTTGTAAAAATAAGTGTAAGAATTATCATTGATTTTTTTAAAAACATAAAATATTTAATTATCTATTATTAATTTAATGAAAATTAAATATCATTTAATAATATTATTCAATAAATAAGTTGAAATATTTTAATAAATTATTAAATAATTTATTAAAATTTATAAAAATTTTTTATATAATATTGTTAATTAATATATTAACATGAATATAATTGATATTAATATCATCATAAAATTTATGTCTTATCATAAGATAATAAAAATCAGAACTGTTCTCTATTAATTATTACTGCTTCTATTAATTAGAAGAATAATAAAATATTTTAATATAAAATATTTTATTAATTGATACATAATTTCTGATTTTTAAAAGAGTATATTTTTGTAATAAAGATATTATATTTTATTTTTTTTATTCATCATGTTATTTAAATTTGATATCATTAGTTTTTAAAAATAAGATATGTTAAAAATTCATTGAAAATTAAGAAAAATTATTTCACTAAATAATAAAATACTATATAAATTATAGATTTAATAACATATAAAATATTTAACTAGATTTAATTTTATTATTAAACTAAATTTATCATCAAATATCAATGTATTAATTAAATTATTAAAATATTTTATTATAAATAAATTATAAAATAAATCATATTTATATATAATTATTTTATAATATTTAGTTATGTTATTTTATTAATAATTTTAATAAAACATTATTTATATTCAAATTTTACAATGAATAATTTTATTATAGAAAACAATATTAATAAAATATATTAATAAAAGCATTTTAATAATTATTTATTAAAGAGATTTGATGTGTTTAAGTAATATAAATAAAATTTTATAATTTATTAATATTAAATACTAAATAGTTATTATTAATTTTCATATTATATCATGATATGAAAATTTTTAACTGTTTTTATTATTTTATTTAAAATGATAAATTAAGTATATTGTATAAAATATAAATATAAATTTATTTATAAAACTATATAATATATAGGTAAGAAAATTTTCTTATATTGAAATTATAATAAATATAGTTAGATTAATTCTAATAAATTAATTATTTATTTTATTACAAATAAGCTTATAAAATTATTTATTATATTTTCAAAATTATTTTATTTTTATTATTTTTTTCTAGTATTTATGAATAATAATTAAAGATATAATTGAATATTATTAATATAATTGATTTTTATGAACAATAAAATATGGATATAAATGTATATAGATATTTAATAAGTTATTATAATAGAATACTTCATCAATCTTAATAAATAAAATTTAAATATGTGAATAATATAATACTGTAATAAAGAAAATAATTATTAAAGTTATTTATATAAAATTATTAAAATATTTAATAGCAATTATAATATTACTATTATATGCAATAAAAATTGAGTTTTTTATAAAAAATACAAATTCATAATTGAATAATAATATGATTTTTTAAAAAAAATTTTAGATTATAATAATAAATGTTTTTTAAAATAGTTATGTTACTTCTAAAGATTTTTTATACTATCAAATATAAATTTGAAAAAATTTTTATTACTATTATATAATTTAATTCGAAAAAATAATCACGAGTTATAAAAAATTAATTATAAACTTTTAATAAAATTATATTTTTATCGATATTACTTATTAATATCTTAATTAAAAAGAAAATTAAATATTATTTTCTATATATATAACTCTAAACTTAAGTAGAAAAAATATAAATTATAATTATATCATTAATGATAAAACAAATAATGGTATATAAATAATAAATTATCTTGATCAATTTATATTTATTTAGTATTAAAATAATGAACATAATATACTATATATGCAATTATTTAATACTAATATTAAGATATCTATTAAAGTTATAGCAAATTACTTTATATTTTACTGTTATTCTAAAATTATTAATAATATTTAATTAAATTAATATTATTAATAATTAAATATTATAAGGAATTGTCAGAATTTTTTAAATTATAAATTTGAATGGATAAATCATAATATTAAACTATGTTATATTATTAATATTCCAATATTTATAAACATTTTATTATAAATAAATAGTTTAAAATATTAAATATCAAATTATTCCTATTTTGTATTTTAATCAATAAAAAAGTAAAAACTATATTTTAACTATTTTAAATATTTTATCAAAATTATAAAAAATAAATTAATCATATAACTATAAACAAAAAAAATAAAGTTAAGTATTTAACTATATCAAAAATATTATTTAAATAAAATACTAAGATATTTTTAAGTAAATTAATAAAATATTAAAATATCAAAATTACTATAAAAATCATCTAAATTAAGTATTTTAATAATATTATTATATACTAAAATTAAATTAATAATATATTATATTAATTAATATTATGAAATATATCAATACATATAAATAAATAATTAATATAAAAATAATATTTTTTAATAATAAAATATTAAAATTAAGATTAAAATTTAATAATATATTAAATATTAACATTATTTAAATAAATAATTAAATTATAATATAATCTTATAAATTCCATTATAACGTTAAAAACTTTTATTTATTTTATTAAATATTAATAAAATTTAAAAACGACTTCTATTTGTTTATTTACTTTTTGATTTTTTTAATTAGACTGCTGATAATAATATAGAATAAGTTTATATAATAAAAGAATAAAATATAATTCATGGAATGTTATTGATATATCTATATTTATTAATATAAATAATATTAGTAAAAAATTAAAAATATTTTATTATAAATAAATCTTTTAAATTAATTATAAATAATAATATTTTTTAAAAAAATTGACTATCTTTTATGTTTTTATATATATTAGTATATTATTTAAATATAATATTTTTAATATAAAGTCTGAATATTATTAGAAATAATATAATATATAAATATAGCAATATTTTTTAATAAACGTTATTTAGTATATTAATTAATTAATCATAGTTTTTATCAATAAAATTTATCTATATTTTTTTAAAAAACAATTTATAGATTAAAAAAATAAATTAACAAATTAATAATTTAAAAAACTAATTTATTTTTAATTAAAAAAATAAAGATATTAAAAATAAAAAAAATTATAAAGTAATAGAATATTATTCTATTATCTTAATTTATTTATTTAGTTAATTTTAATTAATATTATTTTTTATAAAATAAGTTTTAAATAATATATCAATTACTTAAAATGCTATTTTAAATAAAAATTAATATTTTTTATTAATTTATATATATGAGAAATATTTTAAATTAATTAAATAAAATTTAAAATCTATCCTAAATCTTATGTTATTAAACAAAAATTAATTAGTTATAATTAATTTTACTGTTTTATATTTTATATATTAAAATATAATTAATATTTTTGAAATAATTTAAATACGTATTAAATTAATTAATTATTTTAATTATCAATTATATAATAGATTTTATCTATTAAAATAACTAATTAATTTATCTTAAAAAATAAAAAAGAAAAATTACTTAATATTTATGTTTATAATCTATAATTAGTTAAATATTATTATCAAATGTGGTTTTATAAAAATTAACCAATTTATGTTAAATTAATCCTAATTAGATATTTTAGTAAAAAATAAAATTAACTAAACTAACATAAATAGTATACTGATTTTTATAATCATATGCTTATTATTCACTATTTATTTATTGATTTTTATTAGTCCTTAATTAGTTATTATAATAATATAAAATGTTTATATATTAAAAGTTGTTTAGTATAAAAATATAATTAAATAAATTAGTTTTTATTTAAAATTTTATGTTTAAATTTATTGAAAGAGAAGATAATATGAATTATATTATAGCTATCACAGGTGGAATTGGAAGTGGAAAAAGTACTGTTTCAGATAAATTCGCATCTCTAGGAGTACCAATCATTGATTCAGATGTAATTGCAAGACAAATTGTTATTCCTAATAGTTATGCATTAAATAAGATAAAGCAACATTTTGATTCAACTATTCTCAATAAGAATAGTACCTTAAATCGAATGAAATTAAGAAAAAAGATTTTTAGTAATCCGATAGAAAAAAAATGGATAAATAATTTGCTTCATCCATTGATACATAAAGAAACACAATACCAATTAACTTTATTTAACTATCCGTATATAATTTGGGTTGTACCATTATTAATTGAAAATAATTTAGATCATCTTGCTAATCGTATACTTGTCATCGATATAACACCAGAAGAACAAATAATCCGTATTATAAAACGGGATGGAATTAGCGAGCAAGAAGCAAAAAAAATTTTATCAAATCAAGTTAATCGAATAAAACACTTAAAAAAAGCTGATGATGTTATTAACAATCATATTAACAAATTAGAACTTAATAAAACTGTAATGAAATTACATCAAAAATATTTACAATTATCTATGAGGTGTTCTTTAAAAACTTAATGGGGAAATAATAGTTTATTTTATTATTATTTATAATATATTCATTAAATAAAAATATATTGTTTTGTATGCTAAAGAAATTTTTATTTAAAACATCTTATTAAATCAAAATATAAACTTATTACTTATTTTCTTATTTTGCGATATTTCTCAATTAATCTAAATATAATATAGAAAAGTCTAAGTACAAAAATTATTATGGATTATATAAAAAAATAAATTCAATTAATACTGTAGTAATATTTAAAATATAAAGGTAAAACAAAAAATAAAATATTTAAAACATTAGAAAAACATAACTTTCACTAAAATAATATTTATATGAATCAATTTTTCCTTATAGAAAAATAAAGTTATTAGTATATTCTTTATAATTATTAAAGTATATTAGTGAATTACTATAATTTTATTTTATTGATCTTAATTTTTAAGTTAATTTTAAACAAAAAAATAAATATTTTTTATTAATAAGATTTTCCATTATATTTTAAAATATATTATTATTTTGATCTTTAAGTTTTTATCTATTTACAAATAAAAACTATGATATATTTTATCAAATATAGTTAAAAAGAATGGATCTTACTTAAATAAAATATTCAATGAATTTATTCTTATATCTTTTATTTTTTAAAATATGTTTTTTATTTGCTTCATTTAAATAGTATTTCTATATAAAACATAATTAAATTATCATTTAAATTAGCTTATTATTAGAAGTTATTATGAGATATGAAATTACAGTAAAATGTCCAAGATGTTATAAAATTATTATTTGGCAAAATAGCAGTTTTTATCGACTTTTTTCTAGCAAACTCTGTGGAATTAATTGATTTAAATGAATTGGTTTCTGAAGAAAAAATATTTTCAAGTTAATGAAATATTTTAAAAATATGATTATATTAAAGATCATTATGAAATCTCAAATAATTCTATTATAAAATTTATTGAAAAAATAAAAACTAATTTAAAAAATTATTATTTAAATAATTTAAATAATAATTTATTATAAAAATACCAATAAATAATAGTTATTTAGAATTTAAATAAGAAATCGACTATTTTATATAAAAAATTTTATTTTGAATTCTATCGTAGAATAATTCAACATTATCTTTTTGTGATAAATAAACTTAAAGTTTATATATTTTAATAATTGATTTATATAATAAAATCTATCTTAATTTTATTTTAAGCTTAAAAGAGACGCTTTTATAAATACGTTTTTCTTATTTCTAATTTAACTTATGCTTTAAATATTCTTAAAAACTTTTACATGTAAATTAATTATCGAATATATAATTAAAATTATTAATTATATATATTAATATTATCAGATATTAATATATAATTATTTTTATAAATAATTTAATTATTATTGAAGTAATATAATAAAAAATATATAATATAATTTGTTTTTATTTTAATTATTTTGAAAACTAAAACTTTAATTTAAATTTACCATGACAATGTTTATATTTTTTACCTGAACCACATGGACAAAACTCATTACGACCAATTTTACCACCTTCTAATTCTGATTGAATTTCTGCTTTTAATATTAATGTTTGATTTTGAATTCCATGATTAAGTTGATGGTTTTTCATAGTACTCTCAGATTTTTGATGTCTTTTCTGATCAAGCATAGATACTTCTCCTGGTAGTTGAACTTCTATTTTACTTAAAGTAGTAATTACTTCATATTTTAGAGCCTCTAACATGTTGGAAAACATATTAAAAGATTCACGTTTATATTCCTGTTTTGGATCTCTTTGAGCATATCCTCGTAAATGAATACCTTGTCTTAAATAATCAATTGCAGATAAATGTTCTTTCCATAATGTATCAAGAGTTTGAAGCATAATTCCTTTTTCAAAATTACGCATCATTTTGCTACCAATAATTTTCTCTTTTTCTTTATGTTTTCTAATCATTTCTTCCAAAATACGATTATGTAAAGTTTCTTTATATAATTCTGATTCTTTATTAAACCAATCTTGAATTGGTAATTTTAAATTAAAATCATTGATTAGCTGTTTTTGTAAACCATCAATATTCCACATTTCTTCCAAAGATTTTAGAGAGATATAAGAATTAATAGTGGTACTTATAACATCTTCACGAATAACATTAATTGTTTCATTAATATCATTACTATCTAATATATCATTGCGCTGTGAATATATAGCTCGACGTTGATCGTTAGCAACATCATCGTATTCTAAAAGTTGTTTTCGAATATCAAAATTTCTACTTTCAACTTTACGTTGCGCGTTAGCGATTGCTTTTGTTACCAACGGATGTTCAATCGATTCACCTGGTTTCATACCTAATTTACGCATCATTCCAGTAACTCGATCAGATGTAAAAATACGCATCAAAGAATCTTCCATCGAAAGATAAAAACGTGATGAACCAGGATCACCTTGACGTCCAGATCGCCCACGTAATTGATTATCAACACGACGAGATTCATGACGTTCAGTGCCAATAATGTGTAATCCACCAGCTATGATTACTGACTCGTGACGTTTTTGCCATTCTGTTTTTATTTTATTAATTTGTTCTTGAGTAGGATTTTTCAATTTATTAATTTCTGATCTCCAACTACCTCCTAACACAATATCTGTACCTCTCCCGGCCATATTAGTAGCAATAGTAACAGAACCAGCTTGTCCTGCTTCAGAAATAATATTTGCTTCCATTGCATGAAATTTAGCATTTAAAACATTATGAGAAATATTAGCTTTAGTTAATTCTTTAGAAATTAACTCCGATTTCTCTATTGAAATAGTGCCTACTAATACTGGTTGACCATTATTAATACATTTTCGAATATCGTTAATGATTGCAGTAAATTTATCTATTTCAGTCATATAAACTAAATCAGGTAAATCATTACGGATCATTGGACGATTAGTTGAGATTACAATTGTATCTAATTTATAGATAGATTTAAATTCAAAAGCTTCTGTATCAGCTGTACCGGTCATACCAGCAAGTTTTTCGTATAAACGAAAATAATTTTGGAATGTAATTGATGCTAATGTTTGATTTTCATTTTGAATTTCAACATTTTCTTTTGCCTCAATAGCTTGATGTAATCCTTCTGACCAACGACGTCCTTCCATTGTACGCCCAGTATGTTCATCAACAATAACAATTCGTCCATTTTTAACTATATAGTCTACATCTCGATTAAAAAGCGCGTGAGCACGTAAAGCAGCCATCACATGATGCATAAGTATAATATTAGATGAAGAGTAAAGTAACTCACCTTCTTTCATTAAATTAGTTTTTACTAAAAGTTGTTCAACTAATTCTAATCCACGCTCTGTCAATGTAACTTGACGTGATTTTTCATCAACTGTGAAATGTCCCTCTCCTTGAAAATTATTTGAATCTTCTTTTATCTGCTGTTTAAGATTAGGAATTAATTTTTCAATTTTTTTATATAAATCTGAACTATCTTCTGTTGGTCCTGATATAATTAATGGAGTACGTGCTTCATCGATCAAAATAGAATCAACCTCATCTATTAATGCATAATGAAGCTTACGTTGTACACGATCTTCTGGACTGAAAGCCATATTATCACGTAGATAATCAAAACCATATTCATTATTAATTCCATATGTAATATCAGCTTTATAGGCTTTACGTTTCATTTCTAAAGACATACCTGATAAATTAATACCGACTGTCATACCAAGAAATTCAAAAAGTAGTCGATTACTTTCTGCATCACGTTTAGCTAAATAATCATTTACTGTAACAATATGGACACCTTTACCTGTTAAAGCATTTAAATATGCAGGTAATGTAGATGTCAATGTTTTTCCTTCACCAGTACGCATCTCTGCAATACAGCGTTCATTAAGTACCATACCACCTAATAATTGAACGTCAAAATGTCGCATATTAAATATACGTTTACTAGCTTCACGGACTGTTGCAAACGCCTCAGGAATTAAATTATCTAATGTTGCTCCTAATTTAAGACGATCTCGAAATTCATTAGTTTTAGCTTTAAGATCTTTATCGGAAATATTTTCAAATTCAGACTCTAATTTATTAATAATATTGATGAATTTACTTAAACAACGTAAAGTATAGTCATTACGACGACCTCTAAAAATTTTAGTTAATAACTTAGTTAACATAAATATTTTTCTCAATTAAGAAGAAATTCTTACTAGAATACGTCTATATTATCTGATTTCAATCTATAAATTTATATATTAATTTGAATAGCAATTACTGCAATAATCAATAAAAAAGTATACGAAACTAATTTAATACCAAGCTAGAATTAAATCATAAACAACCATTATTGCAGTTATAAACAATATGATAAGAATATTATATTGATGAAAAGGTTAATTTTTCCTTATTAGAATAAAATATTGAATTAATCATATAGCAAAAATGTTTAATTTTATTAAACATAAATAATTTTGGTTGTTATATATATTTAAATTGGCATTAACTATATTTTTTGATAAAAAAAATAAAAGCTAATGAATTATATTATGTAAAGCTTATCAATTTCAATAATTTGCGACAAAATTATAAAAATATGATATTTATCAAAATTAATTTATATAGAAAATATGAACTAAAGATAAAATTTTAATGATAATATAGAAATAATTAAGATTTAATAATCATACTTTATTTTAAGTTTTTTAAAAAATTAAGTATGATAAACTTTGTTCATCAAAAAGATGACTAATAATGAATTTCTTAAAACATTATTTACTTATAATATTAATAAATATCTAATATTTTAACTATATTTTATATAATATAACACTTGAATAAAATGCGTGATAATTATCCTCAATCCTTAAATTTTTTACTAAAAGTAAATAATCTTGATTCAAGTGCGTTACAAGCTATTAAAAAACGCGGACATGCACTAATTAAACTCAATAATATTATTACAAATTTACTTCCTATTGAAGTAAAAGATTGCTGCCGAGTTGCCAATTATCGTCAAGATATTCTTATATTAGAAATTAAAAATGCTAGTCGAAAAATACGACTTAATTATGAACTTCCTACTCTACTTTCAACATTACGTAATACTATTTTACCTTCTTTATCTTCAATCAAAATAATTATTAATCCATCATTATTATCCGAAAATTCAAAAAATCTATTATTAATTAAAAATATAACCATAAACTCATCAAACGAGATAATAAGTAAATTAAGTAAAGAAAGCGCAAAGATAATTTATAATCTAGCAAAAAAAAGTCCAAAAAAACTAAAGGAAAAATTAGATAGGTTAGCTGCATTAGCTGAAGATAATGTTAAATAAACTAGCAATAAAGGTTAACATTTAGCATAAAAATAATTAAATAATTTAATAAATTAAATTTAGATATTTATCTATTATATAAAATTATATTATTTTAAATATTATATATTATATTATCATTGTTGAAGGTATTTTAAATGTTAAATGTATCTTAGATTCATCTTCAAAAGATGCTACTATATCCCAAGCAGATTTTGTAGATAAAATAGTCTGTAATAATTTGTTATTTAATGCATGACCTGATCTATACGCGATAAAAGCTCCAATAATATTATAACCGCACATAAATAAATCACCGATAGCATCTAGTGTTTTATGACGAACAAATTCATCTTCAAAGCGCAAACCATCTTCATTTAATACACGATAATCATCAAGAATAATTGCACAATCAAAACTACCACCCAAACATAATTCTTTAGACTGTAGATATTCAATATCAGATATGAATCCAAATGTTCTAGCGCGACTAATATCTTTAACAAAAGATTTTGCTGAAAAATCTAGTTTATAATGTTGAGTACTAGTATTTATAGCAGGGTGATTAAAATTGATAGTAAAGTCTAAGCTAAATCCGTCGTAAGGAGATAGCTCAGCCCATTTATTACCATCTATAACTCGAATAGATTCTTTAATACGAAGAAATTTCTTATCACTATTTAATTCTTCAATGCCTGCATTTAATATCAAAAATACAAAAGGTGCAGCACTTCCATCCATTATTGGAATTTCTGGCGCATCTACCTCGATAATAATATTATCAATTCCAAGTCCTGCCAATGCAGCATTTAGATGCTCTACCGTCGAAATACGTATATCATCTTCATTAATCAAGCATGTACATAGTGTTGTATTGCGTACTGATTTTGCTTCAGCATGGAAATCAACAGGTGGATTCAAATCTATACGACGATAAATGACTCCTGTGTTTGATGGTGCTGGACGTAATGCTAAAGTAACTTTTTTACCTGTATGCAAACCTATGCCAGTCGCTTGAACGATACTTTTTAGTGTCCTTTGTTTGATCATCATTTTTTCTCATATGACTAACTTATATTACTTTGTTAATCTATTTGCTTTGCTAATCTTCATTTAAAAAATGTAATATATTTTAATATAAAAATTATAAAAACTAATTAATTGTTAATAATTAATCAGCCTGTTTTCTTAAAAAAGCTGGAATATCTAAATAATCTATATCTTTATTTGATTGCATATTTTGTTCGTTGACAACTTTAGCAGTAAATTTTTCTTCTGTTAAAGGAACAATATCTGGTATTGTACTTTGCATTTGTTGATAACGTTGTTCTAATGATGATTTCTTGGTTGTTTTATTAGTTACAAGAGTGATTTCTGGTCGTTTATCCATACCGATTCCTGTTGCAACTACAGTTACACGTAATTCATCATTCATTTCAGGATCAAGTGAAGTACCTATAACAACTGTTGCGTTATCTGATGAAAAAGCGCGAATAGTATTACCAACTGTTTCAAATTCATCAAGTCGTAAATCAAAACCTGCGGTAATATTAACTAATACGCCACGAGCGCCAGATAAATCGATATCTTCCAATAATGGACTAGAAATTGCTATTTCCCCAGCTTCTTCAGCTCGATCTTCACCTCGTGCTACACCTGATCCCATCATCGCATAACCCATTTCAGACATTACAGTACGAACATCAGCAAAATCTACATTCATTAAACCTGGACGAGTAATAAGTTCAGCTATACCCTGAACTGCTCCTTTTAATACATCATTTGCTGCGCTGAATGCATCTAGTAAAGAAATACCCCGTCCAAGAACTTTTAATAGTTTATCATTTGGAATTATAATTAATGAATCAACATACTTAGATAGTTCTGAAATTCCTGTTTCAGCAAAAGTCATTCTTTTTTTACCTTCAAAATTAAATGGTTTTGTCACAACAGCTACTGTTAGTATACCAAGTTCCTTAGAAATTTCTGCTACTACAGGTGCAGCACCAGTACCTGTACCACCACCCATACCAGCAGCAATAAAGATCATATCTGCTCCATCAAGCGCATTTCGTAAAGCCTCACGATTTTCTTCGGCGGCATTACGACCGACTTCAGGATTTGCTCCTGCTCCTAAACCTTTTGTGATATCATTACCGATTTGAATTGTTTGCCCTATTGATGTTTTACGCAATGCCTGTGCATCTGTATTAACAGCAAAGAATTCAACACCTTCTATGCGTTCACGAACCATATGTTCAACAGCATTACCACCACCACCACCAACGCCGATAACTTTAATCACTGCGTCATTAGTTAATTCTATCGGTTCAAACATAATTTCTCTCCACTTTATCTCTTATATAGAAACGAAAATTTGCTTCTTAGAAAATTAAAATTCTTTCCTTAGCCAACTAGTGATTCTTTTAAACAAACTACTTACTGATGTATGTTTATCTATTTCAATTTCATTTTTAAAATAAGTCTGTTTACCATAATGTAGTAGCCCTACAGCTGTAGAATAATAAGGCTCCCTGACATAATCTGTTAAACCTGTTATATTTAATGGTTTTCCGATGCGTACTTGTGTACGAAATACTCTTTGAGCACATTCCACAAGACCATCAATTTGAGCACCACCTCCTGTTAAAACAATACCTGCCGCTAAATGATGTTTGGCACCTTCCTGACGTAATTGTTTTTGTAATTTTATAATTTCATCATTTACTAAATTTAACAACTCTGTGTATCGTGGCTCGATAACTTCAGCCAATGTTTGACGCTGTAAACTTCTCGCTGGACGGCAACCTATACTTAGTACTTCAACATTTTCATCTTTACTAACAATGGCACCTAGTGCACAACCATGATGAACTTTTATTGTTTCTGCATCGCTATGTGGTGTGCCGAATGCATAAGCAATATCATTTGTTACAACATTGCCAGCATATGGTATAACCTTAGTATGTCGTAATGCTCCTGCAGTATAAACTGCTATATCCATTGTTCCACCGCCAATATCAACAACACATACACCTAGATCACGTTCATCTTCAGTTAAAACAGAATAACTTGATGCTAAGCCAGCAAAAATCAATTGTTCTACTTTTAAACCACATCGTTCAACTGCTTTAATAATATTTTTAGCCATATCATCATGACACGTAATTAGATGTACTTTAGCTTGCATGCGCACACCTGAAAGTCCAACAGGATTTTTGATTCCTTCTTGATAATCGATAGAATATTCTTGTGGAATAACATGTAAAATTCTATGTTCATTGCGAACACGAACTGATTTAGCTGTATGAACAACATTATCTACATCATCTTGAGTAACTTCATTCTCAGAAATGGGTACTATACCTATTTCATTTTGGCAACTAACGTGTTTTCCGGAAAGTGCTAAATAAACCGATGATATTTGGCAATCTTCCATCAATTCAGCTTGATCAATAGCTTGCCTTACGCATTTAACGACAGATTCTAAATCATTAACTTCTCCTTTATCCATCCCTCTAGATGAACAATTACCAATACCAATAATATTTAGCATCCCATCAGGCAGAATTTCACCAATCAGCGCAGAAACTTTTGAAGTTCCAATTTCAAGACCAACTATTAATTTTCTATCCGTCATTTTAATCATGGTTAATTTGCCTGTATCTGATCAGCTAGCAGTCTTAAAAAACTATTTTAATTTAGATGTGATAGGAGGAGGTTCAACTAAAAGTGGTAACCATCTAACAGCAACACCGCTACGATATCTTAAATCTATATATTTAATATATTTATCTGTTACTTGTTCTAATATCGGATAAAGTTCAATAAAACGATTTAATCTTTCTTTAATATTTTGTTTACCGATATTTAAGCAAATATCATTGAGTAAAACTAATTTCCAAGCATGTCTTTTTGTCATTAATACTGACTTAATGTTAAAATTATATGGGGATAATTGTTGCTTCATAACATGATACATTTCTAATACCTTCAGTTGACTTCCTTGAGGACCATACAATAATAAAAAATCATCTTTAACATTTGTTAAAGTTGGTAAATTAAAAATAGTTCCTTCTATATTAATAAAAAAAATATCATTCCATTTAGCATAAGGTTTATATTCTATTAAATGAATTTTTAGTTTATCAGGCCATTGTTTACGTACAATAACATATCTTATCCATGGTATGGTTTTTATTTGATTTTTGATTGCATTTAAATTTATAGTCATAAATGTACCTGTTATACCTAATGACAATATTGCTTTTCTAATATTATCATCACATGTGTAATAGCGTTTCCCGGTAATCACAAGTTTAGAAATTGGTAATTGATTAACATCTTTCATCCAATTTAATAACATTAATCCACTTAATATAATGCTACATAATACAATTAAGAAGAAAATAATACCAACTAAATAAAAACCATTACTTTTTTTCATATCATGTTGTTTTTCTTTATATTTTTTATTATTAATGTTTAGTGATGATTGTGATATATTATTTTGCGAATTCCAAAATATTTTTAACTAACTCTGGAAATGTAATACCTGCTTGTTTAGCAGCCATTGGTACTAAACTATGTCTGTTCATACCTGGAGAAGTATTTATTTCTAATAAATAAAATTCACCGTCGTTATCTTTCATAATATCAACACGACCCCAACCACTACAACCAATTGCTTTATAAGCCGCTAATGCTAATTTATTTAACATTACTTCTTCTTCAGTTTTCAGTCCACTCGGACAGAAATATTGTGTTTGATTAGAGAGATATTTTGAATTATAATCATAAAAAACACCGGCTGGTTGAATACGAATTGAAGGTAATCCTTGCTCACCTATAATTGCTACAGTATATTCTGGTCCATTTAAATATTTCTCAATCAATACATTTTTGTCATAACGAAAAGCAAACTTTAGAGCAATAATTAATTGAGATAAAGTAGTTATTTTACTTACACCAATACTTGAACCTTCAAGAATTGGCTTTATAATAAGAGGTAAGCCTAAATGATAAACAGAATCAAAAAGTATTTTATCTGACATCATTGTTAATTTTTGTTTTTCTAATACTATATATGGTGCAACTGGCAAACCTATACTAGCCCATAATTTTTTACTACGTAGCTTATCCATTGATAATGATGAAGCTAAAATGCCACTACCAGTATATGGTAATTCTAAAGATTCTAAAATTCCTTGCACAGTGCCATCTTCACCACCACGCCCATGTAAGGCAATAAAAACTTTTTTATAACCATTTTTTTTTAATTTTATGATAGAAAAATATTTTATATCAATTGGATATGCATTTATTCCAGCATCACGTAATCCATTAACAACAGCCTCACCAGATTGCAATGATATTTTCCTTTCAGAAGTTTTACCGCCAAGAAGCACGGCAACTTTATCAACCATAATATTGTTTCTCACTTGTTATCATAATCGGCCGTAAATGATTGGTAGCTAAATTACGTGCTATTTTATCGATATTTCCAGCTCCTTGTATAAGTATTACATCATTATCTTCTATAATTTGTGATAATATTTCACTAATTTTTTCATGTTCAGTTATAAAAATAGGATCTAATTTACCTATATCACGAATTGTTTTACATAATGATTGACTATCTATCCCATGAATATATTTTTCCCCTGCTGAATAAATATCTAACATTAGCAATACATCAACCTTACCTAGGATATTAACAAAATCATTATATAAATCACGCGTACGCGTATATCTATGTGGCTGAAAAAGCATTACAATACGTTTATTTGGCCACCCTTCTTTTACTGCTTTAATAGTAACATCAAGTTCTGTTGGATGATGACCATAATCATCAACTAACATAACGTTACCTTTTTTACCATTAATATTAACTAAAGGAAAATTCCCCAATAAATCAAAACGCCGACCAGTACCTTGAAAATTTTCTAATGCATTTATAATGGCACTATCTTCAATACCTTCTTCTGTTGCCACTGCAATAGCTGCTGTAGCATTTAATGCATTATGACGTCCTGGAACATTCAAGATGAATTTTAAATTAGATCTTTTTTTTCGAACTACAGTGAATAAACATTTATTACCTTGTTGTTTATATGATGTAATTCTAACATCTGTATCGTCACTAAAGCCATAAGTTATAATACAACGCTTTATTTTTATTAAAAGTGAACGTACTATTGGATCATCTATACATAATACAGCTAGACCATAAAATGGTAGATTATTTAAAAAATTAATGAAAGTTAGTTTTAATTTTTCAAAATCACCATTATAATTTTCCATATGATCAGCTTCAATATTTGTTATAACGGCTATTAATGGTTGTAAATACAAGAAAGAAGCATCACTTTCATCGGCTTCCGCAATTAAATAACGACTGCTACCTAAATGCGCATGAACTCCTGTTGCTTTTATTAATCCCCCATTAATAAACGTTGGATCTAATCCTGCTTGTGTGTAAATACTGGCAATCATAGCTGTAGTAGTTGTTTTTCCATGTGTTCCTGTGATAGCAATACTATGACGGAACCGCATTAATTCTGCTAACATTTCAGCTCGCTGAATGATAGGAATATGTTTTTCTTGTGCTGCAATAATTTCTGGATTATCAGCAGCTATTGCTGTTGATACAACAACAACACAAGCATTTTTAATATTTTCTCGACTATGATTGAAATAAATTTTTACACCAAATTCGATTAATTTCTGAGTAACTGCATTAGGTAACAAATCGGAACCACTAATTTTATAACCTTCATTAGCTAATACTCCAGCAATACCACCCATTCCTACACCACCAATACCAATAAAATGGATATGTTTAACACGACGCATTTCTGGTACTATTTCTCTTAATTTAGCTAATTCTTCTGTATTCACTTTATTCTCTTTATAGATTTATATCGATGACTTTATGATTAGTAAATATGAAATTATTTTTTATTCAGCAATTTTAATTAAAGTTGTTGCGACACGCTTAGTTGAATCAATAATTGATGTCGATCGTGCTTTTTTTGCCATATCCAACAATTGAGTCCGTGAAAATTTATTTATTAATTGTACTAATATATTTGTTAAAAATTGAGTATGTTCAATAATTTTTGCTGCTCCTATTTTTTCTAATGGTAAAGCATTCCAATATTGTTGCCGATCTTTATGTTTCAAAGGAATGAAAATTGCTGGTAAACCGGCAGCAGCAATTTCACTAACTGTTAAAGCACCTGCGCGACAAATAATTATATCTGCCCATGCATAAGCTTCAGCTATATTATCAATAAATTCAGTTATTTTATAAAGGTATGAGAAGTTACTACACAACTTTTTATATAAAGTTTTTGTTATCTCATGATTACCTTTTCCTGTTTGATGCCAGATTATAACTTTTCTATTTAATTGTGCAGCTACTTCAGGTAATGTTTTATTTAAAATTTTTGCTCCTTGGCTACCACCTATTACTAAAATTCGAAGCGCTCCATTACGATTAGCTAAACGTTCTTCAGGTTTAGGTAATCGTAATACTGTTTCGCGAATTGGATTTCCTACTACAGCAACATCAAGAAATGCACCTGGAAATGCTTGTAAAACATGTTTTGCAATTTTAGCTAAACAACGATTAGTTAAACCAGCTATTCCATTTTGCTCATGCAATACAATTGGAATATCACATAGCCATGCAGCAAGACACCCTGGACCAGAAACATATCCCCCCATACCTAATACGATATTAGGTTGATAACGATCTATAATTATTTTCGCTTGTTTTATTGCTTTAATAATTTTAAATGGTAATATTAACAAGGCTTTGATACCTTTACCTCGTAAACCTGAAATTTTTATGAATTCAATATTAATTCCATATTTTGGAACTAAATCTGCTTCCATTCTATCAGCAGTTCCTAACCAACGAATATCCCATCCTTCTAGTTTTAGGTAATTAGCGACAGAAAGTCCTGGAAAAATATGACCTCCTGTACCACCTGCTATCACCATTAGTCGTTTTTGTTGATTCATTTAACTATCTCCTTATAAATACATGTGATTTTTTAATACGCGTTTCAAAATCAATACGTAATAAGATAGTAATTAGAACAAACATAATTAATAAGCTAGAACCACCGTAGCTAATTAATGGTAGAGTCAATCCTTTAGTTGGTAAAATTCCTGCAGTAGCGCCAATATTAAGTAATACTTGAAAAGTAAACCAAATACCAATTGAACAAGCTAAATAACCTGAGAAACATTGTTCTATATCCAATGCACGTTTGCCAATCATTATGCTACGAAAAGCAATTAAAAATAACATTAAAAGAATTAATACTACACCAATATAACCCAGCTCTTCAGCTATAATCGAGAAAATAAAATCAGTATGTGCTTCAGGCAAATATTCTAATTTTTGAATAGAATTACCTAAACCTTGTCCAAATAATTTTCCACGGCCAAACGCTATTAGCGATTGTGTTAATTGGTATCCACTACCAAAGGGATCTTCCCATGGATTAATAAATGAAGTTATTCGACGTAATCTATAAGGTTCAAAATAAATCAATCCAATAACACATATAACACAAATAGTAATACCCATAATAAATGGTGCTAATCTGGCACCAGCAAGGAATAATAATGTTAAAGTTGTTATAACTAACATAATTACTGTCCCTAAATCAGGTTGCAATAACAGAAGAAAAGTTATTAACATTAAAATACAGATTGGCTTAATAAAACCTAAAAATCTCGTTCTCACTTCATCTATTTTTCTAGATAAATAGCTTGATATATAACAAAATAAGGCTAATTTTGTTATTTCAGATGGCTGAATATGTATAATGCCAATATTAATCCAACGAGAAGCACCATTAACTGAAATTCCTGTAATAAGTACTACTGATAAGAGTATTAATGAAATTATTAATAATAAAAAATTATACTTTTCCCAGAAAAACATAGGAATATTTAATAATAATAAAGCTAAAATAAAAGATAAAATAAGATATATTGCATCACGTTTAGCAAAGAAAAATGGATCTTTTGTTAAACGTTCTCCGATTTGCACAGAAGCTGAGGTCACCATAATAAAACCAATTACCGTTAGGCATAATGTGAGCCAAACTAAAACACGATCATAAAGAATAATATCCAGAATACCGTTATTAGATTTATTATTATTCAAATTATTTAGTCTTTTATAGTTAAACATCAACACATTAACCTAACTCTTTCGCTAATTCTGTAAATTTTTTACCACGATGCTTAAAGTTACGAAATTGATCAAAACTTGCACAAGCAGGTGAAAGAAGAACTATATCACCGACTTTTAATTCCTGTGATATGGCTTTTAGACATTCCTCCATTGTATCTAACAATAAACTATTTGATTTTAATTTTGCCAATTGATAACCATCTCGTCCAAAACAACTCAATTTTATATTTTTTGCAGATATATCTGGTTTTAATAATGAAAAATCTACTGATTTCCCTTCTCCACCTAATAACAAATAAAGAGTACTATATACTTGTAGGCTTTTTAAAGCCGCTTTAGTACTGCCAACATTAGTTGATTTAGAATCATTGATCCATTGAATACCAAAATTTTTATGCACTAATTGACATCGATGAGGTAAGCCAGTATATTGAGTTAATGCTGCTAAACTTGCTTTACGTGGAATATTTACTACGTCTGCTAAAGCTAGTGCAGTTACTCCATTAAGATAGTCATGTTGACAAATTAATCTTAGTTTACTTGTGCTAATAATAGGTTTTCCTTTTACCTGCAATTCTTGATAATTAGTATTTAATTGATAATCTCCGCTATTAATACCAAAACTAATACAACGTACATCACGACCAGACAATGGCCATGTTTGTAAATCTTGTTCATTAATAACACAAACTTTAGCTCCATCATAAATTCGTAACTTAGCAGCACGGTATTGCTTAAAACCTCCTGGATATCGATCTGTATGATCTTCTGTAATATTTAATATAACTGCTACTATAGCCTTTAAGCTTGAAGTTGTTTCTAATTGAAAACTGGAAAGCTCTAATATATATAAATCATAATCTTTTTTTAATAATGTTAGAGCTGGCGTTCCTATATTACCACCAACCCCGATTTTCCAATTAGCTGCTTTTGCCATTTGAGCAACTAATGTTGTAATAGTGCTTTTGCCATTAGATCCAGTGATAGCAATAATAAATTTATCTGTTTCTCGACAAAAAAGCTCAATATCACCAATGATTTCAATACCATTATCTTCTGCTATTTTTAATTCCGGCGTAGAAATAGATATACCAGGGCTAAGAACGATCAAATCAGCTGACATCAACCACTCAGTATTCCAACTACCATTATGGCACATAACTTCTATTGGTAACTTATGCTTACTTGGAGGTGATATTCGTGTATCAATAACACGTGGTATAACCTGACGTGATAAAAAAAAATGAATACACGATAGACCTGTTTTACCTAATCCAATAATCACTATTTTTTTATCATTATAATTAACCATTTACTACCGCACCTTTAATGTTACTAATCCAATTAATACTAATATTAACGAGATAATCCAGAATCGCACAATGATTCTAGGTTCCGGCCATCCTTTTAATTCATAATGATGATGAATTGGTGCCATTCGAAAAATTCGTTGACCACGCAGTTTAAATGATGCAATTTGCAAAATTACTGATAAAGTTTCAATAACGAACACGCCTCCCATAATTAATAATAAAAATTCTTGTCGTAGTAAGACTGAAATTATTCCCAATGCACCACCTAATGCCAATGAGCCAACATCTCCCATAAAAACTTGTGCAGGATAAGTGTTAAACCATAAAAATCCTAAACCAGCACCAACAATAGCAGTACAGACTATAACCAATTCACCTGCATGATTAATATAAGGAATTTTTAAATAGTTAGCGAAATTGAAATTACCAGTAGTCCAAGCTACTAAGGAAAAACCTGCTGATATAAGAACTATTGGCATAATAGCCAAACCATCTAATCCATCAGTTAAATTAACTGCATTACTTGTACCTACAATGACAAAATAAGCAAATAAAACATAAAAAAAACCGAGTTGTGGCATAATATCTTTAAAGAATGGTACAACTAATTGAGTAACTGCTGTACCATTACCTGTTTTATATAAAGTAAATACTACACATAAAGCTAATATAGATTGCCATAAATACTTAGAACGTGCACTTAACCCTTTTGGATTTTTACATATCATTTTACGATAATCATCAATAAATCCAATACCACCATATCCTATTAAAATTATCAATACACACCAAACATATGGATTATTTAATTTTGTCCATAACATAATTGAAATTACAATAGAAGATAAAATTAACACACCTCCCATGGTAGGTGTTCCACGTTTACTAAAGTGTGATTCTGGACCTTCATTACGTATGATTTGACCTATTTGTAATTTTTGCAAATAGGAAATTAAATAAGTTCCCATGTATAACGCAATTATTAATGATGTCAATAAGCTAATAATAGCTCTAAATGTTAAATAAGAAAAAAGATTGAATCCAGAAAAATATTTAACTAAATATTCACATAACCATACTAACATAAAAAACGTTCCTTTAAGGAAAGTATAATTTCTTTCATTTCTGTATTGTGAGATCCTTTAACTAAAACTGATATAATTTTATTTTTATTTATTAATGAGATTAATTTAGCAACTAATTCTTTTTTAGAGATAAAATGTTCACCATACCCACTATATTTACTAATAATTGCACTTTTCTGTCCAATACTAAAAACTCTATCAAAATTCATTTGTTGAATTTTCTTTCCAATTTTACGATGATAAATATCAGTCTTATCACCTAATTCTGTCATATCACCTACAACTAAGATACGATGCCCAGGCATTTGAGATAAAACGTTAGCAGCAGCAATCATAGATCCAATATTAGCATTATAAGTATCATCTAAAATAAGTTTACTATGGTCTAAATTAATTGGATATAAACGACCAGATATAGGTTTAACATGAGTTAATCCAAAACTAACTTGCTCAAGTGTTGCTCCAACCGATATAGCTAATGCACTTGCAGCCAATGCATTGGCAATATTATGCTTACCTAGTAATGGTAATAATATTGATATAACACCAATTGGTGTATGTAAGTCAAATTCAATACCAGTTAATCTAGTAAAAATATTTTCAGCATAAAAATTAGCTTTATGTTGCTTTACAATTGAAAAATACCAAATAGTTTGTTGTTGATTAAAACTAAATTTCCAATTTTTCCAATCATTGCTAGCCAAATTAATAATAGCTGTTCCTGTTTTTGCTAATCCATAAAAAATTTCTCCTTTTGCTTTAGCAACTCCAGATAATGAAATAAAACCTTCAAGGTGAGAAGCAAATAAATTATTTATTAATGCAGTATCAGGCTTGACAATATTACTAGCATATTTAACTTCATTAACATTATTAGCGCCTATTTCAATTACTGCATACTTATGTTCTATCGTTAAATGAAATAATGTCAATGCTACACCGATATCATTATTAAAATTATCATAAGTGAAAACTGTTTTTTCGTAATTAGATAAAATCGTTGCTGTCATCTCTTTAACTGAGGTTTTTCCAGAAGAGCCAGTAAGTCCAATAATTTTAGCTTTGCTTTGTGATCTGACCCATGCTGCTAATTTTCCAATTGCTAAACGTGTATCTTCAACAATAACCTGTGGACAACTAATGGTTAATGGATGATCAACTAATAATGCTATCGCGCCTGAGTTGATAGCCTCTTTAACAAAATTATGACCATCAAAATGTTCACCTTTTAATGCTATAAACAAGCTATTAATTGATTGATAACGACTGTTAGTCGTTACTGTATTAATCAATAAATTAGTCCACTGATGATCATTAATTTTATATGGAATACCTTCTGTTACCTGAGCTAATTTTTTTAATGGAATAGGGATCATTTAATTACCTTCAATAATCTTGCTACTGTCATACGGTCAGAATAGTAAATTTGCCTATTACCAATAATTTGGTAGTCTTCATGACCCTTGCCTACAATTAATATTAAATCATTAACATTCGCTTGAGTAATCGTATTAGTAATCGCTTTTTCTCGCTCTGCAATCACTATTACTTGCTTAGAATCAAAAAAACCACTTAAAATATCATTAATAATATCTTCAGGGCTCTTCACTTCGCGGATTATCATCTGTTATTATAGTAATATCGGCATATTGTTCAGCTAAGTTTCCCATCAATGAACGTTTATTTTTATCTCGATTACCTCCGCAGCCAAACACACACCAAAGTTTACCTCGACAATCGAGATTACTTGCAATTAATGCTTTTTCGAAAGCATCTGGAGTATGAGCATAATCAACAACAACA
Organism: Arsenophonus sp.; assembly: GCA_052171275.1. Taxonomy (GTDB): domain Bacteria; phylum Pseudomonadota; class Gammaproteobacteria; order Enterobacterales; family Enterobacteriaceae; genus Arsenophonus. The sequence continues at coordinate 1,336,965 of CM125795.1, read as the reverse complement.
GTTGGATAACCTGGTGATTTAAAAACCTCCATTCGTCCGGAAATCGGTTGTAAAACTTTTGATGATTTTATAACTTCATTAAATAAATAACCCATCATTAAAAGAGTAGCCATGGCTAACATAACGTTAATTACATTAAAAGCACCCATTAATGGGCTTTCAAGTGAACCTCTTCCCCATGAAGAATTAAAATGAATTATTGCTTTATAATTAAAATAATCTACTTTTTTTACTAATATCCAAACACCTTGAAAATTAATAGGTATTCGATTATTCATTGAAACTGCACATGCTTGTGGTAATCTTTCAATCCATTGAAAACCAATTTCATCATCCACATTAATAATTTGTTTATTATTTTTATTAGTTGAAAACAATAGCCATTTTGCTGCTTCGTAATTTTGCATATCACCATGATAATCAATGTGATCGTAACTTAAATTAGTAAATACAGAGGCATTGAAATTAATGGCAGAAACACGACCTTGTACTAAACCATGAGAAGAAATTTCCATTGCAACTAAAGTAGCTTTCTTATCTACTAATTTTTTTAATTCAGATTGAACTTCAACTGCTGAAATTGTTGTATTTTCAGTAGGCATAATTTCTCCTAATACTCCATTTCCTATAGTACCCATTACTGCACTTACCTCTCCAAGTTCTTTTGCCCATTGAGCAATTAGTTGAGTGACAGTTGTTTTACCATTTGTTCCTGTTACACCAATTAATTGCATTCTTTTACCTGGATGTTGATAAAATTCACCTGCTAAAAACGATAATTTATTATTTAAGTCATTAATATAGATAATAGGAATATTATGTACATAACTAACTGTTCCAGATTCAATTTCTCTATCTGCTTCTGCAATAATTGCTACTGCACCTCGCAATATTGCTTGAGAAATATATAGTCTCCCGTCTGTTTGATGACCATTAACTGCTAAAAATAGATCCCCTTTTTTTACTTTACGGCTATCAATCTTCATTTCTTGTAATATATTATTTTTGGAGTTAAGTCCAAGCTTTATAAGTAAATTACTTAGATTATGATCTATCATCGATATTCTCTTTTCTTTTATTAAATACTAACTTAACATTATGCGAAGTTAATGCATCAGGCTTTATATTTGTTATACGTAAAACATTTCCAATAATATTTCTAAATACTGGACCAGAAACGGATCCACCATAATATTTCCCAGCAGTAGGTTCATTAATAATAACAACCAAGGCATAACGAGGGTTACTCGCAGGTGCTACTCCAGCTGTATAAGCAATATATTGATTAACATAATGACCATTATTACCAACTTTTTTTGTAGTACCTGTCTTAATAGCTATTCGGTAACTTTTAACTGCGGACTGAATACTACTATTATTATCAGGTAATGTGACACTTTCCATCATACGAACAACTGTTTTCATAATTCTCTCAGGGAAAATACGATCACCTGATACCGGTAAATCAATTCTTGTAATTGATAGTGGACGATAAATACCAAAGCTACCAATTGTTGCATAAACTCGTGCTAATTGTAATGGTGTAACCATTAATCCATAACCAAAAGAAAATGTAGCTCTTTCAAATTTAGACCAACGTGTTTTTTTATTAGGAAAAATACCACTACTTTCTCCAATTAATCCTAAATTTGTTGGTTTACCTAAACCAAAGCTAGCATAAACATTTACCAACTCATCTGCTGACATTGATAAAGCTAACTTTGAAACACCAACATTACTTGATTTTTGTAAAATACCTTTGATGGATAATTCATTATATTCTCTTACATCTTTAATTTTATGACCATTAATCATATATGGTTGAGTATTTAAAATACTATTAATTTTAATAATCCCATTATTTAGTGCATTGATAATTACCATTGGTTTAACTGTTGAACCTGGTTCAAATGCATCTGTAATCGCGTGGTTACGCATAACTTTAGCTGAAGTTCCTGCAATATTATTTGGATTATAAGATGGGCTATTAGTCATTGCTAATACTTCACCTGTATTAACATCTACTAAAATAGCAGTACCTGATTTTGCCTTATTTTCTATAACACTATGTGTTAATTCATGATAAACTAATGATTGTATACGTTCATTAATACTTAATACTAAGTTATGTGCATTATTACTATTAATAGAAGAAATATTTTCAATAACTCGTCCATAACGATCTTTACGTACTATCCTTTTTCCAGGTGATCCAGTTAATAGATAGTTAAAACTTTTTTCAATTCCCTCAATTCCACATCCATCAATATCCGTTACTCCAATCAAATGGGCTGCTACTGGACCAGATGGATAGTAACGTCTTGATTCTTTACGTAAAAAAATACCATCTATTTTTAATTTACTAATATATTCACCAACAGATGGATTTACTTGACGAGCTAAATATACAAAACGACTATTAGGGTCAAAACTAATTTTATTGGTTACTTGTTCTAACGACATGCTTAGTTCATCTGCTAATGCTTGCCAACGTTCAATATTACTTAATCCACCATTTTCATAAATTATTTTTGGATCCGCCCAAATAGCATAAACCATAATACTTACTGCTAACTTCCTTCCTTCACGATCACTTATCATTCCGCGCGTAATTTCGTCTTTTTTAATGCGAAGTGAACGCATGTCACCTTTTTTAATTAGTTCTTCAGGATTAATAATTTGCAGATAAGTAATGCGAATAATAAGACAAATTAATGCAAATCCTATTCCTATACATAATAACAAGAAACGCCAGCTTATATAGCTAACTTTTTCTTCATACCGTCTTCTGTATTTTATTGAATGCGAAGACATCATGCTATTTACCTTTTCACTAAAAACTATCTTATAATAACAATATGTTCTTTCATCGGATCCACATGAATCATTTGAAGCCTTTCTATAGAAAGGCGCTCAATTCGACTATGATTTACTAATAAGTTCTCCTCTAAAATCAAATTTCGCCATTCTATATCTAAAAATTCTTTTTTTTCTACGATAAAATCTTTTTCTGCTACCAACAACCTCACTTGATGGCTTGTTATGATAATTAAGATAGCTGATATAATAATTACTTTTAATAAAATCAGAGGAATAACTCCATGTCGTAAAATATCGTAACCAATAATTTTAATTAAACTATATTTTTTTGTTATCATTATTATTTTAATATTTCAGCAAAACGTACAATTGAACTTCTTGATCGAGGGTTTTCGATAATTTCTCTTCTAGTCGGCTTCATTTTACCTAGTGTTTTTAACACTGGGCTACGAAACGATTTTAATCGTATATCAGTTAGTAGTAATTCTGGCTCATTGTTTATCATCTTGCTATGATCTCTTATAAAATTCTTAATTAATCTATCTTCTAATGAGTGAAAACTAATAATTGATAACCGTCCTTTTGGTGCTAATATATTTAATGAATTATTTAGTACTTTTGTTATCTCTTCTAGTTCATTATTTATATAAATGCGAATGGCTTGAAATGATCGTGTTGCTGGATGCTTATACCTTTCCCTATATGGAATAACTTGTGTTATTAGTTCAGCCAGTTGCTTTGTTCGCGTTAATGGTTTATCGACTAAATTATGATTACGAGCTATAATCGCTTTTGCAATCCTTTTTGCAAACCTTTCTTCTCCATAAGTTTCTAATACCCAAGCAATATATGATTCCTTTTCTTTCATCAACCATTCCGAAGCAGATTGACCTATTGTTGGATCCATCCTCATATCTAATGGTCCATCATGAATAAAAGAAAAACCTCGTTTAGGATCATCTAATTGTTGTGATGAAACACCTAAATCAAATAATATACCATCAATTTTTCCAATTAAACCTTTTTCTGTGAGCAATGTTTGTAATTTAGAAAAAGAACTGTGTTTGATTAAAAATCTTTCATCACTGATTATTTTTTTAGATGCGATAACTGCATACGGATCTTTATCGATTGCTATCAATCGTCCATCTTTACCTAATCGAGATAAAATTAATTTAGAATGACCACCTCGTCCAAAAGTACCGTCAACATAAACTCCATTTTCTTTTATATTTAATCCATTAACTGCTTCATTAAGAAGTACACTAATATGTTTGAATTGATTATCTGTCATATTAAAAAATATATCCTTATAATCGAGTTGCAATAATTTATTTTTTTTGTTTTATATTCAACTTTAATGTTTATTAATATTTACATCTAATAATAAATATACTTATGTTATAATTAAATTTATTTATTTAAATTTAATTACTTTTTGAGCTTTATATATTTATGGTAATGATATTCTTATTACTGATAAGAAAAGAATCGATATATTATCGTTTTTGTATTTAACTTACATATTTAAGTAAATAAATACTGAATATTTCATTAAATTTAATTAATTTTAAAATTGTTATATTTTCAAGAAATTTTTAATTTCTAAAATTCCTTAAAAATTAAAGTTTTTTAATAAAAAGTTAATAAAAGAATTTATATTAACTTTTCAGCCAGAGTAGTATCATACTGCCATATATTTATATATATTCTTTATTTATATTTTATATCGATATTAGTGAAACTTTTCAAGTTTAAATATATTTATTAATTTTTTTATTTTATAAAAAAATTAATTATACTATAATTTATCGGTTATTATAGAGTTTATGAGTGGTATGGAAATCTTGTCAAGTAATAATAAGATCAAATTTAGTTTGATTCATAAATTAAAATATTGTAAAATAATTACATGATTTTATTAAAAAAATAAAAAATAAAATTTATCATCCATTATGATTAATTTTAAAAATATAATTTTTATATTGATATTTAATATCAATTATTTTATTTTAAAAACGATAAAGTAAAAAAAATAAATATATAATTGATAATTAATTTTAAATTAACTTTCAAATAATATTTGAATTATATTTAAATAATAATTTAATTAAATTTTAAAAAATTTTTTTTTAAAATTTTAAAAATATAATTTGTAGAACATTGTATATATGATATATGTTTTAATGATATTTTTATATAAGCTATTATTTATATGTAATATTTATACTTTAAATATAAAATATATTATAGATCATAGAAATTGATTTTTTACTATTTTCTATCTATATTTTGTTATTCAAAATAATTTTATTAATAATTTGAATTATTATTTTTAATTTATTTAATTAATTTTCTAAAATTTGATTAAAATAAATTTTACTTAAGTCAGATATATATTCTAAAACTATATATTTGATATAAGGAAAAATGCTATATGAAAATGTTGGTTGTATTAATATCTAAGTTTTTTGTTTTAATCCAAATAACTAACATGAATTATATTACTATAAGCTTATGAGTACTAATTTAGTACCATAAAATATAAAATAATACTAAAGATAAAATATATAATAATTTATCATTATTTGAAATAATATTTAAATATAATTTTTTAATATATCTATTGTATCTAAACATAATATTAATTATTAACATTATAATAAAAAGTTATATTATAAAATATTTTATTACATTCATTATGATTTTTGTTATTTAGCAAATCTTTCATTAGGTTTTATACATAGTTCTTAAAATCATCAATAAATAAACAAATAAGTCAGTTTAAAAATTATTTTTCAATATTTTTAAAATCTGATTAGATCTCCAAAAAGTTATTCAATTAGTTATTGATTGATATATAATTAAAATAATAATCAAATTTATATAATAATTGTATCATTAATAATAAAATATATCTTTCGAGAATTTTGTAAGTTATTGATTAGATATTTTACTATTTAATATTATTAATATAATTAATTTTTATATTTTAAACTTAAAGATAAATTAAAAATTTTATTTATATGTTTTACAAAATATTTATGAATAAAAAATCAAAAAAAGAAAGTTGGTAATAATAATATTTCTTCATTTTAGTTTCATGAATAAATATCTATTATAAAAAATAAATTTTTATAATAAAGTGTTGATAAAATTTAGATATAATAATTAATTAATTTAATTTTAAGTTGCTATCATTTAGATATGATTTTACGGATTAATTTTAATCTGAGGATAAATTAGTTTAAAGTTTTAAAAATAATAAATAGCATATTAAAAAAGCTTCAGTTAATGAAAATTAGAGAAAATTATTTTAGGATTTTATAAATAAGTAGTAAAAATTAATAATAAAAAATTATTATTTAATAGTTACTATTAAAAATAGATAATAATATTTTAAATTAATTGAATAAATATATTTTTTATAAATAAAATAAAAGATAAATATCATGTAAATAAATTTATATATATTTTAATTACTCTGTTTTTAATGTAATTAACATAATTCAAATCATTTTTAATTAAATTAAAATATATTCATAATTAAAAGTTTTTTTAATTTTTTATTTGTTCTTAATCAAGAAGTTTATATATGTATTAAGAATAGATTTAAATCTCTATTTTAAAATAAATAATCTCAAATAAAGCTCTATATTATTTGATTAATTAATTTTTTTTAACTAAATTTCCTTATTTAACAATTATAAATCTTTTAATTTGAAATCGTTTTCTTAATTAAAGACGCTTTGATATCAGATAACTTATGACAAATCTAAATTAAATAATAATAAATTATTATTGTAATAAAAAATTATTTAATAAATTTAAATTTTATTTTAATTACATTTTACTAATTACGATAGATAAAAAACAAATAATCTTATTATTAACATTTAACTATAATTTTAGATAAAACTAAAACTGATATTTTCTAAAATAATTTTTATTATAATTAATATTAATTATATCTATTTTATAATAAAAATAAAATGGATTATATTAATGATTATAAAGTGATTATAAAAGATTATAAAGCATAAATTATTATTTAATAACAATAACAATTCAGTTCTTATAAGAGATAAATATGATATCATAGAATTATTATTCTATGTTTTTAGTAAAAATGTTGGTATTAAATATTGTTTTAAATAAAATGCTTTTAGATTATTAACAAATTATTGCAATGTTTTTTATTTTAGTTTTTTACTATAATTATAATATTTTATCTAATATTTTGCCTGAGAATATCTGTAGTCTTTGTTATTATATCTAAATATTTTTTAAAACCGAATGAAAGGATATCTATATAATATATTAAATTAAATAATTTCTATCATTATAATATAATTTAGATGTTTAAATATTTTAATATTTCTTTATATATAAATTAATAAATAAGATTTTATTTTTTTAAAATAGAGATAGAGATTATTAAAATAATGTAAAAATAGAAAATCATTTATATAAATTTTATCATTATTTTAATAAAATTAAATAGATTTTATATATTATTTTTCAAAAAGTATATTAATTAAGTTATAAAATAATAGAGTTAATGAATAAATCAAATATATTGTTAAATTTGATTTTATATTATAAGAGAATATGAAAGAATTATAAATTATATGAATAAAATTTATCATGCTATTCAAATTAACTTTATGTATATTAATAATTCATATTTTTATATGAGAAAAATTTTTTTTAAATTTAATATAATCTTTATTATAATTTTTTAATTGTATTATTTAATGATTTATAATAATATTATAAGTTTAGCAAAAAATCTAGATGATTATTTCTTGTTGATTTAAAAAAAAATAAATTTTTACTTATATCAATTTATTATGTTATAGCGAATTATTATAGGATACATTCATTTAAATATCATTTCATTAATCTAAATATTAATGTTTTATATATTGAATAATATTGATAGTACTTAAAATAATCTTTACTTTATCAATTAATATTATTAATTATGTATTAAAATGATATAGATAAATTTTTCTATAAAACTATCAAATTCACGATTTAGTATTAAATAAATAATTTATATATAAATACGATATAATTGTCAATATTATTAGTTAATTTTTTTATCAAAATGCTTACTTTTTTTTGCGAAATTTTAATATTAAAAATAATACGTTTGATTTTTTATAAAAAATAAAATACTATTTTAACTGATATCGATCAGCATATACCATACATAAAGTATTTTGTAACAAATATTTAATTATTTGATAATTACTGACTGTTTTGCTATGTAATTAAATAAATCACTTGAAATCATGGATCATAATTTTTTACTTAAACCTAAGATATAAATATCAGTGATAAATAGTTGTATTTAAATAGAAATCTTAAAAAATTTTCTACTAATTTACTATTTTACTTTATGATTCAAATAATTTTTAAAAATATTCTTAAATTATTAAATTATAAAAATTATATTTTTATGAATTATGAATTATTTATATATTTATTACATATCAAAAGATATGTAATAAATATTTTACGTATTACTTTTTACTCTCTATAATATATTAGAAATTTGATATATAATTAATAATATATAGATAAAACATTATAATAATTTTATATTAAAATTATTATGGAATAAAAGTTAACAATAAATAACTAATTTTTATCTCTTTAAAAAAGATATTTGTTTAATAAGTTATTATTTGTAAAATATATATTAGTAATAAGTATAGTCTTATATTATTAAATTTTCAACACTGTTACTGAAATAAAATATAATACTTATTTACTATATTTTAGCCTAAAAAAATTAGTATTTTAATTATATTAAATATAAACTATCTATTATAATTTAAAATAATAATAAAAATTTTTTTATTTTTGTTATTTAAATCATTATAATTCATATTCTTATTAAAATAAGATTATAAATAAAATTATTTATGTATTAGATAATAATTAGAACTAAATTAGTTAATACATTAATTTAAATTAAATAATTTAAATTAATCATATGATATCTTTATATATATTATTATATAACTTGATAAATTATATATCTATTAAGAATTAAATTATTTTTTTTGTTACAAAGGCATGAATAAATAATATAATATTAAAACTAATAAAATTCTTATTGATTTTTAAAATAAAATCTTTATATTGAAGATTTTATTATACTTTCACTGAATCTCATTTTTATTAAAAAAATAAATTTATTATTAAATAATAAACAACAATTATTGTTTAATTAATTTATATCTTATAAAAACAATAACTAGAGATAATTAAAATTTAAATAAATATTTATACATGCTTATTTTAAATGATATTTATCAGATTATCAATATGTTTATTGTTCAATGTTGATTAACCAACTTATTCTTGATGTATATTTTATCTTAATTAAGAATTATACTTTTGAAGTATATTAAAATAACTGATAGTAATTTACAATAATTATATTTAATCAGTTTTAAACTGATTACCATTATTGTCTCTTTATTTAAGATTATTTTTATTAGTATATATAAAATTAATAATGAATAAATAAAATGAGAAGTTGTGAAAACAAAATTACATAAAATATTAATAACACTTAGTTGTCATTTTAGATTTTTGGAAGTGCTTATTATTTATAATAATAAAGATAATTTTAAAAATAATTTTTATAGAAAGTAATGAGATTAAAATTTTTTAATAACATATTTTTAATTATTACAATATAAAATTCCATTTCTTTACTTAGTAATAAGAAACAGAAATTTTATATAAATTTATGGTTAATATATTGTATTATCAATTAACAATATCATTTTATTTTATTTTAAAATTTAGTTTTTATTTATTACTTTTGCAACGATAATATTTTACTATAAATATTATTATATAATGATTTATATACAATTATTATGATAAGGTTTTTTAATCTTTTAATTAATTAAGATTCTTACTTAAGATAACCAATTATTTTATAAATAAAATTAAATTAAATAAAAATTAATCAGCTATTTAATTATTTTTTAAAATAAAATTATCTCTGTTAATTTAACTATTCATTTGACGAAATAAATTATTTTAGTCATAAAATATATAGTTGTATTTAATATAATATTAGAAATTTTATTAATTCTTTCATAAAATTTTTATATAATACTAGATATATAAAATTTAATGATATTGATAAAATTATAATATTATTAATCTGATAATATCATAATATCATTTTATAAATACTTGATTTTGTATAAGAGATAAAAATCTTAATATTTTTTTAACTCTTTTAATTCTTTATAAGCTTAAAAACTAATAAACAAGAAGTTTATTAGTTTACTATTAATTACTTTAATAAAAATAGTTACGTTTTTAGAGATTAAAACTTTATGTTTATATTATATTTTTAATAATTTAATAATTATTCATTTTTTTTATTATCAATAATATTAATAAAATAGTTTATTGTATTTCAATTTACTCATTACATTATTGCCAAGTATAACTATACCTTTCTTAGAAAATATTATATATTTATTAATAACTTTTAATAAAATAATATATTCTTATTTTTATAATTAATATTAATTATATTATATTAATTTAAGTATTTATAAAATGATTTAATTTTGTTATTTATTTTAATATTCTATACTATGTTTATCTAAATTTTATTATCGATATAAGTAATTGAATTATATTAAAAATTAACAATAAATAACATAAAGACTTTTAAGATTTTTTAAATTTTTCATAATTTAATATATTTTATACTTAAAGATATCAATATATTTGATTTTAAGTTTTATCCTTATCTGCTATAAAGAAAATATAGTTATTATTATTTGTTTAAAGATTTATAAATCTGAATAATTATAATAATATTTTATTCTATAAAATAATGAATTTCTTTTGATTAGAATAATTTTTTTATAGCTTAATTTATCTATTTTTTCTTTATATAATTATGTAAAATAATATAGCTAATTAGAAATAATTAAAATAATAAATTTAGTCGCTATTATGTTATGAAACTCATAAAAGCTTTATATTATTTATATATTTAATTTTTAAAAAATAAAAAATAGATATATTATATATAATATAGCACTAAATGTTTATTTTAAAAACTTTCAAGGTCTTTAATATTCGAACTAATTAAAATAACATAATAAAATAATTATATTTTTATTAAAATAATAAGTTAATTTTTTATTTGTGTATTTAAAAGTCTAGTATATTATATACCTTACATACAATATTAAATATTAGTTTTAATATTTAACAATAAGATATAGATATACTTATTGTTGTTTTTTTTAAAAAACTTCTTTACCATTTATAATTTTATTATTATTTTTTAATAAACTATTGAATTAGTATATTAACTTATATTTTATTATCTGAGTAAAAATCATCAGTGATAAATATCAGCCATTATTATTTATATAATAAAAACTTAAATAGTAAATATTTAGTTTATAATTATTAAAAGAGTGCATTAGTATTTTCTTCTATTTACTAAAAAATTTATTTATCTATCAATAATAAAATTATTTTCATATATAGGAAATAATTTATTGATTAATTTATTATTATGAATATTTATATAAAAGAAAAATAAATATAATTAAAATTTAATATATATAATATATATATATTAAATCAAAGAATTATATTTTTTATAAAATTGAATTAAATTAATAAAATATATCAAATATTTTAAATATATATATTATAACTAAAACATAATAAATATTACACATAAATAAATATATTTTTTCTATAAATAATAAATATTGTCTTGGTTAAATAAGTAATAGATCTTTTTTAAAATAAAAATAATTATTTTTAATATTTTAAGTTAAACAATGGATAATTTTTAGAGTTATTATTTAAAATTATAAATAAAATATAATTAAATTTTATTTATTTTCAATTATGTTAAATTTTAATATTTATATAAATTCAATTATTAACTTATATATAAATATAATTTATTTATTTTTTATTATTGATATTGATAATATAAGCATGGTGTTTTACTCAATAATATTAAAATTTTAGCTGGTTATGAAAAATAAATAGATATACATTAAATAAATAATTATACAAATATTATTTAAAATATTTATAAAAATACTTATGAATAAAAAGATCTAAATTTTGTTAATCAATATATTAAATTTAAAATAATTCTATTAAATACATATATTATTATTTTGATTTATTAGAAAAATCATATCTTAATATTACTATTTTATTAGAAGATATTATAATAATGTTGAATAAATTAGTTTTTAACTATATACATTATAAGTTATTACATGTTTTATAAATATAAATTAAAAAAATTGTCAAATCTTATTATTAAATTAAAGAATAGCTTAACTATATTTTTGAGTATAAATTTAATTTAAGAATTGATTAATTAAATATATTTAAAAAATAATAAAATTATAAATAGATTAATAAAAGATATTTTATAGTATATTTTTAATTTAATTAATAATTTAATTAATTTAAATTAATTAAATTATAAAGATAACTATATAAATATCCATTTTATTAACTTTTAGAATTTAAAATATTAATTCGACTTAGTAATAAATATTAATAACTTAAAATTTTTATTTTTATCTATAATCTTACTATGATGTTCATTCATTTACTTAAATAAAATTAAATTATTGGTAATAATGGATATTTATAAAAGCCAGTTAATATTTCATTTTTTTTTAAATATTTATTGAAAAATGGATAATATCTATTATATAAAATTATAATAATTAAGTAAATTTAATTTTATATAATGATAAAATCACATATCAATAGTATTTGATTATATCATTTATTAATTTTAAATAAAATAGATATTAAAAAATTTTTAATCTTTAATAATATATTATTTGCTTGATAATTGATAAGATTTGATAATTTTATATTGTTTATCATAAACATAAATACTATAAATATACAATAATTAATTTTAAAAAAATGAAAATTTGCTATAAATAGAATTATTATATTTTATTTAATATTAAAAGTTTTATGTGTGAAATAATTAGTTATATATAGAATAATGAATAATAATGAATTATTATATGAAAGATAATTAATTTATATATTCTTATTTAAATTAATATTTATAAACATCTTTTGTTTATATAGATTTCATATATTAGATTAAGCTGATAAATAGTTTAAAATTGATTATAGTATTTAGTTAATGGATATAGCAGTAAAATTATTTTAAGACAAATTTTTTCATTAAAATTCTTAATTTTATTATTCTTATAATGTACATAGAGTATGCTAATAGCTATTTAATACTTCATATATTCTTATTAATTATAAAGATATTATATTTATAATTGTCACCATAATTAAATTTTCTTATTAAAATTATAAGCAATATAGATAAATTTATCTTATTAATATATAAATATAATTTTGTGCTTTTTAATGATAAAAAGTTTGTTTATATAATTTGATATATATAAAATTATATAAACAAATTATAATATATATAAATTATACAAAAAGATATTAATTTTTATTAACTATAGATCAAATTAGTATATAGTTAATAAAAATTAATATCTTTTTCAAAATAATAAATCAATAAAAATAATTTTTAATATTACCAAGAAAACTAATATTTTAAATACTTTTAAAAAATATGAGTAAAAATACGATAATATTATAATGATTTTTACCATTATAATATACATATAAAATTTTCAAGTATGATTTTATATAGTTTTATCTCTAAGTAGTAACTATAAATTATAGAAAAATCCTCTGATTATAATTTATTACAAGTAATTAAAAACTAATATTTTATATATGATAAAATATTAGAAATATATATTATTTATTTAATACTTTATATTCATGATAGTTAAAAATATTAAAAGAATAAAACAGCCATATAAGTTGGGTTTATTTTAATGATTTATAACATTCTTTAGGAATAAATTTTAAATTTTTAATGAAATAAATTAATATATATTTATAATTTAATTAAAAATGTAAAGTATAAATAATAATTAATATAAAAAATCATTTATATAATTTATAATAAATTATATAAATGATTTAATATTAAAATATCAAAAAATAAAATAATTTAAATAAAATATATTCTTGATTTAATATTAAACTTTAAAAATTAAAGAGATATTTTAAATAGTAGTAAAGATTAATAATTTCTATATAAAAGTATATGGATATTTTTATGATAAAATTTGATATTTTTATCATAAAAATATTTTTATACTTTAATATAAAAATAAAGTTTTAAAATTTATTTATATTTTATTATAATAAATTTATTAATATAGAATGACTATTTATTATATAAACATATTATTATATAATAAAATTAATTCATTTTATAATTTTTTATAATTAATTCTATATAAATTATATATCTTCTATTAATTGTTATGTTTTAAATAATTTATTATTATTTTAATTTATATATTAATATTTTATTTTATCCATTATTTATTTTTTAAAATTAATTTTTAAGCTTAGTGAAGAAGGATATTTTGGAGAATTAATAACTAATTACTTATTATTAAAATATGATAATAATTAATATTATTTATTTTCAAATTTATATAATGTTCGATATTAAATTATTAAATACCAATTTAATTAATTAACTAATGCTTACGAATATTATTATATTCTTGTTTAGTTTTAAGATACTAAAATTGGACATAAACTATTTTACATAAAAAAATTAATTTCAATTATGTCTATTAATATATATGATACTTATCCGATAAGATTTTATTAAGTAAAATATTTAGAGTTATAGCAATGTTTACTACTAAATAGTTGTTATCTATTTTATTATTAATTTGATATTCATCATTTCAACTTTTATATTATAATAGAAAAGTTTGAGATTTTAATTATTTCGTTTTTATATTCATGGAATTCCTATTTAGTAATCATTAATTATTGGATTGCTGCAAGGTAAGATAAGATACTAAATGAGCTTTTATAAAAAAATAAAATTTTAAATATTTATTTATTTTAAAGTAAAAATTTCTATTTTCTATTTAAATTATCTTAATAATATACTTAAAATTTTTATTTCTTTAATAATTAGTTCGATGATTAATTCTTAATTTTAAGAAAATAAAGTGTTTATGTTTTTTTGTTGTATTAATTATTTCTGATATAATAAAAAGATAAATAATTATATTATTTCAATAAATATTTTTATTAAAATTAAAATTTTAATAAAAATATAAAAAAAATTATTAATAATATTAATTAGTAATGCTTTTATTTTATTTTAAAGCATTAATTAATATGAAAATATTTTATTAAAATATATTATATTATATAATTATATTATATAATATAAATTTTTAATTATGGAATTTTTTATTTTTAATAAACGAATAAACTTTTTTAAATCTTTCAATTATTATTTAATTTAACTTTTTTTTATCAGAATAAAATATAGAGATAAGTATTTATTAAAAACTTATATTTATTATATATAAAAATTATCATGAGAAATAATTATTTTTAATTTCCTTATTAAATTCGGTATTAAAAATACTTTTAATTTAATTTTAAAGGTTTTATTAATAATACTTATTATTTGTAATAATACATATAAATCTATGATTATCTAAATTTATAATATTAATTATTAATGAATTATTGAATTACTTAAATATATCTAAAGTTTTATTAATAAAATATTAAATTTATAGTAAATCTTTTTTTAATAACTTAAAAATAAATGGATTCTTTCAAATTATTTCTTTTTTAGATTTATATATTATTAATGTTGTTTGCAATATTAATAATTAGTTTTTTTAAAAAAATGATAGTTTACATAACTTATATCCAATTATTTAGTACTAAAACTTTTAAATATAATATTTCTGGCTTATGATTATAATTATAAGTATTTAAAATTTATTTATGATAAACAACATTAATATTCAGTGTATACTTAACATATATAATATCTTAGTTCAATTCATAACTAAATTATTAGTTTATTATTTTTTAAAAGATATAATTATTTTAATTTATTAACTTTTTTATTATTAAAGTATTTAAAATAAATTTTTTCATTTTATATAAAGTGATTTAAGTTTTCTTGATTCTGAAAATTTTAAAAATTTAAATCTATACTTATAATATATAATATATAATTAAAAAAATAAAGAAAAACTACAATAACTATATTTTTTTAATAATTAGTAAAAAATAATAATTAATTATAATTTCTAACTATCAAAAATAAAAAAATATTTATAATAAACTACAAAAAATCTTATTTTTAAAATTTAAAACATCTTATAATCAGTTTATCTCGACCTAATCAAATGATTAAAAATCATATCTATTTATCAAAATATAACTAATAATTACTTATTAATTTATTTTAACAATGAATTATAAACACTTTAAATAGATATAGATATATGAATTATTTAATTAAAATATTAAATGATTCAGATAATATTTTTTTAAAAAAATTATATTATATATTTTTATTGAAGCTAATTCAATTACTTATATATTTTTAATTAAGTTTATATGGATATAACTTTTTTTATTATTAATAGATTTAAATATGTAATCTAATAATAAAATAAATAGCAAAATTAAATACTTTAATTAATTAACTTATTTTATAAAGTATAATAATTTTTAATTATTAAAATAGATTTAATTTTTAAATTTAAAAATGCATTCTCCATTTTTTAATGATTATTTATTTAAAGAAACATAAATGTTTTTATGATACATAAAACCAATAAACTTATAATCAGGATATAAACCTTTATCATTAAAGATAATTATATCAAAGTTATTGATAAAAATAGAATATTATATAAAAATGAATAGTTATTTATTAATCTTTGAAATAAAAAAATATAATAAATTATCTTTATTGCTGTCAATTAAATATTGAATTATTATTAAACTAATTAAACGTAGGAAATACGTTTAATTTTATATTTTATAAATTCAGTAATTTTTTTATTAAAGTGATTAATGATAATAATTATAATTTAGTGTATTAATTTATCTCATATAATTAATTTAACTTTTTAAAATATCAAAACTTCTAAATTTATCTATGAAATATATAAATATTTATAAAAGTAATAATTTTGAAAAGGTATATATTAATATTTCAGTTAATTTATAAATATTATTAAATATTAAGTATTGATAGTATATCAATACTTAATAAAGAAATTATTTCATATAATAAAATGAAACTATAGATAAATATTTTATATTAAAAATATATGTTATATTGAAAATATTTATTAATAAGATCTTTTAAATCACATATTAAATATATATTAAATTTATTTTATTTCGATTTTTTATATTTATTATTCTAATATAAAGTAATTATTTCTATAATTGATATAAATTATTATTTAAATTCTTTATCTCTAATTTTAGTATTTCAATAATATTTAAAGTATATTCTAAATTTTAATTTTAATTAAATCTAATAATTAAAATAAATTAATTTCTAATATTTATACAAAATATAACTTGTTATTAATTGAAGTAAATATTCAACTTAGTATCCTTGATATTTAATATATGAATTGAAATTTATTTTAAAAAAATAAATAATGTAATTGTATTAATTTTAAGATATTGAATTAAAAATTCAAACTTAAGATTTGAATAATTAGTTATTTTATCATATTTAAATGAAATTTAAATATATTTTAAATTTATAATTAAAATTATTCTATTTTTTAATCTAATCTATTAGAGTTTTGTATTATTAAAAATTAAAATTAAACATAAATTTTATTTTTTAATAATATGGTTTAAAATAATATTATTTTAATAAGTATATAAGATATAAAATCTTGTTTATTAAAACTAAGTAATTATGCGTAATACGTTTTTATAAATATGAAGTTGTTTTTATTAAAAATTAGAAATAAAAATAAAATATCACTTATGTTTTATTATGTAAAATTATTAACATACTTATAAATATATAAATCGATAACTTTAATAAAATTTTATTATTACCAACTTAATTTAAAGATAAAATAACAACTTGTATATCTAATATTTATTATTTTTTTATTAATAAATTGTTATATTTTATTATAAATATTTTAAAATATTAATATGAAATTAATTAAAAATAAATATGAAATATATTATCATACAATTATATTTTAAAGTTTAGAAAATTTGAAGAATATCTTTTGTAAAATAATATTTTATTTATTAGATTTAAATAAGATATTTTTAAATAGATTAGTTAGCACGGATATTATATTAAGTTATTAAATATAAAAATAAATTAAATACATTATTTATATCTATGATATTGATTTATTTTCCTTTATTATTTTTTATATGTTTTTTAATTCGAATAATATTATTTATTAAATTATTTTTATGAAAATAAATATTTATAAAGATTTTTAATTTATTATGAATATTGGATATCTCTGATATTTATTTAAATATATTAATAGTTTAATTTATAAATTTATTTATTTTTAAAATTGATTAAAATAAATTAAAATAGATTAAGTTTTTAACTATAAAATAATTATATTTAAAGTATGGAAAATAAGTGTTTAAGTATATTTATTTATTTTTTAAATGAATAAATATTTTTATATAGCAATTAAATCGTTAAATTTATCTATAAAATAAAAAGATTAACAAAAATATATTTAAGTTAAGTGTATTAAAAATATAATTTTAATTAACATTATAAGTATTAATTTCTTATAATAAGAATAAAAATAAAAAATATAATAAATAATATTAAACTATTTTTTATATTTTTTATTTAATTAGTTAAATTATTTAAAAAAATAAATGAAAATTGAATTTAATCAAATAAAATATAAAAATCTATAATTAATATTATAATAATTTTACATATGAAATAATTAATATTATTTATTATAAATAATATTAATTAAATAAAATTAAATAGAAATACTATAAAATAATATAAAAGACTATTATTATATTAATAATTTAAATTAATTATATACTATAATTAATACTTTATTTTCAATAAATAATACATTTATTATTATAATAATACAAGATAACAAGATTATAAATAACACTTATTTAATTAATGAGTAAATAGATTATTTAAAATAAAATATAAAAAAAAGTTAAAAAAACTTAAATTTTTATTTAATAAGAAAATTAAAATATAATATAATATATTATATAATTTATATAATAATATTAATATTAATAATCAATATTTTGATAAAAATTAACTAAAATATATGAGTTATAGTGAAATATAGTATTCTAAATAAGAAATTAATAAATCTTTTAAATTTAAAGACATTTAATTTTCTTTAAGAACGTTAAATACAAAAAATAGTTTTGTATTATTTATACTTCTTTAACATCAAAAATAAAAATTAATTTCAGCCTCTAAAAATAATAGTTATCGTAACATATAATAATTATTATTATTAATTATTTTTAAAATATAGATTTTAATTATTTTAAAATTTAAAATATATATTGAATTAATACTATAATTATATTTAAAAATTTCAAAAAATAATTATTTTTATTATCAAGTAATTATTAATAATTTAATAAATATTTAAAAATTGAATTTTTAAATAATACTTATTAATAAGTTATTTAAATTTGTTTTTTTAAATATAAATTACAATTTACACCAGGTAATCTATAATAGATAAAAAGAAATAAAAATTTTTAAATAGATATCAAATTATAATAATAAATAATCTTTTATTAAAAAGATTATCGATTTATTTTAATATATATTCGTTAATATTTAACGAAAAAAATAATAATCTCATATCAAAAAATACTAATAATATTTTATATTATTTTATGCATAAAATTCAATGAAAAAATTAATTAACTATTGTAATTTTTCTGACTTTTATGAGAAAAATATAAATTTAAATTGCATATAAAAAGTGGAAATTTTCTAAATATTATGATTTATTAATCACTAATAAATAAATGTAAAATATATAGCAATATTGTTAATATAATATTAAAATAACAATTTAAACTGTAAATATATATTAGTTAATTTTTACGAATTTTAAAGGTAATAAAATTTCATGAGCACACATCTTTTTACTTCTGAATCAGTATCAGAAGGTCATCCTGATAAAATTGCCGATCAAATTTCAGATGCAGTTCTCGATGCAATTCTTGAGCAGGATTCAAAAGCACGTGTTGCTTGTGAAACCTATGTAAAAACAGGTATGGTAATAGTAGGTGGTGAAATCACAACTAATGCTTGGGTAGACATTGAAGAAATTACACGACATACGATACGAGAAATTGGTTATACAAGTTCTGATATGGGATTTGATGCGAATTCTTGTGCTGTTATAAGTGCAATTGGTAAACAATCTCTTGATATTAGTCAAGGAATAGATCGCATAAATCCTTTAGATCAAGGAGCTGGTGATCAAGGAATAATGTTTGGATATGCTAATAATGAAACTGATGTTTTTATGCCAGCACCAATTATTTACGCCCATCGCTTAGTTGAACGTCAAGCTAAAGTAAGAAAAAATGGTACATTGCCATGGTTGCGTCCAGATGCTAAGAGTCAAATCTCTTTTCAATATGAAAATAATAAAATAATTGGTATTGATACTATCATCTTATCTACTCAGCACTCTGAAGAAATTAAACAAAATACATTATATGAAGCTGTAATGGATGAAATTATTAAGCCTGTATTACCTTCGGAATGGATAAACAAAAATACAAAATATTTTATTAATCCAACAGGACGTTTTGTTATAGGTGGTCCAATGGGTGATTGTGGTTTAACTGGTCGTAAAATTATTGTAGATACTTATGGTGGCATGGCTCACCACGGTGGTGGTGCTTTTTCTGGTAAAGATCCATCTAAAGTTGATCGTTCTGCTGCTTATGCTGCGCGTTATATAGCAAAGAATATTGTTGCTGCTAAACTTGCTGATCGATGTGAAATTCAAATTTCTTATGCTATTGGTATCGCTAAGCCGACTTCGATCATGATTGAAACATTTGGAACAGAAAAAATATCCAATGAAATTCTTGTTCATTTAGTACATGAAATTTTTGATTTACGTCCATATAGTTTGATAAAAATGCTAAACTTGTTACAAGTTATTTATCGTCAAACTGCGACATATGGACATTTTGGTCGTTCTCAATTTCCATGGGAAAAAATAGATAAAATTGCTGAACTTCGTGCAGCCGTCGGATTTAATTAACTAATAGTTATCTTTATTTTGTTAAAACAATAAAAAATTATAGTTACATTATTTTCTTTATTTTTACTTTAAATAAGATTTGAAACAATAATAAATTCTAAATTTTGTATAGATTATTTAAATTATAATACTATATTAAATTAATATATTTATTCTTAATTTATTTTTAAGATATTCAACTATATCAATAATATTGAATTAAAATTTAATACTGATCATTTTTGCGATAGAGTATCGCGTAAACCATCTACATAATAGATTCTAATCATAATAATAAATTTGAAAAATATTTATAGTATTGTTGATTAGTTATTAACATAAGTAGATCTATTGTTAACGATATTTGTTAATATCCAATTTAAAATTATCTTAACTTATTTTTTAATTTAATAATATGATTCTTATTGATTAAAGCTACTAATTATTATTATTCTTAAATCAATTTTTATAAGTCCATTATTATTTTTCAAAAAAAATCTCTTAAATTAATTAATTTTATGTTTTGTTTATAATGCAAAATATTATTTTATTAGATTATAAAATATATAATAAAAAAATTACTTTTTTCCTGATCAACTTATTAATTAAATTAAATAAATCAAAAATTATTATATTAATTTTAAAGAAAAAATATATTTCTATATTAAAATTAATAAAAAATAATATAAATTTTATATATAGTATTTCAATATCTTTGATAAGATAAAAAATAATGCTAATATATCTTTTTTTAAAATAAACATTTTTAAAATAATATAAATCTAATTTTATTAGTATTATGCTATTATTTGTAGTTAATAAATAGAGGATATATCTAGAAAAATTTTAGTTATTTTTAAAATTTATAAAGAAAAAAATAAATTTTATAAAATAACGATAGTACTTAATTTATAAAGTTATTAATATGTACTCTTATTAACTTTATTAAAGAATGAAGTTAATAAGAGTACAAAATATGTTATTAAAAATAAAAATTTTAATTCATGTATTTAATGTTATTAATTTAGATAAAAATCTAATTTTAATTAAAATTAGATTTCTTCAACTTTTTTATTTTTTTATTAATTTAAAAATATTTTAAATACTCAATATTTATTTTAGAAATGAAGCAATATCCTGATAATATAAAAAATCATTATAAATATTATTATAATTAAAAAGAGGAAAAAAATTTCTTATCTAGTTTCTTATAAAACATAAAAATTATATTTCATATTATTTAAAATAATAATTTACATTTATATCATTAATAACCTTTTTTAAAATAAAGAATTTATATATTTAATGATAATATAAAAATAAATAAATATTTTATCAAAGTTAATTATAATAATCAAGATCATTTTTAATGAAAATAGAAATATTAATTAAACTAAAATATAATAATAACTTATATATATTAAAATTTTATTTTTATAAAAATATATTAGTATTTTATTAATTCAAGTTTTAAAGATATTAACTAGATTTTTTAATATTATTATTGTTATAAATTATAAATATTTTATAATATTTAGAAAATAATATATAAGAGAATCAAGTTATCTTAATATTTTAGTCTGTTATAATCTAAAATCCATTTCTTTAATAATGACATAAAGTTAAGTTGAGTATATTTTAATTTATATATGATTATTGTCTTTAATATTTTCATCTATATATATTATAGAATTATAAATTTATATTATATATGATTATTTTAAAACATTTTATAGTAATTAATGTTAAAATTGAACACGTTGAAATTAAATTAAAATCAATAAAATTCAATTTAAAGTATTAATCATCTTATAGTTTTATTTAATTATATATTCAATGTAATAATTTAGTTAAATTAACAAATAAAATAATACTTAAAATTAAAAACTATTTAATTAAAAAAAATTTCGCAAATAATAATAGATCTATTTCTGATTTAATAATTTTATCAAAAACTTGTTTTTCTATTATATAATATTTTATATATTTACTTTTAAGTACTTTAAAATATATAGATATTATTTTTTATCTCTTATAAAATAATTATATTTATTAAAAATAATATTACTAACATAGTAATATAAATAGATTAATTAAGTTATTTTTATTTTTATAATAAAAATATTTTATTTTTGAAGATAAAATAATAAATTAATAATTATTTATTTTCTTTATTTAATTTTAATTATTAATTATTACTTAAATAAATGAAATCATAAAAAAATTAATAAATTAATTATATATATAAAAATCATCATTTTCTATTTAATTTTAATTAAAAAAACTAAAACTAACAAAATTTAAATATAATAAAAATGTAAATAAAATAATTATAAATGTTTAAAATAAAAATAAAATTTAAGATTTTAAAATCTATTAAAATAATAATAAAACAATTTTATATATTTTAACTTTATAAATTAAAATATTAATTAATATAATAACTGATTATAAATATATAATTTAATATTATCTATTTATAAATATAAAAAATTATCCTTTACATGATTAATTTTATTTAAGTAAGTTTTTTATTAAAATATTTAGTATATAATCTGTATCATATTAAAAATTATTGATATGAATATTTTAATGTATTGATAATCTCATTATTATTAATGAATATTATTGTTAATTTTAAATTAAATATATTTTTGTAAAATTTTTTTTAGATTTTTTAGTTAAAAATTTTATCTAAATATTAGATATGAAACTAAAAACATGAATATATAAATTATTTATCATTTTAATTTAAAAATCATTCTATATTATATAAATAAAAATAAATATTAAAATAAATAAAATAGATAAAATGATTATATTATAACTTATATTATTTTATTATTATCTATTAATATAGATGATAATAAAATAAATTACTATATAGTATAAATATAATAAAGTAAAAATATAATTAGAATGATATTTTTTCTAAATTTTTAAATGATTTATCTATGTTATTATCTTAATAATTTAAGAATATAAATTTAAAATTTAACGTAAATATACTATAAGTAAATAATAAATTTAACTAATATATTAATTAAAATTAATATATTAAAATAATTGAATTTTTTTTTAAAAAATATTAATGTTTTATTTTGTTAAAGAATTAATTATTTATTATTTTATATTTATAATAAATAAATATTTAATTTATTAAATATTAAATTAACAATAATAATTTATTTAAAATAATTAAAAACAATTAAGATTATATATGAGATATTTTTTATTTCTAATAGAACAGAATATTTATTCTTAATTTCTATTTAATTATATTATTATTAATAATAAAATTATTGTTAATAAATATAAATTTAATATTATTAACTATATTATTTATATATTGAAATATTTTTATAAATTATAAATAATATATACTATTAAAAATATTTTATAATATAAAATATAACTAAATTATTTATTTTATATTATAAAATAAATTTTATTATATAATTTAGATTTTTTTTTAAAAAAGTTACTACTAAAATAGTAAAATTTTTTTATTTTATTTTATTTTTATTTATTTCAATAATATAATTAAAATTAATTATATATCTAGTAATATTTTTGAATAAAAATAAAATAAAAATTTTATTAAAAATAAATATTATTAAAAGATTTTTATCTTTATCTATATATCTTTTATAAAAATTATTATTCAATAATAAATATATAATTATTGTTGAATATAAAAAATAAATATTATATATTTATAAAATAAATATAAAAGTTCTTAAAATAACTATCTTTTTATTTTAATATATATTAAATTATTAATTATTAGATTTTTATTAAATAAATTTAATCTTTATAAAAATTTAATTATGTTAATAATATATGATGTGGATCATATTATATAATATAGTTATTTATTTTAAAAAATATAATTTTCTATATTTTATAACTGTATTTATAATAACTTGTGATATAAATAAATTATATCAATTTTTATATTAAAGTTAATGTTTATATTGTTTAATCAATTATTGAATAGTTTATAAGCATTTAATAATATCACTTGATTTTATGGAATTATTTATGAACTAAAAACAAAAAAGTTCATTTATATTTTATATAAATTAATATTATAATTTATAATTATTAAATATATATAAATAAAAGATTTTTTTAAATCTATTAAATTAATTTATTAAAATTCAACATAATAGATGCAATAGTTTTAATTTAGATTATTAATCTAATTAATATTGATTTTAAATAAATAATTTTTATATGAAGTATTTATAATTAATATATTTATCAAGTTTTTCATTATTACTATATTAATATATTCTCTGAATATAATTCTTATCGTTAAATAAAACTAAATTAATCTAACTTTATTTTTAAAAATAAAAAAATATAATAAAGTATCATACTTATATATATTAAAAAATAAATATAACGTATTTAAAAGGAATATACAAGTAGATAAGTTATATAATGCGTTATTTAAAAAACTTCAAAAACTTAATGTTATTAAAAAATATAATTTTTTATTATATTTATAAAAAAGTTAAATAGTTCAATAAATTTTCACATAGGAAGATTACTAGATTGTTAAATATTTATTATCAAAATAAAGATTTATGAACATTTCTTGCTAATATCCGTTTATTATACAAAGTATATATACATATATAGATGAATTTATATCAATATATTTTAACAAGTTAACAGAATATTTTATATGTATTTTCCTAGATAACTAAAAGCTATTTTTATTAATTATATAATTAAACTAAGATTTCTATAAAGATACTTAAATTTATATTATTTATAAATAAATATTAAAGTTATAATAATAAAGTTAATTTAAAATTAAATAACTATTTCATTAAAAATAAACAATTTTATTATATAAACAATAATAAAAATTAATTAATATATTTTTATTAATTTTATACATAATAAATTTTATTTAATTTCTTAAATTTTAATTAAAATAAAAATATAAAATTTATTATTTTAATATATTATTAAAATAATATTAAATTTAAATATAATCAGATAAATAAAAAATTTATTACAATATTAATAATATATTTTATATTATATGTTTTAATTATTATATAATATGATATATACTTTATATATATAATATATATATTTATTTTATTTATATTAAAATCATTTATTATTTATAATAAATTAAGATCTTTAAAATAAAATAAATAAAATAAAAATAAAGATGATATATAAAATATAAGTTATAATAATTTAATTAATTAATATTATAATTAAACATAATATTAAAATTTATAAAATTTTATTGAATTCTATCAAATTTTGATTTTAGATCATTATAAATGAAATATAATGTAACTATATAAATAAAAAATTAATTGATCTATATTAGAATTAATAATAAAGACTTGATAATTTGTAATAAATATAACTATAATATATTTAATAATATTAATATTTTAAATAAAAAATAGTTTTAATATTATAAAATAATTTATTAATTTTTATTAATTGATCAATATAGTATATTATATTATCTAAGATAAATATTTATTTTTAATAAATAATATATTAATAAATATTAATTATTATTAAATTTTATAGAAAGATTATAAAAATCTGTATAAGTGATAATAATCATATTTGATATCTTTAATTAGAATAAAAATTCTTAAAAATTATAGTATATATTAAATATACGATTAATAATATTAATTATTAATTTAAAATATGACCTTTTAAGATATTGCATAAAATATTATTTATTTTATTTCAAAATATATTCATATAAAATATAAACTACAATAGTAAAAATATTAATAATATAGATAAATACTTTTAATTATTATTTAAATTTTAATTTATCATATAAATGATATTTTCTAATTACTATATTAGTATAGTTAATTTATTAAAATAATAAATTAACTAAAATTATTATATTATTATTTATAATGTTTATGACTATGATTAATTTATTAATTTTAATCATATCTACTTTTATAAAATTAATATTTAACAAAAAATAACTTAATTTTATTGAATAAAATAATTAATATATTTTTTATAAAAATTATGCTCAACAGATATTGAAATTGTTAGTATTTTAATCTAAAATATAATTAGATTTAATAAATAGTTACTTTATTTTTTATATTTTTCGATTAATGCTCGAGCAATTGCTTCTGTTTCAGCATCTGCATTACCACTTATATCAGATTGGCGAAAATGAAGTTGAAATGCACTAATAGTTTTACGGGTTTCTTCATCAAGTTCACCAGATTGTGGAATTTTATCATATCCATATTTATTCAAATTTTTTTGAATATCTAATATATTAGCTGGTGTATAGAGTGATCGTCCAGCTAGATATTTTTTAATAAGTATTTGGTCTGGCCAAGCCCCAATACCTATTTTAGCTAAACTTTCCCATGGAAAAAGTTTACCTGGATCATATTTTCTTAATGGAGAAATATCACTATGTGCTAAAATATTATATGGTTTTATGTTATATCTTTTTATAATATCTTTAGCTAAAATAATAATAGCAGAAATTTGTTGTTCATTAAAAGGATACCATATTTTATCATCAAGTATATTTTTAATAAATCCATTATTAACTATTTCTATTCCAATAGAACTATCGTTAAGATTAAATCTACTATCCCAATTACTTATTCCGGCATGCCAAGCTCTTCTACTTTCTGGAACAAAATTATATATAATAGGTTTATTATTTTTTATTTTTGGGATTAATGGAATAAGATAATGAGCACTAACTCGATTTTTAGTTAAAAATCGTACTGAACGTATATCATCTACTGCTGTATAGTGAAATATTAAAAATCTGATCCTATCGTTTTGACTTATTGATAAAAAAGATTTATCAATATAATAATTACCTCTATCAACAATAAACTTTTTAGAAGAACAACTAATAATTAACACCATCGATAATATTATAAATAACTTTCGTATATTATTTTTATATACGTTTTTTATACGTGATATTAAATAATAATTATTTTCAGTATACATTAGTTAATGTTCCTAATTTTTTTTTAAAAAAAATATGAGGATATGTTTAATCTTTAATATCATCTAATTTTATCTCTATTCGTTAATTTTAAAAATAAATTATTTATATTTTTATATATTATTAACTTAAATTATTATTTTCATTTTTTATTAAAATAAATATTAGCAATATTTATAATGAGTAAATATTATCATTATATTGTATTAATAATAAATTAATAATTTATTGAAATTATAACTTTTAATATATTATATGATTGTATTTTATATAATAAATTTATAGTTAATTTATATTTAATAGTTATTTTATAAAATTATTAACTAATAAGATAACAACTAATTTAGTTAATCATTTAAAATTTAAGATAAATTATGTCATTAAAAAATAATATATTCTATATAATAGAAATTATTAAAAATTTATAATAAAAACAAGTTATTTTGATTTAATTTTATAAAAAAATTTTAATATTTAATTAAATTAAATATAAATTTTAATCCTATTTCTTATATTGATAACTTATTTAAGTAATAAATTTTATTATATAAACTATGTTATTGAACATATACTTTCATATTATTATATTATTATGTTATAATAAATGATAAAATCCAAATATGTATTTAAAAGTATATTATTATTTATTAATTTTCTTATAATTAACATTTATTATATTATTATAACATATATCATTTTAAATAATCTTAATTTATTTATTTCTATATTTATTTTTTTAAAATTTAAATAACTTTAATCTTATTTTTATAAAATTAGATTATAAATTAAAAAAATAATAAATCACTAAATTTTAAATATTTAAAAATAAAATTTTATATTTTTGATTTTAAAATATGATTAATATATTATATAATTTTTATAA
Source organism: Arsenophonus sp. (assembly GCA_052171275.1). Classification (GTDB taxonomy): domain Bacteria; phylum Pseudomonadota; class Gammaproteobacteria; order Enterobacterales; family Enterobacteriaceae; genus Arsenophonus. The sequence goes on along the minus strand of CM125795.1, from coordinate 1,307,999 downwards.
TTATCATTACTAATTTTAAAGTTTTGACTATGTCACTTAATATATTAAATTTAATCTAATGAAATCAAAAAAAGATAATTAGTTATAAAAAATATTTATATTTTTATTTTAAAATTTACTTTCTAATGAAAAACATCTAATATTAATTAGTATATTGATTGTTTAACTTAATTAAAAATATAATTTAATATTTACCATTTACTTTTAAAAAAATAATATTTTTTGTATAGTAAATATTAGATGAATTTAACTTACACCAATAACAAATTAAAAATAAAATTTCTTTATAGATATGATTTCCATGAGCGTTAATTTAAGAGGGAAGTTAATAAAAGATAATATCTTTAAGTAGCAAAACTATAATATTTTGAATTATTTAAAAAATTAAATTTTAACATTAAATAATAGATATTATTTTTTAAATAATCAATTTTATATTTAATATCTAAAATTTTTTTAACTTTATTTAATAATTTCTAATATATTACAATAAATTATAGTTATTTTGTTAAGTAACTAAATATTAAATAACTAAGTAGTATTAAGTTATAAAACATACTTAAAGTATTTATTATTGATATACATGAAAACTCTTTTACTTATTTCTTTATTTTTTTATTATATATTTTCGTTTAAATCAATATAAAAATAATTTCATTATGCTGAAAGTTAGTATTTTACATTTTAATAAATGTATGAATATCAAAATTTAATTAAAATAATTTATTACTTATTTCTCAATAAGAAAAGCATTTTTTTAATAAAAATATATTCTAAAATAATTATTAAGATAATCTATAATACAATTAGTAATACCTCTTTATCATAAGTTAATAATATCATTTATAACATAAATTTATTAAAAACTAATAATTAGTTAATTAAAATATTTTTATTAAATTTTAATATAAATTTAAAAGTACTACTATATTGTTCTTAATTTCCTACTAATATTAAAATGCTAATATTATTTATATTTAATATAAAATAAGAATTAGTTAAAAAATTTTTGTTAAAAAATCATTAAAAATGATATTTTAACATAAGAAGTTGAATGTCAATATATTTTATAATATTTATAAAAGTTACTAAATATCTAATTTATTTATATATATTTTATATTAATAAAAGATTTATTACATAAGAATATAATGCTAATTTTAATTTAAAAAAAAACTTAAAATAATATTTAAAAAACACTTTAGATTTTTAAATATCTATAAATATAAAAAAATAAATAAATTATTAGAATAAAGCTTTTTCTTATTACAACTAAAGATTCTAATACGGAAAATAACTTAAATTATTTTAAAATTTATAAAATTAATATAAAATATGAGATTAATAAATAAAAAAGAAAGAAGCTTTTATACTAGTCAATATATATTTTAGCATAATTTTAATGAAATTTACAGTAAGATACATTTCTATATATAATTTTATAAACTTAATATAGATATCTTTATTTATTTATTGATTACTAAACTTAATTGAATTTATTTATTAAAATAATTAATAAGACAAAAATAATTATTAATTCTAGATAGCTACAGATAAATAAGAGTAAAAATACTATTATCTAGGATAATAACTTAATTAGATAATTCAATTATTTTTTTTAATTAGTTAGATATGATAATATTATTAATCATTATTTTACATTTACTATTTTATTATATCTAATTTTAATTTATATTAATAAAAATTAAATTTAATTAAATAAAATTTAAAGAACATAATATTGCATTATATTAATAATATATATTATTAATATAATCATTATTATAAAACATCAATTAATATTCTTATGTTACTATATTATAGTTATATAAATCGATATTCTAATAATATATTAATATTTAATATATAACTAAATAAAATTTATATTAAATTGTATTTAGTAATTTATTTATATAGTTCATAACTAGATAAGTTGATATTATTTGAGTTTTTTATCTTAAATAACTTTCTATTATAAATAAATATGTAATATTTATATATTTTCTAATTTAATAATTATATCAATACTTTAGTATAGAAATGGCTTATTTAATACTATGATCTTATATAGAATTAAATAAATATCAGATATATAATTCTTTTACTTAAACAAAATATAATAAAACTAGAATTTTAGATTACCTTGATATATTAAATATATTTTAATCATTTTAAAGAAAACTTCTTTTATCATTTATATAAAGTTATTTTTTATTTTTAATAAAAATATTTTAAGTTAATAAATATATAATAACAAGACTTAGTTATACAATGAAATATAAATTATTTAATTATAAATAAAATCAATTAATATATAATTAAATAAATGAGTGTTATTAAAATTGATTCTATAAGAAATCAGTGGATAAATAAAAATTATTACTAGATGTTATGTATACTAATGAATATTCAATGTAAAATAAAATAAAATAAAATAAATTAATTTTTTAATATTATAATAGATAGATGATAATTATAGATTACATTTAAAGATAATAAAAATAATCTATAAAATTAGGTAAAATATCAGCTTTAATAAAATATAATTAAATTATTAAATAATATAATAATAAATTATAAGTTTATGCATTACATAAATATATAGAATAAATAAAAAAACAGATATAAAGTTTCTAAATTTTATTTAAAAAAAAGCCATCTTGATCTTTTTTTCGAATATTATAAAAAATATTTTTTATCATTTAAAGAAATTTTTTCTTCTTTATTTATAAAATAAATTTAAATAAATTAATAAATTTATTTTATGGAAAATAATTCGATTTAAAATATAACAATATATTATAGAAAAATATAAGAAATACAATTTTTAAAAAATATTACTATTTGATTAAATTAATTAATAAATTTTTTAATTATATAGTAAAATATTTATATATGTATATTAGTTTAGAACTATCTCATAAATTAATATTTAAAGATTAATTTTATTATTCATATAATAAAGATAATAAATAAAATATAAAAATTGTACAAATTTTATACTAATAAGAGTTTTATAAAAGTGATTTTCAATTAGAAACAAAGTTATCATTAATTATTATTTATTAATAAAATTAAATATACTATACCTATAGTCAATAGTAGAACAACTTTTCTTTAACAAAAAAATTAGAGGTAATTTGATTTTTTATCATATAGAAAATATTCAAATAAGTAGAATAGAAAAATTTATTAGTTTATAGTTTTATCATCTATTGTTAAATTAGTTAATTTAATTAATTATTACTTTTCATTATTTTGTGAAATATTAAAAATATTAAATTAATAGAAATAATATAATTATGTTACTTATATACATGTGTACTCCTTCATATTATCATATATATATTAATAAATATTAAAATATATATATTTTTAAAACATAAGTATCTAAAATAGATTATTTAATAAACTAGAATCAATATTTAAAATACTAATTAATTATTTTAATAAGTGGGTCGTACAGGATTTGAACCTGTGACCAATTGATTAAAAGTCAACTGCTCTACCAACTGAGCTAACGACCCATATTAAAAATAAACATATTATAAAAATATATATAAATAATACATTATTTTTATATAAATGGTAGGCGATATCAGATTTGAACTGATGACCCTCTCCTTGTAAGGGAGATACTCTACCAACTGAGCTAATCGCCTACATTAATGGAGGTGAATTATATTGATAGTTCTGCATGAGTCAATGGTTTTTTGAAAAAATTATCAATTTAATATAAAATTAAGTAAAATTCATTTTTTATTATATATTAAATGTTATTTAAACGTATTTAGTTTAGAAAATTTATTTATATAAGTAATTATTTTATATTAATTAAACAAAATAAAATATGAATATTATGGCTAACTATATTGAGGAATCTGATTACAATGATAAAATAATTATCTATAAATTTATCAATCACTAAGTTTAATATAAAAGGTTATTAAGATAATTGTAATGAGTAAAATAAAAACACGTTTTGCACCAAGTCCAACTGGTTGTCTCCATCTTGGGAATGCTCGTACTGCATTATATTCATGGCTCTATAGCAGACATAATAAAGGAGAATTTATTTTACGTATTGAAGATACTGATTCTGAGCGTTCAACAAAAGAAGCTATTAATTCTATAATAGATGGAATGAAGTGGTTAAATTTAAATTGGGATGAAGGTCCTTACTATCAAACTAAGCGAGTTGATAGATATAATGAAGTTATTGATCAAATGATTTCTAAATTAACAGCTTATCGCTGTTACTGCTCAAAAAAAAGGTTAGATATTTTACGTGAAAAACAAATATCTAGAGGTGAAAAACCTCGTTATGATGGTTTTTGTCGTGATAAAATTTATAACTATATACCAAATAAATCACATGTAGTTCGTTTTCGTAATCCAAAGGAAGGATCTGTTATTTTTGAAGATAAAATCCGTGGTTTAATTGAATTTAGTAATATTGAGTTAGATGATCTTATTATAAGACGTACTAATGGTTCTCCTACATATAATTTTTGTGTTGTTATTGATGATTGGGACATGAAGATTACTCATGTCATTCGTGGTGAAGATCATATTAATAATACTCCACGACAAATTAACATATTAACTGCTCTATGCGCACCAATACCTGTATATGCTCATGTTTCAATGATTTTAAATGATAATTTTAAAAAAATATCTAAGCGTCATCACCCAATTAGTATAATGCAATACCGTGATGATGGTTATCTACCAGAAGCTTTGTTAAATTATTTAATTCGTTTAGGTTGGTCACATGGGGATCAGGAAATTTTTAGTATAGATGAGATGATTAATTATTTTTCTTTGGATTCAATAAATAAATCAGCTAGTATATTTAATAATCATAAATTATTATGGCTTAATCATTATTATATTAATTCATTACCGGCTGAATATGTTGCCACTCATTTAGCATGGCATATTGAACAATTAGGTATAGATATTCAAACTGGACCAACGTTAATAAATTTAGTTAAACTTCTAGGTAAGCGTTGTAAAACATTAAAAGAAATAGCAAATTCATGTCGTTATTTATATCAAGACTTTAATTTATTTAATGCTGAACCTGCTAAAAAATATTTACACCTTGTATCGTATTTACCACTAGAAATTGTAAGGAGAAAATTAGAAACTATTGATAATTGGACATGTAAAAATATTTATCATATAATTGAATCTACAGCGAAAGAACTTGAAGTGAATATCGGAAAAGTAACTATGCCACTTCGTATCGCGATAACTGGTGGTGATAAATCACCAAATATTGATGCTATTATACATGCTATTGGTCAAATTACTTCATTAGAACGAATAGATAAAGCTTTATTTTTTATTAAAGATCAAAAGAATAATACCATCAATTAATAAAATTAAATTAGTATAATAAAAAATATTATTACTTTATTTTTCATATAGATTATATGAGAATTATTTTAATTATTAAGCATTATTTTAAATTAATTGACTTGGTATGTATTATTACACTAGTTGTAATAATTATATATTAATACTATATATCTAATAAATTCTTCATAAAGGGTGGGGGTTATAGCTCATATGGGAGAGCACTTGTATGGCATACAAGAGGTTAGCGGTTCGATCCCGCTTGACTCCAAAATTTAAATTTTAATAAATATATTTTAATTAACGTTAAAATATTTTATTACTCATTTTAAATATAAAAGTGGTTTAAAATAAATTATTTATCCATATTATTTTTCAAATAAAAAATTTATTTTTATTAAATTATTTAATTTTTACTTAATAAAAAGTTTTATATTTATATATAAAAGTGAAATAAGTATTTTCTTTATAAATCAATTAAAAATGTCTCTATTGTATTTAATAAATTATATATTAATATTAATGATATATGTTGTATAATTATATTTCTAAACATAAATATCCAATTATATTTATTAGTAAAGAAAAATTAAATATTTTTAATAAAAATACTGATTTATATAATAAAATATTAAGTCATTTTGAAAATATTTTTTATTTTTAAAAATGCAATATAATTGATCTTAGTATCATAAAAAATATAATAATTTTAATATTAAAATTATAAACAAGATCTTAATTTTTGATTGAGGTTTTTATTACTTATATGATATATTTCTATATTGATAAGTTAGCAAAAAAAAAACAAAAAAGATTAATAAAATACTGTTTGAATTAAACAGGTAATTTAATTTTAAATTTATTTAAAATATTAATAATAAGAAATTTTTTAGTAAATAATTTTATTTTTATGTTGGATATTAACTTTAAGTTAAATATATATTTATAATATTTACTGAGATTTAAATCAATAAACAAAAAAACACAGTAACATAAACAATTATAAAACTTATTTTTATTTCCTTATACTAAGGAAAGTTTTTTAAATAAAAGTAGTAATAAAATAAATTAATATTCAATATTTTTAAAATAATTTTAAAATCAATAAAATATATTAAATTAAAACTTTAAAAATTTTTAATCATAAATACTTACTGACTTAAATATTATTTTAAAATTAAAGAAATATTAATTAATAATAATTTATATAATTATACTAAATATTATTCACGATTAGTATAAAAATAAAATATTTAGTATAAAATCATAGATATAATCTTATTTTTTAATATATATGAGATATTTTTATGTTAATATAAAATTTTAATGTTTTTTTAAAATAAAATTTCTAATTATTAAAATTAATGGATTGAAATTATCAATTTTATATTATTAGTAGAATCAAATCTTATTATTAATATAAAATTATCTTAATTATAAATGTATTATATTAATATATAATTGGATTAAAATTAATCTTTAGATTTTTTTAAATAAAAAGCATAAATATAAAAAATAAAGTAATATAATTTATATTCATTATTGCTAATAAATATAAAATATTGTTTCTGTTATCATATGAATAAATAGGCGATCTAAGAATTTATAAATATAAAATAAATCCTTATATAATTTTTTAAATAAAAAAGAATAAGTTTATTAATTTAATAACTAATATTTTATTAGTGTGATAAGTATAAATACTCATATTAATTACTTTTAGTTAAAAACTAATGTGATAATAAATAAAAATAATATATAAAAGAAAGTAAAAAATAAAGATTTAAATATTTTAAAATATTTTTAATAAATAGTTTTATCATTAAGATATTGATGCAAATTAATCCAATTACTATTTTAATTGTCAAAATAGTAATTAAATAAATAATTTATCTATTTAATTTATAAGTAACTAATTGATAATGATTTAAGAGATAATAAAATTAAATTATTTAAATAATTTAATTTTTATCTGTAAAATATATATAATATTAATCATCTTTTAATAATATTTTTAATTCATCTTCATTAAGAATTTTTATTCCTAATTCACTTGCTTTTAACAATTTATAACTAGGATTTTTACCTGCGATTAAAAAATCAATTTTATTAGAAACATTACTTATAATTTTTGCACCAAGTAATATTAATTTGTCTTTAAGCTCATTACGAGTTAAATAATTTATTTTACCAGTTAAAACTATAGTTTTACCATTAAATATATTATCTGTTTTTTTAATTAATATTTCTGGCCAAGTAATATTAATTTTGTTTAGTAATTCATTAATAACATTTAAATTATGAAGTTCATGGAAAAAATTAATAATATGATTAGCAACTATTTCACCAACATTTTGTACATTTTTTAATGACTCTATATCCGCTTTCATCAATAAAATTAATGTCCCGTAATGTGACGCTAAATTGTTCGCTATTACTTCTCCAACTTTTCGAATACCTAATGCATAAATAAAACGAGATAATGTTGTTTTTTTAGATTTATTAAGTGCATTAATTATATTTTGTACAGATTTTGGCCCCATTCCTTTTAATTTTATTAAAATATTAATATTTAAATAATAAAGATCAGCAACTGTTTTTACATATCCTTTATCAACTAATTGATCAATAATCTTATCACCAATTCCGTTAATATTCATTGCTAGTCGTGAAACAAAGTGCTTTAAGGCACCTTTACATTGTGCTGTACAAATTAAACCACCTGTACAACGGTTAATGACTTCACCTTCTACATGCTCAATAACTGAACCGCAAACAGGACAATTAACAGGAAAATTAATTTTTTGGCTATTATTAGGACGTCGATCAATAAGTACACTAATAATTTGAGGAATTACATCACCTGCTCTACGAATAACAACAGTGTCACCAATACGTATATCCAAACGGTTTATTTCATTAGCATTATGTAATGTTGCATTACTTACGATTACACCATTAATCTGTACAGGACATAACCTAGCAACTGGTGTGATAGTTCCAGTGCGTCCAACTTGAAATTCAATATCATCTAATAATGTAAGTTGTTCTTGAGCAGGAAATTTGAATGCTGTAGCCCAACGAGGAGCTTTAGTAATAAAACCTAATTCTTCTTGTAATTGTAATGAATCAACTTTAATAACTATACCATCAACATCAAAACCTAAATCTAAACGATTATGTTTAATATTATGATAATATGATAAAACTTCTTGATTATTTTTGCAAAATGCTACTTTATCGCTAACTGGTAACCCCCATTTTTTAAATTGCATTAGACATTGATATTGACTAGAAGGTAATATACCGCCTGATACTGATCCAAACCCATAACAAAAAAAAGATAATTTCCTTTTCGCAGTTATATTTGGATTAAGTTGTCGTAATGAACCTGCTGCAGCATTACGTGGATTTGAAAAAATTTTACCGTTATTACGGATAGTTTCATCATTCAATCTTTTGAAATTAAAATGAGTCATAAAAACTTCACCGCGAATTTCAATATGCTCAGGAATATTATCTCCAGATAAATAAAACGGGATTGTTTTAATGTTACGAATATTAGCTGTAATATTTTCACCAATTGAACCATTACCACGTGTTCCTGCTTGTATTAATTCACCTCGTTTGTATAATAAGTTAACTGCTAAACCATCTAATTTAAGCTCGCAACAAAATGTCAACTCGTTTTTATTTTTTAAACGATCTCGCACACGATTATAAAAAGCTAAATAACTTTTTTCATTGAAAATGTTATCCAAAGATAACATCATTATTTTATGTTGTACTTCTTTAAAAGTCGTTAAAGACGTAGCTCCAATTTGTTGTGTTGGTGAATCAGCAGTGATCAGTTCTGGATATTTACTTTCAATTTTTTTTAATTTTTTCATCATATTATCATATTCTATATCAGGTATTTCAGGTGTATCTAGTACATGATAGAGATATTCATGATATTGTAATTGTTGTTTAAGTGATATAATGTAATTTTGTTGTTTTTTCACTACTCACCAATCCTTATATAATTAAAATAAACTCGATGATATAAAAATGAACATATATATAAATATTTTTTATATTATTTATTTTTAAAAAAAATAAATAATTTATATATTAAGTATTTTTATATACAACTATAATTGTATGTTATTTTATTATACAGATAAACATATTAAAAATATTGTTTTACTATTTTAATGTGCAATTTTTATTTATATATTATTAGGATATAATTTATCAAAAAATTCTCAAGTTTTAATATTTTAATTTATTTTAATCTATTTATAGTATATTAAGTTAATGTAAAGCAATACTTCTTATTTATTAATAAGCTTAATAAAATATAAACACCTTTAAAATAAAAAATTGAAGTATAATATCCAAGTGTTTTTTGTTATTCTAAATAATTTTATTTTCGTTATGTATAAAATAGATAAGCTAATTCATTACATTTTGTTTTATTTTTTAATATTATGAAGAATAATATTTACTATTAACTTAATATTATAAAAAATCTATTTTTATTTATTTTTATATAATTAATCTTTATTATAGTGATTTATTTTATTCTATTTAATTCATTTTTTCATAAAAAAATATTTATGTTTAATTATATAAATAAATTTTATTATCTATTTTACTAATTAAATTTAAATTTTTATCTAAAATATAATTAAAGGTAATTTTATTATATATAATAAATTTTTTACTATATTATTTTAGGTTTCAATACTCTTCTTGATATTTTCTCTTTATTTTATCTTTGCCATAATAAATAATAAGATTATAGTTATGTAAATTTAATAAATAACATGTTTTAATAATTAAATTATTTTCAGTATCCAAATAACGTAAAAAAATATTTTTTAAATCAATGTTTTCTATATTATAATACTTAAATAAAAATATATATGTTTTTAGATATTTATTTTTTTCTAAGAGAACAATAGAAAATATTATTATAAATTAATAATTAAGAAATTAATAAAGTTAATGACTTATTATTATATCAATATAAACTAATAAACTATTATATAATTTATATATAAAGTTTTTCATAATAGTTAAATTAAACATTATTTTTTATTTTTATTATTATTAAAATTAAAGTTTTATAAAATATTAATAATTAAATAAAACGAATATTTTGTTTTTTTATTTTATTTTGTAATTAACAATTTTATTTAATAAACAAAAAATTTGTTTTATTAAAGTATTTTTCTATTTTATTATTAATCTATAAATATCTTTATACTAAGTATTTAACTTTAATAATTATCGATATTAATTTAATATTTATTTATTATTTTAACGAAACTAATTTAGCTATAATATTAATTATATATTAAAAGTGTTAAAATATAATATTAAATAAATTTAGAATTAATTAATTTAAATATTTAATTATATTAAATTTGCTTAAGAACAATTTCGTTAATAAGTAAAATAATTTATAACGATAAATTTTAAGAAATAAAGATACGATAATTGGATAATCAAAATAAATAATTTTAAAAAATATCAATTACATTAATAAATAATTATTTTATCTCGATTTTTTAATAGCAAATATCTATCTAATAGATAAATAAATAAAGTATATAAGATATAAATTATTGAAAATAAATATTTTTAGTTTAAAATAGCCTTAACTAGTTTAGTTTAAATAAGTTTTTACTATATTTATTTACTTATAGTTAATTTTTATCTCTATATAAATATATTTTATCATATATTATTTCATATTTGTTATTAAATGTTATTTAACTTAACTAAATTTTAATCTCATTGATAAAATAATTTATTATTATAAATTATAATTAGTAATATTTTGATATAAGTATATATTTATTTTATATAAAATATAAAAAATTAATATTGTTTTATGTTAGAATAATTAACAATTTTCGTTAATTAATCATTAAGATGATTATTTTAATTTATAATCTTTTATTTTTAATATACTTAAATAAAATTTAAAAGAATCACAGAAAAGTATATACAAATAACATTCCAATAATATTGATATACAATTAATTTATTTTTATAAGTTAATATTAAATTATTAATAATAAAACTTATTCTTAATTTATAAAATTAACTGTATAATTTATATTATAAATAATAATACTTATTGAGGTACTGTGAAGATATAACAGTGAAAAGAATATTGATTTGATTATTTAATTAGAAATAAAAATAAAATATAAATTTTTTAGTTGAAAATATTATTTGTTTTTTATTTATAGATCTAAATATCATTTAGATATATTAGTTAAAGTAATATATATTATAGTTATTTTTTATTAATATTAATTTCTGAATTAAATAGTAAAAAAAATTTTTTATCAATTTTATTTGAAAAAAAATAAAATTGATAATGTTGTTTTATTTATTAATTAATTGACAAATATTTAAACTAAATATATTGTTATTTTAAAATTAAAACTTATAATATAATATAAATTATTATAGTTTATTTATTAAAAAATATTAATAAATAACATTACATATCTAATTTTTATATATTATGAATATTATTAATTTATATAAAATTACAGAAAAAAATTTACATATATCTTTAACTTATTTAATAAATTATTATTAAAACAAATTTATTAATTATTATTATTTTAAGAACATAAAGGTTTAAAAAAATAGAGTTTCATTAATCATATTAATAGTAAATATTTATTGATACTAAATAATCCAATAATAAATTTAGTTATATAGCTAAAATAATAGATTAAGATGTCAATCTATTTAATAGTATCTCTCATCTTATTTTTATTTTATAAAAAACTTTTTAAATCATTAATAAACATTAATAGTTAATTAATATTATTTAATATTTTATTAATAAAAATATTAGTTGATTAAATTAATTTTATATAATTTCCACAAAATTATTGATGGTTAAAATAAATATTTTATAAAAACTTAATGTTTTATTAAATGATATTAATTTATAATTTTAAAATTAACTATTCAATTTAAAACAAAATAAAAGATATAATTATTTATTAAATATATCTAATATTGATATATAATTTTTTAGCTTATTTACAATTATTTTTATTAGTAATTCTATTTCTTTATTATTAATTAATATTTTAAAATTAAATATGGTTGATATTATAATATATAAATAATTTAAATTCATAATTTAATTTATAATATTATTTAGTAAATTTATTTAATAAGAATCGAAACGTTTAGTGATAAAAATTTATATTTTTTCTTATTTTGTTTTATTTATAAGTGTTAAATGATTATGATATATATAAAAATATTTTATAAAAATAGTTTTTAGTTTTTTATTAATTATTATCATGATTTTTTATTGATAGTAATGAAAGTTTATTGAAATAATAATAAATAAAAAATTAGATAATTATAAATATATATTTATAATGAAATGAAATAAAAAAGATTTTAAATAAAAATATAATAATTTTTTTTAAAAAAAAATTTTTAACTATCAATAATTATTATATCAAGTGATATTCATATATCTCAATGTAATAAAAAATTATTTCAGAATAATGAATTTAGAATTCTTATATCATACGAATTACAAAAAATTAAAGGTTAAAATTAAGGTATTTTTAATATGATTATTAATGATTTTATTTTAATGTACTTCTCTTCTTACTTAAAATAATTTAGATATTTTAGAAAAAATAAATTATAACATATTAGTTAAATTACTCATATATCATTTAAGAGTTTTTTATAATTATTCAATTAATCTAAAAAATAAATATTAATCTAAAAGTAATTATATTAAATACTATCTTATTGATAATAAAATTGAATGATAATTATATTATAATTTATACAAAATATTATTAATTATTATTAATAAAATTTTTTTTAATTCATAATATTTATTTTTATAATGAAAACTATTTTATTTAATATTTATATTAATATAATTCTATGAAACTGATTAATTTTATTTTCCATTATCTAAATAATCATTCATGATATTCTTTTTTTAGTACTAATTTTAAAAAATATAAGAAGTATACTTCTTATATTTTTTAAAATTAATTATATGAGGTAAAATCTATTAAATAATAGAAATATAATAGTTAAATATTTTTCTTAATAAAAATATTATCACAGAAATAATTTATTTATTTTATTTTAGATTTAAATACTTAAGTTCATTATTTTTTTACTTTATCTTTTGTATTACTCAGTTACAAACTATAACTAAATTAGTTTAGTAATAAATAATCTGGTTTATTAAGTTATTTTATTTCTAAGTTTATTAATTTGTTTTCAAATATAAAATTGATATATGAAATTAATTTTTTATTATTAAAATTAATCACTCTAATGAAATTTGATAAAATAAATGACAATATAAATATATTGATAATATAGTTTTAATAAGAAGTTATTTTTTATTCATTTCTTACTAAAAATATATTTTAATTAACTAAATTAATATTAATTGTTAGCAAAAAAAGAAAGATAATTTAATGAAAAGATTTAATTCATTTATTATAATTAATACTTATTATTATTCTGATATCCTAATTGTCATTATTTAATGTAATTTATTAATTAATAATAAATATACAATAGATTTAATGATTTTAAAAAAAGTTTTTAAGTTAATAACTTAATTATTTATAATACGAATATATAAATAATTGATTTTTTATTCACTAATTTATATTAGATAAATTATATTTTTAAATAACGATTTGAAAAATTATAAAAATTTTATGTAAAAATAATTAATAATCCAATATATAACTAGTAATTTCTGATAAAATTATTTGTAGTTTGATTTTAAACATAAATACTAATTAAAATTTAATAACGTGATCAGAATAATTTATATTATAAATATATAATATATAATTTTACTTAATTTTAGATTTGGTTAAGAAAATTATTTCTTTTAATTACTCATCATAATTTTTTATTTATTACTACACTTTAATTATTAATATCTCTTTGATTTGTTAAATATGAAATTCATCATTATAAAATGATGATATAATAGAAAATATATCAATATATAAAGTTTTATTATTAATAATATTCTATTTATAAATATCACTATATAGTATATAATAATAATTAAATAAAAAATAAAGATCTATATTATAAATATATTAAAAGATATATAAGTATATATATCTTTTAATATATCTAAAAGTTAATAAAATCACTTTTATAATATAATTGATTATAGATAAAAAAATACAAATAATTAATAGAATCATCATTAGTTTTATAGAATTTTTAAAATAATCTAAATTATGGTTATAATTATTATAAATTTAAAATATAAACTTCTACGATATTATGATAAAATTGATTATTTACTAAAATAGTAAATAAAAAGTTGTAACAAAATTAATATATTTAATGACAATAAATATAAGTCTATTATAACAATATATTATTAATTTTAATTTTTATTAAAGAATAAATAATTAAACATAATATTTTATAAAAAATTGAAAATAGATAATTTATAGATCCAAATAACTATTTAATCTAAAAAATATTTATCTTAATCAAGATAAATATAATTGTATTTTAGTTACTTAAAATAAGTAATAATAATTAATTACTTATTATTTTATCAAGTAAGTAATACTAATTATTATTGATTATATTATAACTAAGTAAAATTAGTTATAATATAATCAATAAGAGTTTAATTAATATTAGTAGATAATTTATTCATTAAAATTTCATATTTAATTAATATTAATTAACCAGATAATTTCCTGTTATGAATAATTACTTTCTTGACAATATATTTTATAGTAACTCAAGGGTATCACATAATCCACTATATTCATTATTAATTAATATGTTTTGTTTTTAAGAATATTTCAATTCTAATATAAATAAATTTTCTTGATTTACTAATATATATGAATAATAAATTTATTAATTTGCTGAATATGTTAAATCGTAGATATTTTTTTAAAATACTTAATAATTTTCATTAAATTTATATTTAATAATGATATGGAATAAACTAAAAATAATTATTTAAATTATATTAAAAATAAATTATTCTTAAAATTTAAATAATTTTAAGAATAATTATAAGAAGTTATATTAATATTTATTTTTTTGATTCTATTCATATTAATAATAAAAATATTAATTTAAAATTTAATATGAATTTTCAGTATTTTAATTTAAAAAATGAACTTATAAAATTATTCTAATATAAATTAAACATCAAAAAAGAAAGAATATATTTTATTTTAAGTAATTAACCAATTAAATTTTAAGTTAAAAAATAACTATGATTAGTATCTTTTTATTTTTAAATTCTAAAGATTAACTGATAAAAGATATACTCATAAATAGTATATATAGATAACTAAAAATGATTATTTTATAACGAAAATATTATAAATATTATTTAAATGATTTCATTAATAGTTGTAACAATGAAATGATTAGGATAGTTAGTAAAATATTGATTAGAACTTAAATTGTAGATACATATTATTTCTACGATAAATTATCTATTATATTATAACTTTTTCTTTAAAATATCTACTCCAATTGTATGTTTTATGTAATAAATAACATTAATCATAAGTATATGTTTATTGTTAAAATATCAATATCTATATTTACACATATAACTTTTTATTTAATTATCAATATTATTTTAATTTATTTAATTTTTATATTTTTATTCAATTTTAATCTTAATTTTATTAGTATTTGTAATTTATAATAAAATATAAAGTTACTTAAAACTAAATTATTTAATAATTAAATCAACAAAAGTATCAATTAACAAAAATAGTAAACATTTTATCTATAAATAGTCTTTTAAGAAACTAAAAATTATTAATCATAAATCATTAATTCTTTAGAATATAAATTCTAATAAAATTATTTTAAATCTAAATATATTCATTTTATAACTAATTCTTTTTTAATAAAAAACTATAAATTTATTATTTGATAAAAAATTTTTAAAAAATGATAATTATTAAATATAATTATATATACTTATTTTCTTTGAAACTAAATATGGTTTTCTTTACTAAAGTTATATTTATCTAATAAATATTATTATCTATTATATCTATTCATAAACTATGATATTGATCAATATCATAGTTTATGAATTTTATAAGATAGAATCTTATTGATTAATTCATTATGTTTAATTAATCAGAATAATATATTATGTAATATATAATCATCTAAGATACTATAATATAATGTATATCATCTTTTTTTTGTTTAGTAATATAAATAAATACAATAATTTATTTTTAATCATGAGTTTAAAAAATGATATTGAAATATTAAAAATAAATAACTTCAATTATATTGATAATTATATTCATATGGTAATCATATTTAATCTTATATTTTATATTATTTTATATAATCAAAATAATCAATATTACATAGTAAAAAATATTAACTAGTTAATATTTAAAATTTTATATCATAGATATAAAATGTTTTAGATAGAAAATTATAATATTACATTAATCATGTAATATTATAATTAATATATATTTTAATAATTTAAAACTATTTTTGAATTATTTATTAAACTTCTTATGATAGTTAAGATAATTAATATTAATAAGATTTTGATCTTATCAAGTAGTTTATTTTAAAATATTTTATATATAAAGATATTACATTTAATTTTATATTATTAGTATTAATTAACAACTTTTTTATTATAAATAGTATTATTAATTAAAGATATCAATAAATCCATATCATAATATTAATATATCTGAATAACATTTACTAGATTTTTATTGTTATCTTTATGATAATTCATTATTCATATAACTATATTGTATATAGAATATAGAATTTTCCATCTTATAGATTAATATAAATTATATTAGTAAAACATAATCTAATAATTGAGATATCGTATAATTTATACGGAGATATTATAATTATTAATAAAATATTATTGTAGTAAATTATTCTTAAGATGATTATTTATTTATATAAACATAAATATCTAAAAACTTTCTAAGTTAAGATTATTAATCGTTGGTATTTATTTAATTATTCAAATATTTATATTAATGTAGAAATTAATCAATCAATTATATAATTTTATTATTGAACAACAAATAATAATGATTATTTTCTGATCTGCTTGCTGTATTAAAACATACTAAAATATCTAAGCTTTTATAGTTTTGAAAACTTGATTAATTTCTTCTATTAATAAAAATAGTTTTTAAAAGTAAAAAAATTTAATAGAATATGTTATGGTAAAGCAATATAAGATAATTATAGTTATGTTCTTATTAATAAAATTTATTATATTTAAATTTTACTATATTATTAAAAATAATATCTTGAAATAATCAATTATGAAATTACATAAGTTAAAAATTATAAATTTATTTATCAATTGATATAAGTGAAAGAATTTTTAATTTTATAAAATTATTTTCATAATTATTATTTAGTATTTTTGTCTTGTTAAGTATTAAATAAAGATTATTAGAATAACATTCTAATAATAACGTTAAAATATAATAAATTAAAAATTATTGTTTTTATTAATATTATTTTTACATAGTAAAAGATAATATCTAGATAAATGATAATTTTATCATCAGTGATATTAAGATAATATTTTAATTAATTAATATTAAGTAGTAATAAATTGCTTTTTATTTATAAAAAAATTCTAAATATTTATTTATTATAATTAATTAAGTAATTTTTTAAAAAGTATTTTTATATAAAATAAATAGAATGAATAAATTAATAAAATTGATAATCATTAATTTTATATTATGAATAGATCTAAAATAGAATATAATATATTTTAGATATATTTTCAGTAATCTTTACTATTAATTTAATTTTATTATTTATTATCATTTATTAATATTAATTTCGTTTATATTATTTTCATAATTTTAATTAATTTATTTAAAATATTATCTTATAAGAATTTGATGTATTAATTTATTTTTAATGAATGTTTTATATTAAATAAATTTAATTTATTAAAGAAGTAAAATAAGAAATGATATATGACTATATATAAATAATTATTTTTTTAGTTAGATGCATTAAGTTATATAAAATAAACAAAAAATAAACTTTTTTTAAAATATATTTATAATATGTTTATAAAAACGATATTATAGTTTATATCTATACATAAATAATAATAGTTGTGAACTGTAAACAATCTGTCTTATTATTAATAATTCATAATGAATTATTAATAATAAGCATTAAATAATATTAATATTATTCTTTTATTAAGTATATAAATTTTATTTATATTAAATATTTTAATCTAAAAAATAAATTTTAATATTAAAAACTATTAAAAGAATATTTTAGTTTTAATTTATTAGTAATACTTTTTGATATAAAAGATATTATTGAAGTTATTTATAATATAATATATAAGATATAAATATATTCATTTTTTTTAAAAAAGTTACTATAATAATTATTATTTATATTATATTATTAAGTGATTTAATTAAAATATGAATTAGTTTGTTTATAATTAAACTTAATTTATATTATTAATAAATATCTAGTTAAAAATATATAAAATAACTATATTAATTATTTATATAAATATTATATTAACTATCTTATTTTTTAATATTATTTAAATATTAATTTAATTAATGTTTTAATATATAATTTAATTAGATTCTTTAGTAAAATTTATAACTATTTTAAATAAAAAATAGTTATAAATAAATTTATTTTATCTATTTATTTTATTAAAATACATTAATATAAGTTATGTTATTAATTATGATTAATCTTTATAATTTTATATAAATAATTTAAATATTAATAATATTAAATCATTTATATAAATATTTCTTATTTTTTTATTTATTGTTTTATATAACTATATTAATATATCATCTATAAATAATCAACATACTTTTATTTAATAAAAATTGTTAAATAACATAATTAAAATTTAAAATAATTATTAAATTCTTTCTTTATTAAATAAATTAATAATCTTATCAAGAACTAAATATTACTATTTTATTATTTGATAATGTTAATTTATTAATTTTATATATTAAAAATAATTAATAAGATTAAAAATCTTATTTTTAATATAAGTTAATATATTTTATATTTATTAGTATAACTTATTAAAATTAATAATAAATTACTAATAAATATTTTTAATTGTTATTTAATTAATTATTTAATATAATATAAAATTATAATTAATAATAATTATATTTTAGTATTTTATTATGTTAGTTATTTTATAAATAAAAAAATATACGATTTTCAATATATCAATAAATATAATAAAATTAACTATTAGATCTTATCTATGAAAATAAAAGCTAGTTTATTTAACTTTTTTTTTAATTAAATTATTAATGTAATTTAACTTTAAATTAAACTAAAATATCATATATAAATATATATTAATATTTAATCATTTTGATATGAGTAGTAATTTAAAATATAGTTTTTATTTATTTTTAGTGATAAAATAATTATATATTTATTAAAAAATTTTACTAATAAGAACTGTTATATTGTTATAATTAAAGATAAAAATTACATAAATATAAAAGTAATAAAAATAATTTATTTAAATTATTCTTACATTACATATTTAGTTAAATAAGATATAAAGATATATTAAAATTAATATTTTATAATATTTAAAATATAATTAATCTTCAAGTTAATTATTTTTTATATTATAAGTATAATATATAATTTATTTTTTAAAGTTTTATCATAAATATTAATTATTAACAATAATAAATTTCTTTTTCATGAATTATAATTAAAAAATAAATTATATTTGAATATTTATACTTTATAATATCAAATAAGTTTCAAAAAATAAATTTATGATTACAATTATCTTAGTGAAATCAAATAACTATAAAATAAAAAATAATATTTTAATAAATGAATTGATTTTTATAGATATTTATTTATATAAAAGGATTTATTATTTTCTTTATCAAAATTAAATTTGATATATATTTATATTACTTATAAATATTAAATTATAAATAATTAATTTATATTTTAAAATTAATAAAAAACTAAACACTACAATATATAGAATAATAATAAATTACAAATAATAGTTTTATATTTATTTTGATAGTTAAAAAAAGTTTTATTTTATTTATTTAATAATAAAATTAATATATAATATTTATATAAAGATGATTAAAATATCATAAATTAAAGTATTTTAGTTTTACAAAAGTTTTATATTAAAAAATAATATTTTTCATCTAACTTTATTTTTTTTTGAAAAGTTATTTAGTATAAGTAAATAAATATTTTCTTACTATTAATTATTTAATAATAGCAAGAATTATAAAAATCTTACCAATCTAAAAATTAGATTATAAAAAGAATTTATAAAATCAAGTTATCTTTTATAATTGAATCATTTATTTAATACATTAAATAAGGATATTTGATTGATAAAAACTTTTGTTTATTGAATTTTATTTATATATTATAAATTATTTAAATTGAGTTGTGTTTATAAACTTATTACTAATATTATATACAAAATGAATTATGATAGAAAAATTGAAAATGTATCTTTTATATTATTAATTTTATAAAAAATATTAATAATTGATGTTAAATAAAAAATATTTTTATCTTTAATCAATATTAGTATATATGGATGTAATCTTTATATGATTGATATTATGTATATAGTCAATATGATAAAATATTTACATTAAATTTATGTGATTAGAATTGTTAAAAAATATAAATGGATTATAGTTATCCAATTGATAATATATTAACAATTTCATATATACTATCCTAGTATAAACTAGATAAAATTATTTGATTAATTTTATAATTTAAATGTTGGAATTATAAATTTTAAGTTAATTTTCTTAACTTTTAAGATAATTCTTTAATTTAAATAATATATAATTTGATTTTATGATCTATCACCTTAAATCTGTATAAAAATATAAATGGTAACGTTATATTAATTAATGTTTTTAAATGAAGGGAAGAAAAAAATAATTTTAGATTTTTCTATAATAATTAATAACTTTTTAAGTTTTCTATCTTTTAATATTTTAAAATATATTTTTAATATTTTAAAATATTAAAATATAATCGTATTATGTATTCGAATATTTATTTAACAAAAAATATTGTTAAATAACAAAGTATTATTTAACAAAAATCCTTTTTTACTAAAAAGTTAATAAAATATAGATGGTTTAATTTTCATATAATATTTTATTAAATATTTTGCATTCAAGAAAGAAGATTAAATTATAATGTAAAAATAAAATATTTATGAAATTAAAAATTATTTTTGAAATTTTAGTATTGATTATAAAATCGTTTTAAGTAAATTATAATATAAAAAGTAAACTTTACTTATAATTTATTATAATAGTTATATTATTAAATAATAATATTATATAATAAAAACAAAAGTTGTCTTTTATAATTTTTAAGGTATAGGAAAAGTATTTATTAATATTTTTTGTTTTTTTTACTAATATATTAAAAATTTTTTTAATTTATTTATGGTAATAAGAAATTATTTCAAATAAAGTTATTATATATTTAGAGTTTTAAGTTTATATAACATCTCTATTTTATAAATATAAGATTTAATATTAATCAATAATTATAGTATTTAATTAAATATTTTAAATTTTAAATAAATATATATTTTTAAAAATATATACAAGATTATTTTAATATATTTATGTTAAGTTAATTTTTATGATTTTGTTTTTTTAAAGTTATTGCTTATATTGATATAACAAAAAATTTTTGGAGCTGGTGGGAGTTGAACCCACGTCCGAAAATCACTATATCCTCGGTAACTACATGCTTAGTCTGATCTTTACATTCATCAATTAGCCGTAGATAGACACACTGCTAATAGACTAACCTGATTAAATTTAACGCTTCAACCACAGGTTAGGTATTCACGCGATCTCTTTTTTATATATGTTTGACCACTCTTTGACCAACTTAAGAGAATAGTTTAGGTAAAAAGGGGCTCTGTTCAGATTTTAAGCTGCCAGTGCGTAGTTATTATCGTCTTTTGCGACTATTTTTTGCGGTTTTTTACGAGGCCAACCGCACCTCGGCATGCACCTTTGGATTTTATAAATTTCGTCGAATCCATAATCAGCCCCAAGTTTATTTTTTAACTTTATCATAAAAGTATTAATAATACTAATATTTTATATTGTTATCGTTTTGAGTTTTTTTATAACTCTTAATTTATCTAGTTTCCATTCTTTTTCTTTAATACAAGAACGCTTATCATGTTCTTTTTTACCCTTTGCGATCCCAATTTTTACTTTACACCAGGCCATTTTCCAGTATAGTGATAACGCTATAGCTGTATATCCTTTATGATTAATTTTAATGAATAATGAATTAAGTTCACGTTTATTCAATAATAATTTTCGCGCACGAATTGGATCATAAACAATATGGGATGAAGCCATTTTTAATGGAGTAATTGTTATACCAATAAGATACATCTCATTGTTTTTTAATAAAATATAACTATTAACAATGTTAACGTTTCCACCAGAACGTAGTGCTTTAACTTCCCAACCCATTAAAGCTAAACCTGCCTCGATTTCTTCATTGATAAAATATTCATGATAAGCTTTTTTATTTAAAATAATTGTTGCTAAACTAGATTTATATCTATTTTTCTTTTTCATAATTTTTAATTTCTCTACTATGTGGTAGGCATACAAATATCACAATAAAGATTTATTATTTGATAATAAATAAATATTTATTAAACTAAGTTATTGTTTTAAATTTTATTTAATTGTTTATCAAAATTATTATTTTTTGATTTAAATAGTGAAAAAAATGATTATGCCGAAAATTAATCAATCTGCATTAGTAATTTATAGTGTAGAGAAAATGTATAATTTAATCAATGATGTAAATTCATATTCTCAATTTTTATGTGGTTGTCTTGATAGTCAGATATTAAGTTATGTCAATAATGAAATGATCGCATTAATTAAAGTTTCTGAATCTGGTATTACAAATAGTTTTATTACTCATAATATATTACAAGATAATAAAAGTATTAAAATGCAGCTAGTAAAAGGACCATTTCGTAAGCTAATAGGTAATTGGTTGTTTATACCTTTAAATAAAAACACGTGTAAAGTAGAATTATATCTTGATTTTGAATTTACTAATAAACTTATTGAATTTGCTTTTGATATCTTTTTAAAAGAGTTGACTAAAAATATAATGCAATCTTTTATTAAACGCGCTCATGAGGTTTATTGTGGTTAAAATAAATATTGAAATTATTTATGCATTGTCAGATAGGCAATTTTTGTTATATGTAAAGTTAAAAAATAAAATTAGTATTGAAGAGGCGATTATAAAATCAGGTATTTTATCGATTTGTGATGATATTGATTTAAATAAAAATAAAGTTGGTTTTTATGGTAAATTAGCTAATTTATCAGATATAATATCCGAAGGTGATCGTATTGAAATTTATCGCTCATTGCTTTATAATCCAAAAGAAATACGTCGTAAACGTGCAGAAAAATCTAAAAAAAATCTTAATAAATTACTTATTAAGAGATGATTTAAGTATCAATTTAGTTTTTTTTATATAATTCTAGAGATAGAAACGAGACTATTGATGTTTATTTTAACAAATATTAATAGTCTTGAAAAATATTAGGATGAAAATAGATTATATATCTTTATATTGCTAATAAGCTAATTTTATTATTAATATTAACACAAATACCATTTATATCAAAAGTAATTATTAGTGTTTGTTGTTTGATTTTTTTATAGCTAAGTTGTTGACGAAAAATATAATACCAAATTTGTTTACCAAAAGGTTCTTTTAACATCGGAGTTCCTAATATATAAATTATTTGTTCTTGAGTCATCCCATTTTTGATTTTTGAAATATTATATGCAGAAAGATGGTTGCCTTGATTAATATTAGGATTATAAACAACTCGTTCTAATATAGAACAACTCGTTGTTAAAATACAAGCAAGTATAGCAATAGCAATTAATAGTTTAAAATGTATTATCATATATTCCTTTAATAATTAAATTATCTGTAATAATAGATAATTTATAAAGTTAAAAACTTTTTAAGTTTTATATCACTTATAATATATATTCAAGTTTAATATTTTATATAATATTTATATTTTAATTATTTTATAATGTTTTTCTTTTCTTATTTTCTTGAAAACCACTAATGAGTGCTCATAGAATTTCATCTAATTAAGTTTTTTATTTATAAATTTTATTTATATTTCTATTTTATATATTGTATTATGATTATATAATCATTAGTTTATTATTTTAAATAAATTATGATATTTCTATATTATATTTAACTTAAATTAATTTAGAATAAAATATAATTTTAAATTTATTATCTAATTCAGATAATAAATTTAAAATCTATATAATATATGACGATTAATCATATTGACGTTAATTTTTTTTTTAAAAAAAAATAAATATAACGATATTAATTTTTAACTTTTATTATTTTTAATATAATTAATATGATAGATAGATTTAAATTCTAAATTTAAAATAATTTTTATAAATTTTTAATTTAGTTATCTATCATCTTTATAATAAGATTCAAAATTTTATTTAATTTTTTATCATTTTATAATAATTCAAAATTAAAATTTTTTATTTATCTTAAAATTTGATGGAATATTAAAAACTAATATATATATCATTATTAATTGATTAAATTTAATTTAATTGCATGTTATATTAGATTTCATGAAATTTATTGATTTTTTTCTAATGTATATTAATACAACTTGATATTTAATTACTTATGTAGTTAAAAAAATATTTTTATTAATTTATTCTGAATACTAATTCAGATATCATTTTATATTATTAGCTATATATTACTATATTTTTATATGTTTTTATAATTTAAAAAAAGTTTATTAGATAAATATATTTTATGATTATTATAATTAATTTAATTTATTACTTATTTTATAAAATTAGATTAATATTTCTTATTAGAAAGAAATATTAATCTAATAATTAAATTCATTTCTAATAGAGAAGTAAAAGTTATTAATTTCTTTATTTTAAAGTTAATATGAGAATCAATATTTTATTTCTTTATTACTATTGATGATTTATTAATTTATATTAACTTTAAAAAATATTTTTTAAAATTTATTAGTTCTTTAACATTTTATAATTTTTTAATATTTATTTAAATTCTTCAAATATAAATTCCAATTATTTTAAATAATTTATTTAATAAATCGTTAAATATGATAATATTAAAGATGATTATTATTAAAATTTTATTAATTCTTTATAAAATAAAGATTTTAATTTTTCTATATTAATTTTTATTTTAAAAATAATTTTTTGTTTACGTAATTAGTAATTAATAAATTATTAATGATTTTGTATTATTTAAATACAAATATTATAAATTATGTAATTCTAAAAAATAGAAGATTACATAATTTATATATAATCTTCTCTATTTAATAAGAATTAAGTATAAATATCATATTACATGAATAGTAATAATTATATGTAATACAATTATTTATTATTGTATTTAATTTATAATTTTATTTAATAATATTTTAAAACATATCAACAAAATAATAGTATATACGAATTTTTAAATAAGAATAAAATTGAACATCATAACTAATATAATATTAATATAAGTCATAGAGTTTTTATAAACATAACTCTTAATATATCATTATAATTTTATTTTCTATCATTTATATTAAATCAAAATAATATTAATTATTATCTTGAATATGAAATTATATGACTTCTTTTTATTTAAAATAAAGTCATTAACAATTAATAATATTCATCATTTTAATATGAGAAAATTGCAATTAAAAATAAAAATATTTTTTTTGACCAACCTAATTTTGAGCTTAATACATCAAAATAATTGTAATCTTTTGGATGGATAAGATTTAGTTTTTTACTACTTTTTTTAATTAATACTTCATCATCATCTTGTATTGATAAAACAATTTGGCTGTCACAACTGATTTTGTAATCAATATTTTTTTGTTTAAATTTTAATTTAATATTGCTATTACTGCTAATGACTAACGGTCGCGATGAAAGATCATGAGGGAACATAGGTACTAACGCGATAACTTCAAGATTTGAGCTAAGTATAGGGCCTCCAGCAGAGAGTGAATAAGCGGTTGAACCAGTAGGTGTAGTAATAATTAATCCATCTGAACGTTGAGAAAAAGCGAAGCGATCATCAATGTAAACTTCAAATTCAATCATATGTGCCACTTTGCCTTGATGTAAAATAACTTCATTAATTGCAGTGCCAATACGTGGTTTATGATTTTTTTTTCTAATATTAACTTCTAATAAGAACCGATTTTCTTCAAAAAAATGACCAGATAATACCTCTGTTAGTTGTTTTAGTGCATTATCTGCCATAATATCAGTTAAGAAACCAAGGTTACCGCGATTAATACCTATGACTTTATTTTCATATCGTGAAAGTATACGGGAAGCTCCTAACATATTACCATCACCACCAACAACGATAATCAAATCTGCTATTTTACCAATTTTTGTTAATCCGCCCACAATAGCATTTTTCAACTTTAAATGTTGGGTAATTTGTTGCTCAATAATTACTTTATATTTTTTTGATCGTAACCAATCATAAAGTTTTTTATGAGTTGCTAGTGATTGCGGATGTCTAGGGTGACCAACAATTCCAATATACTTAAATAATGATTTTTTTGTTTCTTTTCCGACAAACATAGTTTTTCCTTTTAGATGTCAGCATGTTTGCTTGAATCTGAAAATTTTATCCCAATATTAAACTAATAATGTTTATTAATGCTAATAGAATGTGGAGATACGCTTATGAGCAGTAAAGATCATGAAATAGACGACGAACAAATACTTAAAGAAAAAGAATTTAAAAAGTCTAAAAAAAATGAGGAAAATGAAGATATTGTTAATATAAAACAGTCAATCAATTTTGAAGATGAAGTATTAATTAATACGCGTATTATTGAATTAGAACAAAAACTTCTTGAAGCGCAAAAGCGTGAACGTGAAACTTTGTTACGTGCTAAAGCTGAAGTCGAAAACATTCGACGTCGTACTGAACAAGATATTGAAAAAATACACAAATTCTCTTTAGAGCAATTTGCTAATGAATTATTACCAGTGATTGATAACTTAGAAAGAGCAATTGAACTTGTTAATCAAAAAAAAAATGAAGCAATGTCAATGCTTGAAGGTCTTGAATTAACACTAAAGTCTTTTTTAACTGCTATTAATAAATATGGAATTCAAGTAGTAGTGGAGAAGGATATTCCTTTTAATCCTGAATTGCATCAAGCAATGACAACTATTGATTCTGATGAACATGAATCTAATCAAGTTATTGATGTTATGCAGAAAGGTTATACATTAAATGGACGATTATTGCGTCCTGCGATGGTAATTGTCTCAAAAACAAAAAAAATAAACTAAAAAATAATATTACTAATATGGGTTATAAAATTTAGTTTATTACGTTTAAATTAACGGAGTCCAATTAATGGGACATCTTCCTTGTTTTATTAGTATTTTATTAGTTTTTGAAAAATGTTTACAACCAAAGAAACCTCTATGAGCAGAGAGTGGTGAAGGATGAGGTGCTTTAAGGATAAAGTGTTTTCGATTATCGATAAATTTACTCTTTTTATGCGCATTAGACCCCCATAATAAAAAAATCGTACCATGTTGGTATTGGTTTATTATTAGAATTATTTTATCAGTAAATATTTCCCAACCAAGATGTGCATGCGAATGTGCTTTTTTTTCTTCAACAGTTAAAATTGTGTTTAATAATAAAACTCCTTGCTGTGCCCAATTAACAAGATAACCATGATTCGGATATTGGAAATTATGAATATCTTTTGTTAGTTCTTTATATATATTAAATAATGATGGTGGTATTGGAACACCTGGTTTAACTGAAAATGAGAGACCATGAGCTTGATTAAAGTTATGATAAGGATCTTGTCCCAATATCACAACTTTTACTTTGCTTAATTCGGTATAACTAAAAGCATTAAAAACATCTTTTTCTGGTGGAAAAATTATCGTACCTTCTTCTCGTGCTTTATTAATATAAATCAAAATACTACGTAAGTAATCTTGTTTTTTTTCTTGGCTTATAATATCATACCAAGTTAATATGATAGACATGATAACTATTTTCCTTTATATTTTTTATTAATAAAATTAATAATTTAATAAATATATTATATGAAATATTTTTTTAAAATAAAAATTGATTATTAGAAATTTATAAAGAAACTATTTATTCAATAATGATGAATTATTTATATAGTTTTATAAAGTTTCATAAATAATCGGAATGATATAGTAAATATATAATTTGATAATTTTTCAGTTTTTTATTTTAATCTTTATAATATTTTTGTATTAATTTCGTTATTTAAATTTAAATTATTAATGAAGATAATTTCCACAATCAAATAATTATTAAATTCTTTTTAATTATTATATTTTATAAAAATAAAGTTTTTTATTTAAAAAAATAATTTCTTTATGAAATGTTAAGCTATGTTAATTAATAAAATCATTAAGTTTATTTAAATACCCAAAATACTAAAACATATTCCAACCATTCACTTATAAGTTAAATTAAAAAATATCAACAGAAATATAAAATATTTAAATATTAATATTTTTAAAACTTTTAAAATATTTTTAAAATATAAAATATCATTAATTAAATTAATGTTGAGATTAATTATAATATAGACATAGTTACTTTTAATTAAAATTCTATTAAAAGATTATTAAATAATTTATATTGAGTTTTTTAATAAAAATGCATAATATTTAATATCATGTGTTATGTGTCGCTAACATATTTTGGTGCATATATTTTATCTTTATTTTTTATAAGTAACTAAGAAAAAAGTACAAAAAAAAGACAGCTAATATCATTAGTATTTCAATACTAATTTCAATACTATCTTATAAAAAAATTTAATATAAAATCTATAACATTTTTATAATTAAAGATCTTAATAAACCATTTTATTTTTTAAAGTTTAAGTTTAATATTATATCTTATACTTCTTATTAGTTTTAAAAAAGATTAAATATTCAATTTTATTAACTTTTAACTAAATTATTCTTATTTTAAGTAACTTTATTTGACGTATAAATATATTTGTTTATACGTCATTAAATAATACTTATTTATATTATAAAATAAGTATTATTTAATTATTTATTCAAAAATAAGTTGACTTAGTAAATAAAATTGCTAGGTAATTTATTATAGATAATTAACTAATTGATTTATAATTTAGTTTTTATTATTTATCTTAATATTTTGTGATATATTTTGATTTTATCGTTTATATATAAATCTATATTTATATAAACTTAATATTAATTTCTTAATAATAAAATCGTCTTTACTATTAATAATATGAAAAAATATTATTTTAAATTAATATTTTTTATATTTTTATAACCTTTCAAATAAAGGTATCTATATTTATACTCATATATTATTTTCACATTATTTTTATAAAATAAAATAATAAATATTATTATTAATTAAATTATAAATTAAGAAATTTTATTTAATTTAAATAGTATCTATTGACTATATTATACTTATAATCTATAAAATAGATTATAAGTATAATATTTTCTATAAACTTATTTTAAATAATTTTATATTAAAATCACAAATAAAAAATTAAATATCATTAATTGTAAGCTATTTAAAAATATAAGTAATAGCATTTTGCTTATTTCACAGTTTATAAAATTTATTATAGATATTATTTAAATTTTAATGATAATTTTTATTAAAAATATAAAAAATAAACTGTATATAATATATTAGTTCATACTAAAAAATCTTTTTGAAAAATGTATAATATCTTTCTTTTATACAGTAAATTATATAATAATCATTATGATATAATATTTTAACTGAGATAATATTAAATAAGAAATACAATTATATATTGCATTGAACTCTACCTTCATTAATTAATGTAAATATGTTAAAATTACTATTTATTCAAAAAAATTATAAATATCCATAATCTAATTTTGAGGAATTTAATATCTATAATATATATTATTATCTATATTTTTTAAAAAAAATAATATATTAAGATTTTTATTTTTTTTATTATAAATGAATTTAATTTTTTTATAAAAAATAAGTAAATAATTAGTGAATTATTACTTACTATGGTTTTTAAATATTGATTTTTTCTTGATTTTTTATTTTTGAACAAAGTAAGAAATTAAATATCTTCTGAAAATTCAATGAAGTTTCATTTTTAAATATGTTATAAGGTATCAAAAATTTTATTTTTATTTTAACAGCTAGTTTAGTTAATGGTTTATTGATTTCTAATATCTGTCCTGGAATCCATTCACTATTTACTCGAAAATCTAATTTATGTCCTTTCATTGTATTCAAAAATATAATGTATTCTTTATCCATCTCATTCGTTTGAATTTCATCAGCAATTATAAATACTTTAACATTATTTTTAGTATTGAAATATTCATTATTTACTTTAGAGGAATGTAAGTATATTTGAAATTCTTTTTTGTTAGTACAAGTTATTTCTAATACAGAATATCGAGTTAATACAAACCCTTCATCGTTTTTCTCTGCTTGATCATATAATAAATCGGATGTTATATCACCATAATTAATTTCAAGAGGTGCAATATTGATATTACAATTTTCATATGCTAATACGTAAGGTTGATTTATTATAAAATCAATGATTATACTAATGATAATCAATGATATTATTGATTTCATTTCATATTCCTCCTCTTTACTCATCGACAAACTGCAGGTACAGATACTATTTCATAAGGTTCATCTTCTTTTAATTGTTTTGTATTTACTTTTAAGCTTAATGCGCAACGATTTCCATTATCATCTTCAATAAGAAGACCATTTCTAATATGTATTCTATCTAAATAAATATCACTATCTGCGCCGGTGATACTTAAATAGCGCCCATGCTTATCTAATACAGCCATACCTTGTTGAAATAAATTACCATACTGATCAGTAACTTGTAGTAATATTTTTCTATTTCGTTTGACTTTTAAACTAAAATTACTAACAGAACCTCTACTAGCTTTAGTGACACTACGAAGATTATTTACTTCAACATTACGCGGTAAACCCTGATTAATTAATTCAACATATGATTGATTATATGGGGTAACTGATGGAACTACAGCGCGTCCATTTTTATTTGTCCATACTGTACCTGCGGATGTTGCTATTTGTGCATTATCGAGTCCAATAACACTGATAACACCAAAAGTATCACGTACACTATATGGCGAGAAAAGCATACCATAACCATCATGTATTATACTTCCATTCATACTAATTGACAAAGCATGATTTTCATGACCATTATAATTATAATTTCCGTAAATGCGACCATATCGTGACTGTAAATAAATTGAACTATTAAAGTCATGATATTTGTTGTTATTAGTAACGGAAGTACCTATACTATAACTAATAGTATCGCTAATTTTATGATTGATATTAGTGGATATATTGGTATTATTACCTTCTTTGTTAGCAGAGAAATTTGTATAGATTTTACCTAGAGGCAAATTAACATTCAGATAGTACATATTATCTACATGTTCATTATTATGTGATGATATATTTATTGAGACATGAGCTGAACCAATATTGCGACTCCAATTTAATGTTGGATAGTTTTCAATAGTATTATCAAACCGTTTTGTCCTAACTAAACCAATGGAAAAATATCCCAAAATTTTATTATTCCATCCAAGATTTGCACTATAAAATCTTTGTTGTTGATTATAACGTGAAACGTTAGACTGAGGAATATCTGTAAGATAGCGAAAACCAAGAGTGTAAAAAGAAGTACTTAAAGTAGCTAATAATGTATCTCCTAACGCCATGCTATGTCCAGCCTGTGTAATAATTCCTTTTGTACCTGTGCGTCTATCTTTAGAAGCGAGAAAACGTAGATAGGTTGATGTTCCTTTCCATAATCTTATTTTAGCATTTAGTCCAGCAGATGTATAATGCTGTGCTAACATTATACCAGTAGTAATGTTACTACTGTGCGAGGTTTTTATAGGAAAACTAGCTGTGATAAATCCATAGCTTTTTAGATTATTTAATCCATTTCGTATATTACGAGGTTGCCCTATCGCAAATGTCCAACTCTCTTGTATAGGTGTAAAATTAGATATAAATGACGATGCAGAAACAATAAAGCGTCGTTTCCAACCATTATTTTCAATAATTGTTACCTCCAAATCCTGTGAGAAATTATTTAATGGTAAGTTATTTAAAATAAATTTTCCAGAAGGTACAAGTGTTGAATAAATTAATACACCTCCTTGATGTACTTTAACCATTGAATTTGAATATGAAATTCCTATGACTTGAACATTGTTATTTGTTTTTATTAATGCGTTTTCTTGCATCACCTGAATTCCATTGAAAGATGGTGCTGAAAATAATGGGTTATTAAGAGTGAGCTGTCCGGCTTGTAATGTTGATTTTAATGAGTTAAAAGTACGTTGTATCCAGGCAGCTTGATGTTGAAACTTAGTACTATCACATTGGCTAGAATATGAATCATAACTACGTACTATCCAATTATCAAAATTAAATCCGCTTTCCGTATAAGCATAAAATTTGTTAGATCGCTGATGTAAACCGTTATTACCGTTAGTAATGTAAAAATTATAGTTAAGTAGTGCCGCACTTCCACCATTGACATACGTTTTTTTAGTCGCATTATTATCATCAATCCACTGAGGTGGAACTAATATCTCAACACGATTAAGTCCTGGTTGCAATTTAACATTAATGCCAATTGGCAATGATTTGCAAATATGATCTTGGAGAGTTAATGATTCATTTGATTTTGGTATAAATATCCCTGCAGCTTTTAAAAACATATCATTTACACATAAGTCACCTTTGTTATTAAATGTAACTGGTATAGTACCACGTTTATTACCATTAACCACTAATGTTGGATGATTAATTCCTGGATAGAATCGAGAAGAACCTTGCAAATAAATAGCGACAGAATCAGAAATACCTCGTGCTCGTAAAATATCTGTATCAAACATAGTTATTGATTGAGCTATTCCATCTGTTACAGATGTTGACAATAACAAAATAAAACGACCTAAAATTAGGTGCTTTTTCATATTAAATTCCTGCTGATGCAGAGCTAACTTGTAGTTCAATGGTATTCTGCATATAGTTATATAATGATACTGGTGTTAATTTGACTGCAGTGAGTTTTCCTTTTTGTATTGGTAAATTTATGTATAGTTTTTTTCCTGGTAAGAGATAACTTTTTGGTAAACTAGTTAATTCTTGAGAAGGTAATAAGGTTAATCTAGGGTGAAATCGAACAACGTATGGAGATGGATTATATATTAATAATCTATTATTTGAAACTTTCAATTGTAAATGTTTCCAAGGAGTATAATCACGCTTAAGTCCTTTTGGTTGTACGATAAGTGGAATATTTTGAGCAATATTGATATTAATTCGATTACTAACTCCATCCACTTTCGATGGAATACTTTCAAATTTTACACGAGCCATACGTTCATTTTTTAAATTATTAGTTTTTTTTAACAAAAAACGTACTACTTGTGTCTCATAGGGTTCAATACGTGAGATCGGGGGTGTAATTATAACTATTTTTTCTGGGTCTTCTGGTATAGATTCAAGAGTAGTAAGCATTATGATAGGTAAAGAAGATTCATTTTTTACTGGGAAAGAGTTTTCGCCAATATTAGCTTCTATAATAACAGCAGAAGTATGCAATTTTAAATGATTTGCTCTTGAAATAAGAGGAATGGATATTAGCAATATTAATAAAATGTTTTTTATATTCATGATAAGAATTTCCTTGTTATTAATATCATAAATGATTATTACTGGAAATAAGACTAAATAAAGAGTAGTCATAGCCGCCTTAAGCTAATTATTATCTTGTAATATTAAATATAAAAGATAGTAAATGTTGCTGAACCTTGAAAAGTAATTTCATCTGTTAGATCACGTTTAGTACTATCGTAGTAAAAAAATAGATTAGGCTTTAAATCAACTTTAAATGTTTTTGCCTTTACTGGATCAATCGTATCGGTATATGTCCATAATTTTGATAGCGTTAAATCACCAGATATTTTATTCTTTATCCATCCAGCATTGCTTATTTTAGAATCTCTAAAACCAGTATTGAAATTTTTATTAACATCTTTTCCTTCTGCTCCCATAACTAGTGGTTTAGTAAATTCAAAAAAATAACCACCAAGCTTAGAACCTGCAGTGAGGCCACTAATAGATTTTAGTCCAAATGCATGTGATAAATTAGATCCTTCTCTATCTGTATTTTTAATGAAATTGAGTGGAGCATAAGAACTATTATTATCAGTAACAGTAAAACCGACAGATGTTAAATTATCACATTCAACTATTAGTGTTGTTTTTTCAATATTGTCATAGAATCCAACATTTTGCGATAATTCTCTTTCCATTAGTTTATTGTTCGTATTCCTTATTTGAAGTTCTCCATACTTAATATTACCAACATCAATGTTATTTTTAGATAACATTATATTGCAGGTAGTTGGGAGAAATCTACCTGATATAGTAAAATTAGCTGTATCACTAGCAAATACATTAGAAAAAGAAATTATTGAGATTAGTAATAAGACAAACATTATTGACATTACTTTATAGTAGTTAGTAACTTTCATATTTTCACCTTTTAATTAAATAATTTTAAATTACGATATCAGATACAATTTTTATTTCATTGAAATCAATAATATTAGTAACTATTATAAAAATAATTTACATAATTATATAAAAATAAAATAAAATTAATCTATTATTTCGATATATTTTATTTTTAATTATTAAAAATAAAATATTTATTAATAAATTATTATATTATTAAAATTAAAAACTAGTTATATTTTTATTTATAAAAACAGAAGGATATCATTTAATAAAATCTAAGTGATTTAATTCAAAAGACTGCATGGAAGAATTAATTAATTATATTTTTAAACTAATTATTAGTAATACATTAATTATTCAGAAAACATAAGAAATAAAATCCTTTGTTTTTACTTATTAAAGTATAGTATAGATGTAAAATATATCTATATATTTTCTAAAATTAATGATATTAATTTTATATTATAGATAGTTTATCTATTATTAAGTTATGTATATAATTAAAAAATTATCGGTTAAGTATTTTTTATAAAAATATAATATTATAATTCTATTAAGCTTTTAGTTGTATAAAGATATTTGAATATTTAAAAAATTTAATTCATAGTATTAGTAACGTAACTATTATATGCAATAAATAGTTTTACGTTTTTTTAATAACAAAAAGTATTATTAAAATTAAATGCATTTATAAAATATAATTTATTAATCGTGAAATAAAAAAGTAATTATATTTATATTTTAATTCTTTTTTATTTTAGATACAACAGTTTTCTTAATTATTTAAATAAAAATAATATTTAAATTAAAACGAAAAGATAAGACAAAACGCATTTCTCTTATAAAGTAATAAGATAATTTATTATTTTATGTAATCAATATGGATTTTCAATTTCATTTATTTTATAACTTATAATTATGAAAATAATATTTTACATTTAATCTATATGAAAGGCAATTTTGAAAAAACTGATTAGATCAATATATAGAATATCATGATTTAAAGTTTAATGGAAATAATAAAAAATATGAAAATATTAATTTATAATATCATTATTGTATAATCATTAATAGTAAATATAATTTAATTTCTCAGAAATTAAAATTAATTTCATATGAATAAAATTTATTTATAGGAGATAAATTTTAAAATATAATAAAATACTAATTTAAATTATTAAAAGTTAATTATAAATCATTTATAATAAATCCATTGTTTAAAATATAATTATCAGTAATTATAATATAAATAAAAAATTATTTTTAATGAAAAAATTTATAACATTGATTATTCATATAACAAAAATTAAACATTTAAATTATATAAAAATATATATGTCTATTATCTCTATGTATATAAATGAAATAAAGTATCTTCTATTAATGTTATGAATTGTATTTTAAAATAATTATAAAATCGAAAATTTATCGAATTGAATTCTGTGATAATAAACATATAGAATTTACATAGTTATTATAAATTTAATTTTTTAGAGCATTACTCTAGATATAAAATCTCTAATAGTTTTTTAACGCAAATAAAGTTCAAATAATATTTAATCTTTAACTTTAGGAATATAACAGATATTATACTAAAGTAGTTATTATTAAATAATAATAAATATAATTTTTATTAGTTATGTTTATAAGATAACAAATTTTAAAGAGAATTTAAAATGTTAACTACGCTTTAATTTTTTTAAAATTCCTATGTAGTAACCTTTCTAAACGTAAAAAAGATAATTCATAATGAAATAAATCTATTGTTTTGTTTTATTAAGTTGTTTTATTATATTTATAATGTTAATTATTACTAAATATTATTATAAAATAAAAGGTGTTCTTGCCATATTATAAATATATTTTTATGTTTTATTAAAAAATATGTATTTTATTTATTAACTACACAAGTTAAATTACGATATATAATTTCCTTTTTTATAATAATTATATAGAATATTATTATTCATTTTTAGTTTTTAAATTATCATTCAATTTATTTAAATTCTTGATAATATTTTTATTTTTTATTATTTATATAAATAGAAATATGATATTATTTATTTATGTAAAGTTATAAAAACTAAATATATATATTATTACTGATATTTTCTATTACAAATTTTACTTAATAAGTAGTAGATTGTGAATATTGTTAGAAATAATTAAATATTATTAATTAGAATAAATAAAATCTATATTTCATTATTAAATAAATTTAACGTTAAATTATAATTTTTTATGTTTTTTTATAATTTAATTAAATTTTATAGAGTAAATTATCTTATATTCTATATTATATTTATAATAATAAATTATAGATTTTCTTATAAAGCATTTTATATACTAATAATATTTAAAATAAAATATAATAATTAATTATTATTATGTTATATTTAATTATTTTAAATATATAAATAATATGAATTTTATTTAGAAAAAAATAAAATAATTTTATAAAAATAAATTTTTAAAATGATTAAATATCAATATTCTAACATAGTATGTTTTTAAATAAAAAAACAGATATTATCTTTAGATAGTTAATTATTATCAATATTCTTATAATTAAATACTAATAATTATTAGTTTTCTATAATATCTTATATCATTTTAATAAATAAAAAATTATATTAAGTTTTCTATATATCATTTTTTAAAACTAACTAAGATGATACTATTAATTTATTAATAAGGAAACAAATAATTTGTAATTTATAAGTAAAATTATATTGTCCATTCATGTAGATAAAATATTAAATCGTTTTTATATTTTATATTATTGAAGTTATTTATTTAAATAAATT
This sequence comes from Arsenophonus sp., assembly GCA_052171275.1. Taxonomy (GTDB): domain Bacteria; phylum Pseudomonadota; class Gammaproteobacteria; order Enterobacterales; family Enterobacteriaceae; genus Arsenophonus. The sequence goes on along the minus strand of CM125795.1, from coordinate 1,269,938 downwards.
GCTAATATGATATTTATTATTTATTTATTGTATGATTATAAATAAATTAAAAATTATTGAATAAAAATAAATAATAAGAATGATTAATAAATAAATGAATACATTTATTCAAGTTAATTAGTTACTTATTATTATTGTAACTACTTAAGATTTTATTACCGTTTGAATAGTATTAATCAATATAGAATATATATTTATTTAATTTTATTATTTATGCTGATTTTTATTAATATTTGTCAATGGAAGAGTTAATAGAAACTATTTAGTTTAAATAAATCATAAAAATTTATGTGATTAAATTTTGAATGAAAATAGATATTAATCTAATTTTATTTTTGTTTTTCTATGCTATTTAATTATGAATAGTATGTTTTTATCAAAAAAATAATATTATATTAATAAAGTTTTAATTATTTAACATAAATCAAATTTTTTATGAATTATCACTAACTAGTGATAATTATTAATTAATATTATTTAAATTAGTGTTTATAAAATTTTATTATTATTTATTGGATATGATCAGTATAATTGATTAAATTATTTAGTATTTATATACCAATAGAATTTACATAACATAAAATATTATGTTATGTAAATAACATATAAAATAAATGTTAAAAACAAACCGATTTTCATATATCCATTTTGTTCTTTTAATGTTTTGAAAAATATTTATATTATAAAAATAAAATAAATAATATTTTTTATATTATATTCTATTAAAAAACAACTATTTCTCATTTATTAATATATATTATTTGGAGAGTTATTTTAGATTTTATTACTTATTTTTTGATTAAAAAATAAATTAAATTAACTTTATAAAAAACCTTATGAATTAAATACAATTGGTAATTATTTAATAATCTTAATTAAATAGATCATTTTAATGTTTTAATATTTACCTTTTATTATTTATAACCAACATCTTTATTTATGTATAATTTCATAAAAATAATTCAATTTATTATTAAATATAATTTAATTTATTTATCGTGAATAAAAAAAATCATATTTATTTAATAATATTATTAATTATTAATTTAATAATAAAATAAAAAAATTCCATTATTAATGATTAAAATATTTCTATAACATTGTTTGATGTATAATATTTTTATTGATAAAATTTATCAATACAATAAAAACTGTCTTTAGCTTACTTTTATTAAAGTAAATATGATTAATCTACTTAAAATAGTTTTTATGATTTAAGTTAGATTGAATTTAAAATAATTTAAATTAAGTGTGAACTTTATAAATTTTGTTAAGCAAAAGAATTGCTTGCTTATAAATTTGAAAAACATAGCGGGTTCACAAATAGAAAAATATAAGGCTTATTTTCTGGAGAAGTGACCTCAGATGATCGAGCGGTTTACAGATCAGATACTGGTTGAACGTGTAAAACAAGGTGATAAAAGAGCTTTTAATTTACTGGTTATCAAATACCAGAATAAAGTTGTAAGTCTTGTTTCTCGTTATGTACCTTACGTAGATGTTCAAGATGTTACTCAAGAAGCGTTCATTAAAACTTATCGTGCTATAAGTACATTTCGTGGCGAAAGTGCATTTTATACTTGGCTTCATAGGATATCTGTGAATACAGCAAAAAATTATCTTATATTCCAAGGACGACGACCACTTTCAAATTATATAAATGTAGTTAATATAGAAAATTTTGAAACTTTTAATGTATTAAAAGAAATTTCAAATCCTGAAAATTTAATTTTATCAGAAGAATTAAGAAAAGTAATTTTTCAAATTATAGAATCACTTCCTGAGTGTTTACGATTAGCAATTATACTTAGAGAGCTTGATGGACTAAGTTATGAAGAGATAGCGATTATTATGGATTGCCCTGTTGGTACAGTTCGTTCTCGTATTTTTCGAGCAAGAGAAGCTATTGATAATAAAGTACAACCTCTAATACGAAATTAAATATTATCTATAATTTGACTAAAAGGATATTTAGTACAGTATGTATATATACAGATTTTTTTTAATTTTTAATTATTATTAATATATTTTTATAATTTAAAATTAACTTTTTTTATAAAAAACGTTTTTTATAATAAAATATAATATAGTAAAATCAATCTATCGAAAATAGTCAATGGCAATTACAATGAAATTATCAATTTTAACATTTTTATGAAATAGAAAATATCCATTAAATTAATTAATTTTAAAAAAACATGTGATACACAATAATATTAAAATTATAAAACTTACTATTTTGTATTATGTAATTATCTAATTTTATTAGATAAGCTAATAAAATAAAGTAAAAAAGCTAATTATAGTAATTTATCTTTTTTGATACTTATTTTATTATTATAGGTTTAAAATTATATTAAGTTTAATATAATTTTAATAGTAAAAAATATAGCTTATAAATATTTGAAACAATATATATGATTAGTTCTTAAATATATTAATTATATTCTCTTATCTATATATGATAGAACATTTTTAAAAAATAATCATTTATTTAAAATTTGATAATTATATTTGCTAAATCATCCATGTTAATATGGTATTATTGAATAATATTGTTATGAAATAAATTAATATTAAAATATCTCAAAAAGAGAAATAATAGCACAATAATAAAACATTTATTATTTAATAATAAATAAACTTTTTCTATTTTTATTGATGAGCTTATTATTAATTTTTATATATTTTCACTTAAAAAATATCATCTAAAAATTTTATTAACTAATATCTGTAGTATAATGAAAGTTTCTTATCACATAAGATATAATCTTCATGATTATCACACCATTAATATAAAGTAAAATAACTCGATAAATATCGTTATTTTTTTATTATTAATAAACACTTATCTATATAATTATACAAATAATTTTCGTATGAATTTTATTTAAGAAAGTAATTAAAAATTAGATATTTAGATATTTAGATAAAAATTTTATTTTTTTAATTTATAATACCTCTCTATTATATAATTGATTATTTACTATTAATAGTTTTTAAATTTTAAATAAAAATATTTAATATTATTAATATTTTAACAAAATTAATTGAATTTTTTATTGTATAGTAATAAAATTTAAATAGATTATTTGGTTATTCATTAATTAATAAGAAATAACTTATAATAAAGTTATTTCTTATTAATTAATGAATAACCAAATTATTATAAAAATAATAATTTATTATATAAGAAAAATTAAATATTATAATAATTTAACATTATAACATGTATTTATTAATTTTAAAAAAACAAATTAAATTAATTAATTTAATTTGAAATAAATAAACTAACATATAGTTATATATATTATATATATTTAAAAATAAAAAGATATATATATTTAATATAGATATAACTAAATTAATATCAATTTAAATATTAGACTAAATTATTTAATTAGTTTATTTTTAGTTTTAAAAGATAACTTATTACTATTGTTATAAATTGATTTTTAGTTATTAAAAAGATATTGTAAATATTTAAAAATAATTTCTTGTAATCACATATGTTTTTATAGTATCATTGTTTTAATAACATATTTTCAAAATAAAATAATTATAATAATAAAAATTGTTTAAACTTTAAAATAAAATAGGAATACATATGATTTATGCACTAAAATTAATAAAATATTAACTTTAAATATCAAATATAGGTTAATAATGAATTAAAAATATGAGATATAAAAAACTTATTTTATGACAATTATAAGGTAATTTAACTTAATTAATAAAATTAACAAGTTATCGATTTTATAGATTTTCAATCCTTATTAATTAATAAGGATAATTTTTTATTATGTAATATATAAATTCAATCGTAATAAGATATATATGAATGTTAACTGTAAAATATTAAAAATACAAAATACTTTGTATTTTGTAAATATTTTGTTTTTTAAATATAAAATTAATTATGAATAGAGTTTAATTCGTTAAATATCTGAAATTAAGTATATATGAATATAATTTTTTTATAAATTCAAAAATATCTTGATATAAAGATTGCAAATATTAATTGTTCAATAATAAAAAATCAATCTACAAATAAATACTATTTTATTGTATAAAATTTAATCACTGTTTTATTGCAAAACCAATCTTTTGTTATTAAATATAAAAAATAGAACTACATTTTAATATGACAAAGCATTACATCATATTCATGATTTGAGAAAATGAATAGAGATAACTAATAAAAAATAAAACAAACTATCACTATTATAAAATTATTCAGATTAAAAATTATTAATAAAAATGAATTTTATTATTAAATAAATATTAATTTTAATAAATAACATTTAAAATAAAATATAATAAATTTGTTTTAATTATAAAATTTTTATATATAAATAATACAAGTAATTTTAAACTAATTAAATAGAAATGCAGTATTAAATATCGGTTTTAAAAACCTTCATATGTCATTATTATTATGGTAATTAATTACAGAGTTTATATAAACTTATATAATATTAACTTTGGTTCATTCAATAATCTAAAATGATTAAAGATACGAAGTTTGTAAGTCTATATTTGAAATAACAAATATAGACTTACAATAAAATAATAATATAAAATTACGTATTTTATTTTATCAATTTCATTGATTTTACTAAAAATGATATAATTTATATATTCAATATATAACTCAAAATATATAATTTAAAATTTTTTTAAAAAATTTTAAAAAAAGACTAAAATATAAATATACTAATATTTTATTATTATTTAAAGAATTCTATCATAACTATTTTAAATAAATAAATTATAATTAATTTTTAAGATTATAATATTTAATAATGAGTTATTTTATTTTCTATAAACTTTAGTAAAAAACTGGAGATTTTAAACATATTAAATAGATATTTCTAATAGAAATGGTTTATCTTTTTATACTCATGATAAAATAGTAATATAAAGTTGCAATTCTTATTTAATTACTGAGATCACCAACTTATTTTATAAATAATTTTAATTCTAGTTCTAGTTGTTAAGTTGGTTTAATATCTATATTAATTTTTTAAATTTATATCTAAAATAAAAATGAAATTAAGTATTTAATTATAAATTAAGGTTATTCAACCATTAAATTATTTATCAGAAAGTTAAAGTATTGGTTTCAATTTATAAAAATAAAATGTTTATTAGAATTAGTAATGCTTATTTATTTTTTCTATATTATTTATATTTTTATTAGTAATATTAGTTTGTTTTAAATAAATTTAATTCATTATTTTAAATGAAATTGCTAAATAGAAATATTTATTTTTAGTAAAATTATATTTTTATAAATTAACATTTCATAAATAAGTTTACAGTTTTATAAATTTAAATAAGTATAAATTATGATATATATGAGTGTCTAAATACATATTTGTTAATAACAATAACTTATTACTAATAATTAATTCATATATAAATATTTTATTTATAAAATAATTTTTCATTATTAATCAATTTTGAATTCATTTATTGTTTATATGTAAAATACATTTTTAAAATACGCTATAATAGTTTTTATTATTTTATCTTTAAAAGAACTAAAATATCTATAAAATTGATTTATGATAACATTTATAAGAAAATAAAATATTGAAAATTAAACATATAAGAAATTTTTCTATAATCGCACATATTGATCATGGTAAATCTACTTTATCAGATCGCATTATTCAGATCTGTAGTGGTCTTCCTAAGCGTGAAATGGTAGATCAAGTATTAGATTCTATGGATTTAGAGCGCGAAAGAGGAATTACAATAAAAGCTCAAAGTGTCACCCTTAACTATAAAGCAATTAATGGTAAAACTTATCAACTTAATTTTATTGATACTCCAGGTCATGTTGATTTTTATTATGAAGTATCTCGTTCATTATCTGCTTGTGAAGGTGCATTATTGATTGTTGATGCTGGGCAGGGTGTAGAAGCACAAACAATTGCTAATTATCATGTCGCTATTGAAATGAATTTAAAAATTGTTACTGTTCTTAATAAAATTGATTTACCTTCTGCACGTCCTAATCTGATAGCTAAAGAGATTGAAGATATTATTGGAATAAATGCTTATAATGCTATTCATTGTTCCGCAAAAACTGGATTAGGGATACATGATGTAATCGAGTATTTAATTAAAGAAATCCCGCCACCAAAAGGTGATCCAAAAGCTCCTTTGCAAGCATTGATTATAGATTCGTGGTTTGATAATTACTTAGGAGTTATTTCTTTAGTACGTATTAAAAATGGTACTCTTTGTAAAGGAGATAGAATTAAAGTGATAAACTCAAATCAACTTTATAATGTTAACCATTTAGGTATTTTTACACCAAAAAGAATTAATCGTCAACAACTAAATTGTGGTGAAATTGGTTGGCTTTCGTGTGGAATAAAAAATATTCATGGAGCACATGTTGGTGATACTTTAACTTTAGCTAATCATTCTGCTAAAAAAGCATTAGATGGATTTAAAAAAGTAAAACCACAAGTTTATGCTGGTTTATTTCCAATTATACCAAATCAATATAAAATATTTCGTGATGCTTTAGGTAAATTGAGTTTAAACGATGCTTCGTTATTTTATGAACCAGAGAGTTCAGCTGTATTAGGTTTTGGATTTCGATGTGGATTCCTTGGTCTACTTCATATGGAGATAATCCAGGAACGATTAGAGCGTGAATATAATTTAGATATTATCACAACTGCACCTACAGTTATTTATGAAGTTAAGTTAATAAGCAATGATATTATCTATATTGATAATCCATATAAATTATCTATGCTTAATAATATAAACGAATTACGCGAACCAATTGCAAAATGCAATATTTTAGTACCTAAGGAATATATTGGAAATGTTATTACTCTTTGTATAGAAAAACGAGGTATTCAAACTAATATTATTTATTATGGAAAACAAGTTGCATTAACTTATGAAATTCCAATGGTTGAAATTGTTTTAGATTTTTTTAATCGATTAAAATCTATTTCTCATGGATATGCGTCATTAGAATATGTCTTTCTCCGTTTCCAGATATCTGATATGGTACGTGTAGATGTATTGATTAATAGCGAAATAGTAGATGCTTTAGCATTTATTACTCATCGTGCAAATGCAATATATCGTGGCCGTAAGTTAATAGATAAAATTAAAGAATTTATTCATAGACAACAATTTGATATTGTAATACAAGCTGCAATAGATAATCATATTATAGCACGTACAATAGTAAAGCAATTGCGCAAAAATGTATTATCTAAATGCTATGGTGGTGATATTAGCCGTAAGAAAAAATTACTAAAGAAACAAAAAGAAGGTAAGAAACGAATGAAACAAATTGGTAATGTTCAAATACCACAAGAAGCATTTTTTGCTATCTTTCATATAGGTAAAGATAATCAACCATTATAAGGAAATAGTAATAATGGCTAATACTTTTTCTTTGATATTGACGATAGCAACCTTGATTGCAGGGGTTATCTGGGTTATTGATCGTTTTAAATTATCATTTTTTTATAAAAAAAAAATAGTTTTACAACAAAAGATTACTGAAAAGAATGTTGTAGAGCAAATGAATTCAACTAAAAATATTTATAAACAACCATTGGTTGATACCATTTCATCTATTTTTCCAATATTAGCGATTGTATTAATAATACGATCATTTATTTATGAGCCATTTCAAATCCCGTCAGGTTCAATGATGCCTACTTTGCTAGTTGGTGACTTTATTCTAGTAGAAAAGTTTGCTTATAGATTAAGAGATCCTATTACACAAAAAACATTGTTAGAAACAGGAAAACCTAAACGTGGTGATATTGCAGTATTTAAATATCCTAAAGATCTTAGTATTGATTTTGTTAAACGGATTATTGGTATACCAGGTGACAAGATAATTTATGATCCTCAAGAAAAAGAACTACGTATATATCCGAATTATTCAATTTCAAATAGCGCTACAATATTACCAATTATATATTCTTCATTAAAAGAAAGTGAGTGGACTTTATTTTTTAATATTGATTCTATAGTAAATAGTCAAAAAGGTAGTTACCAAATTCCATTAGATAAATCAGTTCCAAGTAATGCATTGCGTCAAGGAGAAAGGGTAGAAGAATTAGATAATATCAAGCATGAGATTCTAGTTATTCCACAAATATATACTCAATCACATTATCAACAATTTGGTTTACCAAATAATGAATGGATTGTTCCATCTAAGCACTATTTTATGATGGGAGACAATAGGGATAATAGTGCAGATAGTCGTTTGTGGGGTTTTGTACCAGAAGAAAATTTAGTTGGACGTGTAATTATGATTTGGTTCAGCCTTGATAAACACGAGGATGAATGGCCAACTGGGATACGTTTAAGTCGAATTGGTGTAATCAATTAATAAAATATAATAAGATAAATCAATCATCGATGCAAAATTAATTTTATATAAAATTAATATATAATAAATTAGGATCATCAAAAAATAATTGATTTATTGATTAATATCAATAATTACTATAAATGTAATATCTTTATAATCTACTAATTAAATAATTGATAGCACATGAATTCTTCTTTGATTGAGTGGTCAGAACGACAAGAAATTAAACAGCTACAGATTAAGCTTGGTTATACTTTTAAACAAATTGAATTCTTAAAGCAAGCATTAACTCATAGAAGTGCCAGTAATAATCATAATGAAAGATTAGAGTTTTTAGGTGATTCAATTCTTAGTTTTGTGATTTCTAATGATCTCTATCATCGCTTTCCTAAAATTGATGAAGGAGACATGAGTCGTATGAGGGCGACATTGGTAAAAGGCAATACATTAGTTGAGCTTGCAAGAGAATTTGATCTTGGAGAATGTTTGTGTTTAGGACCTGGTGAATTAAAAAGTGGTGGTTCTCATCGAGAATCAATATTGGCAAATACTATTGAAGCTTTAATTAGCAGTATTTTCTTAGATAGTAATATTCAAACTATTGAGCGAATTGTTTTGATTTGGTATTACAATAGATTAATAGAAGTGAGACCTGATTGTAATCAAAAAGATCCTAAAACACGATTACAAGAGTATTTACAAGGTAGTTATTTACCTCTACCTAATTATTTGGTTATTCAAGTTAGAGGTGAAGCACATAATCAGGAATTCACTATTCATTGTAATGTTAGTGGAATAAATAGACCTGTTGAAGGAGTTGGTTCAAATCGGCGTAAAGCCGAACAAGCAGCAGCTGAACAGGTATTAAAAATATTGGAGCTTGAATGAATAACCAGAAAATCTATTGTGGATTTGTAGCCATTGTAGGAAAGACAAATGTTGGTAAATCAACATTATTAAATAAATTACTTGGACAGAAAGTTTCTATTACCTCATGCAAACCAAAAACAACTCGTCAACTTATTATGGGAATTAATACAGAAGAAAATTATCAAATAATTTATATAGATACACCAGGATTACATATAGAAAAAAATAAAGCAATAAATAATTTAATAAAACAGACATCAAATAGCTCGATTGATGATGTAGAATTAATTATTTTTGTTGTTGATAGTACACATTTGAGTATTGATGATAATATTATTATGAATCAACTACGCCATTTGTCACGCCCAGTGTTATTAGCGATCAATAAAATTGATAATATAATAGATAAGAGCAGTTTATTACCGTATATTGATTTTCTCAGCAAAGAAATGAATTTTTTATATATTATACCAATTAGTGCAAAAAAGAATATTAATATTGATATAATTATTAAAGTTGTGCAGAAACATATACCAGAAGCTATACATTATTTTCCATCAAATTATATTACAAATTGTTCTAAGCATTTTATGGCTTCTGAAATTATTCGCGAGAAATTAATGCGTTTTCTTGGGGATGAACTACCATATTCAATCACAGTAGAAATTGAACAATTTATGATAAATAAACTTGGTGCTTATAATATTAATGGATTAATTTTAGTTAAAAGAAATGGGCAAAAAAAAATAGTTATTGGTAAGAATGCTAATAAAATTAAAAAAATTGGTATTGAGGCTCGAATAGATATGGAAATTTTTTTTTCTACTAAAGTTAATCTTAAGCTTTGGGTAAAAGTTAATGATAAATTTTTATTGCATAGTTTTCTACATTAGAGAATAATTTTTTAAATATTATTTTCTATAAACATATTATTAGTAACATACATTTGTATTCTATTTTCATTTATAGTAAAATATTTTTAAAATATATTTAGCAAAATAAAACTTCTATTAATATATTTGACAAAGTTTTTATAATTGTTGATTTAATTTATAGATTTATTTATAATTTTAAATTACTATTGAATAATTCAGTTTTAGAATTATATAAAAGAAAGTGAAAATGTTACTTTAAGTGTTATAGATTTTCAATATTATTTTTTTATTTCTAAAATACTTTACAATGATTTTCTTATCAATAAATTTATTTATTTAATTTTTAGTTAAAAATATCAAACTTTATTTCTTAAAAAATTTAAGTATTTGGTTATATGAAAATCTATTTGCTAATAATAAAAAATATAATTTTGTAAATATTTATTTTTTCTGATTCAAATTGTTTTTTTGTTTAATTTTAGATTTTTATTGTTTTATATATTATTTATAAAAATGAGTAATAATAAATAAAAATAGACTTAACACTATCAAAAATGAGATAATTTTATTATAATAATCTTATTGATAATAACTTTAAAGTTTTATTAGAAATACATTAAATGATTTATTTATTATAAATTTTCTAGTATGTTAATACTTATAGGAAACTAAATCTTTTACATTCATTAAATTGAAATTTGATTAATAAAATATATTAATAATATCAAAAGTTTTTAGTAAAATATTTTTTTAAATGAATTGTATATAGCTTATTAAGCTACTTCATAATTATTATATAATTACATTAATAAAATAAATTAAAATTATGAATTGTATAACAGGAGTTATATATGGCAGAGTTATTATTAGGTGTTAATATTGATCACATTGCAACATTACGTAATGTACGAGGAACACAATATCCCGATCCAATACAAGCTGTATTTATTGCAGAACAGTCTGGTGCAGATGGAATTACTGTTCATTTACGTGAAGATCGTCGTCATATTACTGATCGAGATGTTATGTTACTGAAGGAAACACTACAAACTCGTATGAATTTGGAGATGGCTATAACGAATGAAATGATTGAATTTGCCTGTAAAGTAAAACCACAATTTTGTTGTTTAGTGCCTGAGCGACGTGAAGAAATTACCACTGAAGGTGGTCTTGATGTTGTTTGTCAGCAACAGATAATCTCGATAGCTGTAAAACGATTAACTAAAGCAGGTATTATAGTTTCTTTGTTTGTTGATCCAGAAGATAAGCAAATTGATGCAATAGCTGAAATTGGTGCGCCATTTATTGAGATTCATACTGGTGCTTATGCTAACGCTAAGGTTGAGTTAGAACAAACAAAGGAGTTTGAACGTATTAAAAAAGCTGTAAGTTATGCAACTGCAAAAAAAATAAAAGTAAATGCAGGTCATGGATTAACTTATCATAATGTTAAGCGTATTGCAAAATTGACAGATATATATGAACTTAATATTGGTCATTCTATTATTGGACGGGCACTTTTTACTGGAATGGCAACCGCAGTAAGTGATATGAAAAAAATTTTTCATGATGTGCGTTGTTAATGACTATTATTGGTTTTGGTATCGATCTTGTTGAAATTTCAAGAATTAAACATATTATTGAACGTTTAGAAGAACGTTTAGCAAATCGTGTATTATCTATTCAAGAATGGCAACAGTATAAGAATCATTCTAAGCCAGTCTTTTTTTTAGCTAAGAGATTTGCTGTTAAAGAAGCAGCGTCAAAAGCTTTGGGAACTGGGATCAGAAATGGTTTAGCACTTAATCAGTTTGAAGTTTTTAATGATAAACTTGGTAAACCAAAACTTAATTTATTGGGAGAGGCAAAAATATTTGCTGATTTACTAGGTGTAAAATATATTCATATATCATTATCTGATGAACAAAAGTATGCTTTTGCTGCGGTGATTATGGAAAGTTAATTATTATCAACATTATGTATTAAAAGAAACTTATTCCATAATTGTTCTTTTGTTTCCAAATTATTAGGATCTTTAATAATTGTGTTTTTTATTGGACAAACGGATTGACACGTTGGTTTATCATAATGACCAATACATTCAGTACAAAGATTTTTATTAATTTTATAAAACTCTGTTCCAATTGAAATTGCTTTATTTGGACATTCTGGTTCACACATATCACAGTTGATACAAGAATGAATAATTAATAATGACATTTTGAATTTTATCTTAATATCTTGTAAATCATTAAGTAAAAAATATTTATTAATCATTTTTAAATTAAAAATAAATATAATTTATTTTTTATATTTAAACAATAATTTATCAGTATAATAATACTATTATTTTGACTATAATATAATCATATTATAAACACTTAAGTATTCATAAATAAATTTTAAATATAAAATTAACTTTGAAAAGTAAAATATTTATTCGTAAATTATAATTAAATAATAATTAATAAATAATAATTTATAATTCTGAAATTATAAATCATTATATCTAAAGTTTTATATTATATTATAATATTGATTAATAATTTTATTTACGAAATAAAGATTATAATTAAAAGTATATTCTCATTTATCTTTATTAATTATTGTTAAACATTTATTAATATTTTGTTAGTAGTTTAAGTTTAATTTATATTATTATTTTATAATTTATATATATAGTAGAAATTCTTTTATTTATTTTAAATACTAAAAATAGTATTTTTATAATTATCTATAATTCATAAAAATATGCTATATTTTATTAAATTTAATATTAAAATATACAAGAATTTATCTTAAATAAAATATTGATTATTTTAAAATTAATATACAATTATATTTTGTTATATATTAATTTATGACACAAAACTAATTTTATTATATTAATTAAGAATTTCAATATTTAATCATGATTTTTTATAAAAAATCATGATTGTTCTTACTATCATTCATTTACATATGATGTGATTTATAATTTTAATTAATATATAAATATAAATTTTTAATACGAATATATATTGTTTTATAAAACATTTTCTAATTTATTATTTTTTAAATAATAAATACATCTTTTATAAAAAACAGTTTTTTATTTATCTATATTGTTTTTAAGTAATACTTTTACAACAATCTGAGTAATAGTATAGACCATATTCTCTGATTAATGAAAAAAATTTTTTAATGATAATGTGTATTGATAAATTAATTAACCTTTTATTTAGTTCATAAACATATAAATATTTATGTTAAATATTTATTATATGGAAAAATAATTTTAGCAATAAAAATTATCTAAGGTATTTTTTGTTTATTTTTAAATTTCTTTTTTAGCATGTTAAATTAATCCTGATTATTAGGAACAAATATTTTAATAAGATTCTAATAAAATCATTAGATTTTTTTCTTTAATTTATATAGGTTAAGGTTATATGATTAAAAAATATAACTTTTATTTATATTTTAGTAAAAATCTCATATAAATCATTCTTTTAATAAAAATATAAAAGTTGATTTTTAATTAATTTAAATAAAAAAATAGTTAATATAAGTTTAATTTCTTATTTCAGTATTATATAAAAATTTATTAGTATTGTTAATTTTATTATTAAAATAATTTTTTATAAAAAAGATGAGATTTTACTATCTTTTCAGTAATTAATGTTTTTATTGATATTAACATGTTATAATTTGAGTTTTAATAAATAGTAGAGTTTACATTTTCTAACAAAATAATTTTTTTAAGTTAATTTAATTTTTTTATGTTAAAAATAATTATTTAAATAATAGTATTATTTATATGAAGTAAAGTATAATAAACTCGATAATGTCTTAATTAAAAATATTTACAAATAATATATTTTAGATTGAAATCTATAAATATCTATAATAATTCTCCATTTACTATTTTATCAACTCCATAAGATATGAGATTCAAATACTGAAAAAATTTTATTTACTTAAGAATAATTTTCATGTAATTAAATTAGAAAATTTTCCTATATTACTTTTATTTGATAAAAGTTTATGATGTATTTAAAATATTAAATTTTATTTATATTTTAATAAGTATTACATATTATATATATGAAGCAAAAAATAAAAAAAAGATAAAAATCAAAATTTGATTATATTATAAAGTTAAAAATTGACATATAAATAATCAAATTATAAAATTAATAATTATTTTTGTAAAAAGAGAAAATAGTGGTATTATTTGTAATAAATTTCAACCTTTTTGTTAAATTAGTTATATTTATATTTAATAAATATTAAAATAAAATTATTATAAAATAATGTAATTAATACTATTTATTTTAAATAAAAAACATCATTTTATCTTTTTATTTGTCAATTTTTATTATTAAATTTGATATTAACATCTAATTGATTATCATTTTAATTTAAAAGTTTATATACAATAAAAATAAGTTAAATATTAACTAATAATATATAGTATTTACATAATAGATTGTTTATTAGCATAATTTATTAGATTTTAAGTCTCATCAAATATATTAAATAATATTATATTATCACTATTTTCATTGTATAAATTAATTTTTTTAGTTTTTATATATGGAACAAATCGAAAAAGATATTTATTGGATTAGAAAAGCGATTTTTCTAGCAAAAAAATCAAAAGAAAAAGATGAGATTCCTATTAGTGCGGTGTTAGTATATAAAGATAAATTGATTGCTAAAGGTTACAATCATCTTATTTTAGATCATGATCCATGCGCTCATGCTGAAATTTTGGCTTTACGAGCAGGTGGGCAATATTTAAAAAATTATAGATTACTTAATACAACTCTTTATGTAACACTAGAACCTTGTATTATGTGTGCTGGAGCCATGATTCATGCAAGAATTAATCGTTTAGTTTACGGTGCTTATGATAAAAAAACAGGAGCTGCTGGTTCATCTATCGATATATTTAATCACCATAATATAAATCATCGTATTCTCGTATTAGGAGGAGTTTTAGCCGATGAATGTTCAATGATGTTAAGTTCTTTTTTTAAACAACTCCGTACGCAAAAAAAAATAAATAAAAAAATATGATACTACATTGATAAATTAAATCTATTTTACATCTTGTGTAACAAAATTACTTTAAGTTTAAATAAAAAGTATTACACAATTCTTAGTGATATATCGCTAGATTATTTACTATATTTTTTACTGCTAATTTTAAAAAATAAAGAGTATCTATTATAATAGATTATGTATTTTAATATGTTATTTTATTTTGTATCAATAAATTAACTAAAACGTAATAATTATAGTTAGCGTTTTATATAATGATAAATTTATATCGATTGAAATAACTATAATATAATTTAAAAATATTTTTAATTTATTTAAAAACTTATATATTATAAGATATACATATTTGTTTTTACAAATATTTTTTTAAAAAATATTTAGATTTAATATCTATAACTACAAGTGCATTTTATAACTTAGTTATATCGATCTTTTAATATTCATATAACTTATCTAATTTTAATTTAATGTACAATTAAATTATCTATTATTTATTTCATAAAAATTAAGTAAAGAGTATATAAATAAATTATTTTACAGCAAGCATTAAAGATTTTTAAACTACTAAATATAAAATTTATATATTATCTATATTTTTATTTTATAAATCATAAAAAATTTATTTTAAAAATTAAATATGTTAATAATAGAACTTTCAAATAATAAAATAGAATTAAACATGAACATTAATGCTTTGATTATTCATTGTTTATAATACTTTAATTTTTTATTTATAAAAATATAAATAATAGATAAAAATAAGGATACTACAAAGATTTATTAGTATGAAATTAATAAAATAATTTATTAGAGAATATCACTATGATAGATTTTAGTAATTTTACCTATTTCTAAATAAATATAACTAATAATAATATTCACTCTTCTACTCTAGAAGAGTGAATTAATATGTTGAAAAAATATAAGTTAATACTTTACTAAGTATATTAAAGATAAATATTAAATTTTAATTTTAAAAAAATATAAGTATTTTATTGATTATAAATATGATTTAATCATTAAAATACTATAATTATAAATTTGAAATAAATATAAATTTTATTTATATTAATATTAAAATTTAATAAAATGAAATATAAAAAATAAGCAATAAAAACTGAATAATAATAACGATTGATAATATATAGTACATAAATAAAATTATCATTTTTTAAAAAAAATAAAAAACTATCCATTTATTATTAAAAATAAGAAATATTTACTTCATCTTGTAAAACATAAATATTTTCTAATTTAGAAAAAAATAAATAAATTTATAGACAGAATAAAACATTGTAGAGATAACGATAGTTATATCAAAAATTAATGATAGAATAGAATAATTTTTATCGAATAGATATTGCTAAATAATATTTTTAAAATAAATAAAACATTGTAAACAAACTTATTGTGATATTGCTATAGATTAACATAAGGTTACTATAAAATAAAAAAATGATTTATATAACATTAAATATTGATTTAAGAAATCAAAATACTTTATTAAGATTATCAAATGATATTATATAAAAATATTTTATTTTATTTATAAATTTATGTAATTTTATTATATTTAAAAATATTTTTTATATTTGTGCCATTGAATTTCATTCAGTTAATATATAAATATTCTATAAAATAATTATATAAATTTTCTAAAAATATTAAATAGGAATGTATATATTTTATAACTTTATATTATAGATTATAATATAATTAAATTATTATTTATAATAAAATAGTAATTGGTAAGTTTAAAATTAAATTTTGTAAATAACTTATTTTACTTTAATATAATACTTTTATTTAAATTTAACTATCTAATATATTCTATAATTTATACAGTACATGATGTTATTAGCATTATAAATCATAAGATATCGTCTTTAAATATAGTAAATAAATCCTTGTTATTATTTCTATTAAAAACTATTTATAAAGCAGAAAATAATCTAATATCTTCTTTAACAATCTATTAATTAATTATTTATCGATCATAAGAATTTTATTATTTGATAATAATAAAATTTATTATTTTAACAAAATATTTTTATATAAACTTATTTAAATTTTCTTCTTCATAACTATTTTTAAGAAGGTATATTATTTCTATACTTAAAATTAAGTATAATTTTCTTTCAGTATTAAATTGTTAATTAAAATCATGATAATAAATAATATTAAAAAGATATAGAAATATTTCTAATGAATATATTTCTGCATTAAATAAAAAAAATTTTTAAAAAATAACTATTTTCTTAAAGCTAAAGTATAATTTAATTATTTAATCTATTGTATTATTTTATTCTAAATTAAATTAGTTTTAATAATAAATTTATTTATATTACTCAAAAAGAGCAGATTTATTAATTTTTTTTATAAAATAGATTAATAATTGTTAAAACATAATATGCAGAATAACGATATATTTCTATATCTTTATTATTCAAAATAATGTACCAATATAGTTGTTTTTTAACATTCGTTATAAAATGAGATTTATTAATATTTAATATAAATTATTAAGTAGATTCATATTAAAATAATTAAAAAATATTTAGTTAATTTATAATTAAAATTAGATTATATTTTTATTTTTAAAAAAAATAAGTAATGAATTAATAATACATTCATAGATGATTTCCAGGTTTATAAATAATTTCTTAATCGGCTATTCTTTTGCTATATTTTCTATTTAATATAAACTCAAATTAAACAAAAAAGTTATATAATTAATAATAAATAATTATTTAACTAATCATGATATTGATAAAACAATTATATTATCATAAATAAACATATTATTTTTTTAATTGAGATAAAAGTAATAGCGTGTTTTAAAAAACATTATTTATAATTAATAAAAATAATTTTAACTTAATTCAATTTATATATACATATTCTTTAAAAAAGAATATAAATTTATATAGAAATAAGTTTCATAATAATTAATGATTTTATATAATAATTTTTCTATTTTATTATTTTCTTTTTTTTTCTTGTACATATTTTAAACTAATATTATGAATTAAGAGAATCTATTCCTATGGAAATTCTGCGTGGTTTACCTGCTTTATCAACATTTCGTATTACTAAGCTTCTTTCGTTATGCAAACAAAAAAAATTTCCGGTTATTAATATTTATTCTGAATATGTATATTTCACTGAATTAGATAAACCATTAAATTATGATGATCAGCAGAAATTAAATCAATTACTTCATTACAATCAATCAGCAACTAAAGAGAATTATGTTGGTCAACTGCTTTTAGTTACTCCAAAACTAGGTACTATTTCATCTTGGTCTTCAAAGGCAATGGATATTATTCATAATTGTGGATTACATAATATAATCAGGATTGAGCGAGGAATTGCTTATTATATTATTTATCCTACATCATTGTATGCGTCACAAATTAGTAATTTATCTACTATTTTTTATGATCGTATGATTGAAGATGTTTGGTCTTCTTTTGAACAGGTAAAGTTACTGTTTGTGCATAAAAAACCATTACCTATGATAACAATAGAAATATTAAAAAATGGTCGCAGTGAACTTGAATTAATGAATGTTAAATTAGGGTTAGCATTTACTATAGATGAAATAGATTATTTAATGCATACCTTCCAAACATTAGAACGAAATCCAACTGATGTTGAGCTTTATATGTTTGCGCAAGCTAATTCAGAACATTGTCGACATAAAATATTCAATGCCAATTGGATCATTGATAATAAATTACAACCTAATTCTTTGTTTGAAATGATACAAAATACTTATAACAAAACACCAGACTATATTCTATCTGCGTATAAAGATAACGCTGCTGTGATGGAAGGATCTAATATAGGTCGTTTTTTTTCTGATCCAGAAACATGTAAGTATAATTATCATTATGAAAATACTCATATTTTAATGAAAGTAGAAACGCATAACCATCCAACAGCTATTTCACCATATCCTGGTGCCGCGACTGGTTCAGGAGGAGAGATACGAGATGAAAGTGCAACAGGACGCGGTGCAAAACCTAAAGCAGCATTAGTTGGATTTGCAGTATCTAATTTATGTATTCCAGGATTTAAACAACCATGGGAGCAAAAATTTGCTAAACTTCATAATATTGCTAGTGCATTAGATATAATGCTTGATGGGCCATTGGGTGGAGCTACATTTAATAATGAATTTGGACGAGCAACTTTATTAGGCTATTTTCGTACATATGAAGAACAAGTATGTAGTCACAATGGAGTTGAACTACGTGGATATTATAAACCAATTATGTTAAGTGGAGGTATTGGTAATATCAGAACAGAACATATTAAAAAAAAGAATATTCCAATTGGCGCTAAACTAATTATATTAGGTGGACCATCTATGAATATTGGATTAGGAGGTGGAGTAGCTTCATCGACTATTTCATGTCACTCTGATATTGATCTTGATTTTTCTTCTGTGCAACGCGATAATCCTGAAATGGAACGTCGTTGTCAAGAAGTTATTGATCAATGTTGGCAGTTAGGTAATGATAACCCGATTCTATTTATTCATGATGTTGGTGCCGGTGGACTCTCTAATGCCATACCGGAGTTAATTAATACTGTTGGTCGAGGTGCTTTGCTTGAATTACGTGAAATATTAAGTAATAAATTAAGTATGAATCCTCGTGAAATTTGGTGTAATGAATCTCAAGAACGTTATGTGTTAGCCATTTTACCTAAACATCTTTCGTTATTTAAATCAATTTGTCATCGAGAGCGTGCTCCATATTCCATTATTGGTGAAACTACAGAAAATAAGGATATTGTTCTTAATGATAGTTATTTTAATAATCAGCCTATTTGTATACCAATTGATATTTTATTTAGTAAAGTACCAAAAACGATACGTAATGTTACTTCTCAATTTGCTATTGGAAAACCAATTAATCGAGAGATGATAACTTTAAAAGAAGCAATCAAACGAATATTGCATTTACCGGTAGTAGCAGAAAAAACTTTTCTTATTACCATTGCTGATCGTAGTATTACTGGAATGGTAGCAAGAGATCAGATGGTTAGTCCTTGGCAAATCCCAGTTTCTGATTGTGCCATCACAACAGCTAGTTTAGAAAGTTATTATGGTGAAGCTATGTCACTCGGTGAACGATCACCAATAGCGTTATTAAATCATGCAGCATCTAGTAGGATGGCAGTTGGAGAAGCATTAACTAATATCGCTCCTGCTTATGTTAAAGACTTAAAACGAGTAAAGCTTTCAGCTAATTGGATGGTTGCAGCTGGACATCCTGGTGAAGACGTAGGTCTATATCAAGCTGTGAAAGCTATTGGTGAAGAATTATGTCCAGCATTAGGTTTAACCATACCAGTTGGTAAAGATTCTATGTCAATGAAGGTTACATGGAATAAAGGTGAACAAATTTATGAGATGACTTCCCCGCTTTCTATTATTATTACAGCTTTTTCACGCGTTGAAGATGTTCGTTTGACTGTTACTCCTGAGCTAAAAAGTAATCAGGATAATGTGTTATTATTAATTGATATTGGCCAAAAAAATAATGCTCTTGGTGGTTCAGCCTTAGCACAAGTATATCGACAATTAGGTGATTTTACACCTGATATACGTAATGTTAAAGTATTAAGTGGTTTTTTTAATGCCATTCAAATACTTATAAAAGAACAAAAATTGTTAGCTTATCATGATCGCTCAGATGGCGGTCTGTTTATTACATTAGCAGAAATGGCATTTGCTGGTCATTGTGGTTTAAATATTGATATAAGTAATTATGATACAGATATTTTTGCTGCTTTATTTAATGAAGAATTAGGTGCAGTCATTCAAGTTAAAAAAAAAGATAGAAAAACGGTAGAAGCTTGCTTAGATAAACATGGATTAACTGATTGCGTGCTATATATTGGTATGGCAATTAAAGAAGATGCTATTATTATTAATAATAATGGTACGGAAATTTATCGGGAAAAACGTAGTAAATTGCGTTTATGGTGGGCTGAAACTACTTGGAAAATGCAACGTTTGCGTGATAATCCAGAGTGTGCTGATCAAGAACATCTAGCTAAACAAGACATTAATGATCCTGGGTTAAATGTAAAGTTAAACTTTAATCCTGAAGATAATATTGTTGCGTCGTATATTATAACTAATAATTCATCACCAAAAGTAGCTATTTTACGTGAGCAAGGAGTTAATTCTCATATTGAAATGGCAGCTGCATTTCATCAAGCAGGATTTAATGCTATAGATGTACACATGAGTGATTTATTAACAGGTAGAATAATATTGGCTGATTTTCAGGTATTAGTTGCCTGCGGAGGTTTTTCATATGGTGATGTATTTGGTGCCGGAGAAGGTTGGGCAAAATCAATTTTATTTAATTCACGATTACATGATGAATTTGCTCGTTTTTTTGATTGCTCTAATACTTTATCTTTGGGCATATGCAATGGATGCCAGATGATGTCAAATTTAAAACAACTAATTCCAGGTACTGAATATTGGCCTCAATTTATACGTAATCGTTCAGAATGCTTTGAAGCAAGATTTAGTTTAGTAAAGATAATGAATAGTCCTTCATTATTTTTAAAAGATATGAGTGGATCTCAGTTGCCAATAGTGGTTTCTCATGGAGAAGGGCAAGTTCAAGTACCAAGTATTCGCGATCTTGATTTATTGGAAAAAAATAATTTAGTCGTATTACGTTTTGTTGATAATTACGGTCATGTTACTCAACAATATCCAGCAAACCCAAATGGATCAGTTAATGGAATTACTGCAGTAACTAACTTAGATGGACGGATAACTATTATGATGCCACATCCTGAGCGAGTATTTCGTACAGTTAACCAGTCATGGCATCCGTCAGAATGGGGAGAATATAGTCCATGGATGCGTATTTTCCGTAATGCTCGTCTTCAATTTATTTAAAAATTAATATAAATATACCTTCTATAAATAAGTAAAATAATAAAAAATAATTAGTAATCTAAAAAGTAATAAAGATATATTATAAAATAATATAACTTTAATCGTTTTTATTAAAATAAATGAAATTAATTTTAATAAGGTTAATTTTAATTATTAAAATAATTAAAATAATTTTTCTTTTTCTAAAGAAATTTAATTATTTTATTTTTTTGTTAATACTGATAGTAAATTCTCTCAATATGATATCGTTAATAGTGATTTTCTTGATAAAATAGTAATATTAAATTTTATAAAAATATTTAAAGAATTAAAAATTCATTTTTATTAAATTTCACTAAATTAGTAAGTATTTTATATATAAAAGATATATAAAAATTATTATATTTAAATAATCTCTAATTTAACTTTTTTTATATATAATTTAATGCAAATTAATATCTTATTATATAAGATAAGTAATAAAAAATAAAAGTAAAGTTTTTTTTCAATTCATAATAATTATATTATTTATTTAATAATCTTATTAAAGATCAAAAAAATATTTATAGTGTGTGAAGCGAGATTTATTAAAACTTTAAATTATTCATATCGAGATTATATTAATATATATGCATATCTACTTATTTTAATATTTTAAAAAATTTTGATAATTCTTTAGTTAAGTATTAATATAAAAATTAAATATAGTTTATTGGTATTGATAAATCTCTCTTAGATGGCATATATAAACTTATAATACTTATTTTTTATATGAATTTTTAAAAGTGTAGTTTTATAGAAAAGTTTAAAACTTGATATTTTAATAATATATTTTATCTGTGTTTTTGATTCAAAGTATATTATTTTTGTTAAGTAATTAAAGACATTTAAATTATTTCTAATCAAAGAATTGTAAATTTCATATTTTATTTTTATATAATATTGATAATTTATTAAATTATAAGTGAGAAATAGTTAAAATCAATTAAAATACTAAAGCATAATTTTATCTTTAAATCTATAAAAAAATAAAATTATTATTTTAATTCATAAAAGTAGTAAATATTTATAATAACTAATAAAATAATTTTTTTATTTTAATAACTAATTATCTAATTAGATAATATAAGTTTAATAAATTAATTCAATAAAATTATATTAATTCTTGTTTTTTAGAATAATAATTAAATGGATTAATGTATGAAGTTAAAAAAATTAAACTAAAATTAATCTAAATACTGTTATAATTCACTTATAAAATTTCTCTTTTTTAGAGAAAATCATTAATAATTTATATATCAAATCTTATTATAATAAAGTTCTAAATTGAATAATATGAATTTTATAATAAGTAATAAAGTTAATTGAAAATTATATATTTATACCGATAAATATCATTAATAAATGAACTACTATATTTTCATAGAAAAATATTAATAAAAATATAATTTATGAATTTTTTATGGACCTTTTATTATATAAATTATATACTAAAAGATAGTTTATTATAATTAAGTAAAGTATTATCATATAGATAATTTTAATAAGATACATAGTCAATTATTATTTATTGATTCTATATTTTCTTATGTTTATTTCGTATTAAATCAGGATTACTAATAAGAAATTATAAATAATATAAAAATTATCTTAATTATATAACTCTTTTATATCTGAAATAATATGGAAAAATAATTAGATTACATCTAATAAGATATTTTATATGAAATATTTTCACTAAATAGAAAATAAATAATATTTTATTATTTTCATTATTAACTTATAACAAAAATAACTATTAATTATGATTAATAGTTATAATTATATCTTATTATAATTAAATAAGATATAATTAGTTATTTTATATAAATTATAAAATATGGATTTTATATAAAATTACAATCTGTGATATAATATAGTTACTAGTTCAAAATAGAATAGTATTCCATAATATTATTAATAAATAAAAATCAATATTTGATTAATAAATTATTTAGTTAATTAATTCTTAAAATATTTATATAGTAATATTTTACTTGATATTTTAGAATTATAATTATTTATCAATTACAAATGTTTAAATTATTTAAGCATTTATAATTTAGTTATTCATTGTTTTATTTATATTAATTAATCATATTAATACTATAAGTAGTATAATTCGAACTAATTAACATTCACTAAATAAATATTTGAATATTATTCTTATAATAATGAATTAATAAAAAATAAATAGTTTATCTAAAAACATTCATCTACATATTAATTAAATATTATTTAAATTGAATTATATATATTTAGCAGATATTAAATAATATTTTTATATTTAAAATAACATGTTTTTAATATAGAGTATATAAAGTGTTATGAACTACTTTTGAATACTTATGGAAAAAAATTATGAATATAATTAAATAATCTTTTTTTCAAAGATATAAAAATGTAAAAATCATCTAATAATAATCTATAAATAAAGTAAATCACATATTTTCTATATAATACTACTTTAAATTTAATGCTGAAATTATTTCTATATACTTAAGTTAATGATACTGAATGATTTAAATTAATTATTTGAAATAATATACCTGTTTTAATATTTATAAAAATATAAAATTAATTTTATTTATAAATATTTTTATTTATAATATGAATATTTTGCTTTTTTATCAAAAAAATGCAATGTCAGTTATATAAATTATTACTTTATTATAGCATAACTTAATTTTTAATTCAGTAGGATAATCTAATAGCAATATAAATATTAGTATAGAGTTTTTGATTAATTTATTTATTATTATTTTTATAAAATAGTTTATTATAATTTCTAATTATCTAAAATTTAGTTTTTAACTAAATTTTAGTAAAAGAGATTATATTTATAGAAAATAAAGATTTTATTTAGATAAAGTGTATATGATATCTTAATCTTAATCTGTGATCTTAATATTTTAATAAAAAATAGATTAGCGTTAATAATAAATCATTAAAATTAATAATTTATTATATCCATATTAATTTAAAAAATTAATTTATTGCAATTAATTAATGAGATTCTATCTAAAAAAAAGTTTTATAATTTAAAATTATAATTGCGATAAGAAATTTTTTAATGATATAGTTATTCATAGTTAAGATTTTTTATTGAATAAGGTTAATATAAAATATTATTTTATAAAATTAATTATATATAGTATCTTTCTTAAAATTAAATAATGACTATTACTTATTTTATGAGAATATAAAGTAAGTTTTTTATAGAATAATTTTTTAATTAAAATATTAATTTATAAATTATTTCAATAATTCATTCTGATTTATAAATTATAATCTATAAAAATTCTAATAAATTTTTATATTATTTAAATATGATGAAAAAATTTTTGTCATTAATCAGTTTCCAAAAAATAGTACTTTACTAATAAATTTATTTATTAATAAAATAATAAATCATAAAAAAATTTTATGTAAGTATATATAAATACAGAATAAAAGATTTAATTATAAAAAGTTGGAATGGTCATTGATATTAAGCAATTAGTTGATGCTATTTAATTAGCATATTCACATATAATAGTAATTGGATAGTTATTAGTGAAACTTTAATTACTTAAGTAATTAAAGAAAAAATAGTCATATTTTTTCTGTTAAATTTTGAAATAAATATAAACTTTTTTATAAACTTTAAAAATTATAAAAAATAAATATTAAATAAAATATCACTTATATGCAGTTTAATATAAAACTTAATTGATATTTATAAATTATTTTTCAAATTCTATAAATTGAATACCAATGATTTTAAATAATTATTTGATTATGCTTTAAGGCTAAAATTTTATGAATCGAATGTTAAATATTGCTCTATCGCAATTAAATTGGATTGTAGGTGATATTGAAGTCAATTGTGAACGAATGTTGCATGAAGCTAAAGTTCAACAGTTAAATGGTGCAGATATCATTTTATTTTCAGAACTAGCTTTAAGTGGATATCCGCCTGAAGATTTACTTTTTAGGTCAGATTTTTACCAACGATGTAATAAACAGCTTGATCGGCTTAGAAATGCTAGTCAAAATATAGCTATTGTTACTGGTCATCCATGGAAGCAATATAAAAAGTATTATAATGCATTGTCATTTTTCTGGCATGGTCGGATAATAGCACGATATTTTAAACAAAAATTAGCTAATTATGGTGTTTTTGATGAAAAACGTTATTTTCATTCTGGTAAAAAAACTTCTGTAATTTCTTTTAAGAATTATAAGTTAGGTTTTTTGATTTGCGAAGATATTTGGTTTAATAAACCTATTGATGAAATCAAAAATAAAGGCGCTGATATCTTAATTGTTATCAATGCTTCACCTTATAATCGTAAGAAATCTCATATTCGCTCAGAATTACTAAAATTTCAATCTAAAAGAACTAATTTACCTATCATTTATTTAAATCAAGTTGGTGGACAGGATGAGCTTATATTTGATGGTGGATCAAAAGTATTTAATAGTCAAGGTGAAATAACACATTGTTTAGCTCAGTTTTCTGAACAAATTATTCAGTGTAAATTTAATGATTGTAACCCATTACCTATATCTAATTTAACAAAAACTTTATCATCTATTGGTCAAATTTATGAAGCATTAGTTATGGCAACTCGTGATTATATTAATAAAAATAAATTTTCTGGCGTTATTTTGGGATTATCTGGTGGAATTGACTCAGCTTTAACATTAATTATTGCAGTTGATGCTTTAGGAAAAAATAACGTTCAAGCAATAATGATGCCGTTTAAGTATACGTCTGAGCTAAGTATTTTTTATGCTAAAAAACAAGCAAAATTATTAGATATTGAGTTTTCAATTATACCTATTACATCTATGTATAACACATTTATTAGCAGTTTAACACCGCTATTTCCAAATATGTCGCATGATATAACTGAAGAAAATTTACAGGCACGTTGTCGAGCTATTATTTTATTGGCAATATCAAATAAGAGTGGTCGATTAGTATTAACAACTAGTAATAAAAGTGAGTCTGCTGTAGGTTACACTAGTCTTTGTGGTGATATGGCTGGTGGTTTTGCTGTACTTAAGGATGTTTCAAAGACATTAGTATTTGAATTAGCAAAATATCGTAATACAATTTCACCAACCATCCATCGACAAGTTATTGAACGTTCGCCTTCTGCTGAGTTATCACATGGACAACTTGATCAAGATCACTTACCACCTTATTCCATATTGGATGCGATTCTTGAAGGTTATGTTGAATTGGATAAATCTGTTAATGAATTAGTTTCACTTGGATTTGATGAATTAACAGTACGTAAAATAATTAAATTAGTTGATACCAATGAATATAAGAGACGCCAAGCTCCTATAGGACCAAGCGTTACAATTAGAAATTTCAATAAGGATAGGCGTTATCCAATCACTTCAGGTTTTGGTTATAAAAATTGGTAAAAAATAAAATAATTTTACAAAATATTACAATTATCAAAATATTTTAAATTAGATTATCTAAAAAATAATTTTTATTAATTATTAATATAACTTAAATAATAATAGTTAACTTAAGTAAAAGAGTTTTTAATATAAAATGAATGAGATTACATAGAACTTTATTATTATGAAGAGCATGTAGTTAATTTTTATCATAATTAAAAAATAGTAGTTATTTTTACTGAAAATAATATTCATAGTTATTCTTAATATAATTAGTATACTATTTCATAAATAAAGATGTAATAGTATAATGTTAAACTTTTTCTTTTTATAAGGAAAATTATTTGGATCTTGATTTAAGAAATAAACAATTAAAATAAAAGTTGTTATTTAATTTTTATAAATTTATTAAATATTGATCTTTATAATACCTTTTAAGTTAATTTTATTGATTGATTATTTATCATATAAAAAGACTTAATATATATAATAAATTAAGTTAATTAACTTATTAAAATTTGGTGTTCATTCAAATTTATTTCGTATAGTTAATTTAATAAAAATTATTTATGTTATTGATAGTATATATTTAATATGCTTATTATGCTTTAAGTCAATAGTATTTAAAATTATTATTATTAATTTATAAAAACTATATTATTAACTTCTATAAAATCTATGTTATTTGTTATAATCTTAAATTATACTTTTTATATAATTATAAAGATAGTTCAATAAACTATAATTCTTTTATATTTTATAAAATATATTTATATTAGAACTACAATAATTATTAATAAAAATTATTAAATTTATTAATTAATTTTCATATTTTATATGAAATAATTAAATATTAATCTAATTGAATTCAATTATTTTTTAATATATCAATAAGAAATATATTAAAATGTGAATTTTTTATTATTATAAATATTTTATATATTAATATATTGTATAAATAGTATATAAAAAGTTTTTATAAAAAATAAAATAATTGAAAAATTATATATTTATAATAGTATATTTTAATTTTAAAATAAAACGTAATTAAAGATTCTATAAGATATATTATAAATAATATAACTTCATAAACTAAATAGTTTTAATAAAGTTTTTATTTAATTTATTATCTAATTCAATATATTATATTAAGGATATATTTTAATTTAAAGTTATAGATATATATCAATAAATATATAATTTATTAATTTATATTAAAAAAAGAAATAATGATATAAATAGTTTTTTAACAAAAATAATAATTTTAGTATAATTTATATGAATTTCTTGAAATTTATATAAATTAGTTTTAACGTTATCTTAAGTATAACTATTTTTAATTTTAAAAATAAACTATTAATTATAAAAGAAAATTGAATTGGCATATTTAAATTATTTATAATAATATTTATTAATAAATATTATTATTTCTATTGATATAGTAATTCATTGTAATAATTTTTATTATTAATGATTTAAGTAACGTAAATAATTAATTTATATTATATTACTTTAATTAAATCGATGTTTAAAATATAATTGGATTAGGAGAAAATAGATGCTAAAACGTAAAATAAATCTTGCAGATTACGATCAAGAACTATGGCAAGCTATGAAAAACGAAGTTAAGCGTCAAGAAGAGCATATTGAATTAATTGCTTCAGAAAATTACACTAGTCCAAGAGTTATGCAGGCACAGGGTTCTCAGCTTACTAATAAATACGCTGAGGGTTATCCTGGTAAACGATATTATGGTGGTTGTGAATATATTGATATCATCGAGCAGCTTGCTATTAATCGAGCAAAAATATTATTTGATGCAGATTTTGCTAATGTTCAACCACATTCTGGTTCACAAGCTAATACTGCTGTTTATATGGCCTTATTAAAACCAGGCGATACTATATTAGGAATGAATTTAACACATGGTGGACATTTAACTCATGGATCACCTGTAAATTTTTCTGGTATATTTTATAATATTATTCCTTATGGTATCGACAAAAATGGTAAAATTGATTATGTTCATATGGATATTCAAGCACAAAAATATAAACCTAAAATGATTATTGGTGGTTTTTCCGCTTATTCAGGAGTAGTGGATTGGGTTAAAATACGTCAAATTGCAGATAGTGTAGATGCTTATTTATTTGTTGATATGGCACATGTGGCTGGTTTAATCACTGCTGGTATTTATCCTAATCCAGTTCCTCATGCTCATGTTGTAACAACTACTACACATAAGACTTTAGCTGGACCACGTGGTGGTTTAATTTTAGCTAAAGGTGGTAATGATGAGTTTTATAAAAAATTAAATTCTGCTGTATTCCCTGGTGTTCAGGGTGGTCCTTTAATGCATGTTATTGCCGGTAAAGCAATTGCTTTTAAAGAAGCTATGACGCCTGAATTTAAAATTTATCAACAACAAGTAGTTAAAAATGCTAAAATGATGGTTGAAGTTTTTATCAATCGTGGTTATAAAATTATTTCTAATGGGACTGAGAATCATTTATTTTTAATAGATTTAATAAATAAAGGAATTACAGGTAAAGAAGCAGATGCTGCCTTGTGTGATGCTAATATTACTGTAAATAAAAATACTATACCAAATGATCCGAATGGTCCATTTATTACTTCAGGTATCCGTATTGGTTCACCAGCTATTACTAGACGCGGTTTTAAGGAAAAAGAATCGGCTGAGATAGCTAATTGGATATGTAATATTCTCGATAAGATTGACGATAAAAATATAATCAAAAATATAAAGAGAAAAGTATTGTTAATTTGTCAGAAATTTCCAGTTTATTCATAATTAAGTTAAAATTTTAAGTAATCTGTTTTTAATTAATTTTAATTTTAATTCAAATTATTTTATATTGATAATTAAATAATTATAAGTAATTTTGATTTTATTAATAATAAAAGATTATATTGAAATAATTTATTTGTTTTTGATTATAATTTTATTTTTTATTTTATTGCTATTTTACTAAATTAAGAATCTAATTTAAAGTTTATATAACTGATGTATCGTTAATTATATAATTTTATAATCGTAAGATTTATGTAATTTTAAGATAGTATTAATATTAATAACAATTTACTTAAATTCTTATTTCTGTATATAAAATTAAATATTCAACAAACTACTTATTTTAGTTTTAAAATATCATAATAAATATGTATTTAATTGTTTTATGATATTTTAAAGTACTAAATATATTTAGAAGTAAGTTTTTACTATTAATATAAATTATTTTTATCTTATTTTTTTAAAGAAAACTTTCTTTTTAAAATAAACTTATATATTAAAATTTTAATTTAAAACTAAAATAAATAACATATAATTATGATTTAATTATTATTTTTTATAATATTAAAACTTTTTTTTAAATAAATTCTTATTGATAATTCATTTGTAAAATATCAAATAATTAATTGGTTAATAAAAAAATATAACGTCTTTTATATAAAATTATATGAATTTCTTAATTCATAGCCCTATAATAATATTCATGATTTCTCCATAGTGAATAAATTAACTATTTGAAAGAAAGACATTGATTTTTAAAATATAAAATATTAAAGATATATAAAATTTTGACTCGAAATATATTCAAGTATATATCACTGATAATTAATAGTAAATTTTAACTATTTAGATTATTAAATTAAGTTTTATAAGTATAATTTTATTATTTTTGCTAAATATTTAATTAGAAATAAATTGATTATTAAGTAAAATATCAAAATTAAATAATTTAATAAATAATTTCTTTTATATAAAAAGAATGATCAACAAACATTGAAATCATTTTTTAAAAAAGCAAGAATAATACTCATTCATACTTTATAATATCTTAAGATTTAAATAATATTAGAAAACAATAAGTTAATTAATCAATGATTCTAATGTAGAAAATATTAATTTATATCAAAATAATAAATATAATCAAATATTACAGTAGAATATATATTATTAATTAATATTAAAAATCATATAAAATCTGATAAATAATTTTATCATTATAGTGATATATCAAACATTAATTCATTTTTAATTTAATAAAAAATTTTAGATATAATTGTATTTAAATATTAGTTATTAAAAATCATAAATTCTTTATTATAATTAAGCAATAATTGATAATTATTATTTACGTATTTATATATAATACTATATAGTTCTATAAAGAAATTTAAAATGATTAGATTTATAAAAATATCAATATAAATTACTCAAGTATTTCTATAAATAAATCATCTATCGAAAATACAATTATGTTATTTTGATATATTTATAAATATTATTAAATAGTATAATTTTTTTTAGAATACTTAATACAATAATTAGAGAAATTTTCTAATATGTTGTGTATTATATATAAATAATATCATCTTTTAGATATTTGTATATTTTAATTTTTTTATATTTTTACAATAAACATTTCATAGTAAAATGTTTTAATTACTTAATTATTTAGCTTATATATATTTTTTGTTTAATCTTGATTTTTAATTATTTAACTTTTACTAAAAATATTATTTAATTATATCTATCTATTTATCAACATTAATTTTTTTTAAAAATTTATTACTTAATCTTCTTTAAATATATATTAATGATTCATTTATAAAATTAATTATTTCATAATGAAAATTAAATTTTCATATTCTATTATATTTTTTATTATTTCTTTTCTAAGTTAATTACTTATAAAATAATTACTTCTATAAAATAATTATTTAATATATTAAATAATTTAATATGATTAATACATATAAAAATAATCATAATTTATTATTTTTTAGCTAAAAATAACTTATTAGGAGTTATCTCTCTAATAAAATCATAATTATTAAAATAATTAATAATATATAAAAATTCATTATAAATATTTTAATCTATGAATTATATAATTTAAGATTATTATTTGGTTTGTTATTATTTTTTATTTAACTTATTGGAAAATAGATTATGATATATACTATTAATCTGTTATTTTTATATTTAAATTCATACTAAAGTATTAAGATTATTATTTTAATCTTAACTATTTATTTTTTATAAATAAATAATTAGTTTATTATACACTAATTATATAATTATTTATATATTAATAAATTTTTATATTTTATTATTAAAATTTATTGTTATATAGATTTTTATGCAGTATAAGCATTATTATTTATTATTTCACATGAAATTCTATTTATTATAGAATATTTTAAAAATAAAAAGTTTATTTAGAATTTTTATTGTTAAATATTGTAGCTCTTTAGCTTAAAATTCAACTTTTTTTATAAAATAGTATGTTTATTTATAAGCATTAACATTTTAGAAAAATTGAAATTTTGAATAATTTCATTATTTTATTTTTAATTGTATTTATTTTTTTAAAAAAATAAATACAATTAAATTAAATAACTGAATTATTAAATTAAATTTATTCGTTTAAATTTATTATAAAATAAAGATAATTTATTTTATAATTATAAATTATATTGATAATTATCAAATCATTATATCTAATTAATAACTTTTATTATCAATAAATTATTAAACAAAATATCAATAACAATATTGAAATAAATAATTTATTGCTAAATAATTTTAAATAAAAATATTTTGACTCATTAATAAGTTATCTTTAAATAAAGAGATTAAAAATTTTTTTATTATATATTATATATCATTATTTTTATTTTTTAATTCTTATTAAGAATAAATCAATTTAATAAATATATTGTTATATATTATTTAATATTTTGAAAAAATAGATTTTAAAATTATATAATTAAATTTATATTTAAATATTTTTATTTAAATTATTAAATTATTTTCTTAATAAATAAGATAATTTATTTCGCATTAATTAAATATTATAATTTTCTAAAAAAAGAAATATATTATTGAATATAATATAGATTATTAATATTATTAATGTTATATAATTTCATTTTTACTTAATAGAAATTATTATCTAATGATAAAAAATTATAACATATATATTATAATTTTAATCTTATTAAATTAATAATAATGAATTTTTTGATAAAAGTTCATTAATACTTACATTAAATAATGTTAATTTACCTATTAGGTTAGAAGATAAATTAAGAAAATAAGATATTTTAATGATTCTTTTAATTAAAATTATTACGTCAAACAACATTATAAAAATACTTTTAATAAAGTTAAGTAAATATTTATAAAATTTATTATAGTAAATTATAAATTTATATTAAGTTTTAAATTATTAATTAAGATAATATGATAAATTTTAAAATAAGAATATCACACTCAATTAGATTTGCAAATTAAATACGTGTTGATATTGTTATCATATTATATTTTTAATATTTAAACTAATTATTTTAAATTTAATTTTTATTTCTGATATATTTTTTTTATTATATGTGGGCTACCAGCTATAATATTTCCAGAGGATGTATAATCATGCCCGCCGACAAAATCAGTTATAATGCCGCCAGCTTCCTGAATTAATAATTCTCCAGCTATAAACTTAAATGGTTTGAAATTAACTTCAAAAAAAACATCGATACGACCAGCTGCCACATATGCTAAATCCAATGCTATTGAACCAGTACAGTGAAAATTAATAGATTTTCTAATTAACTTAGTAATAATCTTAATATAATATAGTGAATGTTGTTTAGTTTTAAATGGAAAGCTACTGCTAATAATTATACTATTTAATTCATTTATATTTTTGAGTCTAAGTCGATATCCGTTTAATTGAGCTCCTTGCCCACGAACGGCAGTAAATAACTCATTTAGCATAGGATTATAAATTACAGCTATTTCAGTACTGTTATTGCTATATACCGCGATAGAGATAGAAAAATGAGGTAACCGTTTAGTGAAATTTATTAAGCCATCCAATGGATTAATAATCCATTGGATGGCTTTTTTTTTATAGACTATTTTATCATATTTTTCAGTAATAATAGCATGAGTCGGATATGATTTTTCAATAACTTCAATAATAATTTGTTTTACTTTTTTATCAAAATTTATAAGAAAATTATCTTGGCCATTTATCATCATTTCAACAAAATCTGGCTTTTCATATCTTTTAGTAATAAAATTGCCTGCTTGTCGAACTGCTCGTATAGCAATAGTTAGCATTGGATGCATAGTTATTTCCGATAGAAAAATGTTAAAGAACAAGAATTAAGTTAATTTTATAATATAACAGAGATTTATTAATTTATAGTAGCAAATATAATAAAACAATAGTCTAATAATTAACATAAAAAAATAAATATAATTATACTAGAAAATATTCATTTTATTTTTATTAAAATCTTATTTACTGCAAATATTATCGAACTAAATAATATGGTAGAAATGATTTGATTAACTAATTTATAATTAATTAATACGTTTATTTTACAAATTAAGAAATAATTATATTATTATCTAATAATATTAATAATTAAGATTATAAAATGAAGTACTTTAAAAAAAACAAATTAAGATTTAATCTATTACTCTTATGATTTAGATAAATAAATATATTTATATTTTATCATATTTAAAATAAATATATTAGAATATAAATAAAAATTATTAATATAATTTAAATTAATTTTAAAAATAATTTACTCAATTTAATAAAATATTAAATTTATATTGAAACAAAAGATAATGAAAAAATATTTTTTATTTATAATAAAATATAATATAACATAGATAAAATTAAAACAAATAAGTATCCTCTACATATCTTTCTTTAAAAAACCTTTTAATATATCTTAATATATCATAAATATAAATCATAAATAAATTATAATGTTAACTATATTTAATAGTACTTTAAAATTCATCAATTTCATGTTTTATATGATATTTTATTAATTATAAATATCTTATAAATGATAGTTAAGTAAATCACTATGTTAAATATTTTACTATAATAATTTAAAATATGAAAATTTTTTTCACATTTAAATTATGTATATATATTATAGAATTCATATTTAAATTTGTAATTTAGTATATTTATTCATATATATAATCTTATTTTAAATTTAAATATTAAATTAGTGTTATTAACTAATGTATTAGAATATCAATGAATTTATATTTATTAAATAATAGCAATTTTCATAAACTTTATAAAAAATAAAATGTGTATAACATAATTCATAATATTAAATAACAAATATTTATTTTAGTTTTTAAACAAAAATATATTAATAAATATAAAGTTATTTCTGTGATTGACCGAGTTATTTAAATAACTTGATAGTATTTAAATAAAGAATAGAATTATAGTTGAAAATATTTTTTTTGTTAATATTATGTGTTATAAAACGATTTAATTAATTATGTTATTAATTTTTAAATTAATTAATTTAAAAAATAAATTAACAATCGAGAAAATATAAAAAGACTAACTTAACCGTTAATTCAATAATAAGAATAATATAAAACTTCCTTATTAGTACGATCGATATTATCGAAATCGTATATAAAATTAATAATTATGAAAATATAGAAAATAGAAAATTAAAAAATAATATATTTTTATTTTATGGAGTCAGTCAGTTAATGAAACTACCGATTTATTTAGACTATTCAGCAACAACACCGGTCGATTTTTATGTTGTTGAAAAAATGATGCAATATATGACTATAGATGGAAATTTTGGTAATCCATCATCACGTTCTCATCGTTTTGGTTGGAAAGCTGAAGAAGCTGTTGATATTGCACGAAACCAAATTGCTGATCTAATTAATGCCGATCCTCGTGAGATTATTTTTACTTCAGGAGCAACTGAATCAGATAATTTGGCTCTAAAAGGTATTGCTAATTTTTACAGTAAAAAAGGTAAACATATCATTACTAGCAAAACTGAACATAAAGCAATTTTGGATACTTGCCATCAACTCGAACATGAAGGTTTTAAAGTTACTTATCTTTCACCACAAAATAGTGGTCTTATTGATCTTAATGAACTTGAATCGGTTATACGTGTTGATACAATTTTGGTTTCTATTATGCATGTTAATAATGAAATTGGTATTATTCAAAATATTGAGTCTATTGGTGAACTTTGTCGTAATTTAGGTATTATTTTTCATGTTGATGCTACACAATCAGTAGGTAAATTGCCAATTGATTTAAGTAAGCTAAAAGTTGATTTAATGTCTTTTTCAGCACATAAACTATATGGACCAATGGGGATAGGTGCACTTTATATACGCTATAAACCACCTATTAGACTTGTTGCTCAACAGCATGGTGGCGGTCATGAACGAGGAATGCGTTCAGGGACATTACCTGTACACCAAATTGTAGGAATGGGTGAAGCTTATAGAATTGCTAAAATAAAAATGCAAGTAGAATATAATAAGTTGCACTTTTTACGCCAACGCTTATGGAACGGTATTAAAAATATCGAAGAGATTTATCTTAACGGAGATCTAGAAAATGGAGCCCCTCATATTCTTAATGTTAGTTTTAATTATGTAGAAGGCGAATCATTGATGATAGCATTAAAGGATTTAGCTGTTTCATCAGGTTCTGCATGTACATCTACAAGCTTGGAACCTTCGTATGTATTAAGAGCATTAGGAGTGAGTGATGAATTAGCATATAGTTCAATTCGTTTTTCATTTGGTAGATTTACTACAAAAGAAGAAATCGATTATGCAGTTAAGTTAATCAATGATGCAATAATCAGACTCCGTAACATTTCTCATTGATAAAAAATGTAAACTTAGATATATTATTGTAATAATATTAAATTAACTTAATTTTAATAAATTAATAAATATTTAGAATAATTTATTACATGAAATATATTAGAATTAATTGGATTATTATAAATAATATACGTAAAATTTATTGCTTAAATAAAAATAAAAAACTAAATAAATTATATATTTATCTTATGATTATATCCATTTGATATTTCGAAATAAAAATTGATAATATAGATATATAATTAAATATACTCAATATTAAATCTTATAATTAATAGTTATATATTATATTTAATTAATTAATAATTATATAATAAATTTATATAAAATCTATGAAAAAATATTAAAATATTTATTTTTTTTAAAATAATTAAAGAAAGATACATATATTAATCTCTATATTTTTATATATAAAGATATTTTTTAAAGTTATTATTCATAGAGTTTTTAAAAATAAATCATAAATAAATAATTTAATATTTTTGTTGATCTTAAGTAATTAACTTATATTTATTAATAATAATAATTTAAATATTATTTAAATCTTTTTTTAAAATGATCTCTGAAATATTGGAATATACTTTTATATATATGATCATGATTGAAATATTTTTTTTAAAATTTAAGATATAATTTGATAAATTTCCTTAATGTATGTTAATTTTATATGATATTAATACATATTATAAACAATATATTATACGTGATTCAATTTTAATTAAATATCTTATTATAAATAAATTAAAATAAAGTTAAAACTATTGTTTAAATATAAATATTTAACTTTATTTTAATTATTTAGTAATATAAAAATATGTTTATAAAAAATTATATAATAACTAAATAATGAACTAATTAATAATTATAATGTATAATTATTAAAAACTTAGTTTTCTAAATAAATTAAAAAAATAACTTAAAATCTAAATTAAATAGTATTTATTTAAATGTTTTAAAATAAATTTATAATAAAAATTATAAATAATTAAGTATTTTAATATAATTAATGATTAATATTATATTAATATAGTATTTTAATATTTTATATTAATTTATATATATAAATTAAATTGAATTTAAACTATTTTCAAAATAAATATCTTGTCATATGAATCTATTATAATATTATCAATATAATTCATATTTATAAAGTAACTTAATTACTATTACTCTATAGTAAATAATAAAATTAAAATGTAATAAAATATATCTAATGTCATTTATTATTTATATTAAACGTTTATTTGTTTGTATTTTATTTATTATAAATAAAATATTATTTTTATAATTTACTTTATCCATTGAATAATGGATGAAGTATTTGTTTCTATTAATATAAGTTACAGATAAATTATTTCCATATTTTAATTTATCTTAAGAAACTATAAACTATTATATATCATTATATATAAATATTCTATCTTATAATAAGAAAAATAATAATATATCATTATTGGATGCATAATAGATTTATTGTTTAAATTAAAAATCTAAATTAATAAATATAGAAAAGTCATATTTTTAATATACATATACTACTCTTAATAAAAATATAAAATTTAATATATTTAAAAATAAATAGAGTAACTATATAATTCTATACTTCGCTAAAACAAAATAGTTAAATTATTAATATTTTATATTATTTTTTATGTTCTGATAATAAAAGTATTTTTTTATCTTTTAAATAATTGTAAATTATGATTATTTTCAAACAAATTAATATCAATTATTATTTTAATAATAGTAAAAAATAAATAAATATTAATTTTATATTTAAATTAAATTTCTATATATCTTTATATTTAGATAAATTAATAATACTTTAGTTAATCTTAAAATAATTAATGATCACACAAACATATTATAAAAATTTTTTTTGAAGATAAAATATAAGTTATTTGAATAATAAAAAATAAATATAGTATAATTAAAAAGATATTTTTTATTAAAAATATTAATAATTAATAACGCTATAAATAAATTTAATTAAATTGCAAAAAAAATAAAATAACTTTTTCTTTTGCTATGATTGAATATTCAATTTAAAAAATAATAAAAGAAAATATATAATATATATTATTTTAGATATTAAATAATTCTATTTATAATAAAAAAAATAATATCTTTATATAAAGAATTATATATATTTAATGAATAAATTTGAAAGTAAAAAAAGGTAAATAAACTTTTAATTTTATTTTATATTAGTTAATTATATTTTATATTTTATAAAGAAAAATTATATTTATATTTATTTATCATTTGATTTTTCATAAAAACTTTGATTTTTTTTAAATTTAAATAAAGATCTAAATTGAATAATTATAGCTTATATAAATTAAACTTAGCAAAATATTTGAAACTAAAATATACTATATAAAATCATCTTTATAAAGTAACTATAATTAAATATTATAATGTAAGATGAAAATAATTATATATCTATATAATGATTATTATATTTTTAAATAAATTATCTAATATTTTATTTAAATTCTTATTTTTTAAAGTTATTTTATAGAAAAAATTATTCTAAATAAATTTTATGTTTAAACTCTAAATCTAGTGATTCAGTATTTTACTAGAATTTAAAATATTTTTTATATATCTTCTTAACTATATCTTCTTAACTATATATTCTTAACTCATATTATAAAATTCATTTAAGATAGAACGCTATTATATTGGTCTTGATAACATAAACATAATTAATGATAAAAATTTAATTATTTTTTCTATATATTCTATTAACACAGATAATAACTTTATTTATTTATTTTAAAATTTTATCTAATTAATATATATTAATAAAAAATATTTTATATAGTCATCTCCATTGTATTTTTATCTGTATTTTATATAGATTTAATATTTTATAAAATATAGTATTAATTTTAATATATATAAAGTATTTTATATTAAGATGATTTATAAACAACTTTTATTATCAATTCGATTATTTTTTACTTAAACAATTTATAATAAATTAGTTATTAGAGAGAAATAGATTATTGAAGATACTGTTAGATTATCATAAAACAATTTTTGTTACAATAAAATTGTTTTATGATAATCTATAATGGAAAACTTCTTTTAAAATTAAAATACATATATAACAAAATTTATTAATCGCAAAGTAAAACATAATATAACCATGTTTTATATTTTAATTCTTACAATTTAGTTGGATTTTAACTTTGTTGTTTATATGCATACACAATGTAAAAACATATAAAATAAACTATTAGTAAGACTTTAGGTATAAATAAAAAATGTTATTTATTATTTTATAATATCAATGATTTAAAGCTTTACTAATCATTAAATCTATAAGCAATAAGATCATTAATTATATTCTATTTTCTTATAAGAAATAAATACTAAGAAGATCTATATCAATACTTTAATTAAAAATATTAAAGATATAAAAGATATTAATTAAAAGATATATTAGTAAATATCATAAGTTATAAAACTGTTTAATTATTAATATATATAAATTAAATTTAGATAAATATATTTTTTTATATTTGATAAAGTTAAATAACAAACATTTTAATATCAAGTTAAGCAGCAAAAAAATAAATTATATAATAGATAATTTATCATACAAAATATAATTACTGTTATTTATAAAATAAAAAAAATGATATTTTATTGTAAAATATCATAATACTTATTCAATTAACAAAACTTAAATCCTTTCTTTTAATACATAAAATTAATTAATTTTTTAACTAGATAGAGAATTACTATTAATAATAGTTATATCAAAAATTAGTGATAAAAAATGAAAAACTATATTTGAAATAAATATTATTAAGCAATATTCGAAAATGAAATAAAATATGATAAGATACCTTATCTATTGATAATAGAGATTATCTATTATGTATTTTAAAATAATCATTTTAATAAAAAAGATATTAAACATTAAATTTAAAATAATAAATCTTTTATTAATTAATATAATTAAAATAATAATAAACATATTTTATATATTTAATTAATCTATCAAATAACTTTGATGTTTTAAAATATTAAAAATCTTAAATTTATTAGTATGTTATCAAAATTCATATAAAGGTATTTTAAAGTATACTAATATTATTTTAACAAGTTTTATTGATATCATTAAATACTGTTTAATTATATAGTGATTATATAGTATAAGAATTGTTTATTTTTTAATAAAACATTAAAGATTGTTAAATATAATATTAATAATCATTAGTTTATATTATAATATGATTGATAGTTTTTAACTAATGGATATTAAAATTATCATCATTTAGATATTTAAAATATTAGTAGCGTTATAACAATAAAAAATATAAATTTAGTATTTAACAACTAAATCCATAGATTAAAATATTAACTAGATAAATTTAGAATATCATCTATATTTCTTTTATTAATAATTGATTTTTACAAATTATTTATTATATAATATATATATTAATTATATATCAATAAAATAATTAATAAATTAAAACAATTGAGATAATAATTTATTTTATAACTCAAAAAGTATTAATTAATACTTAATATCATTAATTCTAAATTGACATATTTATGCTAAATTTATATAAATCTTTATTACTTAAGATTTATATTAGGTA
Source organism: Arsenophonus sp. (assembly GCA_052171275.1). Lineage (GTDB taxonomy): Bacteria > Pseudomonadota > Gammaproteobacteria > Enterobacterales > Enterobacteriaceae > Arsenophonus. The sequence continues at coordinate 1,228,039 of CM125795.1, read as the reverse complement.
AGTGTCATATCTTATTTTAATAAACATTTTGTTTTCATTTATTTGTATTATTTTGGTTAATAGAAAATGTTCTCTATTTTGAATAGAGTTATTAATTCATCTGATAAAAATAGTACTATTAAAATAATAGTATATAAATTATTTATATTTTTAATAATTTTAATTAATATTAAGATATCGATTGTATATTCTAAGATATATTTTTTATTTTTTTTCTAATTTAAAAAGTTAATATATAGGTCAATCATTCATATTATTATTAAAAACTTAATAAATTAATTTAAAGTTTTTTATTTTCTATTATTTAATAATAGTTAAAGTTTTTTTCTTAAAAATATAAAATAATCCTAATTCGCCAATTATTTAGTTTAAAATATATTTAATACACTTCTAAAACATTCATATTTTAACACTTTTATCAGAAAGTAATTAGTTTATTTAATTAGTTTTTTTTAAATTTAAATATATAAATTCATTATTTAATAAATAGAAAGTAAATAAATATCTCTTAACTATTTTTATAACGATATCATGAGTATGATAATCATTTTTATTTGTAATTATGAATGATATGTAAAAAAAAAGCATTTTTTAAAAAACGAATTTTTTACATCAGATTATTAGGTATTTTAATTTATAATCTATAATAATTCGTCAAATTTTTTTAATAATTTTAATTAAATACTTTGTATTTTTAGCGTTTAATTAGTAATTTTCTATCAAATGAAATACTATGCAAACATTATATTATTATTTTTTGATAAATTTTAATATAAAAACACTAGAATATAAATAAATTATCCTAATGATATTTATTAACATTTATAGTAAAATATATCTATATATTTTATACTTCTATTTATTTTATATCTTATATATATATCTATTTTAAATAGTTATTTTAAATAGATTATTCACTATAGTTTAATTATTTCATGAATATTTTAGTTTTTTTAAAAAAACTATGGCAAATAGTTATCGTTATCAGTCAATATACTTATTTTAGCTATCAATAAAAGTTCAGAACCATTATGGTGATCTAACTACTATTTAAGATTTATTTTATTTTTGTAAGAATTTGAATATTACTTTTATTTTTATTTTAATTAAATTCTTAATACTAATTAATGATAATACTAGCGAATAACTAGTTATTTTATTCGTTTATTTCTAATAAAAAAGTTATATATCAACGCATGATATATTCCGATATATATAACTATACAAATTAATTTTGTATTATATTTTAAACATCAATTTAACCAATATATTTTTTATAAACAACATATTTACTGTTTATTATCTAAATTAATAAACCTATTTTAATAAATGTAAAAAATAATAAATAAGAAATTTATATACTATTCTTGTATTTTCAATATTTTTTAAAAAAAATATTATTAATATTATATCAATTTATAATATCATCTATCAATAAATAAATTACTAATATAACATTTAATCATTATTTAATCTTTTTAATACCATCTTATAATAAATATTATATTCTTATTTCAAATTTATTCTTTAAACCAATAAGTATATTTATATGAAATAAATTAATAATAAGTAATTAATTTAATAAATATTGATTATTTTCTAAATCACTATATATAATAAAACTAAACAAAGTAATATTTTTACTCTTATTACGTTAAAATTATTTCTTACTTTAATATTTTATATACTCATGAGGATATTTATATAAAATTTTATATATTTAATAATTATTTATGTATTTTAGATAAAATATGTTATCTCATAAATAAATTTTTATCAATAAAATCTTTAATTTTTATTAATACTTTTTATTAATTATTTTTTTTATTATAAGTTCTTTATAATAACTTAAAAAAAGTTAATCATATAAATAATACTGAATAGTTGCATTTAATTAGTTTAATTTAAAATTTAAATATGTATAACATATATCTCTTAAAATTAATTTTTTCTATAAAAATCATATATTTAAAATTTTATAATAATTTTTATTGAAAAATATTTATTTAGTATAAGATATATTAGAATTTATTTACTTTAATTTATTCTAACAAGAATCTTAAATTATTTTAAAGTAAATTATGGAAAAATAATTTATTTATAGTTATATATACAATACTTAATAAAATAAAAAAATACATAAAATATCTGAAATTGAATAGAGATGCTAAACTTGTATTTATAAAAGTATTATAATATATATAATATATAAAATTTTCTGATATATTTAAAAATAAGTTAAAAAGTATTTTGTATGATATATAAGATATATATGATATTATAAAAAATCTATAAAATTTATTAAAATTTTTTTGATAAATAAATAACCATATATTTTAATTTATCTATAAATAACATAAAAAATAACATTAAGCTTAATCATTTTCTATTTAAGTAAATAATAAAATTATTTTAGATTCAATTTATTTAATTATGCAAGAGATGAAATAGTTTTAATATAAAATTAAATGGTATAATATTTATTTATATATATTATATCTCATAATATTTAAATCATCATAATTTTATTTAAATAACTTTTAAGTATATTCATATTAATATTAAAAATTTTTAGATGAAATTATTTCATATTTTATATGTACTAATATTTAATAAATAAATAAACCAATAACCTTTTAAAAAATTTTAAATTTAAATAAACATAAGAATATCAAGTAAATTATATTTATATTTAAAGATAAAAGCGTTTATTAATTATTATTTAAATGTAATTTAAAAAGAAAAATTGGCAAAAATTATTCTTGATGATATATTAAACTCAAAATAGTTTAATAAAATAGTATCATTAAAAATTCAAATTAACAATGTAATTAATTTTTTTATAAAGTGGTTGATGATCAGAAAATATAATACTGACATATTTTTATTTTTAATTAAAAATTATTATAGGTTATGTATGCTTGATCCAAATTTGCTACGCAATGAATTAGACTCAGTTGCTGAAAAACTAAGTCGTAGAGGGTTTATTTTAGATGTAAAGAAATTTCGTAAACTAGAAAAAGAGTGCAAATATTTACAAATTAAAATGGAAATTTTACAAGCAAAACGAAACTCAATCTCGAAGACAATTGGTATAACGAAAGCGCATGGTGAAAATATTGAGTCATTATGTAATGAAGTTAATCAGTGTAATGAGGAACTTCATAAGACTAAAAATAAACTAATAAATATACAAGATAATATTCGGAATATTTCCTTAAATTTACCTAATTTGCCTGATGAAAGTGTGCAAAATGGTAAGGATAAAAATGATAATATTGAAATAAGTCGTTGGGGTAATCCGCGAAAGTATAATTTTTCTATCAAAGATCATGTAACATTAGGTGAATTAATTAGTGGTTTAGATTTTCCTAACGCAGTAAAGATTACTGGTTCTAGATTTGTGATCATGAAAGGACATATTGCACGTTTACATCGAATATTAGCTCAATTTATGTTGGATTTACATACCGGACAACATGGTTATGTAGAAACATATGTTCCATATTTAGTAAATCATAAAACTCTTTATGGTACTGGGCAACTACCAAAATTTAGTGATGATCTTTTTCACACTAAACCATTAAAAGATAAAATATCGAATCAACAATATGCTTTAATTCCAACAGCAGAAGTACCTATGACTAATTTAGTAAGTAATGAAATCTTATCAGCGGATATATTACCATTAAGACTAACATCACATACTCCTTGTTTTCGTTCTGAAGCTGGTTCTTATGGTCTTGATACCCGTGGTCTAATTCGTATGCATCAATTTGATAAGGTTGAATTAGTACAAATAGTCGATCCTAGAACGTCTATGGCAGCACTAGAAGAATTAACCAGCCATGCAGAAAAGGTATTACAATTATTAAAATTGCCATATCGTAAAATAATTTTATGTACTGGCGATATGGGTTTTTCTGCTTGTAAAACATACGATCTTGAAGTATGGCTACCGAGCAGAAATACTTATATTGAAATCTCTTCTTGTTCAAACACTAAAGATTTTCAAGCGAGACGTATGAAAGCACGTTTACGTTATAAAAATAACAAAAAACTACAATTTGTTCATACTGTAAATGGTTCAGGTCTAGCTGTTGGTCGCACATTGATAGCTGTTATGGAAAATTATCAACAAGCTGATGGACGTATTCAAATACCTGAAATTTTACGCCCATATATAGAAGGATTAGAATATTTGAGTTAAACTAACTATTATATTTCATATTTAAATAAATAAAGGATTATTATTAATAAGTAAATTTATTATTAAAATAATAAATTTTATTTACACAAACTAAGAAAAAATATAATTATTAAATTTAATAAGAAAATAAAAAGTATTAATCTATATATATACAGTTAAATTAATCATAAGTTTTTTATTCGATTATGATGTTAAATTAAATTATTTAGTCTACAGTTTTCTATAATTTATTAATTTTTTAATAACATCTTTATAGATAAAGATGTTAGTTAAATACAATAAAGAAATAAGTTTTTTTAATTTTAAAGTTATAATAAAAGTAAAAATCAAAAAAAGTAGTATAGAAAATATCAGTATTTTAAAAAAATTACTTTATATTTAATTTAAAATATTTATTGATAAATAAATTTAATATCATAATTCACTATCTTATAGCAAGATATTGAATGATAAATTATGCTATTTTCTCTCATAGAGAGTTTATCAAAATTAAAATGAATATAAGAAATAAAATAATATAATTAAAACATAATTTAAGATAGTTTCGTTTAATAACAAATATTTATTATATTAAAAATATATATAATTTTATACTAAATTATAATAGTGAAAGAGATTATCGATTAACGTTTTATTCTTACTTTTAATATTAGTTTTAAATATGATATCTTTGATAATAATAAAAGATAAAAATTCACTAAAAACTCTTTTTATATTAAAAACTCAAATAATAACAGAAGAATAAATAATCTTATATAATATTTTCATTAACTAGTAAATAGTTAATTATATAGTAAAATTTACGATTTATTTTATGATTTTATAAAACACTCATGATAAAAAAGATTTTAAATAAAGAAATAATTTCAATTATTTATTGATTGATATATTATCACGCATTTAAAGTTTTTTATAATAAAAAATTAGCAATATATTCCTATTTTAAATAGAAAATAAGTCATTTTAATACGTATAGTTTATCTATAATATAACTTTATAAAATATAAATATAATTCGTATCTTCAAGTGAATGAAATAAAAGTGATACTTCTAATATTCTTCATTTATAGTATTCTATTAATCAGTAAATATCAATATAATAACGTAGCAATGTTAAATAAAATTTAACTTTAATATATTTATAAAAATGATTTTTTCTTTTAATAAATATTAAAGAAGAGAATATTTATTCTATGCCTATTCGGATAATTAAATATTTTTTAAGATTTATTATATTATTTTAATCGATTTAAACAATGTTTTATAAAATAGTAGAAGAGTTGATAAGATTATATAGCATAATTTTAATTTAAGATATAACATTAAAAATCACAATTATTTAATTAATAATATGTTTAATTGTTATCACAGATATTTCAAAGTAAAATATGATTTTTAAAAACTATTTGTAAATTTTATATTTATTTATTAGAATAAATATAATCTATTATAAAATATATATTATAATTTTTCATCCATAAAAGATAATTACATTGATAATATTATTTAATTAATTACTATAATATAATAATATTAACTAGATTTACTAAAGATGATTAGTATCAATAGATACTATCTTTTATTATTGACTATTCAATAATAAAAATTATTACCAAGATAATAGTTAAATTAAATAAATAGTAAAAATTACTGATGCCTAGTTAAACTATCTATAGTTAATAATCTATTATATATGAATGAATAATAAAAAAACTAAATAATCAATAAGTTAGTAAATATATTTATTAAATAAAATATTAATTAATTATTATTATCAAACTAGTTATTAGTTTTTTATTTTTTTGCAAATTAATATATATTTTATTATAAATTATTATTTATAATAAAATGCTGATATTAAATAGCAATATTAATTTAAGTAATAATTTATAAATATACTACGTATAGTTTTATCTTTTTTTCTAAAAACTATTGACAATTAATACGATAAATATTCAAATATAAATTATATAATAATATTGAGTAACATCGATAAACTCAATAAATAATAAAAGTTTAATTTATAAATATTTTTACAATATTTTTTATTCTTTTAGCCATTATACAGATAAAATAAATAAGAAAGTTATATATATTATCATTCAAAATAATATTAATAAAAGATCTACATTTTTAAATTTGATTTTTAATATAATTTCATATATTTCTATTAATTTTAAAATAGTTTAAGATTTTTATATCTTAGTAATAATCAAATATATAATAAATTATATTTAATGATCAATTTCAAATATTAATTAAACAATATTTATCTTGATGTAAATCCTTATTTTTATAATTAATTTTCTATAAAATTAATTAAATTAATTTTCAGTTTATTTAGCTTTTTGTTGCTTATTTGTTTTTTATAATTAAAAAGTTTATGTTTTACTATGTAAGTAAATATTATAGATTTTTATTGGTTAATTAATATATTTACTAATTATAATCATTAATAAGTTCATTATTATATAATAATCTATTTTCTGAATTATTTAATTTATACTGTTTAATTTAATATTCTGAAGTTTATTAAATTTTATCATAGATATAAAAGTTATATTTATATTTATTTATTTTAAATATGTTAATATTTAAATAATCTTCAAGATTAACTATATATTATAGAATATTTTTCTCATATTATGATATTTCATATTTTTAATATCCTTAATTAAGGTATTTATATACATTCCAATATTTAGTTTTATAGTAAAATTAATAAATTTTACTTAATAGTTATCATTTTTTGGTAAATTCTTATAATTTATAATTTATTATTTTTACTAATTAATAAACCTATTTATAATTTATAATCAAAGTCTTTATATTTATGTGGATCATCTATTTTTAAGTATTATTTTTATTAAATGAATAACAAAGTTAATTTTTAACTTATTATTAATAATAAAAATAATAGATATAGCTATTTTATTTAAAAATTAATAGTCTTTATTATAAAAGATTTATTTTTAAAAAAATTTTTTTTAAAAAATAGAAATAACTTTTCAATTATAAAAGTTTTTATGAACACTTCAAATACTCTTTTATCAGATCTATAAATTTATTAAGTGATCATTATGTTATGTATCACTTAATAAAACAACTGGTTTATTATTTAGTCATTTATAACAAATTTAATTTTAAATAAATTATACATATATTAAAAAATAATCTAATAAATTTATAAGATATAAAGATATATATTTATCTTGATTTATTCTATCCTACAATTGGATAAAACATCATAATTTAATTTGTATTAAAATTAAATAGCTAAAAATGAATTAAGATATCTATTTTTCAAATTCTTAAAATTCAATACGTTAATTTTAGGTAAAATATCTTTTTATAGCTAAGTATAAAATACTTAGATCATATTTCATTTTATTTAAATATTGAAAGACATAGTTTTCATATTAATTCTAATTAAATATGTTAATAAAACATAATAGACCATTATAATACCTTTTGATAACTATAAAAAATCTATATCGTATAATACGTACATTATACCTAAAGTAAAATATAGTTTATGATGATCTAAAAGTTATGAATTACTTTATTAAACTTAAAGTAAATTTTTTAACAATTTTATTTATATAACTAATTAATAGATTAATTTAGGTTACTTATAATTGTTTTTATAAACTGCATAAACTTATAAAATATATTAATCAATTTATATTAAACTTAATAAATTAATTAATTATTCTTTATTAAATTAATGAGTTTTTAATTTTTTTTTAAAAAAATTTTAAAACGAATATAAAAGAACAGATAATTAATGAAAATAAATATAGATTTTATTTTTATAGGAAATTTCATATAAATAATGAAAGAAATAAATAAAAAATTTCTTATTATCGTAAAATTTCTAATAATGATTTAACACTATATTGTTAATTGAAAATATGGATTTTTCTTAAAATATTTTTTAATAAAAGAATAAAAGAATAGTATGCTAAATAGCATTTAAAGAATACATATTTAAATATGTAATTTATAAAAATAATACGATGAAAATTATTAGAAATGAATATACCTATAGTTTTATATCACAAAATATTATTTACTTATATTTTTTTATTTAAAAATAATCTATTTAACTAATAGGTTTGAAGAAGTATAGATAATTTATTTTTATTTATATAACTGAACAATATTTTTCATAATATTTTCATGAACTATTATTTATCTATATTCATTCTATACTAGATAGTAAAAAATGGATATAAGATATAAATCTTATTTTATTAAATCGTTAAATATTCAATGAGATTGATTTTTATCCTAATAACTTTATTCGACTAAATGTAAGGAATTATAATTTTTTATATCTTATATTTTTAAATATTTATCTTATATATATTTAGTTTAAAAATTTGAGATTTAATTATTATTAAATATAAATCATCAAATAAATTTGAACTATATATACTTTTCTTGATTTAATCTATATTTTTTAAAAAATTTTTAGGAAAATAATAACTTATTAGTATTAATTAATTTATAAAAATAAATATTTTTAAAAATATAAAATATATTAATTAAGTATTAAATTAATATAACTTTATCACTTTTCAAATTAATATTAAATATAAATAAGATATAGATATTATTATTAATATATAAAATATCAAGTTATTTTATTTATGATAAAGCATAATGAAATTAAAATTAATATTTGTGTTTTAAAGGTTAATAAAAATTTTTTTTACATAAATTAGATTAAATTAAGTTTTATTTAAAAAAATAAAAATAATTTTAAGTATGTATACCACTATTCTTTCTATTTATTTATATTTTTTATTAGTCTTAAAAAGAAAAATAATTATTTTTAATCAAGAAAAATTTTTAATTATTATAAGATAAATCAAATTTTTAATTATTTTATTTTTTTAAAAAAAATTTAATTTTTAAGTTAATATCAATGATTTTTATTACTAGAATATAAATTATAAACGTATTTATTATTTTAATACGAAACTACATAAACTTTTAATAAAGTTTAAAAAATATTTTATATATACATCATATATCTATATATAAAAATAACAATATAATTATAATTACATATTTTTAAAAATAATCAATCTATATCATATTTTAAAATAGAAATAACTTTAAAAATTAAAATTTAACATGAATTATATAAAAATATATTAATAAATAGATTATTTTATTATTAAATGTGATTGAAATTAATATTTTAAATATTGTTTATTGATATAAAAAGAAAAGTTAAAAAATTAAAGTTGCTATATAAAATTATATAAATATAAAAATTCTTTTAGTTATTTAATAATAACTTAAGTAAGATATTATATCTAAAATATTATATGAATAATAGATGTTAATTTATTAATTTAAAATTTCTTTATATAGAAATATCATGAATTATAGATAATGTAAATATTAGATTTATCGATAGATATTTTGAAATTTTTATCTTAATTATTAATACTTATTAATTGTTTTATTATTGATATTTTAAATTTATTTTAAGTTCATTAATAATGAATATTTTGATTTTTTAGAAAAATTAATTTATAGAAAATAATATTCTAACTAAATAAACTATTATAACAAAAAATTTTTATTATTACATAAATAATATTTTATTTTTAAAATTATAATTTATTATTATTTTTATCGATTAATATATAATTATTTGTATTCTAAATACATTATTAAAACGTTTTAAATTAAAAATTATATTATTAATATATCATATCTTTAAATGTAAAAAACTAAATTAATCATTATATAATTTAATTATCAGTTAACAAACAAAAGAAAACATTGATTCTCTGTTGTTTCAAAAACATAAATAAAATAATATTACAAAATTAATCAAATGAGATTATTTAATAATCATTCAAGTTATAAATTATTACTATTTTTTTAAATAATGAAATTAATCTAGATATAAAACGATTTTAGTTATTAAACATATAAAGATATATAAATCTAATAATATAATATTTAGAATTAAAATATAAAAATTGTTTATAAATTGATATTATATAATAATATATAAAATATTATCAGCTTATTTTTTAAACAATTGAAAATTACAATGATATAATATTTTGATTAAATTAAATAAGTGATATCTATTATATAGATAGTTAAAATATTTATTAATCAAATGCATATATAACTTACTATACTTGTTATTATCTTTATTATCAATATTTAACCTCTCGCTAGTATTTTATTATTAATACTATGAAAAATAATTAATGTTAATTAATATTAGTTAATAAAAAAATAAATATTTTTAACTTTTATTTTAAAATTAATTTAGATTGATATAAACTTATAAAATAAAATGAATATTTAAGATAAGTGGTTTAAATTTAATATAATAGTAAGTATATTTTTATTATTATAAATAAATAATATACTGATATTTAGTTATGTTATGGTAATTAGAATTAAATATTTAAAATATATAAAATTTAAATATTTATAATTTAGTTTTTATGATATAGTAAAAAAACTATAGACATTATAGTAATAAAAGTGATGTACTTAAATACCTCTATATAATCTTAGAGCTAAAGTAATCTTATTTTAAAATATACTTATTAATATAGTATTCTATGGAAACTTAATAAAAATTAATTTATAAAATAAAAATATATTATAAATTTATAAGCATTTTAATAAAGATAAATTATTTTATTATATAAATTATTTTTATTTTAACAATTTTAGTTTTAGGATAAAATAATATTTATATTTATAAGAAAAAATAATAGTTATCAAAACTATTAATAATTTTAAGATATAAAATATATTTTTATAAATAATCTCTATAAGAGTTTATTAAATAGAAAAGAAACCTATTAATATAATTAAAATTATTTTTAATAATAATTATTATTATTTCATACTACTTACTTAAATAAATAATATTAATAAATATTTTATATTTACTAATTAAATCGATAAAATAAATTAATATTCCAGATGAAATTAGTTATTTAATTAAATATATCATATATAAAATTTTAATATAAATGTTATTTATTTGTTTGTTACTGAATTTTTAGATATTTTAATTATTTTTAAAAATTCAATTTTTATTTAATATTATTTAGATTATATATTTTTAATATAAAACTACTCTTTTTATTTTAGTTTTTTTTATTAATAATTGATCATTATTCTTGATTTTTTTTATCTAATAAAATAATAATAAATAGAATTAATTAATTTTTATAAAATATAAATATAATGTAAATTATAAAAATTTTAACAGAATAAATTAAATTTTAATATTTATAATATAATATAAATAATAAAATATCGTAAATATATCTTTTATACTTATTTTTATTTTATATATTTCAAAATATGATATTTTCAAAAAAAATACTGATGAATTATTTATTTTATACTAAATTATATTTAAAATTATTTAATTATATAATTTTATTTTAAAAGTATATAATACCAATTTTGTTGTATTTACAAAATAGTAATTAAGTTATAAATATTTTAGTATAAATATTTTAGTATAAATATTTATATAAGTTATTATTTTTTATTATTTATCTTTTTAAAAAATAATTATTAGTAAATATAATTAAAATAATAAAACTAATATAATTAAAAACTAAATAAATAAAATATTAAACTGAATTTTATATAATAAATTAATGACAAATATATTATAAAATCCAATCTAAAATTTAATAAAAAATAAAATATATAATATAATTACTTATAATCCATAAGTTAATCATAAATAATTATAATGATAATATGAATATATTTTATAATATAGATATCAATAAATTTCTTTCTTCTAAATAAAATAATCATAGAAATTATACTAGATATTTACATCTAACCAGAAATATATTTACGTTATTTTTTATTATTATAAAGCTATAAAAGATAATTAAGATAATTTTACATTCATAAAAAATATTAATATCTATTATTTATTCATAATATAGGAAGTTTTATTGAACTAATTCATTAAAAATAATTATTTTAATCTGAAATAAACTTAATAATAAATCACTTTTTTTAAAGTCAAGAAAAGAGATTGTTGATGATAGGTATTAAATTTATGAAAATTTATCAATTTATTTAAAATATGTTATTCAACAATAAATTAATAATAGAAGTAATATAAGTGGTTATAAAGGTTAATTTATTATATTTATACTAAAGATTAAAAAATTTTTCATAAGTAATGATTTATATTATTATTTAGAATAATAGCTAAAATATAAAAAAAATCATACTGAGTTTTTAATAGATATTATTTCGTATTATATTTGATATTTATTGATATTTTAATGAAATAAAATTATTGATATCAATCTTATTTCTTACTATATTATCTGAATAAGATCATTAAGTAATTTATTTATTATATAAATAATAAATAAATTTAATTGATATCCTTAATTTCCTTTTTAATAATATAAAAGTATTTAGATATATAATAATTATCGTAAATTCTATGAATAATCGTCATTAAAATGAAAAGTTTTATTAAATTTAAGAGTTTAATGAAAAAAGTCATAGTGAATTTTTATCCATTATCAAGAATCGAAAAAAATTTTTTTAATATCTACTTAAGCAAAAGAATAATTATAATTTTTATTATAAATGTAATAATTGGCTTTTAGTTATTGAACTGATATATGATATAAGAAAAAAAATCTTAATGGTTAATATAGTTCACATATTTTATAACAAAAATATTTAAAAATAATTATAAATTAAGTATATATTTTAATATATCGGTTTATTATTAATTTGTATTTAGGTATTTAAGTAATTTTAAAAATATTTCAAAGAAATATTAAATATTTTAGAAGAGATAAAAGATATTTTATTTATTTAAAATCTATATAATTATTTATAGATAATATCTTTTCTTTTAGAAAAAAAGTTAATACTTATAATTGAATTAAGTATTTTTATTAAAATTATTAAATTAAAATCAAATGGATTTTGATAAAATGCCTATTGAAGAATTAATTATGTTTTAAAGATTAAGGATAAATACTACTAATGGAATATAAAAAATCTAAAATAGATATTATTACGTCTTCTGTTAAGATTGAGCGTATAGTTTATTAATAGTAATTATATTTATAAATATAAATCAAAATTTATAATTTTTATTATAAGCTAAAAATAATTTAAGATTTGCAGTTAATTTATTAATAATATATATATTAAAAATTATTATTTATTAAATAAAAATAATTATTTATTTTAATAAAATAAGCATAAAAATATATTTTATAATAAAACCTGATATCATAAAATAATTAATGTATTATAGATAAAATTAATTATCTGTTATATTTTTTTATTTTAAATAAAATTCTTATAGTTATAATAAATTATAGAAAAAATTCTATAAAATAATATGGATTAATGTTTTATTAAAAACTACATGATTTAAATAATTATAAGGCAATTAAAATAAATTAACTTATTTAGATAATAACTTGAAGAATTATTGATATATTCCATTCTTTTTTATAAGTAATATTTACAATATAAAAAGTTAACTCACAAGTACTAACAAAAATTATTATATTTTAAATTATCGTTCTTTAATTTATATAAAATTTAATAAATATTAAATATTGAAATATAACTTATAAAATCATTTAATTAATGCACATTTTATAAGAAAATATAAATTTTAATTAATGAAGTTTAAAGATTAATATATAAAATAAATTATTTTTAATTTATTTATTTCATTATATAATATATAACATATTATGATTGATGTAATTTAATTTTTTATTAAAATTTAATTAATAAGTTATATTTTAATTAGATAATAATAATAGTAAATCTGATTTCTTAATATTATCTTAATAAGATAATTAATATATACTTATATATAAAATATATCATAAAATAAATCTATTTTACTTATTAAATAATGCTATAAAAATTATATTTTTAAATAAAAAAATACTTTCATTTCTATCTAAATATAGAAATTAATAAATTTATACTATTTTGTTTTATACTTTAACATAAAAAAATAAATCTAAAATTTTATATAAATTCATTGTTAAATCATCGTTTAATTCTATGAAAATCAATTTTTATTGAAATAAACAAATATATCATATTAATAACTTCAGTTAAATATTATGATAAATTATGATAATTAAATAAACAATAATATAATTTAGTATAATTTTAAAACGATTAAAAAATAAATTTTTTATCTTTAAGTTAAAAATTAATAATAATATATTTAAATCAAAAAGATACAAAATTATCTATTTTAAGATATTTATAGAAATAAATTAAATTTGTAATATATTTATAATAATTATATTAGTTTATAATGATAAAAAATATCTCTATTTATTATAGAGATATTTACAAAGTTAAAATAAATATGAGTTAACGACTTCGGAAAATGATTCTACCTTTACTTAAATCGTAAGGTGTTAACTCTACAGTTACTTTATCTCCAGTTAAAATACGGATATAATTTTTACGCATTTTTCCAGAAATATGAGCGGTAACTATGTGTCCATTTTCTAATTCAACACGAAACATAGTGTTTGGTAAAGTATCTAGTACTATACCTTGCATTTCAATATTGTCTTCTTTAGTCATCTAATTCTCTAAGTTAATAAATAAGTTTTACGATAAAATAGTTTAAAACTAACTTTATATAAATAAAGATTAAGTTCAAAATCATTTTTATAAAAAACTAAAATTAGATAATTAAAGCTTAATTATACAAAACATATAATAAATATTCAATTTTAATAATATATTAATAATAAAAATAAAATACTAGATGCCTTACTTATTATATAAAACATTAATTATTCTGCTATTATATCTTCAAACTTATATTTAATCATAGTTATCTATTTTCTTTATTTTAATAAAAAAATTTAATAATTATTAAAAATCATTATTTTTTAATATATAATCATATTAATTATATATTAATATATAATTAATATATTTCTATTATATCATCAATTATAGAAATTTATAAATATGATATCTCTTATAAAGATAATTTAAAAAATTATCTAAGTATTAATCATTGAACTAAATAATTTATTCTAATAATTATTAGAGTATATGTATTAATTATTTGATTATCAAATAATTAATAATAAAAAATTGAAAATTATGATAAAAAATATTTAATTATATCAAATATTTTTTATATTTAACATAAACTTCAATATAATAATTAAATTAATACTATTTTCAATACAAATAGTATAATATTTATATTATCTACTTAATTATAAGTAGTTTATTTTCTTTCATCATATAAATAACTATCTAAAATAAATATTTATTTTTCTATTTAACATTGTATTTGTAAATTTTAGTAATTTTTTAATGAATATTAATATAGAAAACTATATAATATTTAATATAATTTATAAAAATATTTTTAAATAATTATAATTATATTAATTATATCTTTTTATTTTGTAATATATAAGAATAGTATATAAAGAAGCTTATAAAATTTTAAGTTTTTAATTTTTTTTATTTTTTATACATAAAAAGTTCATACATAAGTTATAATCAGATTTTATTAGTTATTTTAATAAAAAAATCTAAACTTTTAAGTAACTTTAAAATTAATTTTATGTTCTTACATTTAGTAACATAAATAAGTCAACTAATTAGAGTTTATATGATTTTATATATTTTAATACTATCCATATTTATGATAATTTTCTTTTTTATTATTTATCAATAATTCAATAATATTAGATAAGAGTAGTTTATTTAATTGTAAATTTTTATTTATTTTTTTACTCTCATAGAGAATATAGTACTCTAATAAGCTAATAAGTATACTTGCTTGATTTTAACATATAAAATATATATTCTTTATTTTATAACTAATGGCGATTTTATTTTTTTTAAAAAAACTATATATATTAAAAATATAATATCTATTATTTTCTATTCGTCTATTAAGTATTCTATTGCTTGCATATAACTTTATTGCTGATAAAAAAGTTATATTTATATAAATTTAATTAGAACATGTAAATAAATAAAATACTTATTATAATAAATAATACATATTAAAATAATTTAATAAAATTAATCCTTTCTTATATATTTTATATTTTAAATAAAAATCTATATATGTGTATTATTAATTATTGAATTTCTATCTTATAATATAATTATGAATATAATTATCAATTATAAGATTTTATATTATAATTAATTAATATATTCTATATTTTGATTAAAAATCTTATTTAAAATTTATTAATTAAAATATCTCTAACTAAAGATTTTAAATTTTGCTTTTATTATATAACGATAAAATATAATATATAAATAATTTTAAATTTATTAAAATATAAACATGGTTATTTTCTTTTTTATTTCACAATTGCTAAGTTTTTGTTATAAATAAAATTTATTTCTTAATAAAAATATTTTATTTTAAAAATGTTAAATAAAATTAATATTAAATAATAAGATTTCTAATCAATTACAATATTTTAAATATCAAAATCTAATCATAATTAAAGTTATTATATATTTTTACATAAATAACTATTTGATTGACTAAATTTAGTTGTTTATTTAACAAAATAATCAAATATTATATCGATAATATTTGATATTAAACTATTATTTCATGAAAATTTATATATATCTGTAAATAAAGAGTGATATCGAATAAGTTATAAGGTATACGCGATGTAGAATATTTCATTAATAAATTAATTTTATATCATTTAAACCACCTTTTTATATTTGCTAAGAGTATAAAGTTAGTTTGATAAATAAAAATAAAGTTTAGTAGATCAAATTAATCTAGGTTTTTATAAAAAAATCTTATATATTCTCTATAATAATTAATAATTGACTATCTTAATTTTATTATTATCTTATATATCTGACGATATAGTTATTTTATATGGACTAAAAATATAAATATAGAAATTATAAATATACACACTATTGATATTTTTATATTTTGTAACAGGTTATATAAATCATATTTACTTTATAATAAATTACACCATAGATATACTATATAGATATAACAAATTAATAAAAACTCTAATATGATATTTTATTAAAAATAATATATAATTTTCCAAAATAAGAAAAATAAAATAAATAATAATAATCTTAATATATATTATTGTGAATGATTATAATTTATGATTAGAAAGAAATCTAATATATATAGATTATATTAAATTATCATATATTCTTTTATAAAATTTTCTGATTACTACTTATTTAAGTAGTTTTTATTTATTTTTTATTACTTTTAAATATTAATTAAATATTAAGTTTAAATATATAAACAATAAAAATATACGATTTAATCTGTTTTAAACAAAAGAAATCTTTTATTAATATAAATGTCATTACTCATTTAAAATGATATAATAAATAAGAATATTAAATATTTGGTAAATATATAGATTAATCGAATAAGCAAATTAATAAAAAATATAATTAGGATGAATAAAACTACACTGAACTAGTTTAAAAATAACTCTTAGTTAAGAGTTAGAAAGAAAAATTCTATATATTATTAATTCTCTTTATAATAGAGATAATTACTAAATTTTAGTAAATTTATTTCTTAATTTAAATAAGTATTAATCTAATTAAGTTTATTTTAAACATCTTATATATCTAAATTATGAATAGCTCAATTAAAAAAATCTAATCCTTTTTGTATAAATTTTTTTAAAAATAAATATAAAAAATAAATGATAAAAAAATTAAATTAAATATCTGTTTTTATTGTAGCGATATACATTATCTTTAATCAATAATTATTTATAATAACTAAAAGTTAAATTTTACTGATGATAAATAAATTACTAATAATTTCAAAAAAGAATGATAATTATAAGTATTGTTTTAGTAGCACTGATTATTTGTTTAAACAATTTAATTTAACTCATTTTTATTTTCTTTATATATATAAATTGTTTTATATATTTGATAAAAACTAATTAATTATAATTTAATTTATTTAAATTAATATCTAATATTATCTTTTATAAGTTTTTTTAAAAAAGTGATATTTGTAAAAAATCTTCTCTTTATTAAATAGAATTATAATTATTATTTGATTTATAATATTTACTTTCATTTCTTAGCTTCTAAATAACGTTCAGCATCAATGGCAGCCATACAACCGGTACCAGCTGATGTAATCGCTTGACGATATACATGATCTATTACATCACCAGCAGCAAAAACACCTTTAACTGAAGTTTCAGTTGCATTACCTTTAGTTCCAAATTTCACTTGAATATAACCATTTTTCAATACTAATTGATCAGTAAAAATACTTGTATTAGGTGTGTGTCCAATAGCGATAAATACACCTGCTACAGAAAGTGATTCTGTATTATTATTTTTGCTTGAATGTAAATTAATTTTAGTGACACCACTATTATCACCTAATACTTCATTAAGTATAAAATTAGTATGTAATATAATATTTCCAGTTTTTACTTTTTTCATCATTCTCTGAATAAGAATTTTTTCGGCACGAAATATTTCACGTCTATGAATAATATGTACTTCAGAGGCTATATTTGATAAATAAAGTGCTTCTTCAATAGCTGTATTTCCTCCACCTATAACAGCTACTTTTTTTTTACGATAAAAAAAACCATCGCAAGTAGCGCAAGTTGAAACACCACGACCTTTAAATAATTCTTCGGAAGGTAAGCCAAGATAACGAGCTGAAGCACCTGTAGCTATTATAAGCGCATCACACCTATATATTCCATTATCACCTATAAGTTGAAATGGACGTTTATGAAGATCGACAGTATAAATTTGATCATTGATAATGTTTTCTTCTGTAGTAAATTTTTTAGTATGTTGTAGCATTCTCTCCATCAATACTGCTCCCATTAATTTTATATGATCTCCAGGCCAATTTTCTATTTCATTTGTAGTAGTTAATTGTCCTCCTGGTTGAAAACCAGTAATTAATATTGGATTTAGATTTGCTCTAGCAGCATAAATAGTTGCAGTATGGCCAGCTGGACCAGATCCAAGAATAATAATTTTACTATTATTAATTTTGCTCATATACATTCCTCTTTTAAGAATATTTATTCAGATATTGCAATTTTATAAGATTAATAAAAAATAAAAATAAATTGAATGAATAATTATTCTAAATAATTATTTTTTTTCTAATGTTTTATTTTTAATTACTTTATTTAAATAATATAATTTATAAAAAGATTCACTATTTATTTAAGAAATAAATATCTAAAATTTATAATTTTCAATATTTTTTATTAATAAAGTATTAATAAAAAATATATTTTTATATAATATTATATTTTTTATTTATTATTTTAATAATCTGATATTACATTTTTTTTAGAAAAAATCTAATTTAATTAATCATTTAAATTTCATTATTTAAAATTTAAATATTTTTTGAAAAAAATATAAATAAACACACATTCATTTTCAAGTTTAGAACTAATTAAATAATTTCTTTATAAGATCAAATATTATTACTAAATATTAATGTTAAAATATAAGTTTGAATTTATTATATTTTAAAATTTAATTAAAAAATAAAAATAGTATAACTATAAAAATAAATAAAAAAGATAATAAAATCATTTATAATAAAAAAGTTTAAAAAAATACTTTGATCGTAATAGATAATAATATACTTAATTAATTATGAAAATTGTTGCATTTTAATGTATAGTTTTCTAAGAGATTTAGTTTATTACGAATATATAATTTTGAATGTATACATCATTTATATCTGAAAGATTTTATCTTTAGATAATATTTAGTTTTATTGAATTCATAATATCTCAATGAATCTATATTTATTTTTGTTAAAATCACTTTTAGTCTTTTGGTGCTATATATGTTTTTAAATAGTTTAATTATATTGTATAAAAAATAGAAGGAATTTAAAAAATGTCATATAATTCTCTTAAGATTTTAATTATTTATTTAAAACTCTGATCAATAATATTTTTTCTTATTTTAAATTATTACTAGAAACTTCACTTTTTATTTTTAGTGTAAAAGAGTAATACGCGTACTTACCTAAAGTAATGTAATAGATAAAGAAAAATAATCAATTTTCTTCATAAAGATATTTTGATTTAATAATCATAAAGTTAAAAACTAACTATATTA
Source organism: Arsenophonus sp. (assembly GCA_052171275.1). Classification (GTDB taxonomy): domain Bacteria; phylum Pseudomonadota; class Gammaproteobacteria; order Enterobacterales; family Enterobacteriaceae; genus Arsenophonus. The sequence goes on along the minus strand of CM125795.1, from coordinate 1,207,632 downwards.
GTGTTTATAAATATAGTTTCAAAACTAAATATTATTCATTTCATTATTTTATAATTATAAAATAAAATTAAAGTATTATTTTCGAAAAAAATAGATGGAAGATAAAAATATAAAGTTAAAAAAAAACAGTAATGTAAAAATACTAATAGAGTTTATTTTATTTATTATTATTATCTTATCAATTTTTTTAATGATATCCTTAATAAGTTTTTATCCTTATGATCCTAGTTGGTCACAGACTACCTGGAGAAATGAACCAATTAAAAATTTAGCCGGCAGTGTTGGTGCTTGGTTAGCAGATATTCTTTTCTCTATTTTTGGTGTTTTAGCTTACTTCTTGCCATTAATTATATTCTTTGGATTCTGGAATATATTTAAAGATATCTATAATCATAATTATTTTAATTTTTTTCTTATTTCCTTAAATCTAATTGGTGAAGTAATGTTAATAATTACATCGTGTGCTATTGCAACACTCAATATTGATGACTTAGTTAATTTTCCATCAGGTGGAATTATTGGTAGTATTTTCAGTAATGCTATTTTACCAAGATTTGGTGTTTTAGGAACAACATTTATATTGATTTTTATTTGGTTTATTGGTTTTACTTTATTTACAGGTTTATCATGGTTGATGATTTCAGAAAAAATTGGAGAATTAGTTTTAGTAAAACTATCATTAATTATTGATTATATTATTAGTAATAATAAATTTCAAATTAAAAAATTCATTTTTAATCTCATTAAACTAAAAAAATAACTGATAGTAAATAATATCTAATAGATTGTATTATCATGATAATATATTTTTAAACTTTATCAATTAAATAATTAGTAAAAGAAATATTGAATGATAATAGCAAAAATAATTTATCATTAAATAATGTAAAGTTATTAATAGGAAATTAAGTCAAAAGTTTATTATTAAATAATTATTTAACAATATAAAATAAAAGATAAAATATATATTTATATGAATCTTTTAAGTTATATTTATATTAAGATATTTAATAATATTAATTTAAATAATCTTGATATATTACTAAATCAAGTTATTAAGGCTATTAGTATAAAGAAAAAATTTAAAAATATAAAGAGAATAATGAATTTTATAAATAATGATGATATCTATAAAATTTAATGTTAGAATAATAATTTTAATACATGTAAAATTCATAAGTTATAATATAGGCATAAGTTCAGAATTTCTATTTAATAATTTTATTTTACTAAGAAACAAATTGATTTTACATTTATAATTTTAAAAAAATAAGTGATATGAATTTTGTATAAATTAAAAATTTTATTAAGATTTAGTAACATAAATTCATGTAACTTAGATTAAGTATTGAAATTGAGAAATAAGGATAAATAAATTATACAAACAATTTTATAAAAAATTAACAATGTAGGTTTGCTTTTAAAGATAAATCTATTTTATTAAATTAAATAAAATAAAGACTTTAATTATAAAAAATATTTTAACATGAATAATTATTTAATAAGATAAAATTATATCAAAATAATAAAGTAATAAGCATGTAGATGGAGAAAATAATAAAATATATTAAATAAAAATTTATTTTATTAAAATAAAAAATGTAACGAATATTACTTCAATAGTATTATATTTTTAATATTATCAGCATTTAATAATAAAACATTAAAAATTATAAGTCTTATATCATATGTAATGATATATATTTTTAAATATAAATAAAAAAATAAATATTTTAATATATTTATATGAGAAGATATTAGTTTAAGTGATTATTTTACAACAATAAAATTGTTAGTTTTTCTGGATGTACCACACTATTTACTTACTTTTACTTGAATTTAAGTATTGATATTTAATTAGTATTTATTTTTAATTAATTAAAAATAAACTGATAGAGTGTTTCTTATCAATAAATAGTTTTTCAATACACGTTAATAAATAAATATAGAATAATTTTCTATAATATTAGAATTTATATAATAAAAAACATGAAGCTATTTATATACTAAAAGTTTTAACTTATTATAAATTTTAATATAATTTATCATTATTAACTCTATATTTATAGAAGAAAAAAATATTATAAATAAATATTTATAAATAATTTAAAAAATCAATATTTTATTATCTATAAACTAATTTTGATGAATTAATTTGATTAATATCATAATTTTAAGTTTTTATATAAAATAAAACTTAAAATTATTTTTTTGATATTATTAGTCATAAAAATTTTGTAATTTCCTATTTATAAAATTAATTTTCTCATATGTTAAAATAAGTTATTATAGAGATAAAGTATTTTAATAGATGGTGTTAAAGAATGTTAATAAAATAAAATATCGTTATAAATTTATATCTACTTTAGTGTAATGATGATATATTCGGTAATATATAATTATAAATCAGTATATTTATATAATATAAATATACTGATTTATAATTAATTTTAAAATTTTAATTATATTATTAATAATATTTATAATATTTAATATTTAATATTTAATATATATTTAATATTATCGTGGAAACTTAAATAATTATACCGTAAGATCATTATAGTTTTTAATTAAGATTAATATAATTATATTAATTGCGTATATTATATAAATAAAACAAAATAAATTAGTGTGCGCTAATTATGTGATTAAACTAGAGTTGATTTTATATTATCTATTTGTAATATTTTTATTTTTAATCATAAAGTTTATGTTGTAATCAAGTTTTTAAAAACTTAAAATAAAGTTAAGTATATCAATGATATGATAAATAACGACAAATATATTAAAGATGATAATTATTATAATATTTATAAAAATCTAAATTACTTTTTTATAAAACTATTATAAATTAATGATTTAATAAAAATTATTATATATGTTTATTAAACATCAATTAAGAATTTAATATTAATTATAATAAATACACTATAATTAATGAGAAAAATATAAATTCAAATAATTTTTTTTTAAAATATATAGTAATAATAATTCTAAAATTTAAGATATAATTATTTAACAAAATAAAAATTGATTTTTTATATAAAACAAATAACTATCATAAATATAAAGGTCATTATGTGATAAAAAAAGTAGTAACATTATTATTATCATCAATAATTTTTTATATTAATCAAATATTAGCAGGTGATGATTCAGTTGAATTACAAAAACGATTAAACAAAATAAATGGTTTTTATGCTAATTTTTCACAAAAAGTAACAATGCCTGATGGTAGTTTAATGCAGGAAGGTGAGGGTCAATTATGGATTAAACATCCAAGTTTATTTAATTGGCATATGATATCACCAGATGAAATCTTATTAATTTCTGATGGCACTAATTTTTGGTTTTATAATCCTTTAATTAATCAAGTTACGATAACTTTAGTAAGTAATGTTATATTTGATATGCCTTTTATACTAATTGCTAGTAATAATCCTAAAAATTGGAATAGTTATAAAATTACTCAAAATGGTAATAATTTTTTATTAAAAATGATAGAAAATAATGGATATATAAAATGTTTTTCAATATCTATTCAGCCTAATGGTACTGTTCAACAGTTTTCTATTACAGATCAAAATGGTCAAATAAATTCATATTATTTAAAGAACCATAAAAATAATTATTTTGATAAAAATAAATTTAAGTTTATTCCTCCACAAGGAGTAACTATTGATGATCAAAGATAAGTAAAGTAAAATGAAAAATCTAGTACTTTGTTTTCCATTTTATAAATTTTAATAATTTGTCGCAAATTACAGTAATTAACTTATAGAATATATTAGTTTAAGTTTTATTTTTAGTTAAAAAGAATATATCAACGCATGGTATTATTAATTCTTATTAATTTGATTTATTATTTTTTTATAAAAGAAATATTTTTCTAATTAAAACTATAGTGATATAATCGATAAAATTAATATTTTGAAATACTTAATTTATAGTTAAATTTAAAAGATATAATTAATTAATATGTCATTAATTAATTATAAAGACTACTAACTAACATTAGATAATTATTTTATTTAAAATATATATAGAAAATTGATAATTTATTGATAATAAACATATTTATGATTATAAACTGATTCTAGTGTTGTATAAATCTATCTTTGATAAAGATAATAAATCTTATTTATTATTCGTATATATGATTATATTTTTGTGAAAATAAACTATTTTATCTTTTATACTTTTGTTTATTATCTTTTTAAAGATATATTCAGTGTTAATTATAGAGTGTTTTTAATTTCCTAAATAATTCTTTAATTTTTATATTTGTTAATAAAAGAGGAATAAAATAATTATTATTAAATAATGGTTTATTAAATTTATCTTTGTTTAGGTTAATATCTTTTTATTTTTTCAAATAATAATTGATTTTAAAAGAATTGATTATAATATTGTTATTAAGATAAAATAATAAGTAAAATAAATTAATAAAAAGATAAACTTAGATAAAATATCTATATAATTATAATATTATGTTGTTACTAATAAAAGTTATTAACTATTTTTAATGTTTATTGAACTAAGAAATGTTTTTTATTATTATTTTGTTAAATTATAACTTATAAATATAAGTAATATCTAACGTAAATTTTTTTAAGTATAGAATTCTTCCATATAACTAATCTATATATATTTTAATAAAAGAGTTAAAATAATCGTATTAATAATAATATTCTACATAAGGATAATTTATATAACTGATAAAATTTTAAATAAAAATATCTTATTTGTTAGTTTATTTTATCTAAAATAAAAGATCATGCATTAATTAAATAATATAACAATCCATAAGAAAGTTGAATAAAGTATTTTAAAGGTTAAGTATAAGTATTCAATAACTGCTGTTAATTTTAATGCATAAAACGTTAACCGATAGTTTGTTTATATAATCGAATACAATAAGTTTTATTAAAGGAAATACTTAAAATTATAATGAATAAATATCTGTTAATATAAAATGAAATATTAATAAAAAAATTAAAATGAGAATCGATTAGATAAAATATATTAAAGATATAAAAATAAAAACATGTAATCATTATAATGATAGGATAATAACTATAGTTATTATGATGAATTTTATAAAAATAAAAAATAATTTTATAATTTATATATAATAATTATACACTATTTTTATTTTATCATGTCATATTGTCTTTCAAAATAATCAATTATTTAAGATAATTGTATTTATTTATAATTTAGAATGATTATATTAGATTATAAATAATATTAATAAATAATTTTAAAATATAAATGATTTATTTGATTAAAAAATAAAAAATCATCGATTAATGCTTAATTTGATATAAATCTTATCTATTTTATTAGTATTAAGTAAATATTTTTTATAGTTAAAATATTATTTAATAATATTTGAATTATATGATAGTGAATTATTTAATAATGAATTAAAAAGATTAATAAAAATTGTAATTTAGTTAAAAATAATAACTATGAAATATAGGTTTATTTTTGATATAATAGTAAATAATAGTTATTTTTTTATTTATTTATATCTTAAATATTAAATTATCTATATTCTATAAAATATTCTTTATAAGAATGTGTTGGATTATATATTGTGATAACAATATAAAAACTATTAATTAATCACTATTCATTTTAAATTACATTTTAAATAGTTATTTAAAATGTAATTTTTAATTAAACAAACATTATTCAATTATATTGAACTATATTTTTATTATTGATTGCATAGCTAGCATTTGTAATTATGCTATTAACATATATCTTATTTATATTATTATTTTTATTTATTTTATTTACTAATAGATTTTAGATAATTATAAATATTTTATAGAACAGAGTCATTAAAATAAAATATATTTAAATCATTATCATTAATAATATAATATCTTTTAATAAAAAAGTTTTTATTGCATATAATAATTATATTAAAGTAATTATTATTTAGCTGATATTTATTAATTAAAGGAAATACTTAATTAATATAAAATTAATTATTAGTATATAATTATTAAGATCATTATTATTTCTTATAAAATTATTATAGATTTTTCTATATTAGATTTGTTATATTCTAGTATCATATGATAGATCATCTAATATTATTATTTTAATAATATAAATATAAAATATCTAATTTAATTAAATTATTAAATTTAGTTATATGATCTATAATCAGTATAAACATAAATATTTTTTATTAAAATAATAATTATTATGTTGAATTAAAGTTTTAATAGTATTCGTAAAATAAACTGTTTTGTTTCAAAACAATATAAAAATTTTTTTGAATTGCAGAGGAAATAATGTTTATAGTATAAAATTAATAATTTATTTTTCTTATTATATAATAATTAAAATACTATTAGCATATATTAGATATAACGTTATTTAGTTAGAAAATTATCATATGAATTAAAGAGTTTTGATTTCGAAAAGTTAAAAAAAATAAAGAAAATATAAAGAATTAAGTTTAGTTTGTTTTTAGAAAGTAAAAAGATGTTATTATATATATAATGATATTTCTGATTTATTATTTAGAATTAAATAAGAAATAATATGATTATTACTCTTTTTAAATAAGAGTTCTTAGTTAATAAATATTTTTATATATTTTAAGTTAATAGCATCAATATTTTATGTAAATATAACATTTCTAGTACTAAAATTATATATGGATTAGATTATCGATTTCTAAAGTTATTTATAGTATATCAATTAAGAATTAATTAGTTTTTATTATATTAATAATATTAAAAATATTCAAAAAAAATCTCTTAGATTTAAAAAAATCAATTAGTTATTTTAATAAAGAATTTTTTAATATTAAGTTTTATCTATAATAAAAATTATTAAGAATATAATAAAAACAGATATTTTTATTATATTATTAATAAGCTTTAGTAACTTTAAAGATTTAATCATCATTCTAAATAAATAATATCTGTAAATAAGTTTTATATAAAAAGATTTAAGTTATTAATTAATAAACAATTTCTATACTCAATATATATAATGTATTAAGAATACTATCTTATTAATATCAATATATAACTGATAATAATATATGTTTATTATTTTTAATAAAAAATAAAATGTTCATAATATATAATAAACGCTTTGAATTGAATGCATCAATACTTTAATTTAGGAAGATGTTTTTATTAAAATATAGTTAACTTTAAAAGCGATTTAATTGTTAATTAATATAAATAAGTTTATATAAATAAAATTTTCTTATCTGCGTTTTAGGATATTAATAAATTATAGAATATTCACCAATATAGGAAAAAATTGAATAATCTAATAGATAATTAATTGTTAAAATATAATTACAGTTAATCATTGAGTAACCTTTATTTTTTTTCTTAGTTAAGTATCATAAAACTATTTACTTATATTATAAAAGATATATATTTATTTAATTTATTATGTAATGATAATTTAATAGATTGAAAATATTAACATTTAATATTTTTATATAATATCTCTATATTTATGCAAAAAAATAATATTATTTAAATAATATAAATATTATTTAAATAATATTTATCACTAGTATTGAATATTATGAAGATATTATTAATAATAAGCAAATAAATTATTTAAATCTTTTAATAAAGTATTAAAATTGATAAATATATTTAATTATTTATATTTTAAAAATCTAAAATATTTTAAAGAATTAATATAGATACATATCATTTATATTTCTAATATATATACTTAAGTAGTTAAAATTAATATAAATAAAATTATAATAGAGTATTAATTTTAAAGTTTAGTAGATTAATATCGTCATTGTATAATTAATGTTGAAAGAGAAGAAAAGTTTATTTAACTTAAAAAGTTTTTATAAACTTAATGTCGAGATTTTTAAATAATAGTATATTAAAAATGATTGTATTTTAAGTGATTAAAAGTTAAATAATGAATGATTATCATCAGATATTATTGAATTAGTTAAAAAATAATTATATCTAAAATATAGATAAATTATATTTCATTAATTTTATTTTAATTCTAAGTTTCGATTATTGAAATGACGTTTTTATAAAAATTATTTAAAAAATTATTTTTTAGAACCATGATATTATTATTTGATGATAAATGTAAATGGGTATTGTTTTTAATATTAATTTATATTTATTAGTTTCATAATTTCTTATGATAGAATTTATTTGTAAATTTAACATGAATTAGTATCTTTTAAGTTATGATATTTATAGTTACTAATTTAATATTTATATTTTCTTTAAAAAAAGATATTATTTTCTTTAAGCAATTTTGTTTATTAAAAATACTTTTTATACATATGATCTTCATCATTATAAGTATATATATCAATAATCATCAACTGCTAACTAAACATAGAGAATTATTTTTATGATAGTATATTTATAGACTAAAGTTAATAAAAATAATTTTATTATGAAATATTTTATCGAAAACTATAATTCTATAATTTAATCATCAAATAATAAAAATCTTATATTTTATAACTTTTTAATAAAACAGAGATAAGATACAATAATATGTTTGAATTTAATCAAATAAAAGATCAGATTCAAGATTTATTTAAACGAATAAATATCTTGATTAATATTTTTGACTTCCATGCCAATAAAAAGCGTTTGAAAGAAATAAATATAGAACTTAATCTCCCTGAAATATGAAATGAACCTGAACGAGCTCAAGAATTAGGTAAAGAACGTATTTCTCTTGAAGTAAGAATAAGAGTAATTAATACATTAATTAAAAATTTAGATGATATATCTTGTTTATTTGATTTAGTAATAGAAGATTATAATGAAGAAATTCTTAATGAATTATTGACGGAATTAGCGCAGTTAAAAGAAAAAATAGAACAATCAGAATTTCGATGCATGTTCTCAGGTCAACATGATAGTGCTAATTGCTATCTTGATTTACAGGCAGGTTCAGGTGGAACTGAAGCACAAGATTGGGCTAGTATGCTTATGCGTATGTATTTACGGTGGGCAGATTCTAAAGGATTTAAAACAAAAATTATTGAAGCATCTAATAGTGATACTTATGGTTTAAAATCTGCAACAATAAAAATTATTGGTAAATATGCATATGGATGGTTACGAACTGAAACAGGTATCCATCGTTTAGTCCGTAAAAGTCCTTTTGATTCCTCTAGGCGTCGCCATACTTCATTTAGCTCAGTATTTATTTATCCTGATATAAGTGATGAGATTAACATTAAAATTAATCCAGTAAATTTACGAATAGATGTTTATAGAGCATCTGGTGCTGGTGGTCAACATGTTAATAAAACAGAATCAGCTGTACGTATAACTCATATTCCAACAGGAACTGTTACACAATGTCAAAATGACCGTTCTCAACATAAGAATAAAGAACATGCTTTAAAACAAATAAAAGCAAAATTATATGAGCTAGAGATACAGAAAAAAAATGAAGATAAACAAGCGTTAGAAAAAAATAAATCTTATATTGGTTGGGGTAGTCAAATACGCTCTTATATTTTAGATAATTCTCGAATTAAAGACCTACGCACAGATGTTGAAAATCGAAATATTCAAGCGGTACTAGATGGTGATATCGATAAATTTATTGAAGCAAGCTTAAAAGCAGGTCTATGAGGAATAAAAAAATGTCTCGACAACAAAATATTAATCGATCTATTGATTTAAGAGGTGAATTAAAAATTCGTCGGGAAAAACTAGAATATTTACGTTGTGATGGAATAGCTTTTCCTAACGATTTTCGTCGTGAATATTTTTCTAGTGATTTACATTTAAAGTATGAGAATATGGATATAAAAGATCTTACTAAATTAAATATTAACGTCTCTGTTGCAGGTCGAATGCTTACACAGCGTATAATGGGTAAAGTTTCTTTTGCTACTTTGCAAGACATGAGTGGTCGTATTCAAATTTACATTTCCCAAGATGATTTACCAGAAGGGGTTTATGATAAACAGTTTAAAAAATTGGATATTGGTGATATTATAGGTGTTAAAGGTAAATTATTTAAAACTAAAACAAATGAGTTAACTATTTATTGTTATGAAATTTATTTGTTAACTAAAGCATTACGCCCTCTACCAGATAAATTTCATGGATTGGTGAATCAAGAAACACGCTATCGTCAACGTTATCTTGATCTCATTGTTAATGAACGCTCACGACAAACTTTTATTGTTCGCTCTCGTATAATATCTGCATTACGTAGTTTTATGGTTAGCAGGAACTTTATAGAAGTTGAAACGCCTATGATGCATATAATTCCTGGAGGAGCAACAGCTCGTCCATTTATTACTCATCATAATAAGTTAGATATTGATATGTATATGCGTGTTGCACCAGAACTTTATTTGAAACGTTTAGTCATTGGTGGATTTGAGCAAATTTTTGAAATAAATCGTAATTTTCGTAATGAAGGTATTTCATCTCGTCATAATTCAGAGTTTACTATGATGGAACTTTATATGGCTTATGCTGATTATAAAGATCTAATTGTGTTAACAGAAGAATTATTTCGAACGGTTACGAAAGAAGTATTAGGCACAACTAAGGTAAAATATGGTCAACATTTATTTGATTTCGGAAAATCATTTAATATCATGACTATGAAAGAATCTATAATAAAATATCTCACTGAAATAGATCTATCTGATTTGAATGATATTATTAAAGCAACAGAGATTGCAAAATCATTAAATATTGAGGTAGAAAAAGGTTGGGGATTAGGTCATCTGCAATTTAAGATTTTTGAAATAGCTGTAGAAAGCTATTTAATTCAACCAACATTTATTACTGAATATCCAGTAGAAATATCTCCATTAGCTCGTCGTAATAACGATAATCCATTTATTACTGATAGATTTGAATTTTTTATAGATGGTCATGAAATCGCTAATGGTTTTTCTGAGCTTAATGATTCAGTAGATCAATCTGATCGATTTTCTGAACAGACTTCTCATAAAGATAAAGGAGATTATCAAGCTATGTTTTATGATGAGGATTATATTATAGCATTAGAGCATGGTTTACCACCAACAGCTGGTTTGGGTATAGGTGTTGATCGGATGATTATGTTATTAACTAATACCCATACAATTCGTGATGTTATTTTATTTCCAACATTACGTCCTAATAAATAGAATTTTATGATTGATGACATCTAATCAAAATATTAATAGATATTATCATCATATTATACTATTTATTATTTATTTATTAATATATATTTTACTCTAGAATATTTATTCTCTATTTCTTATAAGAAGAAAAAACAATAAATATTGTAGAGTATTTTTTTTGAGAAAATTTCTTGTTTTTTATTAATTTTAACTTTTCTTACTTAGTAATTTTTTTATTTAATTTCGATTTATAACTTTAAATAAAATAAAATCATCGTAAATACTTATATTTCGTGTTTATCATAATTAATAGATTATTTAATATCATTTAGTTGATTATAAATTGTTTGGATGTATTGAATATAAAAATTATAATTACGTTATATAACATAGAGAGTCATAAGATAAAGATCTTTTACATTATGTATGTATAGTATAAATAATTTTATATTTAAATTTTTTATCGTATTTTTTAATTTAGAATATCAAAATTAATAAAATATAATTATCTCTACTAATAAATAATATCATGTTACTTATGATAATTAATAAATATTTATTGTAAAATAGAGAATTTTCCTTATAACAAATATTATGATTTTCAAAAAAAAAGATAATTAATATTTAAAATAGTGATTTATTTTTTCTTATTAAGTTAATTAATAAATAAATATTGTAAAATAAAGTAATAATTTATTATCGAGATAATCTTTATTATAAATTTATAGCTATTAGATTTTATAAATGATTATAAATTTTTATTTATAACCATTATTAAGATTGTAATGATAAAAATATATATAATAGTTTTTATTTTCTTCTTTGAATTTTAGTTTATACACATATATAAAATATTTTTATTTTATGATAATCCATTAATCATATAACTAGATAAATTTAGTTTAATTAAATTTAAAATTACTGATTATTTAATAAAAAAAGTTAATAAAAATATTATTTTATATAAGTATATAAAAATGTATAAATTAAAAATTAAATTTTGTATTAATGAATATTATGATATTAGATAACACTAAAAATTTATTTTATTTTAAATTATTTCTAATTTAGAAAATCTGTATTTTATATTTATAAAAGATATTAATTATCTTCTGATTTAAATCAATTGTTAAATTTTAATATTACTTATTACTATATATTTACATATAGATTATAATTTCTTATTTTGATATTTTTTAAAATCTTTATAATTAAAAGTAAAAATTATTATTTATTAAATAACAATAAAAAAGAGTTTATTAGTAAGTAAAATACTAAATTAAATTATTATTTCTTTTAATAAAACTTTTGATATTTTAAAAAATTAATTATGAATTTATAGTTAATTTTATTAATAAATTTATTAAATTCAAAATAATAGATAAAATATTATATAACATTATATGTTTATTATTATCTTAAGTAGATATGATTTAGTAAAAAATATTATATTTATGTTTTAATATGATTGAATTATATTATAAAGTAGTAATCCGTAATAAATTCTTTTTAATAAATGCTAATTATTATAATAATTCCATAAACTTCTCTTTATAGTTAATTAAAGAATAAATAATTATTTTACTTAAATTAGATAAATAGTATTAATGTTGTAATAAAGTTATTTTAAATAGTAATTTAGAATTAATTTTAGCATTAAAAACAGTATTATTAATAATACTTTAATCATAAATAATAATCGTTATATTAACTTAATTTCAAATACTAATGTGCTAAAGTATCTTAAATTTTAAGATTATTCCGATATTATTAATAATATAACTATATTAATAATATATTTATAATACTTATATTAAAATATTAATAATGATTTATACTTATTACTATACTGAAACTTATTGTTGAATTTATTAATAAATATTCATTATTTTTTAATTTTTTGATAATATTATTCAGTAGTAATTTTTTATTATAAACTAAATATTTTACTCAAAATATCTTATATAGAGTTAGACTGCTTTTTTTATATTTAAATATAGAGTTATTTTAATAATTGTCATTTATTTATAATAAATATATTACTTATCAGTTGTTAGTTAATAACAATTAAAAAATATATATTAATTAGCAAAAAATTTTAGAAATTAAAAAATAATATATTTTATTTATTGATGATTATCTAGATGATGATTTAAGAAAATTAAAAATCTATAGTTTACAGTTTATTATATAATTTTAATAAATAAATTATAAGTTTAAAAATTTAATATAATGAAATTTAAATTCATTACTTATATTATTAAAGTAATATATAATTATTATTTTATACTTTATAAAGTTATTAACTTTATCTTGTTTTTTTTTAAAAAATAATAAAAATGAATTAAAATAATAATAAAATTAGTGAATTTATCTTATAATAATAAAATTATTATATTATTAATATTTTATATTAGTAAAATAAATTAAATATAATAATTTTATTATTATTTAAAAGTAATTAAATTAATACTATTTAAATAAAATTAAATTTAATGATAATATGATTAATATAGTAGAAGAAGTTAAGAATAATTTTTTATTTTTTATAATTTATAATCATAAATTGTAAAAAAATATTTTTTATCATATTTTTTATGATATTTTGATATTTTTATAAAATGATTTATATTAAAATATAATATATGTATAAAATACTGTTTTAATTTATAATACTAATTTTTTTTCAAAAAAAATTAGTATTATAAAATCTTATAATCATATAAATAATAATTTAATATACTATTGATATATTTAATATTAGTTATAAAAATAAAATATTTACTTTTATCAAATATAATAATATAATTAAAAATCAATTAATTTTACTATTTAAGTAATATTAATATCTTAATATCAAATCTGTTATTTTTTTTAATAAATCAGTAATAGTTTAATATTGATTAAATCGTTATTAAACAATAAATAAATCACAAAAAATACGATTCACCTTTATCATTATTAATGATAAATTATGTAATTTATATTAAATAATAATCTTAATTAAGTTTATAATACCAAAATATAAAATATGTTATTTCAATATATAGTATTCAGAAAACTATTTAGTTGTTAAATCACTAATTAAAAATATTGATTGCATAAGTCAAATATGCTAAATAAAAAATAATAAAATTGCAGTATTTCTCAAAAATTACTATAAACAACATTAATATGTGTTTTTTTATAAAAGTTTCTATCTATTTAAGTTCTAATTAAAAAATAAAATTTAAAATCCTATATTAATATATATTACTAATCAATATATTTCTTCTTTTTTAAAAAATATTTTATATAATATCGTAATAAGATTATTTGCTAAGATGTATTATTTTAATTCTTAAAAGTTATTTAATTAAACTAAAAATATCTATTTTGATTTATAATAAAATTATTAAATTAATATTTAATTAATCGATTTTAATTTTAATTTTTATAATTACTTATAATTTTTCGATTTTTATTATTTTATCAACTATTGTCAAATTTATTGATAATAATTTAAATACTATTGAATCTAGCTAATAATCATTTTTTGATCTATTATAAAAAATGTTTAATTTATAAATTTTATTATAATTATTAATTGAGAAAATAATTTTTATTGATAAAAATGACATATATAGATATGTGGAATAATTATTATATACTTAGTATATTTAAAATAAATTTTACAAATTGAAGAAAATATCTTTATATATTAATCGAATATATTTGAAATATAAGATATTATAATTCATCTATTTTTATAGATCTAATAATTATTAAAAGTAACTATAAAATACTTATATAATTTTATATTTTTATATCGATAAATTTAGTATTTCAATTAATTGATTAACAAAAAAATAAATTTGTTTTAAATTATTTTTTAATAAATGAATGATTTACATATTTAATATAATATAATAATATGTTTAAAATTTTCATAAAATAAAGGAAATATTATCTTTTATCTTCATAAATTTAATTATTAAGTAATAATATTATATAAATAACTTATTACATTATATTCATATTAATATTATTATCATTACTAATGAAAATTAGTGTTAATTAAATTAATTTTATCCTATTTTTAACTATATTAATATCGTAAAAAATTAATATTAAAGTTTAAATTATTAAAATAAATAAACATAATTTTATATAATTATTATACACTTATTTATACAAATATTTTTTAATATTTTGTTTTTATTAATTATTTTATGTAATTTTTGATAAAATAAATATTTATATTTTAATAAATTAAATTGTATTATAATTATAATAGTACTATTATTATAGATAAGATATCTATCTTATAGAATTCAAAAATTAAATAATCTAATTTTAATATTATTATCAAAGATTAACTTTATTATAAATAATTAAGTGAATTCAAAAAATTCTTAGTTATTTTAATAAAAATATTTACATATTTATCATCTTTATCTTTATCTTTATCTTTAACTTAGTTTCAAACTATTGATGTAATAAATTAAATTAAATATTATTTACAACAATTTAATTATGATTTTATTTTATCTATATATAAATCATTTAATTTATATATAGATAAAAAAAATTTAATTAATTTATAAAAAGTTATAATCAAAATTAACTATAACTAATATTAGTTATAGTTAATTAATAAATTATATATCTTTATTATATATGATGCAATTAATTGATCTTAATATAATTATATATATTAAGTGAATTAATTAATTCTTAAAATTTATAGTAATTAGATAAAATATCTATATAATAATTTATTTAGGTTGTTAATAACCTTATATATTTTGATGAAAATAAATTAATTATATTATTAATATTTAATTAATTTCTTAAATTAAAATAGTTAAATATTAACTCAAATTAATTAATAAATTTATTTAATCATTCATAAAATTGATTAATAAAATTAATATTAATAATATAAAATTACTATTTTCAATAAATAATAAATTTTTAATTTATTGAATATTTTTACTTATTTCTGATTATTAAATAACGATATTATATCGTAGTTTGTTAAAAAAAATAAAAATACAATCAAATTATTAATTATAATTAATTAACATTATTATTTATTTATCAAAAAAAATAATATTTTACTTAACTTTTAATAATCTATACAATAGAAATTAATTTTATACAATATTCAATAAATAATATAAATATTTAGTTAAAATAATTTATTTAATAATCTTATTTTAGCTTATTGTTTATATATAATATATATATTTAATCTAATATTTTTTTTGAATACTTTAAGCCATATTTATGGTAAAATATTTATTAATATAATAATAATTTATTATTATTATATTTATTAACTAATATCTATTATATATTTTAATTACTTTAAATATTCTTATATCTCGATTAATAAGATATTAAAAAATAATTAACTAGTTTCATCAAAGAAACTCGAAATCACTAAGTAATAATTAATATTTTCATAAAAAAATCTAAAAGATAATTTAAGTTTCTTAATATAAGATATATTAATTTATGATATTAAAAGATAATTTCTTTAAAAAATACTTAATATATTTTAAATAAATTAAATTCATTATTTAATCAAATACTTATATTCTTTAAGATTTAATGTTATTGCATGTATCTAAGTAAGATAATTATTTAAAACTACTATACTAAATTGGTTAAATTGAAATATATCAATATTTATTGATAATAAGTTTTAATTAATTATCTATTAATTTTATCAAGATTTTTATTGGATATTTAACTAATAATACAGAATGATAAAGTATAATTTTCGTTTAATCATTTTTATTAAAATAAAACAAAAATCATTAATTATTTGTAAATATCGTATATAGTTAAGATAATGAATTAATTATAAAGTAATTACAATGATTAATATTAATAGTATCTAAAAACAAAACTTATGATAGAAAGACTTTATTTATATTTACAGCATAATTTATTTTATTTAAATAAAATTTAATATCACTTAAAATATGATAGTACTAAATTGAGAATATTATTAAATTTTATAGTATTTACTATTTACAAATATATATTTATAGTAATTATTTAATCTATTATCTGATATATTTATTTGATAATTAAAATTAATTTTATTATTAATAATATGGTTTGAAGTTAATTAATAATTTTAACCAATTATTTGCTATAATTGCATTTATGATTCTTAATGATAGCAATATAAATCTTTTATATCTTATGATAATCTTTTTATTATATTTAAAATATAGAAAATTAACTAAATAATAATATAATTTATCTTTATGTTAATTTTAATTATCGATTATTTAATTTTACTTGTAATATACTTGACTGATGCTTTCTCGTAATGTTATTTATTATTAAATTATTATTTAATAAATTTTAACAATAAAACATTTATATTTTATAAATAAAATTATAAGGTGAAGTTTTATAGATAATCAGATTCTTTTAAATTTTGTTATTTTAAATATCGTATTTTAAATTATATTCAGAAATTTTTATATTTAATAAAATTAATAAAGTTTATTTTTTTACTTTTTTATTTTGATTAAAAACGTTCATAAATATTTTATCACTAGATTAAATTTATTGTATAGTAAATTACTATTAAGTTATGTTTTTTAAAATAAAACATACATAATATTTATATTTAAAAGCAATATGATACATTAATATATAATTTTTATATATATAATAAATATTATTAATTTCAGCAAATCTTTAGATAATAACTATATAGTGTATGAAATATTATTCATAAAGATGATTAAATATCAGATTTATTTTTATTATAATTTTATCATTAGTTGTATTTCTTACTATAAATAAACTTATGATGTTTATCATTTTAATATTTTTTAAGTAATTATCTTAATATTAATCTAATATATAAAAAAGCATATTAGATATTATTATTCTTAATAAAACAGCTACTATATCTTTGTTTTGAAAATTAAAATCTATCATTATGTAATATCATATTAAATTAACAATAATTATTCTATTTTATTTCTAATAATATCAATAATAATAAATAAGATTATTATCTTATATTTTATTTTAAATACTATTTCACAATATTTATATCGATAAAATATTTCATTTTTATCTCTAATCTTTAACATAAGTGAATTTTAATGATGTTGATTTATCTACTTTTTATATTTACTTATTTTCTATATTATTATAATAATTTATGTTTAATCAAAATATAGTAAAATATTATTGATGATATCTCTTTATCTAAAAGATAGTTTTTTATTTTTTAAAACTAATATTAATTCTATTTTATAAAATTAATTATCTGCTATATCGTTTAATTTCATATCATCTAAATGATGCATTATTTATAATAATTTTTACAAAAAATAAAAAATTATCTTAATTTTGAATTAATTTTAGTATATTAATATTTGGATATGTTTTATTATTAAATGAATGATAATATCTTTATAAGAAAAAAGTTTTTGTATTTTTTTTAATATCCATATAATTAAAAATTTTATACCTATATTTTTTAAGTATTTAATTTATTTCATAAAATACGAGAACAAAATATATTACTATCAACTATTAATTAAAAATTGAAATAATTGATTAATTTCTTTATTAAAGAAACTGATGAATTTTTTTATAATTTATATAAAAAAAGAATTTTTTTATTATAATTTATTTTTAAATATTATTTTATTCACACTACTAGAAGGAGTATGAAAAATTCAGATAAAATAAATCTTAATAATTAAATCATAAATATGATTTAATTATTTTATTTTTAGTTTAAAAAATTATTATCGATATATCTATTTTTAAAAAGAAATTATATATTGCAAATAATTCATAAAATAATTTCTTGTAGTAGTAGAAAGAGTTGCAGTCTCAATAATAGTATTCTTTTTAAGTACTTATAATATATTTAATATTTTATAAAATCAATCAACTCATGTTACATGCCATCATTAGCTATTTAGCTAAAAATTGATTGATGATTTTTAATATATTAATTATAATATCAACTAAATTATTTTTTACATCGAAGATTAATATTTATTAATTTATAAATCGTATAAAAAATATTATAGTTATAAAATATTGGTAAATCATGTTTATATCGATATCGATCATATATTTGTCATTCATTAGTATCATGTAGTAGTATATCTTCTGTTAGATAAATAGAAGATATAAATTTAATTTATATCACAATAATTTACAAAAATATAAATCCAATAAATAAAACTAATTAATATCGAACATAATAATTATATTATTAGAATGGTATATAAATTGAATATAAAGAATTTTAAATCAAATAATTAATATATTGTATATATACTTTTATCGTATTCAAAAAAATAAATTCTATCTTAGTATATTAATACTATTAACAAATTATAAACTAAATTTTTTATAGGATATTTTTTGCGTACTATATTTATAAAATATAATTTATAGATTAATCAAATAAATGTATAAGCTAATTATTAAAAATTCTTTTAAAATATTAAAAATAAACACTTAGTCTCATATTATTTTGCTATTATGGTAACGATAATAAATTATTAATTTTTAAATTTTAAATTCATACAGTTAATATTTAAAAATTAAATTTTAACATTCATAATAGCAAAATTATATTTAGAAATGCGATAAAAATTCCTTATATTATTAATAATAAAACTTATTTTTAAGCATTAAAATTTATATAGTAAAGTAAAAATAGATTTAAAATTTAATTATTATCGATTTTTTATAAAAATTTATATATATAATATATTAATAATATTATCTATTCTAAATAGATATACTTTTTACTCTTAAGTAAAACAAGAAAAATTAAAATGATATTATCAGACATTAACAAATAAATATTTATAATTAAAAAATATTTATAAAATAAAAATTAATATTATATATACTACGTAGATGTTTGCAATAAATAAGTGTTAAGTATATTATTTACTTAATAATAATATATTATTTTATTAATTTTATTAAAAAATCTTAAAATAAACTATTAAAATTAAGATTTAATCTTAAGAAATTATAGTAATTCAATAAATTATTTTTTATAAACATAAATGAAATTTTATATAAAAGTTAGTATATAAAGTTAAAATATATAAAAATTATAAAAATAGAGTTTTTAATAAAAATAAAATAAATAAATAAGATTTAAAACTTAAAAAAAGTTTATTTAAAATAAAAAAATAAAAAAATAAAAAAATAAAAATAACTATTAAAATTAATGTTAATAATATTATATAAAATTTATAATTTAAATTATAAATAAACATTAATTAATTCAATTATAATATTTTATATTTTTATATAACATTTGTTACTTATAAAGTATAATAATAGATTTTTGTGGTTAATTATTATAGATTAAAGTAATTCTGAAGAAAATTCATTATATTTTAAAAATTATTTAATTTAATATAAATTGAATAATTTTTTATTTAATTAATAGTAAATATATAAAATTTAACATTAAATATCTCTGTATAATATTTCTATAAATTAAAATTTAGAGTAAAACATTATAAATTATTTTTTATTAAATTAACTATTCTAAGAACTAGATTATTCATTAAATTAAAAGATTAAATTTATTCTATAACGATTAGTTTTTGATATAATTTATATATTTTAAGTATTAAAATATTATGTATATAAGTTATATTTATAAATTTTAATATAGATAAAGAATTTATATTAAATAAAAATAAATTATTCTTAAAATAACTTATATTTGATTACTTATATAATTTTTTAAAAATTAATAAATTAGCTACTAAATAAATAATCAATATAATTTAATAGTTAATATAAAAGAAAAAAAATAAAAAATTAAATTTAATATAAACTACTTATTTTAAATTATATTTTAATTACAAAATAAAATTTATTTTTTTAAAAAGAACAATGATGTTTATTTTTATTACGTATTATTTTAATAATATGATAAAGACTATCGTCATTAGGCCTTCCTTGATTTATTAACCAATTTAATAAATCATGATCTTCAAACGATAACAAGCGAATAAATAAATATTTCTCATTCTCTGTGAGAGAATCATATTCATGCTTAAAAAAAAACATAATGATAATATCTAGCTCATGCATTCCTCTTCGGCATGCTAAGTGAACCATTGATTTATTGTTAATATCCATAAAAATTAAATAACCTTAAAAAATTTATTCCATATTGTGATTTAATATAATAAATTCTGATTTTCAACAGAATGATTTAAATATTTTTTATTAAAAAGAGTTAAAAACTAAATAAAAAACTTCATAAAATGAATTGTTAAATATTAATTTTAATTTAATATTATAAATAATATTTTTTACTTGCTTTATCATATAGCTATTTTATGATTATCATTATTATAATCTTAATTATTAACAGATAATTATATGATAAATTTAAATGAATCTAAATTAGATAATTATATAATAAATAATCAAGTACCATTAATGTTAATGGTACTTGATGACTGGAGTTTTATTACTGTAACAGGTACTGATGCAAAAAAATATCTACAAGGTCAATTAACGACAGATATAACAGTACTAGATTTCAATAAACATATACTTACTGCCCACTGTAATGCTAAAGGTAAAATGTGGAGTACGTTACGCTTGTTTTATTATAAAACTGGTTTTGGTTATATTTTACGTACTAGTGTGGCAATGAAACAATTAAATGAACTCAAAAAATATGCTATCTTTTCACAAATAACATTTAAACAATATAATAATATTATACTATTAGGTATTGCTGGTAAAGGTGCTCGTGAGGCATTGAATAAACATTTTAATCAACTACCAGATCAAGAAAAATCAATTATACATTTTAATAGAACGACTTTATTATATTTTAATTTACCTTCAGAACGATTTTTAATTATTACTGATAGTGATACTTCAAATGAATTAAAAAAATATTTTTTGCATCATAGTGATAGTCAACAATGGCTAGCTTTTGATATTATAGCAGGATTTGCTAACATCGATATTGATAATATCACACAATTTATTCCACAAGCTGTTAATTTACAAGACTTACCAGGTAGCATCAGCTTTCGTAAAGGTTGTTATAGTGGTCAAGAAATTATTGCTAAAGCAAAATATCGTGGCATGAATAAGCGCGCAATATTTTGGTTAGAAGGTATAGCAAAAAGATTACCAAAAATAGGAGAATCTGTTGAATGGCAACTTGGTGATAATTGGAAACATATTGGAAGAATATTAGCTGCCGTCAAAATAACAAATAAAACTATTATTATTCAGATAGTCATGAATTATGATATACCTAAAGAGTCTATTTTCCGCTTATCTGGAGAAAAACAAAGTAAATTAACTATTAATGGTTTTTCACATTTATTAACTTTAAAAAAATAAAAATAAAAATTTTTTATTAATAAAATTAATTAGATAACTTTATTTCACTTTATAAATTAGGATTATTAATAATCCTAATTTATAAAATAATTAATTAAATCGTTGATTTAATTAATTATTTTATAAAAATCAATATTTAATAAAAAAGATCGCATTGTTAAGTGAAAAGAATTAAGTTAATATGTCCAAATCTAGTTTTTATTAACTTGCTATAGTTTTAATTATATGATTAAAACTTTTATATCTAATATTGTATACCTAATATTAAAATTAACTATATTTTAATCAGTTATAGATTTTATAATTTTTATCATTTATACAAAATTTATAAAAAATAGATTCTATAAATTAATAAAGCTTCTTTTCATGATAATATTAATAATATATTTTATGGTTATTAATGGTTAAAATACATATTAATTATTATTAATATATCTATAAATTATTTTTCTTAATCATATAAATAACTGGAATTTTTATAGATTTTTATATGGCGATTAATCATATTTATATGTATCTCTATAGATTTTTTTAGTTAATTTTATTAATCTCTAGTATAATTTATTTAATACTAAGATCGATATACATGATAAAATCATTGAACTATTTACTTTATTAAAACATAGATAAAAAATGATAACTCAATATTAACTTATGATATTAAGAATATCATAAGTATCTGAAAGAGTATCTCGTGTTACTCTATGGTTTTTAATATTTAAAAATAAAAATTTTGGAAAAACTAAATTTTTCTGATTTTAAAATAAAATAATATATCTATATTTATACTTTGATTATTATAGTTAATATCATTTTATTTTTTAATTTATATTAGTGAATAATATTTAAAATAATATATATTGAAATTTTACATATTAAATTAAAAATAATTTATATAGTTTATATAGATGTTAGATTTGCAGTAATTCTATTGATTTTATAATTATTATAACTAATAGAAAAATTATTTATATTCATATTTTATTCTACAAGATAAACTAAATATTGAAATATATTTCAATATTTTAACTTTGAAGATATTAAAAATATTAAAATATTAAAATCTCTAATTTTAGAGAAGTATTTATATATATTATATATATTCATATAAATTAAATTTCTATATATTAAAATTTAATTTATATGAATATAACTTTTTTTGTTTATCATTTACTTTATAAAAAGTAAAATATCTTGATAAAAGAAAAAATAAATAATATAGTAATAAATAATCTATAGTATGAATATAATTATTATTTATTTTAAAAATAAAAGACTATCATTCAATTAAAAAAATATCAATAATGATTATCTATATTTTTAGAAAAACATAGATAAATTTTAGTAAAATAAGAAAATAAACAAGTTAACAATTAAATAAGTTAGTTTTCATTAGAAAAATATATCTGCTATTCATATCAAAATCAGTGATAAAATAAAAAATTTTTCGAAAAAATATTATTAAGCAAACATTCGTAAAATAAAATAGAATTTGATTAATTAATTAAACCGTCTATATCTCTTTATTAACTATAGATATGGTTTTATTAATAAATTAATATTTAAGTTAATAAAATATGAAAAAATAATTTTAAATTTTGAATTTTAAGAAATGTATATACACTTCTTTATTAATGCGATTAATAAATGATATTAAATATATCATTATATATATTAGTTATCCGATATATAAGTAAACTAATAAATATACAATACTAAAATTTTTGAATCTACATATAAACTTTATATATAAATATTTTAGTAAAAAAGATTAGAAAAAGCAGAAAATATACTTATTATTTTAGTTATTTTGTCAGTTTTATTAAATACTAAATAATTACTATTTAATATTTATTAAAAAATATATTTATATTATAAAATTAAATGTGATTTTATATATAAATGTTTTTATATAAATTAAGAATAAAATTTTTAGAATTTTTTGATAATTTACACTTATGTATTTATTACTAATAATTATTATTTTCTAATAATTTAATATATAATAAATAATTCTTAGTTTAAATGAATTTACTTTAATCTTATTAAAAATTTTAAATTTGCTAAAATTAAATAATCTTATTGACTTATGTTTTTTAAAAAAATTAAATTTTTCATTTTGAATAAATATCTTTATAATCTATAAATAATATTTTAATATAAATCAACTATATCGTTATTACTTTTTAGTTAAATTATATTAGCAATTACTTATATTTTCTTAACATATAAAAAGTTATTATCAAGTTAATAGATAAAAACTTTTTATAGAAAAAAGTAAAAATTAGTTCTTATTAAGAATATTATAATAACTGTATAAATAAAATTTGTTATCATGATAACTTTTAATAAAGTTAATTATATAATTTTTATTTTAATATTAATATATTCCAATATTTTGATCTATATTTTTATAGATATTAAAATAAATATTTTATTAAAAATTTTAAATTTTAAATCAGATTCTATATATGTGATATGAATTAATATATTAATTCCAATAATAACCTATTAACAGTAATCATTATTATTATTTATTATTTTGATCTAAATAAATAGTAGTAGATTATTACTATTATTTATATATAAATCTTGAATTTTTTATAAAAGTAAATATATATTTAAAATATCAATTAAAAAATAATAATGATATAATTCTATTATTAAGAATCATTTTTACTAAAAATAATATTTTTTAAATTTAATTATTTTATTGATCTTATTTATAAAAATTTATGTTTCATTTATTATTTTATTAATATTTATAACAAAAGTTAAAAATTTATTTTTTATAATATTTTTACACTATGTACTCCATTACTCTATTTATTAAAGCTAAAAATAATTAATGTTTTATTATTACTTTTTCATTTTAGAGTTTATTAAAACTAATGTAATTTACATGTGCTGTATAATATCATTTAATAAATGATGAATTAATCTTTATTATAATATTTTATATTTATAATATAATGTTTATATAGAAATATAATATCTTATTTTTGATAAATTAAAATATCTAGTTTTCAGATATTTCAATACTTTTAAAATAATTTTTTATATATTTTAAATAAATCTAACTATTCAATTTTATATTTAAAATTAGAAAAATAAAATTTTTATATAGTTTTAATAATAGAATAAATATTATTTTGAATATTTGAAAGTTATTAAAATTTATATTTTTATATAAACTATTATTTGTATAGATTACAGTTTTATAAATATATTTTTTCTATATAAATATTTATTTTCATTTAATAGATTTTAATTTCATTAAAAACTTAGATATTTTATATCATTTTTAATGTAAAATATCTAATCTATATATTAAAGATATATTTTATTTTTACTTTTAATATAATAATCATAATTATTATATAACTATGATTAACAACTATTAATGGATTTATTTTATAAATGAAAGTAAATTTATTAAATTTAATAAACTAATATTAAAATATTTATTTATAAAATAAATTGCAATTTATTAATTTTAAATATTAAAATATAAAGCTATACCTATCATAGAATATATCTTGTTTCTATTATATTTTATTATATAAATAAAAGTAAAAATTAACAATTAAATATTTTAATTAAAATAATTTATTTATAAGTTAATTAAATTATTTACTTTTAGTAAAATTCTTAAATAAAATAGCCTTATTTGTAATATATCAATGTTATTTAAATAAATTATTATTTAGTTATTCTAGTCTATCTATATAGATAGGTGTTTATTATAAATTATTTAATAAAAAAACAAAATAACATTTTATTTTAAAATATTATTATAAAGTATAAGATCATAATTAATTTTTATAGAAAAAAATTTAAGTATTTCTATATAAAATATTAAGTTTTCAAAAAAATTATTTTGATAAAGTAGTTGTATAAATATCTTTAAATATTTAAAATATTAATTATTTTTAATATTAAATATATATTTAATATAGTGAATTATATTTATAATAAAATAATTATTAATAAAAAAATTATTTTTTATAATTATAATCAAAAAAATCAAAGTTATAATAGTAATTATTACTTAAATTATTATTTTATTTAAAGAAAAACTATTGAGTTTGAAAAAATATTATTTTTTATTAAAATAAATAAATATTTTTTTTAATTTATTTTATTAAATTAACTAATAAATCAATTTTACTATATAAAATAAACTAATAACTAAATAAATTATAATGAAATATAATCACTTTTCATTTATTTTATAATTCTAACTGTTAACTATTATTATAGTTAACATATATTTATTAATATTTTAGCAAAAATAATTTTTTATCACAATTTGTTCTAACTTTAATTAAAATTTTTTAGTTTAAAAATAAATTACTATATAAATAATTTTTATTATTAAGAAAAAATTTTAAAATGATCAATTAAAATTAATAATTTAAAATATAAAATATTTAATTGTTTACAATTATTAAAAACAGTAATAAAAAAATAAAAAATTTGAATAATAATTTAAGTCTATAATATAACGCATATGTATTTTATATATTTATAGTTTTTAACTATCTATTATTAATACTCATTAATTTATTAAAATTAAATTAATAAATAATTTATATAAAATATTAAAAATATTTATTTAATATTTTATATATTACTATAATACTCTTTTTATAATTTAATTATTTAGAGAAAATTAATAATAATGTTTAAATATTTATAGCAGTTGGTTTATATTTATAATATCGATAAATATAGTAAATATATTTACTATATATTATGAACATAGGTTAATTATTATTGATATAGATAAGAAACATATAAATTTTAGTAACTAAAAATATCTTTTATTTAAAATTCATTAAAATAATAAATCGTTTTATAATATTCAACACTATGTCTTTTCATACTATTGATTATAATTCTTATTTATTATAATTTTTATATAATATAATTTAAATATTTTTAATAATTAAATAATAGTAAAAAAATTATCAAATGGTATTTATCTGTAATAAAAATCACTAAAATAAAAAATATTTTTAAATATAGATTTTAAAGTGCTTCAAAGAACAAATTTTAAAAATTATGTAATATATTATAATTATATATATTTAAATATAAGTTTTTCTATTTTTTAGCAAAAAATAACTTATTAGATAAAATAATAATAAAAGAAATATTAAGTATAAACACTGAACTTTAATACATATTACTACAATAAATTTTTATAATTGAAACAGTCAAAAAAATATTTTCATTAGATTATAATATAATATTACTAATTACTTTAGATATAAAAATTAATTAATTGTAGTAATAATACTAAACTAATATAAAATTTAGCTTTTATTAAACATAAATAATTTTTCATAGTTATTATGACTAAAATCTATTTAGAATAATAAAAATAATTAATTATTTTTATTATTAGTAATAATAATATTTTTTTAGTCTAAAGAGTTTAATAAATTACTTTAAAAATAAAATAAATTATTTTATGTGATAAAAAATAAAAAAATATGACTTTAATATATATATTTTTATCTAAAACAATTAATTAAAATGAATACCTTAATAAGAATTTTAATAATTTTACTAAAATAAAATAGTATTTAACAAAAAATTCAATTTTTTATAATTTTTATAGTTAATAGTTTTCCATATTTGATGCTTTAAACTAAAAAATCAATTAATTGATAATATTAAATACTATAAAATATATCTTGATTAACTATAAGTTTTGTATAGAATAAATAAATTTATTTATATGTAATAAAATAATTTTATTTGCTTAATCTACACAGATGTTTTTTAATTAAACTTTAATTTAACTAAAATTAGTTCTTAATTTTAGTTAAATTCAGAAAATTATATGTTTATATTTGAAAATCGTGAAATTAAAACCGACATAGATGGTTATCTTAAAAATAGCCAGGAATGGAGTGAATCAATGGGGTTTTTATTAGCAAAACAAGAGAATATAATATTAACGGAACAACATTGGCAAATTATTCGTTTCATTCGTGAATTTTATCTATTATTTAATACATCTCCATCTATTCGTTTGTTAGTAAAGGCAATTACTAAAAAATATGGTGAAAATATTGCTAGTAGTCGGTATCTTTATTGCCTTTTCCCAAAGGGTCCAGCAACGCAAGCAACAAAAATTGCTGGTTTACCTAAACCAGTAAGATGTATTTGAATTATTAAAAATAATATTCAAATATAAAAATAGATTAATTCTTTTTTGAATATTGTGTTTAAATATTATAAAATTCGATTTAAGATCTATACTATAGATAGAGTTTTAATTAGTTTTAAAATATTTAAATTTGTTAAATATCACTAAAATTTTTTATTTTTATCGCATTATTATTGATAATAATAAAATATATCATAAAATACTATACTTTTTTATTACATTTTAAATATAATAGAAAATTTTTTATATAATCTTTAAAATCGTTAAATAAAAATTTTTTTGATATTTTAATTTTAAAAAAATTAAATAATGAAGAATAATTTTGTTATATCTATTTTACAATAAAATTATATATAAGTCATAATATAAAAAATTATAAAATCTTATATTTATTATAAATTTAAAAAAGTAAAGTAAAAAATAGTTTCGATTAACGGTTTTGAATTACTAACAATATTTTTTATATATGTAATAGAAATAAATTTACTAGTATTAATATATAAGATAGTTAATTGGATTTATAACTAACGCTAAATTTAGAATTTAACAATAACAAGTCATAAATCTATATTAAATTTTAGAGTAAAAATTGATATTAATCTTGAAAAACTTTTAATAAAATAGATAATAATGATATTATGATGAATTATAGTTTTATATTTATTAGGTTCCTTAGTTACGTATTTTTATAAAAAATAATGATAATATATTTATTCATATTTATATTTATACTTTTGATCTATACTAAGATAATAGTATTTGAAAAAAATTACAATAAACAACCTAGAATAATCGTTTTTATGTAATTTATTAAAATAAATTATAATTAAATTTATAATAAAATAATTAAGTAATTGTATAATTTTAAATTTCATTAAAATGAAATAGTTATGATCTATGATTTTATTTTTCTTTTCTATTAAAACTAAGAATTATAATTCTATTATTATATAAATATAATTATAATTTATTTTAATATATTTTATCTATTTATTAAAAATAAATAATTACGATAAAAGTAATTTTATATTACTTATTACAAGTATATTAAATTACTTATTAAATAAAATAATTGAATTTATAAAGATTTTTATCTATTTTAGTTATATAAAAATATAAATTAAATTTAGTATCAAATCTTGATTTAAATATTTTTTTATAATCAGTTTTTGATAAATAAAAATTATTTTTAATACAGTTTTAAAATATCTTTTAAATTAATAAATTACATTAATTTAACTTTTAATTAATACTAACTAATAATACTATATATTTACTTTTATTGAATATCTATTATATTTTATATCATAAATATTTATTAAAATTCTATTTCATAAAAATATGATTACTTATAAATAATATTGATAAAACAAATAATACTATTTCTATATTTTATATACAAATATCAATATATTGAGTTATTTTAATGAATATTAAAATAATATTTTATTTTTTTAATTTAATAAGTACTAGTTAAATGAAATAACTTTTATAAAGTTATAAGTAATAGATATATATTTATGATTATAATGAATATTGATATTAATATAAATTAAGAATCATATTTTCTTTTAAAGAAAAAATATTTTTCATTAATATAATTAATTAACTTAATTAATTAATATATTATATTATTAATTTATTAATAAATTAAAATAAAAATTGATAATATTAATATATGTATATAAAATATTATATATTAAATAATATTAATTTAAATATATTCAAATATATCTAATTCTAATTTAGAAAAACAATTAAATATTCAATTAGTTTATTTTACTTCATTAAAGATTTTATATTAATAATATAATTTGATTATAATAATAAATATGTCATAAATACTTTAAAAAATTTTTTTATACTCTCTTAAAAAAATTTTATTAAGAGAGTATATATTAATAATATATAATATATAAACTTTAAAATAAAATAAAACGACAATTATTTATATTTTAATTATTTACGATAATAATATATTTAGATTTTATAAATATCTCTGCAAGTAAAACAATTTCTTAAAAATCAGATTTTAAAATAAAATTTATATTTATAAAATTAAAAAATAGTTTATTTTTGATAAAAGTAAAAATTGATAATTATCCCGATTTTTTAATTAATAACTTATAAAATATTTTATATTTTATTTTAACAGAAAGTATATTATAAATATTTTAATTATAATTGTATTAAAGATGTAAAAGTTTTTTTAAAAAAAATATATTATTAGTTATAAAATCATTTAATTACTGTTATATAGTAACCTAAGTTTACATAAATATAACTTTATTGTTTATGTTTGAATTAAAAAGATCACACTTATAATAGAAAATAAACAGAAAAAATTAAATAATATAATCAATAGTTTATATTGTAAAAATATAGTTATCGATAATTATTATCGATAAAAATTTATATTTTAAGTTAATTAATAACTAAAATTTATTAGTTTAGTTAGAAAAAAAATAATGTTTATATATTTTAGAAATATAAATAAATCTATATTAAGTTAAATTACTATACTTATCATTAAATATAATTTTATAAAAGTATCTAATAAACAGATAATATCTTTTTAAAATGAATAAATGTTAAAAAATTTTTTAAACAATATAAAATTTGATAAATTATTAAGTCTTTTTATTACTGAAATATTATAAGAAAAAAGTTAAGTTATTTTAAATAAATAAAAATATTAGATATAACAATAAATATTTATTTTAAAAAATATAAAAAAATTAATTTAAATTGATTAATAACAAAAAATATATTTTTATATATCCATTTTATTATATATAGAGTTTAATAGATTAAAAACATTAAAGCTAATAATATTATCTATAATCAATTTATTAATGATTATTTTCTAAAAAAAATAAAAATAGGATAATAAAAAAATATGTTTAGATATTTTGGAAAAAATTATCTTATTAAATACTATACAAATTATTTTTTAATATCAAACTTAAGGATTATGTTATTTTTAATTTTAAATTAAAAAAATACTAAATATATATATTTATAGATTAATATTTATTAAATATCATTTAATACGATGATTGCTTGATAGATAATTGATATTTTCTATCTTTTAAAAATTAAATACAGATGAAAGTAAATATAATACAGAGTAAAGTTATTTCTTTAAATCTATTTATTATTCTCTTTATGAAAATTACTATTTAACTAATATAGAAGTGATCACTCTAGTATAAGATTTACGATAAGATTTAGCAATAAAATTAAAATAAGTACGATTATTAGCAATTATTTTTTGATTTTTATTAAATGAAATTATAAAAATTACATATTAAAAATAGATTTAGATAAAATAGTAAAATATTATTAAAATAATAAAAAATTTTATTAGATGATAATAGTTGTTTTTTATTTTGATACGAATAATTTTTAATTAGTTTAATAAAATTAATTAAAGTGTATTGTATTTTACAAAAAAATAAATTTAAATATTTAAAAGTAAAAAATAATAAATGTCTCTTTTCTTTTAATTTAAGAAATTTAAGTTTTTCAAAAAAAAATTTATTATAGATTCCAGTTTTATGCACAGAAAAAATAATTTATTTCATGATGTGATAAATGATGATTATACTGTTATTCTAAAATCTTTTTTTCAATTTGTATAGAAATAAAATTTAATTTTTTATTTTTTTAATAAATATTATTTTTTAATTTAAAATATTACAAATAAAAATAAATAATAATGATAATGATTTATTTAAGATAAAATAATAATTTTTTTTAAAAAAAGAAATTTTTTTAATTTTTTTTCTATAAAAAAATTTTATTGCTCTGATATTAAAATCTCATTAAGCTAATTTATTAGATAAGATTTTTTTATTTCGAGTTTATTTAATAAATCAATTATCAATAGCAAATAAATAAGTTTGTTTTTTATTCTTATGCTTAATAATAAAGTGTATTTTAAAAAAATTTTAATTCATTAATTAAAATAATTTTTTTATTGATTAAATTAATTGATGATATATATAACACATTTGATTTATTGAATTTCGATTAATTTTAGAATCAATTTCTATCTTTTTATTAAAAAATATTACTAACTTAATCTTTATTTATAGTTAATTTTTATTTTAATTTTATAATTTGTTTATTTTTTAATTTTTATATACTTTATTTATTTTATAAATAAATTTAAGCCTTTAATATTAATACTAATCTTTATATTAACTATTTGTCATTTAAAAATTTATTACTTAAGTAATACCATGAAATAGTATTTATATTAAATGCTAATAATATTATTATTTCAATTATAATTTTCTATAAAAATACTACTTTCAATTTAGTTAATTAATAAGTTTAAACTTTTTAGTTTATTTATTGATAATTTACTAAAAGTAAAAATTTTTTACTTAAACCATTATCTTTATAATTAATTCTGAATAAATTCATCTATTTTTTATTATTTATAATTAAATATTAATTTAAGATTTTTTTTATTTATATTTAATACTAAAAATTTTATTAATTACTAAAATATAATTAATTTAAAAGATAGAATTTAATACATTAATAGTAATTTTTAAAGAAAATAATTAGAGCATTAATTGATTAAAATAACATCTTAACATTGATTTATATCAGATAGTTTTTTAATAATTATAATAAAGATTATGATTATAAATAGAAAATTTTCATTAAAAGTTAATAAATTTTATTTAAAATTAATGTTAAATATAAAGAAAATATTTTAATTTACTATTATTTTTTTAATTTCTAGTTAATTATTTTCTCTATTTGATAAAAATATATTATACTTTTATTAAATTAACTAATTTTTTATCTATTTAAAACATCAGAGAAGATTTAATAGAAAATTAAAATAATTTTTATCTAATTTTAAGTATTTTAATAAGATATTAAAGTAATAAGTTTTCTTTTGTTAATATTGAAGAACCTAATTATATCAATCTTTTATAATTTAAGTTTAAATTTTAAAGAAAGAAAACATTAATTTATAATTTATATGTCAATAAGTTAATCAAATGAGAGTGAAATATTAATGTTTTTAAAACTCTTTATATTATATGTATTTAATAGATAATATAATTAGAAAAATGTTATTAAAGTTAAATGTTAACTCCTATGTTTATTAATTTTAGTTTAATTATATAGTAAATTTTAGCTTAAAATTTTATAAATTATTATTTATAACTTATTATGATCTAATAAATAAAGAATTATCATTATAAACATATTTTATAAATTTTAATATAAGCTATATTATAATAGCAATATCTTTTTATTGCATTTAAATATTACTTATATTTTATGTAGTAGTATCATTTTATTCTATTTTAGATTTATATTTTTAATATTCTAAGTTTACTGCTATAAATTATAATTATTTTAGAATTTTATATTAACAACTAGATACTATTATTACTTATAATTACTATTATTACATTGTTTATTAAAATTTATTAACTATATTTTATTTTCTATTTAAATTATACAATAGATTAGTTCTGTATGATACTAGAATTCTTCTAATTATATAATTAATAAAGTAAATTTATTTAATGATATAATTTTATAAAATTATTAATAATTTATCTTTAAGATTAAAATCCGATTGCTTATAATATATAAAATAAAATAAAAATAATACTTTGTTTAGTTATTAAAAAAATATAAAGCATAGATTAATAATAGCTACTTTCATTATAATTTTATATGTATGAATAAAGAAGTTAATTATAAATTAAATATCGAAACTTAAGATAATACTATTTTATATAGTAATATTTTAAAATAAGAAATATTATACTATTTAATATAAACTAAAGCATAATAACTGTTTATTAAAATAATATAATAGTATAGAATTTAACCATAATTTAAAATTTAAACATAGATTTCTAATCTACTAAAATTTTAAAAAAATTTTATAAAAACATTTTATAATAAATAAAAATAAACTTTATTGACTATCAGTCAATCTTAAAATAGATATTACAATATAATAAAATTCTTATAAAGAAAACAAAAACTAAATATAGTTAATAATTATTAAATAATTTAAAGATGATTTTTCATATAATATAAATATTTTTTTAAACTTATTAGTTATTAAAAACTAAAATTAACAAAATTTTGATAAATGAATATAATTATATTATATAAATTATTATTTAAATAGTTTATCATATTTTAATTTAGTTATCATTTTTATATTTTTGTTTCTTTATAAAAGAGAAAATATATTTTTATTATTAATAAAATTTTTTATAACATATAATAGTTAATTAATTAAAGTTTTTTGTTTATTACTTCTTTTATTTTAGTTAACTTTAGTTTTTTAACATAAATAATAAATATATTAATTACTTTAGTAATTGATATATTCCAAATTATCCTATAGTTTTATTTTAAATAAAAAAGTTATAATTAATTTAATTAGTTAATTTAATAATTATCTAAATCCTTTTAATAAAAATTAAATTTATAATTATTTCTGTAACATAGTTGTAGTTATCTTATTTAAATATAATAAAGATAATTATAATAAATATTAATTATTATATTATTATTTATGATAGCTATATTAGTGATTTTAAAATAATTCTTTATGTTATTTGATATTTTCTTATAACTAATAATATTTGTCTATAAAAAATTTTTTAATTATTTTACTTTAAGTAAAATGATACTGATTTATTTTTATGAAGTAAATTAAAAAAAAATTTTAAAAAATAAATTATTTTATAAATTTTATTAATCATAATGTTTATAATAAAATTAGTGTTGTTTTTATTGTTGAATTAATTGAATAGTTAAAAAGTTAAATAAATCTTTTAATTTAAAACTATTATAAATAATAAAAATTTAGAAAAATAATAAAACAACTAGTTTTTTAGTAACAGTTATTAATTTAAATTCACTTTTTATGAACTATTCTCTTATTTTTATAAAATAAATAAAATACAGACATAAATAATTTATTAATTAAAAAGTTTTTTTCAAATCTAAAACTTAGTTAAAAAATTATTATTTTATATTTTATTATCTTAATATAATTATATTTAATAATTAATTAAGATTTTATTAATTTAATAAGTATTAAAATTTATTTTTTATATTTATTTTAAATAACATTTAGGATCTATAATTACCATAAGTAATCTATATTATTAATTATTTTTTTAGAATAATTTATTATTTATAGGTATATTTATATTATGTAATTTTTTTATTAACATTAATATTATTATATATACTTTATAAAATATATTTTTTGACCTAATATCAGCAATAAATATTATCTTTGATAATATAAAAATAAATTACTTATACAAGATTATTCTATTAATGAAAATATTTATTAGTTATAAACTATAACTAATAGTTAATAATTTTATTTATATTTAATATTTATAATAAATAAAATTTATCATATACTTATTTGATTTATTAATAATAAATCAATATATTAAACATAATTTGTTGAATGAATATAAAATCCAATTATATCTATAATAATTAAATAATTTAAATAAAAAGAAAAATAGATTTCTTCATAAATATTTTTAAAGTTAATTTAATATGATATAGAACATATAGTTAAAAATATAATTTATTATTAACATAATATACTAAATAAATATTAATAGATAAAATTATCAAATAAAATAAAAAATAAATTTAATAATATTAAAAAAAATTCAATTTTACTAAATTATAAAATATGATAATTTATAGAAGCGATATAATTAATAACTAATTATATTACAAAATAACTTCTACTTTTAATATGTAGTTATAATATAATTATTAGATTTAAGTTAAGATATCAATCTTATCATATTGATATCTTAATATATTTATCATTTATATATCATTCGGTATAAATGGAAGAACATTAGATTGATTTATATTTTATAAAAGTAAAAGTTATTAGCATAGATAATTAAATCCACTAAAAATATTTTTATCATTCTATTACTTATCTACAGTAAAATTATTTACATTAATTAATGAATTTTAAGTTAAAACAGACAAAATAATAAAAAATAATTTTGTTAATTATTTAACAATGAAAATTTAATTAGAGATATAATATATAAATCATTAATTATTTATTAAAAAGTTAATTAAATTAATCTTTAATCTAATTTAAATTTTTAAAAAGTTTATGCTAGATAGAATTTATATTATAGAAATATGTATTGATTTTATTTTTATTTTAATATTTTTCTTTTAAAGAAATAAAATAGAGATAGCATAAATAACCATTATAAATAAAAATAATATGGTTCAATGACTTAATGTATATTAAGTAATACTATATAACTTACAAAAATAAGAAACTAATTAATTTATCATATTATAAATGTGTAAAATAAAAAAAGATAGTTATAGAAATTGTAATTTTCGCAATAATTGCTAGAACGGTATATAAATATAATATTCAATATATTGATGTTATATTAGATTTTTTATAATTCGAAGATATTATCTTTTCATACTTATAAAAAATATTGAAATTAATAAAACTAATCATAATAAATTATGATATTAGTATTTATATTAATTATTAAAGATGATAAATTTCTTAGTTTTAAAGTAGGCTTATAACAGATTTAAAAAATATAAGATATTATGATAATTCCAATAATTAGGATATAATGCAATTGATATGAACTTAATTAGCAAGTAGGATAAGTTTATCGGCTTAGAAACTAATTAGATCTTTATACTATCCTAGAATTATATTCTAGGATAATGCTTATTAAAAAACATATTTAGTCAAAATTTATACTAAAACACAACACTATTTATATTTTTTCACTTATATATTTTATGATTTAAATATAGAATTTACTATAGAATTGATGATTTCTTTAAATTATTAATGGATTAGTTATATATGTAATAAAATTTTTTTTCTTTCAGAAAATGAAATGTTAACGTTTTGATTTTATATATTAATACAATAGAAATATTACTTCTATAATCACATTATTATCTAAATAAGCATAAACTAAAAATAATTTCTTTACTTTATGTTATGATGTTTTTTTAAATTTAATAATTATAACTTAAAACTAGTAATTAAGTATGAATTTAATAAATTTTATAGTGAATTAACTAATTTTAATTTAATCTGATGTGATGTTGTTGTATTAATATTTTATTATTCTGATCGCATTAGTTCAAAGAACCTTACAATAAATTTTTATATTAAAAAATATGTAGATAAAGTTGTTAGCTATTTGCTTATAAAAGTATTTCAACGAAATCAATTAGTTCATAAAACAATGAAAAAGAATTCAATAACAGGTTTTATTTGAAATAATATAAATATATCGAGATAAACTAATTAATTATTTAATATCAATCATTATTTAAATGATATTGATGTTAATATACTTTAATTGGAAAATAACTTTGTAAAAAATATATTTTTGAAAAATATTTATTTTAAATTAAGAATATTTTTCTTTTATAATTTATTTTTATTTTAATTATTTTTATTTCTATAAATCTTTTTAAATATAAAATTTACTATTATATATTGATTTTTTATATATATTTTTAATATTAATAGTAATTTTAAATAATATTACATTTTTTATAAAAAATGTAATATTTTGTGTACAAAAAAATTGTATTATATATTAACATATATTTTATTTATTAGCATAAAAATATTATTTTCAATAACTTTAAATATTTTTCATTTAATTAAATTAGTTTTAAATAAAAAATAATTTTTTGTTTAATTTATTATTTTATTCCAGAATATCTTCTGAACTTCCCAAGACTTTATAAATTTTAAGCAGATATAAATTTTTAATATATTTATTAATATCCTAATTATCCAGATATCTTAAGTATATTATAGTCTTAAAATTTAAATCCAGACTTAACATTCTAAATTATTAATATTTCATACATATTCATATTATATTATAAAAAATAACATATATAATTATAAACAATATTTTAAAATATATTTTTATTTATTATAAAAATCAATTAAATAAAATTTATAATAGTATAAAAAAATATAATTTTTTATATTTATAACTTTAAGTTCACACTGTTTAACTTATTTCATAAGTATGAAATATCAACTATATTATTATTTTTAAATTTGATTATATATTCTTACTATAATAATATTATGTTAAAAATTATATTTTATCATTATATCAAGATTACTGATCTAGTTTATAAATAAATTGAATTTATATAAAATACACAAATTAATAATTGTATAAATCTAAATAAACAATAAAATAAGCATTTATTCATATAAATTTTTTATATGTTATAAATAGATTAATATATCTATTAAGATTGCACAAGATATCATCTTCATTAAAAATATAAACAGTATAAATGTCTTCTATATTGACTTTTACGATATATATAAGATATATGATATTTCATAAATTTTTATCTAAATTATAAGTTGAATAATAGCGTGATTAATAACGAATTAATATGGCAAAATTTAGCACCAGATTATCAATCTTATCTTAATTTCTTTGCTTCTGCTAATAAATTAAATAATGCTACTTTTTCTATAATTCAACCAAGATTATATAATAGTTTAGAACAATTTTTATCAGCAAAAACTGAAAATTATTTTCCTTTTGCCATTGTTAACGCAATAGAATGTCATAGTTTTTTATCTGAATTAGCAACATCTATTAAAAATATTATTCAATTTCCAGTAATTCCTTATGGAGATTATAAAGAATTAAATGGGAGATTTCATTGGAAAACAGGTGTTAAAGGGTTATTTACACCTTGTAATTCAATCTATTTCTCTAATTGGATAGAGATGCATCAATTATTTGGTAATATTTATTGCTATAAGAATAGTGTTTACTTAGAACCTGGAGTATTACATAAAATCAATGGTGGAACATTATTACTTTCTGTTAGTACATTATTATCGCAGCCATTAATGTGGCATCGTTTAAAACAAATGTTAATACAAAAGCAATTTGAATGGCTTCCAACAAATGATAACCAATTTTTACCTTATCCAATTGATTCAATGCCACTTGATATTAAACTTATTTTAGTTGGCGATAATTCAAGCCTTGATGAATTCAGGGAAAAAGAACCATATTTATTTTCTAACCTTGCATATGGAGAATATGAATTTGAATTGGATTTCGTCCACAGTGACCAATTATCACTGTGGATGAAATTTATCAAACAAATTATTAATGATTGTCAATTTTCTAATTTAACAACAGATGCATGGCCAATTTTTATTACTCAAGCAATTCGATATACTGAAAATAAATCCATTTTACCGCTAGATAGAGTATGGATCACTCGTTGTTTAAGTGAAGCTAATCAATTTCAACAAAATAATCAAATAACTGCAGAGTCATTTAAAAACTCAATACGACAACATAAATGGCAAAATGGTTATTTAGCTAAACGCAATTTAGATGATATTTTACAAAAACAAATTTTCATTAAGACTAAAGGTGAAATAATTGGCCAAATTAATGGATTATCTATTATGCAATATCCATGGCATCCAGAACCTATCAGTGAACCGTCAAGGATTACTTGTGTTGTTCACTTCGGTGATGGAGAGTTCACCGATATAGAACGTAAAGTAAATCTTGGTGGTAATATTCATGCTAAAAGCATGATAATTATGCAAGCTTATCTTAATTATGAATTAAAACTTGAGCAACCACAACCATTTTCTGCCTCAATTGTATTTGAACAATCATATTATGAAATTGACGGTGATAGTGCTTCATTAGCTGCGCTTTGTGCATTAATTAGCGCACTATCTCTTAAGCCTATTGATCAGCAAATTGCTGTTACAGGGGCATTAGATCAATTTGGTTACGTTCAGCCTATTGGAAATATTAACCAAAAAATAGAAAGTTTTTTTGATATATGTTTAAAACGTAAATTAACTGGTCAGCAAGGTGTTATAATCCCTTCAGCTAATATTTGCCATCTATGCTTAAAAGTTGATCTTATTGACGCAGTAAAATCTGGTGAATTTCATATCTGGCCTGTTAAACACGCTTCTGAAGCAATTTCAATTTTGACAAAACATTCTTATTATAAACAAGAACATAATACAGATAATATACATTTGCTCGCTTTAATACAAGAACGAATTACTAAGGCTAATAATCAAAAAAGAACAAAATTTATGAGGTTTATAAAATGGTAAATTAGATTAAAATATCTGATCTGAGTTGTTCCGATTACAAGTATATAAGATATTCTTAATTTTAAGAGACATAATAAGGTTATTTAGTAATATGTTTTATAAACATAATTCTTATAGTAAAAAAGATTTAGATGCTTCTGGTAGAGGTGAACTTTTTGGTGAAAATGGACCACCATTACCTTCAGGTAATATGCTGATGATTGATCGTATTATCAAAATAATTGAAACTGATGGTAATTTTAAAAAAGGTTTTATTGAAGCTGAATTTGATATCAAACCTGATTTATGGTTTTTCAAATATCATTTTATCAATGATCCTGTTATGCCTGGTTGTTTAGGTTTGGATGCAATGTGGCAACTTATTGGTTTTTATTTAGGGTGGTTAGGTGGTAAAGGCCAAGGTCGGGCACTTGGCGTAGGTGAGGTTAAGTTTAGTGGGCAAGTTTTACCAACTGCAAAAAAAATAACTTATTATATTCATTTAAAACGTATTATTAATAGAAAATTGATTATGGGTTTAGCTGATGGTGAAGTCTTAGTTGATAATAAAAATATTTATAAAGCAAAAGATTTAAAAGTCGGTTTGTTTAAAGATATTAGTAAATTTTAAATTTATATCTTTATATACATTACTCCACTTTAATTATAAGATAAAGAAGTTATATATAGATTTTATCACTTATATATAAAAAGTTTTTAATAATTATTTATTATAAAGTATTAAATCTTATTATGAATTCTTAATAACACCATAAATATTTGATAAATAATTTTTTATCTTGATAAATTCATCTTAGATTAAAAATTATTTTCTAATAATTTTTTATTTATCATAATTATTTAAATTTATGATCTTTATTAGTATTTATATATGCTTTAGTAAGAATACTTAAATAGTAGATGAATAAAAAATAAAAATAAAATATTTTTATATTTTTTTGTTTTTTTATAAAAACTACATTAATTTATTTTCTTTTAAAATAATAGATATTATTATTTTAGTATCTTTATTTATCTATTCTTATATTTGATACTTAATTAATATATTTAATATTATCTATCAACATATTTTATAAAAAATTAAACCTAAGAATTTTATAAGAAGTATTTTATAATTTTAAAATACAATCAGGATTATTTATTTTAAACTATAAAATATATTTTAAAAAATTTTAAATAGTCATCAATTATTTACTTTAGATAAATTTTGTTTTAATTCATAGATAGTTTTATTAACTTGATAAAGTTTTAATATATTTTTATTTATTACCTTATTATATAATTTTTTATTATTTATAACTTTTAATTTAATCACATCACTATATAATATATATATCTTTGATATTTTATGAATAAATAGTACTTTTCGTATATAATTTACTTAACATTTTATGTTCAATATTTACATTAGATCATTTTATTGGTTTTATATAAAATATATAATAGAGATTATTCAAAATTAATTTATGGTATTAAAAGTAATTTTTAAAATATTCAAAAAATCTCTTATTTTAGAGAAATTATCTTAGCATTTTTTGATGATATAAAAAATTCTTTTTCAAAATAAAATATACTAATAAACAATATAACTATTTAGTGATTATGTATAATTAAAAATATCTCCATAATTATATTTTTAATTATACATAATCTATTAAACTTTAATTTTTTACTATATATATAATTAAAAATAATATTAAAAATAAGTCACTAAATATGTAACTTTGATATGAATTAAAAGTACTTCATTAATTAAAATAATCAAAAAATATTAATTTTCATATTTTAACTTAAGATCTTAATAAAAATATTTTTTTTAGAATGAAATATATTCTATATAATAATTTATATTAAATTAAATTTAGCTAAGAATATATAAGAATTAATTTCATATGAATATAATTTTCTTATTTATAAATAATATTATATCAATTATAAAATATCAAGATAAGAGATAAAATTTAAATAATTTAATATATAATGTATGATATTAATATAATTGTTATTCTTAATTATAAGGAAATAAAATTATAAATTAATTAATGAAATAGTATTAATTTTTATCAATTGTCTTTTAATGCATAAATATTTTAATGATATATAAAAATAACTATATAAATAAATTAAATTAATACTATTTCATAAGAGTATCTATATTAAAAATTAATAATAAAAATATTTTTGCAAAAATGAATATTGATAAATAATACCTAAAATTATATAAAATATAATGAATTATTTTATTTTATTTATTGATAGAGATTATAATATTAAATTATTTTTAATATTATAAAAAAAATAAATAACATTATATTAAATTTTATTTTTTTAAAAAATTAAGATTGTTATTAATATGATTATTAATAATTAAAATAATATTTATTATAAATAAACAAATATATAATAAAGATATGAATAGTATTATTAAAATGTTAATATTTCGTAAATATTTATATATGAAATTTTATTATCTAAAAGTATGCATAAAAGTATATATACTTTAACATATTTTATCGATGTTACTAAATACTATTTATATTTCGCATATTAATTTCTAATATAAAACATTATAAATTATATTATAGAATATAATATATTAATAATATATATATTATTAATATATTATATATATCTAAGTAGATAACTTAATAAATTTTAATTATAAAAGAAAATTTATTAAAAAAATAAAAGATTTATTGATATAATATAATAAAATTAAAAAATAAATTACTTATTAGATCTATCTATTAATGAAATTTTTCTTATAAAAATTAGAGTAAAATTATATCTTTTTTCTTGAAACAAAATATTTAATTTAGATAACTTATTTATATTTTTATAATTAATAGCAATTTAAATGTTAAAATTTTATCACTTCTAAAGTAAATAAAAATAATAAACAAAAATAATATCATATTATTTCATTATAATGTGTATTATTACTTTATCGTTAATAAGGTATAATTCACCAATTAAAAAACCTAAAAATCATTATAATAAATTTATTTATTATTTAAAATAATTTGATGATTATATTTTTTATAATAAAATAATATAAATTATTAATTTGTTAATATAATAACATAATCACAATTTAACAAAATAAATAGAGCTTTAAAAATAAAAAAGATAAAATAAAATTATATAATTTATGATATATACATATGTCGGAGATATTAAATAATAAAATTTAACTTTTAATACTTTTCAAATATC
The DNA here is from genome assembly GCA_052171275.1 of Arsenophonus sp. Lineage (GTDB taxonomy): Bacteria > Pseudomonadota > Gammaproteobacteria > Enterobacterales > Enterobacteriaceae > Arsenophonus. The sequence goes on along the minus strand of CM125795.1, from coordinate 1,163,478 downwards.
AATTTATATAATCAATAAATCAGAAATAAAAACGTAAATATTATATTAATTATATAATTATAGTTAGTTTATTATACATATAATAATTTTTATAAACAAGATAGTATAACACATGAATAGTTAATTTCTTTTGATATCATTATTAATCAAAAAAATAATTAATTTCATTAATGAATTAATTTGCTATTAAAAGTAAGTTTTTTATTATTATATCTTTCATTTTAGATAGTTATGATCAGCATAACTTTTTTCTCTATATAGTTAAATAATAAATAAATTATTGATGTTTATTGAGAAGTTCTAATTCTTGCCAGCGCTTAAATATAGATTCCATTTCTGCTTCTTTTTCAGATAGGGTTTTTAATACTGATTCAGTTATGATATGTGATTGATTAAAAAACTCAGATTCATTAACTTGAGATTGTAAAATGCTAATTTTAGTCTCTAATGCTTCTATTTGTATCGGCAACTGTTTTAGTTCTCTTAATAAATTATAACTAATTTTGTTATTTTTTCGTCTTGAATACTTTTTAGATATTTCCGATATAATAGTATTAGATTTATTAATAGTTGAATATGATAAATAAGATTTTTCTTTACTCTGTAAGTGAGATTCATAAAAACCACCTATATACCTATCTATTTTACCATGTTTTTTAAACATCCAACATTCAGTTACTGTATTTTCAATGAATTGACGATCATGACTAACTAATATTACTGTTCCTTTATAACTATTAATAAGTTCTTCTAATAGCTCAAGTGTTTCAATATCCAAATCATTGGTTGGTTCATCGAGAATGAATAAATTGCTAGGTTTTAAAAATAAACAGGCTAATAACAATCTATTTCTTTCTCCACCTGAAAGAGCTCGAACAGGTGTCATAACTTGTTTAGGATGAAATAAAAAATCGCACAAATAACTGATAGCATTACGGAATTGTCCGTTAACTATAATTTCCTGTTTACCTTCAGATAAATTATCTATTGCTGTTTTATCAAGATCTAGAGTTAACCTATGTTGATCAAAATAAACAATTTTAAGTTTTGTACCTCTATAAATATTACCGTTATTTGCATTAAGTTGACCTAATATTAATTTTAGAAATGTTGTTTTTCCAGAACCATTAGGTCCAATTAATGCTATTTTATCACCGCGTTGTATTTTAACACTGAAATTATCAATTATTATTTTATTATCAATATGATAATTTATATTTTTAATATCAAATACAAGTTTTCCAGAACGATCCGCTTCTTGAATTTGCATATTTGTTGCTTTAATTATATCATGTCGTTTCAAACGTTTTATTCGCAATGATTTCAATATTTTTAATCTACCTTCATTACGAGTACGCCGTGCTTTTATTCCTTGTCTAATCCAAATCTCTTCTTTTTCTAATTTATGATCAAACTCAGCATTATGTCTTCTTTCTACCCGTAATGTTTCTTCCTTATTCTTTAAATAATCGTTATAATTGTAAGACCAAGAAGTTAACTTACCTCTGTCAAGATCAATAATACGTGTTGCAATATTACTAATAAAAGAGCGATCATGTGAGACAAACACAATGCTACCTTGAAAACTTTTTAAAAAATTTTCTAACCAAACGATAGTATCTATATCTAAATGATTTGTCGGTTCATCAAGAAAAAGAACGTGCGGTTTAGAGATTAAAGTACGAGCTAATACAGCTTTACGAAAACATCCTCCTGATAAAGTGGATAAATCACTATTAGTTGTTAGTTTTAATTTCTTAATTATATCGTTAATTTGTGCATCAAGTAACCATAAATTATTTCGATCTAATACATCCTGCAATTGAGATAATTTATTAAGATTCTTTTTACTAGGATCTTGCTCTATATTTTTTACTGTTTTATGAAATAGTTTAATATAATTTATCTGTTCTTTAGCGCCTTCAGCGATAAAATCAAAAATAGTACCATCAATATTTCTCGGCGGATCTTGTTGTAAATGAGCAACTTGTAAATTTTGTTGATAAATAATCTGACCATTATCAAGAGATTGTTCTTTAGTCAATACACGTATTAGTGTTGATTTTCCAGCACCATTACATCCAACTAAGCAGACTCTTTCATTATCTTCGATATGTAATTCTGCATTATCTAATAATGGTATAGCATCACTAAATTTTAGATTGGCGTCTAACATGTTAATTAATGACATAAATTATTTTCCTTAGCTACATGACTAAATTAATTAGTAGTAATTAATCTATATATTATATATAGATTAAAATTAGAAATTTTATTTATTTATTTTATTAGTAATTAATTCTTATTAACTAATAAATAATATATTCTGTTTTAAAATAAAACTCATCTTTATAAAAAAATTAATATTTTATTATTATTATAAGATAAAAAATATTTAAATTTTTTTATCAAGTTAATATAAACGCGATATAAATTTAAAATAGTATTAATTTATTTTAAATCATAGAAAGAGATAAATTAATAAAATTAAATTATTTTTTCTTATCTTTATCAAGATAAACAATTAGTATAAATTATCTAGTATTATAAATCTTTTGAGTTTAAATTTTAATTTCTTTATTTATTTTAAACAGATATCTATCTTATATATTATTAATACTGATGACTTATAATAAATACCAATAATAGTAACTAGTACTAATTGTGATTTCATATAAATAGATAAATTTATGACTTTTTTACTTATATTAATTAATATTTTTTAGTTTTAACATATAATTTAGGATAATCTTATATAAAATAATTAAAAAATTAAAATTAATCTAAAATTTACTATATATATTAATACATCAACGAAAACTAATTTATTCTATTCTATAATTTTTATATTGTTATTTATTTTCTTAATATTAATGCGATTATATCATCAGATTATCTATTAGTTTAAATATAATATTTATATGATAACATTTGATAAATATTAAATAAAGATTGTTTTAATTTACGGAATATATATCATTTATTAAAATGGATTTTTAAAAGAAATCAGACTTTTAATAATAAAAATTATGATATTATATTTTAGTAAATTAAAAATCATAGATTTGATAATAATTTAATTTATTATTATTTTCGATTTATTATTTTTTATTTTTAGATTATTAATAGTATTTTCTACATTATATTAACGATTTTATTATTCTAAAAGATAAGTAATGTTTTAAAATTAAGTTTTAATAATTAATTTTAATTCAAATATCATGTTTAGTACACTAAATTAATAAAAATGATAGTTTTAATAAAATTAAAAATAATTATAAGTATTTCTAAATTTATAAATTAATTTTAATATTTTACCATATAAATTATATATAATATTTTTAATATAAAGATTTATTTTTAAAAATCTTTTTATATAATAATTAATTAAATGAAAAAATCTGATTTAGTACATGTAAGTAAATTTTGTAATTTAGTTATAACGTTGTTACATAATAGAAAATTATTATAAATTTAATCTATTTGATTAGTTTATTTATTATCATTTTGATTAATTTTAAATTAAAAAATTAAATTTATAAACCATAGAAAAAATAAATTTTTTATTGATATACATATTAAAAATATTTTTATATTCAGTAATTATAAAATATTAAAAAATTAATATTTTAACTTAGAAATCACTGAAATTAAGAAATTTAAAACTTAAAATCAAATATATGAGATCATAATAAAAATTATTATAATTTTATTAATTATATTCATAAAATCACAGGTACATGTAGAGAATTATAATAATTAATTAATTAAGTTAATTAACTCATACTTAAAAATAATTATAGATATTAATTATCTTTGATAGATATATATAATAATAAATTATTTTATCTATATGTATAAAATAGAAATTATTTAAGTCGAAAGATATTCTAATAGATATCTTTATATCGTTATTTATATAAATAAAAAATTAATGCCTATATTTAGTTATATTATTTAGAAGAAAATTGAATAATTTTTCATTTTATGATTAAAAATTAATTTATAATAGTAATTATAATTAATAAAAAATAATATTAATTATTAGTTATAATTTAGTTAGTTATATAAAAAGATATCATCTTTAAAAAATAAATTAAGTTTATTAATTTATCTCTATTTTTAAGGTAGATAAAATGAAGATAATTGAAAATATTAGTAAAAATAGTTTATTAAGGATAAAAAATTTTAAACAAACTCTATAATATATAGAATAAAGTGTTATATAATATTCTATTATAAATTTAAAAATACAAAATAGCATATTAAATATAATAAATAATTATTATATTTAGAATATTCATAGTATATTTTAGGTAATGATTTTAAAATAAATATTGTGATAAAATAATAAATATAGCTTTTATATCATCACTATTATTTGAATAAAATAGTTTAAGATAACTATAAAAAACTATTTTATATATTATAAAATTAATAATAATCTCTTATATATAAATATAAGTTTAAAATAATTTAATCATAATTATTACAAAAACTATTACTTAGTAAATCTAATGAGTATTAAATAAATCTATATAACTATTTCTGATTTTTTAAAATGATGTAATTTATTATTAATAAAATAAATATTAATTTATTCAGTTTATTATCGACTAATTTTTAACTTAATTTAAAATATTATAAATTTTCTGTACTAACGATAACTAAAAAATTATTTTTTAATTAAAATTCAATTATTAAAAATAATAATATTAATTTAAATTATATATAAAATAAAAAAATTAATTATAAACTATTAAATTAGTATTAATGATAAAATAACTAAAAACTATTAAGATCTAATTAATTTACAAAAAAACTGATATCTTTAATCATTTTTAATAGTATAAATATTTTTTAATTAACAATTTAAATTGTTATTTAAGCATTTTAAATAAAGTTAAAAATTAATTGTTTATACTAAAATATCATTTGTTATTCCTGTAAAATAAACTCATTAAAAGATATAATCATTTTTTAAAATAAATGATTATTAAATAAGATATTGAATTTCTAAATTCTCATATTTATATTAATAAAAAAAGTTATTAATTTTTGTAAATTATTTTTTTTATTTATTAATTATCAATAAATTATTAAATATTACTATTTATTAAAAATAAACTTCATAAGTATATTATTTACTTAATATCTCTTAAGTATTAATTAATTTAAGTTTTTTATTTATGGAATTATTATTTAATATAATACTTATATGATAACATTTGATTATTATTAGTAAATTATTTAGTGATTAATAATTATATTGATTATATATATTTTTAATATTCTAAAAATAATCTAATCTTATTTAGTTAAATAAAAGTATCTTTTATTAAAAAAAGCAAAGTAATAACTAAATTAATTATGTTTAATTTAGTTCTTTAATATTTATTATCATAATAGACATCTATTACAGCGATTATTATATTTTATATATAAAAAATTTAATTAAATTATTTATGTTTTTAGTTTTAATTTATATTAATTTAGTTAATAGAAAGATATTATATAAAATAAAAAATATATTTTTATATAAAATATAAATTTGATAAATAATTAGATTATAGAATCTAATATTAATAAATAAAAATTCAATAATATTTAATTTTAAATTAAAATTAAATATTATTAATAATATTTTTAATAAGTCTTGGTCCATGATAAATAAATCCTGAATAAATTTGTAATAACGATGCTCCTGCTGCAAGTTTTTCTCTAGCTGCAATTAAAGAATCGATCCCACCAACACCAATTATTGGCAGCTTTCCTTTTAATTCTTTTGATAATAAACGAATAATCTCAGTACTTTTAAATTGAATAGGCCTTCCACTTAACCCACCAGCTTTATTTGAATACTTTAATCCTTTCACTAAATTTCTATCTAAAGTACTATTTGTTGCCACAATACCATCAATTTGGCAACGAATTAAACTATTAGTAATTTGTATAATTTCTTTTTCTGTTAAATCAGGTGCGATTTTTATTACTATTGGTACATATTTTAGATGTTGTTTTGTTAATAAAAGTTGTTTATTTTTAATTGAATTTAATAAATCATCCAATAATTCACCATACTGTAATAACCTTAAATCAGGCGTATTAGGTGAAGAAATATTAACAACAATATAATCTGTATAAGAAAAAATTTTTTCCATACAAATTAAATAATCTTCTTTAGCGCGTTCAATTGGAGTATCTTTATTCTTACCAATATTAATGCCAATTATTCCACTATATTTCGATTTTTTAACATTCTTAATTAAATTATCAACACCTAGATTATTGAATCCCATACAATTTATTAGTCCATCAACTTCAAGTAATCTAAATAGTCGAGGTTTTTCATTACCAGGTTGTGGATAAGGTGTAACTGTTCCTATTTCTATGAAACCAAACCCCATTGCACCAAAAGCATCAATACATTCACCATTTTTATCAAAACCAGCGGCTAATCCTAATGGATTTTTAAATCTTAATCCCATGCAAGTTATTGGTTTGAAATTAACAGATTGTTTAATCATAAACTGTAGTGGTGAATGTATAATATATTTAAGTTGTCGAAAAATAATTTTGTGAGCTTGTTCTGGATTTAAACAAAATAGTACCTTTCGAATAAGAGAGTAAAACATTAACTATACCTATATCTTTTAATAAAAATAAATATATTTATATTTTCACCATAAAATGTTATATTGATTATATATAAATTAAATTTAAATGATATTTATATATAATTATTATAATTTAAATATATCAAATATAAAACTTTTTTATGTAAGTTATATAACAAATAAAAAGAAAATTAAGATTTATAGATTAAGCATTATTAAAGATAATTTATAAAAATGAGTAATTTAAATTAATTGATAATTTTATTGGAAAACATAAGAAATTTATTAAAATAAATTATTATTAATCTTAGACATATTGGTAATTTAATGAATAGATAAATAGAAAAATTAGTTATTTTTTAATTATTTTAATACAAAATAAATAAAGTCATATGTTATTTCATAATAACGTATAAATAAATAATTTTATCAAGTAAGAGGTATTTTTTTTATTGTGTTATTTAACACTAATTAATATATATTAAAAATATATAATTGTAATATCTTAATATGAATAAAAGAAGTAATAGATTTTATAAAATAAAAGTTAAAATTAGCAAAAAAATAACTCAATTTTAACTATAAATAATCGTTATTCGATAAGTAAAAAAATCAACTATTCTTATTATAATATTCACAATTAAATAAAGTATCAATTTTATTGAGTAGATAAAATTAATTTATTAAAGTAAGTGTAATATATTAATTTCTTAAGTTCTAACACCAAATTAGATTATTACTTTTAGTAAGTATGCAGTTATATAGATAATATTTAATACTTTGAAATACACTAGATTAGTTATGTTATATAGGTAAAAGTTACCAGATTATTTATTTATTAAAATAAGTAAATTTTATTAAAATTACGTATTAATTTTTTATTAAGAAAAATTCTTAATAATTTCTTTATATTTTTTATATTAATTTAATTAATATTAAAATTTGAAAGTTTATTTATATGATTTACTAAAATAAATATAAAAAGATACTTTAGTATCTAATTTTTAGATAAAATGAAATAAATAATATTATTAATTTCATTATCTAGTCACAATTATTTTTAATAATTTAAAAAATTTTATTTTTAAACACAAGTAATTTATTATATATAGTTTAAATCTATTTAATAGAACAAAATAGATCGTAATATATTAATAATATTGATTATTAATAAGAAAATCTTATACTTATTTAAACTTATTTAGATTATTTTAACATGAATAGATAATAATTTTATTATTTTTTATCAAAAAAAATGCGAATTTATTACTATCATACGATATTAATAATACTAATTTAATCAGTAATTTATAAATTAATTTTATTTCACTCATATGATTTATTTGTAGAGAAATAAAAATATTTTTTGTAAATAAATCTAATTAAAATGAAAGTTTTATATTAATTAATAATATTAAGTTTAAAGATATAGATATATTTTATATTATATAAAACAATTATATATTTTTATTTTTTATAATATAAAATAATATTTAAAAATTTAAATAGTAATATTATTATTCTTTATTTATAGGTTTATTTTTTTAGTTTTACTGAAATTTATTAAATATTTTAATTTTTATAAAATAGTTATTTCTAGGGATCATTGAAAATATATTTTTTCAAATATATAGATGATGAAAATAAAATTAAAATTATATATTGTAGATAGTTTAATAACTTTTCTTGCTTTTAGATAAAGAATTAAGATTAATAAATTAATTTATTTTTTGATTATTTTATAAAGATAGATAAAATGAATATTTTACTATAATTTTTGAAAATTAATGAAGCAAACAGATGTATTAACAGAATATATTTTTATCTAATTATATTCAACGAAAGAGTAAATTAAAGAAAAACTATTTTTTACTAACTAGTGAAGTTTTCTTTGAAGCTTAGTAAAACTAATTATAATATAATATAATATTAATTTAACTATTTAAATTATAAAATAATGATGATAGATCAATTATGTAATTTTAAAAAATGTTTTTTATTTGTTGTATTTTATTTATATTCATCAAATATTTTATATTTAAACATAAATCTTAATTTCTTTAAAATTAACCATTTTAAAGAAATTAATTGTAATAATCATGTTTATGTATAAATTATGATTGTAAGAGAAATAAAATTTAATTTTATTACAAATTGAGTTTTTAAAAAAAATGATTAATAAGTTATCTGGATAAATATTTATTTTATTAACAAAAAAGTGATAATCTTATATTATGATTAATTTAGTAAACATAATTATAATAAAAAAATTAGTATATATAATACTATAAACAAAAAAAATAAGTTAATTTATAAAATATGTATTCAATTCTATTTATATAGTAATGAATATTTTTTATTTTTAGTTTTTTAATTTGATTTCAAATTGAAAAAACTAAAAATAATAATAAAGATAATATATCATCAGATATAAATAATATTTATAAAATATATTCAATTTATAATTAATCTAAAAATAATAGTTAATATAATTAAAAACCTTTAATTTCAGATTAATTATATGATATTTATCAGAACTAAAATATAAAATACTATAATTATGTATTTAGTAAAATATTATATTAACAATTTTAATAACAAAATTTTATGGTATCGAGTTAATAATTAGTTTTTTTATTTTAATGATAAATAATTTATAGTTTATTATTAATACGTAAACTACAAAAGAGTTAATCTTTCACTATTATATATAGATAGATAGTTATATTAAGATATTTATTATAATAATTACTTTTGATAGTAGAAGTAGAATATAGTGTAATAATAATTACTGCTAAATTAATTAAAAAATCTAATTTAATATCAATTATGATATAAATCAATCATTTGATAATTAGATTTATATTTTTTCTTGTTAATATCTATTGTCTAATAATAAATTTACTTAGATTAATTATAGTTAAATTTCTATATAATTAAATTAATTATTTATGATAATTTTATTATATTAATTTGTAATTTTTAGTTACAAAGAATTTAATCTTATTAAGATTTTACATTAACATCCCTTTAAAATGATTCTCACTAATTTCTATAAAATATCTATTATTATAAAAATATTTTGATAATATCAAAATAGATTATTAGAATTTTTATAATAATAGATATATAGAGCTACTTTTACATTTATAACATCAAAAATATACTTTATCGTATTTTAATTTTAATTCAAAATAATGCTTCCGTGAGGATAATCTAACGCATTATGAATTTAGATTTACGACCTATCATTACATCACTGTTAGATACAGATGCTTATAAGTTACATATGCAACAAGCTGTCTTTCATAACTATAATCAGGTATCTGTAGTGGCAGAATTTCGTTGTCGTAGTAATGAACGACTTGGTAACTATGTAAAAGTTATACGTCAACAAATAGATTTAATGTCAAATATTACTTTAACATCAAATGAATACCATTATCTGCATAATCTTCTTTTTTTTAAAACTGATTATCTTGATTGGTTGAAGAATTTTCGATTTAATCCAAGTCAAGTTAAGGTTTGTAGTACAAAAGAAAATCAATTAGCATTAAGAATTATTGGTCCATGGCACGAAGTTATCCTTTGGGAAGTACCTTTACTGGCCTTAATTAGTGAGGTTATTCATCGAGATCGTTCTCCTAATATAACAGTTGAAGATGCTATTAAACAATTACATAAACTGATAAAATATTTTTATAAAAATGCAAATATAAAAAATATTGATTTAAAAAAATTTAAATTTATAGATTTTGGTACTCGTAGGCGTTTTTCTTATGCAACTCAATATGCTATTATTAATGCTTTAAAAAATTATGCTCCTCATTTTGTTGGAACAAGTAATTATAAATTAGCTCAACAATTACAACTTAGTCCTATTGGAACGCAAGCTCATGAATGGTTTCAAGCTCATCAACAAATTAGCACTGATCTATCTAATAGTCAACGTGTTGCACTACAAAGTTGGCTAGATGAATATCCTGATCAATTAGGTATTGCTTTAACAGATTGTATAACAATGGATGCTTTCTTACGAGATTTCGATATTACTTTTGCTAATCGTTATCAAGGATTACGTAATGATTCTGGTGATCCTTTAGAGTGGGGTGAAAAAGCAATAAATCATTATAAAAAATTAGCTATTGATCCGATGACTAAAACATTAGTTTTTTCAAATAACCTTGACTTAGAAAAAGCATTGATATTTTATAAATACTTTTATAATCGTATTAACCTAATTTTTGGTATTGGAACTAGATTAACATGTAATTTTCCTAATGTAAAACCGCTTAATATTGTTATAAAATTAGTAGAATGTAATGGTAAACCAGTTGCTAAACTCTCTGATAGCCCAGGAAAAACTATCTGTGATGACAATGAATTTATTAATCGCTTAAAAAAGGCTTTTGCTATAAAGAATAGTAGGAAAATTCGATGATAATATTTAACTAATTGCTACTATAAATTACTTTATAAATTAGTAATTTATTAAGATAAATTAAATTTATATCAAAAAATCTTTTTATATAATTATTCCTATTCTAAATATATCATTTATTTATTTTTAAGTCTATATAAGTATATGTAATGTTTATTAGAAACTAAAATTAAATACATTCAAATAATTAAATATCTAAAGAGAGTATTTTATGAATATAGTACCTATAGTAGAAGTACTACAAGGTTGTATAATAGTAGGTGAAGAGATTATCGTTCGTGGTTGGGTACGTACAAGGAGAGATTCAAAAGCTGGTTTTTCATTTCTTACTATTTATGATGGTTCCTGTTTTAATTCATTGCAAGCTATTGTAAATAATAGATTAGATAATTATAAAAACGAAGTTTTGAATCTAACTACCGGTTGCTCGATTGAAATAACTGGAATTGTGAAGCTATCAAAAGGTAAAGAACAAAAATTTGAATTATCTGCAACTAATGTTGTTGTAGTCGGAATGATAGAAAACCCTAATAGTTATCCAATAGCAGCTAAACATCATAGTATTAAATATTTACGAGAAGTAGCGCATTTACGTCCACGCACTAATCTTATCGGTGCTATTTCTCGTGTTCGTAATACATTAGCCCAAGCTATTCATCGTTTTTTTAATGAAAATGGTTATCTTTGGATATCAACACCAATTATTACAACTTCAAATACTGAAGGTGCTGGAAAAATGTTTCGTGTCTCAACATTAGATTTTAACAATCTGCCTTTAACAGATAAAGGTGATATTAATTTTGATAAAGATTTTTTTGGTCAAGAAGCATTTTTAACTGTTTCTGGGCAGTTAAATGGTGAAGCTTATGCTTGCGCATTAAGTAGAATCTACACCTTTGGTCCAACATTTCGTGCAGAACATTCCAATACTAGTCGTCATTTAGCTGAATTTTGGATGGTTGAGGTAGAAGTTGCTTTTGCTGATTTGAATGATATCAATAATCTAGCTGAAAAAATGTTAAAATATATTTTTAAATCGGTTCTACAAGAATGTCATGATGATTTAATATTTTTCTCAAATCGAATAGATAAAAATATTTTTATGCAATTGGAAAAATTTATTGCCTCTGATTTTATAAAAATTGATTATACTGATGTGATTAAATTACTAAAGAAATCAGATCATATTTTTGAAAATCAAGTAAATTGGGGTATCGATCTATCTTCTGAACATGAGCGTTATTTAACTGAAAAATACTTTAAATCACCATTAATTATTAAAAATTATCCAAAAGATATCAAAGCTTTTTATATGCGTTTAAATGATGACAATAAAACTGTTGCTGCTATGGATGTGTTAGTACCAAATATTGGTGAAATTATTGGAGGCTCTCAACGTGAAGATAGACTCAATAAATTGGATGCTCGTATGAAAGAAATAAATCTTAATCAACAAGATTATAACTGGTATCGTGATTTGTTTCGTTATGGTAATGTTCCACATGCTGGATTCGGTCTAGGATTTGAACGTCTTGTAACTTATGTTACTGGTATAGAAAATATCCGAGAAGCAATACCATTTCCTCGTATTCCTGGAAATGCAAATTTTTAAATATTTATTTGTTTTTTAAACATAAAATATTCAAATATTTATTTTAATAAATATATGTGTTTTTATTTTTAAAAATACTTTTAATAAATATTAAAAGTACTATTTATTTATATTTTGAAATATATTATTTCTATTTGTTACAAATATTATGTTTTTGTATCATTTTCAGAGTAGATAAAAATATTTAGCAATGAAACACTAATAAAAGAAAAAAGACGATATCTCTCTTTTAGAGATAGTTTAAAATGATTATTAATTTATTTTAATAATGGTAGGTGTTTTAATAACACCAATGAGGATAATAATAATGATGAAGCGTAATATTCTTGCAATAGTTATACCACCATTCTTAGCTGGTACAGTAAACGCAATTGAAGTTTATAATAAAGACGGAAACAAAGTTGATTTATATGCTAAAGTTGACGTTCGTCATTTTGTTGGAAAAACAAAAGCTGGCGATGCCTCTAGTGTTTCTTTTGCAATAAAAGGTGATACTAAAATATCTGATCAATTAACTGGTTTTGGTTATTCTGAATGGAAAACTAAAAACAGTAAAATTGAATCTATTGAGAATGAAAATGTAAACAAATTAGCTTATGCTGGTTTAAAGATCGCGAACTTTGGTTCACTGGACTATGGTCGTAACTATGGCATTCTTTATGAAGTAAATGCATGGACTGACGTTTTACCTCTTTATGGTGCAGATTCTATGTCTTGCATCGATAATTACATGACTGGTCGTAGTCGTAATTTATTAACTTATCGTAATACTAATTTTTTTGGTTTAGTTGATGGATTGAATCTAGCTATACAGTATCAAGGAAAAAATACTTTAAGTAATAAAACAAGTAGTTCGAATTACTTAAAAAATAATGGTGATGGGTTTGGTTTAGCTACCAACTATGATATTGGCTTTGGCCTTAAGGTTGGTGGTGCTTATAGTAGATCTAATCATAATCTAGTTAATGTCTATAAAGCTCCTTATAAGGTTAGCGGTAAGAGTGCTGAAGGTTGGAATGCTGCTATCAAATATGATGCCGATAATTTATATCTAGCAGCAATGTATGGTGAAACACATAATACTACTAGGATTGGTAGATTAATTAATGATAAGGATGATACAAGGCATAATGTTAATAAAACTGAAAACATTGAATTAGTTGCTCAGTATTTATTTGATGAGTTAAATTTGAAATCATCTATTGCTTACTTGCAATCTAAAGGTAAAGATTTGATTGATCTTGAATATTCTACAAATCAAAATCTCAAAAAATATATTTCTTTAGGCGCTTTCTATTATTTTAATAAAAATATAACCGCTACTGTTGATTATAAAATTAATCTAATTAAGAAAACCAATTTTTCTAAAAAATATGGTGTTAATAGTAATAATATTATTGGTTTAGGTTTAGTTTACAAGTTTTAATTATTACTTAATAACAATATAATAGTAAAAATTAAACATCAATTTAAAAAAAGCAGTATTTCTTATGCTGCTTTTTTTATAAATGTAAATATAACTAATAAATTATGTTTACAAACCAAAAAAATAAATACTTACTTATTTAATATTAAAATTTTTATTTTATTTTTTTACATAGAGTGTTGGCAAATCATTTTCATCTTGTTAATCTGATAGATGTTTCGATTAATAAATTATAATTGAGTTATTGGAATTATGAATATGTTTGAAAATATTGTTGCTGCTTCTGCTGATCCAATTTTAGGTTTAGAAGATAGTTTTAATGCTGATTTACGTAAACAAAAAATAAATTTAGGTATTGGTGTCTATAAAGATGAGACAGGGAAAACTCCTATTCTTTCTTCTGTTAAGAAAGCAGAAAAATATATCTTAGAAAATGAAGTTACTAAAAACTATCTTGCTATTAGCGGAATAGCTGAATTTGCTATTGTTACTCAAAAATTACTATTTGGTAATAATCATCCAATTATCTCTGAAAATCGTGTTCGAACATCACAAGCACTTGGAGGAACTGGTGCATTACGTATTACTGCTGAATTTATTGCTAATCAAACATCTGCGCAGCGTGTCTGGGTTAGTCAACCGACATGGCCAAATCACGAAAAAATACTAAAAGCAACAGGTCTAACAATTTGTTATTACGATTATTATGACAAAGAGAAGAATAACCTAAATTTTTCTGGTATGTTGAATAGTTTAAAAGATGCTAAACCAGGTGATGTATTATTATTGCATGGTTGTTGTCATAATCCAACAGGTATTGATCCAACATTAGAACAGTGGGAAATTTTATCAACCTTAGCAAAAGAGAAACATTTACTGCCAGTTTTTGATTTTGCTTATCAAGGTTTTGCTAAAAACCTAGAGGAAGATGCGATAGGTTTACGTATTTTCATAAATAAAAATACTGAAATCATTATTGCTAATTCTTACTCAAAAAATTTTGGTTTATATAATGAGAGAGTTGGAGCTTGTACTATTATTGCTAATAATAGTGATGAAGCGGAGAAAGTAGTTAGCCAAATAAAATCAATTATCCGAGCAAATTATTCTAATCCACCTGCCCATGGTGCAAGTATTGTTACTACGATTTTATCTAATGAATTACTAAAAAAAGAATGGATTGAAGAATTAACAACAATGAGGGAACGAATACAGCGCATGCGACAATTATTTGTAAGTACATTACAAGAAAAAAATGCTAAACAAGATTTTAGTTTTATTATTAAACAACATGGTACATTTTCTTTTAGTGGTCTTAATGAGGAGCAAGTAACTAAATTACGAGAAAAACATGCTATTTATACAATTAGTTCTGGTAGAATTAATATCGCTGGATTAACATTAGAGAACATGGTTCCTTTATGTAAAGCTATTATTGATGTTTTATAAAAATAAAATTTATTAAATTAAATATTTAATTTATAATATTAGTAAATCATATTATAGTCAGTTTTTGCTATTAATTATCTAATAGTATAATTAATAGCATTTAAGTAAGTTAGTTTTGTAAAAAACTATCAAATTAATATATAAATTAATAATTTAATTAATAATATAGTATAAATTATAAATACTTATATAGAAGATGTTTTATTTTTATTTATTTAATTAATATAATATAATTATTTAAAAAAACTAATATATAAATAAAAAATAATTTAATAAAACATATCATGGAAATTAGTTATTTCGTATGATTAATAAATATAATAATATATTAAATATATTATATAGAAGAAATAAAAAAAAGAATATCAAATTAAAAATTGATTTATTGATATATTAGATTCTAATTAACTACTTTATACAAAATATAAATATCATATAAAATATTTAATTTTTAATTATCAATTACTTTAATAAAAAATTTGTTTTTATGAGGAATAAATATTTCTACTAAAAAATACATTTTAGCTTATAATATATAATATAGCTATTTGTTTACATCATATAATCAGATAATTATTAGTTAGTAGGATTTTATCTTAAAATAGACAAATATCTTAATTTAACTAATTAATTTTACTTTTATTATTAAAATAAGCAATAAAGATTGTATCTTTAATTTTTATATAAAATTAGCGCATAATTTTATATAAAAATTATCAAAATAATTTTAGTTTTTATATGGTAATAAATTAATTTACTTAACTAAAAATTTATTTTAGATTTAATAAATTAACATTCTTTAATGACATGTAAATTAATATAGGTAAATGATTATATTTATTATTATATTAAATAATTATATCTTATTATATTTTAATACTTCTTTACAAATTTATTTTACTATTAAATATTTTTAATAGATAAAAATTATTGCTTGATTCCATCAAGAGTTATTATAGCTATAATATATATGATTTATTTTTATCTAAATAAATCATATATATTTTATATGTAATAGCAATGATAAATTAATTAAATATACTTATTAGTTTATATAAATATTTATTTTAAATTAATTTGATATAATAATTTAAAATTAATGATTTTAATATTATTATATATAATATTCATTAAATTAATAATTTCACTATATTTAATTAATTATTAATGTGATAAAAATAATTATCCAAGTTAAAAAAATACCTTTTAATAAACTTATTTATATAAAAAAATTAAGAAGAAAAATATTCTCCTACAATATCATTAATGTTAAAAGGATAAAACTAGATAATGATCTAAACTGATTTTATTAAATAATAATATTATATAATTATAATTTTAATTACATAAAACACTATTGAATTAAGTTAATAGTAATTAATCATATTATCCTTTTAGTTAATCTTTTTTATAATTAAATAGATAATTATTATTATTATTATTATTAATAATAATATTCATATGGATATACTAAATAAATTAAAAATAATACATTATTAAAATTTAAAATAAAAGATGTTTTATTATTTTATATAATTTATCATATTAATTAAATTTAGCTATATTTAATATTTTTATTTAAAAAAATCAACTAACATTATTATAACTAATTTTATAACCATTTATGGTTATAAAATTAGTTATAATACTTACATAAAAAAGTTGTTTTTCGATATATTTAATAATAGATATCTTTTATTTAAATATTTATATAATATAAATTATTATAACTAAAATGTATCATTATATATATTTATTTAATTAAAAATATAAAAATAAACTAATGCTAATATTAATATCTTATTCATTATTATTTAATAAATAAAGATAAAATCGAACGGTTTTACCAATTAAATATAAAATTATAGTTAATTATTTAATTCAAAATAAGTAAATTATACTATAAACTACTATATGTAATTTATAGTAGTTAAAGGATTAAATCGTTATATTAAACTATTAGTATAGATATTAAAATATAAGAAGAATGGAAAATGGAATTATATTATAATTAATTTATTAGAGATCAATGAATAATTATTTATTTATAACCTTCTATATAAAATAAAAATTTTTATCTATAAACATATCTTTTATCTATTTTATTTATAGTCAAAATATATTTATGAATAAAACTAATAAGATAACTTAAAAGAAGAATAATACTATTAAAATAGTAAATTATTATTAATATGTTACAATCAAATTAATTACTGATTATTTACTATAATATCTTAATTAATTAAGATATTATAGTAAATAATCAGTAATTAATTAAATAAAATATTAACTTTAGATTCTAAATACTATCTTTATCTAAGATAATAATCTTAAAAAGATTAAATGATTAATTATTATTAATTCAATCCTTATTAGTAAAGTTTAAATATTCAATTATTTTATTGATTAATTACTTGAAAATATTATCAAGTAATTAATCAATATATTTTCTAGAATTTTAAATAAAATTAAATTGTTTTCTTCAGTTATAATTAATTGAATTATATTTAGATAGATTTAAATTTATTAATTTTGTAAAAATATCAATATATCTTTTTAATCTTAGCTTTAAGTTGAATTAAATAGATAATATTTTACTAAATTTGATAATTATCTAAAATTAATAAGAATTAAATAGCAAAAAATCATAAATAATTATTTCATTAATTTTTTTTAAGTTAATAAATATATTATTAATATAATAAATATTTATTGTTATATTACATTCCATATAAAATATGAATAATCCACGATTATATTTTAAAAAAAAGATAACATTTTAATTAAATTAATTTTTTTATAATATAATTAGAATGACCAATAATCAAATTAATGATAAAAATTTTTTATAAAAAATATTCTATTATCTTAATATAAAACTTTTTTATTCTTTTAATGTAAATTAAAATCAAATAACATATAATAGAGTGTTTTATAGTTTTTGATATTTTCATATTTATTTGATACTTATATTATTATTTAAAATTTTAATTTTTATTTAAATAAAATTTCATAAATTATTTTAAATATATACTTATATAAAGTTTTATATATAAAGTATATTTTATATATTTTAAATTTAATATTCATTATTAATCATATTATCTATTTAATGTATAATCTTTGATTACTTTATTTATAATTATAATATATTAATTTAGTTTTATAATAAAACTTATTAATTTAAGAATATGAATATGCAATCTGTAAAAAAATATATTATTTATCAATTAATAAATTATTTTTTATCGCCTACTGATATTTCAATCTTAAATAATAGCTAATTATGCTCAATAATCATTCATAAAATTTAAATAATGTTGTAATCGTTTTACTCTTCAATTTATTTTCTTCATATAAAGATATATAAAAATATTTAAAATATATCTATATCTTAAAAGATATAAATATTACTTTTAATTTTATGATACTAATTACTATAATTAATATATTTATTAATTATTTTTATAATATGTTTAATAAATATATATTATATGATTTTAATCAATCTTTGTATTATTACAATTAATTTCAATTTATATTGAAAGATAATTATGATAATTAATTAAATTATTTAGTAATTTTTACTATAGTTTTTTATTTAATTTATAGATGAAATATTAAATTTTAATAAAAATTTAATATTTTTTATAAATATTAGATTTTTATTTTTTTAAAAATTTTAATAATGTTATTTTTTTGAAAAATAAATAAAGTTATTATTAATGATAATATTAAATATTATCATTAAGTTAAATTGATTTTTTATATAAAAGAATTCAACTATATATAGTAGTTAAATTAAATAAAAAGAATTTTTAGATATTATTTATTTAATTATCATACTTATTAAATTATATATCATAACGGTTAATATTTATTTACTTTATTTCATTTTTATTAGATATGTTAAACTTAATTTTTATCTTTTTATTAGTATAAAAATTATATTTTAATGCAAATGATACTATCTTTTAAATATATTTCAATTAATGTTTGTAAATAAAAAAAATAAAGAATTATATTTTATATTCTAACTTCTTAATATCGTTTGTAACTATCTAATAAATATTGAAATCTTTATTGTTTCCTTTAATAATTTATATATAATTTATTTAAAGTTTTTATATAATATACTCAAGATAT
The DNA here is from genome assembly GCA_052171275.1 of Arsenophonus sp. Classification (GTDB taxonomy): domain Bacteria; phylum Pseudomonadota; class Gammaproteobacteria; order Enterobacterales; family Enterobacteriaceae; genus Arsenophonus. Next base: position 1,143,787 of record CM125795.1, on the reverse strand, counting down.
TCTAATATAGATAAATTATAATTTAATATTATATATATAATGTTTTAACCATCCAATTTTTATCGAATGAATTATAGAATTATAACACTTTAACTAGATTTATATTGATATAATTATAAAAAAAGTTGTTAACAACTAAATTTTAATTTTGAAAATTTTTCAACTAGTTATAAATTTTAACTATATAAGATATCATTTTACTTTAAAATTAATTAATATTAAAAAATTAGTATTATTTTTCCATAAAATTAATCTATGTATTCTTTTTAAAATTTTTTAAATTACTATCTTTCTATCTGAATGTTAATTTATTTTTTATTTATCTTTTAATTTAATCTTATTATTATTTATAATAAAAATTATATAAAAAAACTAATAATCTATTAAAACCATTTATTTTACTTTATTGATATTTTAGTTATTTATTTTTCTAATTTGATATTTTTAATCCATTATAGATAAATACTAATTAGATTTATTATTTTTAATCTATATTATAATTAGAATCTATATTGAATTTTTATATATAAAATCTATTTGATGTTATAAACCACTTTAATTAAAAAATAAAAATTTTTTTTAGAATGTTATTATAATTATTTTGTTTATTTATTTTTATAACATAATTTATTTTATTATTTAACATAAATTAAAGTAGAATAGTTTTATTAGTTTAAGTTTAAATTAACTAATTTAATATGTTTATGAAACATAAAAACTGTTATTTTGAAAATACTTTAATAATTTTCTTTATTTTGAAAATAAAATTATTTATTAAAATAAATTAATTTATGTAAAATATTTTAAACTATATAAAAAATCTTTTAATTAAAAGGATTTAATTTTTTATTATTTTTATTTAATTTTATAATTAATTTAATTTATTTAGTTCATTTTATTTTATTAATGAATAAATTTTTTTCTTTAAACTAGTCTAAAATACTATAAAAAATCCATTAATAATAAAATTAAAAAATAAATTATGCTCTTGTTATAATTTATATGTATTAAAAGAGTTAATTTTATGATATTTAACTAATGTATCTTTTTATTTAAAATGTATAGTTGATTTCTATATAATATACTATATATATGATAAAAGTTTTCTTAATTAAAGATACTTTTATCTAAAAATTGTAAATAGATTTAAATAAGATAAAATTTCATTGAGATTTTATTATCAATTCATAAAACTATTGGAGTAAAATTATTAATTTAATAAAGATAATTACATATATCTTACTGAAGATAATAAAACAAATAAAATAGTATATATATTTATAGTAATATAACTTATATATATTATATAATAAAATCACTATTAAAATAATATATTTAAATAAATTAAAGTTAAGTAATTATTTTTAGTTTAAAAACTTATTTAAGATAATTTATCTGTTATTCAGTTTATATTTCAATAAATTACTGAATCATATTTTTAAATTTATTTTATTTTTTATTCTAATAAATACTTAAGATGTATTTTATAATTTAATAATTATTGAAAAATCATTATTTAATTTTATTTTATTTATTTTATGATATATATTTTATATATTATCAGCTAAATAGATGATATTATTACTACTTAAATTTCTATTCAAAAGATTATAAATTATTTATAAATTAATTTATAATCTTTTCTTCATTTATTAACAAATAATATTTCATATATTATCAATTTATAATTATTATAACATAATCATATGATTATTATATTTAACTAATATTATTTTAATATATTAACAATATTGAATGAAATTAAATTTATCATTATAATAACTATTAAATTTTTTATTTATTTTTTAATAAAAAAATATTTTTATTTACTTAATGCAAGTTTTAAAATATCAATGTAAAATAAATTTAGATAATTAATAAAAGTATTATTTTATAAACTTTATATTGAGCGCTTACTGCAAACGATGATATCTTAATTAAGATATAAACTTTATTAAATTTAGTTAAATTAATTATATAATATAATACTGATTTATCTATGTTAGTAAATAACTAATTTTCAATATTTTATTTTTTAAAATAACTAGTTATAATTGTTAAATATTATTAAAAATTAATTTAATCATTTTAATAATTTTTACTTATTTTACTAATTGCTTTTTTAATATTAAATTATGTATATATAATACATATTAAGTGTTTAATACTTATTGATAATTATTTATTTAAGTTTTTTATTTCATTAACTTATAATTTATCTTTTTTTTAATTTTAGTTTTAAACTTTATTTGTTTTTAATATTTTATTTAATAATTTTAATTTGTTATTATAAACGATAATGGATTTCTTTAATATTATTTGATAATGTTGATTTTTTGTTAACTTGCTATTTTATTTATATTAGAGATATATGATTATTAAGGCCTAAAAATAAACTTCTAAACCTAGAAAATAATTATTTTATTTATCAAATTCATTTTTATTTTAATTTAAATGATATAAATAGTAATCAATTATTTAAACTTATTTAAATTTAGTTTAAAGAAATATATATATCTAGAGATGTATACATATAGTATTCAATAACATTGAGAAATGTAATTTAATAAAAACATAATTAGTTTTTTGTTTTATTGAACGTTTAAATAAATTATTATAAAATTTATTTATCATTATTATTTTTAATTATTAACTTTTTTCTAAAAAATATTTCTATATTTTAAAAAATAAAAATAAAACTATTTTTAAGTTAAAAGTAATTTCTTAATAAAATTATAATATCTGGTTATAACTTAAACAGTATAAAATAATTAATATATAAAATTACTATTATTTTGCTTCAAAGTCTTAATTATTTTATAATAATATAAAGTTTTTACTAAAATAATTTTTTTAATTATCAATATATGAATTAACTTATTTAAATCATTCATTTTTAATGAAATTCGCTTAATTATTTTAAATGATTTAAATAATTATGAATTTTAATGATTTATTTAATTTATTAAGCTAAGATTCATATCTTAGTAAAGATTGATGTATATAGTATTTTATCATAAATAATTTTATATAACGTTTTATCACTTAATATTTAAATTATATAATCTTTGTTATAGATTATATAATTGAATAAAGTTTATATTAAATTTTTTAATGAATAAATTAATATAACAATAGATTATTATTAATTCATTTAAATAAAATTTTCTATAAAATAAAATTAATAATTAATATAAATTGATAAAATTTTATATCGTATATAATATTAATTTATCTTCAACTCCAATCTTTATTATTTTTTATTATTATAACTATTTATTAACATATTAATTATCATATAAATATTATGCTTTTCATGATAACTAATCATTTATATACTTTCTTTTTATAAAATAGTTAAAGTAATATCTGAATAAAAATAAAAAAAATTATAATCATAAAATTTTTTATATAAAATATTTTATAATCAAAATACGTAATTTATGAAATTAGAATAATTAGATTTTATATCTATTTTATGTGTCTAAATAGATTTATGTTGAATTATTATTTATAATCTTAAGTATGGTTTACTAATATTATAATTACTGATAATGTTTTTAAAAAAGTTTAAATATATTAAAATAAATTAATTTATTTTTTCAAATTTAATAAAAATAATAATTAATTTTATTAATCATAGTATTTAATTTAAATAAAACAAAACATAAATTAATATTAGTTAATATTATTATAAATAAAACTTAGGTTAGATATTTGATCTTAGTTATATAAGTTGTTCAATATTAATTGATGATATATATTTTATATCATTAATACTCGCCTCATATAACTATTAATTAGCAATCACTTAAAATTAACATTTAAAATACATTTTTATTTTAAACTAAATATCAAATGAATAATAATCTTTAATATAATCTATTAAATATTTATACAATCTATATCTATTATTTTAATTGATCATAATTAATTTAATTAAGTATTTATCTTTTAGTTCAATTTGATAAACTGATTTAATAATCTTTATTTTTAATATTATTTTCTTGTCATATATATTAAATAATTGCTTAATATTAACTAATGCTAATGATGTAATAAAATAATTTATATATATAATAATAAAATAATCTTATTTTATAAATCAAATAGTAATACTTTAATTATCTATAAACTTAATTTATAAATATAATATTATCATATATATAGATAAATAATAATTTTTATAATCTATATATTATCAGTCTAAAAATAGATCTTTTAATTTAGATAATGTGTTTAATGCCATATTAATGCTTTTTAAAGTTATTGAATCCTTTATTACTTAATCTTTATGTCGATTAAGTAATACAAAAAAATATATTTTTTCATAGTATTTTCCTATTTAAAGATCTTATATATATGGATATATTACCAATATTAACAAAATTTTTTTTTTGAACACTTTTGTTAAATAAAAAAAATAATTATTTTAATGAAATTTATTTCCTTTTTACTATATTATATTTTATCTTAATTTAACGAAATATAGTAAATGTTATACAGAAAAGCATTATGAAAATAATAATAATTAATATTATAAATATTAATTATTATATGTAGCAATATTAAATTAAAAATTATATAATTTTAATGATTATATTAAAAAATAATTGAATACTTCTATAAAATTATATGATTAATTTTATTGTTAGCTATTGTTATAATCATTTCATTAATCTTAATCAATATTTTATTTAGATTTTAAAAATTATAAAATAATTTATTTTCTAATTATTTTCATTAAGATTGTTTAATTTAAATAACAACAATAGTGAATAAAAAATAATAAACTTAATATGTATTAAAGATTTGATAATCATTTTTCTAGTTAAATAAATTAATATTAAAATAGTTATTTAAATTAATTTCATAACTTATAAAGTTATACGAATTTAGAATACTTAATATAAATATATAGTTATTCAAATTATAATATATTTATTATTATAATTAATATTAAAATATCGCAAAATAAAAGTAATATATCATATTTACTTTTATAATTATAAAATAATAAAAATATAAAATATTTAGTTAGTTATAATTATTATAGTTTTTATTCTATATTTTATTGATTTGTTTTTAAAAATTATATTTTAAAAGACTAAATTCAAAAATTTTTTTTGATTAGATATAATCTAATACTTTAAATAAATAATATAGTAAATAAATTATATTCAATGGATTATTTCACAATTAAATAAACTAAAATTTTAAATATTAATCGATTTAAATATAACAAAGAATAATTTAATTCTAAATAGAAATTTATATACTAATAAAAGGATTTTAAAAAACTATATTATTAATATAAAAATATTATATAATATATTAAATAGAAAATAAATAGTAAATTTAAATTTTAATAAATAATTGTTCTGTTTATTTTTTTTTATTTATTTATATAGAATAGATATTCTATATAAATTTATTTTTAATATTATTAATATTTTGATATTTATACTATAAAATATTTATTTAATTATTTATTTATTAAATGAATAACTTATCAAAAAAAATTTTATTAATGCAAAATTAAATTTCCAAGAAGTGTTATATATATTTTAAAATATAAAAAGAAGATATTGAATATATTCTTTTTTATTTAATGAAAAGTTCATTTTAATTATTATTTCAAGTAATTACTCTGTTAGTATTAATAATAATATAACTATATTAATGAAATAAATTTGATATTTTATTTTAATATTTTTTTAATAAATTAATTTCTTTTAATGATATTATTAATACTTATAATACTATTAATAAATAGTAAAAATATTGAAAACACTATTATTAATAATATTATAAATATTTTTAAAACATTATTAATAATAAATAATACATATAAAAAAATTTCAAAATAGAAAAATAATTAATAATCAATCTTTCTTTATTAATTATTTAGATATTAGTTTAATATACGATTTTAACATTTATTATTTGCTTAGATTTTAACTAAGATTATCCATATATAAATTAATTTCCTATATTTTAATCATTGAAATATAGGAAAAATTTACTATTTAATTTATTTTATATATTAAAATCATATTTATATGAATTTATTAACTTTATATAATATAACTCTTGATAAAAATTAATAATATCTAAAATCTATAGAATTTATTATGATATATTTAAGTCAATATTTCAAAGAATAATATTACATTAAATTTTAATCAGTAAAAATACTTTTCCTAATATCATCAAGATCTTTCTGATTATTCACCTCTAATTTTGGTGCATTAACTGCTATAGAAACATGAATTTTTTCACCGTACCATAGTACACGTAATTGTTCAAGCATCTCTATTTTTTCTAAAGGACTTATTGGCCACTGAATATAACGACGAATAAAACCAGCTCTATAAGCATAAATACCTATATGACGCAAAAAATACTCTCTAATTTCTATTTCAGTTATTGAAAAACAATTACTTTTATAAGGAATGGCAGATCTAGAAAAATATAAAGCATTATTTTGTTTATCCATCACTACTTTTACAATATCATGATTAAATAATTCATCTTTCGTATTTATTGTAGAAGCTAATGTTGCCATACTAGCATTATTTAATATAAAATTACTAACTAATTGATTGATTATTTTTGGATTAATTAAAGGATTATCACCCTGAACATTAACAATAATTTCCTCATTAGAGAATTTATATTTTTCAATAAGCTCAGATAATCTTTCGGTTCCTGATTTATGATTAATATTTGTCATATAAACTTCACCATTAGCTTCTTTCACTATATCAAATACTAATTGATGATCAGTAGCTACAATAACACGTGAAGCATATGACATTAAAGCTTTTTCCATTACTCTAATTATCATAGGTTTTCCATGAATATCAGCTAATATTTTTCCAGGTAAACGCTTAGAAGCAAAACGTGCTGGAATAATTACTGTGAACATGTTATTTTTCTTCATCTAAAGGTAACTGTCGAGCTTCTTCTTTTAATAATACTGGTATATTATTTCGCATAGGATAAGCAATATGATCAAATTTACAAATAAGCTCTGAATTTTGTTTATCATAAGTTAATTTTCCATGACAAATTGGACAAACAATAATATTAAATAAACGACGATCCATATATTTCCCTTATTAAAAATATAATTTTTATACAAATAGAATAACATAAATATATTATTAAAATTAAATCTTAATGTCTGATATAAAATTTAGTTATCAACAATTTACTTAATTGATAATTAATATAAGATTAAAAAGTTTATATCATTATCATTAATTAATGATAATGATATAAGTTATCTATAATTAAAATTTAATAGAGTTTATATTATTGAATAATTTATTTTTAAAAACAAATTAAAAATTAATATAGATATATTAATCTCTATTATTATTGTTGTTTATAAATCTATAAATTTTTCTATTAAATTATTTTAAAAATTTTTTTAAAAAATAATAATAAAATAATTTTTATTTTTAGAATTTTTATATATTAAATATCAAATTATGATTATTAGTTCTTAACTATTAATTTATTCAAATATTCAATTTTTTTGATAAAATATAAAATAAAAACTGGATTTATGCAATTTAATATTATAGTTATATTTCATAACTAAATTTAATCTTAAAGAAAGAAAATAACTTTATTATTTTAATATATTTTATTATAATTCATTAATTCACTGATTGCTGAAAGAATTTTTTTTTCACCAAATTTTGAAAATTTAGCATTTACTGGTAAATACCACCAATTTATTTTAGAAAAATGAAAACATTTTATTGCGTCTTTTTCAGTCATTAGTAGTGTTTGATTATCTGTTACTAAAGTTATTAATTTAGAAAATTTATAATATTGATGATCAAAAAAAACGTGTTTTGAAATTATTGGAACCCCTTTTTCCTCAAGGCTTGAAAAAAAACGTTCTGGATATCCTATTCCTGCTATTGCAACGACTTGCTTTAATTCATAAACAAATTTTTTTTCACCGGTTATCATATTAATAGCAATATCACCAATTAGTTGCATAGCAATTTCACCATTTTTAGTTATACCACCATTATTAATAATCATATTAACAGAATTTAATCGATGCACACACTCACGCAATGGACCGGCAGGTAACATTCTATTATTGCCAAAACGTCGAATACCATCAATAACAACAATTTCAAAATCTCTTTGAAGTTTATAATGCTGAAGACCATCATCAGAAATAATAACGTTTAGCTCTTTTTTCTGAATTAGCATTTTAACTGCTTCTACTCGTTTAGGAGAAACTGCCACAGGTACGCCAGTTCTCAAATAAATTAAAGCAGGTTCATCGCCAGTTTCTTTTATTGATATATTTTTATTAACTAATAATGGATAAGAGGTTGATTTACCTCCATAGCCACGAGATACAACACCAACATTATATCCTAGTAATAAAAGTTGTTCCACTAACCAAATAACAATTGGAGTTTTACCATTACCACCAACAGTTAAATTGCCAACAATAATAATAGGTATAGGAGATTTCCAACTATGTAAAATTTCAAAATTATAACAAATACGCCTTAACTTAATTATTATTCTATAAAATATTGATAATGGTAATAGTAAAAAATATAACCACGAATTTCCTGACCATATTTTTTCAATCATTATTTGAACTGCATGCTATAAAGTTGAGCATATGCTCCATCATAATTAAGTAAAGTTTTATGATTACCTCGTTCAATAATTTTACCGTCCTGAATAAACAAAATTTCATCTGCATTTTCTATTGTTGAAAGACGATGTGCAATAATAATAGAAGTCCTATTTTTTTGTAATTCATCTAATGCAGATTGAATCGCTCTTTCTGATTCTGTATCAAGCGCAGACGTAGCTTCATCTAAAATAAGTATAGATGAATTATATAATAATGCACGTGCAATAGCAATTCGTTGTCGTTGACCACCTGAAAGCATTACTCCATTTTCACCAATAACTGTATCAAGTCCATTATCTAGTTTTTGAATAAAATCAATCGCATAAGCCATTTTAGCAGCTTTTTTTATTGACTCTCGTTTAAAGTAACCATTAGTTGCATAAGCAATATTATTTGCAATAGTATCATTAAAAAGATAGACATGTTGAGAAACAAGTGCAATCTGACTACGAAGAGATGTTAGTGTATATTCACGTAAATCACGATTATCAAGTAATATTTGCCCTTCATTAATCTCATAAAAGCGAGTAATTAAATTTGCAATAGTTGATTTCCCTGAACCTGATCTCCCAACTAAAGCAATAGATTTTCCAGCTGGAATTTTAAAACAAATGTCATATAATGCAAAATGTTCTTTTGTTGGATATTTAAAGGTAACGTGTTTAAATTCTATTTTACCTTTAGCTTTCTTTAACGTCAATTTACCTTCATCTTTTTCCTTTTCCATATCTAAAATAGAAAATAATGTTTGGCATGCAGCCATACCTCGTTGAAATTGTGCATTGACATTTGTTAATGATTTCAATGGGCGCATCAATGCAAACATACATGAAAAAACAACACCAATAGTTCCTACTGTCAATGTTTGCATAACTTCAGGAAAACTTGCGATATAAAGTGTAAATGCTAATGCTAAAGAGGCAATTAATTGTATGATAGGATCGGAAATAGAAGATGCTGTTACCATTTTCATTGATTGTTGTCTCATATGGTTACTAACTTTACTAAAACGTTCAGTTTCAGCTTTTTGTCCACCAAAAATTAAAACTTCTTTATGGCCCTTTAACATTTGTTCCGCGCTAGCAGTTACTTGACCCATACCAGTTTGCATACTTTTACTAATATTTCTAAAATGTTTAGAAACTGATCTGATTGTTAATGCAACAATTGGAGTAACTAAAATTAGTATTAGTGAAAGTTGCCAACTATAATAAAACATGAGTGTAAATAGACCTATAATATAAGCAGTTTCTCGAACAATAGTAATTAAAGCACTAGAAGAAGATGAAGCTACTTGTTCAGAATCATAAGTGATACGAGAAAGTAAGGTTCCTGTTGACTGTTTATCAAAAAAAGCAACTGGCATGCCCATCATATGACCAAATAAACGCTTACGCATATTCATTACTACTTTACCAGAAACCCATGCAATACAATAATTTGAAATAAAACTTGATATACCTCTTATTAACATTAGCACTAATATAGCTATAGGTAAACATTTTAATGTGTTATTATCAGCTTTACCGAAACCTTCATCAAGTAAAGGTTTTAATAATGAGATCATGAATGCATCATCTGCAGCATTAATAATTAATGCTGCAGTAGCTACACTTAATCCAAGTTTAAATGGTAAAATCATTGGCCATAGTCGACGAAATGTTTGCCATGTTGAAAGATCTTTATCATTTATTATCATAATCTTATTAAATGCCTATAAAAATAGGACTTTTATTTTTTACTAAGGAAACATATAAATATTAAATTGAGATAAATACAAGCGAGATTATAAAGATCTTGTTTATAATGCATTGTTTCAATTCTATTAAAATAGAATTGCGCTATAATTTATCATGATTTATATTATAATGGAGATAATTTACTATAAGACTAAAATGTCAATAACCTCTATACTACTCATTAGTAGATAAACGCCAGTAGCTATAATAATAAGCAACAGAGATAATTGCATGTTATGATTTAATTGCTTGAACAAATTTTATTATTAATGAAGTATTGCTCCTATGATGAGGAACTCATAATAAACTACTCAATAAATTTATTATTACTAAATAAATGATTTTTTTCACCTTCTTTCTAAATATTAAAGATAAAATATCAAGAATAATAATTATTACTAATTTTATTATAATTAATCTATTATTATATTTTTCTGATCTGAACAATTTTTATAGTACTTTAAAATAAAGTTTTAACTATGTAAAATAAATATATTAATAGCAATAAAATGATTTTTATTAAAATTAGTTATAATAATTAATTAAGGATAGGTTAATATATTAACTTAAATAACAAATATGATTAAATCTGATTATAACTAAGTTTAATAGATTTTCTGTTAAAAGATGATATCGCAAATAAAATATAATAAATATTATTTTTACTTATATCTTTTTCTCCATAAGATATTAGTATTATAATTAGTATTTATTATGTTGTTCAGTAATAATTTTTTAAAATATTCTATAGATTTAACATAATTAATTACGAAAATACTAGATTTTTTAAAAGATTATATATTATAATATATTATAAATAATATGAGAATTTTATGCTTAATAAAATTAACAAAATAGAAATTTAATATAATAAGTTAATCTAACTAAATCATTGTAATTAAAATAAATAGTTTAAATATAAAACAAAATTATTACGGATAAAAGATATATAACTCAGCAATCATAGTGTTAAACAAATGATTTTATTAATTTCATTTATATAAAAGTAAACTTTTAACTTTATTTTAAAAACATAAAAGTATATTATAATTATAAATACGTTTATAAATTAATAAATAATAAATAAAAATATTTATATAATAATTAAAAGAAATTTGAAAAGAAAGATATTAGTAAAAATTAAGATAAATTAAAATACTAAAATTAAAATGATATTCTCTTTTTTAATATTCATTAAAAAACATATATATATTCTATTATATATTATAAATATAATATTGAAAATTAATATACCATTATATAATCAGATATCCTAAAGAAAATAGCTAAGAAAGGAGAAAAATTAAGATATCAATAGGATCATTAATATTATTATAATTTCTTTTATAAAATGAAATAAATAATGAAATTATATTAAAAAATATAACTAAAAATAAATAAATTATCTCAACATGTAAATTTTTAATAGTCATCGAGTATAATATATTAATTAATTTGATTATTAGTTTAATATATATTATCTGTATAATAACAATATACATTTATCGAATATTAAAACACAAAATCATCTATATTTAATTATACTTACATTAACTTATAATTTTGAAATAATTGAAATTTTCTTTTATCAGAAAAAACTTTTATTTGATAAAAATAAAAGTTTTAATATTTAAAAGGTATTAAAAATATTAATTAAAATTATATAACGTTTATAAATTTAGATTGTTATTTTAATAAATTAAAAATAAAGTTTTAATTAATAAAAAAATAATGATTTATTTAATTAAATAAATCATTCTTTCTAAGAAAATTAATAATTTATTTTAAATGAAAATTATATAACACTATTTTCTATATTAGTATTTTTTTTAACAAAAAATATCAGTATCAATTACATCCAATATTCATATTTTAAATATATACTTAAATAGTAATAAATTTACTTAAAATATTAAATAAAATAAAAAATATAATATATATAAAACAATTATATTTTAAACTATTATTAGATAATTACAATAAAAAAATAAATATAATTATTGCAATATTTTAACTAATGATGTTTAAATTATATTTTTTCGTTTTGTTTTATTTATATTAATTAATATTTATTAATCTATATATTTTAATAAGGTTAATATCATAAATATTAGTATTATTAATAATAACATTTAAGATAAAAAATTTTATCATATGTAAAAAGAATATTTATTCTTCTTATAATTTCCTATTAATTAATCTCAGATTAATTTTAATTAGTAAAAATTTATTTTAATTAATTTTATTATGATTCCTAATCATTAATTATCAGAAATATTGCTTAATAATATGTAAAAGATTTTAATAGTTAAAAGAAATTATATTTTAAAAAATATGATAATAAATATTTTATCTAAATAAAATAGTGTATTTTTATACATAAACATTAACTCTATCACGTAATTCCTTACCTGCTCTAAAGTGAGGAACTTGTTTACCTTTTAAATAAACTTTATTACCAGTTTTTGGATTTCGACCTATTCGCGGAGCACGGTAATGAAGAGAAAAACTACCAAATCCACGGATTTCAATTCTCTCTCCATTAGCAAGGTTCATTGCCATATGATCAAGTATCTCTTTTACTGCTTTTTCAATAATTTTTGCCGGTATATAAGTTAATTGATTAATAAGTATTGTAATTAATTCAGATCTTGTCATAATATCTAATCTCTTCTCTACTAAAATACCATTACTGTGTAATAAGTAATGGTATTTATAATAATGATTATATTAATTATTCACTTTTAGCTGCTTTGAATGCTTCAGCCATAGTATTATTTGTAAAATTAATATCTTCTTGTTTATTTAAAGTTACAATTGTATCTTTTTCACCAACTTCATCTTTTACACAAAAAGATAAAGTAATCATACGGTTTTTACGATCAATATTAGTATATTTAGCCTCAATAATATCACCAATATTTAATATTTTGATGATATCTTCTGTTCTATCATGTAAAATTTCTGATGCACGTAAATAACCTTCAACACCTTTACTTAATTCAATCATTGCACCCTTTATATCAACTGAAACTACTTTACCTGTAACCATAACACCTTTTTTATGAAGAGAAATGTAGTTATCAAATGGATCTTCTGTTAATTGTTTAATGCCTAAAGAAATACGTTCACGTTCAGCATCAACTTGTAACACAACAGCAGTAATTTCATCGCCTTTTTTATATTTACGAACAGCTTCTTCGCCAGAAATTTCCCAAGAAATATCAGAGAGATGAACTAAACCATCAATGCATCCTTCTAAACCAATGAAAATACCGAAATCAGTAATAGATTTTATTTTACCTTCAACACGGTCATTTTTATTATGTATTTCTGCAAATTTTTGCCATGGATTTGTTTTGCACTGTTTCAAACCTAATGAGATACGACGCCGTTCTTCGTCAATATCTAATACCATAATTTCAACAATATCACCAATATTGACAACCTTAGATGGATGGATATTTTTATTAGTCCAATCCATTTCAGAAACATGCACTAAACCTTCAACACCTTCTTTAATTTCAACAAAACAACCATAATCAGTAAGATTAGTTACTTGTCCTGTCAATTTAGTTCCTTCTGGATATCTTTTAGCGATAGATATCCATGGGTCTTCTCCAAGTTGCTTAAGACCTAAAGAAACTCTCGTACGATCACGATCAAATTTTAATATTCTAATATTAATTTCATCACCAACATTAACAATTTCACTTGGATGTTTAACGCGCTTCCAAGCCATATCAGTAATATGTAGTAGTCCATCAATGCCACCAAGATCAACGAATGCACCATAGTCAGTTAAATTCTTGACAATCCCTTTAACTTCTGTACCTTCTTGTAAGTTTTCAAGTAAATGATTACGTTCTGCACTACTCTCAGACTCAATAACAGCACGACGCGAAACAACAACATTATTACGTTTCTGATCTAGTTTAATAACTTTAAATTCAAGCTCTTTGTCTTCAAGATGAATTGTATCACGAATTGGTCGAACATCAACTAATGAACCAGGTAAAAACGCGCGAATACCTTTCAATTCTACTGTAAAACCACCTTTAACTTTTCCATTAATAATACCAATAACTGTTTCTGTATTTTCATAGGCTTTTTCTAGCATTAACCAAGCTTCATGGCGTTTTGCTTTTTCACGAGATAATAGAGTTTCTCCGAAACCATCTTCTACTGCGTCTAAAGCAACATCAATTTCATCACTAACCTGAATTTCTAACTCACCATACATATTTTTGAATTGTTCTATTGGTATGGATGATTCTGATTTTAAACCAGCATCAACTAACACAACATCTTTATCTATAGCAATAACAACCCCACGAACAATGGCACCTGGACGAGTTTCAGTACTCTGTAAAGATTCTTCAAAAAGTTGAGCAAAAGATTCTGTCATAGTAAGGTCTTCAAAATTTGAATTTTTATTACTATTTTATATCCTATAAAATAGTAATATTTTATATGTCTTCAATATTCCTTATTAAAAGGCTCTTCATTTAACTGAATATAAACTAAAGTAAATTATTAATTAATTATTTTAATTTATTATATGTCAATATTAAGTATATTATATAGTTAAATATATATTTTTTTTATACAAAAAAGAACCTGTTTAATAACATTTTCAAAAGATAATTTTGTAGAATCTAGAATTAATGCATCTTTTGCAGGTTTCAATGGCGAAATCATTCTATTACGATCACGATAATCACGTTCTTTAACATTAACTAATGTATCATTTAATTTAACATAAAATCCATTTTTTTGCAATTGTCTCATTCGTCTATAAGCACGCTCTTCAGGTGTAGCATCAAGAAAAATCTTTATCGATGCGTCTGGAAAAACTACTGTTGCCATATCACGACCATCTGTAATTAATCCTGGTTTTGTGCGAAAAGCTCTTTGTCGATATAATAATATCTCTCTAATTTGAGGAAAAGTTGCTATAATAGATGTAATCTTATCAATAACTTCATTACGAATTTTGCTAGTAACATCATTTCCTTCAAGAATCACAACTAATTTTTTTTTTCTCGTTTTAAAATGAACATCAAGATTAATAGCTAATGGAATCAATGCTTTTTCAGACATTAAGTTAACATGATTATGTAATGCTAATAAAGCAAGAGCACGGTAAATTGCGCCGGAATCGAGTAATTGCCAACCAAGTTTATTTGCCAATGCATGAGATAAGCTACTCTTACCGGCACCACTTGGACCATCAACTGTTATAACTGGAGGCAAAAATGCCATAATAATCCTCTTTTTAATAAAATTAATTTTTTTATAAATAAATTAATTATTATATTATTTTGATAATAATACTCGATGATCATATTAATCGCAATTATTAATGGAAATATAAATGGATTTCAGATAAAAATAGAATATTTAAATCAGATACTTGTTTTTTTAAATATTATTTTGATGTTACTAACCAATATATATTAGTAACTATAACTTATTTTTTTTAACTGATTAAAATAGTCTGGAAAAGTTTTTGCAGTACAATTTGGATTTAAAATTGTAACTGGAGTATTTGATAAAGCAACAAGTGAAAAACACATTGCCATTCGATGATCGTTATAAGTTTCTATTTCAGCATGTTTAAATAATTTAGGTGGTAAAATACGAATATAATCATATCCTTCTTCAACGATAGCACCAATTTTTGATAATTCGGTCGATAACGCAGTTAATCTATTTGTTTCTTTTACCCTCCAATTATAAATATTACGAATAACAGTTTCACCTCGTGCAAATAAAGCCAAGATTGCAACCGTCATCGCTGCATCCGGAATTGAATTCATATCCATATCAACTCCAATTAATTCATCACCTCTTTGACATTCAATAAAACCTTTACCCCAACGTATTTTAGCACCCATTTTTTTAAGTATAGAAGAAAATTTAATATCACCTTGTATGCTATATTTATCTATACCAATCACCTTAACAGTACCTCCTTTAATTGCTGCAGCAGCTAAAAAATAAGATGCTGAAGAGGCATCTCCTTCAATAAGATAGTTATTTGGTGTAATATAATGTTGTTTGGCTTTAATATAAAAATTTGAATAATATTGATTTTTCACTTCAATACCAAAACTTCGCATTATTGAAAGAGTGATATTAATATAAGGTTTAGAAACAAGATTTTTTTTTAATTGAATAGTTGTATCATTAGGAGCTAAAGGTGCAGTTATTAATAATGCAGTTAAAAATTGACTAGATATGCTCCCATCTATTGTGATACGACCACCAACAAAGCCGCCTTTTATTCTTATTGGTGGATAACCATATTTTTCTAGATAATCAATATTTGCTCCTCCTTGTTGTAGTGCATCTATGAGATGACCAATAGGTCGCTCTTTCATTCTAGGTTCTCCTGTTAATATAACGTTATTTTTTGCTAATGCTAAAAGAGCACTCAGTGAACGAATGGCTATTCCGGTATTACCAAGAAAAATTTCTAAACCTTTTTTATAATTAAAATAATTGCCTTGACCTATTATAGTGCATGTTGTGAGATCATGAGATAATTTATACTTAACGCCCAATATTCTCAAAGCATTGAGTAGATGATTGATATCATCACTAGCAAGAAGATTAGTTAATATTGTTTTACCACTTGCTAACGCAGACAATAACAGTACTCTATTAGAAATACTTTTTGAACCAATAAGATTAATAGTACCTTCAACATAAGAAATAGGTTGTATTGTAAGAGTTTTCATTAAGACTACATTTTTAAATAATAAAGTTATATAACTAATTTAAATTGCATTTACTTATCACGTAATAAGTTTTAATTATTTATACATTAAACTGTTCAAAAAAATGATTTACTTTATTTATACCTATGATCAAAATCAATCATAAAATCAATTAGTTTACGAACACCAGCTAATGGCATAGCATTATAAATTGAAGCACGCATACCACCAGTTACTTTGTGTCCTTTCAAAAAAAGTAAACCTTTCTCCGCTGCCTCTTTGATAAATTCATTATCTAAATTATGATTTGATGTTTTAAATGTAATATTTGTAATAGAACGATTAACTGGATCGATTCGATTAACATAAAGACGTCCATTATCAATGGTGTCATATAGTAAACGAGCTTTCTCTTTATTTCGTTTTTCCATTTCTTGTAAACCTCCTTGTTCTTTTAACCATTTAAAAACCATACCTGATAAATACCAGGAAAAAGTTGGTGGTGTATTATACATTGAATTATTTTTATCCAAAATAGTATAATTAAGAATAGAAGGAATAATTTCTCTTTCATTGCCTAGTAAATCTTTACGAATTATAATTAATGTAATACCTGCTGGACCAATATTTTTTTGTGCACTTGCATAAATAACACCAAAAGAATTTACATCAAGTGGTCGAGATAAAATCGCAGATGAATAATCAGCAATGACTATTTTATCTGACGAAAAATTAGGTGATGAATGAATTGAAATACCATCAATTGTCTCATTTGGACAATAATGAAGATATTTAGCGGTTTTTGTCAATAACCATTGATTCATTGGTTTTATACTTAAATTATCTGATTTTTTTAGTTGAACATTAATCTCATTAACAATACAATATTTTATTGCTTCTTGTGCGGCAGATTTAGCCCAATATCCACCTACAATATAGTCTATAATTTCATCAGCTTGAAATAAATTTAACGGTAATGCTGAAAATTGACTTCTTGCTCCACCATGACAAAAAAGAATTTTATAATTATTAGGTATTTTAAGTAGTTCACGTAAATTTTGTTCTGTCTCCTTAATTATCTCTAAAAACGCTTCACTACGATGGCTTATTTCCATCACTGAAACACCCATACCATTCCAATTACAAAGTTCTTTCTGCGCACGATATAAAACTTCTACCGGTAACATAGATGGACCAGCGCTAAAATTATATATCTGACTCATCATTAATCACCTTTATTAGTTAATTAAACTATTAATATTATCTTTATCTATGGTTATTTTTAATACTAACAGTAAATAAAATTAAATAATTTAATTATTATTAATAAATAAAAATGGATCAATAAATAATATTTTAGATAAAAATAATTAATACTTATTATTAAATACCACAGCTTAAATTTTATTAAATCATATATATTAATTATTTAAAGTTAATTTTAATAAAATATGAGCATTTTGTTAATTTAGTATTCATTGGTCAGTCATTAATATATATTAATTTATAATTAAATCCTACAGATATCAGATCATGAAATATCTATAAATAACTAAATAAAAACAAATATGCTCATTAATTTATTGTTTTATAATATTTAAAATATATAATAAATCTTATTATTTATTTTAAAATTGTTGACTTATGAAAATAGTAATACGCTGATAAGTTATCATTGACTTATAATCCAGTTTCGTTATAATCAATACATCTTAATAATTATAAGTAAAAATTGATTTTTACTTAACTTACTTTTATCAAAATAGTATTTTTATCTAATTTTGAATAAAAATGTGTTTAAATGATTCATTTTATCCTATTATTATAAATAAAAATATCTTTTTTAAATATCAAGCAAAGTTAGTATTTATTTTACCAATATAATAATGATTATTAATAATGTTATTGTCAATAACTAAGTAATCTTCTCTCATATAAATATTTTATTTTAGAAATAAAATAGTAATAGATATTATGAAAATTTAATATGATAATTAATATCTAATGTTATCATATTATTTATATTCTATAAATAATTATTATAAATTTATAATAATTATTAGTTAAAATTTAAAAAATTAATTGTTTTATCTTTAATTTAATTCTATGAATTGATATATGATCAAGTTTTATATTTTAATCACTATCAGTATTAATTTTCATTGAAGTTGATAATTTTCTTTATTTTAAAAGTACATTAAATAATGTATTTATATTAATAATTTATAATCATAACTTTACTTTATTATATATTTATAATTTAAATTTTTCCAATGCTAGCATCTTATTTAAAATAATGACTTTAACAATAATTAAGATAATAATTGATTTATAGAATAAAACTATTAATTGATAAGACTATATTATAGTAGTAAATAAATTTTAAAATTTAAATAATTATAAAATATTTTCTGTTATTTTTTATTAAAATAATGATATATAAATTCAAAATATTATTTTGATTTATTATTTAATTATAAAATTCTTAAATAAAAAAATGAACGAAATTTTCTTATTAATTTATTGAAAATAATAAATAAATTTAATTCTATCACTTATGATATTAATATTTTTCATAGAAGATATTTTACATTATATCATGTTAATAATATCATTTTAAATAGAAATTTAAAAATTTGTTTTATATCGAAGAATATATTTTAACTAAAATTTATTTCAAAATATCTTGATTAATTTCTATCTATATAATATAATTATCTATTATATTTTATTAATTAATGAATCACTAGTAAAAATCTATTTTTAACTCATTCTTTTCAATATAAATATTTATAGATTTTTTTTAAAAATCAACATCAATTTTTAATGTATATATTTTATTTAATACTGGAGCTATATACAAAATTAAACTTATTTATTTACTATTTTTTGTTAATGTTATAATAATAGTATCTATTAAAATATAATTATGTGATATTATGTATTTTGTAAATATTTAAAAAATTTTGTAGAATTATATAAATTATTTTATTTGTTTTTGATAACTAGAAAATTTTTTTAAAAATTTAACTCATTAAATATAAAACTTATTAAGACAAAATTAAAACAAAAAATATACTTATTACTTGGTTATTAACAATTAGGTTAATATCTTCATTTTTTTATAAAAGAAAGTAAAAATAATCTCTAAAAAATAATTTATTATATAGATTTAATTATAAATTAAAAGATAAATTTATAACCCATACATACTATAGATTGCCAATCTAGTGGATTATTAGTCATAACTCAATAATAAATTATTTGAAATTTCACTTCATGATAAAATTAAAAATTTAGAAAATACATATAAATACTTTAACTAAGTATATTAAAAAATATGGAAATTTTAATTTTAAAAAATTATTTTTTATATATTATATATTGTGAAAGTAATTAAACTATTTATATTTATAAATCAAATTTATATAAAAATAATTTTTTTGCATTTGATAAAATTGATAAACTTTAAAAACTTTAAGATAGATAACTAATAAAAATTAAATTATATGGTATAATAAATAATTTATTATTTTAATAATAGAATTATCTTTAATTTTAAAAGTAACTTATAATATATTTTTTGATAAAATACAGAAGAAATTAATTATAAATAGAATAAATAAACAAATAAAAAATAAGATTGCTTAATATTATTAAGCAAGTTTTAATTTCATATTAAAAATCATTAAATAAGAATAAAAAATTCTGCTAAAATAAGCAATTACTAAAAAATGTTATATTAATATAATTAATTAATTTTTTTAATTGTAATAAAAATAATTTATAATATTAAATATGTGGATTATATATTAGTTTAACATATATAATATTTTAAATGTATTGATAAAAATAAATTTTTTAAATTTCTCTATCAAAATATTTATGTAATATATTGAAAAGAATATTTATAAAATTATATCTATAATTTTATTACGTTTATTAGTTCTACTGAATACTATACTGTTATTAATATTTAAATATTATTAATAACAATTAAATAAATTTTACTAAATATTATAGTATTTAGTAAAAATATTTTCTTTAGTATCTTTCTATATATATTAAAATTTTAAATGATAATTATTAAGATTATAAAAATAAACAGTATTCATTACTAATATTAATATTTAAGAAATATACTTATCTGAAAGAATATTAGATATCAGGCTATTTTTACAAAATTAATCATAATTTGTTTTCTAGTATATTTATTTATAACAATATTACAAATAATAATATAATTATAGTTTATCTCTTATTTTTTTAATCTAATAAAAACTATATTAATATTTAATAAAAAATATGTTGATAATTTATATTTATAAAATAATATATTAGCTTTTAATATTTAAAATAAATAGCAAGTTATATAAGATATTTTATTATGAATTTTTTATTATTTTATTATAAATCTCTTTATATAAAAAGATTAATTTAATTATTAATTCTGAAAATATTATAAATATTTTTATATATCCTAGTTAAAATTCATAGTTTGTTAAAACCGTATAAAATATTTTTTATTTTTTTGTTTTACATTATTCTAACTAAATAAATATTAAGTTATCTCTATGATATACTTTAATATAAAATATATTATACTTATGTTATTTCTTTTAACGTAGTATTATTTTTATTTTTATAAAAATAATATTTTTATTATTTAATTAGTTTAAAGTTGAAATTTAAAAATATTTAATAGATTTAATATATTGATATTATTAATCATAATAAAGATTAATTCTATATTAAATTGAAAAACTAATTTTATTAATTAAAATTCTTAAATTAGTTATAATACACTTAAGTAAAACTCAAGTTATAATTTTTTATACTCAAACTTTGATGGCAAAATAATTAAAGAGTTTAATAATAATCTTCAAAAAAAATGAATACTAAAATTTATATTTCAGTATTATTATCATTTAGATCTTTATATCTAGTTACATTTTTGTAATTAAAATATCTGATATTTATTTAACTAAAAATATAAGTTAAATATTATCAATAACAACATTGAAATAAATTTATGTTATATTGGGTATGTATTAATCTACTACTTTATAGTCAGTGAAAAAAATTTTTATGTCTATAATCATAATTTAATAACAAAGATTGTGGATTATTTTATTCAAATATCTAAATATTAATTATTACGACTAATAGTAAAAAAATATTTAAAGATTAAATTTATATATTTAGTCAATTAAAATTTATATTATAATATTTACTAATGATAATTTTCTCTAAAATAGAGTCTTCTTAATGAACTTACATTTCAACTTATTCATAATTTATTATTAAATAAATAAATTATTACCAGTGTTTGAAACATTATTATAAATAAAAATTAATTTAAAATCTAAATATTAATTTAATAAATACTATAAATATCTCATTTTATTTAATAAATATATAAAAACTCTAGTTAAGATTGAATATTTAATTTCATGAATAAAAATTATTTTTACAATTTATAATCAATTAGTTATATACTAATAATTTAATTATCTAATTAATTATTAATTCAATATTTATTGATAAACAGTACAAATAGCAAAACTTATTTATTTTAATTAATTAATAAAATTAAAATAGAATACTATATTAATATTTATTGGAAAAATAATTTAAATTAATATTTAATCTTGATTATTTATTTTTTAATATGTGTTTTAAACAAATTTTATTTTTTATCTAAATTATCTTTTATATTACCGTCATATTTATTTTAAACTAAAATTATAATATATATGAAATTCATTTCATTACAACGTTGTTAATATTATAATAGTATTATAAGTTATTAACTATTAATAAATTTTTTATTTATAAACAATAAAAATTGTTAGATACATTATAATCAAAATATAAATATATAACTTATAAATAGCATTGATATATATTAAATTAATATAATTTTTTATTATACTTTATTTATTATTTAATCAATATATATTTATTTCAATTATTTCATTTTTATATATTTGTATAATCATAATTATCTCTATTCTCTTTTAGATTTATATTAAAAATTCAATTGCCTATGTTTTATTATAGTTAATACTAATTATTTTTATAATATTGATCTATTTTACTTTAATAAATTTTAGATTTATTTAAAAAACTAAATAGAAAGAATATTTTATATAAATATCAATAAATTTATTCAACGTTTATATTAATAGTAATATTTATATTATTTATTTAATTAATTTAGTTTATAATATATTATAAAAATAATAACTAATAAAGTTAATATTTTTTAAACTATAACTTAAAAACTTATTTAGTTTTATAATAAAATTATTTATTTATGTATTTTAACTAACATCATAGTTTGTTTCGATATATAAATAAGTGATTTAGATCACATAATATTTCTATATAAAATCTTTATATTGATTTTATAAATAGAGATATGTTTATTTCAATAAGTGGATTTTTTATATATATTATTTTATTTATATTTTCATGAAAATATAAATTTATTAAGTATTTATAATTAAAAAATCTTCTATAATCAAATTTTTAATTAATTATTAAAGTGAATCACATATGTAGTTTTATAAATTAAGAATAATTAATTTTTATTATTGATAATATAATATTATTTATTATTTATGATATTATAAATAATATTTATTAATCAATATTATATACTGAATACTAATTTCTATAGATTTGATTTTATCATTAATCTATCTCAGTAAAACTTACCAATATTATTATTTTAATGTAAATAATAATCTTATATAAAAATTAAGAAATTTTTTTGAAAAAAATATATAATTATTAAACTATTAAAAATATTTTAATTTAAGTGATTCAATGTAAATTAATTAGAAATTTTATAAAACAAAGGAATTATTTTATAAGTTATATTAAGTAATTATCATTTTTTAAAAAAATAAAGGTTATTATCTAAAAATAAAAAAATAGAACATACATATGCTAATTATAAACGTACATTAATAATATATAATAATATTGAAATAGTTAAAAATTTTATAAAATTCAATTATCATACCCATATATTTTCTTAATTGAGTCTGAAAAAAATTCAATTAGTATAGTGAAATATATAAATTAATATAAATAGTCTAATATTTATATAATAAATATTATGAATATATAATAAAAATTAGATTTTCCAATTAAATTTTATTAATTTATTATAGTAGTTATCAAGTAATTTATTTATGAGAATCACATAATATTTACGATGTTTTTTATCATAATAAAATACTTAAATCTAATTTCTTTTATTAGGTAAATTATAAAATATTAAAAAGTTAAGAATAATAATTAAACTACTATATAAAGGAAACTAAAATATTTTAATTACTTTTACTAAAGTTATAAATAAAAATAATAATAGAATATAACAATGATATTTTAAAATTTATAATTTATATCTAAAGTAATATATTTATAATGAACTAGTAAGTTATCTTATCTATTATGTAGTATTTAAATTAGAATAAATATATTGATATATATTTTAATTAAGTTTCTGTTTTATATGCATTATTGATAATATAATCAAAAATAAATAAATTACTATAATAGGAAAAATAATTAATTTGGTAATTTAGTTATAATACTATATCATAGTATCTTCATAATCATATTTACTATTAAATGTGATAAACTCTTGATTACTATTAAATTTATTTAAAAAATACAAATATTAATTTGTATATAGATATATTTTAATTAATAGTCATATATTTTTCAGTAATTAAAAATATTTTCTTATTTCTTTGAAACATAATATATAATTAAACTAATTATCTTAACTTAAGAAAAATTAATGATATAGTACAAAATATTGTTCTATATATTAAAAATATATTTATTAAATTAACTATTAATAATTTTTGTATAAATATATAATTAATTTAATGCGTTTATATTAATAAAAATCATTATTACATAATTATATTTTATTAGCTTAATAGTTCTATAGTAAAAGATATATTTGCATTTAGAAAGGAATTTTAACTAAAATATTAATATTTATACATATCTCATCAGTAGTAATTTTAATAAAAATCTAAATAGTAGTTTTACTATAAAACATGCAAATAATTAAAGATTATGTAATTCAATTTTAATAATTTAATAAATAAATTAAAGATTTTATAAATTAATTTATTAATTAAATAAATATGTATTTATACAGATTTAACAATAAATATTGTGATATTTAAAATCATAAATTAGTTAATAAATAGTAATATATTTTTCATTAATATTTATTATAATAATATCTTTATATAACTAAAGAACTTTGATTTATTTAAGTTAAACTATCGATATTATTGTATTTATAAATATTAATAAAAGAAATTATATATAAAAATAGAAATTATTTATTTATTTTTGATAGACTAAAATATTTTTTAAAATTATATAATTTCTATAGGAAAAACGATAAATCATATCTACTTACTAAGTATATCATTTATTTTTTATTTATATAGTTGAAAATCTAATTGACTATGTTAAATAAAAAACTCTTTGTTTCCAATTTTCACTGCATTTATTATATAAAAAATAATCTTCTGACAGAAATATTTTTATTAATAAAATTAATAAACTACATAATTATTTTTCATTCTTTAATTTTAAAATTTAAAGAATGAAATTTTTAATACTAAGCTTTTTAACTTATCTAATATCAAAAACATAACTCATCAGTTAATATCAATAAAAGTCTAAACGAAAATTTTAATTTATATCATTTAAATTTTTTTATCATCTATTTGTTTTATCAAAAATCTACTGATAATTTATATAAATCAATAATTTTACATAAACCCATATTTTTTTATTTATTTTTTTAATATATAATTTTTGCGTAACATGTTTTCTATTTAGATCAATTTTATCTATCTATTTATCTTTGTAATCTATTTTTTATCAAGATTTTACTTAATTTATATTTAAGAAATATTTAATTTGTTAAGAAACTATACATTCTATATATATTTTATATATAAATAAACAAATTAAAATTATCAATAAAAATCTCTATAATATACATGATAATAGAAACCTATAATATACATATTATATATCGACTTAATATTTTAAGTAACCACTTAAAATGATAATTAGATTATTTTGGTTAAAATATAGAAATTTATTAAATTATTAATAAGTTAATACAATAGTAATATTTATTTATCTATAAAATATAAATAAAAACAAAAATAGTTTTTTATCATAAAATATTTTTATCATGTTATTTAATACAGATAAATTAAAATATACACATTTATATTATACAATATAAATGTGTATATTCAATTAAATATATGTAATATATTTAGATATAAATACAATCAATTTATAATATTAAATCAATATATCTTAATTAATATTTTAATAAAATTATAATATTTATAAATATTATAATTTTATATTAGGATATATGCTGCAGAAAGAATATTAACTTAATAAATGCATATTACATATAATAAAAAAATCTTAAAAAATTTAATATAGATGTTATTATTATATTTTTTAGATAATATAAAATAATGTTTGTGAGCTTTGTATTCTTTATTTTATAACACAATTAATATTAAATATAAATTTCTAATAATTTTTTAGTTAAAGCATTTAAAATAAAGCATAAACCTTAAAGATTTAATATATAATGAATATGATTAAAATATCATTAATTTCTTATCTATATAAATAAAGAAATATAAAAAATAAATATTCTAATTTAATATAATTAGTCATTAAATTATTAATTTAAATATCTTCTGTTAATAGTAATATTTTTTAACTATTATTTAAATTGTAGATAAAACTTAAAAAATTACCTATAATTTATAAGATTACTAGACTTAATATATATAGCTATAATAATAGATTTGTTTATATCATAGATAAATATCAGTTTTAATAATTAAAATTAAAAAATAATATTACCAAGATGAAATATAATATTTTTTTACTTAGATTGATCATAACGTTAATATACCTAAGATATTGACTAGTTTATAGATATCATAAAATTAATCTTAATAATATAAATTAATAAAAATGAATTTTCATATTATTATTTTATCGATTTAATCTATATTTTATAATTTATTCTTAATAATTAACAATTATTTTTATTTATTTTTATAGATAAGTATTTTGAAAATTCTTTTTTTAAAAGTAAAAATTCATTTTTATTTCATCATAGTAGATTGATATAAAACATGAGAATATAGATTTGAAGAAAATAAAGAAAAATAAATATATCTAATCATGAATATTTTAAAATCTACTACATTAGATGATAAATAAAGTATTATCACATTTATAATATTAAATTATAGAAATTAAAAATTGATATTGTATTTTTAATATTAATCAGACTATATTCATTTTAACTTTAATATAATCGTTGTATTATAAATCGATATATTGATTACAGGCGGTTGTACACTATTATAAATTATGAATTAGTAAAATTCATTGACTATTTATTTGAATAAAAGTAGTAACGCGGTTATCAAGTCTTACTTATCATATATTATCATCATAATTAATATTTTAGAATTTACTTATTTATATCTATTTATTTTTAATAAAACAAGATTTTATAAACATATAAATATATAAAAATTTAAATAAAAACAATCTATTATAAATATAATAATCAAGAAGAATAATTTTAATACTAAAATATGGTTATGTGAAGATATATGAAGAAAAATAAATAAATAAAATACTGACTTATAGAAATATTATTGATTTATATAAATTATCATAAAATTTTTAAAGAATATAAATATATTAGTAGAAGATTTAAAAAATACAAATTATAACTTTCGTTATATTTTCACTGAAAATAACTAATAAGTTATTGGTTTTGAGGTTAGATAAATTAAGAAGCGCAGTACAAAAAATTCATTCGTTTAATTTTCAAATCTAAAGATAAAAAATTTATTCTATAGTTTATTAATTTTATTAATAAATACTTCTGTCAGGAAATTATTTTTATATAATAAATGAAATGAAAAATTAAAATAAAGAATTTATTTTTTAACATAGTTAATAAAGTTTTCAACTAAAAGAATAAAAAAACAAAAGATATTACCAAGGAAATGGACATCACTCAATATCTTTTTTATAGGAGATATAAAATCAAAAAAATATTTTCGTATAATAATAATCATTAGCAACTTTTATTTTTATAGATAGTTTCTTTTGTTAGTATTTTAAAATACTAACTAATTGATTATATAACTTAAATAGATCAGAATGCTTTAATTAGAATAACATTCTAATATATATTATATTAATAGAGAATAGAGAGTAGCTTACTATTTATAAAATATTTTAGTTTTAAATATAATGTATTATATAAATAATGATACTTTGTATAATATATGATCAGATATAAATAGTTGCTTAAGCTCTAAAATTAATAATAAAATCGATTTTTTTAATATAAAAAATATTATGATTATTTACCTTATTTTAATTAATCATTATTAAGTATAGATTTATTTTCTCGCAATTAAATTAAAGTTAATAATTACTTGATTAACTAAATTAAAGTTTAGTGCATATTAAGATTAATGTGATTTTTTAAAAATAAATTTATCACTTTAATATCATCTCTTATTTAAGGAATAAAAATTAATCAAAAAAAATAATAAGAATAAAAAATTATAAATAGAATATAAATTAATAAAATTATAATCTCTAATTATAATATTAATATATATAAAATATATTATTAACTATGAATAAAAATATTTTTTATTTTGTTATTACTGAAAAGTAATACACAAATTTAGATTTTTTCATATAAAATATTTTAAATTTATTAATAAGATATTCATTTTTTTGAGGAAAATAATATGTTCCAAAAAGAAGTTATTATCGGAGTACCTAATGGTCTTCATACACGTCCGGCAGTTCAGTTTGTCAAAGAGGCAAAATGTTTTTCTTCTGAAATTACTCTTACATATAATGGTAAATCTGCAAGCGCTAAAAGTCTATTTAAACTACAAACACTTGGCTTAACTCAATGGGCTATTATTACTATTTCTGCCGAAGGTGAGGATGAACAGAAAGCTGTAGAACATTTAGTTAAGTTAATAATTGAATTACAATAATAATCATACGGTGATATATAATATTATCTTATATTTATATTTTTATATATCTTGTTTAATCGTAAGTATTAAAGCTATAGTCCTATACACTAATTATTTTTAGCCATTTGGTAGTAAGGTAAAATTTATGATTTCAGGAATTTCAGTATCGCCAGGTATTATTTTCGGAAAAGTATTAATTTTAAAAGAAACACCAATTATTATTAATCAAGAAAAAATTTCTGATGAACAAATTAACAATGAAATTAAACTCTTTATTAATGCTCGTAAAAAAACAATAAAACAATTAAAAATAATAAAAAAAACAGTAGAAAATAATATTGGAAAAGAAAAAGCAGAAATATTTGAAGGTCATATAATGTTGCTTGAAGATGAAAAATTTGAGGAAGAAATTCTTTATTCGATAAAAAATGAGTATAAAACTGCTGATGCAGCGATTCAAAAAGTACTTGAAGAACAAACTCAAATATTAGAAGGATTAAATGATGAATATCTTAAAGAGCGTGTCACTGATATTAAAGATATTAGTAAACGACTATTAAAAAATATTTTAGATTTACCTGTTATTGATCTAAGTTTAATCACTGAAGAAATTATTTTAGTTACAACAGATCTTACTCCATCCGAAACAACACAATTAAACTTGAAGAAAGTACTTGGATTTATTACTGATTTAGGCGGATATACTTCTCATACTTCAATTATAGCCAGATCTCTTGAAATTCCAGCTATTGTTGGTACAAATAATGCAACCAAAAACATTCAACAAAATGATTATGTTATCTTAGATGCCGTCAATAATAACATTTATCAAAATCCATCTGAAAATGAAATCAATAAACTTAAAAAAATTAAAAAAGAATATTTACTAGAAAAAATAGCGCTTTCAAAATTAAAAGATTTGCCAGCGATTACTTTAGATAATCATCAAGTCCAGATTTGTGCAAATATTGCTACTATACATGATCTAGAGTGTGCTAAATCTAATGGTGCTGATGGAGTAGGTCTATATCGTACTGAATTTTTATTTATGAATCGCATTAATTTACCTAGCGAAGAAGAACAATTTCAGGCGTATAAAACAGCTGCCGAAGCTATGTATCAACAAACTATTATTATTCGTACAGTGGATATCGGAGGGGATAAAATCATTCCATATATGAACTTTCCGAAAGAAAAAAATCCATCTCTCGGTTGGCGAGCAATTCGTATTTCTCTCGATCGTAAAGAAATCCTTCATGCTCAATTACGCGCTATCTTAAGAGCATCTGCATTCGGAAAATTACGCATTATGTTTCCAATGGTTATTTCTGTAGAAGAAATTCGTACATTAAAAAAAGAATTGGTGATACTTAAAAAACAATTAGCAGAAGAGGAATATCTTTTTGATAATTTAATTGAAGTTGGAATAATGATTGAAACACCAGCAGCTGCAGTTATTGCTCACTATTTAGCAAAAGAAGTTGATTTTTTCAGTATTGGAACTAATGATTTAACGCAGTATACTTTAGCTGTTGATCGAGGAAATAATCTTATTTCTCATCTTTATAATCCGATGTCTCCTTCAGTGTTAAAACTTATTAAACAGGTTATTGATGCTTCGCATGCTGAGGGTAAATGGACTGGTATGTGTGGAGAGCTTGCTGCTGATAAACGAGCTACAATATTATTACTTGGAATGGGATTAGATGAGTTTAGTATGAGTGCTACTTCAATACCAAATATTAAAAAAAATATCCGAAATTCAAATTTCAAAGATGCAAAAATATTAGCAGAACAAGCTCTTAATCAACAAACTGTAAAGGAGTTGATGGATTTAATTTAAGATTTATTAAAAAAAAATACTTTTTTTAATAAATCATCTAAATTAACTCTTAACAATTATAATAAAATAATTAATTATTATAATATTAATTAATCCAGTTTGAATAACTGAAATTTTTAAGTTTTAAGTATCTAAAATAGCAGTTATAATATTTGTATTATTATTTAAATTTTGGATAAGATTATTAATATAAAAGATGTTAATAAAATATTATTTTTATAGAAAATGTTTTTGATAAGGGATAGACTATCTATCCATATTTTTAATAAACTATTCATATAATTAATGTTATTAATTGATATTTTTTTTAAAAATTATATATTTTATATTGATAAAATTGTATTAAAGGATTAATGTTTTCTAAATTTTATGACGAGAAATTAAAAAAATATAACTTAATATATGATGTTTGATTTTTTTTATAAAAAAATTTGCATTAAAATTTATTTATTACTTCTAGTATCTATAAATAATAAGATGAATAAACTAATTATCCTTAGTTTTATAATTAAAGATAAAAATTGTTATTATGTAGATAAAAAATTAATAGCGATTTTTTTATTAATTTATTGTTTGTAAATGAAAATTGTACAACTTAACCATATTATCATATATCAATAATAAAAATATTTTTATAAATAATTATTTTAAATACAATTAATTTAATTTAAATTCTCTTTTGTAAAGAGAGATAATTCTTTTTTATAAAAAATAACTTATAATAATTATCTTGATATTTTTATTTAGAAACATATGTAATATTCTATTACAATATCTAACTAAATTAAAAGTAAAAATAATATAATTCATTTATTTATTACTAGATTATATTTATTATTTATTTTGATTTTATTTTGAATAATATATATTATATTATTAATTTATTTATATTTAATATATTTTACATATAACTTTTTAAACTATCACTTAATTATTTAAGAATATAGTATATTTTATATTTTTATAAATATAAAATTTTTATTTTATTTTGATTTTTAATATTATCTTATATGAATATTAAAAAAATTCTAATTATACTTCGTACTTAAGAAAAAAAATATTAAACATAGATATTGTATAAGAGAATATTCTAAATATTTATCATTATAAAGTTAATTAATATACTATATGAATATTAATATATTAATTAAATACATTTTCTTTATATATAAATATTCTATAAGTGATATAAAATCATATAAAGATTTTATTTATTAAGATATTATCAAGTAAAAGAAAAATTTTTTTTTCATAATTACATTATTAAAAATAATTACTTAATACTTATATTATTATTAATAATAATTATATTATAATATTATATAAATCTAATTATAATAATTTGTAATTGCTAATTGAATTTATATATTATCGATAATTATGTATAATATATCAACAAAATATAATTTATTTTATTTTTGGTTATTATATCATAGAATTATATTTTCTCTTTTATAGAATTATAAATATTCTTATTTAATATTTTAGTTTTAAATAAAATTTAATCATTTTTAAATGAAATTTTTAGTTTTAGTAATGTTACGTGTTAATATATTATTTTAAATAAGTAATTTATTTACCTAATTATTTTAATTTAAATAATAAAATATTACTAATATAATGAAAATAATAAACAACATAAGCACTACTTACCATATAGTAAGTTTATGAAATGTCTGTTTTCGTCAAAAAAATAATAATCAATTTTTATTGATATATAATAATATATATTTATAAATTAATTCTATCGTAATAAATAATTTTAGTAATACTAATTATTTTAAATTAACAAAATATCATTTGTATAATATTAAATATTCTTTTTAATAATTATATTAATAAATAATAAATATTATAGCTAAATTAATAAAAAGATAATTGATAAAAAGATATTCATTTAACTATTTAAGTAAATAAAATAACTGCTTATCTCACATTTATTTTTATAAATTTATACAAATGGTATCTATCCTTTATTTTTATATCTTAGATACTTATTTATAATATCTTTATCTATTGCTATAATTTTATTTTTTTTCAAAAATATAAATAACTATTTTTAATTATTTTTATACGATGAATAGTTATATTTAACTATTCATGAATAATTCAGATTTAAAATCTGTATTAAACGTTTAATGTAAATTAAAAAAAATAATTTAATTATAGATTAGTTTAACTATAAAATAGTAGCAGGATTATTTAAATAATAAGGATATTAATTATAAGAAACTATGGTATTTTTTTTAACAAAAACGATAAAAATTATTTTTTTTTAAAAAAATATAAATAATTAAAGATAATATTTAATATTATAATTAAATATTTAATCAATAATTTTAAAAAAATAAATAAAAGTAGACATTTTAAAAATAAAAATTATAATTTTTAAAATAATTCATGAATTTAAATAATAATTATTACAAAGATAAATTAATAAAATAATATATTAAAAATATGAACATTTTAATTTATCTATTAAATTAAATTTGTTACTCAATCTTAATATTCTAATAATTAATTAATGAAAATAATATTTATTATATTTTTGCTATTCTTTTATAAATTTTCAAAAAAATAAATGGATAATATTACTTTTATTTAATATTAAGATATAATATTAATAAGATTAATCTATTATTTTAAAATAATAGATTAATCAATATATTTTATTTTTTAAATACAATACACAGGGTTATAAGATCTATAAAACAAAAAAATAATAAAATATTTTATAACTATCATATATCTATATTTTAAATATACAAAGAAATCTTTAGTATTTAAGTTATTAAAATGATATAAGTTATTAAATAATATATAAAATTTAAGATTAGATTTAAAATTTATATTTATTTTATTAGTAATATAAAATTATTATAATGCGATTATGTTATTCATAAGTATTTTGTTAAAAAATTTTTATTATTTTAATATAAGTAATAAGTTAATTTATCTGGCAAAAAATTTCTATAATCTAAATAAAATAATAGTAATAAAGGAATATTAATAGAACGAAGATAGAATCTTTATTCTATATTTTATTATTTATATTTAAATTATTTATTATATTTATAATTAAATAATATATTTCTTAAATAAATTTATTATTTTAACTTAATTTAATATTAATTATTAAATAAATTTTTTCTTTTTTTTAACTTGATTGATTGAATGTAATTTTATTAATTGATAACTATTATTATGAACTACATATTTATGTTAAATATAACACAGATTTTATATAAAATGATAATTATCTCGATTGATAATAAACATATTTATTTTTTTATTATCAATACAAATAAATAACTATATTTAATATATAGATATTATCAACAATATTTTAATAAATTTATTCAAAAATAAAATATTTTTAGATAACATATCAGTATATAATTAAAAGTTGATTTTTTAAATAATGAAAATTCATATTATGAATATAACAGATATTAATGCAGTTAAAATATTTCTTCTTTCATTACAAGATAAAATGTGCTTACATTTTGAACATGTTGATAACAACGAAAAATTTACAGAACATAATTGGGAAAATAAAAAGAAAGGAGGTGGTCGAAGTCGTATACTAAAATACGGGAGAATTTTTGAACAGGCTTGTGTTAATTTTTCGCATATAAATGGTGAACAATTACCTACTTCTTCCACAGAAAAACGTCCATTTCTACTAGAACATTTCTATCAGGCAATGGGTATTTCTTTGGTTATTCATCCACTTAATCCATATATTCCAACAGCTCATGCTAATATACGTTTTTTTATTGCAGAAAAGGCAGGTGAACCATCTGTATGGTGGTTTGGTGGTGGATTTGATTTAACTCCATATTATGGTTTTGAGGAAGATATTATACTTTGGCATAAAACTGCGCGATCTTTATGCCTTCCTTATGGAAAAGAAATTTATTTAAATTATAAAAAATGGTGTGATCGATATTTTTTTATCAAACATCGCAATGAACCTCGTGGAGTTGGTGGTCTTTTTTTTGATGACCTAAATCAACCAGATTTTATTAGCTGTTTTCAGTTTATTCGAGATGTAGGTAATGGTTTCCTTGATGCATACTTACCAATTGTTGAAAAAAGAAAAGATACAGTATGGGGTGATCGAGAACGACAATTTCAGTTATATCGACGAGGACGTTATATAGAATTTAATCTAATGTACGATCGCGGAACGTTATTTGGTCTACAGACTGGTGGTAGAATAGAGTCAATTTTAATGTCATTACCTCCTTTAGTTCGATGGGAGTATAATTATCATCCTGAACCTAATTCAGATGAAGAAAAACTTTATAAGTATTTTTTAGTTGAAAGAGAATGGGTATGAAGATATATACTATACAATTATTTTTAGGAAAAGAGTTTATTTTATTAATGTTTTTTGAAACTCGATATTAAACGTTTACGCTTAGATAATTTTCTTATTGTTAATTTGTTTTTTTTATCGATATATGGATTATCTCCTTCTTTAAATCGAATATGAATCGGTGTTCCAATAACTTGCAATTCACGTCGAAAATAATTAATTAAATAACGTTTATAAGAATCTGGTAAATCAAAAACTTGATTACCATGGATAATAATTATAGGCGGATTATAACCACCTATATGAGCATATTTCATTCTTACTCTGCGATTTTTTATAAAAGGAGGAGAATGTTTTTCTTCTGCTCTTTTCATAATACGTGTTAATAATGCAGTACTAATTAATTGTGTCGCTGATTGATAAGATATATAAATAGATTTAAATAAATTATTAATACCAGTACCATATAGCGATGAAATAAAATGAATTTTGATAAAATCAATAAAAGATAATCGTAAATCTAACATATCTTTTACTGACTTTCGATTTTCTTTTGAAATACTATCCCATTTATTAATTGCAATAACTAAGGAGCGTCCAGTATTTAAAGTAAAGTTTAATAATGATAAATCTTGATCAGAAATTCCTTGGTTTGCATCAACAACAAGTAAAACGATATTAGCATCTTCAATTGATTGTAATGTTTTGATAACCGAAAATTTTTCAATACTTTCAATTATTCTTCCTTTTTTACGAACACCAGCTGTATCAATCAATATATATTTAAATCCATCTCGTTCCATTGGAATATAAATACTATTACGAGTAGTACCTGGCATACTATAAACTACGAGTCGTTCCTCTCTTAAAATATAATTAATTAATGTTGACTTACCAACATTAGGACGACCTACAATAGCTAATTTAATCGGTAATTCACTTGAATTAAGCGTTTCTTTTTTATTTTTTTCGAATACTATTTTTTTAGTAAATCGATAAATCGTATTAATTTTATCTTCTGATGATTCTATATTATTAGTTGATTTTTGATAGATATTATTAGACATAACTTTTTCAATTAATTTACTAACACCATGTCCGTCAGATGCTATAATAGGATAAATATCCTTAATACCAAGTTTATAAAAATCGCCTAATACTATATCAAGATCAGTACCATCGATTTTATTTACTACTAGGTAAGTATGTTCAATACGATTACGTAAATATTTAGCAATATTATAATCTATAGGTAATAATCCAAATTTAGCATCAACCATAAAAAAAATAATATTAGCTTCCTTAATCGCTAATAAAGATTGAGAAGCTATTTTTATTTTTATTTCTTCTTTTGAATCATCATCAATACCACCTGTATCAATAATAATAAATTCTTTCCCTAGAAACTCTGCTTTTCCGTATTTTCTATCACGAGTTAAACCAGAAAAATTAGAAACTAAAGCATCTTTACTCCTAGTTAATCGATTAAATAATGTAGATTTTCCTACATTTGCATGTCCTATTAGCGCAATAACAGGTATCATTTATTATGCCTTATAAAAAATAAAAAATAAAAAAATAAAAAATAAAAAATAAAAATTTTTATATTGATTTCAAGAATAGAAAAAAATCAGCTTTTAGAAATTTATAATTATCTGATTTTACTAGGAAAATAATAAGATATTACGAAATATTAATCTTTAATTAAATATATAGTTCCATCTTTAGCCTGAATAAGCAATTTATCATTGGCAATAATTGGTCGACTTTGTAATCCTGAACTATTCACTTTATTTCGCACTATAAATTCTCCGCTATTGATATCTAACCAATGAAGATAACCTTCTCCATCACCAATTACTAAATAATTATTATAAATAATTGGTGCAGTTAAATTACGATGCAATAGAGCATTTTGAGTCCATAAAATAACCCCATTACTTTTATAAATTCCTAATACGCGATCATTTTGATCAACTAAATAAATAATATTATTAACAATAATCATATCATTAACTGATCCAATATAAAGCCTCCAGATAATTTGACCAGAATACATATCCATAGAAACTAAATCTCCATTGTATCCAATAGCAAAAATAGTACTCGAATTAATATCGATAATCGGTGTGATATTTACATCATGTAAGTGATCTATTTCGACTTTACCATGAATATCAGAAATATATTGTTGCCAAAGAATTTGGCCTTCAGCAATATTTATTGCACTAATGCGCCCATTATTGCTACCAACAATAGCGATACCATAGACAATAGTTGGTGTTGATTTTCCTCTTATTGATAATCCAGAAGTACCTAAATCAATACTCCACTTATTTTGTCCAGTATGCGAATTTAATGCATGTAATAAACCGTTACCTGTATGAATCAATAAAATACCATTATCAATAATAGGTTTTGAAAGTACTTCACCTGAAATATCACTTTCCCACACTAGTTCACCATCAATTTTATTTAACGCAATAATTTTACCGGTTTCTGTTCCTATATAAATCTTATTTCCTGAAACTGTTAATCCGCTAGAAAGCAATGATTGACGATTTCTAGTAAAAAAATAATTTTTTTTTGATAAATTAATTGACCATAATATTTTACCTGAACCAAAATCTATTGATTTAATTGTTCCTTTACGATCTGCTGAATAAACAATAGAATCATTATAAACAGGTGAAAGTTTAGAATAATTTTCTCCAATACCATCACCTATCTTGCGATACCAGATGATAGAAGGATTGAATTTATTTTTTAATATAGGTAGTGGATGTACTATTATGTAATCTTTTTCAACTGAACACCCAATTAATAATATAATAACAAATAAAGTAATTGAGAATGTTCTACTTAATTTCAATGTTGATATTCCTCTTAGTTTGACAATTTGTTAATTTTTATCTTTAATATTGTTTTTATCATTTCATTTCCATTTGATTCTATTCCCCTAGAATAAGCTGAACGAGCACTAGAAATATCACCTTTTTTTAAAAAGGCATCACCACGAATGTTTTCAATAATTGCGCTCAACTCTTTATCATGTACTTGAATCAAAGAAACAAAAGCCTTATCTATTTTATTTAAAGCTAATTGTACTCGTGCTAACCTTATATTGATTAAATTTTTAAAATTATCTAATTTAGCTTTTTTTAATGCTCTTAATAATGCTTTTTCTGCATCAATAATATTATTTTTTTCCACTGCAAGTTTAGCCAACTGAATGTTTGTTAATGCGGCATATATATTATTTGTTTCATTAGCGAATTGTTCACTAATATGTATACTTTGTTTTGAACCTATTTGTAATTGAGAAGAAATTTCTTCAAAAGTTTCAACACTTTCTTGTAAACTATTTTCTTGATATGATCGCCAATAATACAAACTAATAATTAAGACAATACCAGTAACTAACAAAACTACTAGTACTTTAATATTATTAATAATAAAACGTCTTATAGTATTTATTTTCTCATTTTCACTGGTATTAATGTTCATAAATAAAATCTCTCTTAATATAAAAGTTTAGTCAAATATAAAGCAATATTCTGGTAAGAAATTTTTTCTTGATCACCAGTACGCAAATCTTTTATAATAACTTCATTAGATTGACATTTATCATTATCTAAAATTAAAACAATTTTAGCCTGATATTTATTAGCTCGATCTAGTTGTTTTTTAAAATTTCCACCTCCATAGTGGATCATTAACTTTAATGTTGGGAACTGATCACGAATTTTTTCTGCTAGCAATAATGTTTTTTCTTGACTTATTAAGTTATAATTAATTAAATAAACATCAATTAAAGTAAACTCAGCAACAAAATTTGGATTAGTTTCTCTAATTAATAACAAAATTCGCTCAATTCCAATAGCAAATCCAACTGCTGAAGTATCTTGTCCTCCAAGTTGCTCGACCAATCCATCATAACGTCCACCAGCACATACTGTATTTTGTGCACCTAATCTATTAGTAACCCACTCAAATACTGTACGATTATAATAATCTAAACCACGGACTAAACGTTGATTAATTTTGTATTTAACACCTGCTGCATTAAGTAATTTACAAAGTTCAGTAAAATGTTTTTTAGAATTATTATCAAGATAATCCCAAAGTGCTGGAGCATTATTAAGCAATTTTTGTATATCAGGATTTTTTGAATCAAGAATTCGTAATGGGTTAGTTAATAACCGATATTGACAATCATCATCTAATTTATCTTCATGTTGCTGCAAAAAAATCACTAAGTCATGTTTAAATTTTATTCGTGATGATAATGATCCAATAGAGTTTAATTCTAATGAAACATGTTTAATAATCCCTAATTCACATAAACAACGTTTTATCATAATGATAAGTTCAGCATCAATATCTGGTCCATATAAACCGAAAACTTCAACACCTAATTGATTGAATTGTCGATAACGTCCTTTTTGAGGACGTTCATAACGAAACATTGGACCTAAATACCAAAATCGCTGTTGCTGATTATATAATAAACCATGTTCTATACCAGCTCGAACACAACCAGCTGTATTCTCTGGTCGTAGTGTTAAACTATCACCGTTACGGTCATCAAAAGTATACATTTCTTTTTCAACTACATCAGTGATTTTTCCTATTGCTCTATAAAATAAAGCGCTTTTCTCAATTATAGGTGTTCGTATCTCAGTGAAACCATAACTAACAATAATTTCTTTTAACTTATTTTCAATTTTTTGCCAAAATTGAATATCCAGAAGAAAATAGTCATTCATACCACGAACAGATTGGATGTTTTTGACCATGTTATTTCTCTTTTTTAAAAATTTATCATGATATAAAATATAAAATTAATAAATAATGTAATATGGTTTAAAATAGAGGATACCACTTAGCAATATATAAAATTAACTTATTTCACTACTATACTGTGAGATTATTTTATTAAATCATTTATCGAATTGACAGATATCAATTTTTGTTTTCTATCTAACATGATGGCCTTTGCTCGAATTTTAGCTTCTAACTGATCTATTATATTAGAATTATCTAAGCGTTCTTGTTGACGAATACCGTCTTCGTAAAATCCGCTCTTTATTTTAGCACCTGTTACTCCAATAGTAGAAATTTTTGCTTCACCTGGACCATTAACAACACAACCAATAATTGAAACATCCATTGGAGTAACAATGTCTTCTAATCGTTTTTCTAATATATTAACAGTACCAATTACATCAAATTGTTGACGTGAACAAGTTGGACAAGCAATAAAATTAATACCTCGTGATCGAATATGTAGTGATTTTAAAATATCAAAACCAACTTTAACCTCTTCAATAGGATCAGCAGCTAATGAAATACGTAATGTATCACCAATACCTTCAGATAATAATATCCCTAATCCGATAGCAGATTTAACCGAACCAGCACGGGATCCACCAGATTCTGTAATACCTAAATGTAAAGGTTTATCAATCTTCTCAGACAGTAAACGATAAGCGTTTACTGTTAAAAAAACATCTGAAGCTTTAACACTAATTTTAAATTGATCGAAATTTAATTTATCTAATATATTAACCTGTTGCATAGCTGATTCAACTAAAGCTTCCGATGTTAGTTTACCATATTTTTCTTGAATATTTTTTTCCAATGAACCACTATTAACACCGATCCGAATTGGAATATTTTTATCTCGTGCACAATCAACAACTTGACGAATACGATCTTTATTACCAATATTTCCTGGATTAATTCGTAAACAATCCGCACCATATTTAGCAACCCTTAGTGCTATGCGATAATCAAAATGGATATCTGCAATAATAGGAACGCTAACTTCTTTCTTAATAAACTTAAATGCTTCAGCTGCATCCATTGTTGGCACAGAAACACGTACAATATCAACTCCAACTCGTTCTAGAGATTTAATTTGTTTAATTGTAGCTGAAACATTTATTGTATTCGTATTCGTCATAGATTGCACTGTGATTGGCGAACCATCACCAATAGGAATATTACCAACATAAATACATGTTGATTTATGCCTCTTTATCGGTGACTTATTATGCATATTTAGACTCTCATTTAGAACTTATTTGTAAGAATTTTGCTCAATTTTTATAATTGGAAAGTGATCGACATCAACTATGTCTTACTATTTATTTGTAATTTATCATTATTTATAAGATGCTTATTGGTTTTGTAAATATTTATTTACAATTCTGGTAATTTAAAATTAGCTGTACGACTAGCTTTAATGAAGCGATTTAAATCAATATGTTTACCATTAAATAACATATTAACATTAGCTGGTACACCAATATTAAATTTATAATAAAATTCATTATTTAATTCAAGTTTCTGACCAATATTTTTAATGCCGCTAAATAAAATTTTATTTTTAATATTACGAATTTCTAACCAACACTTTCCATTAAAGCTTATCACAACCTCATTAGAAGATTTCATGATAGAAGTATTACTATCAACAGAAATTTTTTCTGTGCTAATTTGTTTAGTATTATTAAAATTATTAATACCGTTTTCTGATAGTGATAATGTTTTTCCTTCTTTTAATTTTTTTAATTTAATATTAAGATCTTTATGATTATTTTTTATGGATTCAGAAATTAATGAATGTTTTTTAGGTATTTGTGATATGATATCATTTGTTATCACTGAGGTAGCTATTGATTTATTTATATTATTTTCTTCAGTTCTAACACCTCTATTGGAAGTAGGAACAAGTTCTTCTGGAAGTTGATCAATATTTAAATTATTTTGTTCGGACATATTAATAATTTCTTGCTTTTGTACTTTATAACCTTGACGCCACCAAATACCTATCATGGAAATACAAATAATTATCATAATCCATGTAAATACAACTAACCAACCTTCTAATTTTTTATGCGTTTTCCCCATGGAATAACTCTGCATGGGAGAAATTACTGCTGTTTTTGTTGGTGTATATTTCTCTAATAATTCAAGAATTTCTTTTTCTGGAATTTTTACTAATTTTGCATAAGAACGAATGTAACCACGTAAAAAAGTAGGTTCAATATTATGAGAATTATTATCTTCTTCTATCACACGTATTGTATATATCTTTAAGCAAAGTTGTTCAGCGACAATTTCTCTAGAAAGATTAAGGTTTACTCGTGCTTGCAATAGACGATTACCAATGGTGATTTCTGTTTTTTCTGTTTTAGAGTTACTATTCATTCCTGAAAATACTAGTCTTTCTTGAGTTTTAATATTATAAAGGTTTTTAAGAAAATTCCTTATATCAATAAATTATTAAAAATCTTTATAACTGCAATACTTCTTTTTTACCTTTTTTTAAATATTTTGATAAATTAAATAAAAATATATTATTATTTATTTATACGATTAACAATATCTTTAAAAAAGATAGTTTCATCATATAAAAGTTTAATTAATAGTGATAGTATCATTCTTTATTTTTTATAATTATTAATTAAAAAAAATTATCGTCATAATATTCCTTATACCTTAATTAACTAATCATGTATTATATTGATATATAATAATCTCTATTGTTATATAAAATTATATTTTAACTTTATTTCATATTATAAAAATATAAGAAGATAGAATTAACTAATTCTATTCTAATAAATAAATAACTTTTAATCATAATATCTATATTATAAATATAATATTAACATCTTATTAAGACTAAAAATATCTTCTACTAATATAAACCAATTACAATTAAATATTAATAAATATATATTGTTATTATTATGTTATTATACATTAATATATAATAATAAAGGTATTTGATATCTAATTATTTTAATTTGTTCAATTAATATTTAGACTGATTTTATTGTAATTGGTTCAGTAGCTATAAGGCGTTTTCCCATTTTTAGTTTTGTTCGATCAATAATATCACCTACTAATTGTCCACAAGCCGCATTAATATCATCTCCACGAGTTTTACGTATAATAGTAGTAAAGCCATATTTCATTAATATTTTTGCAAAACGATCAATAGTACTATTAGAACAACATTTGTATGGTGTACCAGGTATTTTATTCCAAGGAATTAAATTTATTTTACTAGGCGTATTTTTTAGACATTCAGCCAATTGATGTGCATGTTCAACACGATCATTAACACCATTCAACATAACATACTCAACAGTAACTCGTCCCTTATTAGCATTTGATTTAGTTAAATATTGTCTAACACTCGCTAAAAATGTTTCAATGTTATATTTTTTATTAATAGGTACAATTTCATCACGAATTTCATTAGTAGGTGCATGTAAGGAAATAGCTAAAGCAACATCGATCATATCGCCTAATTTATTAAGCGCAGGAACAATACCAGAGGTTGATAAAGTCACTCGACGTTTTGATAATCCAAAACCAAAATCATCCATCATAATTCTCATTGCTGCAATAACATTGTTTAAATTCAATAATGGCTCCCCCATCCCCATCATTACAATATTAGTAATTGGCCGACGGCCATTCGATCTTAAAAAGCCAATAACTTTAGTAGCTAACCATACTTGACCTATTATTTCTGAGACATATAAATTACGATTAAAACCTTGCTGAGCTGTTAAGCAAAACTTACATTTAAGTGCACAGCCAACTTGAGAAGATAGACAAAGTGTAGCTCGATTATTTTCAGGAATATAGACTGTTTCTATTTGTTGATCACCTACTCTTATTGTCCATTTTATAGTGCCATCGATAGAACGTTGTTCTTGTGTAATCTCAGGTGCTCGAATTTCCGCTATTTTTTTTAAT
Organism: Arsenophonus sp.; assembly: GCA_052171275.1. Taxonomy (GTDB): domain Bacteria; phylum Pseudomonadota; class Gammaproteobacteria; order Enterobacterales; family Enterobacteriaceae; genus Arsenophonus. Next base: position 1,099,558 of record CM125795.1, on the reverse strand, counting down.
TTAGATCGAAGCATTTTATTTATATCTGTCATTAAATCGAAATTATCACAACAGTGGTGATAAATCCATTTCATTACCTGATTAGCCCGAAATGGTTTTTCTCCTATATGATTAAAAAACTGACGCATTTGTTCAGGATACATATCCAATAGATTGATTTTTCTTGATTTATTTATGTAGGAAAGAGAAGAGAAATACTTATCAATTTTTTGAGATTCAAACATTTTTATTAATTCCTTATTATCCTTTTAAATAAAAAATGAAATTTTTTATGAAAAAAAATTTCATTTTTTGGAATAAATATGATTTTAATATTTCTATATATTATAAATATTTTTCTAAGTTAATTATTTAACAACAAATAACATTTAGAAACTTTAATAAAATAATATTAATAATATTTTACTTTTATTTATTTAACGTGAATGAATTTCATCTTCTGTAAAGAAAAAAGCAATTTCTCGTTCTGCAGATATAAAAGAATCTGAACCATGTACCGCATTTGCAGTAAAATCGTCCCCATAATCAGCACGTAATGTCCCTGCTAATGCCTGATTTGGATCAGTTGCTCCCATTAAATCACGATAATGTTGTATAACATTTGTTCCAGTTAAAATTTGTAACATAATTGGTAACGAAATCATAAAATCTACTAATTCATTAAAAAATGGTTTATCTTTATGTTCAGTATAAAAACATATCGCTTTTTCATAACTTAAATGTATCATTTTGGCAGCAATTATTTCAAATCCAGCTTGTTCAAAACGATTATAAATCGCACCAATTATATTTTTTTTAATCGCATTTGGTTTAATAATGGAAAATGTACGTTGTATTTTCATTAAAATCTTCTTAATTGTTATTTTAACATAATTATTTTTATTTTCAGTTATACTATTCTATGCTAAATAAATTTTCTGTTTTTAAAACAAAAAATATATTTTATAACTATAAAAACTTAATTTTATACTTGATAATAAATTTTATTAACTTTATATGTTTTAATATAAACTATGTCAGTTTAAAATTTAAATATATATAATCATAAAAATAATCTAGAAAATTCATTTTTATATTTAGATTTAAATAAATCTAAATATAAAATTATATGCATGTATATTAAAAATAATATTTTAAAAAAGTTAACTATTCTTAATTTTAGAGTTTATATTTTAACTAATAAATATATTTTAGATTTAAATAATTTAATATTATTCATTATGAAAATAATAAATATTTATATTATAGTTGAAAAAATATTTTATAAATAAATATAATCGACTATATTCTATAATCGATTATATTTATTTATAAGTAGAACGTATATATTATTTTTTAAAAAATAATATAAATAAAATCAATTACTTTCAATAATATTTCAAAGTATATTAAATTTAATTAACATAATATACTCTATATATATAATTGTTCTTAATATAACAATTATAATTAATCTTATTATATTCTATTTTATATCCTCTTTCATAATTAATGCTATTTGATTAAATTAACTATTTACCATAATTTATTTTATGATAAATAATTATATAAATAAATCCTACTTTGATTTATTAAGCAATAGACTAGCAATAGTTTTAACGCCAATTCCTGTTGCGCCTTCCATCCATAAATCTGTGGAAGATGTACGATAAGTAGCTGAGCAATCGATATGTAACCATCCATTATGATAATTATCAACAAAATATGATAAGAAAGCAGCAGCTGTACTTGCGCCAGCACTCTGACCAGATAATGAAATATTATTTAAATCAGCAAATGCAGAAGATAATTGACTACGATGAAATTCTTCCAGTGGTAAACGCCAAAAAAGTTCATTTTCTATTTTCGCTGAAGACATCAATTCAGCTACTAACTTATCATCAAAACTTAATACCGAATGATAATCGTTACCTACTGCAATTTTAGCTGCACCAGTTAACGTTGCAGCGTCAATAATTAATGATGGTTTTTCTTTACAAGCATCGATTAGACCATCAGCTAAAACTAATCTTCCCTCTGCATCAGTATTCATGATCTCAACAGACTTACCATTACGATATCGAATAATATCACCTAATTTGAAAGCATTACCACTTACCATATTATCAGCAATGCAAAGAAAAAGTTTTACTCGTTTTTTTAAACCTCGATTTATTGCTAAGGCTAATGCCCCAGTTAGCATAGCCGCTCCTCCCATATCTGCTTTCATTGAATTCATAGATGAAGATGATTTTATACTGTAACCACCAGAATCAAACGTAATCCCCTTACCAACCAAACAAGCAAATACAGGTTCCTTTAAATTTCCAATTGGATTGTAATCTAATACTAATAATACAGGTGGACGATTTGATCCGCGTCCTATTGTATAAATTCCAATATATTTTTCTTTTTCTAACTCTTCACCATAAATAATATTATAGTTAATATTATCCTTTGTTATCTCGTATAATAAATCAACACTGCGATGTGCTAGATTCTCAGGAGATAATTCTTCAGCTGGCATATTAATAATATCACGAACCCAATCAATAATCTGTATACGATATTCTAATTCTTTTCTTTCATTTTCAGATAAATTTGCCCATTCAATGGAATAAACTCCTTTAGGAGATCTAAAACCTTGCCAAAATGCCCAACATTTTTCTAAGTCCCAAATATTACCTTCTAATCTGAGATTATGAATATTTTGATTATCTAGTTTACGACCAGCACTTTGGATATTATATAATTTTTCTTGTGGCTTAAGATGAATAATTACCTGTTGCTCGCTATAACTAATTAATGCATTTTTCCCCCAACAAGGCGCCGCTACCTGATAAGTTAGCGAAACTTTCATGATCTGTTTTTCCATTACCATCACTACCCTAGTTTAGTATGTTATGTTATGTTATGTTATATTTATGTAAGATTTTTGATAAATATCAAATAATTAATAATAAATGAGCAATTATAAACTAATATATCATCAATATAAATAATTAAAATAAAAACTAAGAATTTCTAACTTTATGTAAATTAAATTACTTTAATATATAATTTATTTTTTATTTCATAAATATATATTAAAAATATTGTTGATATTATCTTCATTTTGTTGAAATTTTCATATTATTATTTAATTAGTTTAATTGATAAGTTAATTCATACATATATGGTAAAACAAATTGTTTATTGGTGAATAATAAGGTATTTAATTTTAGATAATATCTATTTAATTAAATACAATAATTAGTCTTTTTAAATATTATTGATTATTTTAAATTTATAAAATTCAATCATTAAATATTTTTTAATAAATATGATTTAATAAATTCAAACTATTATTTATTAAATTTTTTCATAATTATCAATATATTTGCATGACATTTAAAATAAAAATATATTATAAGTAATAAGCGCTATTTTATTTTAATTGGTAAATGTATAAATAAGGTATAGTATTGTTTTTCATCAAAACTATTTTATCATCTTAAAACATTTCTATTTAATTAAAAAATATTTATAGATCTCTAATAAAAATTATGTAAACAAGAATAAGTATTTCTATTATTATGATAAAATTTAAGTATTTTATATTTATTCTTATTGTATAAAAATAAATAAACTAAATTATCGTATACTAATTCTGTTTTTCTATATGACATAAGTTATATTTTATTGTTCTAATAATCAGTATTCAAATTTTATTTCAAACAAAGCGATTATTGGATCCAAATAAAAACAAAATACAAATAAAAATTTATCAATAAAGTTTCTTTAAATTATAAAAATGAATATATTTATTTTTTATGTTCAGTGATTGAATTAATTAAATTACTTAATATTTTATTATGAGTTTTTTGAACTTATTATATTTATATTTATAATATAATTTATATAATATAAATTTAAAATAATAGTTTTAAATCTTTTTACATAATTTATTTCAATTATGATTTTACATTAAAATCTACTTTTAATTTATATAAATAAACATTTTCTCTATAAATACAAAGTTTGTTAATTATTTTTTGAATTATTTATTTATATAGCTTATTTCTATTTTTAAAATCTATTTACTTTTTAGTATTTGCAATCATTCTTTTTGTTATAAATTGAGAATTTTTTCAAATTTTAATTTGTATAAATAATTTATTTTAACTACTATTATAACCTTTATTGTTATTAGAAATAATTATTTTTTAAAGAAAATAAATTCCATTTAATAAATATTAAGTATTCAGAAAAATTTAACTTATTTACTAATGAATAATATAAATATTAAGATAAAATTACAGATTATTAAAAATAATCTTTATACTTATATTTATCAATATATCAAAGATAAATATTATAATTAATGAAGAGTTATAATATATAGATTAAATTAACTATTTAGTGATTATAATTAAGATTGTATACTACTAGTGGTATTAACTTTATATATTATATAATAATAATTATTTGATCTATTATAAATAAGTTATTCAAATTAGATTAAAAAGGCTCTAAAAGTTTTTCTATAATTACTATTATTATTTTATTGTTTAGTTATACATTAGTACTAATTACACTTCATACTTTAATTTATATTTTTATTGCTTTGAGGATTAATAATACCTAATATATAATTTATATACGTTGATTTTCGGAAAAAATAACGTTCAAAATTGTATTAAAGTCAATTGAATACAAAAAATTATTGAATGTTATTAAATAGTGAAATACGAATACTCAAGAATGGTTTTATACTTTTTAATAGGTAAAATATTGAAAAATAAGAAAGAAGTTAAAATCTATATTTTTTAGTACCCATATAAAATTTATAATCCACCTAGTTATTCTATGTGAGTTATATTAATATTTTGATAAAATCGATTTACATGAATATTATATATTGTATCCTCAGTATATATTATATATAATAAGTATTATTTCGTGTATATAATTAATTGTAATATATGTGATAATTATATTTAGATAATGTTGTTAAAAATTGTTTTTAATTGTTTTTATTTTAAAATATGGATTTAATTTGTATATAAAATTATTTAAATAATTTTATATATATATTACTGAAAGGTTTATTATAGTTCACGTTTAGTTTGTTCTCCAGTAGATTATATTGTATCTAAATAATGTCATTTATAATAGAAATGCTAACTTTAATTATAAAAAAATTTCCATAGTATTTTAATTTACAATATTAAGATTTTGTTTTATATTGCTATATATATTAACTATACCATATACATCTTATATATATTATCGATGTAATTTTTTACTTTATTTAAATATATAATTCTTTTATAATTCTGCTGTTTACTTTAGTTTATTATTTAAATAGATAATTTTGTAATAGATTTTAATACAAATAAAAATATCATTTTTATAAGCAAAACAAGTTCTTTAGAAGATAGAATTTTAATTTTCTGAGATGTATTTTGTATTAATTATAATTTATTATACAGATTTGTATTCTATATATTTATTAATATAATAATAAATGATTTTATATTTAGTTTTAGTTATTTCCAGAAAAAATAACTAATATTACAACATTTTAATCATAAAAAACACTTTAATAAATTAAAAAATTTAAAAAACATTATTTTAATCTCTATCAAGAAAATCTAGATAGATAATATTGTATAGCTTTTAAGATTTAATATCTTATACGTTAAGATGTTTTTATATTTATTTAATTATTAATTAATATTTTTATTAGATATGTATCTAAAATATAATCCATATAAATATAAATTAATTAATTTTATAAATCGAAGTAATTATATAATATTGATAAACTTATAAAAATAATTTCATCTGTTTTGATATACAAATTTCTTATATTTATTCTAATTAAAAATATTTTTTAACTTTTTATTAATATAATAAAAATAGTACTATAATTTATTCTATGTTATTTATTACTTATTAAAAGATCTAATTATAAACTTAATATTTTTATTAATATTATTGTACTTTAGTATATGAAATTTCTATTGTATGAAATTCTTAATAAAATAAAATACTAATTTCATTTAATATAAAATCTTTACTTTCCTTCATTTTCATAGATTTAACAAATATATACTAATGATAATTATTTTTATAAATCAAAATACTATATACAATTGTTTTCTTATTAAAACATAAAATTATGTTTAGTGAATTTTCATTTTAGTAAAAACTAAAAATATCTACTGATTTATGAAAAGTTTTATTAATTTTTTAATATTTATATATTTTATAGAATACTTCACTTCAGATAGAATAGATGAATAAATAATCAAGTAATGATTTCTTTATCAAAATAGTTTTAAAATATAAAATAAAGAAAAAATAACTATATTATAACCTTTATTTTTTAATATTAATAATAAATTAATTTTTGTTATTGCTAATGTAAAAACAGTAACTAAAATAAAGTCATTATAAATGATTTAATTTATAAGTTACAAAGTTTAATTTATGAATTAAATCAACCAAAATTGATTACTAATTATATAAATTTCAGTCTTGAATTAATAACATTCTTATTTAATACTAGTAAGTATTAAAATACTTTAAAAAGACAATGTAGTTATTTTAAAATTAAAAAGATCACTAAAAATATATGAAATATTAACTTTAGAAAGATATTTTCTTACATATCATTAATTGGAAAGTGATTAAATCATACAATATGCATATAATCAAGTTTACATAAATATAATTTACTTATCATTACTTAGCTCTAAACTAAATTTTAGATCTCAAATAATGTAATAAAATTTGAATAATGTAGAAAATATTTTATCATATAAAAACACAGTCACTATTAATTATAATTATAAAACTTATTTATTTATAAAAACATATAATATAATACTTATTTGTATATCTAAAAACATAAATATTTTAATAATATAGAAAAAAGAATAAGTTTAATAAACTTAAGTAAGTTACTATAATTATAATTTATTTTTATCAAAAATAAAAAGATAAAAATATTATTACAAAACGATTGATACAATCATATTAAAGAAATATTTTAAATAGGATTAAATCCTAATTAATTGGATATGGACTACAAACTTTTCATCAGAAATATAAAAAATTTTAGAATTACTTTTCTAAGCTAATTAAAAGAATGATTTAAATATTTTAAATATTAGTTTTAAAAATAATTTATTAAGATAGCTAAATAATAACTAAGTATAAATTCTATATTATACATTATCCTATTATCTCATAATAAGGCTAATATAGGTTTGAAAATATTAAATTTTATAAATTTCTTTATAAAATATTATGATTCCTATAAAAAGAAACTAGAAAATTATAAATCTAGTATTCTAGCATGTTTATTTATAAGTTCCTATTTTAGCTAAATATTATGCGATTACTATCTAAATATTTTATAGATAAATTATCAAAATTTTAATACATATTAGTAAATAAATTTATTAATATGTATAAATACTTATATTAAATTATTATAAATATATTAAGTAATTTATTTATTAACGCATTAATAATACATTTTATTAAATATAATAATATATTTATTTCCATTAATATATGGTTTTATAAAAATTATATAAATTAAATTAGTTATAATATTATATAAAAATACTAATATTATAAATTATATCTATGATATATCCATAAATACATTAACTATACAAAAACATTTATTATATCTATTATTTAAGTTATTTAACTATCAGATTAAATGATTATAATTATTATATTTTATGCTAATATATATTTAATATTAAAAATAGATGAAATTTAATTTATATAAAAATAAGCTTTTAATATAATAATATATATTGCTGGTATGATAAATTATCATATACATCACTATCTGATGCTATGTAAATAATATATTGTCTATTTATTATTTATAATAAATTAAAATTTGTTATATTTTTTGATAAAAACAACATCAAACTTATAAAATATTAATATATAGAATTTAATTTTTTATGATAAGTAATTAATTTATATATAAATCAATATAAATAAGATTTAAGTAAAATTGTTAGTGAGATTTATTTTTAGTAATATAGAGAAATAATAAAAACTATATAGATATATCCTATTCTTTTATTTATAAAAATAAATTTTCAGATATATTATAGATGTATTGTTTAACTTTAAAAGTTATCATAATATATTTTTTTATTTTTTGTTTATAAACATAAAATATTTTATCTTTATAAAATTTACGAATAATTCATAATTTTTTACTTTCCATTTATTAATCTGATAATATGAATAAAATAAATGTTATTCATATGGGTAATCTTATAGATGTTGTTATTAATAATAATATTTTATTTTAAACCATAAGTCATTCAGAAATAGTGCTTACTTATTTTATTTATATCATAAAAAATTTAAAAAAGAAAATATATATAATCTTTGATATAATTATTAATTATAATATCTGTTTATAAGTTAGCAAATTTATCTATTAAATTAATTTAATAGATAATTATCCAATCATATTAATGATTTATATTTTCTAAATATATATTTTATATTTATAATACTATTACAGTAAGTAATAAAAATATTCTTAAAATAGAATATTAAGGATAATTATTATTATAATTTATCTACTTATATCTGATAAATTATTTTTATGTTTATAAAAATAACTATTCATAATAAGAAAAAAGTGTTGAATCAATATTCAGTTTTAAATATATTAAAATAGATATTGTAATAATAAATTTAATATATTTTATATAGGTATATAAAATATATTAATAATAATAATTATCTTATTTTGGATTATGAATAATCATAAAACCTAATATTACAAATAACAAAAAAATTTTTATTTATTTTTCTTGTATGATAAGAAAAGAATTATTTAATTTAATTTTATAGATGATGTATTAAGATTCATATTTTATTATGATTAAAAATATTCATAGTTAAATAACTATAGTAAAATATAAGTTTTAAAATCTGACTATTCTATCTAGAAATCATAATTAATTTAAGTGATATTATATAATAATATCGTAATAATAAACTATATTATATATCCACTGTATGGTTATAATACAAATAAATTTAATTTATATAAATTAAATTTATAATTTTTAAAATTATATTTTTATGAATTTATTCTAATTGGATTATATTTTAAGCAAATTTATTCCATATATAGTAAAAAGAATATTATGTAAATAGTATAGAATATCCATAACTTTTATTATCTTTTAGTTAAAAATAAAAAGTAAGATATTTTACTTATAGTAAAAATATATAAAATTAATATGTAAATTTACAAACTTCAAATTATTCAAATTAAATATATTTTTAAATCTTATGTTTATTATAATTGGTATCATTTTATAGTTATTTAACATAATTTCTTTACATTCTTTTAATGAGATAAATGGTTTATCAATATTATATGGATAAAAATTTAATTATTTTACATAAATAACATTTAAATATATATTAATATATATAAATAATTTTTATATTAATATAACTTATAATGGATAATATTTTCTAGTATTTAGACTTTAGTTGATAGATAAAATAAAGCATTAAAGAATTTAAAAATACATTTTATTGAAAAATAATTTATTGATAATAATATAAGATCATTTATATTATTAAAAATAAAGATGATCCATTAATTAAAAAATAATTATTTCTTATTAAAAAATAATTATTTTAAACGTAATGTAGATCATAAGAAAATAAAAAAGATATAATAATTAAAGTAAAGTAATTTACTTTAGTAATAGAAAAAAATAAGATAAACTATATAAAATATATACAATATATTAAATATATATTATATTTATTAAATAAATTAAAATTTATTGATATTAGAAAGTTTATAAATAAATATTTAAAAAGTTTCTAACTATAAATATGCCTATAATTTAAGTCAAACAATTTTATTGTAAGAATTCAAATTCACTGAAAATTATAAGTTATTTATATTTATTAATAATAGTGATGTAATTTAATTAAATTACATCACTATTACTTTTTAATATAGGACTTTTTTATTAAAATAAAATTATTTTAATTTAGTTTATATTTTTATGAATGAACTATAAATAAATTAGAGCTTAAATAGAATCAAAATAATAATATTTTTTATTAATTAGAAGATTAAACTAACACGTTACTAAAACAGAATATAAATAAGTTTATCTTTTTTATAATTATAATAATCTATAGTATTAATCCAATCCTATAAGTATCCTCTAACATTTATATATAATAAGATATAGAAATAAATTTTAAATTATGAAAGAGAATTCATTAATCTCTTATAATTCATCATTTTATTTATAGGTTATTTTTTTCTAAAATCTTTATTTAAATTAATAGTTTTTAATGAACTTTTCAAATATTTGAATCAATAAATATATTGAATAAAAAAAAATTAAATACCTTATAAATTAAACATATAAAGCAAATTTCTATATAGAAAAACTTTTAATATATTATTGATTTTAAAGTAAGAGTATAATATTTTATATTAATTAAGGATTATAAGTAAAAGGTGCAACAAAAATAAAAAACGATTTTATAAAATTATTCAATATATTATTTTCATAAATAATTGCTACAATATTATTCGACATAACTTATTTCTAAATTTATTTGTATATAAAAGAATTAATTTTCTTGAAAAATCGTTGCATTAATAATCGGAAAAAATGAAATGATTTAATCAAATTTCATAACGATTTTTTCGCATCAATATTTTAATGAATAAAAATTTTTTTGTTTAGTTATAAGAATATATAATCTAAATTTATATTAATTATATTTAATATAAGAAAAGCTTTTATCCTAAAATAAAATATCTATTTTCTACTTTAGAAAGTAATTTATTTATTGTATATATATTTTTTATATAATAATATAAAAATATTTTAATATTTATTATAATATTTAAAAAGGTTCAGAATTATTATAAATAAATATATTGTAATGATTTTAGTTAAAATACATTGATAAAGCATCAATATATTTAACTCATAGTTAATGTATACTTGCTATTATATGAAATTGTTGATAATGAAATTAAATAATAATATTAAATATAATTGCTTCTATGACTTTTATTAAACAAATAGATATTATGAATATGTATAAAAATTGATGAATGTTAATTAATAACTGTTTACTAATTTACAAGAAGATATAGAACTCATGATATAGAAGAAATTTTAAAATAAAAAACTATGATAAAATATTAAATTAGATAAAATAAAATTAATTTATTGCACATACAAAGTTTTATTGACAAAAAATAATAAATCATTATCTTAAGATTTAAATGAATTGTATAATGTTATATAATTCATAATTATAGAAAATAGATAATTTAAACGCATGATATTAATCATATATATTTAATTTATTGATAAAAAATTATAAATATTAACTTTATTTTAATTCTTTATTAGAATAATAGAAAATTATAAATAGAAATGAAATATATATTATATAGTTAGTTCTTAATTAAGAAATAAGTGTATAATCAGAATATAGTATAATTATATTTTTTTTAAAATGAAAATTTCAGAAAATATATTCATATCAAACTAAAATTATTAAATAATAATTTTAGAATAAATATAATAAAATATAAAGTAAATAAAATTCAAATTAAGAATTTTTAATCAATAATATTATATAATGCAATTATATTCTATTTTTATTCGAATAATTAACCTAATTAAATTGTGTGCAACTATATATTGAAATTAGAAATTCAATTAAAAAATAGGATAATTTAGGTAACTTGAAAATAGAAAAACATCTGAGTTTATTTAAAAAAATAAATGATATTAATTCAAATATTAATGAATACTTTTATAATCAATTAAGTAAATTATTAGTAAAATATACAATAAAATAATAATATTTTTATTATCGGCTTAAATAAGTAATTTTTTATATACTTATGAATGAATTATTATAGTAAATTATGATAAATAGAAATAATAAAAATACTTAAAAAAATAATGAATCAATTTAAGATAATGAAATTTAATTTCAGTTAATATAATTTTATTAATATAATTTAAAATAAATTTGATCTAATTTATATATTAAGTATTATTTATTAAATAATAGCATACAATTACCATTCTATATTTAAACCCTAATCTGTCTAGATAGATACTAATTTTTAGTATATGTGATATCATGTAAAAATTATTAGTGAATATTTTATTTTCAAATTAATAATTTTTAGAAAAACATTGTACATTTAATTATTAAATTAAAAAATAAAAAAATAATATTTAATAAAATATCATTAATTAATGATATTGCTAAAATATAAAGATTATAATTTAATTAACACTATTTTTAATTTATTACCTCGCCTTATATAATAAAAATTAGTTTATTAAATTGGATTTAAAAAAATATATCTAAATAATTAGATCTTATATAAAGCTATTTGTATATTACTAACTTTAATGCTAATTAACAATCTTGATATATAAGTAGTTAGATATATTTTTTTAAAATATATATCAAATTATTAATCAAATATTTATCGTGATGAAAGATTATAAAGAATCATATACGAAATATTACATAATATAAGTATTGAATCTAATTAATAAATCAATATAATTAAATTTAGACTAAATACAAAAAGATCAATCTTTTATATTATTCATATAATAAAAACCTATAACTAATATAGTTAATCATCTTATTAAAATAGTATAAATAACTTTACATATAATAATCTTTTTTGTAAAAAGGAAATATCATATACTATATGAAAAAAATCTCAATACTAATTATGCGTATTTAAAGCTAAATTTTTTCAATAAACATAAATACCTCATTAAATAAGAGGAATTTTTTATTTAAAATAGCTTAAATTTAATAAATGTATTATTAATATGAATTAGTATTATTTAGTAGTATATAGAAGATTTAATTAAAATATAAAGTATATAGAATTAGAGATTAAAATATATCAGAAAATTATCAATAAAATAAATATTAGATTTAGATAGTTTGTTCATCATGATTAAATAAATTTAATAAAGTTAAGTTTTAGTAAAATCGTATATTGATGAATAAATTTTTAAAACAATTCTTAGTTTGAAATATAAGAGAAATAATTGATTTATAACTATTTTTAATCCTATCAATAAGGTCTCTTAGAATTTAATTTTATAAATTAAGAACGATTATCAATAAATATAATATTTTATTATATCATTATAAATTGGTTATTAATATAAAAATTACCATAGAATATAAATATTTTAAGAATTTATGTAAAGTCAGATACTAGAAATTTATTACTTCAAATTTTTTTATGTTAAATCTAATATTCGTTTTTTGGAAATTGATTCTTTTTAATAAAACTATTCTAAATAATTAAACTGATCTGAATTAATTTTATAAAAGTATATAATAGAAATAATTTATAGATGTATAAAAGTTTATATTTTATTTTTTATATTTTTATTAAATTTATTTTTTAAAAAAAATGAATATTTATTAAGTAGCAATTGATATATATAATGATACTATAATATAGTATTTAAAATATTAAATGCATTTTGATGAAAATAATTAGATTAGTAATCTATTATACAATAACTATTATTAATAAATACATTAACAATGAAATAATTTAGATAATAATTATAATTTTAAAATAGAAAAAGGAACAATATATATAATTATATATATTTTATATATTTTTCCTATTTATAAATCTTTCAAATAGTATTTTTTTACTTAAAAACAATAGATTTTAATAATTAATATTATCCTTGAAATTATTGATATATAATATTATTTTTTTATTATTATTAATAATTATAAATCTACTGTTTTATTTTTATTAAATATAAAAATAAAATTTTATAATAAATAAAAATTGAATCTTAATGATATAATATAATATTGATAATATAGGATTCATTATAAATCTTAATTTTATTAATACATGATAATAATAAAATAATCAACATAATTAAAATAAATAATTGTAGTAATGATTGTTTTTATATTTAACTTTTATAAACAAGGTTATAATTAACTTTTAATATTAGTTGTTTTAATAGCTCACATTAGAAATTGTTGAAAGATATATTAGAGATTATCTTTGATACTATCGCCAATATAAAAACATTTCTTATTTATTTATATTAAATAAGAAAATTTCAATTAAATACATTTATACTAGTAAATATATATTAGCAAAACTTATATTAATCAAATTATAAAAAATAAATTAATTACACTTCATTTTAAAAATAAAAATAACTAAACAAATTTTTTATCATTTAATTAATTATTTTTATCTTAGAATAATTCTCAATTGTATAATAATAAAAAAATGAAAAACTTGCAATAGTTAAAAATTTATGAAATAGTTTTTATAATTTATTATTAATAAAATAGTTTTATTGATAATAATAAACATTAACATTTATAAAATCAAAAAAGAATGGATAGAATAATAAATTATTTATTCGTATATAAAAAGTTTGGAAATATTAATTCTGAAACATGATACTTAACTATATAACAATATTATTGTAATTTAATATTATATTTTATCTTGAAAAAAATATTTTTAATAATTTCTAATTTACTTTCTTTAAAACTCAAATATATTATTTTATCTATATTAGTTCTAATGAACTAATTTGTTCCTAAAACAATAAAATATTTAGTAAGATGGAAATATAACTTATAAAGAAAATATAGATGAATTTTAAATTCATCATATCATTAAGTAGATAATAAGCAGATATGCAATAAATTAATAAAAAATAATATAACAAGAATAATTATTTATTGAATATTAATGATTTTTAATAAAAAAGTATTTTATAAATACTTTAAATACAATATAATATTTTATATATAAATATCTAAACATATTTGTAATTTTTATAAAAATTATTCTATTTTAAAATTTAAATAATTATTCATAAAATTTATTTAAATAAATTTTATATATAACATTTAATAATTGTATAAAAAACTATATTACGATATAAAATCGTATTTTAAATTTTTATATAAAGACTCAAATTAATTAAAATCTATAAACTTAATTATTTAAAATTCAATTAAATTGTTATATGTAAAAAAAATAAAATAAGTCAGTTATATTTTAGTTTCTACTAATAATATTAAAAAATATTTATTTTTAATAACAATATTGAATATGTGTAGATTATATCAACATTATATTTTCATGAATCCAAAATTAATTCTTTTAGAATCAAGTAATGAAACATAATAATTATCATTATCATTACATTTTATAAATTTTATCTATAACTATATTATCTACATTGATATAATCTTTTCTATTTTTATTAATGTTTTTCATACAATAATTTTAATTATATTCTAGCTAGTTTATTTAGTTTCTTACTTATTTTTTCTATTTTATTATATATTTAGATCTATTTAAAAAATAGATGTTTTTTATGTTTAATTATATAATAGATAAGTTTTTAACATTAATATTAATCGTATTTTATAATATATATTATCTATTAAATCAGTTAATTTTTATTCCTATCTAAATATTAAATAGTTTAGTAAACTTTAAAAGTTATATGAATAATTTATATTTATTTTATCTTAGTTATATTATATGATTCGTTAAATCATTTTATAATTATATAATATCTGTAAATTATTTTTAATAAATTATATATTTTATATTTTAGTATTTTTATAAGTTAATAACTAATTTTTTTCTAAAAATTTATTTTTTTTAAAAATAAAAAAGTACTAATTATCATCAATTGTGAATTTATAAATAGAAATAATTTTTAATTTATTAATTATATTTACTAATAAATTAATTTATAAAATTAATAATTTAAATATATATAGAAATATTAATTTATAAACATTATTTTTATTTTAGTAAATATAAAAATTAATATATAATAAATTGTTAATAATCAAAAAATAAAGATAACTACTTTATTTTGGAATAATAAATTCTACTATTGATTAATTTAATTTTGAATTTACATTCAAAATTAAAAATAAAATATATTGTATATTGATAGAACTAAAAGTTTATTTTTTAAAATATTTTTAAAATTTTATATATCTTCTTAGTGAAGATATATACTCAATCTAGTTATTATAATATCATATTTTAATAAAATAGTAAATCTATGATTTAGTGATATATTTAGTCTAGATATAAGAGTTTAATGAATTATATTCATACTAAATATTAAAATTATTATCTTATAAAATATATATATATTTATTTTAAAGTTTCTTAAGAAGAAAAACTTTTTAATTATATTTATATATGAATATAACTTGAAACTAATAATATCACTATTTAAATTTATTCAGAATTTATATTCTATCTAATTTAATTTAATGGTAAAATAAAGACGAATGTGTTTTTATAGATAAAGTATTAATGTATTTGATAGGAATATATGATAAAATCAGAAAAACTTATATTGATTATTATAATAAATTATTACGATTAAGTTATTTTTATTATATTATTTGCTAAAATAGATTATTTTAAAATATATCTTTATATAATAAAGATATATTTTATATAAAAATATAGTATTTATGATGAATTTTTAATCACGTCATAATAAATTTTAGAAATATTCAGTATAAATAAAATAACATTATAATTCAAATTAATATTTAACTATGGTTAAAGAAATAATTAAACTTCAATAATAAGAAATAAAATGATAAATAATCTGTTTATATTTTTTAAGTCATTATATTATTTTATTTTTGGAAGAGCGACTTATTTGAATATAACGATATAGAATGAAATAAAATAAGTAATGTAATTGTTTCCTAGATAAACTGCTTGGTTAAATATATTTTCTACACTAATACTATAATTATTCATAAAAATCATTCATAAAACTGAATAACATAATAACTATAATGTGTTATAATAATTTTTTAATAACTATAATATTAGTAATATTATAGTTATTAAATTATTAAATAAAGACTAATTACTATCTAAAGAATAAATTTATTATTAATTCTTTAAGAAAGATAAATTAAATAAAATAGAGATAAAAAATCTTTATTTTTTTAAAAATAAAAACAATCAGTTTATTTAAAACGAAAAGTAAACCTTTAAAATTATTTATAAGTAAAGTGATTATATTCTTATATTTATTCTAAGTAAGTATTATAAAATGATTTGTTAAATTGCTATACTTGTATCAAATAGATAGATGGATTTAACTTAAAATAAATTACTGATAAATTTAAATCTAGTATGAGATGATATATAAAACATCTTTTTATTTTCTTAAATAACTTAATATGATACATAATAATATTAATGAATTAAATAAGTTATATTTATATTAAGAACAAAAATCATTTATATAAACTACATAATCTATTTTATCTCATTAAGAATGTTTGTATAATAAAATTAAGATAATTATCTATGTAATATAAATATAATAATACTATTAAAAAACTCTTAATATCCTTATTATTTTATTTAAGCAATACTGCTTTTGTTATACTATAATATTAAGATTATTTATTAATTTTGTTTAATTTATAGAAAATAATATAAAATCAATATTAATTACTGCATTATTTATATCACTATATTGCAGAATTAAAACTAAAATATCAAATAATCTTTACTATAAGTAATAAAAGATGGAAATTTATAAAACGCACCTATCTATATAATATATTTTAAAATAAAAATATATATAATATACTATTTATATATATTATGTATATTATATGTGAGGCATATATTAAAATTATATTTCTTATATTAAAGAGAATATATTAATAAAAAACTGAAATTACATCTTTTAATAAAATTATTCATAAAATAGTTATTTTGTTTCCAAAATGTTAGTATATTATTTTTAATAAAAGCAGTAATTTAATTAAAATAGCTTATATAAATTTTATTATAATTAACATTAACTTAGATAATAATACAATAATATTATTATAAAATAACATTATGAAGTTTTATAAAGGATCTTTATTTATTAAATATAATATAGTTAATATATTTATTATAAATTTTATCAAAACAAATATATTATTTAAAATAATTAAAATAATTTTTGAATTAAATAATCAATAAATTATTCTATATTACAAATATATGAATTATATTAATATTTTGTATTTAGTTTATTGAAAAGATTTTTATTCTATAATTTTAATTATTTAGTTTTAATATAAAAATATTTTTCATTATAAAATGATCATAAATCTATATACCAATAAATAGTAAAATATTTTATTTTATTGATTTAAATTCAGATATGTTTATAAATCTTATTATTAAATAAATTTCTTTTTAAAAAAAATAAAATATCATAATAACTTCTATTAATTTTTATTAAAAAAATAAAATACGATTATAGTTTTTATTTATTTATTTATATAAATATTTAAATTTAGTATTTTAATTTAAAAACTAATAGTTATTTAACAAATTTATTAATATAATTTATTCCTAATAATCTTAGAGTTAATGTTTGAATTAAATAAATGTAGATTAGGTTTATATAAAATAAATAAATCTCATGATATAAAAGTAATATATTGATAAAATTTAAAGTAAAATACTAATAAATAAGAATTGATGTTGTTTAGTAAATTAGTTTCTCAAAATTACAATTATCATATAGATAAAATAGTAAATATTTTTATCTAAAGACTTACATTGTGATTAAGATCATTTTTAATTTTATTCCATGATTTTGAATATTATATTAAAATTAATTAATTTCTTAACATATATATTAAGAAGAAAAATTTTCTTATCGTTATAACGTTTATTTTAATAATTAGATAAACAAAAATATGAAAATATTTTTATTAGTAAATTATTTTAAATTATAAGTAATAATTTTAAAGATTTAAACTTTAAAAAATAAAATAATCAATTATGTTGTAACAACAATAATAAAATTTAAAATTAAAAAACAAACTACTTCCGTTTGATTAGATTCAATAATTTCAATTTATCAATTTATCTAATTTATCTTATAATATAATAATCAAAAAATAATTATAGTATAAACTAAGATTAAGATTTTTATTAAAATACAATAAGCCTATTTAGATAGAATATTCTTTTTATTATAATAAATAATATTAAGATTTTTTAATAAATATTTTCATATATTACTTATATAAAGATAAAATAATTTAAGAATAATCATATAAAAAACTAAAAATAAAATAAATATATTAAATATCTATTTAAATTAAGTTTAAAGAGAATATATTCAATCTTTTTAACAAATATATATTTTTATTATTATGATTAAATAATCAAGTTATTATTATTTTTAATAAAATAGTAAAGAAAGAAACTTGTTTAAAAAATATTTTTTTAAATTACTACTATATTTTAATATTAATAAAATATTCATTTATTTTGCTTATGCTATATAGGAAAGTATATAATTTTATTATTTTATGCTAAATATTAAATAAATATTAACTATATTTCTATAAAAATAGAAAAATTAATAATGATGTCCATATAAATTTTCATGATATTAATAATTTAAAATATACTAAAGTTTGATTACTTTGTAACGATAAAACAATATTTATTAATATTTTTTATTTTTCAAAATATTTAATTATTCATTAGAAAATCTGATATTATTTACTATATATATAATTAATATTTTCTCTTTTAATTATCTTGTAAATTAAAAAAATAATTATATATTTTAATATGAGTTTTTAACTATTCGCTAAATTATTATAAATATATATATTTTAAAAAAAAAGAATAAATATTATATTATATATAAATACTTTGTTAGCATTAATAATATTTGTTATAAATAAATATTTATTTTTTAAATAAAATTAATCATTTATGAGAATTAAAATATAAGATTTAAATAGATAAATAATTATTTTTTATTTAAATTATTAAAAAAAAGTTAAATAATATATAAATTTATTTTTTGTAGTTCAAATATTTTTTGATATTAATACATTGAATTTTATTCAGCAATAATATAGATTTATTTTTATAATTATTAATTTATTTTTTAATTAAATTATTAAAAAATAAATTCACTTAAATTTATATGAAACTTAAAAAGTTTATTTAGTCCAAATATAATTTAAATTATTATATAGTATTTAATTTTTAAATACTATATAATATGATATTAAATAATAAGAAAAAAATAATCAATGATTTATATATTAATAATAGTTTAATATCGATGAATAATGAGATATTACATATAATTTATTATATGTAATTATTATTTTTTAATAAACTTATAATGATAATTATAAGATTATCATCTTTTAACATTTATAAAAATTACTATTAATAATTATATTGAGGAATACTATATTACTTAATTTCAATTTTATATTCTTTAAATACACAAAGTAATATTATTCATATATTATTTTAAATAAAATAGATAAGCTATAAAATGATTACTATATAGTAATCATTTTATAGCTACATTAGTTTAAATATGGTAAAAAATTAACCATTATCAGTGAGATTGCACTAATTGTTAATGATTTTTTTTGAAAATTAAATTTTATGAAAATTAATTTTATCATTAACTTTAGTTATATAAATTTATATAAAATATAAAATAATTTAAAAATAACTAAATCTTTACGAATTAACTATTACTATATAAAAAAAATTTTTTTATTTTTAATAACACTAAAGTATTTCTTTTTTTAGGAAAAGCAATACATAGGTAATAAATAAACTATTAACAAGAAATAAATATATAATCTGAAATATATTTATATTGATAAAATATAAATATTGAAAATAATTATATATTTATTATGAACTATTTTGAATATACTATAAAAATAATTTAATTAATTAATTTTTAATTTGTTTTACTATAATTCATTATTTTATTTAATATTAAAAATTTAATTATTTTTACCTTAACTTATTGTACGATTATTTTAAATGCTATTACCATTATTACAAATAAAATAATGCTTAATAGGTATGATATTTTTATCAAATTCATAAATAAGTGGAGCAGCAGTTGGAATATCAAATTCAAAGATTTCTTCTTCAGTAATTTTATCAAAATATTTTATTAATGCTCTTAATGAATTACTATGAGCAACAATAATTATTTTTTCACCTTTAACAACTCTAGATTTAATTACTTCATTCCAATAAGGAATAACACGTTTAATTGTGGCAGCAAGACTTTCAGAAACAGGCATCTCTAATGAGCTTAAATTTTCATAACGAGGATCATTATTAATATAACGAGGATCATCTTTATTTAATTCTGGTGGCTTAATTTTAAAGCTACGACGCCATAATTTAACTTGTTTATCACCATATTTTTTAACGGTTTCTTCTTTATATAAACCTTGTAATGCACCGTAATGACGTTCATTAAGACGCCAATTTTTTTCAATTGGTAACCATTGTTGATCTATTTGATCTAGGATATTCCATAATGTATGAATAGCACGTTTTAAAACTGATGTATAAGCATAGTTAAAAGTAAAACCTTTCTTTTTTAATAATTGTCCAGCACTTATTGCTTCTTTACGACCATTTTCTGAAAGATCAATATCAGTCCAACCAGTAAATCGATTTTCTTTATTCCATTCGCTTTCACCGTGTCTTATTAAGACTAGCTTAGTTACTAACATAAATAAACTCCTATTTTGAATTTATTAAAATTTATCCAAATAATTATATTAATAGTGAAAATAAATATAAAATATATAATTAAAAATATTTTTTAAAGTTGTTGAATAATTTCTATAACTTATTTAATTATAATTCATATTTCCTATTAAATTAAGTAATTAATAGGAAATATTCTATTTCATTTATATTAATTAAATGTAATTAATTGCAATGATATAATCCTAATATTATTTGTTTAATAAGTATATTTCCAAAAGATCAAATCTAGTAATATTTAATTAATAATATAGTAATTTTAATATTAAGTAATCTTTTTAAAAAAATATCCATGATTATAAAATATAAACTTTTAAAATATAATGATTTTTACAATAAAGTATTTTTGAATACTTAAAGATTTGTATTAATAAATTTATTAAATAACCATAAATAAGATGATATATAATTAATATTTATTTTTCTTATAGTTAAGTTACCAAATAAATTACAAATATAATTAAATTAATTATAATAAATTTAATTATATCGTATAATTTTATCATAAATTTTTTTTTAATTTTATGTAATAATAAATAATAATAGTATTAGTATAGGTAAAATACTAAAATTATTATGATATATAAATATATGTTTGAAAATTAATTATATTAAATATAAATTTAATATAATTAATTTAATTAATTAAATTAATTCTTAATTATTTATTAATATTTTTATTTGATAATTTATTATAAAATAACTGTTATTTTAATTTTTAAATAATTTTTTATAAAATAATTAAACTATTTTATATTATTATTATAAACATAGTTTAATTATTAATATTTTAATTATCAACTTTATTAAATATAATCATTCCTCTTAACTTTATTTTTAATTAAACTTTAATATTTTATTTTACTTATTGAAAGATTATTTATTTAAAAATAATTAATAGAACTTTTTCTATTATTTCAATCCTATTAATCAATTATTAAATTAATATTATTTTTTATAAAAAAATTTATTAACTTAAATTATATAATATAATTTAATATTTTTTGATATATTTTATCAAATGTTTTCTTTTATTTTATAAAAATAAATAATATATTTTATTAAATGAAGATAAATTAATAAAATAACTTAATTACTATAAGAAGTAAAATTAGTATATTTCAGGACATTATTATATATAGAATAAAGATCACTTAATGTTTAATTAAAAAATTAAATATTAAGAATATATTAAGATTAAATTGTAATTATATATTATATTAAATATCTAAATATTAATAAAATATTTTATATAGTAATTCAAAAAAATATATTAGATATTATAATTAATAATATAATGGATTTTTATAGAAAAATTAAAGAAAATTATTAGTAAAAATAATATAGGAAATGAAATTTTTACCTAAAATTAAACATATTAATATTAATTTTAATGTATAAAAAAGTTTTTATTGATTTCAACTTAATTAAATTTTATATTTTAAAATAAATCTGATTAAATTGATATAATCTATAAATAAAAATTTTTTAAAATATGGTTAATAATATTCATATCAATAATAATCATAATTATTTTAATTTTATTATAATATTTTAGTATGAACTATAATTTATATTATAAAATAATATATTATAGTAAAATACTATTTTTTTTATAAATAGTAATTTACTTAGGTATTCTTAATAAAAATTAATACTATTTTTGATTATTTATCATAATTATTTATAGTTTGAATGGTTAGTTATATAACTATAACAATATTACTATTACTTTATTTAATTTTAATATCTTTATAAGATCAAATAATTTTATTTTTTTATTTAAAATATTAATGAATTAATTATAAATTTTATTTTGTAATAAAAATCTAAAATATTACTAGTAGTATATTTATTATTTTTATAATAAAATCTATTAATTATTTTATTACTTATTTTTGATATATCTCATATACTTTTATAAATTATTTAATAAATTGAACCGTTCAATTTATTAAATTGAAAAAAATATTTATTTAAATAACTTCATCAATGATGAGTTAATAACTAATCATTGATGAAGTTATGAAATTAATAACATACATTAAAAAATATTTTTAATTCAAATAATTATTTATTACTTATTATTATTTAATATTTTAAGAAAAAAAATAAAATAAAAACTTCTTAATTATTTTAATAAATATTAAATATTTAAACAAGATAATTATCTTAAATATAATGATATCATATTATATATATTCTTAATATACATTCTTTATTTTATATGATATAATAATCCATCTGTTATTATATGTATCATATATTAATATCAATATATGACTTTTTAACTTATTCTTAATGACATAATTCAATTAAAAAAATTTAATTTATTTATTTAATATCCTACAATTAGATAACATTATTTTTATTTTATGTATAAATAGTTTTATGTTTTTATATAATTTATTACTTATTTTATAATAAGTAATAAATTTGATTATTAATCATAACAAATTTAGAAACCATTTAACACTACTATTTATTTTTTTAAACAATTTATTATTTTATCCTATAAAAATCTTAACATCACATATATCATTATATTATTAAGTTTAATTTTTAAACAAAATTTTTTAACTTTAAATATAAATAAATTATTCTTTATAAGAAATTTTATATTTTTATTTTAAAACAGCTACTTTATGCTTAATTAATAATATAAATTCAATAAAAATATTATCGTTATTAACAAACCTTAATTAAGAATTTATAATTCTTTTGAATAATAGTTAAGATCAATAAACAACAGTATTTTTTTACATAACAATATTAAAAATCATCTTTTATAACTTTTAAATTTATATCATCATTATAAATCATAAAATAATCTATTAAATTATTATGAATAAAAATATATTAATTGCATTACTTAAATTTTAGCTATATATCAATTTATATTAATTATAATAAAATTAAATTAATTAATTTATTATAATTTTAATAGTCAATTTTGTCTAATAATAGTTTAAAACTATAGATTTAATTATAAAAATAGAATTTAAATTTTTTATATATATAATTTATTAATTAATAAAATTAATAAATTTAATTAATTAATATAATCATTGCTAGGATTATGCATTTAGAGAATACTAATTATATTTAGTTAATTAAATATTAAAATTAATATTAAGTTTATAAATTAAATTTACTATTTTTTAAAATAAATTATATAAACATATATATTTTGAACTTATTTTTAATAGAATATCAATTCTATTTACTAGCGAATATACCTTAAGAAGTATAAAATAATAAATATAATATATTATTATGATATGTTAATTATTTAACTAGATCTAGATATTAATAGAAATATTTTATATGCTATTAATAACAATAATTAAATTAATATTATTTCATAAAAACATATTTAATAATAATTTTGATAAAAATATCTATTTTATAATTAATATTTAAAAATTTGTATCACTAAATATATTAACTTAATTTTGATTATTTATCTATTTAGGATTAATGAAATTTTTCTAATACTGATTTAACCAATTTTAAATGAAGCAGCATTAAAGAGTTATTTCTAATATAATTAATTAATAATTATGATCTTTAGATTATATTAATGATTTAGTTAAGTGATACACTAAAATATCAAATTTATTCAAAGCAAATAAAATTTATATATAAAATTTATACTGTAGTAGGAATTTGATTAAATTTATATTTTGCAATAAAATGAATATGATTATAGTTGAAGAAATTTTTAATAAAATTAAATAATAAATTATATAGACATATAAAATATTATATATTAATTATTATTAAATATCCATCATATAGTATATTAAATATAAGATTTAAGATTAAATTAAATTAATAAATGTTATTCTATTATATTTGATATTTTATAATTAATAAAATATCAAAAAATACTACCTCTTATTTAAAGAATTAAAAATGATTTTTGAAATTATATTTGTTTTTCTACACTTATATTGCATATAATTTTACATTATTTTAATATAATCATATAATATATTAATGTAACTTTAAGTAAAATATTAATCTATGATTATATTATGTAATATCAAAATATAAATAAAAACACTTATTGAAGTAAAGATAGAATTATCTTTAATTTATTAAATATAATGATAGATATTATTATATTTTTATTTATTTAATTAAGGTTAGATAGAACTAAAGTTATTGGATAAATTTTATAGTTTATGAAAAAATATTAACATAATCATAAAAATAAATTCAATTAATCTTATCGTCAAATATAATATTTATTAAGATAAAATTACTAATATCATAATAATATAATCTATTTTTGAATCTAAATATAAATTATATATATTAAATTTTTTATGAAAAAAAATAGATAATATGATTTTAAAGATAGTTGAATTTATTTTAAGTCAGTAACTTTATCAAAATAAATATTGATAAATATATATCTATAAAAAATCTTTTCTTTAACATCACTATTTAATTATATATTGATAATAAAGTTAATTTGTAATTAAATATCTTAAAATAAGATTTGCTTTATATCTAATGATTATAAATATAATAATCATAAACTATTTATAAAAATAATTTATAAATAGTTTCTGTTGATTTATTTATATAGTTAGCCATAAATTAGTATTATTTAATGTTTTTACTATTTTAATTACAGTGAATATTTATAATTCTATAATTTTATTAACTAAACCATTTGAAATTTTCATAGATAAATTTTTATAAAAGATCAAAATATAGCAATATTTTAATACTCTCAATTAACTTTAATCATTATAAATTATTTATAGTTTATTATTTATGTATTTTAATTACATAATAAAAAAAATCAAAAAAATAAAAATAATTTAAATTATAAATTTCTTACTTTAAAATTATATTAATCTAATATTTATTCTTGTTTCCATGATAAATATTTATGTTTATAGAAAAACAATATGTTAAAACGTAACTTTATATAAAATACATATTTGATATATAATTATCATAATTAAATATTAATAATATAGATAACTTAATTAAATATTTTTACATTAAATTGATTTAATAAAACTTCCTTACTTATTATATAATAAGTAATTAAAAGTGGATAAATTACATTTTAAATATCTCTTTTACATTCCAAAGAAATATTTTAGTATTTCGTAATCTTATGTTATATTTTTTATTTAATATTTTAAAGTAAATATACATAACTTTCAGTTATATATATCAATATATATATTATAATTATATTTACTAGTTTTTTTACTTTCCATATATAAATTATCCATAATAATATTATAATTTTATTAATTTCATAAATTAGTATAATATATTCTATTACTTAAATTAAAGTTAAGATTTTAAAACTATATAGTTTTTTAATAAAATACTAATTTTTTAATATTGATATTATATAATAGTAATATAATTAATTTTAATTAAAGATATATTAAATAAACACACAATATTTCTATATATAAATATTTAATTTTAATAAAATTAAATTATTCAATTAAAATTATTCATTATAAAAATAAAATTTATTAATATCAATCTTAAATAAGTTAAATTATACTTATTTTATAAGTATATTTTCTTAATTTAAATAAATAAATAAATTTAATTAAGATCTATGTTGCATTATCGATTGATAATATAAGATTATAAGACAGTGTATTATTTATTTTATTTATAACTATTAAAATTTTAATTTTCAATAGTTATAAATAAAATGGTAGAGAACCAATTTATTATTGAAAACGTAGTATTTATTAAAAATTAACTAATATTTTTATTTAGAACTTAAAAAATATAAAAATCTGATTAAAAAAAATAAAATATAAAATTGATTCTATAATTTTAAAAGTTAAATTTTAACTAACAACTTCATCAAATAAGAAAAATCAAGTGATCTTAATAATTAATTTCTTTTAAAATAATTAAATTAATTAATAAATATTTCATTATTAGTTAAGAGCTATGAAAATAGTAATCTCTTAAGTTTATTAATAAATCATATAAATAGTAATAATTCATATTAACAAAATATATAATTAAATTAATTAAATCATTAAAATATAAAAAAGATATTATATTTTTTTATAATTAAATCTTTTTGTTTATTAAAAATATTAATTATTAAATTTAGTTAAATAATTAATATTTTATTATTAATATAATTATATCATAATTTATATTATATCTAAAATAAATCAAAAACTCTGAATATAACTTCAAAAAAATTAGATAAATATAGAATGTTTTAAAAAATTGTTTTATCTTAATAATAATGATTCTTTTAAATAAGAATATTTTCTTATAACATATATAAACTAATAAAAAAAATAATGTTTATCTTAAACATAAATAAAATTTAAATATAATTTAAAGATATTATCTAATAAATACTTGAAATAAATAGTTCATATTGTTTTAATAATAAACAATATCATTATGTTTAATATAATTAATATAATAAAGATAATAATAACAAAAGAAGACATGAATTAGATAATTTGATAAACTAATAATATAAGAATTATTAAATACAATAGTTTAAATGGAAACATTATTTATAAATTTAAAATTGAAATTATTCAACCTTTATTTATTAATTTATAATTAAGTGATTATAAATTAATAAATAACATTTGTTTATTAAAAATAAATAAATAGTTTTTAATTTAAATAAGTATATTTTTTATACTAAAATTAAATTATTTTATATCAAATCTTAAAATAAAAAATTAACAAGTTATTATAAATGTTATATAAAAAATTATATAAGATAAGTATAGTATATTTATATATATCATAAAGTTACTACTATATATAATAAATACAATAATAAATAAAATAATTTATTAGTTTAAACAAAATTAATTTAATTTCTATTTCATTATTTAAATTTTAGTATTTTATAAAATAATTAAATCAAACTAAAAATAATTTTAATATTTATCTATTTTAAATTTTAAAGATATTTAATTTTAATATTTTGACGATTTTATACATAATTTTAATGATTTTATATAGATAAGAACGTATAAGATATAGATTTTAATTAAATAAACAATAAATTCATATGAATTTAAATTAACTGCTTTAACTAACATAATCTAATATTATTATTTTTGTACAAATAAATAAAAATTTTACTAATCACTCATTCAGATTATTTAAATATTTAAACATATTTTATTCATTTTTATAATTCTATTCTAAAAAATAGATAATTACTTCAATAAAAATTTAAATAAATAGTATAGATAGTATCTAATAACATAGATAAAATTTGTTAAAATAAAAGATAAAGTTTTTTATTCATCTTTCATATAAGTATTTAAAATCTAGATTAGAAATAAATTTATAAATTTTATAATTTTAGTTTTTCAGCTATATGTTTTTATATAAAGAATATATATAAGTTATAATAATTTATTATTAATTATATTAATAATAAATTATTATTTTTTAAGCTAAAAAATTAAAATTTTATATAATTTATTTTCATTAATTTAATGATAATTAAATATTACATTTCTATTAATATAAATGAATTAGTTTATTGAATTTTAATTAATTTCTAAATATTGTTTGATAACACATATTTTTTAAAATATTCTTATTTTTATAATTGATTTTTAATTTAGTTATATCCTAATGCTTGTGATTTACCACTTGTCTTTTATTTTTTATGTTCACCTTAAATTTTTAAAACGTATAAATTTTATACTAGAAAAATAAATATTATAAATATATTTATTAATAATATGATAGTCTTTTAATTTTTATTAAAATAAATATATATTAGATAATAAACTATCCCATACATTGTTTAAATTTTTGCTATTATTTTAATATTCCAAATCTGTCTATAATTTTATCATAAATGAAAATTATACTTATGTGAATTTAATTTATATATTTTAGTAAAATTAAATTATGTATATTGATATATGATATCTACTAATCTTTTTTAAAACATTTTCTTTTAATCCTAATCTTTAATAAGTTTAGTTATGTTTAGATACATATCTATATATCTATTTTGTATATTTATTTTTTTTATAAAATAAGGAAAGTAAGTATTATTATTAGTTATCAATTAATAAAAGATATAACTTATAATCTATCCAGATAAATTGACTAATAAAACATTTTATAATTAATATCTAAATTTATACAGTATTTTATTTTGTTTTTAATATTACCTTTACATATATGATTAATAGAATTATTAATGTTATTAAATGCTTAATAATAAAAAATATAAATATTAAATATTTTGTTTTATTTTATGATTAAAGAAATCTATTAAAATAGATACGTATTATTTTTAATAATAATTTTTATTATTAATATGAAAAAAACTTTTTAATTATAATATTTTTAAAAAAATACAACATTTAATCAAGTAAATCAATTAAGTAATATCCATGTAGTATTAATCATTTTTAACTAAAATAAATAATTTTATAATTATAATTATGCATGAAATTTAATTTCAGATAATATTATACGAATAATAAAGGTTAATACCATTTTAAAAATGTATATATAATAATGAATATTAATAATATTATAAGTTAAAAAAATTATGCTCTATGGATGAATTATTCTATAAGAAACAATTTATTATGAATTGTATCAAATTAATTTAGTTATGCTGCTATTATTAGTATAGAGTAAAAATTTAAATTAATTTAGATAAGTAATATCTTCTTAAACTAAAAATATAAAATAAAATATTAATTTTATAATAAATTTCCATAAAATAATATGCGCTATATTAGTAATTAAAAAAAGAATATATAAAGTTTATATTTGTATATAAAATCTTTATTTATTATACTTAAAAAGTATTATTTAAAATAATGTTATAAAACCATAAGTCAATTAACGTAAATAAAAATGTATAATAAAATTTATCCGTAATATCTTTCACTAACACTAATATAAAATATTTATTAAATAAATTCTTATCAACAAAATAATTAATTATATCAAAATAATTTATATTTATATATTAAAAATATAATAATTATCAATTTTTTCATAGAAAAATAGATTTTATAATATGAAAACTCATAACTTCTTATATAAAAAAATATACATTATTTATTTATGTATAAAATATATAATACACTTAAGTTTATTATATATTTTTTAACAAAAAATAAAGATATAAACAAGATAGTAAGTAATAGTAGAGGCGTAGGTTACAATGATAAGCAAATAAATTTCTAACTCATTCTATTATAACTTCCATATTAGTAAAAAATTATCTATTTATTAGAGTATAGAGAACTATAAAATATTAATAATTTATATACTTTATTAAAAAAAATTCTTTTTGATATGGATAATTAAAAAATTATTTCTAAATTTTATTAGTAATAGAATATAAAATTATATTAGATTGATACATATATTTAAAATACACAAAACACTATGTACATCTTTTATTAAAGTTTTATTAAGAAAGTGATAATTTCATTACAAATAAGATAAATAAAAAATATTTCAACATCATATATATAATTTATACAACTAACTATTTGAAGTTTAAAAAAGATATAAAAATTGTTAAGCATCAAAAAAATAATTTATACATTATAGATGAAATAGCAATCACACCAATAATTGTAATAAAAATATTGCTGATACAATCATCGTACTTACGCATAACAGGTATTTTATTACTTGTATAGACTGGGATTATAAATAATAAAATTGTAATAACTGGTCCACTTAAACTTTCTATAATGTTTAAAATACTTGGATTTAAAGTAGCAGTTAACCACGTAGTCACAAACATAAAAATTGCAGTAACTTTATTTAGTTTTTTTGTATTAATTTCTTTATCTATATATCTATAGGAACGATAAACCAAACCATTAAAACCTTCACAAGCACCGAGATAATGACCAAGAAACGATTTTATAATTGCGGTAAAAGCAATTATTGAAGCTGTATATTTAATAAAGATTTTATCAAAATATCCAGATAAATAATCAAGAATACTAATATTTGCTTTTTTTGCTTTTATTAAATCATCAGGAGATAATGTAAATACACAACTAAGAACGAAAAACATTACTGTTAATACCATTAAAATATGTGCTGAAGTCAAAATTTGAGAAGACTTTTGATCAGCATATTTACCGTACTCATTACGATTTGAGATAGCAAATGCAGAAATAATAGGTGAATGATTAAATGCAAACACCATAACAGGAATAATTAACCAAATCGCAACAAATATATTTTGGCTATTTTTAGAAAAACTCATAGTGATGTTAGAAAATGAAAAAGTTTCTAATGCAACCATATTCCAATATGGAATCATATAAAATGAAAATATTACTAAAGATATAATAAATGGAAATACTAATATGCTAATTATTTTTAATATAAATTTCTCACCAAAATTAATAATAGTCATAATACCACCAACTAAAAAAAGAGATAATAGCCAACGTGGAAAGATATTACTATATCCAAGTAATTCAACGATAAAATTTTCAACACTATTAGTAATAAATACACCATATATTAATAATATTGGATAAATAGCAAAAAAATAAAGCACTGTAATCAAATTACCAGCTAAACGTCCAAAGTATTCTTCTACAACATCAATAATATTACTATTAAGTTTTGAGCTAGATAGTACAAAACGAGTCAAACCACGATGTGAAAAAAAAGTCATTGGAAAAGCTATAAACGTCATTAGAATAACAGGTAATAAACCACCTATTCCTGCGTTAATAGGAAGAAAGAGTACACCAGCACCAATTGCAGTACCATATAAGCTTAACATCCAAATTATATCACTTTTCCTCCAAATTTTTATATTTTGCTGATTGTATGATGAGGAAGTAATGGAATCAACTCGAGTTGTATCCATGATATATAATCTCCAAAATATAAAATGAAAAATAAAAAATAAGAATAAATTTAATATAATTATGATTTTAAGAATTTTTTGTATATTATATTTTATTTATATAAAAAAATATTTTAGTTGAAATTTTTACTTTGCTTATATAAAGTAAATATGTATTTCTATAAGAAATTACTTAATTATATTATACCAAATTATGATATAATATTTTTTATATAAATTCTATTTAGAATGAAATTCTAATTAGATGCTTATAGTTTAATAACATAATTTTTTGATAAAACTTTATTAATTTTACTATATATAAATAAATTTATAATTTAATTTATAATTTTCTGATTTTTTAAAAACAATAATTAGATTTATTATTTTATTTTAAATATTTATTTTTTTTATTTTTCTTTTTTAAATAAATGTTTTTACTAAACAATCTCTATTTTAATAAACGTTATTTAGATATATTATATAAAAAATAACATTAAATTTATATAAAATAAACATATAAATATTAAATTTTTATAATAATAAATATTTGATTTAAATTATTAATAATTTATTTAAAAAATAAATAAACTATCTAATTTTAATTAATTTTAAATTAATATTAACTATTATATATATTTTCTTAATAATTTCTTATTATTTAATTTCTTATCTAACTTTTTTAATTAAAAAAGAGAATAATATTTGATATTTTTTCATAAAAGATGATAGTAATTTATGAAAAAAAAATTCTAAAATTAATTGACTAATTCCGCAAGATATAATAGCTACAAAAAATGCACCTACCATATCAAAAGTCCAATGTACACCGACAAAAACTCTAGCCCATGCAATTATTAAAGCCGGTACAAATAATAAAAAACCAATCCACGCTCTTAACCAAAATAAAAAACTAAAAGAAAATATAAAAGCAATAGTACCATGATTACTAGGAAATGATGGTGTCGGAGCATGATCAAAAAAATGCTGACCTATCCCAAGTAGAATAAAAGGACGTTCTTGAGGGAAAATTACCCTAATAAAACTAGAAATAATTAAACCAATAATAAGTGCAAAAATAGTTTTACAAATAAATACTTTCTTAAGAAATGAATTTCTAGATGATTCTAAAAGACAATAGATAATAATAATTAATGGAAATATCAGAATAAGATGTTTAGCTAAAAAATTTGTTAATATTATTATGTTGTTAAAAGATGCAATATTGTTTGCATCAATAAAACTAAATAAACTTAAATTAATATGAGTTAGCAAAGTAAAGAATTCTCTGTAATTACTTACATATATATGATGATATATATAACCGAATGTTAAATATTTTTAATATAAGATGTATATATATACTATATCTTAATAAAATTTATTCATTTATTAAATAAAAATAATTTCATTGGATATTTTATAAAAATATTTTTTAAAAAACAAAGTAAATCATATATCTTTCCTAAAAAATTTTATTTAATCAGAAAGGAAATTATATAATAACTGTGACTAATATTACTCGAATGAAATAGATATTTTATATATGTTTATACTACAAGTTTGCTTTATTGCACAATTATTAACTAAAGTATTAACAAATATCAGAATCTAATATAAAAGCTATTTCATTAAATTATTAAAGAGAATCAATATTATTAATCATAATAATACGAAATCAATTAAATTATATTCAGATATATTAAAAAGTTTAAATATAAAGATATTTAGCTTATTTCATGCTATCTACAATCATGTCAAACTTAAATATAATAAATTTAATATAACATTCACTTTTATAATGGCATAATAATAACAGTAAAATGATAAGAAATTATTAATATCGCAAAATTAATTAAATTTTAATAAATAAAAACAATATATATTAAAAATATTACTTTAATAATCCCGTATTAAATTCTTTGATAATTTAAAGGTTTTTCTAAAATAGAAAATATCTTAATTAAGATTCTTATATCTATAAATAAACTAGACTTGAGTATGTAAATAATGTTTTATTAAAATATTTTTAATTATTCCTTTCTTATCATATTAGCTTATATATCAAAATGATTACAATCAAAAATTGTGATGTTTATATTTTAATTTTTTATATTGATTTTTAGATATAAAATATTTATAGAAGTAATAACAATAAACCTAAAATAATAATAAAATCATTTATCTTTTAATTAGATTTTATCTGTTATTTATAATAAAAATTATATCTGTATTTATTATATCTAGAAAATAAAATTTATTATTTTTTTATTTATTAAAAAATGTTTTATATTATAACATAATTATAATATAATATAATTATGTTATATTAATCATTATCGATATTATTTATCGAACACTATTTAAAATCGGTTTTTCATTAATTAATAAAATCATCTGAAACTCAACTGTACATAAAATAAAAAATAAAAAGTCTAATTACTCTAAAATAAATTGAACTATTATTAATAATAATTAATCAATTATTATTAATAATAAAAAAAATTGATATTTTAATTTTAAATTTTAAAATAATAAATTTCATAAATAAATTAATTTTTAATTTAAAATAAAAATCATGTAAACGATGAAAATATATCAATTAAATATTGATTACGATATCTAGTATATCTTTTAAATATTAAAATAATCCTATTAGATTATTTGCTAATAAGCAAAAAATAATAATATAAAATTATAAATAATTAGAAAGATTAGCAATGATCCATTTCATGTTTCGATAGATATTAATATTAATAATATTAATATTACATAATTCAGTTTTAATATTAAATGATTGTAATTTAAATGCTTATTAGTATTCAACTATATAATAGTTTTCCTAAATGATTATTAAAATAATATATGAATACAATATATTATCAAAGATATTCTTTATTTAAATAGGGATTAAATTATTTAATTATCTTTAAAGTTCTATGTATAATAATAATATTTAAAATGATATTTATATTCGAAATTATTAATGAATTAATGCCAAACATTAATATTTAAGTTTGTAAGTATTCTTTTTAGATCTAAAGAAAATTTAGATTTATATTTAAAGTTAGTATTGATATAAAGTTATTAAAGATAAAATAAATCATTAAGTTAAATAAATATATGGAAATAATATGTTAAATAATGATTAAAAACATACAATGTGATAATTAATTATTAATACTTTTGTTTGGATATAATGAATAAAAAAGAGAAAAATAGAAAATTTTTCTTAGTGATCTATAGAAGTATTCTATAAATAGAATTATTTAATAAATTTCTTTTAATACTAAAATATAACTTATTATAATCATTTAACTTATCTGTAATTAGATAATTAAAATAAATAATAAACAATAATTTTATATATATTGTATTAACTAATATTTTATTAAGAATAAATATAATCAATATTAAATGATATCAAAAGTATTTTATGAATTATTTTATAAAAAATTACTATAGATAATATTTACTATATTTTCTATGTTGATTTTGATAGTTATTAAATATCAAAACAACTGTTATTATTAATTTAATATTAATTTAATTAAGTAATATAAAAAATATTTTATAAGTCCTTATAAAGGCTTTTAGTTTTATTTAATTTTCTCTAATTATTATTATGTTCCATAACAATAATATAAGTTAATTAATATTTCAAAAAAATAATAGTATTATAGATCGCTTTTTTTAAATTGATCTTATATCAAAATATTTGAAAATTAATATAAATAAAATAAATACTTATTATACTTTCGTTATATAGTAACTCTTGAGAGAGTACTTAGAAGAGATACGAATACTTATTTCATCAAAATATATAAAGCATAGTTATTTATAAAATATAAGATTATAGGTATCAATCTATTAAATATAAATATAACTTATTCAATATTTACACAGCTCGATAAAAATATGAATGGGATTATTATACAATAGCTATTTAATTAAAGATCACATAACAAGGGATTCACAATCGACTTATATTATAAAAAAGTTACTTTTATATTTAAAAAGAATTTTTTGGTACTATGATAAATAGTACACTATGGTTATTATTTTTTTTGATAAAAATACTTTTTAAAGTTAAAATTATATATGATAAATATAAGAAATTATACGATAAAATCATAGCTCTATACTTTTATTATTTATATTTTACTATATTAATTTATTTTTTTTGCAAATAAAATTTATAAATAATCTTTTATAAAGATTTTATGATAAATTTCGAAATAAAATATTTATAATATAATGAATATATTATTAATTTTACTAATTTATTAATTCTTAAAAAATAAAGAATATTAACTATTCTCTCTAAGAGAAAATTTGATACCTGAAAACTTATATAAATACCATGATTAAATGTATTAGAGGTATAAAAACCTTGATTTTAAAAAAACATTCTTCATGCATATTATTGATATTGAAGTTAATTTGATTTTTAAAATATAAAAATAAATTTATATAAAATTATTTTTTATTTCTTTTTCATAAATATGAGTAGCAACTACGTTGAATATTAAAATAAACAGAAAATTAACTAATTTAGAAGATAATAATCTATCATATAAAATAAAGTTATTGATAATAATAACAGTAACTATATTACCATTTTAATTAAATTAAAATGGTAAAATTTATTAATATAAAAAATGAAATTTACTACTTTTTAATAATACAAAAAATAGTAAATTTACATATAAAAACAATATATAAACTTATTAATAGAATTAGCTTCTTACTGGATTTTAAAATAGTCAATTATAAAAGGAAAATTTTTGCTATATTAA
Organism: Arsenophonus sp.; assembly: GCA_052171275.1. Lineage (GTDB taxonomy): Bacteria > Pseudomonadota > Gammaproteobacteria > Enterobacterales > Enterobacteriaceae > Arsenophonus. The sequence continues at coordinate 1,062,168 of CM125795.1, read as the reverse complement.
TATTAGTAATTAAAATTTAAAATTAAATGAAATATAATGAATTTGAATATCTATATTACTATAGATTAATGAAATATCATTTCATATTTTTAAACAAATAAAAATTCTATAAATATCTTTAATTTTATTTTTTTTAAAATAATATTTTATTAAAAACTATAATAAATCACGAATATAATTTAATTATATTATTTTTTACACATAGAGAATGTCATGATTAATTAAATCTTAAAGCTTATAAACTTTTTCTATCTAATATCTAATATAACTTATAAAATAAGTTTCTAATAACATATATTTGTTACTTTATTAGATTTATATAAAACTAATAAATATAATATGTTATATAGTTTATATTCAGATACTTAGAAAAGAAATTATTTAAATTTTTAATATAATATTTTAGAGATGATTTAATATATTTCCATATTTACACTATTCTAAAATAATAGATAAAAATTTTTGAAAGATCTAGATTTTATTACTAAAAATAATTATATAATCAATATTTATATTCTCTCTTTCTTTCTTTAATAAAAACATATATTTTATAAGTATATATAATAATGAAATATTAAATATTTAAAAATATTATTTAAGCATCTCAATTCATTATTTTTAAATAAAATAAAAAGATTGATTAAAAAGAATTTATCTATAAATGTAGATTAAAATTTATTTTTTAAATTAAAAGAGTTTCTTTTCAATAAAATCTAATATTAAAAATAATAATAAAGTCATTAAAATAAATTTAAAATTTAATTTTTAATTTAAAATAAATTTTTACTAATTAATATTAATTAAAATAAATTATTTTAGATTATTGTTTTAAAATAATTTAATTCTTAATGAAATTATAAATTTTAAATAGAAGAAAAATTTCTTTATTTAGTATTTGTTTTTATTAAAAATAAATATATAGATTTTTTATCTAAAATAATAAATATTAAAATATAGATAAAATTATATATCCAAATATTATTTTTACCATAAAGAATAATATTTATTTAATAAAATTAATATATCAAAAATTCTTTAAAATAATGAAGTTATGCATGTATATACTATTAATATTTTTTAATAATATATTATAAAATTTATATTTTAATAGAGATATATATTTTAATAATTAATTTTCTTTTGAAATCTTATATCTTTTAATGATAAATTAAAAATATATTAAAATGAAAAAATAAACTTATATTGAATACAGAATTAATGAAAATTTTAATAGATTTATTTTAAAATATTTTAAAATTCTTTAAGATTTTTTTTCTATAAATATAATCAAATAATTTTTAATAATATTTTTAAAGATATAAATTTTTTAAAATAAAAATAAAAGAAGATTTGCTCATTTTACTGTTTATGTATTAAAATTATAAAAGGATACTTATGATTTGATTAAGTTAAATCGATATAGATTATATAAATTTATATAATAGTTAAATTTATCATATAAATTAATAAAAATAACGTATTTCGAATAATTTTTTTGTTCTTTCAATTTTTGAAACTAAATATTCAATATTTATTGATTTTAATAAAATATTTCTATTAAAAATGATAATTGTAAGATTATGGAAATAATTGAATACAATCAATCTTCTAGATATTTAATTATTATTGATCTAAACATTATATAAGATATTACTTAAATAGTATATTTATAATTATTGTATAAAAAAATTTATTAAATAATTTAACTAATTTTATTTAATACTTAGATTTTATAAAAATATTATTAATATTTATTACAGAAATAAACTGATAAACCTACATTTTAAATTAAAAAATTTTATCTTTTATTTTAATAAAAGAGTGTAATTATTAATTTATTTATGAAAAAATTTCTTATTCCTTAAGTTAAAATATCTGTTAAATACATTAATTATATACATATAATAAATAATTTATTGTATGTAATTACTATTATAATTTAAAATTGACTAATTATCGATTTAATTTAAAGATATTATTTAATAATAACTATATTATTTTATTAATATTATTTTAAAATAATTTAAATAGTTTAAACAATTAATTTTATTATTATTTATCTATTTTTTATGAAACTAAAATTATTTATAGATTATTAATTTATTTATTTTTAATATTCAAATAATAAAAATCGTTCTGATCAAATTAATACAATTAATGTCTAATTTATATTAAAAAAAACAAAAGAAATACAATATAATAAATTTTAATTAAAATTAAATTTATTATTTATTTTGATAAAATTTTTTTATAAAAACTAAAATACTAAATTTATTATATATAAATAAATTACCATCTATTTATATATCACTAAAATAACTAGATATTATCCTTTATTAAAAATTATTTTTTAAATATTATTTTTTGATATTGTATTTTTTTTTAACCTATTATAATCTATTTTAGACATTTTATATATTTTACATATTTTAAGATAAAATCACCAACATAAAAGTATTAATTGTGATAAAAAATGGACTATGCATGTATTCAAAATTATTCATCATTCTTTTACCGTTAATATTAGGCTATCTTTTCCGATTTAAAAATAAGAAAATTTTAATGATCATTCATCGCTTATTAAGTTATATTATTTACATTATTTTATTTTTAATGGGCATCACATTGGCATCATTAGATAATATTGCTATACATCTTACTTCAATTTTTATACATACAATTGTTTTCTTTTGTTGCATATTTACCACAAATATAATTTCTTTACTATTATTAGATAAATTCTTTCCATGGGAAATAAATAAAAATAAAATCAATAAACCATTATTTCGATTAAAAACGATTTTAAATTCACTATTACTTTGTTTCGTATTAATATTAGGTTTCTTAGTAGGATTAACTGGATGGCCATATTTATCTTATGCTAAATATGGCACTGAAATTACACTTATTTGCCTATTATTGCTAGTTGGTTGTCATCTACGTAATAATGAAATTTATCTCAGAGAAATTTTAATTAATTTTAGAGGAGTAATAGTTGCTATAATTGTTGCATCTAGTGCTCTACTTGGAGGCGTATTAGCTGCATTTTTATTAAGTTTACCAACTAAAGTAGGATTATGTATTGCTTCTGGTTATGGTTGGTATTCATTAACTGGAATATTACTTACTGATATTTATGGACCAGTCATTGGTAGTACTGCTTTTTTTAACGATCTTATTCGTGAATTAACAGCTATTATTCTCATTCCTATTATTATTAATCAATTTCGTTCAACTGCATTAGGGATTTGTGGTTCAACATCAATGGACTTTGCGCTACCAATATTGCAGCGTAGTGGTGGGGTTTCCATTATACCGGCTGCTATCGTACATGGTTTTATATTAAGTATATTAACTCCATTATTAATCGTTTTCTTTACATAAATATTAATAATTATTTTTTATAAAATACTGAAAGTATATATTTGAATATAAATATATGGATAAAATATATTTTATTTTTGTAATTAATAATTATATATATTTTTTATAAAAACGTAAGTTTACATAAACAATCAATATCATTATATTAATTTATTAATCCAAAAATTTAAATAATAGTATAATATATATTGATACATATTTTTTATTCTTAATATCAATTGCAATAAAAATTTTATTAAAGAAAAATGAATTTTTATAATATTAAAATATAATTCAAAATCTTGAATAAAAATGAATTACCTATTCATATGCACAACTATAGAATTCTCATTTCTTGATATTTATATTATTTTATATAAATTAATATATAGATTATTTTCTAAAATAAAATCCTGATAAAAATAAAAATTTTTTCAATAATTATTATTGATTATTCCTGAATGTTTTATGAAATAATTATAGATATTATTTACAACTAATTATTTTTATTTATTAATAATCTTTATCTAAAAATTATTATTTTTAAGTTATATATTTTATTATAGTAAATATTATATATAAATAATAATTTATTAATAATTTAGCTACTTTTATATACTATATCCTTGATTTTCTATATTTTGAAATATTATTTACACTTCATCTATCAAATTAATAATTTTAGATATGTTTATAATCATTATTATATAATTTTATAAAATTTATTTCAAATGATATCATAAAATGAAATGAAAATTATTAGTTAAAATTAAAAAAAATAATCTAAGAAATAGTAATAATATTATATATAAGTTTTATTAATTATAAATTATAAAACATTTATAATTTCAAATAATTATAAATGTGTTTATTTTTTTTGAAGAAAATATAAAAATAAATAGATTAATAAAAATTATTAAATAAAAAACTAATTATAAGATAAAACCTTAAAACTAATTTCATAATATTTTAACAATTGAAATATTGAAATTCATATGTAAATAAAATATGATGATTTTTACTTTATAAAAAAAAAACTATAAATAAATTTAATTATATTAAATTTATTTCATTTACTTCTATAATAAAGTAACAACTTTTACATTTTTATTATAAAAAGTTAAAATTATATTCTAGGTAATTTTATAAATATAATAATATTTTATTACAATAATATATTTAGAATTGATATAAATAGTATTATCACTAACTAAACATAGTAATAATATTAATAAGTTTACTTTTTTTCATTATATTCATCTATTTTATTTTAAATAAATCAATAAAAAATTTTTTAAAAAAAATATCTTTCATTTTGTAATGATATTTATAAAATATTACAAATATTTCATAAATATAGAATATTATTACTATTGTAAATTGATAGTTATTAAAAACGAATTTAGTTTATTTAACTTTTTTTTCAAAAAAATATAAAATATAAACTATATATTCAAAATAAAAATAAACAAAAAGGAAATTAATAATAAGATTTTATATTTGCAACAGCAATAATTTAAGTTTTTAATTTTAATTAAATTTTATATAATAAACTAATAAAAATAAAATATATATTATTTTAACAATTTTTCATATATTAAATATAACTAAAATTTTATTATTAAAACGTCATTATTTATAACTTAATAATCTGTAAATAATATCATTATATATTTTTAAATAATTTTAATAAAAACGATTAAAATTTAAAAATATAGTAACAAACAAAATTAATATTATCAAATAATATTTAAAATTAAATCATAAAATAAATTATATTTATATTATTATTTTATAACAATAAATTTAATGATATATTTTATTTTAAAAAATAAACTTTTATTATCTAATTAATATCTTTATTAAATTCTTTATTTTTTTAAAACTTTAAAAGTTTAAAATTAATAGATATTATAAAGATATGATTTATTTATATATATAAATAAATAATTATATTATATATAATAATATAATAAAAATTTATTAATAAATATTAATTCATATATCATAATTAATTATATTTATATATAAATTCAAAATTTTTTTTAAATTAAATAATAGTGTTAAAAAATAAATAAATTTAAAAAAATATCATTTTAATATAAAATATATATAATCTAATATAAAATTATTAGTTTTAAATTAATAAATATAAATAAAAAATTCTTCATTAATAAAACTTAAATTTAATTATTAGAATAATGTTATTATTAGCTTAAATAGATAAATATATAAATTAATTTTTATTAATTAAAATAATAAAATTAATATTCGAAATATATAAATAATAATACTGGCATAGATTAAATATTATTAAATATTAAAAAATAATTTATTAAATTATCATAATATTATCTATAAATATATGTATATAGGATATATTAATTAATTAAAATATATATATTAATTATTTTATTAGTCTATTTTATTACACTTCAATAAGTATTTTACTTTAAAAAAAATTTTTATCAAAACTCAATATTATTATTTTAATTGCATAAATATTTTTTTCTATATATAAAATTAAATCTACTATATTAATATTAATAAATTACATAATTTATAGATTAAAATTTTTTTTTAAAAAAAGATTTAATTTGATAAACATCGTTTAATATATATAATTTATAATTAAATTATACTAATTTAGTATTAATTCAATTAGTTTAAATTTTTATTTTATGTTTAATAAAATAAATCTTAAATATGATAAATAAACCTAATATTAATTTAGAAATTGAAAGATAAATAAAGATAAATATCATTAATATAACTAACATTAAATAATAAATATATATTTTTTTATTAAAAAATTTGTTATTTGTATACTAAATATAGTCTCTACCTAATTTATTTTAATAAAATAGTAAAAATTTATTATATATCAGAGAGATCAATTATGATTTGCCCAGTTCTTAATCTTACGCAACAACTTATTCAACAACCTTCTATTAGCCCAGATGACCATGGTTGTCAAATTATTTTAATTAAAAGATTAAAAAAACTTGATTTTTCAATTGAAGTTATGTCCTTCGATAATACCACTAATCTATGGGCATATCATGGTGAACCACAAAGTGAAACTCTAGCTTTTGCTGGTCATACAGATGTTGTTCCAGCAGGAAAAATTCAAGATTGGCGTTATCCACCTTTTACTCCAACGTTAAATAACGGACTGCTATATGGTAGAGGAGCAGTTGATATGAAAGGATCTCTTGCTGCAATGATTATTGCTGCAGAAAGATTTATTATCGATTTTCCTAATCATTCTGGTCGATTAGCCTTCTTAATTACATCTGATGAAGAGAGTAATTCTATTAATGGGATGGCAAAAGTAGTTGATAAATTAATAACACGTAACGAACAGATTAAATATTGTATAATAGGTGAACCATCTAGTCATGTTAAACTTGGTGATATTATTAAGAATGGTAGACGAGGTTCATTAACTGCTACATTAATTATCAAAGGAACTAAAGGGCATATCGCATATCCACATTTAGCTAATAATCCCATACATAGTTCATTACAATTTTTAAATGAATTAATTAATAAAAAATGGGATATTGGTAATGATTTTTTTTCTCCAACTAGTATGCAAATTTTTGATATTTATTCTGATAACACTGCTAATAATGTTATTCCTAGTGAATTTGTTATAAAATTCAATTTTCGTTTTAGTAATGAACTGACTGAGAAAGAAATTCATCAAAAAGTTGAAGTAATATTAAAAAAATATCAATTTAATTATAAAATTGAATGGTTGTTATCTGCTAATCCGTTTTTAACGAAAAAAGGTAAATTATTTAATATTGTTAACGAAGTTATAGAACAGTGCTGCCATTATAAACCTATTTTATCAACAGATGGTGGTACATCCGATGCTCGTTTTATTACTAAAATGTGTTCACAAATCATTGAACTTGGTCATTTAAATAAAACTATTCATAAAGTTAATGAATGTGTTAGTATTTTTGATTTAAAACGATTATGCATTATTTATAATAAAATTATAAAAAAAACATTATTAGAAAAATAAAAGTTAAATTAAGTAATTTTATTATTAAGATAATTAATTAAAGTATTTTTTAACTTATAAAGTTATGGTATCCTTAATATATAACTAAATGAATATCAATAAAATAATTAATATAAAAGATATAACATTATATTTATTAATTTTCCGATAATTAAAGTTAAATAAAAAATTAATAATATCAATTATTATCAATTTTGATATCTTTTTTATAACATGTTCATTTAATTGTATATAATAAATATATTAACTATAATTATAGGAATTACTATTATTTATAAAATAACTGTTGATAAAATATTTAAGATGAATTAAAGATATTAATTAGATTAAATAGTAAAAAGTAAATTTTATAATAAAGATAAAGTAATATTACTTAAATTAGTTAATAATAATTAATTACATAAAATACTAAATAAAATTATATATAATTAAATGCTGAAGTTAGAAATAGTTCTGTTATAAAATCTAAAAAATACTTTTATTTTATTTATTCTGTTAATAGAGAAAACACTTAATCTTATTTAGTTATTTATAGCAATAAAGTAAATTAATTTTTTTAGAAAAATATAATTTATTACATATGTATATATAAAAAAATAAAATACGAATTTATATTCAAATATAATTTAGTGAATAAGATTTATATATTATAAAATAATTATTTAAACGTTTTGTTTATTTTATTAAAAATAAAATTATCTATTTTCACAGTATTATTTAGTTTGTTTTTTAACAACTTAATTTATAAAGAATTACAAAAGAAAAGATATCGATATTAATATTTATATACTATTCATTTCTTAATTTTATAATTAATATTGAAACAGTAAGTGGAATCTTATTATAAAGAAACTAAAATTTATGATAATGATTTAATTTTTAAATTAAATCATTATCAAGATAAAATAAAAAAAATAATACTAATTTATATTATTTCTAACTATGTAGTAAGTAAGTTATAAAATTTATACTCAATTAAAAAATTAAATAAATAGTAAATATTATTTTTTTAATAAAAGTAAACTATCATGATACTAGTCTATATTATATAGATTAATTAGTTTTAATAAAAAGTAATATAAGAATTAATTAAATTTTATTCATTTTACTTAATATATCTTAGAATATATTTATAAAATTAAAATAGTATTTATAGTAATGATATAAATAAAATATAATTATTAATTTATTAAATTAATATATAGCTATCCTTGAATTAAAATATGTTGAATATTTTAAAAATTATTAAAATATATAAAATATTGAATATTTTATATAAACATTAAATTATTACAAATACTTAATATATTTATTATATATCTAATAAATATATTTTTATAGTTACTTAGAAAACATTATAATTTCCATAAACTAATTATAATTAATATTAATATAATCAAGATATATCTATGATTAACATACATTTATTTATAAATAAATAATAGATTTTTAAAAAAAATAAAATTAATTTAGATTAACTTTAACCTGAAATATTTAGTTTTCATTAAATTATTAATTAAAACTTTAATTAATAAATTTCTTTAAAATAAGTTAATTTTACTATTTTAACTATAAATTTGAGATAGAATTTATTTGTATTTATCGAAAAAATAAATTTTAATAAGAAAGTTCTGGAGTTAATAAATTTTGTAATGTATATTGCATAAGCAATATTTTATCTTTTTTTTCCACATTCTTCATGGTTAAATATTGCTTATGTTACGTATAAAGAAAGAAGCACTAACATTTGATGATGTATCATTAATTCCTGCGCATTCAAATGTATTACCTAATACTACTGATTTATCAACTAAATTAACTTCCACTATCTGCTTAAGTATTCCAATGCTTTCTGCTGCTATGGATACAGTAACAGAATCAAATTTAGCTATTGCGTTAGCTGAAGAGGGTGGAATTGGTTTTATTCATAAAAATATGTCAGTTAAGCGTCATGTAGAAGAAGTTACTCGAGTTAAGAAGTATAAAAGTGGCATTGTTATAAATCCTCTTACCGTCACACCTGAAACTACAATTCGTGAAGTCTATAAGATGGTTGAACAGAATGGTTTTTCTAGTTATCCTGTTGTTAAAAATAAAGAATTAATTGGTATCATAACAAGTCGCGACATTCGATTTGTAACAGATTTAGATCAACCTGTTACTATGGTGATGACAACTAAACCTTATTTACTTACAGTTAAAGAAAGCGAATGTCGCGATATCGTTTTACGAAAACTGTATGAAAATCGTATAGAAAAAGCATTAGTCGTTGATGATAACTTTAATCTATTCGGCATGATCATAGTAAAAGATTTTCAAAAAATTGAAAATAAGCCAAATGCATGCAGAGATGAACAAGGTCGTTTACGAGTAGGTGCTGCGGTAGGAGGTGGATCTGATAATGAATCACGTATTGAGGCATTAGTTGCAGCTGGTATTGATGTTTTATTGATTGATTCTTCTCATGGACATTCACAAGATATTTTACAACGTATTCGAGAAACAAGGAAAAAATATCCTGATTTACCAATTATTGGCGGTAATATTGCAACAGCTGAAGGAGCTAAAGCCTTGGTTGAAGCTGGTGTAAGTGCGGTGAAAGTAGGTATTGGTCCAGGCTCTATCTGTACAACAAGAATTGTTACAGGTGTTGGTGTACCTCAGATCACTGCTATTGCTGATGCAGTTGAAGCGCTTAACGGGATGAATATACCGATAATTGCTGATGGAGGCATTCGATTTTCAGGTGATATTGCTAAAGCACTTGCTGCTGGAGCTTCTTGTGTTATGGTTGGTTCAATGCTTGCTGGCACTGAGGAGTCACCAGGAGAAACGATCTTATTTCAAGGGTGTTCTTATAAGACATATCGTGGAATGGGATCATTAGGTGCAATGTCAGAAGGTTCTTCAGATCGTTATTTTCAAACTGATAACATTACAAATAAACTAGTTCCTGAAGGAATAGAAGGTCGAGTTATTTATAAAGGATTATTGAAAAATATTATTTATCAGCAAATGGGTGGTCTTCGTTCTTGTATGGGGCTAACTGGTTGTGCAACTATTGATGAATTAAGAAATAAAGCAGAATTTGTAAGAATTAGTGGTGCTGGTATTCAAGAAAGTCATGTTCATGATGTTATTATAACAAAAGAATCACCAAATTATCGTTTAGGTTAAAATATTAATAATATTTTATAGATCTTAAAGTTATTATTTGTTTTGGAATTTTCTTTAAATGAAAACTAAAGTTGATCAATATCGAATATTAATTATCGATTTTGGTTCACAATATAGCCAATTAATTGCTCGTCGTATTCGTGAAATTGGAGTTTATTGTGAACTTTTCGAATATAGTTCTTCCACTGAACAAATTCATAAATTTAATCCAAACGGAATTATACTTTCTGGTGGACCAGAAAGTACTACTGAAAAAAATAGGCCGCGTGTACCTGAATATGTTTTTTTGGCCGGTGTTCCTGTATTAGGTATTTGTTACGGTATGCAAATTATGTCTATCCAATTAGGTGGGCAAGTTAAAATTTCTAATAAACGAGAATTTGGGCATGCTCAAATTTCTATTCAGCATTCTTCTAAACTATTTCATGATATTTATGATAGACTAAGTACGGATGGTAAACCACTACTTGATGTATGGATGAGTCATGGGGATAAAGTAACCTCTCTTCCGATTGATTTTAAGGTTATAGCTAGCACAGATAATTCTCCATTTGCCATTATAGCTAATGAAAAAAAACATTTCTATGGTGTTCAATTTCATCCTGAAGTTACACATACTACTCAAGGAATTACGATTTTAAAACATTTTGTACTAAAAATTTGCAATTGTAAAGCTTACTGGAATGCTGCATTGATTGTTAAAAATAGAATACTTCAACTAAAAGAAAAAATTGGTGATGATCGTGTTATTTTAGCGCTATCTGGTGGTATTGATTCATTAGTTACTGCGTTATTACTCGATCTTGCTATTGGTAAGAAGTTGATTTGCATCTTTGTTGATAATGGTTTATTACGCTTAAATGAAGTGCAAGAAGTTATGACCATATTTAATAATAAATTTAATTTAAATGTTATTCATGTAAAAGCAGAAAATCGTTTTCTTAATGCATTGATTGGTATTAATGAACCAGAGTTAAAACGTAAAATAATCGGACGTCTTTTTATTAAGATATTTAATGAACAAGCAGCTAAACAAACACATGTTAAATGGTTAGCACAAGGTACTATTTATCCAGATATAATTGAATCTACTATTTTAATAAAAGGTAAAGAGCATGTTATTAAATCTCATCACAATGTAGGTGGATTACCAGTAGAAATGAAACTTGGATTAATCGAACCATTAAAAGATTTATTTAAAGATGAAGTACGTAAAATCGGCTTAGAGTTAGGACTACCTTACGATATATTACATCGACATCCATTTCCTGGTCCTGGATTAGCTGTGCGAGTTCTTGGTGAGGTAAAAAAATCTTATTGTGATCTATTGAGAAAGGCAGATGCTATTTTTATTGAAGAGTTGCATAAATCTAATCTTTATTATAAAGTAAATCAAGCATTCAGTATTTTTATACCAGTACGCTCTGTTGGAATAATGGGTGATAATCGTATATATGATTGGATTATATCATTAAGAGCAGTTAAAACTATTGATTTCATGACCGCTAACTGGGCGCATTTACCATATGATTTTCTAGCTTTAGTTTCAAATCGAATCATAAATGAAGTCGTTGGTATCTCTAGAGTAGTTTATGATATTAGCGGAAAACCACCATCGACAATTGAATGGGAATAAAAAATAAACCTTCATGAAATAATCTCATTTTAATGATTTAGTAAAAATTTATTGTTTAATTTTTAATTATTAATTATAATTTATATTAATTAATGATTTAATTAAATTTAATTAATATAGATTATATATGATTTAAAGAATAAATTTAATAGTCAACTTATTAATCTATTTAATTTAAGTTAAAATAGATTAATGTAACAATATTATTATTTACTTATTATTTTGATTATTTATTTTAATAAATAAAATTAATTACTTAAAATAAATTAACTAAATTTAATAATTTTTATTGGTATTTTATATTAATGATTTTTTAATTTTCATTATTATAATAAATACTATATTATACTATAATAAAATCTATAAATGAATATACATCGATAAATCAACTACCAAACTTATTTACTTTAAATACTATAAAATAAAAAATACAATTTACTTTACCAGAAATCAAATTTTTTTTGAAAATATTAATATATTATTCATATTTAGTTTTGTGTTATAAAACATAAATAATTTTTTACTAAGTATTTAGATAAAAATCAAATAATATTTAATATCAATAGTAAATGTACTAAAATAACAGTATATAGTTTTAAATATCCTATTTTTTATAAGATTATCCTGATAATTTATAAAATTTATGAATTTCATTGTTTAAATTCTTCATATCAAATTTATATATGTTAAATTAATAAATAAATCACAATCAGTATTATAAATTATAATAATAATGTAATTATCTTTTAATACTTAAAGTATTTAATATTATTGTGTTCTGAATTTTTATTAGATTTAAAAATAATTAATTTAATAAAATAATTTATTTTTTAGGCTAAAAAATCTAATTTATAATATTTTATTTCATTTTTTTGATATTATTTTTATAACTTATTAATTTTAACTAATCTTTTTTATTACTTATTTAATACAAGTAGTCTTATTTATAGTTATTTTTACAATACTGTAAATTTATTTTTTTATATTAATTTAAATTAATTATGTATTACTAAATGAATAATGATGTTATTAATAATAATTTATTAACTAAAAATAGAATTTTTATTATTAATATCAACTATAAGATATATTTACTATGCATATTATTAACTGTCGGATAATTATTTTTTTGCTAATTATTTTAATATTATAAGCTATGTTTTATTTTATTAGATATAATGAATTTTATCTAGATAAATTTTTTATTATATTAATAATAAAAATTAATTTTATGATTAATAATATATATTATAATATCTTTCTAAAATCAATATATTAACATATCTTTAACACTTTTATTAAAATATTTATATGTATTTTTTGAATATTCAATTTCTCATTTCTCAGAAAAAGAACTAGTAAGTATTATTATAAATTTAAATTTAGAAGTATATAAAATTAACAGTTATTGCTAACTGAATATAAACTTATGAAACTATATTTTACAATTCATAATTCAAATTTGTTTAGTAGCTCTTTTTTAAGTATTATCTTTAATTATATCTATGTACATTTAAAACTAAATTTATATTTAAAAATACAAATAATTAAATATTTAAAGTGTATGAATATAATTATATTATTTTATTTCCTAATTATAAAGATTTTTTGATAAAATTAATTCTAAAAAAATTTTAATTTCTAAAAAATAATATGAGTTTTTATAGTAATAAATTTTTAAGACTTCTCAATATCTCTTTAAGAAAATTATAAAAAATAAAAGAATTAAATAATAATCACTATGTCTATTTTTAATCAAAAAAAATCAATTTATAGTTTTGTACTTTATTAATTTTTATATAATTAGATGAATCATATATATAAAAAAATTAATATAATTATATTATAAGTATATATAGATATTTTATCTTTAATTTAATTAAAGTTATAAATGTAACAATTTTTATTGATATGTTTTACTTTTATCATATTTGAAATAACGATTAATTATTTTAAACTATAATGATAATAACTTTTTATTATATTAATTTGATTTAAAAAATATTATTAAATTTAATTATTTTTTATTAATATCTCTGAATTTTTTATATTTTTAAAATAAATGTTATTATTTGGTATTAACCAAATAATATTTATTAAAATAAGCTTAAATAACATTTAAAATTTTCTTATAATTAGAAACTTTTAATAAATTATTTATCATTGAATAAAATCAGCGATATATTTTTTTATGCTATTATAAAATTGTTAAACATATCATTGTCACAAATATAATTAATTTTATAAATAAAAGTTAATCTATTTTAATATCATTATGTTTTTATTTTTTTAGTCTAATTATAAAAATAGTTTTACTATGTTTTAGTATCATGATTTTATTCATCGTCTGTTATTTTATACAATACTTAACTTCATAGATTTAAATTTACGATTATTATTAAATATGATTTAGATATATCTTAATAAAATAACCAACATTTTTATTATAACACATTATTTACAATTAATATGGTTTTCTGTAATTAAGTCTATTTAAGATAATCTTAAAACTAAGCAACTAAAATTATAAATCATATTTTGTAATAAATTATCTATTCATTTAAATTTAATAGCTAAATTAATATTTCATAGATTATTAACATACATTATGACTTTTTTAAAATATTTTTATATTTATCTCAAATCATTCATTCTATCATAATAATATATTTTTATATTAAATTAACTATTTAAAAAATTTTTTTAATTTTTTACAATCAGTAAAAATAATTATAAAAAAGTCTCTTTATCCTAAATTAATGATAGAGTATTAATATCTTTAAAAAAAGATGAATTATTTATTATTAATTAGTTATAAATAAAAAATCATAAAATAATTTAGTTAATTATTGAATTCAATATTTAATGCATTTTAAAAAAAGATTGATTTTAATTGTTTTATCTAAGATTATTGTAAGACTTAAAATAATGAAAGTCATAATATAGTTATCAAAATATCAATAATTCTATTTAATATTTATATATACTTTAAGAAATATTTTATTTATTATTAATATTATAAATTAGATTATTCTAAAATTAATTTTATATAATATATGTGATAAATTATGGTGTAAAATATATTGATATTGATTATTATATAAATAAATAGTTATTATGATTACAAGGAGTTTATTGTATATAATATAAATTATAAATAATCTATCAACTTCAGTTATAATAAATATTTTTCTATACAAAATACAGTTATATTATAAACATTATGCTTAAGATAATTTTTAAATAGTTAGCTTATAATATTATAATTTTAAATATTTTTAGATAATAAATTTAAAAATAATTTTATTTAAATTTAAAAATTTTTAAATTATGAGTACACTATCACTATAACTATATAAATTAATATCGAATAAAATATATTTAAGTTAATATTATTATGTTATATATACAACATTAATCTTTAATGGATTTAACTTAATATTAACAGATATAACTAACATATTAATTAATGTAATAGTTGATAAAAAAACACAATATGCATTACTGATTATAATTAAGATGAAAAATTAAACTAGTATCATAAAAAATAGTAACTAATTAAATTATTAATTCTAGAAAATACATCAATTTACTGAATTAATTTATGATTTAAGATTAATAGTTATTTAATATAAAAGAGTGATGAATAATGGTAGTTAAAGTAGATGCTAAAAGTTAATTATATCTATAAAAATTTAAGTTGTATAGTATTTTAATGTTTTATTAATATTTTATATTAAACTTTTCATTTCATTATTTTACTTTAATAAATATATAGGTAATTTTATTTTTTTATAATATCATTTATAATGATAATATAAGATAATTTAATTAGTTAATATCTTATAATAAAAAAATAAATAATAAATATAAAATAGTGTTATAATAAAATATTTGTTTAAGATAAAAAAATAAATTTTTTATAAAAAAATACAATTATTAATAGAAAATAAATATTATATATATTAAATTGCTTTTATGATTAAAAATTCAATATTAATTAATTGAAAATAATAGAAATTGACCTTTATACCTAAAATAAAATTCTCAGAAAATAAATAAAATTAAATATTTAAAATTAAATTTTATAAATTAAAAAAAACTAAAAAATATAAAACAAAAAAATAAAGATTTTTAAAAAATTTATATATTTAATATCAATAAATTTAATCTATTCAAATAGACCAGTATTTAATAAATAAATAATTATAAATGATTTGATACTAATAATTAATATTAATCAAAAGTATAATTATATTTTCATAATAAATAGGAATAATAACATAAAAAACTAAAAATGAATATAAATCTCTATTTTAATCTTTATTTAATTTTGACTTATAATATTTATATTTTTTCTTATAAGTTACTAAATTGAATTTTAGAAAATATATATATTAGAAATGTATATTAGATGTAAAATTTGAATATATTATTATTATTTTTATCAACAATGATAAAAATAATAGTATAAAAACATAAATGGATGATTAATAATTTATTTCAATTTAAATTATATAAAATCTATAATTTTATAATAAAATAAATTTTATTTATATATAATTTTATTAAAGATACATTCTAACTATTTTCTTATTTTGTCGATATAATTATATTAAATAAATAGATAAAACTTAATAAAGGTATTAATTTTAATATATATCATGCATCATATTAAATAATGTATTAAATAAAGTAATTTTTAACTTTAAATATTTATAATATATGTATAATTTAGATATGTTTATATCTTTATCATAATACTTATAAAAAAAATAAAGTTAAAAATTATCATTTTGCAATATTAAAATAATAATTAAATTTTAGTATTAAAATTAAAAGAATATATATATAATAAATCTGATTTTCTAGTATAAAATAATTTTTTATTATTAAATTAAATATATTTAATTTAATACAAATTAATATAAACTAAAAATAAAATACTAGTATTAAAATTATATATAATTTTTTCTAAATAATTGAATAATTTATTTATAATTGATTGATTTAAAACATATTCATATTAAAAATATATATTCCAATATAAGAATAATGAGCTTAGAAGCTGATTATTTATTTACCTAAATATTACAGATATTTATAAATATTCAGAACTTTACCATAAGTTATAAGATTCCAATTACACAGTTTATAGTTATTTCTAATAAAATATTAACTAAATTTAAGTTAATAAAAATAATTATGATATATTTACAATTTAACTATAAATCATTAATCGAAGTTAATTTTCAACATAAAATTAATTATTAAAATTTTCAAGATTTAAAAAAATAAAAATATGAAAATAAGTATATCTCTTATAAAACTAATTAATTGAAATTTTTACTTTTAATTATTAAATTATCAACATTAACTAATGTGATATATTTATTATCTATAAATATTTATTTATCGAAAATTATTAACGATATTGAATTAATTTTAAATCATTATTTCGAAATTATATAAGAGTTATTTATGTTAAAAATATTCATATAATATTTTATAAATTATTAAACTATCATAAATTCAACAATTTTTAATTAGATTGTTTTATTTTTTAAAATATCTGTCTTTTAACTATATAAATAATCTAATAATTAAATCTTCATTGTTAGATTAATATACTATAAATTCTTTATTATTAAATATAAAATGATTTAGTTATTTATTAACTTTTAGATATTAGTTTTGAATACGAATTTATTTTCTTTAAATATAAATATATTTTACATTTTCTTAATTATTTATTAATTAAAAATTATTATAGATTATTGAAATATATAACTTTAATTATCAAGCATTTCACTTAACATATTAATAATATTTTTATTGTAAATATTATTATTAATAATTATAAACATAATTATATTTTTTATATCAGTTATTAATAGTAAAAATATGTATTACATTAAATAATATTTATAAATTAATTAAAATGAAAATATATATAATTTTTTTGTAAATTATTTTATTTAGTAAATATGAGTATTTATATTACTATCATCTTATATAGATAATTTATATAAATAAAATAATTATATGAAAGTTATTTTTTGATAACTTTTTATAATTTTAATATTTTAAATTTCTGTAATACTCAAAATAGAAAAAAAAGAAATAAATCTTCTTAACACAAAATGTTTATAAAAATTGCTATATAACTATATAGTACCTAATTAAATAGTTGCACAATTAAAATTTAAATTGAGGATTACTTTTAATGTTTCTTTTCTTTAAAAATCATTGATTTATATTTATTAAAATAAAGATAAAATTCTTATTAAACGTTTTTATATTTATTTATGTAATATTATTTATATAAAGTTAATTTTTTATTTTCTTTTAAAAAATTTTAAAATATTAAATTAATTATAAACTTAATTATTAATTCATTAAATGTTAATATATCAAGATATTTTACTTTAATTATATTAAATTTTGAATAAATTAATGATTTAATTATTTTTTATTATTTTACTATTTATTTAATAATTTAATTATTAAAATTTTCTAAACTTTATAATTTTTATGTTATTATTCTAATATATCATATAGATAAAATAATTTTTATTATTAAATTATTTTAATATTCACGTATATAAAATACTTAATAAAATTACGATAAGTTAAGTAATTCTAATTAAAATATTTATAAGAATATTTCTTAATTAAATTATTATTTAAGATATTTAAAGTTTTTCTTTGTAAAAAGAAATAAAACAATTTAAAATAATCAAATATTTTATATTATATATTTTTTATTTCATATTATATATTTTGCTAAATTTAAAATATACGAATTTCTTAAAGAGAAGAACGTATCTATTTAGTCTAAATTATTCAAATATTTTTAAGATCTTTATTATTTTATAATTTTATAAAAAATGAAGATATTAGTATAATTTAAAACAAATAATACTCTATTTTTATTATAGATAGTACTTTAATATTAAAAATAATTATACTAAAACTAAGTACTTATATATGAATTTTTTATTTTTGATAATGATAAATTTATAGAAATTTATATTTTTTGAAAATTATAAAATAAAATAATAAGTCTTATTTATGTTTTAAATTCATAATAAAAATAATTTTTATTATGAATGAAGTTAATAATATATATTAAAAAATTTATATAATATATTAATAAATATAATAAATTGTTTTTATTATAAATTAATAAGATATTTTAGATTTCAAAATTCTCCATAATTATTATTCATAATATATTAAAAATATTTTTGATAAATACATTAAAATTTTTAAATATTCATAGTAATAAAATTATTAGATAATAATATTAAATGAATATTAATATTTATTATATTAATTTATAATTTTCAATTATATATTATAATATAATTTATGATTAAAATTTTAAAAATATTAAATTTATTTTTTAAAAAATCTTTTTTTATTCTATTTTAATTTTATTAGAAATAAATTAATATATTTTAACTTTATTTTTTAAAAGATAGTTTTATTCTTCTAATTTAAGTAATTATAGTTATATTGTTAATTAAAATTAATTTTGATAAAAGATATATATTTTTTATAATTAATTTTTTAAATACATATTTCAGAATATTAATTGAATTTTTTTTGAAATAATTAATTTTCCTATTTTAAATAGTAATTTAATTCTATAATCATATATTAATATCAATTATGAAAAGTTAAAACTTTCATTAAATACTTTAAATTTAATAATTATAAAATTTATTAAAATACTTTTTATAAGATATTAGTTATAGTGATATTTTCAAAAAAATAATAACTTCTATTAAATTTTCTTTTTTTGAAATAGTGTTTTTAATTTAAAAAAAAGAATAAGGAATAATATTCAACATTAAAAAGTTATAAAATTACAAAAAAAAGAAAACATTAAAATAAATTCAATTTATTATTGAACGACTTTTATTCATATTAAGTATTTAATATTTTAGTGTAAATATTAATTCAATAAGAAAGTTAAATCATCTATTTTATATTTAATCGATATATTATTACTTATTAATTGATATATAATCTTATTATAAAATATTTAATACAAATCTTATTTGATATTAAAATTCTACAGAAAATTATATTAATATAATAAAATTGATAAATTTAATAATTTAAAATTTGGTGATTATGTTAATTACTTACATTAAAGTAATTTAAATTATCTTATTAACTTTAATTTAAAAAATTAATATAATATATAATTTAAATTATTAAATAATCATAAATTAATGCCAACATATAATTTATGATTTAAATTATTTTAATTTAAGTCAATAAAATTGATAATTTTAATCTTTTAAATTATTATGATAAATATTCTATAGTTGAATAAACTATGATAAAAAATAAATTTTAATAATAAAAGTTTCTATTATTTTTTAAATGGAATTTATTTTATTTTTATTAATACATATTATTTTTAATTTAACATTAACTAGTAAATATCTACTTAATAAATAAATTTCAGATAAACTAAAATACTATTTTAATAATGTATTAATATATCTATATTAAAATCTATAAAAATTATTTTTATTAAGTAAAATATGATTTTTTCTATTTAAAATAAGTTGAATAAACGAAGATGTTTTATATATATTATAAAATAAATAATTTGACGATAATAATATTTAGTTTTTAGCCTATGATACATTAGTTTTAATATTAATCTTAATGTTAATAAGTATATACCTTTATTAAAAACTAATTTTACTTAAATTAAAAACTAGTATTATTATATATAGTGCTATGTTGAAAAATAATAAATAAAATTTAAGTTAATCTTAAATTATCTTTTTTAATGATTTTATGCTGGTAACGATGATTTATTTATATATTTTAAAAATAAACTCTAGATCTTCAAGTTAAAATCTTGACATTGTATTGTCTGAAGACGAATTATTAATGTTATAACAGTTAATAAATATAAATAATTTATAATTTTATTATATAACTTATAATAGATTAAGTAAATCATTTTAAAGATAAAATTATAATCCTTATATAAATTTTATAAATCATTAAATTTATGATACTTAAGATTATTATAAATTTTATTTAGTTTATCCAACTAAATAACTACAAAATTCTATTTTATCAATTTAATTTTAATTATATCTTTTCTTATCAATTATAATGATGTTAATTAGCCATAATTATATTTCATGGTTGATATCAGAGATAGAGTTTAGAAAATTATTGAAAAAAATAAATTTAAAGCTTTCAATGTAATATTATAAATTTAAATTTATCTGTTAATATTTTAAATTGAAAATTCAAGTTTATTTTATTTTTTTTTGAAAAAAAATAAAATTCATTAAAATAATTAATATATTATATGCGTCAGTTTAGTATAAAAACCATATGATTTTTTATATTTTAATAAATTTACATATTTTATTAAACATATTTTTAATTATAAATATTAAATCATTATTTTCTAAATATTAAAAACAAATAATTAAGATAGATATTTAAACTAAACTTAAATATTACGTTATTTATATCAATATAATTAATCACTTATTTTTGCTTTATATTTCAATTAAATCAGAGAAATTAAATTTTCTAATACAAAGTATTAAAAAATTATTAATTTTAAAGTTATATTCTTTATAAAATAAAATTTCTTTATTTAAATTAATAAATTATTTAATATCATAATTTTAATTGTAATATTAAATAATTTATTTTTAATATGTTTAAATTAATAATATATATAAAAATATTTTTTCCAAAATTTCATAAATACTAAAATAATTATTTTTTGAAGATATTTAAAAAACAAAAAATATAATTACTATAAATACTTATTATATATAAATAGTAAGAACAAACATAGAAAATTTTTCGTAGATCTTATCTTTTATATATAATTAAAAGATAAGTAATTAATTGATATATATTTAAAACAATTTCTTGTTAAAAAATATTTTTAAAGTAAAGATCGAATAAAAATCTTAAAAATTAGTTAGATTAATTATAATCAAAACTTTAGTTTTTCACAAATATATATTATTTTTCAAATAGAAGAATTTTAATAAAAAATTATTTTAATAGGCATATTAGTTTATATATATTAATACATATTATATATACTTAATCTATTAAAAAATTATATTTTATTTCTATAAAATTCATTTATTCTCTCTCCTAATTATCTATTTATTATAATCTTTATTGTTAGTTAGATTAAATTATTTTATTTTAATTGAAATAAAATATTTTTTAATATCAAATCATGTACTTATAAGTTTATAAACTAATATATTACTTTAATTATTTAATTTTTTTAATTAAAGTAACTTATATCTAAATTAGATTTTTAATTATACATATAGTAACCATTTATTTTATTTGATAATTAAGATGATGTCAAATCGTAAAAATATATTATTGATATAATCAAAACATAAATTTATATAGTATTAAACTAAAAATATAAAATTTTAACTGTTTTATTATTGATGAATAATAAATTCATCAAAAATTATCACTTTAAAATAATAAATTTGATAAATATAGTTTAAATTCATACAATTCATTTTAGATCTTATATTTAGATCACATAATTAAGTTATTATTATTTATATGTGATTTTTAACAAATAATTTTTATTTTTAAAGATTAATAGGGATTGTTATTTGATACTCATCAAAACTATGCGTGTTAACTTATTAAAGCTTGAATACTTATTCTATAAGAATTTTTTTCTATTCTATATTCATATTTTGTAATATAAATTCATAAGATAATAAATATCATAGTGGCAGTTGTAGTAGTAATTGTATTTATGATATCTATATATATTTTTTAAAAAATATTAATTTTTTATATATAAATAAAATTTATATAATTCCGATATAAATAAATTATTAAATTTATTATTAACTTAATTTATTTTATTTTAATAAAAATGATTAAAATCAATATAATTTAATGGTATATTAAAGATATATAAAATATAATTGAAGATAAATTTTTACTACTTTTTAAGATATTTAATATTTTTAATAATGAAAAGCTATTTATTAAAAATAAATTTTATTGTTATAGTAAAACTTATAAAATAAGAAAATGGAAAATAGATATAAGTTATTCTTTAATTATTAAAATTATTTATACTTTAATTTTATTGTTAGTAAAAAATAAAATATATAAATAAGTAATCATAAAATTGAATTAATTGTAAATTAAAGAAAACATATTCTATCTTTAAAAATAAAAGATTACAAATCTATGTCAATTTTTCAAAATTATAATTGATAATAGACTAATTAACTATAATTATATAAAAATAAATATTTTTAAAATATAAAATGGATGTGTTTTTTAAGTGAATGCTATTAAATATAGCAAATGTTTTACATTAATTTTAAAAAGTATTTATATATATTATATAATCATTAATATTATTTAATTATCTATATATATAAATTTAATTTATATATGTGTTTTTTTCTCAATAAAATAAAAGATAACATAGAATATTGAGGCAATATTACAATTTAATGATATAATTAATAAATCTTTTATTTAAAATATAATTATATTTATATTAATGATAAAAGCTTATTTTTAGTTAATGTTATATACCAATATACTTACTTTATTTATAAAATATAGATCTCTAATAGTATTAGAGATAATAAATTCTATAGTTATGTATAAAAACTAAACTATTTTAATTAAGATAACGTATATTAAAGTAATCGATAAAATAGAAGATCTTAAATAAAGATAGATAATGATAAATATATTTTAAGATGAAATAAAACATGATAAATTAATTAATTTGTATTATTTGATAATAGAATATATAGTTATTTTAAAATTAATCAAAATTTGAAAAATAACTTATTAAATTTAATCTTTTAAAAATATTATATAATATAATACTTATTAATATAAAATTAGTAATAGAATATATAAATTATGATTTATATGTTAATCTAAGTTACAAAACTACTAAAAAACACTAAAATCTATAATATCCATATGATATTTTAATATTTAAAAAATAATACAATTTAAAATACTCGTTTGAGTATAAAAAGTTTATTGATTTTATTAAAAATATATTAATTTTTAATTATTAAAAACCAATTATCAATAATTTTAATATAATAATAAAGACAACAAAATATATATATATTAACATAAAAAAATACAAAGTGAAACAGCATTAAACTAGCATATATTTTATATGCTACAAATTTATATTTATACATAAATTTATGTAGTGTTCATTACTAGAATCATTAAAATAATTTATATTAAATTTATTATAATTAAAATATATTCTTTTTATTTTATTTATTTTATGAATATAAAAATTCGATTATTATCGAAAATTAATTTTTTAATTACAGAAAATTTAATAAAAATAATACTTTTTTATTTTATCTACATATAATATCATAACTAATATTAATTATTTGATATGAATATATCAATATAATAAAAATATAAATTTATTTTATTTTATAAATATACCTATTAATTTCCTTTTTGACTATATAGTTTTTATAATTATTTATTTAAAATTATTTTTAATCTTTAAAGTAAAAAATCTGTATATATAATAATAGAAATTAAATATGTATACTGATTATCGAATAGGTATATGGCGTAATCGTTTTTTAAATTAAATAATTACAAAAAATATTTATTTTATATATTATTTTATATAAATTTTAATCAATTGTAAAGATAAACAACTAGATTTACTATAATCTAAGTTATTTACCATTAAAATATCTTAAAGTTTCTAATATTGTGAATATATCTTCACTCCAATATTCTAATATTTTAATAATTAAAAATATCTATATCATTAATTTCTTCTTTAGTAGTTTGACTAAATAATGTATTTATTGCTTCAAATATATTTTTTTTACAATATAAAACTTGATAAATTTGTTCAATAATTGGCATTTTTATACCAATACGTTGTGCCAATACATGAACTTCTTTAGCAGTTAAATAACCTTCAACTACTTGACAAATTTGCTTTTTTGCTTCTTCAATTTTTATGCCTTGACCAAGCAAAATACCAAATTGACGATTACGTGATTGGTTATCAGTACAGGTTAAAACAAGATCCCCAAAACCAGCTATTCCCATAAATGTAGAGAGTTTTGCTCCAATAGCAATACCTAAGCGACTTATTTCATTTAATCCTCGTGTTATCAGCGAAATACGAGCATTAGCGCCAAATCCCATACCATCTGATATGCCTGCACTAATTGCAATTACATTCTTAATTGCTCCACATAACTGGACACCAACCATATCTGAATTTTTATAAACTATCAAACTCTTACTAGAATGGAAAAGTTGTTGTAGCTCTTCATTAAACTCATTATCAAATGATGCTACTGTGATTGCTGTAGGCAAACCAGCAGCTAATTCTTTAGCAAATGTTGGACCAGAAAGAACAGCAAGTGGAATTTTATCTCCAAGTATTTCTCGAGCAGCATCTTGCAATAAACGTCCAGTATTATATTCAAGTCCTTTTGTTGCCCAAATAATACGTGAATATCTTGTTAAATAAGGTCTAATATTTTGTAAAACTTGATTAAATGCATAACTTGGAACAACGATCAATATATTACGACTTTTTGTTATTGCCATCTTAAGAGAAACTTCAGGTAATAAATTATCAGGAAATTTAATATTTGGTAAAAATACTTGATTACATCGATCTTTTTGTAATTTTTTAATATGTTCAGGATCATGACCCCAAAGTAAAACAAGATGATTATTACGTGCAAGTGTAATACCTAATGATGTGCCATAAGAGCCGGCACCGATAACTGCAATTGAAACTGTTTTCATTAAGTTTCCTGATTATTCTTAGAATCTTTAGTTTTTATTGTATGCTGTTTATGTAAATAGTTCATGAATAATACATCAAAATTAACAGGTGCTAAATTTAATTGTGGAAATGTTCCTCGACTAACTAAATTAGTAATACATTCGCGCGAATATGGAAATAAAATATTTGGGCAATAAGCACATAAAAAATGATACATCTGACTTTCTTTAATGCCATTAATAGAAAATATTCCGGCTTGTTGTACTTCACATAGAAAAGCAATTTCTTCAGTTAAACTTGCTGTAACTGTAACTCGTAAGATAACTTCATGAACATGTTCAACTAATTCACTAGATGAAGTATCTAAATCTAATCTAATTTCTGGTTTCCATTCTTTCTGAAAAATATTAGGTGTATTAGGTGTTTCAAATGAAATATCTTTAGTGTATATTCGCTGAATCTGAAATACTATATCTTCATGATTTTGTTCTAACATAATGTTAATTACCTTTTAATATCATTATGATATTAAATTATTATAAATATAATTTATAATATCTCTGGCGAATCACTTTTTATTTTTTAGCTAGCGGTAAATTTTCGCTAGACCAGCCTATAATTCCTTCTTTTAGAAAAAAAACACGTTCAAAACCATATTGAACAAGTTGTTCAGCTGGTTTAAATGCTTCTATTCCATTTTCTGAGACAACAATAATTGGTTTTTTCTTATGTTTTTTTAATTCTCCTATATTATTATCTTTAATTTCTAATGGAGTTAGATTAATTGAATGAATAATGTGTCCCTTACGAAAATCATCATGAGAACGTAAATCAATAATAATCGCTTCTTCTTTATTAATTAATTGTATAGCTTGGGAACAAGTAATATTTTTTGTTTTAGCAAATAAACTATTAATAATTAGTATGATTATCGTAATTAATAAAATAATCCAGGTTATGCTAAGTATTGAATGTCGGCTTATAAACTCCATGATTTCTTGCATCATGTATAATAACAACTCCAACAGTTAATAGTGGATTTATTTATATTATGAAATGTACATTTGTTACTAAATAATTAAAGTCAATTTATATAAATTGACTTTAATTATTTTAAAATTAGTGTCAATATCAATTGATATTTATTAGATGTATCGTAGTTAATTAATATTTTTATAAAAGTTATAAATTGAAAATAATCTTAATAATAATATATAATTATTTTATATTTTTTTAAAAAATAAAGCTATTATTTTTTAATATTATCTCTAAAAAATGTAGATAATGCTTTTAGTAAGCGCATAATAATTATAAATAGTTCTAAATAATATTATTTAGAATAATAAATTAAGACGAATAATACTAACCAATATAATATAATTTTAATTTACTTTATTTTTATTTATATTAAATCGTTTGCTGATTAGTCTTTATAATTCTATTTTTTTGATCATCAATTATTATTAGTAATCTAAATTAGTATTAATTTAATTAAAAATTAAATTAATTTTTTAATTAATTACTATAGACAAAAATAGAAGTGCTCAAGAATAGATAATTAAAAACAATTATTTAGTTAATCAGTTAAAAATTAGAAAAATATTACCACTACTTATTTAACAATGTATTAAATATAAAAACTATATAATTAACAAAAGAGATAATTTAACAAAAATAATATATTAATTGTTAATATGACAAAACAAATTTACTAGTCGTCGTTGATTAAGTAGCTCAATTCTATTTGTGATTATGTAGTAAAAAATAAATTAAATTTTTATTTAAAACGAATAAAGAAAATAATAAAATATATACATCATATATAATATATAGTATGTTTAGTTAAACAAAATGAAAGAAACTATTATTAATTTATAAAAAAAATGATATTACTTAAAAAATATAAGCATTATAAACAATTAATGCTAATAATTTAATAAAAATAAAAAATGAGCAATCTAGATTTAGTGCAAGATATTTTAGAGACTCTATTATTATTTTAGCTTTAAAAGATAATAAAAAACCTCAATATAATTAAATATAACAAAATATTATTTACTTAATAAAATTATTAATTATGAATAAAAAATAAATCTGAAATAGAAGAGATGAATTAGAAAAGATAAATAAATCTAAAAAAGAAATAAAACAAAAAAAAGAATAATTTATAAAAAAAAATTAAAAATAAATAAACTATGACATTTTTTACTAATTGTTTTTATTATTTTTAATAAAGCTATTTCTATAACATTTACACATATTAACAATTAAGCCATGTATTCATTATCAATAAAATATCATTTGCAATGAAATACATTACAATTATAGGCAAGAAATTATCAATACTTTTGAAAAGAAGATATATTAAAATATATTTATTCACTAATCATAAATTATTTCTTAATTAATTGTAAAATTACTACAATTTAAATATCGGTTGTTTATATATCAAAATAAATTTTGATATTAGTTTATCTAATTAAAATTAAAATATATCAATAAATATTGATTGTTAAATATTTAAAATATTAATTTTGTTATTTTAGTTAAATTACTAGCTATCATAGTTAATAATAGTGAATATTCATTATCTTTTAGATGTACAATTAAAACAAGATAATTAATATCTCTAATTTTTATTAGTAAAATAACAGTGCTAAAAT
Organism: Arsenophonus sp.; assembly: GCA_052171275.1. Classification (GTDB taxonomy): domain Bacteria; phylum Pseudomonadota; class Gammaproteobacteria; order Enterobacterales; family Enterobacteriaceae; genus Arsenophonus. The sequence goes on along the minus strand of CM125795.1, from coordinate 1,033,453 downwards.
TGATCATTTTAATAATCATTTATTCATTTATTACATGTAATTAAATAATTCAATTATAATAAATTAGTTATTATAATTTGATAAAATCTTATAATAAAAAACTATTTAGATATTTAGTTTTGATTTATAAACTCTATAATTTTTATTATTAAATTATAAAATTTTTTCTTTGTAGTAAATAAATATCTTGAAATATACTAAATAAAGATTTTGTATCTTATTTCATATTATTATTAAACTAATTAAGTTATTAATTTATTAAAGTAAATAATATTAAAAGATGAAATAATTCTTATTTAAAATAGAATGAAATATCAATTGCTATAAATATAACATTTAATACTAAAAAATAAATAAATATATTAAAATTCATAACTGTTAATTTAATCGTTATTAAAATTTTATAGAAATATTTTTTATGCTACACTATATTATTATATTCAATAGAATAACGATTACAAAAAAAACTTAAGTAATAAAACAATTAAATTTTTTATAGAAATTATATTATAGATATTCTAAATGATATAAACAGAATTATAAACTTATAAATAATTTTATGCTAACTATTCTTATTAGTAAAATAATAAATAAATATTTATTATTAATTATTTTCACTTTACTATAATTTAAGTAGTATAATAGATAGTATTTTGATATCTAATAATACTTAATTAGCAAATATTAATACACTTACTATAACAATAAAATAAAAAATATATTAATTATCATCTCTCACTGAATTTAATAAAATAATCATAGAAAGATATATTAAAATTAATAGAATTAAACTGAATTATTATTAATAATAATAAATTATAAATAATTATAAAAAATTGTTTAATATATTATATATAAATACTGTATATCATGATTCTTAAATTAAAATTTTTTTAAATAAGAAATATTAATTTTTTTATATTTTATCTTATATAAATTAAATAAAAAATTTATTAACTTTTTTGTTTTTGTATTATAATTAATTTTATCAAAGTAGTTAATTTATTAAAATAATAATGATTTAATTCATTTTTCTACAAATATAAAATCTATTATTAGTTATATTATTTTAATAAATTATATTATTTATCGTAATTAATATTAGGTAAATTTTACTATTTTATAGTATATATAAAGATTATATCTATTTAATAAAAGTGAATCTAATGATCATAGTTACAGGTGGTTCTGGTTTTATTGGAAGTAATATTATTAAAGCACTAAACGATATTGGACAAAATGACATTTTGGTAGTTGATAATTTTAAAAAAAAAGATAAATTCATCAATTTAGTTGATTTAGATATTGCTGACTATATCGATAAAGTAGATTTTATTAAGAGTATTATGAATGGTGATAATATTGGTGAAATTGATGTAATTTTTCATGAAGGAGCTTCTTCATCAACCACAGAATTGGATGGTCAATATGTTATGAATAATAATTATGAATATTCAAAAAAATTACTTCATTACTGTATTGAACGAGATATTAAATTTTTATATGCTTCTTCAGCCGCTATTTATGGTAATAGAAATGATTATTTTATTGAAGAAAGGCACTATGAGAAACCATTAAATATATATGGTTACTCCAAGTTTTTATTTGATCAATACGTTAGAAGAATTTTACCAAAAATTACCTCTCAGGTATGTGGATTTCGTTATTTTAATGTTTACGGTCCTCGTGAGGGTCATAAGAAAAGTATGGCTAGCGTTGCCTTCCATTTAAATAACCAAACTAATAAAGGTAATATATTAAAACTTTTTATAGGTAGTGAAAAATTTAAACGTGATTTCATTTATGTAAGTGATGTAGCGGATGTTAATTTATGGTGTTGGAAAAATAAAATTTCCGGTATATTTAATTGTGGTAGAGGTAAGGCTGATTCATTTCAGGCATTAGCTGATGAGATAATCGCTTTTCATAAAGAAAAAAAACTTATAGTAGAATATATTGCTTTTCCTGATAACCTGAAAAATTGCTATCAAGTATTTACAGAAGCAAATCTTACAAAATTACGTGCTGCTGGTTATGCAAAACCATTTAAAACTATGAGGGAAGGAGTTACTAATTATATGCAATGGTTAAATCGCCATTATTAAATAAAATAATATGAAGATACTTGTCGTAGGTCCATCATGGATTGGTGATATGATGATATCACAGAGCCTTTATCGTACTTTGAAAAGCTTATACGTAGATATAGAAATTGATGTTATAGCAAATGATTGGTGTAAATTATTATTAAATAAGATGCCTGAAGTAAGTCGGGTGATATCAATGCCTATAGATCATGGTTGTTTAAATATCAGAGTACTTCGTCAACTTGGTATTAATTTACAAACTAAACGTTATGAACAAGCTTATATATTGCCAAATTCCTTTAAATCAGCGCTAATTCTTTTTTTTGTCAAAATTCCTATACGAACAGGATGGCGCGGTGAAATGCGTTATTGGTTATTAAATGATATTCGTATACTAGATAAAGTTGCTTTCCCACAAATTATTCATCGCTATGTCGTCTTAGCATATAAAAAAGATACTATCAATAAGGCCGATGAAATTCCTAAACCTATTTTATGGCCTAAACTTTTCGTAACAGAAACAGAAATTATTAAAAGTAAGTATATTTTTCGTATTTCAGAACAATTACCAATTATAGGTTTTTGTCCTGGTGCAGAATTTGGGCCAGCTAAATGCTGGCCTTATTATCACTATGCTAAGTTAGCACAACTATTATTTTCTGCTAATGATTATCAAATTTTAATATTTGGTTCACAAAAAGATTACTATATTGGTGAGAATATTAAACAATTAATTTCTCAAGATTATCGACAATATTGTTTTAATTTAGCTGGTAAAACAACAATTGAACAAGTAGTTAATTTATTAGCATCTTGCAAAATTATAGTGACAAATGATTCAGGTTTAATGCATATTGCAGCAGCATTAAATCGACCATTAGTTGCACTTTATGGTCCAAGTAGTCCTGATTTTACGCCACCATTATCAAATTTGGTAGAGATTATTAGATTAATAACCGGTTATCATAAAATTAAAAAAGGAAATACAAAAGATGGATATCATCAAAGTTTAATTGACATAAAACCTGAATACGTAATTACCATATTATTTAAATTATTACGGAGAATAAGTAATAATGAAAGTATTAATTATTAAGATCTCATCGATGGGTGATATATTACATACTTTACCTGCATTAACTGATGCAATGATACATTATCCTAATATTCAATTTGATTGGATTATTGAAGAGAATTTTTCACAAATTCCACGTTGGCACTCTTCTGTTAATAGAATTATTCCAATAACAATTCGTCGATGGAAAAAAAATTTCTTATCAAAATTAGCTTGGAACCAAAGAAAATTTTTTTGTGATCAATTACAGCATTATAAATATGATGCAGTTATAGATGCACAAGGATTATTAAAAAGTGTTATTTTAATAACACGTTTATCTAATGGTGTAAAACATGGTTATAATTGGAAAAGTGTTCGAGAACCTCTAGCTAGTTTATTTTATGATCACCGATATAATATAAATAAACAATTACATGCAGTTGAGCGTATAAGGAATTTATTTGCTGATAGTTTGCATTATAAAAAACCAATTATTACTGGTGATTATGGAATTATGAAATATTTTTCATCATTAGAATTAGTAAATGAAATTAGACCATATATTATTTTTTTTTATGCAACAACCTCTGATAAAAAACATTGGCCTGAATTTCATTGGCGGAAATTAATTATGGCCCTAAGAGATAGTGGATTAACTATTAAATTACCTTGGATAACTGATATTGAGAATCAACAAGCAATAAGATTAGCTTCAGGTTTTAATCATGTTAAAGTATTACCTAAGCTTTCATTAAATGAAATTGCTCAACAAATTATTAGCGCTAAAGCTGTTGTTTCTGTTGATACTGGATTAAGTCATTTAACTGCTGCTTTTGCAAAACCTAATATTACACTCTATGGACCAACGGATCCAAAATTAATTGGTTGTTACGGTAAAGAACAAAAAGCAATTATTTCACCTAATGGTAATATGGCGATAATTAAACCAGATGAAATATATCAACATTTAATTTTAAAACTAGATAATAAACAGTGAAAAGCCTACTATTAATTTATTTAATGTTATAAAACTTTTTTAAAAATAAGATAAACTATTTTTATCTATTTTAAAATAAATCAAGATTTAAAGAAGTGTAATCAAATCATCATGTAATATATTAAAATATTTTCATACTTTATTATATCATTATTTATGATATTTTTTGTTAAATATTAATATAGGAAATGGTATACTACTTAATAGTATTATAATAAATTTATCAAAAAGACATATAAAATAAATTGTTTTTAGATAGATTGTTTCTTTGAACGTAACAAAGATCAAGTAATAAATAACATAATATTTATTACTTTAATTTTTTTTTAACTTATTGTATAATCAAAACTAATATATTTAAACTATATAATCAATATTATTTAATTATTTTAATAAAATAACTTATGTTTTTAAAATTAAAATCTATTTTATATATTAAGAATTTTTAATGAATTTTAAAAATATTTTTCATAGATTAACATTATAAATAATAATATATATAAACTAATTCATCACCATTTATTTCATTTTTAGTATCAATTTATCTTATTAGTTATTTTTATTAACGATATTTCCAATTATATTCACTAACATTTAATATAAGAAATATTAATGATAGTTTATTTGAGTAAATATTAATTTATTTCACATACATATTTAAGATATCTATCTTTTATAAAATAAATAAAAATATATTATTTAATAATTCTATAATAAAAAGATATGTTTTTATATAAAACAGTATTTTTGTACTAAAAAATTATTTATTAAAAAATTTAATTTTTCATTCTACTTTTTATTAATAATAAACTATTTCTTAAATTTTATCTTTTATGAAAAAATAAATATTTATTATTAATTTAATTCTCTAATATAAATAATTATATTTTCTTTATGATTAATAATGTAATAATTATTTTTTAAAAATTAAGGTCTTTTTTTGATCATTAATCTCTTCAGTTTAAGAATTATCATATATCTTATTAGTATTTAATTTTTCTCATAGATTATTTATGATAAATATGATTTTATTAGTTTATAAGATTTATAATTTAATTAAAATTGCTAATTTCTTTATTATATAAATTAATAATTTTTTATAGTTTATAACTAATTTTCAATGGCTAAATCTAAATAGCTAGTTTTAAAATATTCTTCTATTTATTATTTATAATAATTAAAATTAAAGTTAAATAAATTTTTACTAATAACAAAATCATAAAATATAACTATTTTTTATTTAATATTTTGAAAATCGATATTTTTATAAAATTTTCTTTAAGAAAATTTTATATTTTAAAAATGATAAATTATCTCCCAGTAACGCAGTTACTTTAGATAATTTTTTAAAAATTATCTAATTAAGTATGCGTCATTATTTTGGTTATTTAATTTAATAACCAATAGTTTATATTTTGTCACTATAATATAGTGAATATCAAAATTAAATAAGTTATATATTTTACTAAGATTTAGTAAAATATATAACTTATCAGATTTATATATTAGCTATACGGTATATTGATTAATAATCATAATTTTACTTCTTTTCTATCGATAAATAATATCTTTAATATAAGATAAATAACCTTCTAATATTATAGAAAATCTTTTTAAATTATAATTTTTATATGTTATATTATATAATAATATAAATTCTTATTTTTAGTTATTTTATAAAAATATTGCAGAGAATAATAAATATTTAATTTAGTATATTTATACTAATATCAAAATCATTAATAAATATATAGTACATTATTACTAATGGATAATAAAATACACTAGTAAAGATTAATTTCATCATATATAAATATATAGTGTAATGATTTTAATATTTTATCTCCCAACTTAGTAGTTACTCTATTATATTGTAAGTATTTTAATATAAATCATTTTCTTATTAGTTTAATATATATCATTAATTTGTAATACAGATATTAATCAAAAAAGATTTTATTAAAATATTAGTTATATTAATTAATATCATTAGCAACAACTTCTTTTACTAAAAACAAATAGAAATAATAAATAATAATATTAGAATAAGTACAAATAATTCTAATCATTATTTGTTTATTCTCTATTACATTTTTAAGAAAATTTCATCAAAATTACAGATAATAAAAATAATTGGAATAAAGTTATCCAATTAACTAAATTTTTCTTTACATTATCTTTTAGTATTTTAAAGTAAAATGAAATAATGTTAGAAATGATTTGAAAATAAAAAATAAATAATATATAAATTATAATTTATATATTAAATACTTCTCCTATCTATAAATTTTATATTAAAATCGAGAAATTATTTTCTATTAATGAGCTTGTAAATTAGATATTTTTTAATAAAAACTAAATTATAATTAATCCATAAAAGAATAATTATTAAAATTATTTTTAATATTAATTATGAAAATAGTTAATAAAATAGTTTATTCAATAAAATTTCTTAAATACTTAATAAGTAAGTTATATAGATTATAAATAAGTTATATAAAATCTAAATACTTATTTAGAATGGTTATAAATAATATATAAGAACTAATAATTAAAATATATAATATTAATAATATAGAAATTAAGCTAATTTAATTTTATGAAAAGGCTATAAACAAGTTATTATAAAATTCATTATATCAGATTAATGCCTATATAAAAAGTAAATGAAATACTAATAAAAAACAAATGCTATATTCAATATATGTTATAACATAACAAAAAAATTAATTATTTTAGTCAAATTTTATTTATCGTCCACTTTTCAATTAAGATTTTAACAATATTAAAGAATAACATTCATAATATAAAGAAATAAAATTATAAAATTTATAAAATAAATAAATTAATATTTATTGTAGTTAAAATAATAATAATTTTAGTTTATATATGATAAAAATATAAGATTTTAATTATCAATTGTATAATTTAATTAGTTAAAAGCTTTACTTATTTAAATTTAAATAAGTAATTTTTAATAAAAATAGAATTTATATAATTTATTTAAATTATTTTTATTTTATCAGTTTACTCTATTTGGAGATGTAAATGGTTCTAACAATTTTAATAATTTTTGTAATGCTCCTTGATTCTCATGTAAAACTTTTTTTGATTGATTACCATGGTATAGACGGTAATTTTTCTCTTTAAGTAAATAAGAAACAGCAAGAATTAAAGATTTACTATCATTAACTGTAATAAGACCATTTGCTTCTTTCAGTTTAGTGCAAATATCTTTAAAATTAAAAGTATAAGGACCCATTAAAATAGGTAAAGCGTGTAAAGCTGCTTCTAAAGGATTTTGACCTCCTTTTTTAACCAAACTACCGCCGATAAAAGCAATATCAGATATACCATAAAGTAACATCAGTTCACCCATAGTATCACCAATAATAACTTGAGTATTTATATTAGGAACTATATTTTTACTACGACAAATATAATGTAATTTAGATTTTATTATTAATGATTTTGCTTTTGTAAAACGTTCAGGATGACGAGGAACAAGAATAAGTAATAAGTTTGGAAATTTCGTTAATAGTTTAGTATAAGCTTGTAAAATAATTGATTCTTCTCCTTCATGGGTACTGCTAGCAATCCAAACTAGTCGATTTGTAGCCCACTGTCGACGTAATATTATAGCTTTTTCTGCCAATTCACGAGTTATAGAAATATCAAACTTCAGATTACCTATAGCGTATATTTTTTTTCTTGACAAACCTAATTTTATAAAACGTTCTCCATCATCTTCGTTTTGCACTGCGATTAAGGTAATTTTTTGCAATAACTTTTCTATAAAATAACCTAATTTTTGATAACGTGATGCTGATCGTTCAGATAAACGAGCATTAGCAATAACTAATGGAATTTTTCGTTTTCTTAATTGAATAATAAGATTTGGCCAAAGTTCTGTTTCCATGATAATAGTTAATTTAGGATTTATATGATTAAGAAAACGATGTACAGAACCTGATAAATCATAAGGTAAATATGAACGTTGAACATCATCTCCAAATTCTACGAAAATTCGTTCTAATCCAGTTGGTGTCATGGTAGTAATAGTAATAGGCAATGATGGATATTGATGTCGTAATGCTCTAACTAACGGAATAGCTGCTAATGTTTCTCCAACTGAAACTGAATGTAATAATATACCACCAGAAATCATATTATCATTACAAAAACCATATCGCTCATTCCATCTTTTACGATAAGCTGGAAATTTAAAGCTACACCATAATAAACGTAACCAAATAATAGGTTGAATAAGATAAAAGAGTATTTGGTATAGAAATAATAACATTATGTTACATTAATTAATTTAAATTAATGATATAGTAACACATTATTTGTTAAATATAAATAAGTTTAATAAATGTTTTTTTAAAACAATGTTTTTTAAAAATTAATTAAAAATTTTCATATTTTTAATTATTTTAAATTAAACTAGTAATTATTTAAAATATAATAAATAAATAATTATTTATTTTATTTATTTTATTTAATTAATTAATGTTCTTTTTTTATTAAATAATATGTATTTAATTGAACGTTATTAGCTATAAATAACTTTATGAGAAACAAAGCAATTTATCCTGGTACTTTTGATCCAATAACTTATGGTCACTTAGACATTATAGAACGTGCTTCATTAATATTCAATGAAGTAATATTAGCTATCGCTGATAATTCACGTAAAAATCCAATGTTTACTCTTGATGAACGAATTTTATTTGCTCAAGAACAAACAAAACATTTCACTAATGTTAGAGTAATAGGATTTTATGAACTTACAATAAATTTTGCGCAAAAACAACAAGCTAATATCTTAATAAGAGGTATTAGATCTATCGTAGATTTTGAATATGAATGTCAGATAGCTAATATCAATAAATACTTAATAGCTAATATAGAAACTATTTTTTTATTATCTTCTCCAAAGTTATCAATTATTTCCTCCTCTTTAATTAAAGAACTTGCTTATTATGGATGTGATATTTCATTTTTTTTGCCGGAATCAATAGCTAAAGCTATTTTAAAATTGTGTAATAAAAATTACTTATTATAAGTTTATTTTAATATTTGTAATAAAATTACTTCAGTAGCATAATTTATTAATTAAAAAATAATTAAGCATAATAAAAACATATTTTAATATTTCAATTATGAAATAAATATTATTAGCAATACTTATTGTATTTCCTATCTAACTATGAATTTTTTAATATTATACATAATATTTTTATTTAAAAAGTTAAAGAAAAGTATATAAATTAATTTTTAATAATTAAATAAATTATCTCTTTTATGTTTGAAGAAAAATAATTTAGTATAATAATTTTGGTAACGAAATATACATATTATTAATATTGATATTATCCATTATAAAACTATAATTTTCATTATATTAAATTGAGTTAAATAGTATTTTTTATTATTAATAAATAATAATTTATATTAAAATATATAAAATAAATTTTTTCATTTATCTATAAATATAGAAGATTTATAAAGCTTGTTATTCTCAGAATTAAACATTAAAAACTTATGATTAATATAATATATTGTTTATTAAAATTACCTTAAAATCAAATTTGATAGGATAGAGATATAGTTAAAGTTAATTTTTTATTTTTATGAAAGCTGAAATACTATCATAATATACAATCTAATTAATGATTATTTATAGTAATCTATAAGTTAAAACTTAATAAATCAGCAAATAATATAAAGTTAATATTAAAAATTGATTTGTTTTAGATATATAAAAATTTTAATTTTATAAATTTATTTATATTTATTAATATACAGCATGCCATATTCTATTTAATATAAATTAAATTATTTTTGATTCTATATAATTTAATTTAAGTTTTATAAAATTTTAACTAATATTACTAATTGTATAATTAATGATTAATTTTAATATGTAATATTTTATTATATTTTAATCAAAAAAATAAGTTAATTAACTTACTATCTATTATTAAAATAAAAAAACAAAAGATATCTAGTTAAATAGATAATTTAATTTATTGTTATTTTTAAATTTATGATAATAAATATTACTACTTATTTTCTTGATAGTTTTAATTTTTATAAAATATTTTATAAATATTAATTTATTTTTAATTATTATGTATTTAATTGAAATTAATTAGTATATTTTATTATCTTATTTAAAAATAATTTAATTTTGTTGTTGATAATCAATTAAATTTTCTAATATCTTAATATATAACTATTATTTAATATGTATAATGTTATTATACGAGTCAAATGGATTATATATTTTTTATTTGTTAGTTTTAATATATCTATTTTATTTTATTTTTTATATTTTATTTTAAAAAATTTTTATAAAATAATAAATAATATTATTAAATTTTAATTTTTAATTAAATTTTTAATTTATTTAATACATATTTAATATAATAAAAGATAGTTTTTAATTTTAATATTATTATCTATTTTTTCTATAATTATTATAAATTATTTAAATATTAAACTATTTAAATACAGATATTATCTGTTAAATAACAAAGACTTAAATAATAATAGAAATACTTAATTAAGCAAGATAAAATATTTATTTATAAAGTATTTTACAATATTTCTATAAATTATTTTTAAGTAAGAAATAAAAATCTTATAAATATTTTTTTTAAGAAATAAATATATTTTCTAATCAAAAATATCTTTTATTATATTTTAATTGTTATTTTTCAATTTTAAATAAATATTTTAATTTAAATGATATAGCATAATTAATAAATCAGAGATATTAATAATACATAATAAAATATAGTTAAAAAACTACTATTATTTATAGTAATATTTTTTTATCTTTATAAATTATAATAAATAATTATTTTATAACATATTTATAGTTATTTATCATAAAATATATATTTACTTTAGAAATTAAAATATTAGAAATTTGTTCATTTGAATTCTAATAGAATTTATCATCATTAAAACATTCATCATTTAAATATTTTAAATTAATTAACTGAAAATAATAAATATTAAAATTAAAAATTTGATTTTCATAATTATTTTAACTATTAAATATATATAAATAACTATATAAATTATATTTTTATATTAATAATTTGATATATCAATTTATTAATTAATTATTAATAAATTTATAAAAATTAAATATATATTGATACCATTCTTTAAATAACTAATTTATCGATTTTATATATAAAATTTTAAAAAAAATTTTTTAAAAATTATTTTTATATAATATTTTGTTATTAAATATTACTTTAATTTTATAAAATAATTCATATTAAACTAAATAATAACATATATGATTATTTTGACTCTTATTAGTATTTTTACTCTAATTTTAGAGTGATATATACTAATATTTTATACTTTTAATAGTGATTTTATTATTGCTAATAATAAATATTATTTTTGTTAAATTACTTAATATATCATTATATAATGATATATTAAGTAATTCTTAATTTAATTAAGAATATCAAATAGAATAATATCAATAATAAATAAAATTATAATATTAAATATATTTTTTAACACATTTTTATTTTAATATCATTATTATCTTTATCTTTTATATTTTAATTATACAAACTTTATTATTATTTAATTTTATATTATATATCTATTTTATTATTAGATATAATATATACATTTAAATATAAAACTTATCTATTATATTTATAAAATAAAAAATAATAAATTTAAAACAGATAAGATATATGACTAATTTATGATATTTACTAAAATAATTATAAATTCTAATAATTAATTAAATAAATATTTCTTATTTTTATATAATTTCAGAAAATATCTAAAATTCTTCTTTTATTAAGAAGAATTATTTACGAATATATAGAAGAAGTAATTTATATTAAAATTTTATAATATAGTTTTTATATTATTGAAAATCTTGAAAATTTACTAATAAAATTATTATATATACTTTATAAGTATATATGAAATATTACATGCAATTAAGATGCATATATTATTATATAAATTTTTATTTATATAGCTATATACTAAATAAAATAAAATCATATATTCATTTTTATAAAAATTGTTTAGATTATAATCTATTATTAATAGTTTTTTCTTTACTTTTTTTTATTTTAACATATTAGTGTTTAATATCAATTTCTGTTCATTATTAAAGATATTTCTTTAAATTATTAAAAAAATAAATTTGCATAAAATGAAAAATATCTCGTTAAGTTTGATCAAATTTCAATTAAAGAAAAATATAACCAAATAAAAATCTTTATTTCTACATCTCTTTGGTATATTTTATCTGATTTAATTGCGGGTGCAAGTCAATGACTTGAAATCTTTATTTTTCATCATAATTAAATAGTATAATATGTAATAAAAAATGAAAAACATAACAATCATGATAATTAATATTATATTCATGTATTTTACCTATAATTTCAGATATTCAAGAAATTACTATTTTTTAGTATTAAATTTATAAATTGAATTTTTTCCAATTTTTGCAGTTTTCTTTAAAACTAATAGTTAAAACAAATACTTTTGTAAGAATAAATGATTTGGTACATAATAATATTAAATTCCTTTCTTTCACAAAGCTTTAACGTTAATACTATTAATACATCTATTATTTAATCAATTAATTGTTTTCCATTAACTATCTATATTTCTTGCATGAAATTACTGTGGTAATTTTAAAAAAAATAAGTTTTAATATTTCTTTTTGACGCAGTAATACGTACTACATAAATGAATTTTTAAAAAAAGATTCTTATCTTAAGAATGAAACTCAATATTTTACGTTTTCTAATTGTTAAAAAATTTTACCATATAATTTTTTATTATAAAAAATCACTTCCTTTCAATAAATTTTAAAAAGTTTTTCAACTCAAGAATTTTAATGTCTCAAGATAATATCTACTGCTTTTTCAGCTAAACTATATAAATCTTGTGTATCTGCAAAGTAGCGTGCAGATTTAGCCCATTTATTTAATAAAGATTTATTAACTAAACTTGTTTTTAATGCATTATTAAGACTATCTTGTTTATAAGGTTCATTTAATACTATACCACAATCTGCTCGTTTAACATAAAGTGCATAACCACAAATTTCTGTTGTAATAATAGGTAAACCAGCTACAATTGCTTCGATTAATACTATACCAGCAGCTTCCTGATAAGCAGGATGTATTAAGATATCAGCAGCAGTCATCAATTCAACTATATCATCACGCCCTTGAAAAAATAAAACTTGCTTATATATACCTAGTTTTTTTGCTAAACGTTGATAAGGTGATGGATCAGCTTGTCCTACTGCTATAAATATAGTTTTATTCCTTACAATTTGTGGTAAAGAAGCGATGGATTTAAGTGCTCTATCAATACCTTTACGCTTATAATCTGAACCTACTTGTAATAAAAAAAATTGATTTTCCGAAATAGAATTTTTTTTACGATAAATTTGTTTTGCGTCAGTAATTTGCTTGTCGTATTTTTTACTATGTTCAATACCTGGAGGCAAGAGATAAAAACGTGCGTCTGGTGTTTTATAATGCTTTTTAAAATCATTAACTTGATGTTTTGTAAGCATAAATAATTTAGTATGACTATCTACTCCAAAAACAGCTTTTTCATAAGAAATATAATGTTTATATCGTTTAGTAAATTTATAAAAAATACTTTTTTCTTTTTCAACCTCTTCTGCAAAACAAATATCAGCGGCATAATAAATATCTAATCCAGGCATTTTATTAAAACCAATAATAATATCTGCAGGATATTTTGTTAAATGTATTTTTACTTGATGATAAAATGCTTCATTACGACCATGATTTGTGTATGATTTAACTTTTATTATTATAATATTAATATTAGTGGGAATTTTACTATCCCATACCATTGTATAAACACGTATTCGGTATCCTCTTTTTTGACAAATATTAAGAATTTGTATAAAATTTCTTTGTAATCCGCCGAAGGGAAAATATTTATATAAACAAAAAGCAATCTCCATAAGATTATACCTTTATATTTAATTTAATCATTTATATGTTTATTTATAATATCTTTATACTTACGTTAATATTTTTAGAAAAAACTTTTTTTATTATTTTATATTGTTGAGGTATTTTTAGATTACTATTTAAAATTTTAATATTATTAAATATTACTATATATGATTTATAGTATTTATGATCTAAAGAAACAAATAAAAAATATAATTATAATTTTTATTACTAATTTAATGTCTATTAGTTATTAATCTTATTATTAATTAATAATGATAAATAATTAGTTATAATATTAATAATTGAAATGATATTTTTTATAAATTATATATATTGGAACTAATTGTTACTAAAACTTAATATTAATATAATTTAATATATATTTGCATTAATAAATTAACTAATTAAGTTAAAAAAAATTCCTATTATTTTAACACTTAATCTATTATATTTCTATTAGAAATATAATAGATAGATTTTCATTTATGTTTAATTATAGAAATTAATTTGGTAATTATTTTTAAAATAATTAGTTTATAAACTATTATCTAATAAAATATAAATATTTAGTTTAAGTAATTTTTAAAATAAAAAAACTGTTTTTAACAAAATATTTTTTAATATAATAATATATCTATTTTTTAAATAATTAATTTTTATCTCTATCATTAAATTTATAAAAAATCTTTTTTAGCAAAACGTGTTATAAAAAGATATAATCTATTGATTTATCAAGTTACTAATTAAATTATAAAAATTTTTCATAATTAATTATTAATATATTTAAGTTAATTTATTTTAGTTATAAAAAATATTAACATATCATAAAATATCATATATTTTTTATCTCTTCAAAAAAGATAGATGTATTTTTCATAGTATAAATGTATTAATTTTAATATCTAAATAATTTAATAATGTTAATAATAATTTTTATCAAAAAAATACATCAATTAATTTTTGATAGTTATATTTTTTTAAAATTATTTATTCAAATTTTACATATATTTTATATATTTGCTTATAAACTTATTTTATTATATTTATAATAATTAAGATTATGAGTTTAAAAAAATAAAATAGTTAATTTTATTAATATGACTTATAAATAATATATATTATTTTATAACAAATAATTTTTAATTGATTGAATATTTTAAAATATTTAATTAATAAGTATAAACTCAATAATTATAAAACAATATTTTTTATATATATAAATTAATATACTTAGATAATATTAAATATTTTATTAAATATAAGTTAAATAACTTTTATTATTTTCTAGTTCGCTATTAATAAACTTAATTAAATTATTCAATAATTTTAAATTTGTTAATTATCATATTTTTATATCAAGTTTAAATAATTTTTTTAAAAAATAATAGTAATTTATAATTATCTATTTTTATTTTAAAAAAAATATTTAATTCTATTAATTAAACGTAAAAAGTTTTTAAAAAATTACTATATTTAATAGTTATCTATTTTTTATAATATATATCTAATTAATTTTTATTTTATAAGCTAAGTTAATAAAGATATTTTTTATTAAAATATTTAATTAAAATTTAATTTTTCAATATAATTTATATATATTTTAATGTTTAGTAAAAATACAAATTTCTTATAATTTTAATATTTATTAAAACTATTTAATATTTTTTTATATTAATAATTAATATATATAATTTGATTATTGTTTGCTATTAATATTAATAGCATTATAAATTTCTATTGATAATTTAAATAAAATATCATATTATTATTTTAATGATAAATTTTAATAAAAAATTTTATTAAGTTATACATATATATAATAAGTAGTATTATTTATTAATATTATTTTAATATCTAAGCATATTTTATTATAAAGTATATCTATTATTATGAACAATATTATTGTAATACAATTTTAATTGTAATTTAATTAAATATTTATTTTTAATAAAAAATAAAAATTAAATTATATGATAAATTTATCTTATTTTGATATTTTATAAATTTTATAGATTTTAGATAAAATTTTTTAAATTTTTACTTGATAGTTTTTATAAATATATAAGTTTATAATTTCTTTATTGAAATGAACTATAAAAATTTAATTAAGAATGATTTTTTATAAAAATATAAAATTAATTTTATTAAACGGTTTATAATAATTTTATATAAAAAGATGATATGAATAAAATATCAAATAATTAATATTTTATTATATAAAGTTTAGCAAAAGTATATCCAGATATTTATCGAATATAATTATATTTTATTGATACATTAATTAAAATATAATTATATATGAAATCAGATAATTTTATTGAAATAAAACTATCAATAATAAATAAGCAATAATTAAAATCATTATCTTATTTTTTATTAAAACGATTTAATTTTTTAAAATTACTTAATAATAATTAAATATTATAATTTTTAATAAAAAAGTAATTTATTAAAGTTAATTATATAAAATTAGATTTTCCATTAATAAATTAAAGAAATAAATTCTAGATATTTTATTATAAATTAATTAATTTTATTAAATTTAGATTGAAAAATTAAAACAGATTTTTTTAAATTCCAAATCCTTCTAAGAAATATTTAGAATTTATTTAAAAAATAAATTTATTATTTACTAATATTTGTAAATTAGACTTTAATATTATAAAATTTATAAAATTAAAAATATAATTAATACATCTTTAAATAAAGAAAAATAATTTAAAAAAATATAAATATTTGATATTATATATTATCAAAAATAAATTTGATTAATTTAAATCAAAAGATACTTAATCTAAATGAATGAAATTTTAAAAATATAGTTAATTTAAATGAACTTAATGAAGATTAATCTTAATGATATAAAATTAAAATAAACAAATTTTAAAATATAAACTTTAAAAATAATAAATCATTAAATATTTGTTATAAAAAGATTTTTAATTATATAATTACATTTACTATATAAAATAGTATAAATTTATTTTTTAATATCTATCATAAAGATGATAATTTAAAAAATATTAATTTTATTATTTTAAATAAATTAAAGATTTTTATTTTTTATTTTAATTTCATATTAAATAAAACGTAACTTAAAAAATAAATATTTACATATACTCAATTATCATTTATAATTCAATATTATAAATGATAAAAAATTGTCTGATAATTATTAAAATAGTAAATATATAAGTATATATAATAGCATTAATAAATTTATTAAAAATAAACGTATATTTCCATCTATTTTTATTTATATATATAAAAATATAATTAATAAAAAACTTACTAGATTTTAATATTTAATTAATATAACTGATATTATATACAACAAGCTAATATATACAAAAATCTAATTTTATTTTTAATATTTATCAATAAAAATAAAACAATTATTTTTTAAAAATCGAAAATATAATTTTATATATAATATTTTATCAGTTCAAAAAATAATTTGATATTTTATACTTATTAATACCATAATTAAATTATTTATAATATTTTATATAATTTTATGATAATTATTTATTACTATCATTCTTATTATAATCTTTTATTTATTATTAATTATTAAAATAATTAGATTTAATTATTGTTTGTGATTTACATATTTGCTAAATAGACTTATTCATTTTTTTGTGATTAAAACTTTAACTTTTATATTATTGATGAATAGTATAATTTATGTCTAACATAAACTATACATGATAAACTTTTATTTCATAAATATCTATTAACTATGTTTTACAAAGTAAATTAATTGATCGATAACAATTTTTTGTTATTTAATATTATATATTTTACGATAAATATAATTTTATTTTAATAATAAAATTATATTTATACAAGTTTAATTTTCATTTTTAAAAAATTCAATCTATTTTAATATCAATAATATCTATAAATTTTATTACTAAATAAAAATATTATATATCTTTAATATATTAAATAAAGGTACTACATATATCTTTTCTGAATATTCAATTTTTCTCTAAGAGAAAAATTGAATATTAGGTATTATTATTACCAATAATATTGAATTTTAGAATTAATAAATATCAATAACTTATTGATTAAATAAACTAATAAATTATTTCTAAATTCATAACTTAAATATTAAAATAATTTATTTAATTATTATTTTATTTGCATAATTAATAAAATTAAAATATTAATTAATAATCAAAATATAATTATGTATGTTTTATTGATTTTACTATTATACTATATTATATTAATAGTAAATTTAATTTTGAGAAAAAATTTCTCTTTATTAAAAAATCAAATAACTTTTATAACAAAAAAATTATATAAAAATTATTTACGAGCATTTTAATATAATTAATCAATATTAGTATTATATATCTATACTCATAAGTTTTAAATTAAAACAACTGAACTCAACTACTTAATAATATATCATAAGAAATATCATTGAATAAGTTATATATATTTAATAATGATTAATGTACATTATTTTAAGAAAATATATAGATAACTTATAAATTTAAAATAAAGATAAAGAGAAATAATAATATAATTTATATATATGATTTTATACAAAAATCAATGTTTTTTTATTGTAATTTTACACTAAAATAAGTAGAATTTTATTCTATTAAATAAAAAACACTACTTTTAGTAATTCTACGTATTTTCATAATAATTTTATAGATTAATTTCTATATTTTTTTTAATATAATCATAATAAAACATCAAAATATCATATTTATACTATTAAAAAAATTTTTTTACTATTTTATCTAAATATTTTTTAATTTATGAATTAAATTAAAATTGTATTTTTATGACTCAATTGTATATTAAATAATTAATTATCATACTATATAAATAATGTGATTATATAAGAATAATTTTATATAACTATCAAATAAAAAATATTAACTTAATGAATAGAGTTTTTTAATAAATCTTTTCTTTTAATCTTAAGATAAAATAAAAATATAATTTTACTCAAAAACTATCAATTTTCTTATTATATGAAAAATATATTAAAATAAAAATACTATCAAAATTCATTTAATTTATAACATATGAAATCTTTTATTTATATCAAGAATTTTATGAAAATAGAAATAAATTTATTGTATTTAAAATAAACTAAATATTATTGTATAATTTTATTATGAGATAATTTTTTTCTAATACTTTATTGTGTTAAATTAAAGTTTATATTAAGAATATCGTTTATTTTAAATCTATATAACTAGATTATTATATTATTTTTATATGTAATAATAAAATATCCATTTATATAAATAAGTCATTTAATTTTCTATCTATAATAAATTTTATTAAAAAATCTTCATTACCAAATAAAATTTATTTTCTTTTACTTTTCGTTTTGTCTTAATATTTAAATTATCGATTTAAATTTATAATTATTTTTAAAATATAAAATATTAATAAGTGATTATTATAAAACAAAACATTAATATTTAAATTAATTTAATATAGACCATTGACGTAGTTTATCAATTTTATTCATAATATAAATATAAATTTAAATTTAACTAAAATATAAGTTTTAATAACAGCAATAACGATATCGCTTATCATTTCTTATTATAATAAAGCTAATAGTTGTCCTTTATAACTTTTAGTCTTTGAATAAAAAGTAATGGTGGATAAATATCATATAAAATGATATTTTATAATTTTTAACATTAATTAAAAATTATTTTTTTATTTTAAATAAACTAAAAATATTTGTACATATCAAATAACTTTATTTAATATTAGTTAAAGAGTAAGTATAACATGAATTTCACTACTTATAATAATATAACTTTATTTAATATAAATAAACATTATAAAAATAATTGTAATTACAATAAAGTATTTCAGTTATTTATAAACGTTATATTTAAAAATATAAGATATAAACTAACTAATAGATACTCCTGTTTAGTTAAGTAGCATAAATTAATGTATTAATTATTTCTTAACAAATACAAGTTATAATTATTATTATATTTTGTACTAGAGTTATAGTAAAATAAAAATTCTTTATATTTTTACTATTTAATTGATACTTTTAATAAATAATCTTAAATTTATTTAAAGTAATAAATTATTTAATAACTTAATTATTTATTTTTTATAAGAATTTAAAAAATTTGTAAAATTATATATCGAATATTTCGTTATTTTAAACTACTATCATTAAACTTACAATAATATATTAAATTTAATTTAATAACTTATGCTTATAGTATAAGTATTAATATGTACTTTACTTTAGTTTTATTATTAATTTTAATTTTTTTTATTTATATCGTAATTTTAATTTCTTTTGATAACTAATTATTATCTTTTTATTAATAAAAAGATAAATAAAACATTAATTTTTAATTATATCCTTTAAGTCAAATAATATAAATTCGTAATAAAAAATTCTTAAAAACCTAGTTTTTATTTGAGTTTTTTACAAAAAAAACTATTATCAGAATTTTCAATATTAAATTAAATTAATAGTATTATTATAAATACTGATTTATAGATTATAAAATCTAATATATACTATTTTATAATATTTATTTTTATTGCTTATAGGATTATATCTAGATCATTATAAATATATAATTCTATATTTATTAATATTCAGTTATAATTAACTATTTGTATCACAACAAAATGATAATAGCACTTAAATTTTATGATTAATTTTTCAAAAATTTCAACTTATTTTCGATACTTATTAAGTAGATTTATATTTTAATTTTATATGTAAGTAATATTATTTATCATTTTACATATATATTAAAATATATCTGATATCAATCAGTTATATAGAAAATTATATTAATCATTAAAGTAGATTATGCTTTAATATATAATAATTATAATCAATAAATTATAAAAAAATTTTAATGTATTTACATACTATTATTTATGTAATTATAAAATAATGGTTATCAACTAACAAATAATAAAGCGTTATTAAATCATACGACTTAATAATAAATTCATTTTCTTTGGAAAGATTCATGCAAGATATCGGATTATAATAAGCTTATTTTATTTATATGATCTATATATTGTAATCATTTACTAGTAGTTTTTCTAGTTATTTAGTGAAATATTTAATGCTGATATTTTTATCATTAAAACTTTGTTATTTAAAATAACTATTCAAATAATTCTAATTAATGTTACTTTACTTATAAAGGAAAATTTGAATATTAATTATATGGATGATAAATATTCTTTAAATCAATAAAATAATTAATTAATTAATTATTTTATTGTTTTATTATCTTTTAAATTAATTAATATATTTTCAAATATTTTTCTTTATTGAGATATCTTACAATTACTAAAATAACAAGAATAACTAGTTTTATTATATTAACCTATTGGGTTTTATTTTAATTAATAATGAGTATTGATTCATTTAGTATAAATGATTTTTTATCTGTATAATTTTATCTAATAAACTAGATAAAGTAACTTGTACTATTAATTACCGTAAATACTTACGATAATTGCAATCATTAAGTTCAGTTACTTATATAATATGTTAATTTAAAAATTAATCAATTATTTATTCACATTATTTTAATAATTATCGATGTACTTTTATACAGCAATGAATGTATAATTTATTTTTATTAATTAGAATAAAAGAAAGCATGTTTTTTTCCATTAATATATTTTATTAATTAATATTCATAAAACAGTTTAATTATTTATTTTACTTAATTTTAAAATTTAAATTTATAAAAAATATTTGATATCATTCTTATTTGTTAATAATCTTTTATTAAATAAAATTTTATATTTTAATATATATCATAATAGAATCTTATGTTCTATAAAATAGATAAGTTTCTTATTTTTTAGTAAATAAAGATTTTTTTCATTTTTATTATTAATAACCTTACTTTATGTATTATTTTATCAAATTACATTTTTAATTAAATTGATATAAAAATCTTTTTAAGTAAGTTTATTTTTTTATCTTTTTTATGAGAAAAATTATTTTAGAAAAATAATGTATTTTATATAGGAAAATATATGAATTTCTTGAAATATTGTTAATAAATAGATAATATTTTTTAAAATTAATTAATTAATTTTAAAAAATTATAAATATTATAGAATATCACTAAAATTAAAATACAATAAATAAACAAATAACAAAATACATTAACTTAATCATATGAATAGAATGATTGCTAAATAAAATAATAAAAACTTATTTCAGATTATACATTACTAAAAAAGAATATTTATTTATTTTTAAAATATTTAGTAATATTTAGTGTACTATTAAATACTTTTATATTTTAATTTATTATTATTCATCGTAGCAAATAATAATAAAATATTTTCATTATTTTTATAAAATCTTTATAATTTATTTTAAAACCATTATAAAATATAGTATAATTATTTATTTTAGAAAATTAAATATTTAATTTTCTATATATATTTTCTTAATTAGACCACTCTATATTGCTATATATTTATAAAATATCATATATTTTATCTTTAAAATATATGATTTAACTATAATATATTCATATTATTTTATAATTTAATTTTTTTATTCAAATTTTTATATAAATCACTCTTATGAAAGTATTAAATTTTTAAAAAATATTAAAATTATAAAATATTTTTTCATTAAGTATATTTAATTATCGTATTAAACTATATTAGAATATATTAATTACATTAACTATATTATTAAAAACAAATCTATAAAATATAAAAAATATTGATGATAATTATCAAAATATAATTAATATAAATTAATCTTATTTTAGTTAAAAACTAATAATATAAAGTATTTATTTATTAAAATTTTTTCATTAAATATTAATTTATATATTTTAATATTAAAAATAGTTTTATTAAATTTAAATAAAATTTATTTATATAAAATTTAGTATTTTTGATATTAGTATTTCATTTTATTAAATATAGATAAACATAAATTACTAATTTAATGATAATATAATTAATATAAAGTATGAATTATAATATATGGATAAATATATAGTAAAATTTCTAAAATATTTAAAATTAAGATTTTAGTTAAATTTAATTAATAATTATATTGTCTTTCATATATCTTTATAAATTATGAAAATCTATCGCAAAATATAACATTATTTAATATTAAAATACAAAATTTATACAAATTAATATGAAAATAAATATTATTTACCATATTATTGAATATAATAATCTATGAGATTTATATAATAATTATATTAAATAGATAAATGAAATTAAATTTAAAAAATAATAAAATAAATTAATTTCTAGTTTTCAATTTAGGTTTCTTAAACTAATAAATATTAAAAAAATAAACATACATATATACCCATTTATATATTAAATAGCAAAAATTAAGTTAATTAAATAAATATTAGTAATTTAATTTTATTTTTACAAAAATTTATTTTGTTTCATATAATATAAAGATTACATGTATGCTAAAAATAATAATAACATGACTAGATCATTATTAAATATATTAAAAATAAAAAGATAAAAATAATTCTCCAAAAATTAAATATCTAAAATAAAATCAATTTGTAATTGACATATTTAACCTTTCATAACTAAAATTTATCTTTTAATAAAAAATAAAAAACTAGTAGAATTATATTTTTTATATTTATATATTTATAGATTACTATATTAAAAAATAAAAAACTTTTTAATAATTAATTAAACATTAATAAATATTTAATAAACATATTATATTGTAGTGATTTACTATATACTAATTATAGTAATCTAAAATATTAAACAATAGCAATAAAAATTTTATTTAATTTAATCGATTTTATTTTATTCCAATAACGAAAATAACAAAATATAAAATTTTATAATATTAATTAATTTTTTTGGAAGAAACTTTTATATTTATAATATTGCTAAAATATATAAAATAATTATATTATTTTATATAAGAGCACTATAAAATAGTAAATTCTTCAAAATTTAAAATATTTACTTTTAATGGATTTTTCAAAAAATGTTTAATAATAAAATTATTATTACAGTTATTATATAAAATTATAAAAATTATTATTTTCAATGTCATAAAAATAAGAATTAATAATGATAGATTATTCAATCTAAGAAATTAACATAAAATATTTATAATTTCTTCTAATTATAATTAGATTTATAAAACGCAAAGTTACAACTATTAAAATTAAATTAAGTAATTTAAACAAACAATATTAATATTTAATATTCCATTTAAATGGTATTTTCAATTTAGTTATAAAATTATACTGTTATCTAGATTTTACAGTCTAGTATATAAAATATATACTATATTATATTTAATTTTTTTATTTTTATAAAATTACATAAATTAATATTAGTTTTTTATTATATTTAATAGAGTATAGAACAGTATTAATATTATGTATATTAAGTAAGAGTTTTCAAGAAATTTATTAAATAATGACAAATAATAATACATTCAAGCAATATCAATAATATTAAAATAGCTCATCATTAGATATATAAATTATTTAATGAAAATAAGCCTACTTGTTAGTATAACATATAGACTTATAGGAATTTTAAAAGTGACAGAGATGAAAATGAGTCTTAATAAATAAGTATATAAAGAGCTTATTTTACATTTAAAGAGTTTTTTACCTAATATTAAATATGAGATGATTTTTATTATTAAATCAAATATTAAGTATATTAAA
This sequence comes from Arsenophonus sp., assembly GCA_052171275.1. Lineage (GTDB taxonomy): Bacteria > Pseudomonadota > Gammaproteobacteria > Enterobacterales > Enterobacteriaceae > Arsenophonus. Next base: position 1,008,575 of record CM125795.1, on the reverse strand, counting down.
GTTCTATGTTAGAAAATTAAGATAAAATTACTGTTGCAATTGGCAACTGAATTTATATAAAAATGCTTTAATGAAAATATATAATATTCTCTTTCTATAAATAACATATAATGTATCTTCAATTTAAATATAATATAATTAAAAAATTATCGAATAATTGAGAATGAATTTTATTTTAAAATTAATTTTAAATAACATTTATTTTCATCAATAGATTTTAAAATGAATATTTTTTAGATTAAAAAATAATTTTACTTATATTATAGACTATGCTCTAAAAAAATCTATAGAATAATATTCTCTATTGTTTTAAAAATAGAATCTATATATTAATTTTAAATAAATTAAATATAATTTAATATAATTTATAATTAAAATCAAGTGAAAGAAAATTCTTTCTATGATTAACATTATTTTTTGTTTAAAATTAAATAAAAATCAATTATATTACAGTATATATGTAGCTATTTTAAAAATAAATTAAAATAATTTAGTGATACTTATATTAAAAAATTAAATTTTAAAATTTATAAGATTTTAATAACATTATTATTAATATTTATTTAAGTAAAAAAATAAATAAAAATAAGATTTATAATAATTCTTATTAATATTTAATAAAGCCTTATAAAAACTTTTTATTAAAATATTATTAATGATAACAAAATAAACTATTTTTAAATTAAAATAATTTAAATTTAATCAAAATTTATTTACTTATATAAAATTTATAATTCTAATAATTACTATTTTTATTTCTTATAAATATGAAACTTTACTTATTTTTAATATTTTAATGAAATAATTCATACTATAATTATTAATTAGAATCTGATTATCATCCATCATATTTTTACAAAAAAATGAAATAAAAAAATAACTAATCAATAATAAAGATTATATCTTTATATTATTTTATAAATAATTCTTAGTTATTTTATGAGTTAAATAAAAATATTAATATTATAATCTATTTATAACATTATTAGTTTTTGATTTACATTAATTTATAATAATATATTTTCTATTTAAAATAAATAATTTTATGAATATATATTATATAATAATATATATTGATTTTACTACATTAATTTAATTAAGAATTGATAATCAATAAAATAGTTATTTTAATAAAAATACATTAAAAAATAATTTATTTAGAATAAGTTATTTAATTAGGTTTTATTTAATTTTTTTAATTATTTTTATCTAAAATTTATTTAATATTATTTAATATATTTTATCAAAAATTTTTATATTTCTATTAAATTAGACATTCATTAAGATATTTGACATCTTTAAGATATATTATTAAATTCTATTTACTCAAATGTTTAATTATCAATAAAAATTATTTTAATAATAAATAGATTATTATCTTTTAAAAGAAACTTTATAAGTTTTTAAAACTTAAGCAGGTTATAAAAAATCTATAGTTATTAACTATATTTTTCTTTTAATTATATTTAATTTAATTTAGTAACTTACTATTTTTAATAAACAAGTGAATTTTATTTTAAAAAATCTATATTTGATACATAAATAATACTTATATAAAAATATATAATATTTAAAGATAGAGTTTTTAATTTTTTAATAAAAAAATTAAAAATTTTTGTTTTTAGGAAAATTATCAAAAATAATACAATATTCTTATTAGTTAACTTAAGATAATAATGAATAGACTTAAAGTTTATACCTTAATTAAATTCGAATTTAATTAAGGTATAAATATAAAATAAGTCATTTCTAGAATAGTTAAAATATAAAGAATTTAAATAAAAAGTTAATATTATTTATTATTTTTATATAATAAAACTTGCTTATTATTTTTTCGATATAAATCTGAGTTTTTTATATGAAATATTTTAAGATATATTTCTTTAAATAAATATATCTTAAAATAAATTAGACAGTTCTTATAAATAAATTTTTTATAATTTAAAATATATATTTAAATTTTTTAGTAAATTATAAACTATCTTTTAGATAATTCTATTAATTATAGCATTTTATAATTTATAAAATAGCATCAGTAAATAATAGATGGAATCATTACTAACTAATTTAATTATTTATCATAAATTTCAAGATATGTTGAATATAAAATTTACCTATGAATATTAAAGATAAAATTAAATTTAAATATTTTTTATCTTATTTTAATCAATCTAATAAAATACCTTAAATTAATATAATTTTTAACTATATGGTATAATAGATATAAATCTCGTAACAGTAAATAAAATTGATAACTTCATAATTAACCAAATAAATTAATTAAATATTGATATTTAACTATAAATAAAATAATTTATATTTTTATTAAGTAAATAATATAAATATTAAAATAATAAATATATAGAAATTTAATACTAAAGAAAATTGTTCTTATTTATTAATTATAAGAAAGCAATGAAAATAATATTTATTATTAGATTAAAAATAAAAAAATAAATCAAATTGAAATTAATGATTTAAATTATATCTATTATATATTTTACAATATTAATCTTATTGATAATAGAAGGCATTTTTAAAAATAACCAAAGTATTCTTTGATAGTTACTAATTGATTTATTATGATATAAATTTAATATTTTAAAAAATTAAAAAAATTTAAATTAAAGAAATATTTTCTTACTATAGAAATTATGTAAAAATACCTTATTATTATATTAACAATAATATATAAAATATTATATTTATTTATTAATTTTAAATTAGTAATTTTTTATTTTAAAATATTAAAAAACTAAATAAGATTAAAATGTTTATGATAAAAAAGAAAATATTAAGAAAAACTTTTATAATTAATAATTTATCTTTAACAAAAAATTTTCAATTAAATAAAGTAGTGATGTTGTTTTAATTTTTTAAAAAGTTTATGTATTCTTATTTAAATATCAATTTTAAAATACATTAAATAATAAATTATTTGACATCTAGTTCAATTTTTATCTTATATGAAAATTTCAATAAAAAGATAATTAATATACCTGTTACTTATAAAGATGATAAATTATCATTTATAGTTAATTGGTTAACATTTGAAATATCATGATATTTTTCACAAGCTTGTAAAGTATTTTGCATTAGCATAATTACTGTCATTGGACCAATTCCACCAGGTACTGGAGTAATCCAACTAGCACGTTGTCGCGCTTCTTGATAACAGACATCACCAGTAATTTTCCCATTCTCTAATCGATTAATTCCAACATCTATAACAATAGCACCGGGTTTTATCCACTCACCAGGAATGAAATTTGGTTTACCAATGGCTACAATCAATAAATCAGCATGCTCTACATGATGACGTAAATTAGTAGTAAAACGATGAGCAACAGTAGTTGTATAACCTTCAAGTAGTAATTCTAAACTCATAGGGCGACCTACGATATTCGAAGCACCAATGATAACGGCATTTAAACCAAGTAAATTAATTTTATAACGCTTAAGTAATGTAATAATTCCATAAGGTGTGCAAGGATGCAACCTTGGTGTACCTTGACAAAGACAACCGATATTATAAGGATGAAAACCATCAACATCTTTATTTGGATGTATATGTTCTAATATCTTAATAGAGTTAATAATCTTAGGCATAGGCAATTGAACGAGGATTCCATCAATTTCCTTGTCGTTATTAAGTTTATTAATTAACCATAAAAGTTCAGACTCAATAGTATTTTCTGGTAAATCATATAAGCGAGAAACAAAACCAATAGCTTTACATATACGACGTTTATTATTCACATAGATTTGTGAAGCTGGATCATTACCAACTAAGATCACTGCAAGCCCAGGAGCTCTTTTACCTAATGAAATCCTCAATTTATTTTTTTCAGTAATTTCCTGTTTTATTGTTTCGGAAATCATTTTTCCATCAATAATTTTTGCTGACATTACTTTATTATCCATATAACATATTAATAATATTTATATATTCTCAAAATAAAATGATAATGTCAGATTTATTATTAAACTAAATAAATAAAATAAATAATTTTACTAAAAATATTGACTCAATTTTCATAAGTCATATAATATGAAAATATTTTTTATTATTAATAAGCTTTTATTTCTAAGCGCCCTTAGCTCAATTGGATAGAGTAACGGCCTTCTAAGCCGTAGATCATAGGTTCGAATCCTATAGGGCGTATTATTTAAAATCAATATATTATGAAATTTTAACTCTTAAAAATTTATTTTAAAATATATTATTAATAATGTTATTAACTATTAATACTGATATCTTTTTTTAAAGTACTTAGTTGATAGATTCGTTAGAAGTATATTTAATAGGTACATTACTTAATAAATTGATAATTTTAATCATTTCTTTTAAATGAAACAATGTTATATAAATCTTATTTATATTAACTTGTTTTTTAAAAAAAAATATAACATAAAAACACAAAGTTTAAAATCTTTTATCTATAAGTCTATTATTCATTTTATTAAATATTAATCTTCATAGTTTAATTCTAGTCTATTTTATAGTTCTATTACCTCTACTATTTGCTTTTCTTATGTTTTATATTTATTTTTTATATGCATAAAGATATAAATATATTTTGTTTTAATATCGTATATATAAATTTAATTTCTGAAAATATTATAAAATAGTTTTATTTAGTTAAACGTTTATCATTTTTCTTTTTTTTTGATTTTTTTTGATTTATTTACTTAAAAAATCTTTTGTTATATATCTATTTATGGCTACTTAAGATCTAAGATATTTTAATTGGTATAACTTCTCTACCACTAAATAATGGATGATGACTTGTTAAAAACTTTTATATAAAAATTTTAAATAAATTTAAACATAAGATCTAATTTTAATTAGTAGATTTAAAAAATTAATATGTTTTATTTACTTTATTTAACTAGATGTATTTTTAATATATTTTTATTTGTTAACTACAAGATGAAATCTTGATGAAAAACGATCTCTATACAATAGAGATATTAACTATTTAAATTTATAATATAGATATTTTTTAATATAGTTAAGAACTAAGATATATCTTTATATAATATGAATAATTTTATCTCTAATTTACCTTTATATATAATTATATTTACACGTTTAGTATCCTTGTTAAAACTTTTATAAAATTATCTTCTATCAGGTTAAGATAAGAATTATTTTTAGAAAAAAAGTTATAAAATAATAATAGATTTATTTATTACAATATTTTATTTTAAATAAACATAATTGAGAATATAATAAAGTATTTTTTATAATTTACTAATAATTAAAATGTTTTTTCATTTTTAACTTATCATAGAGTTCTTATGCTTACTTGTTTATCTTCTGAGTTAATATGTTATTAATATTATTATATTATCAATTGTTTAATTAATTTTAAATATTAGTTATTATAAATCTTTTTTTATTTTTATGATCATATTTCTTTTCTTGAAAATTATTATTTTATTTATGATATTATTGTTTGTTATAGTAATGTATTTAAAAAAAATAACTTTTTTTAGAATCTAAAATTGATAATCAACTCTTAACATAATATTTATTATATAAAATTATTTATTTTTAAAAAGTGTTTATATAATATTTTGTTTTAATTCTTAAAATATTTAGACATTTTATTAAAAATAAAAATTTTTATTATATATCTTATGATGATAAATAATCAAATAATGTTAAATATCAAAATTAACTATCTCATAAAATAATAAAAAAGCAAGAAGTGTATCTATTAAGGTATTTAAGGAGTATATTTATTATTATACCTATTGAATTTTAACTGTAGTATGATTTCTATTTAAACTTAATATTTTCATGCATCATGCTTTTAAAATATTATTTTATAAATCGTAAAAAAAATACAATAAATAATAAATTACTTTTGTTGATTATATTATACTTAATATATTTTAATAAAAATGTTAAATAATATTATTATAAAATAAACTAATAAAACAATTATTACTAACTAAAGATTCAATTTATTAATCTTTAAGATTAATAAATTGAATAGATAATAAAAGTAAATATAATTTATTTTATAAAAGAAAATTTAGATAAAATTTTTATATTTATTATTACTTTTATTATTATAAATTAGTTATTATTATTTTATAACTTATTAATTATATTTAAATGATAGATAAAATATAATTTTACTATATATCTGTTATTATATAAAATATTTGTTCTTATTGTCTATGTTTGTTTTATTACTTTATATTCATATATGAAATATAAAACTCTATCATTTGAATAATAGAATATTACTACTTTCTATGATTAGAATATTAGTGATATTATAGTTAATACAACTAAGAATTATTACATTAACAAAATATATAAAATAAAGAATAATAACTTATAACAATGAATTTAAATAGTAAAAAATATTTTCTATAATAACTGAAGAAATCTTATACAATCTTATTATGAAAAAATGTTTTTAATAATATATATTAAAAGTAACTTCAATTGTTAATCAAGTCTGCTGAATTTTTTTATACTTAAATAAGTAAAGTCAATATTTTAATTGTAATCATATGTTAAAAGTTCCATTTTATTAAAACTTATAATAGTTTTAATTTTCAATAAAATATTTTTACTAAATTAAAGATGAAATACTACTAAAATAGTAATACTTAAATATAATTATATAAAAATATATTTTATATAATCAAATATTTTGTGATAAATTTAAAATCATTCATATATATTTAATAATTCTTCTAATAATAAGTTCCACATATTATACTACTTATATATTTAAACATTAATATGTATAATATTTTAAATATCAATTTAAAAATTGAAACTCAGGATATTCTTTATATTCTTCATTTAGTTAAAAATATATATAAAATTAATATTAAGATAATGTGATATAAAGTTTATAATAATTCAATAATCTAAAATTCTTTTTTCTTTAAAAAAGCTTTTATTTGATAAATATATAAAACATATTATTGTAAATATTTCATATTGATTCGAAGAATAGATATATTCCTATGTTTAGAGATATATTCAATGTACTAAAATAAAAATAATTTTTATAAATTAAGCGTGTTTTTAAAACTTAACATTTTTATAATTTATAAGATTTTATCTTATTAAAGCATAAAAATATTAAATAAACAAAATAGAATAAAGATGTAATTTATTAATTTTAATATTTAAAATAAGTATAAAATTTCAGAAAACTTGATAAAACTATATCTTCAATCATCAATATTAATAATAAATTATATTTATCTCTTATTCTACTCTATTGTCAATAAATGTTTTTTTAATATAAATAACAATAATAATCAATTTATCAGTAATATGATATTTGCATAAATAAAAATAAACTTATTATAAATATTTACAAGGTAATATAACACATTTATTTTTCATTTTACTACCATTTGAGCATGACATAAAAGTGAAGTTTATTTCAATTATATTAGATGGGTTTTGTTGAAAAATAATTGATATAAATATATTTTTTATATTAAATAATTTTATTATGATACTATAAAATGTTATATTTATATATATATTTTATATCTTTAAACAAATTTGTAATAAATCAGATTATACACATCATTTCACTTTATTACTTTGAATTATTTATATTTTTTTAAAGAAACTATAAATATTTTTACTCTACTTTAAAATATAAAATTTAATTAATATATTAGCTTTTATAATGTGTATAAAATAAATTCTATATATAAATATTTCATTTTATTAAAAAAAAGTAAAATCTATAATATTCCATAAAATATTAAATTATAAAATTTACTAATAATGATTAATAGATAGTTATATAATTATTTTTTCTGCTTTAAGAACTATAAATATTAATGTACTCCTATATAATTTATTAAATAAATTATATAGGAGGAAGATAATAAATTTAATTTATATAAATAGAATATTAAATTCACCAAATAATATTTTTAAGCTATTAGAGCATAACTTTTCTATTATATTTTGATTTCAGTTTAAAGATATATTAAAATAAAAACCATAATTCGATTTAAATAAACAATTAATATAATCTTTTATTTTATTTTATACTTTATGTATTTTTTATTTATAACAAAGAAAATATATTATAATGTTTTTTATTAACAATCAAATTATTATCTATATATTTTATTTTTAAGTAAGAAATAATTTAAATTATAATAATTGTTAATATGAAAATTATTGTATATATTATATTTAATATATCTAACTTTAATTCATTTAATAAATTAATTTTATTAATATCATAAATAAATTTTTATATAATTAAATTTAAATTTTTCTTGATATATATCATATCATTGGTTACTAAATTTTAATAAAATAATTTACATTATCTTTTATATATGGTTTTAATATTAAAATAGATTAAATAGATTTATGTACTAATCTAAAGTTTATAATTTAAATAAATGTTAAATTATAAAATTATATGATATTTTAAGATCTACTTAAAATTAAAATTAATACAATTTTTTTCAAAAAAATACAAAATTATTTATTTTTTTAATATAAAGATTGTTTAATCTTATTTAATTTATTAAATTACTTTTATTCGTAAGATATAAAATAACATATTATTCTAAATTAGATATATAGTTAAAGTTAAGCTTATTATATTTAATAATATTTTCTTAGATAATTAGTAGATAATTTAAAAAATAAATATGTCAATATCAGTGCATTTTAGATATAATTACTTATTTAAATTTAGTTATATATTTTTTATAAAAAATATATAAGTCAATTAATAATTATAATTTTATTTTATATAATTGATTAAAATTAATAAATATTATTTTTTTAACTTATAACGATAATTTTATAAAGTTGAATTTAAGTTATTCACTATATAAAATTAATTACTATAATATAGTTTATTTATTAAACTATATTTTTTAAAAAAATATGTTTATCTAATTTTAAAATTAAGTAATTTATATTAATATGATATAGATAAATTGCAAAAAAAGATTTTTTTTATTCGTTGGTTTTATATCATTCATTGAAGTAAAAATGCTATATCATTGTTATGACTCTATTAAGTGGATTAAATTGGTATATTTAAAACATTACTTTTTAAAGTTAGTATTGATTATATCATTTAATTATATTAAATGATATTCCAATCATATTTTATTTTATAAAAAGAATATTATAAACTTACTAATATCAATATTGATATTAATTTCCATAATACTTATTAATTACTTTATAAAAATACTAAAACATTAGACTTTATCTTGTAATTTTATAATAATGTTGAGATAGAAATTTCATAGTATGATGCTATGATAAAGTATAAATTTATGTCAAGAAGAATTTGCTAATTTAATTAAATTTATTAAAGTAATATAAATTTTATTAGAAATATCTGATATTGCAATAATTATTAAAATATAGTTATATTTTAATAATTTATTTAATAAAAGTAGTGATTTATAATTATTTATAATTTCAATTTTTTAAATTTTATTAAAATTTTTATATGCGTATTATTTTAAATTATTAGAATATGTTATTTTATTTCTAATCTTGTTAACTTATCGTATAATCCAACTAAATAAGCTAATAACATTGTTCTTTAATAATTAGTTAATATAATCTCAATTCTTATATAAAATATAATAACTATCAAATTATTCTGGTATCGTTAGGCTATAATATAATTATTCTTATAAATGATATGAGAGTTTTTTATTAAAAATAAATATCAAAATGCTAATTAGATTACTAGTTTTGAAATATTTAATGATTTGTTTAATATGATATTGATCATCTATGTATTATAGTTAGAATACTATGGTTACAAACTAATGAGAATATTAATATTTAAGATTATTGTATCATTAATCTAAAATATGTTTTTTGTTTAAACATTTTCTAAAGTTTTATAATTTAATAGATAATAGTTGTTTTACATGGAACATATATTAATGTCTGTTCATACCAAAATACATAAGTTATATGATTTATTAATACGAGGTCTCGATAAGTAAAACATATTAAATCTTTATTTTAAAAATATCAGTTTTCTTATAAAAATTCTAAATCTAATTTAAATATGATAATTGACAAACTTTACTATAATATGTAACTCATTATAGAAAAAAATAAATTTTGTAGATTAATATCTTGATGGAAAATCAATAATAATATAAATTAACTTCTTTAATTTTATAATATTAATAATTGAGAAATTTTAATTTATGATAAGAATAAATCCAGAAAGTTACTTAAAAACGTTTACGTTCGCAAATTAATATAGCAATCCAAATATGTTTTATTATTTTAATGATTTGATTTGTTATTTTTTTTAAGATTAAAAATAATAATGTTAAAGTGATAAGCACTATTCATTTAACCTAAAGCTCAAGATTTTTCATCATTGCATTCACTGATGATTATAATTTTATATAACACAACGTGGAATATATATGAATGAAGTTTATTTATAGATTTCAAATAAATATCGTAAGGAATTTTATACCATTGTACATATTATACTTAAATTATTTTTAATATTTATTACTTCATTATGAATAAATCTTCTTAGTTAATTTTAAAACAAAAATAAATATTTTAAGATTAGCATATTAACTTATCTAATATAAAACTAATATTAGAATTATATATCGATTATTAACAATTATGCCAATGGATTATATATTTTTTATTCAATGTATATATATGATTAAGTAAAAGAATCTATCATTAACTAATCGCTTATAAATATATTCTTTTATATATATTTATAAGTTTATAATAGTATCAGTTTCATTAGTGAATGGAGATTTAACTTTAAATAAATATATGTTTATAATGAATCTTTGAAATTATTTATGATATGTAAGTTATGTAACTTAAAATTATCAAATTGTATGATATTATCATAAGAATATATTTTAACCTAAAGATAAATTTTTATCTCAAAAAAAATAATAATTAATAAGTTCTTAATTATTGGAGTATCACTTTATTAATAAATTTTCTTGAAATTAATAATATATGAAACAATTAGAATAATTGTTATATTATGAATTTTCGTAAAAAAAGTGAGAATTTAATTCTCACATAATTAATACTTTATGAAAATATAAAAAGCGCATAATCATTTAATCATTAAAGTATTTTGACAAATAAATATTTTGATAAATTTAATAAAAAATGTATATTTATAATTATAACCTGTTAGTCAATAAAATACTGTTTATTTTTAAGAAAATAATATAAAATATATAAAGATAAAATAATAAAAACTAATTTTTATAAATTATACATATCTTTTTAAATATCAAGTTGTTTTTATAAATTCTATAATTTTTTATTTAACTTTAGATTAATAGCTTTTTTATAAAAAATATTAATAAAAAAATATATATAATTTTATTAAATTTTATTCAATATTTTAAAGCTAAAAAATATTTTTTCTGAATTAACATTAGAATAATAATAATTTTAAAAACAGTATTATTATTTTTTTAATATTTTATAAAATATTTTTTCAATTTAATAAATTGTAAATTGATTTTATAGACTATAATATAAATAAAAATAAAATTATAATTAATTTAATTAAGTGGATATTAGTAGAATACTAATTCAATATATAAAATTATTTTTTATTTTATTTTTTATAATTATAAGTTATAAAAATTCATAAAAATATAATAATCAATATTATCATAAATATATGAATTCACATATTATATTTATATTCTATAAAATAGAAGATTTTAATTTATAAAATTAAATCATAAGTATTAATATTTCTTATTTTTAGTTATATTTATCATATTATTATAGAAATAAATTACTTTATTTTGATCTTTTTATTTCTACTATATAATGTTAAAAGTCTATAAATAGAGGCTTTATTCAAAAAAAAATTGAATATATTTTTAATTTAAATTTTAAAAGTATATATATTTTATTTATCAAATAATAAATTATAATATATATACTTCAAATATCTATCAAGACAACATATATCATATTAATGACCTTGATATAAATATTTTAAATTTAAAAATTATTAAAGTTGATTAAAAGATAAAAATTATCTAAAATATAATTAAAACAATATATTATATTGTTTATAATAAAATTATTTATATTATAAAGAGTAAAATTTAAAGAGATTTTATTTAACAGAATTAATATTAACTGTTAATATTAATAAAATTAAGTTCTATAAATAAAAATAATATAAAGAAATATTTAAAATAAGAAATTATAAATTAATTTAATTTAACTAGAAAAAGGAAATTAATTAATATTTAATAATATTAATAATGATATTGCAGATGAAAACAAACCGTTAATTAATTAAAATATATTTTTTCAAAATAAAATTTATAAATTCATAAGAATTAATGTTAACAAACTCTATTAATCTTAATTTTGATCGCTTTACTAATCATATATATTTAATTTAGAGAAATTAAAGAAAGATATTAGTAATTTCAGATATAAATTTAATTATGAAATTTTAAAAAAATTTTCAATTAAATTAAAATTTAAAAAATATTGATTATTTTATCAAAATATTTTACTAGATATAGTAATATTGTTTATCAAACATAAAGATTATAGAAAAAAGAAAAAGATTAATATATTTATTATTATAAAATATTTTTATTAGTATGAATATACTATTTTCTGAAAAAACATTTTTATATTAATAAAGAAAGATTATTTATTTAACATTGAATTAAATTAAATAACAAATAATCAATTTAATTTATATTATTAAATATCTAAGAATTTTTCTACATAAAATACTACTATTTAAATATGAAATAAAATATATATTAATTATATAAAATTTTATATTTAAAATAGAAAATATCAAACCAAAATAGATAAAAATAGTAATTATAATATATAATTTAATTATCGTATTTTATATTAAATAAACATAAAATAATATATGTTATGAATAATTTAAAATATTTTATTTAAAAAGATATTAATTCTACTTAATAGAAATTAATATCTTTTTAATTTTACTTACATCTAATACATTGATAATGTATTGTGTTTCACAACTTCTTTTTTAAAGAAAAAAGTTGAAATTGAATAAAATACAATAAAATTATTTTTAAAATTTTTATTAAATTTTTCCTACCAAATTGATTGAAGGAGATATTGTTAGTTTCCCTTCATTCCATTTAGCTGGACAAACTTCTCCTGGATGAGTTGCGATATATTGTATAGCTTTTATTTTTCTTAATAAATCAGAAACATCGCGCCCAATATTTTCCGATATAATTTCAACAAATTGAATAATACCTTTTGGATCAATAATAAATGTAGCGCGATCCGCTAAACCTAATTCCTTCTCTTGATTATTTTCTTGATATTTACGCATTACTTCAAAATTACGAGTTAATGTCCAATTAGGATCGCCGATCATAGTATATTTAATTTTACTAATTGTCTTTGAATTACTATGCCATTCTTTATGAGCGAAATGAGTATCTGTTGAAATGGAATAAATTTCAACATTTAATTTCTGTAATTCATCATAGTGATCAGCTAAATCACCTAATTCAGTTGGGCAAACAAAAGTAAAATCAGCTGGATAAAAGAAAAAAATATTCCATTTATCTTTAATATCATTTTCAGATATATCTATAAATTTTCCATTTCTAAAGGCAGTGTTTTTAAAAGGTTTAATTTTTGTATTGATCAAAGACATTTTATTTTTTCCAATTTATTTTATATATTTATAATAACATATGAATATTAAATATTAAATTAAATTTTATTATTTAATTTATTAAATATTTCTTATTAATTACAATTAAATACAGTAGTATATAAAAATAATGAATAAGTTGAAAACATCTTTAAAACTATATCAATTAAATAATTTTAAAGGTATTCGTTAAAATAATAAACATCATTACATAAATTAGTAGTTATTGATAATAAAGTTGATAAATATTTTATACTATAAATTTAGAAACGATTTTTTTAAAAAATATTTTATACTCATGTCTTCAACTTTAATTGATTCTATTTATATACATGGAAAATTATTATTTATACTTATTTAATAATAAGTATTTAAATATATTAATTATTTATAATATTTTGTTAAAAATTATTTATAATTTCTTATATAAATATCAATATATTAATTACAATAGTATTTACTATATCTAATAATAAACTTCTTAAAATGTTATAATTATATTTCCAATAGTTCTTTTTATAGGTATTAAACTCATATAGAAAAATTCTTAATTTTAATGTTTTAATCTATTTAAATAGATAAATGAAATTAAAGATAATATTAGAATAATAAATTACATTATTAATCCATTATAGCATCAGTGTCTTTAAAATTAAAATTTTTAAGATTATATCTTATGTTTTTTATTAGTTATAAATAAATTAATATTCTATTTTTTATAATATAAATGAACTGATTTATTATATTTTATATTATTTTAAATATTTCTTAGCAAAATTAATCTTGTTTTTAAATATAATTTATCATTAATCAAAAAATTCTTAATAAATTTAGTTTTAGTAAAATCTAAATTGGACTATTAACTTATATTTTCCATATCATCAAAATGTTTTTGTTTTTTATTTCATAAATAAACGTTATATAGGTATTTCAATAACTGAAAATAAGCTTTTATTTTATAAAAGAATAACTATATTTATACAGTAAATTATCTATTGATAAATTCAATTTTTTTATTTTATTTTTATATTTGAATTTATATTCAACTTTTTTATGAATAAAAAATTATATTTATAATAATTTAATTTTCAGATATTAATAATTAAAATCATATTTATAATTAATAACATATCAAAATATCTTTCTGAATTAAGATTTTCTATATCTTTAATAACATTATAATTAAAGAATATAATATATGTATATTATGAGTATTTAATGTTTAGTTCAATAAACTATATTGAAATATATTTTATTATTTAAATTATAAACAGAATATCTATATATTTAGCAAATCTTATTTATTATATTATACAATAAATATTTTTATAATTCATGAAAAAAATTTTTTTATAACTTATAATAGATATTAATTTTATTCTTTCATTATTAATGATAATTAAACTATAATCAATCATAAATAATTAAAATTATAAATATTAGTGTTTTATTTTATTTTATAGTAAAAAATATATTTTTGATAGATTCAATTTTAAAAATAAATATATTTCATTATTAATAAATAACTCTTAAATAGTTTCATATTTACTAAATTCTTTAATATAATTATTATATTTATATTTATAACTAAGTTTAATTATTGATATCATATATTTTTAATTATAATGACTAATAGGATTGTCAAAGTATAATATCGAGTTTATTGTTAAAAAGAGTTTTTATATAAAACGAATATCTTTATATTAAAATTTATAAATACATATGCATATATTAATATTAAAAAAATGCTAATTTAACTTTAAATATTAATAAAATCATTCATTATAATTATTTTTATTAAAATAGTGTAAATAATTAAATTTATCAAAATACTATTTAGTATAGTTATGTGTTTGACTCTTTACTTATAATATTTTTAAAATAAATTGATTGATTAATTTTCATGATAAGATTAATATAATATATAAGTTAAATTATTGTTTTTAACTAGATATGATATTATTCAGTTTTAATTTATTAATAATTTATTTTAATAATTTTATAAAACATATGTTATTTTAATAAATTTATTTATTTGTTAATAAAACTAATTAAATATTCTTATTATATTTATTTAAATAAGAGATTAATATTTTTATGTTAATATTATAATTAATCGTAATTTTTATATTAATTTTATAATGAAACTTTTAAAAATATAAATATTAATTTCAAAAAATATTTATTCATATTTTTTGAAATTAATATTTGATAAGTAACTAATATTTAGTTATATAACAATATATAAAATACAATCATTAACTAATAATAGTTTAATGATTTAAATGTTTCAACTATATAAAAAAGTCTATTTATATCTCAATAGATAAACTGTAACAATCTAGTTTATTTATTAAATTTAATAAGTTAAATATTTTAAAATTATTAATATTATTACTTCAAGTTAAAATAAATATTATATATTATTCACTTAATAAATTCTTTATAGAATATAAAAGATTACTAAGTTTTTATTTTTTTAACTAAATCATCGATAATAAAATATTTTATTAATTAGAAATTTTTATTAATATCATAATAATAAAAATACAAATCTAAAAAACTTATTTTCTAAGTATGCATAAAAAATATTAATTCAAATAATGAAAAATCAATAAAATTTATACTTTAGATATAACTGAAATTTATTAATAGGATTATATACTATTTATATATATTTAGAATATATTTTTAAATAACTAAATATTAAATCTTTATTACTTTTATTAAAGTAATAAATTTTTTAAAAAGAAAAACATATAAAAAAAGCTAATCTACAATTTATAATTGTTATATTAAATATATATTATGATAAATAATAAGAAACTTTTTTTATAAAAAAACTCAAGATATTGTTAGTTTTAATAATAACCTTAATTAGTAAATGTTATTTTAGGTAGTTTGATTAGTGATAACTTAGTAAGCAAGCTTTTCCAGACTAATGGATAAAATTGCATTATTTTTATAAAATTTATTTTTAATAATAAATTTTATAAAAATAAAAACATATATTATATATATCATATATTTTGAATTTAATTTAAAATATAAAATACTATTTACTTTAATTAATTTTTATCAAAAACTAACTTAGTTTTTGATAAAAATTTTATGCTTTTATTTATAAAAAATTATATTATATATAAATCATATTATTTTTTATTTCAAAAAGTTTTAATAAAAATATTATTACTTATATTACGCATACTGATTACTTTTAAAAATATTTTAATTTTAATTTTAATTAGATTATTAATAAATATTTTGATTAGTATAGAATTATCTATATTGATTAGAGATATTTAATATATATAATATATTTATATGAATATATTTAAAATAATATATTATTAATTAATTTTTATGATTTTTTTGCTTTATTGTATTTTATTATAAATAGTTTATTTTAAATATATAAATTTAAAGTAAACTAAATTTATATATAATATTTTTTAATATAAAAACTATAAAATAGTTTATTTTAAAATAAAATAGTAATTAGAATTATTAATGATATATTTAATCTTAATTTATATAAATTAGCATTATTAATGAAAAAGCTTATAAATACAAATTACTAATTTATATTTATAAGCTAATTTTATTTACTTTCATATTATTAGTTAGTAATAAAACTTTATTGTTTTTTAAACTTTAATTGTTTATAATAAAATTATTTTTAAAATAATAGATAACATTTCTACTAATATATTATTTATAATAATAAATAATAAAATTAATAATCTTTAAATATTAAATGAATTAATGATTGATTTAGTATTTTTTTTAAAAATATTAAATAAAAATTAATAATTTTTATTTAATATTTATATCACTCTGTTTTGTTTAGTTTAACTTTTAAATTAAAAAACTTAATAATGACTAATTGATAATATTGATAATTTCTTTTATTTAAAATATTAAAATAATTAGCTATTTACTATTAAATAATTTTTTAATGAATAATATTTTCAATATTATTTATAAATATATTATAATTAAAATAATATATATAAGTTAAATAAAATTAAAAAATAAATTTAAGCTTTAATAATATTTAAAATTTAAAGTATATAATATCAACATATTATCTTTTATAATTTTATTACATTACGACTATAAGTCTATATTTTATTATTTAGTAAAGTATCAATTTTATTTAACTATTTTATTAACTGAATTAGGATTAAGAAGATTATACATTTTAATACACTATATATAACGAAAACAAAATATAAATTGAAGAGAGGTATTAGTACTTTTCTATTTATAATGAAATTTCTTCTATAATATAGAATATCATTTTAGAGAAAAATATTTAGAAAATAATTATTTCATGATAATATTTATACATATATTTTAATACTATTCTATTATATAGAATGATCTTATAAAAATTTATTTTAAAAAGTTATTTTATAATATATAATATAGTATTAATTTTTATTAAAGTTAATTTATTTAAAATAAAATATCACTAATAAAATTATTAAAATAAATATTTTTATTTAAAAATAAAAAATTACTTTTCATAAAACTTATATTATTAAGATCAGAAATTATTTTTGATAAAATAATCAATAAAATTGATAATTAATTACATATGTATTTTATAATATTAAATTTTTGAAATGAACAAGAATTTATAATTATGTTTTAATAATTCTAAATAAAAAAATTATTAATAAATTAAAGTATAATTTATTAATAATTAAATATAATTAGTTTATTTATTAAATAAATAAAATGAATAATGAAAAATTAATTTAGTTGTTTATTAAAACAAACAAGATTTATAAAATAATAATAAAATAGCTTATATATTTTATATATATTAACTAATAAGATTTATTTTATTTTCTTATAAAATAAATTCTTAATTAATATATAAAAGTTTTCATTAAGTTATAAAATAATATTATTGATGTATCTAATTTTAAATAAAAATAATTTATATATTAAAACTAATATTTATAAATAAAATAGATCATAAAATAAATAATAATCTTTTAGTTACTTTATTCTATTATAATATCATGAAATAGATGATAATATTAATTTTTTTTAATTACAATAATATCATAAACTAACATGAAAATCAAATAATCACTAAAATAGATAAAAATTTAATAATTTAACGATTTTATTTATTAAATATTCTAATAATAATTTATAAAACTTATCTTTAATTATTCAATAATATCATTATGGAAATTATAAAATAAATTATATAAAAATAACACAAAAATAAATAAACAATTTAAACTTTTATATATTATATAAAATAAATTTCATATAAATAACCTAATATCTTATATTTAATTAAATAAAAACTATTAATTGATTACTTAATATAAAGAATATTATTCAAAATAAAATTATATATTAATACTTAAATATATATACATTCATTATTAAATTATGAAATTAAGTTTATATCAATACTAAAATAGTAGTAGTCTTAATTAATAATTAATAAATATCTATAAGCTAATAACTATAGATTTTAAAAAAATTAATAAAATAATTAAAATTAATAATATTAGTCAAATTAAATTAATACTAATTAGTAATAAAATTGAAAATTAAAATGATATTTTATCTATTATTTATCATAATCGAAAATTAATGTAGTATATGTGTATATGATGTAAATATAGATACGTATGTCAATACCTATATCGAAACAAAATGCAAATAAAAACATTTTATTAAATTGACATTTTCCATAAAATATATTTTTATCTATTTCATACATACTTTATTAATAATTTTTATTATTAGATTATTAATTTACTTAATTAAATTAATTACATATAGTTTAAACTAATCTATCATACTTCAATAATAGTAACTGAACTATATAAAATAATTAAAAAATTAATGAATATTTGATCTTTATTTTTTTTTATAAAACATTGTTCTGTTTTATTATGTTAATAATATTTAGTTATATAAAGTTATAAGAATTTTGTTAAAAAGTAATTCGACAATTTTTTTGGTCTATAATTTTATTATTATTAATCAATAAAAATAAGTTAATTTAACTACTTTAGTTAATTTATAATTATCGTTAACTCTTGTTTATTCGCTAGAAATTAACAATTAGCTTAACAAATTCCATTTAGTTAACTATCTATATATATTGTAATTAATTTTAATGTAAATTTATTATTTTATTAATGCTCTATTATAATAATATGATTTTTATATTTTTTAATATCTTATAAAATAAAATTGTTTTTAATTTTAACAAAAACATTTTATAGATTTTTATCATAATTATAACTAAAATATAATATCTTAATTTTGTTTTAAATTTAACTTAATATATCTAAACAACTATATTTTTTAATTATTTTATAGTTTGATATTTAATCAAATTTGGTTATTATACACAATAATTACGATACTATTAATTTTCTCATATTTTTATTTTTGAATAACTAAATGAGAAGTATAGTGATAATTATTATTTTAATAACTATTACCAAATTGCATTTTTCTATATCCTACTAAAAAAATATTTAATTTATAAATATCACTTCTTTCTATTATAACTATAAAATAACATTAATTATAAATACACTTAATATTATATATTAATCCAATCTTAAAATATATACTAATAAATCTATCTTTGATATTGTAATTTTATTAACTAATAATTTTATATTAGTTTATCTATTTATATTAAACTAAAGTAAAAATTAATTAATATTATGTTACTTAATTAAGTATAATATTAAATTATAATATCAAATTAAGTTCAAAAATAATATTTATATTTTACTGATATTAATAATTGAAGATTTTATAATTATTAAATTTAAAAAAATTATATCGTTTGAATAAAGATATATAATCACTTTCTTATCAAAATAAGAAAAATAATTTCTTAATATTTTATTATTAAAATATATTAGTTTTTTATATTTATTTAATTACTAATTTATTCTATCTTGATATATATAAAATAATTTATTCTAAAATAAAGAACTAAATATATTATTTACTATTAAAGTAATTAAATTTTATTTTATATAAATTACATTAAACATAAAATATTATAAAATTATAAAAATAATTATACTATAGTTTATCTCATTTTATGGAAATCGATTTTTTTAAAAAAAATGATATTAGTTATATATGAGCTTATAATTTGCCATTGTTATATATAATAACAACTATCGTAATTATATTATTTTTATTTCTTAATAACATAATAACTTTTTAAAGATTATCTATAAATTAACATTTTAATAAACAAAAAAACTTTTAAATTATTTAAAAATTAATTCTTTATTATAGATTATTTTAATAAATTGTATTAAATCTATAATATAATTTATACAAAGAAGATAAACGCCTATTTTGATATATTGATATTTATTAAATAATTTATAGAGATGATAGTTGATAATTTATAATAATTATTTATTTTCTATTATAACAAGTGTTGTAAAAATTACTAAAATACATCAATTTAATATATTAACCGTTTATTTAAATTAATAGTGATTAAATTTTATAAATTTAATAAACTTATTATTTTATTACATTCATAAGATGTATATGTTTTAAATAACTAATAATACATATATTTAATCATTTATTTTAAACTTTAATTGTTTTTCTTGATTTATAATATATTTCTGGATACATACCTATTGATATTATGTATAAGTAAATAAAATTATTTTTTAATTAGTATTAAAGTTCAGAAAACTTTATTAAATGTTTATAAAACTAATAAATATTCGATAGTTTAAACGATAAGTTATATTTATTTTATAATTTTATATTATTTAAAATTAATATAAATATTATATCTTTTATTATAGAAACTGTTACTAATCTTATCTCTATATTAGAAATAATTACTTCTTTATTTTTAGTATAAAGAATTTAATGTTATCATTATTAATTTGAGTTAAGAAGAAACTTTCTTCAACTTATTTATAGTGTTTAGTAAAAATTAAAATAATAAATATTATTTATAGTTTTAATTAAGATAAAATATTATTAATTAACTTAAATAAAAATATCTATAACTTATATAGACTATTTCTATATGTATAGAGAATAAAAAATTTTCTGCTATAATATTGAACAGATATCAATTTATTATGATATTTATAGTTTAACAAAATTAATTTCTATTAATTTAACACTAAAAATAAGAGAAAGATATTTATCTTATTATAAATATATTGAAAATAAAATTAAATTTATTGTTAATACATATTAAAATATAATAATAAGAAATAATTTTAAAGAGATTATCAAAATAATTTTATTATACAAAAATATCAATATATAATTATTTTATATATTGATATATTAAAAAATATCAAAGATTAATAAATACACATACATAGGATATGGATAAATCAATTTATTAATTAGTATAATTTCTATTAATAGAATAAATCAATGTTAATTTTTATATAATTAATACAGTTAAAAAAACTAGAGATATACCATAAAATTTTTTCATATTTGGAGATTCCGAATGTTTATAGTAATACATTTTATAATCAAATAATTAAATATTTTATAGAAACATACTCTATTCTGTATATTTTGAAAAAATATAGTTATATATTTCCAATATATAAAACCTATTAATTATTCTTAATTTTGAAATTTAGTAAACTGTTAAAATGGAGTCGATTTTACTAAAAATATTCATTCCATAATTTTATTAATTAAAAATAGTTACTATATAATAACTCTTGTGATATTAAATTATTATTAATAAATAATTATTATTATAATTTAATAATATTATTATAAATTTAGTAGTTTATGTAAAATAAAAACATTATTCAAATAAATATTTTAAGTAAAATACTACTAAATAGTATTTATTTTAAATTGTCTATAATATTACTTTAAATAATATTTTTATTCATTTTATTGATTATACTTTTATATTATTATATAAATACATGATAATATATATGATAAAATCATAACTATGAATATTCCTTAATATAAAAAATAAATCAAAATAATTACTTAGCTTAAATATATAAAAAGAGAGATGTTAAAATATCTGTTTTATTTTAGTTTCCTTTAAATTAATATTAGTATATTTTTTTTAAAATTCTAATATTTACGTTAAGATAAAATTAACTTAAAATTTGATTATATTATGTATATAAAATATAATAAGTAAATAAATAATAATTATAAAATAGTTTATTTTAATTCAATTATCACTATTATATTTTTATAAATTGAGATAAAAGTCAGCTTAAATAAAAATGATAAATTATCAAACATATAAAAAAACTAAAATATTTATATATTAAAAATTAATACTAATCTAATATCTCTGCGAATTATAATTAAGAAAAATATCTATAATAATGATAGATAAATATCTATATAAAAATTAAATAAAATAACCTTTTAAATAAATTAAATCTCCTTTTTTCTTTAAAAAATGAGTAAAATAAAATAAATAATTATTTTTAAAAAAATTAAATTTTCTTATTATACGTACTAATCATTAAATATCATGTTCTGCAATAGTAAAATTCTAATAAATTTTATATTTTTTAATAAATTTAAAATAATTTTATTACTATCATCTAAAAATATTATTAATACTATAAACTAAATTTTATCAAATTATATTTAGGATATTTTCTTTGAACAATAAAAAATTAAATCTAACTACTTTAACTACATTAGTATTAAGCTCAATGGTTGGAGCTGGTATTTTTAGTTTACCACAAAATATAGCTAAAGTCGCTGGTTCATTAGCAATAATCATAGGTTGGAGTATCACGTCTATTGGTATTTTATTTCTCACGACATCTTTAGTATTACTTTCGCGTATTAAACCTGATCTAGATGGAGGTATTTATACTTATGCCAAAGAAGGTTTCGGAGAACTAATTGGTTTTTGTTCAGCATGGGGTTATTGGTTATCTGCTGTTATAGCTAATGCTTCTTATTTAGTTATCATTTTCGCTGCTATTAGTTTTTTTAGTGATAACTCAGATAATATTATTTTTGGTGATGGAAATACTTGGCAATCATTGATTAGTGAGTCTATTTTATTGTGGATCATTCATTGTTTAGTATTAAAAGGAACAAAAACTGCTATCGGAATTAATAAATTAGCAACTTTAGCTAAGTTGATTCCAATCAGCCTCTTTATCATCCTAGCTATTTTTTCATTCAGGATAGATATTTTTCAATTTGATTTTATGGGCATTGAAACAGGGATGCCAATTTTAGAACAAGTTAAAAATACTATGCTAATTACTTTATGGGTATTTATTGGTATTGAAGGAGCTATAATTGTTTCATCACGCGCTCAAAGGCGTAAAGATGTTGGTTTATCAACGTTACTTGCTGTAATTTTAGCTTTAAGTATTTATATATTCATTACTGTACTTTCATTTGGTATTGTTCATAGAGCTGAACTTGCTAATATGAGAAATCCATCAATGGCATCACTTATGATAAATATGATTGGGGATTATGGCGAAATTATCATTGCAGCTAGTTTAATTCTTTCTGTTTCTAGTGCTTATTTAAGCTGGACAATTATAGCGACAGAAATTGCTTATCTATCTTCATTATATAATTCATTTTCTAAAATATTTAAATATCAAAACAAAAATAATCTTCCTTATTTATCTCTTTGGCTTACAAACGGCGCTATACAGATATCTTTAATATTAATCTGGTTAAGTCGTAGTAACTATAATATATTATTAATAATAGCTTCAGAAATGATTTTAGTTCCTTATTTTTTAGTTGGTTTATTTTTAACTAAAATTTCTTTTGAAGTAAATAGCAAAAAAATATTTATTGTTAGTATAATAACTAATTTATATTGTTTATGGTTACTTTATGCTTCAGGAACAATTAATTTACTTTTATCTATTATTCTTTATGTACCTGGTATATTTATATTTCTATATGATCAAAAACAAAATAATAATAAAAAATCACTTAACTTATTGGAAAAATGCTTAATAATAATTATTATTATCTCTTCTATCCCTGCGCTTTATTATTTACTTCATCTTTTATAAAAAGTATTTTAAAAAATTAAATATAAATTTAAAATATAATTTAGTATGTTTTTTATTAAAAATAAGTAAAATTAATTGTTTATTAAAACAACATTAAACAAAAATAATTTTTAATAAAAAAGGTTAAAAAATAATTTTATTTAATATTTATATAATTAATAAATTATTTTTAAATCAAATTGATTTTATTTGTTTTAAATATTTATATATTTTATTTTAATTAGCTTAAATAAAATAATTATTTTAAATAATTATTGTTTAAGTTAAAAATAAATTTTCTTAAAATCTAAAAAACTTTTTTTTAAAAATAAAATATAGATAAAATAATAATTTATTAACGATAATTTAATTATAAATTTATTTTTATTAATTTTATATTTAAATTAATCTAATGTATAGATATAAATTAATTTAATAATCAAATCGTTTAATATATTCAATTTTAAAATACTTACTAAAGATTAAATAGAGAATTAATTAAATACTGCGATAATAAATATCTTTAAACTATATAAGATAAAAACTTATTAATATGTTTTAATATTAAATTAATAATTATCCAAATAATAATAAAATTGTTTAACTCTCTGAAATCTTTAAGTATAAAATAAATTAAAAAATTAGCTATTAAAAATATGATCATAGCAATTAATCATCTTTATTGAAATCAATAAGAACAACATTAAAAATCAATATTATCAAATAATACTGTTGATAAATCATATATATTATTATCATTAAATAACTTATGGTTACTTAAATTTGTT
The DNA here is from genome assembly GCA_052171275.1 of Arsenophonus sp. GTDB lineage: Bacteria > Pseudomonadota > Gammaproteobacteria > Enterobacterales > Enterobacteriaceae > Arsenophonus. The sequence continues at coordinate 983,030 of CM125795.1, read as the reverse complement.
ATAAGTATTTTTGATATAAAATAGTTTTTATAAAAAATCATTGGATTATCATCATAATAAGTATTAAATATTTTTAAAATTTATATAAGTAAATTAATTTAAAATTATATTTTTATCATAATAATCTTAGCTTTAATTAAAAAATAATTAAAATTGAATAATTAATTATAATTTAAAAATATAAAATTTATATTTATAATTATTAACTTATATTAAGTTTAATTAAAGATGATAAATTAATAAATTAAATAAAAATTCTATATAAATTTTTATTTTTTGTTTTAATGTTTCTTAAGATAAATCTATATAAAACTTATAGTATTTCTAATATGTTTTTAGCTAGAACCTCTAATTCAGTGAATTGCTATTCACTATTCATAATTTTTAGTAAAAAAATTATGAATATATTAAATTAAAATAAAAGTGATATCATAAAATATATAATAACTATATTAAGTAATAACCAATTTATATTAATACTAAGATCGATATATAAATTATTAATTTTAAAGTATTAAATAAAAATTTATATTTAAAATTAATTTAAAAAGTATAAAAATCATCTTTTATATCAATATTTATTATCAAAACTATAAAATTATTGTTGATATTTAATATAATATATAAGTTTTTTAAATAAAATAAACTTTATAAATATTTTACTATTCCGTTTATTATTAAACAATTTCTTAAATTTAAAAACATAAGTTAAATTATTTTTTACTATTATAAAACTGAATGAAAAAAAAATTTTACTTATTTATGATTAAAAATGCCAAAAATAAGTTTATTTAATCAAAATACTATACTGAATTTATTTACTATTATTATAGTAAATAAGAATTATTTTCATAATATGTATTATATAAAAATTATAAATTAGCTAAATTACTTAAAATTACTTTTATCTATCAATAAATAGTAGTAAAAATGACTTATCTTTTAATCAAGATAATTAAAAATTCTATTTCTCTTATTTTTAATTATCGTCATTTATTTTAAATATTATTTAAGCAATAAAATTATATATAAATATTTATAATAAAACTTATTGTTTATAGTTAAAGGATAATAATAAATATTATTTTATTTTATAGAATAATAGTATATCAAATATAAATATATAGATAACTATCAATAACTAATTATTTCTAATTTATTAAATTACTAAAATAAATTTAAATAGATTTTTTTAAAAGATTAATCTTATTTGTAAATATATACATAATATGTTTAATTATTATAATTAATCTATTATAAGAATATTTTATAAAAACTATACAAAATATAGATAAATATAATAAAAATTGAAAACTAAAATGATAAAGTTCTATAATAATAAATTTAAGAATAATAATTACGTACCAGTTTTTTATAATGTAATTATGTTAATGAACAAAAAAATTTAATTTTTATATAAAATTAATTAAAATTAAATAAAATAATATACTAAAATTTAAAAAATAATCTAGAAATAATTAAATTAAATCATTTAATTAATTAATTATGTTTATAAATATATAATTAAAAAAATAAGATTAGATTTTATATATTAAATATATGCCGAGCAAATTAAAACAATAATTTCATAAAAAATCTAAATAAAGAAAATACTGCTATTAATATTTAAATTTTATTTTCATTAAAGATTAATGGATAATACTACGCAATTATAATGATGAATATTATTTCATTATTTCAAAACAGAATATTAATAATATCTTTATAAGTATTATTATACTAAGTTATCATATTATTTTATGATAAAAATCTAAGTTTTAAATTAAAAATAGATCTAATTATTTTAACTATTTATTAATAATTAAATAGTTCTGTTAAAATATTAATCCATTCATATATCTTAATAATAAATATAATTGATTTTATCATGAATATAAATTTTAAATCACTTATAATTCTCTATTATATATATCATATCATAAAATTAAATAAATAATTTATTAATATTAAATAATCTAATATGATTATAAATCATTTTAATAAATTTATAAAAAAATTAAAAAATAAAATAAAAGATTAAATTTATTTAAGTAACATCCATATAGTGGTTTATCTTATATTTCTTAACGGAAATTAAATTAATAATAGTTTTTCAATCATTTTTAAATATCATCGTTTTGTTAGTTTTTCACTACATTTTATATGTTTTAGTTATAAAACCATCTTTTATAAATAATTAACTAATAAGTCTTTTAATTAGTTAACTAAAATTTATATATGTGATTAATTTTTTTAAATTAAAAATTTTTTAATAATATATTTATTAATATTTATTGAACTTATTTTTAATATATTCTTTTAAAATAAAATTAAGTTACAGATTTTAATAATATCATCTAAGGACTATTATTATTAATTCTAGAAGTTAGTTTAAGATAATACAAATAATTAATCAGATTAGAATACTGCCTCAATTTAAGATTAATATCTTTTCAGAATAGAAAAATACTTTTAGTATTATTATAATTTAATAATTTTCATGTATTTAGAAATACATAAACTAAAGTATTTCTAAATAATATAACGTTAAGAAATATATAATAGTATTATACATATTATTAAAACAATTTATCTATAGATATAATTGGACTCCTTTGAAAATTTAATTGTTTACATATTAAATATTTTCATTTTTAACTTAATTAAATGTTAGCAATAAAATATAAACTATTAGAAAAAAACTTTTTAACTATAAATATTAGATTAAATATATCTCTTCTTTTACAAGTTTTTATTTAAATTATTAAATTTATATGCTTCAGATATTTATAATACGATATATGATTTCATATTATATAGATATGAGTTACTATATATATTAATTTATATAAAATATAGATTATAAAAACTTAAATAATCCTCAAATAAATATTTAAATAACAATTTTATATTATTAATAGAAATAATAAATAAATTTAAAATAATTTATATATTTAGGCACCTATCTTATTTTGTCATTACTATAATATTAAAAGTATACTCTGTATTATAAACTTATAAACTTATAAACTTTAATATTTTAATTCGTTTAATTTATTGTATATGTAAAATTAATACATATATTATTCTATAATTTTTTATTATCCAGTTGATTTAATAAAAAATATACGTTTTAAAAAAATAAAAATTTAACGATTATCTTTTGTGCTTTAATTAGTTTAAAAAATAATTAAATATTGTGAATCTTGCTGATAATATTATTATATAATCCATTATATTTTATTTTATTTTATAATATTACTTAATAAATATCAATTTTGCAAAATTTTCCTTTTTATCATTAATTTTAATAGAAGTAGTATTAATATTAATAATACTAAAATTTATACTTAATTTTGAATTTATTCTCTTTTATTTATGGTTTAAAAATAAATTTTCTAGGAAGGAAAATTTCCTTACGTTAATTTATAATTAAATGATAGATTTTTATATTATAAAAATTCAATTTTTGAATATATTTACTACATAGATTATCATATATCAGTATTTAATTTTTTATTTATATTGAAAAATCATAATTAGCTATATTCTATCAATGTCGATGAAATTATATTAATTACAATTTTAGTTATTATATATAAATAATTAAATTCATTTAAGATGAATTATATGAAACAAAAACATTATTTTTGAAAATTAAACTTTTTATATTTTTAATATTTTATATAAAAGTAGTGTATATATGATGAATTTTTTTAAACATTATTTTTTAGATTAATAATGTGTATATTATAAAATATGATCTATTAACCCGTCAATAATTTAAAACATAAGTACATATTTATTTTTATTTTATTTCAGAGTTATAAATCTTATTATGCATTGATTTAATTTTAACAAAAATTTTTTTTATTAATAAATAATACTAAATAATTTTTATAATAAAAAATTTTTAAATTTTTCTAAGATTTCCCATCAAAAATTAATTAAGTACTTATCTTTATTGTTATCTTTTATTTACTTAAACAAGTAATCAATAATTGATTAATATATTTAAATTAAATGCTGCTTGCATTATAAATAATAAAAATTAATATAGATTAACTTATAATATTTTTTAAATATCATCTATGATTTATAAATATAAATTATTTATATAGTAGATATAACAAATATGATTTTTACGATGTTATATAGAACTAAAATAAATATAGGACTTAATAAAATATATATTCTTAAAAAGAAAAGATAATAATTTTTCCAACTAGTATAGTTAATAAAATAAATAATCTCTATACGCTATAAAAATAGTACTATAGATAAATTTAATTTTATAAAATATTTTATTGATAAATATCATTAATTAAATATTTATGTTTTTAAAACATAGTAGATATCATTTCAACAGAAAAACTTTGCTTAAATAATAATCTGTTTTTATAATTAATATATTAATTAAAATATTAAGCTGTATTATAAAATATAGTTACTTATCACATAGAATTTTTTCCATTTTAAACTAGCTTCATTATTTAATCTTTTTATATTTTTATTTAAAATTATTAACTATATAATATTTGTATAGCGTTATTATCATTTTTGGTATATTTATACTGATTCGGTTTATGCTAAATAGATTTATAATTAATATTCTTATACTATTTTAGCTATAATTGTTATTGTTTATAATCTATCAAATAATTTCAATAGTATAAAATATATACATTTATAAAAATGAAAATTTAATATATTTTTTATATCTTGAAACTTATTAAAATAACTATAATTGAATTTATTAAAGTTACATTATATATATTATATTATTTTTATTTTGAAATAATAAGGTAGAAATTATACATATATTAATTCTATTTATATGAAATCATATAACATATGATAAACGTTTTATATAACCACTATTATTTTAAAAAAAGTAATAACTTAAACATTATCTAAGTTTTATATTTTTAATAATGATATTTTAAAAATAATATTAATATTGATAACAGTGATAAATATTAAAAAAGTTTTAAGGTTAATAATAGCTATTAATTACTTCTAATATACATACTATATTTATTTTGATATCAAAATAAATATTGTTTTACTTTTTTTTCTAATATAAATAAAAAATTAATATTTTTTTAGTTATCATTTCCTGATATTTGAAGTTAAAGATTTAATCTTTACAATAATTAACTATAAAAGTAAGTTTTTTATATAATTTATCTTATGCTACTTTTTAGTAAAAAATAAAATTTTGATAAAATATTAATATTCATGTTTATTTAAAAAATCTTAATTGTAATAAAGTACATTAAAATAAAATATTTATTATTTTAGTTATAACTAAAATAATAAATGTTATATCCTTTACTATTATGTATTATATTTTATAATTTTTACTAAAATAATACTGTGTAATATTGTTAATAAATAAAAAATTTTTGATTATATATTATTCTATTCTTAGTAGAAAAATATAAAAAATATTATTTAAAAAGTGAAAAAATAAATTTTAAGTAATCAATAAATAAATGAAATGATATATATAATTATTTTAAAAAAGATTATTAATAAATTTATTGGAATTTAAAATACTTATCATAAATGACTATATCTATCTATAAAATATTTAATTAAATTCTCTAAATTCTTTTACTCTTTATTGTACAAAAATAAATATATTTTTTGTCATCTATATATTTGAATTAATAAAAACTTCTAGTTTTAAACAAAAATAGAAAACAAATCGTTTCTATCTAGATTAAAAAAGTTTGAACGATTACTATTAATTAATATAGTAATTAAATAAGTATAAACAAAAATAGCATTAATTATTTATATATAAAACTGTTAAATATCTCTATCTCTAAAATACAATATAAAGAAAAATAATGAAGAATATAATGCATAATATCATGATTATAATAAATAGTTATTGTATCAAAAATAATCGTTTTATAATAAAAATTATCAATTCAAAAAAAAATGATCATATATCATATTAATATAAAAATAATATAAAATAAACTAAATAATTTATCAATATCAAGTTTATTTTTTTTCGAAAATCTCTTTAAATTTAAATATATATTTAATAATATTATATATTATTTATTAATAATAATGAATTATTCTTTTCAAGATATATTTAACTTTTAAACAAAATAACAAAAAAAGAAGTTATGATTTTAAATATTGTATTATAGAAGATTATTTATTCTTTATTGTCTATGTTAATAATTTAATGACTATTTTAAATAAAATATATTAAATTAATCATATAATTTTTAAGAAATTCCTAAAGATATTTATAAAAGATTTTATTTAATAAATTATTATACATAACTATAAATTTTAATTGTAAAAAAAAGATAAAATTTTTTTATTTAAAAAGCTTAAAAATAGCGGTCGTATTATATATAAATATAATGTACTAGAAAATTTTCTCGTTTTCTTTTTGGATAAAAGTCTAAATTCTAAATATAAAATTTTATCAATTGAATTAAATTTATTAGAAAAATAATATAAATATCACTATATATTCAAAATAATCTATTTTAATATTTATTTAAAAAAGATTATATCTTATTATTAATAATAAGATATAAATGAATATTTAAAAATTAATGCAAACGACTATTTATATTAAAACTATATCACTTCCATAAAAGTAATTTGAAATACCAATTTTAATTTTCTAAAATATTATTTAAAATCATATAATATAAATAATAAATTAATTCTCTATCTTTATAACGTTATTAATATTTTTATTATCAATATTTATTATTGAAAAATATTATGTAATATAAGTTTATCATCTAGTAACTGAATATTTAACTTATCTTTATAATGTTTTATTAACTACATTAACTGATTTATACAAATTTTGAAGTAAATTAAATTTTTTTAAAATTTAAAATTTATCTATATAACGTACTTTTTTTAAAATAATATTTTAGAACTTTATAGTTTTTCTCTTTAAAAATAAATGAGTAATCAATCTTAATTATTATACTATATAGGAATATAGTATTTAAATTTACTATTAAATGAAATTTAATAGATTATTTTATAATCATCTTTAATGTTATAAAATAATTTGATTATATTTTTATCTTTAATGAATAAAAATATTGGCATATGGTACATTATATTTTAAAATTAATGGAATTAATCTTTAATATATATATAATATAGATAATATTTAGTTCAATATAAGACTAAATTATTTAATTAGTTATATTATTTAGATAACTAATAATAATATTAGATTATTGTATTAACTTATATTATATATGTTATAAATATTTAAAATTTTTAATATTATATAAATTATTTATATTATTTTAATAAAGGAAAATTTTTTAATCAATATTAGACATATCAAAAATAGAGAAGATTACACTGTGAAGTAAAAAAACTGCATATTTATATTTTAATTAATTAATAATTAAGTCATATCTTAATTTTTACTATTAATATTAGTAAAACAACGCTTAAAATAAATTATTTATGAATATTTTAAGTTGAAATTTACATAATAATTTTATTAATTAATTGAAAATAATATGGATCTTACTAATTATATCGATTATTTAATATATATGCATTATAATACTTTTCATTTCATTACATGAAATTAATTGAGCACTTAAAATATATTATTATATATTATAGTATAATATAATTTTATTACTAATATATAAAAATTAAATTGATATGAATATGAATTTTTTGTTTTTAATATAGTTTAATGAATATAGAAGGAATATTAAGATATCTAACAAAAATTTAATAATCGAATAAATAATTTATAATATAAAATAAAGTTATCCTTGTTTTTAAAATGATAATTTTTTTAATTAATTAAAGTCATAATTTAATATCTACTTATATTGAAAATATGAGTGTTTTTATGATAGAAAAACAAATAAATTTATTATTAAATAAAGTACTACAATTAAACATTAATCTACATTAAAATAAATGATAAAAATATGAAAAATCTTATCTAGATAGATTTATACTTATAAATATTATCAAAAATAAAATATTATTAATTAAGTTTATGTTAATATATGCATTATTGAATATAAAACATGAAATAATTTTTCAAATTAATAAAAGTATAAAATATAAAAGTTAAACCTTGGTTTTAAAAAGCATGGATTGCTTATTAAATTAATCAAATGATATAAAATATTATTATTATCCTGTTATTTTAACATATTTAATAATTTAAATATGTTAAAATGTCTAAAAAAATTAATTTCCTATATTTTGTGATAATTTTAATTCATAAATTACGTAAAATCTATCTTTAAATACATAGTTATTTTACTAGATTTATTTATTATATAAAATGATATCATATTATTATTCAAGTAATTATCCTGAAAATTACTTGGAATTTCTAATAAAAAATTATATATACCGAAATTATATATATTAAATTTATTAAAGAATTAAAAAACTCTATTTTATGATTTTAAAAGAATACATAAATCAATATAAATTTATATCATTTAATTTTTATTTTTTAAAAAAATTGATTAAAATATGTAAACATAGTATAATTTATCAAATATTATTTATTAAAAAAAAGATAACATAAATAAAAAATAAATAAATATATTGTGTAACACAGGATAGTCTTTATCGATTAAAATGACTTAATTTAAAGTCACGTTATAAAATAACAATTTATTTAATTAACTTATTACAATTATTTAATAAATAAATCATTATGAATTGCTAATTTATCTTAAAATAACATAAATCATTTATTAAATTTCGATAAAGGATTCTTACAACATTAATTTTCAAATGATATATTATTGTTTATAATCATTATTATAATATTTTTTAAATTATTATTTACTCATAATTTTTATTTTTTTATAATAAATATTATATAAAACCAAATATAATCAACCAATCAATATTGTTAATAATATTTTTACTTAATTATATTTATAAAAGATAAGCTTAAAAACTTCTCAAATAAGGAATTTTGTAAAACCATTAATATAATAATCTAATGATTTTCTTTTATTATATAAATATTTTTTATTTAAAAATGTAATTTTATTATTAATTATAGTATTTTCCACAAAAACTATTATAAACTAATTTTCTTCAGTGAATATTCATTTTCCATAATATTGAACATTAATTATTACTTTGATATTATTAAGTTAGATATGATAAAAAATCATTTCAATATTCAGAACACATTGTTTATACATATAAAATATTATTATCTTCTAAAAATAAATAAATATTATTAACCTAAATTATATCGTGAACTTATAAATAGTTTTTAATTATTATTAAGTATATCAAACATATGCACATTAACTGCAAGATCTAGATTATTTTTTATTGTAGCTAAAATATATTTTTCTTTTTTTTAGGATATTTTAAATAAAAACTACTTAATTCATTCTATATTTAAATTAAAATTAATAAATAAAAATTTATATCTATATAAACATATCAAATAATAGTTATTTATTTATTCAAGTTGGTTTAAGGTTAATCAATAAAATAAATATAATTAATAATTATCATTAAACTTAATTAAATAATTTAATATACATGAATATTAGTTATCATCATTATTTATTATGAAAATAAAAATATCTGAAATAAACGATATTCATATCTTTGTTAATATTAATATATTTATATTTATTAATCTTAAATAATAATTTATAATGATAATTAGTTTTGCATCTATAACCTATTATTTCTTAGTAAGTATATTTTTATTTTTTAATTCATATAAATGATATTTAATATATAAATATTATAATTAAAATATTAACTATATAGGAAAATAGATATTTTAATTACTAAATTAATTTAAATTAAGAGAAATTTCTTAATTAAGATCTTATAAATATTTTATATTTTTTTCTCGATAAATCAGAAAATTATAAAATATATTATAAAATAAGTAATTTAAATTTTAAGAACTAGAATATTAGATATGGTATTTAAGTAAGTATAAGTATCTATTAAATTAACTTAATAACATATATTCAAAAAATATTTATATGAATATATAAAATATATACTTAATATAAAATATTAATATAATAAAAATATTATTTGGTATTAAATAAGATGAAAATTATTTATATTTAGTATTATACTAACTAAAGTAAGAATAATACCTATTATCTATATTGTTTTTATTTTATAAAAAAGGATAATCTTATTATATAATTACTCGTTTATTCCATAAACATATTTTATCATTTTATCAAATTTTATAGTTTTTTATTAAAAAAGTATTTTTAAAGAAATATAATTAAATAAAATTTATAATATATTTTCAAATTTATTTATATTAAAACTCTTCTAATTTAGATTATAATAATATTGTTATATTATTATAAAAAATCATTATCCTTATTACACGATATATTTTTATTTATAGAGATAAATAAAAATATATGATTCTTAGAAAGAAAAAAAATTATTCTTATAGTTAATTTTAATTCTTTTTTAGATATAAAAAATATTTTTATCTACTGATAAAAATAAGAAGTAAATCAATAATTTTTAAAACAAATTATTTTTGAAACTTCATTTTCTAGCATACTAAATATATATTACAATTCTTATTGCAGATAATTTCGTTAATATATAAAATATATAATAAACCTTAAAAATGTAAAAAATTCTAAATTTTAAAAAAAAATATAATCGATTTAATTTTTTAAAAGAAAGAAATTTGATAAATATTATAAAAAACTTCTTGATTTTTGATCATTATTATCAAATATTAGCATAATATATACATATAATAAATAAATATTTGTTCTTAAAAAAATATATATTTGCTACTTTTAAACAAAATTTTTGTTATTTTATTCAAATCTGATAGAAATCAGATTTGAATTGATTTTGAAATATTTATTTAACTTAAATAGTCCTAGTAAATTTTTTTTTAACTGATATCATTCATATTTTATATATAATCTGATCTTATCAAATATATGGAATAACGGTTTAATAAATAAAAATATAATAATTTTAATAATAAATAAAAAAATTACTTAAAAGTTTTACTTATTTTATAGTAAATTATCATAAATATGTTAAAACAATCAAGATATTATAATTTATTGAGAATTAATTAATATCAAGTTTTATCCTAAAAAATAAAAATAGTTAATAATAAAAACTCGAGAATTCATGGACATTTCCTAAAATAAATTATCAATACCTTATAGAATATATAAGGTATTGATAATTATTGAATTATTATAAATATTTAATTTAAATAAATTAACTATTTTAATAATAAAAATTAATTATAAAAACCTATAGATATATTTGTAATAATAAGAAAATAAAAAATAATAGAACTTTGATTACTTGCTTAATGAATTAAAGAGATAGAGTTTAAATTAGTTATAAAGATATAAGATTGATGAATAATGGATAATACAAGAAGAAGAACTGAATCTGAAATAATAAGATAATTATTAATAATTAATTTAGATAATAAAATAAGTAATAAAATTTATTAAAATAAACATTAATAAAATAATTTATTTACTTCAAAAATGGAATCTGATTCTCATCCTTTTGTAAAAAGAGTGAATAATTTGTCTTATACAAAAAATGTAAATGAGGAAAATATGTTAAAACTTAATAAATTAGTAACAAAAGTTATTAATTTAGGAGATAAAGAATTAAATTATTCAGATAATATATTCAATGTTGCTTATGGAATCGATAAAAATTTTTTACTTGGTAGTGGCGTATCCATAACTTCTATATTAATTAATAACAAAGATATAGATTTTCATTTTCATATTTTTACTGATTTTTTTGATGATAAACAAAAAAGTTTATTTTTAGAATTAGCTAAAAAATATAATACAAAAATAACTATATATTTCATTAATAATGATAATTTACCAAAATTACCAACAACTAAAAATTGGTCATACGCTATTTATTTTAGATTCATAATTGTTAATTATTTATTTTCAAAAATTAAGAAAGTTCTTTATCTTGATGCGGATATTTTTTGTATAGGAAATATAAGTAAATTAACTAAAATTAGTTTTTATAAAAATGAAATCGCAGCTGTTATACAGGAAGGAGGAAAAGAAAAATTTAAATCAATAGATATTAACAGTACTGGTAAAAAATATTTTAACTCTGGATTTTTATTAATCAATATTGAACAATGGCAAAAAGAAGATATATCAAATCAAGTTATTAATTTATTATTAATAAAAAAATTTCCATTTCCTGATCAGGATGCCCTTAATTTATTATTGGTTGATAAACTTATTTTTTTAAATAAAAAATGGAATAAAATTTATAGTCTCGATGATGAAATAAAGGGAAAGAAAAAAAGAGAAATATATAATAATGATTTATTGATCCACTATATAGGATATACAAAACCATGGCATAAATGGGCAAATTCACTGTTAATACAATCATTTATTATAGCTAAAAACGCTTCTCCATGGAGAAGCGTTCCTTTAAAAAATCCTACAAATACACACTTATTTAAGTATCAAGTCAAACATTCATTATATAAAAAAAGATATATATTAGCATTTAATGATTATTTGCATTATTTATGGAAAAAATATATGACACATAACTGTTTATAATATAAAACGATTTTTTGATATTTTATATGTCCAAAAAGAAGATTATCTATAAATATATAATCTTCTTCAAAATTTTAATATTATAAATTACAATTTTATTTTAATAAATATATTTAAATAAATACTCTATTAAATAGAGATCTACTATCTATAATATTCTAATTCATATGCTAATTTATGAAAATTTATTTTCCAAATTTATTAATTTAGTTTCTTATTTATTAATAACATTTAATTTTTATATATTTTATATATAAACTAATTTTCTTTATTATTAAAATTAATCAAATAATTTTCTAGTATTAATTTATAATAACTAATTATTATTAATTACTAAAATATCTTCATGGTTCTTTAAAAAAAATATTTTAAAGCTAAAATATTTTTTAAATAAAATTATATATTTAATAAAATAAATTTAATATTAGTACTAAGATTAAATCTTAGATTCATTATAACAATTATTAAATTTATATAGTTTTAAATAATTTTATTATATTTATCTATCTTCTACTATTTTTTCATTGATTATTAACAAAACATTTGAAGCAAGTAATAACAGAAATTAATATTATATATTGATGTTAACTTATTTATAAATATGAATTGAAATATAAAATAAATATTTATTTATTAATTTTTTTAGACTATACATATTATAATAATATTGATATTGAAATTAATAATTAAAATATAAAAATCTTATTTTAATTAAAAAAATTAAAATAATAAACATATCTTATAAAGACAAATAAACACTTAGTATTGATTAAATAATCTAATTTATACTATTATTATAGATCTTATAAAATTAAATATTAATTTATTTAGTTTTTTAAACGTAATTAAAAATTAGAATAATTCTACTAATTTTAGCAAAAAATATTATTTGAATATTTTATAATTAATTACTTTTATTATTTTATTGATTGTGAGATAAAATTACTCGATTATTTTTATATGGTATTTACTTTATCTATTTTATTAAATTATCAAAACTCATTGTTTTATTAAATAAATAACCAGATTTTATTTATTTTTAATTTAATTTTAACAAAAAAAATTTATTTTTACCATAAATTATTATAATAAGTTTTATAACTTATATCACGTTTATAAAAAATTAATGCATTATATTAATTTATGTTATATCGAATAGATAATAATTATGATCGGTTTTATAAAAAAGAAAAATTTCTACAAGAAGTTCACATGATATTATCATTATAATTATTTTTTATAAATTAAATTTATATATAATTTTCTTTTATTGAAAATTTTTTATAAAGCATATTAAATTATATTAATTATACTTTTACTTATATATTAATATTTTTATTCCATAAAAATATTTCTCCCCATTATCTAACAACAACAATAAGCTAACTATATTTGTATTAAAAATAAAATTGAATAATGATGAGAGTATAATATTTTAGTAATATTTAATTATGCAATTATATTTTCATAATTATCTTTTCAACCGATATTTTTTTGGATATTATTCATAATTATTATTATATCAATAAAATTTATAATTATATATAATAAAAAATAGAATAGATGATATTATATATTTTCTATTTTTATTTTTTATTTTATAATTATTGTATATTAATTATATTATAATATTTAAATTAAGTATTTTAAACTTTCTAATACTATATTTTTATAAAAATAATATAAATTATTATTTTGATAAATTTATTTATCATATTTATTTAAAATAAACTTTTCTTTAATTGTCTTAATTTAGATTAACTAACTATATTTTAACTATGAATTAAAATTATTTTCTATTTAATAATTTTAAATTAAAAATATTAGTATTTTACTAGTCATTAAATAAACAATAAAAATTGTCGTTTTATTTTACTAAATAAGTAAAATATTTAAAGTAAAAATACATCTACTATAATTTTTTCAAAAATTAACGATATTTTAAAAAAACTGTATCAATGATAATAATAAAAATTATTTTTATATAAAAATATAAAAATACTTTTAAAATACTTATTAATATCAATATTTATCAAGAAATTATTATATTTTATAAATATTTTATCAAACTAAATATACATATTAATTAAATTATATTATTTATATTTTATATATCAAACCATATAGATTGTAAATATATTTATTTTTATATTCATTTAGGTTTAATATATATTCCATAAAATTTATTAAAAATAATTAATCACTTTAATATTATTTCTATAATTTAAAAGTATTAATTTCATTTTATGAATCGATATTTATAATATATATAATAATATTAAAATTTAATATTAAATACTTTTAATAAAATAAAACTTTTTATATGATGCTTTTATTTACTCAGTAAAAAATTTTTTTCTAGATAAAATAATTTATTTATTCTAAATTAAAATAATAATTTTACTGCAAATTAAATATTTAATATATTTTTTTATTAATAATCATTAAATAGTCTTTTTTATTTATTTACTAAAATAACTTTATTCTACTTTTAGATTTTATATTTATTATCCAAAATTCTATTTATAGTATAATATACGATATTAATACAGATTTGTTATCAAATAATATTTTATTTTAAATTATAAATAATTTTCTTGCTAATAGAATTAAATAATAATCAGATAATTATTAATTATATTAATAAAATACTAATTATGATAGAAAATTTTCAGAATTTCTTATATTTTTTAAAATATATCTTAAATAACTTATAAAAAACTTATAACATTAATATATTTAAATCTATTTAGATAAATATATATAAAATTAACAAATAAATTATATTTCTTTTTATTAAACATATTAATAAAACATTTTTACTTTTTTTTAAAAGATAATATTTAATATTATCTTGAACTTTTTTATTAAATTAAAGTGATTTAAGAATATATCTTCAGTAATATCGATTAAATAATTTATCATATTTTTTTATTTAAAATAATTAATTATTAATATTTAATTATTAAAGTTTTTTAACTATTTTATATCTAATTAAATTTTAATTATAGTTATTAATTTTTATAAATTTATTTGTTTTTCGATAATTAAAATATATGCAGCTTACTAAATTAATAAATATTATTTATTATTAAATAACTAAATAATATAATCCTTTAGTTAAAATATCATAATTATACTTTAAAAAGTAAAAATGATATTTATTAAAATTATTAAATTTTATTCTTTATCATCTAGGATTTTAAAATAAATTTAATTTTAGAGTAATAATAAAGTTATACTTATATAAACTTAATTTTTATATTAATAATTGAACTGTTTGTTTTCATTAATAATAAAAAATATACACTAATCCTTTCTTTTAAATTAAGCTATTATAATATATTTTAATATATTCAATTAAATAACTTATATGTATTTTAAGCACTCTTTCATCTTTTTATGAGATGAAAGTCATAAGTATTATTTTTAGTTAAAAACTAAAAATAATATTATTATTAATTAATAATAAACAAATTAATTAATGAATCTACTTTATAAATTAAGTTTTACCATTTTTATACTTAAATATTTTATTTATATTTATATAAATTATGATTTTAAATCATCACAATTAAAAAGATATAAATATAACTATTTTTTAGTTTATTTTATTTTATAATTTTCGAACTCTATTATAGATATTTTTATAATTTTAAGAAAAATTATTTTACTTTTAGTAAAGTATAAAAAATAAACTATATAAGTAATAAAGATTTTTTTTAAATACTGTAATATATTTTTAAATACTACAATCTAAATGTATTGGTAACGTTATTCTAAATATAATTAAAATAATTAATTTAGATTTAAATCGAATATAAATATTTTTCATAGTATATTGAATAAGTTATTAACTAAATGTTAAAAAGTCTAATTAACTCAAGATATCTATATTTCTATAATTTTTGGTAAAAAAAATAAAATAGCTTATAGTAAATCATAAAATTAGAATTGTATTATATATTAATTATAATAAGATATTTAAAATGTTGCTATTAAATATATTAATTAACCTATTTATAATCTTAGATTTATTTTTAACAAAAATTATTCATATTATGATATATTATATATTATAAAAATAAGATATTTATACTTATTATACAAAATAAATAATAAGATTATTTTTTTGTTTTATTATCCAAACATAACTTTATTTTTTTAATAACACTTTAGATCAACTTAATAATATTTAATAAATATTAGTTAATTAAACTTTATATAACAAATATAAATTGTTTTATTATAAATAAATTTAAGTAATTTTTAGTCATTCTTTATATAATAAAATAATTAAATAATATTTATTAAACTGATAGATTGTTTATTTATTATTTTTATAAAATTTCTTAAATCATGAATATAAATATATTTATATTTTAGCTCAAAAACCAAATAAATTAAATATTTTATACTATATTATCTTCAAGTTTATTGATTTTAGAATAATTGATACTTAAGATTCAATTTAAATAAATTTAAAATAAGTTTTAATTTAGATTTAAAATACTTTATTAAGTATTTTTATTTTTAAAATTTATTCATAATATTTTAAAGATGAAATAATTTTCATAAAAAATCGATTTTCTTAATAATTTAATAATATTAAAATATCGTATTTTACTATTTTAATTATCTTTAGTTCTAAAGAGTTATTATAACTATCATTTTTATTAAAATTTAAATAAATCTATATTAACAAAATCTAGAATTAAAACGATTAAATAATCCATATAATTTTATATGAATAAATTAATTTAAGATATATCTATTTTATATCGTTTATAATCAACTAATCTATGAATCTAAACTATTATAGTTATAAAGAAAATATTATCAATTTAGAAACTAATTTACTAATATTTTACTTAAGGTTATTTAAATATAAAAACAGTTTTTTACAAAACATTTTAAAAAAATTATTTTAATATAAAAAATAATAAGTATTATAATAATATTCATTATGAAATTATTTTCATAATCTAAAAGAAATAAATAGTTCATATAAATAAAACATAGTTATAAATATAAATATATTTCTGCTATTTTTTTGATATATAAATAGTTAGAAAATTTTTCTTTTATTATTTTAAAGAAAAATATTTATATTATTGTTTATATTCTTAAACTTATTTTATTAATAATATTTTATTAAAACCTATTATAATCTTTTATATATTTCATAAAATATATATAATATATAGATTATAATACAAATTATATATTCAATTATAATATTTTTAAATTTTAATTAAATTTAAATAAATAAAATTATTAACTCTAGTATTAATATAATTATCTTGATTAAGATATTTATTATTAAAATCACATTTCTTCATATAAAGTTATTACTTTTTATATGAAATATTATTGATAGAATTATAATAAATAACTATATCGTTTCTATATAAAATATCAATATATAACAAATATTTAAGTATATAATAATTTTTATAATCTTTAATTTTAATATTGTTTTATAATTTTAATATATTTTATTTCTTAAATAAAATATATTATTAAAATATGTAATTAATGAATATATCATAATCTATTGTTAATAAAATCCGAAAAATAAAATAAATAATAATATAAAAATATTATAAATAATAATTATATTTACTGACCAAACATAAATATCATTTAGTATATTTTAATTAATATAAATTAAATACAGAGTTTATAACTTATATAATAAAATTTATATTTATCAAATATAAATTTGATATCATTAATTTTTTATATTGAGTTAAAAATTAACATATTACATTAAGCTAATTTTAAATAAAATTATTTAATAAAATAATTAGCTTTAATGTATTTTAATATATTATTTTATAATTATTTTTTTAACTTTATTAAAATTTAATTATTTATATTATTTTAGTTATTCATTAATTTACATTGATAATCTTGAATTTCACCAGCTGAACCAAAATTAAAATAAAGGAACTTTGATCTTATCGCTAATAAAATGAATTCATTTTTTTGATTACTTGGTATCATTGCTAAACCATAATATGCAATATCATCATTATGTTTTTTAACATATTTTTTTAGATAAATAAATGGTGATGTTTTATTTACATCTAACCATGAAACTTTAATAGCCAAATATTGATGGTTATTAATTTTTTCATTTAATGGTTTCCAATTATTAGTTATTATATCCTCATTCTTTTTTATTTTTAAAAAAACCTGATGTTTTAAGCAAGCTAAATGAATATGTAATTGTTCTTGTGTTCTACCATATTTTGAATTTATAGCGAGAGAAAGAAATTTTTCATTAAAAGGTTTATTTAATAATTTAATGAAAAGTTCACGATTTTTCCATGCTAATATGAAATAATTTTCAGTGTTTTTTTTTGTAAAAAAGGACTTTCTATACCAGATATTTTATCAAGTGGTATAAATAAATGATGTAATATTCCCTTTATATCTTTATATATAACATATCTGTATTGTTTGTTAATTTTAATACATGGTAACTCTAATTTACTATTTATAAACTTAGAAATACATTTTTGATTAATGTTTTTCCATAATTTATCATTATTTATTTTTATATAGGCTAAATAAATTAACATAAATAATGGTAAAATAAAAAACATCTTAAATATTAATTTAATAATTTTCCTCATAAAACCATATTAAAAATCAATTAAAACATTTAGAATAGCTAATTTATTAATTATTAATATTTTATAATATAAAGTAATACATATACAAGTTTATTTTATTTATTAATTTAATATTATTAAATATTTTATATATTTAATATTATATGATTATTATAATCAGTTTTAGTTTGCTTGATTTAATAATATCTTTGTTTTTTTAGATTTTTATCTATAAAGTATAAAAAATTAAAATAATAAAATAAATTAATAAATATAGATAATACTTACTAAAAAATTTAAAGTATTTATATACTAATAAATATATCAATATTAATTTTTAAATTTAAATACTGTTGTAAAATAGCTTATATAAATAATTTATATTATGATTGATATAAATTTCTAATGAATTAATTTATATTATTAAATATAATATTATTAAAAATAGTTAGATTCAACACAACTATTAATTATATTAGAATATAATTCTAAATTAAATATACAATTGCTTATATGATTTCACATTATATGTAATATATTTATTAATATTTAATATTATTCTATAAATTATAAATAATTCTGTTGTAAATATTTAAATAAATAAATATTTTATATTTAAAAAAAGTAACCATAAATTTTGTATAAATCAATCATATTATCTGAACTTTTTTACAAAATTAATATATATTGTATATATAAAAATATATTAACTTCATCATTTTACATACTCTATCTCATTACATAAATCAAATTAATATAGAAGACAATAATTGATTATTATTAATCATTTTAATAAATAATTAATATTTTTCAAAACTAAAATTCAACATGTTATATATAATATTTCTTATAATTTTTAAATATATTTTAAAATTTTATATTTATTAATATTAATTAACTATAATTCATTATGATAATTAATTCATTTAGTAAATATTTTTTAGTATTATTTTTCGCATAAAATCATTTATTTTATGATAATTTTAATATAATTAATTTTATCATAGTAGTTTTCTAGTTATTTAGAACTGTTTATTTTCTCAAATTATTAATATTTAGTTTTCATTATATAAATAAATTTTTACTTATAATCCGTTAAATAAATTTTTTTATTAGTAAATTAATAATAAATATATTCTTGAAATATAATATTTAGTAAAAAATTTAATTCTTGTTACTTATCTTAATTTTCCTAAAATATATTAGGCTATTAAAGATAATAATAGAGTTTATATTTATATGAATTTAGTTATCATACATCACTAATTAATTTAGTATTATATTTCAATAACATATATAGAAATATTTTTAAAATTAATATTTTATACACTTAATATTATAAATTAAAATAACATTTATTTTCATTTCATGAGTATTTGATTTTTTATTTTGAGATTAAAGAAGTTGAGTTAGCATTATTATAAGTTAATATATAAAATAAACATAATTACTTATTAGTATTAACTCAATTAATTTATAATAAATTAATTTATAATTTATATTTTATTGATTATTGATTTTATATATTATTTTTCATTATTTAAAATGAATATTAAATAATTATTTTATTTTAAAAAATGTTATTAAATACATTAAATATCATTGTTTAATGATTAAAAATTTTTTAAATATTTATGATATCTCATTAATATTTAAAATTAATTAATTTAATTTCAGATATAATATCTTTTAACTAAGAACTAATTAACGACTAAATTATATATAAAACTGAATATTAGACAATATATATACTTATTAAAATATAATTAACATTTTCTATAAAATAAATATAAATATTTATTTATAATATCAAAATATTGATAAAATTATATATATAAACAATTTTTTAATTTCTTTTACTTATCTATTTAAAACAGAAGTAAAAGATATTATCAATCTTTATTAGGATAATATCCTATAATATTTATGATAATAAAGAAAATATCTAAAATTTATAAATCTACTAATATATAAATACTAAAAATATATTTATATCACTTATTAATTTAACTTTTTCTTTTTAAATTAATTTTTAAAAATATTTTTTATCAATTTTTATTAATCTAAGTACATATAAAATTTTATAATAATAACTTATTATTTTTTATATATTTTATAAAAATTATGCTAAATTAGTATAAATTTTTTATAATAATATAAATGATAAAAACATATTTAAATTTATATTAATTTTAACTTTATTAATTTATTATTACTATAAATAATTATTTATATGAGATAATTATTTATAAAAATATGAATAATACTATTTATCTAAAAAGATAAATATATTTATAGAAAAATAATAAAATAAAATATAATATTTAATATTAAATAAATTTAAATATTGATAAAATAGATATAGAAATATTCTCTTGTAGAATTTATTAATATATTTTTTTAATAACTATATCTTTAATCTCTATTATAAAAAATTAAACTAAAATACTATAAAATAATTAAAATTATATATCTCTCATAATCTTTATCATAATAAATTTAAAATTATTTACAATTTTATTATTATATTAATAATTAAGTCATGAATTAAATCTGTTATAAACAGAGATTTTTTATTTTTAATATTCATTATGTTTTATTTTAATTTTTAATACATCATCATAATGATTTATTATCAAATATGATTTTATCATTATAATAAATACAATATCTCTTCTGCTTGAATTTCTATATATAGAAATAAATACTTAATATATATTTTATATATAATAAATTAACTTAGAATTAATAATTATTAATAGTTTATTTAAAGTAAATCAAATTAGTGTAAAATAAAATAATAATATTGTAATAATAATATTATTGATAAAATTAAGATATAGATAATAATAAAAATAATTTAGTTTTTTTAATCATAATTTTAAAAAATTAATTATTTATTAATTTATTAATATGAAGCGAACATTTTCTAAATTATTTTAAATAATTATTTAAATCTATCTTATTATTAGCTATAGATCTATGTAATTATCATAAAATAATAATAATTTTATTTAAAATATTCAGTATTAATATCTAATAAAGTTTTTTATAAAAAAATATTTTTTATATTATTCTAGTGAATAAGTTACTTTATATTAGAATTAATTAATAGTAATTAATTTATTTATATTTATTTAGTTATAAATATTTTTTAATTCACTTTTAAATATATCATTTTAATAAATTATTAAACTTTAACAAAAATTAGAAAATTCTATTTATAATCTTTTATTAAGTTAACTAATTTTATTAGTTTATTAATTTAATCTAATCATCATAGAAATTATTTATCTAATATTTGTTCTAATAACAAATATTAGATAAATAATTATTTTTATTATTACTAAATTAAATAATTAGAAAATATATTCTATTTTAGAAAAAAAGATAGAAATTTCATATAAAATAATATTTTAATAACATAAGTAAAATAATTTATTATCAGATTTTAAAGGTAAAAAAAATAAAATTAATTATATATTATAATATTATTTAATCACAAAAAATATAATTAGCTACATTTTTTTTAAAAAATATTAATAATAATTAATTTTTATAAATTTATAATTTAATAAAAGTTTTTATAAAAATTAAATAATATTAATTAATTATAGATTAAATTTTTAATATTTATTAATAAATTAATATTAGTTTTAGAATAAAAATATTATAATAAAAATATTTTATTTTTTTATTGATAACTACTCATTAACATTAACCAAAAGTTAATATTTATAACATTTTAATTTAAAAATATATTGATTATCTTTTATTTAATTAATATAAAAAAATCAATAAAATTATTGTTAATTATAATATATAGAAACTATTAATATTAATTAATAATTTTAAGATAACTATTGATCTCTATCATTAAATCATAAATCAAAATTCAATTATTTTTAATAAAGTATCTATTTTGATAAGCTCTTTAGATAATTTTATAATATTAATTTAATCAGATTTATTGTTATTTTTTTTGATAAAAATACAAAAATAAATTAAAATTAATCAATAAATCAATAGAAAATCTTTAGATAGATCATATAATTTTAATTAATCTAGTATAATTATTTATTTATATAAATTTTATTAAATTTATTAAAAAACAAAATGTATGAAAAATATTTTTATATATGAATATTATTTTTTGTTTTTTAATCCAGAATGTAATTCTAAAAACATAATCATGACAAGAGTATTAATAAAAAATTATATTAATAATATATAGTGTTATTTTGAAATATAACTTGTAATATATAAAAAATAAGTTTTTATTTTAAAATCGTATTATTTAATAATAAGTGTAGTTTTATTATAAAATTTTTTTAGAAAAAAATTAAATCAATAAACTATTAATAATCAATCTTTTCACAACATAACTATATTAAAGTATATTTCATAATCTCAAAAAAAATAAAAAATAAATATATAAATATTAATATAATTAATATAGTATTTTATACTAAAAAATAAATATTGATATTGCTAGAAAAGTTTAAATATCTATTTTATATAATTTATAAAATAAAATATAAAATATAATAATTTAAGTTATATAAATAATAAATAAGTTAATAATAAATTATGTAATATCAATTATTAATAAAATAATAAAAAATTAATATTTTATATGATATGATTAAAACCATAATAATAAGATTATTAAATTAAGTCATAAATTTCATAAATTTTAACTCATTATCTATAATTAATAATATAACTTTTTAAATAAATCTATTTTAAAAATATTTTTCTTTTTTTCTAAAAATTATCAAACTATTAATTAATAATGTTAATAACAAATAAAAAAATTAAAATTTATATTAATATCTATTATGAAATAAAATTTCTGTATTTGTTAAATAATAAGTAAATATAGATAATATTAATAATTTTTATTTTTTATTAACTATTTAGAGATATCTTATATTATTATATCTTAATTAATATATTTAGAATAAAAAATAAATTGTTATATAAATTATATAATATAAATAAAGAAATGATAATAAATAAAATAAATAATAATAGATACCATTATCATTAATTATATTACTATATCATTTATCTTAATAATTATTAAATTATTTAATTATTTAAAATCACTAATATTTTTATATTATTAAAAGAATTATTTGGATTTTATTAATTTTAATAATTAAAATATTTAATATCAAAATTATTTTTTGATAAAGTTTATTGAATTTTTTAAATAAAATCCTATCGTTTTATTTATTATAGCATTAAATATAATTAAATATTTATAAATATAAAAATTAAAATATATTAAGAAGATATTAAAAATAATTTTACTTGTAAAAATAATTCCATTATCAGATAAAAATTTGATGATATTCTCTGTACATGCAAAATTTTTTATTAAATTAATATTTAATTATCAACTTTTTTTCTAGATTTTATTTAAATAATAACTAACATTTTATAAAGTAAGTTTTGAGTACAATATACTTAATAGTCCTATTATACCATTTTTATAATATGCAGAGTTTTATTTATGTTTATAGCGACATTCATTGGTGATTAACTTTTAATAGAATTTTCTACGATATATTATATTTATCGCTTTATTATAAGAGATAACTTTACTTTTATATTTATAATAATTTTTATAAATCCTTAATTGATATTAAATTAACAATAGAATGGTTATTTAACCTACTCAAAAGTGAGAGAATATTATTCTCTATTATTTTATAGTATTATATCGTTTGATATTTTTTATAGATGAAAGCTTATTATATTTACTCTTTTATTTTTATTCTGATCTTATTACATTTTAATATTCATTTATTTTCTTCAGAATATTTTAAAGATTTTTAAATCGAATTAAAATTCGATGAATTAATTTTAAAAATTTTCTATAGAAAAGGATTATTTTTTTATTTATAATTTATTTTCTATTTATGAAATAGTTTTATAAATATAATATAATTATGTAGGTTATTAGTTATTAATAAACACATAAAATACTTTTGATTTTTAAAGTTTAATTATATCAAATCATATTATAATATATAATGTAAAAAAATACTATAAAATAAATTACATTTTATTTATAGTTTTAATCTAAAAGTAAAATTAATATTAATATTAACTATTATTAATTATTTTTTAAAAAATTAAGTAAAATAATTAGTATTAATAAATAACTCTATTATTTTACTTAAAAGATAAAAAATTATTTTTTAATATTACCAACCATATTTTCAGGTCGCACCCAACTATCAAATTCATCTTCTGTTAAATATGCTAATTTTAATGCACTTTGTTTAAGAGTTAATCCTTCTTTATGTGCTTTTTTAGTAATTTCAGCAGCTTTATCATAACCGATATGAGTATTTAATGCAGTAACCAACATTAATGATTCATGTAATAATTTATTTATACGTTGGCGATTAGGTTTTATACCTTTAGCACAATAATCATTAAAACTAAGAATACCATCTGCCAATAAACGAACTGATTGTAAAAAATTATCTATAATCATAGGTCTAAAAACATTAAGCTCAAAATTACCTGATGCACCACCAATGCTAATAGCTACATCATTGCCCATGACTTTAGCACAAAGCATAGTTAATACTTCACATTGAGTAGGATTTACTTTTCCTGGCATTATAGAACTTCCAGGCTCATTTTCAGGAATCATAATTTCTCCAATACCACAACGAGGACCAGATGATAACCATCTAATATCATTAGCAATTTTCATTAATGAACCTGCTAAAGCTTTTAAAGTTCCATGCGCATGAACTAAAGCATCACAAGTAGCTAAAGATTCAAATTTATTAGGTGAAGTAATAAATGCTTGACCAGATAATTTTGCAATTTTATTAGCAACCAATATGGAATATTCAGGATGAGTATTTAAACCAGTACCAACTGCTGTTCCTCCTAAGGCTAATTCAGAAAGATGAGGAATGCTCTCTTCAATATGTTGAATATTATGAGATAACATTGCTACCCAACCAGATATTTCTTGTCCTAAAGTTAATGGTGTTGCATCTTGCAGATGTGTACGCCCGATTTTTACAATATCATTAAAATCATTAGATTTTTGATTAAAAGTAATTTTTAGTTCTTTTAATTTTGGTAATAATTGTTGATGTAAAGCAACAACAGCAGATATATGCATTGCTGTCGCAAATACATCATTAGAACTCTGACTTTTATTTACATCATCATTTGGATGAATTAAATATTTATCTCCTCTTTTTCCACCTAAAATTTCACTTGCTCTATTTGCTAATACTTCATTCATATTCATATTAGTTTGTGTACCAGAACCAGTCTGCCAAATTTTTAATGGAAATTCAACCAGATGTTTATCATCTAACACTTCATTAGCGGAAGCGATAATAGCATTACCCTTATCCTTTGCTATCAAACCTAAATCTATATTTGCTTCAGTCGCTGCTTTTTTAATTATGGCTAATGCACGTATTATAGCGATTGGCATTTTTTCTGATGATATATTAAAATATTTCAGCGATCGTTGTGTTTGAGCACCCCATAATCTATCTGAGTGGATTTTAATTTCACCAATTGAATCTTTTTCAATACGATATTCTGACATTATTGTTTATCTCTTTTTTTATTAATAAAATTTTTATATATTCATAATTGATCTTTGTGAGGCATTAAGAATTATTATAATAAAAATTATTCATTATTTTAATTTTAAAATAATGAAAAATAATCAATTTTATTGTATAAAACTAATAATCAATTTTATTGTATAAAACTAATAATTAATTTTCATTAATAAATAGTAATTTATTACTAGATCTAATAATATTAAATAAAATTTAACATTATTATTATAAAAGTAAAATATAATCTAAATAAATTTTGTAAAATCAAAATTTTCAATATTTATCTATGCCTAAATTATCGATATATAGAATTCATATAAAACAATATCTTTTTTTAGATATTATTATTATATAATAAGTATTATTAAAAACTATTTATAATCAATTATGAATTTTATTTTAATAAAATATATGAAAATTTCATTCATTATTTTTTATTTAAAAAATTTCTTTATAAAATATTTAAATTATTTTAAATCGAAATGATTTTTAAAATCAAGTTTTAATCTGAAAATAAGAGTGTAATAGAGATAATTGTTTAAACTATAATTATAAAATTATATTCATAAATATTAATTAATTTATGTATTTGTAATACAATAGAAATCATTAAATTTACTTTGTACTTTAGTAAAAACGAATATATACCTTTCTATTCTAAAATTTAGAAGATAAAAATAAAAAAGCATATTTACACATATAATTCAAAAAAACTTACATTATATATTCAAATGACAATAAATTAGATTTAAGATATGATTATAGAATATTATTAAATTTCAATAAATTTAATAAAATATTTAAATATATATCATTTAATAATATATATAAATTAAATGTATAAAATTAAAAATAATGATTAATTATTGATATAATACTTTATTCTAAAATAAATTAACAATCATATTTATTATATTAAATTACTATTAATTAATTTAACCTTTATTACAAAATTCTAAAACAGATTATTTTTAACATAATATACGTATATAATATATTTTGTTATTATATTTCAATAAATAATTTTCTATTCTTAATATATTCAATTAATGGTAAATTAATTACAGTAGGAAATTAGTTCATTTAAAATTCCATTTTTATTAAAAATAACATATTTATTATTTATCTCTATCTTAAAAAATAAAATTATAAAAATTATGTTTGTTAAATTTATATTTGTATCAATATCTGAAAGAAAATTATACTTAATAAAAATAAATTAACAGTAATTTTAATTATTAATAAAAATTAATATAGATAGAAGTTATATATATTATTAATCATAAATACTTAATAAATAAGATTTATAACATTTCATAAAAAGAAATTATATAAATAAATTATTTAGTAACTTATATTTACAATTAATTTTATAAATTTCTTATTACTATTATAGAGATAATAAATAAAAAATAAAATTTCATCAAATGAAATAACATTAAAAAATCAATATCAATGCATAAAAATTTTTTATTCACATAAAATATTTATATGAGATTTATTATTTTTAATAAAGATATTTGTATTAAAATAAAAAATATAAAATAAAAATACAATTCTCAAGTTTATTTCAAAATATTTGATAACAATTTTTTTATTAATAAAATAACTAAACTTAATTTATTACCAATATTATATTAACTACTATTGATTTATTAAAAATAAGTTTAAAAAAAATATTTAAAATATATATTAGAAATATATTTTAAATCAGTATCATTATTAATGTTAATTTAATTAAAATTTAAACATAAATTAAACTTAAATTAATTAATAAATAACATTTATGTAAAAAAATAAAATTTTAATATCATCAAAATAAACCTTAAAAGTAATACTTTTAAGTATATCAAAAATTTTAATTTTAGTTATTTTTTATAAAAAATAATAACATAACTTTTAAAAGCAATGAGCTCAATATAGTAAATGATATTTATATATTTACTATATATAAATTCTGTTTTAATAAGCAGATTAATTAATAATGTAGATATTAATTTTTTATAGTAATAAAATTATTTCTTTTAAAGAAATTTGTTTTTAATTTATGTTAAAGAATAAAGATAAAATGATATCGATGCTAAAATCTATAATATCGTTAATAATTTTATTAACAAAGAACAAAACTTCAATTAAAGTGAACTTAAGATTATTAATTAAAAATCAATCATAAATATTATTATCTTTTTCTTTAAAATTATAATTAATAAAATTATTTATAACTTATTTGGTGGTAAATATATTTATAATATAAAATATTATCTTATATAAATTATTAAAGAATAATCACAATAATTAATATTAAACTATTTATTAAAAATAGTATTAATAATAAATATAATTAAAGATTTTTTATAAATATAAAAATCTTTAATTATAAGTTAACTCTATTCTATAGTAAAATAATTGATACAATTAACTATTAAGGTTCTATTTAATTGCTTTGCTATCTTTATTTTTTATAAAAATAAAACTGATAAAAATATTACTTAAATAAAAAGTGTTAAATTTAACTAATGAAATTTTTATATAAAAATAAAGTATTATTCAACTAAGAATCAATAATATAAATTAGTTAATTTAAAGATAATATAAATAAAGTATATCTTTTTTCTTTAAGAAAATTATTTCTCAATTATAACGAGAAATTATAAATGAAATAAGAATGATTAATTTTTAGCATTAGCTTTAATATTAAAAAATAATATTATTATTAATATTAATTACGATAATAATTTAACTAGATTTTAATAATTAAAAATTTAAATTATATTAATTTCTTATTAATATCATTAAATTAATTTATAATTTATAAATTATAAAGTGTCTATATTTTTTAAAAAATATTGTAATTATGATATAATTAGATATTTTATATCAATTTAAATAAAAATTTCGATAACTATTACAGAAGTTAAACTATATCAAACATAATTAATTTATTAAAAATTTATTTTTTAATAAAATATATACAATAAAACAAACTAAAAAATATATTAATTAATATAATAAGAACGAATGATTATTAAATAATTTTTATATTTTAAGTATTATTACTTATGATAAATAATAACAAATTTTGTTATTAACTAATGTTATATTTTAATACGTAATATTATAATTAAGAATTATAATAATTATACTTAGTTAAATTAATAACTTAATCTATAATATTATTTAATAATATAAAATATTCTATATATTATTATAATATCGTAATTATCAGAGATAATATTAAAACTTAAATTTAAATGAAAAATAATTTTTTATTTTTACTTCTTTCTTTTAAAGATAAGAAATATTTATAAGTTAAATAAATTTAACAAAATATAAAATAAAAAAAGATAAATTAAATAAATTTTATCATTTAATTAAAAATATAAAATTAATTACCTTAAACTTAACTATAATATTAAATATAAAAAATGAATCAATATAATATACTATTAATTAAAATTTAACATGATATTATCATTTTGTAATTAACAGTAGAATAATAATTACTGTTAGAATTAAAACAAAAAATATCTTATTCTGTAATTATATTTTAACTAAACTTTTATAATTAAAAAAGATTTTTAATAACTTAATTTATTTTACTAAAAAATAGTAAAAGGTATAAGTTATAAATAAAAACAATTTTTAAGGATTAAAAATTGTTAATAATTATAATCATTACTATCGTTTTACAAAACTACTAAATTTATAACATATCATTATTAATAATTAATAATCTATTTAGGATCGGATTACTTCAATAAAAATAAAGAAATAATTTAAAATATAATAATAATGATATTTCACAGTAGAATCAATATATTGATTTATTTTAAATGATCATAAAAGAGGTTCATTTATATTAAAAAATAAAATACTTTAAATAAACCTAAAAGAAAAATTAAGCGTTAAATTTCAATAATAATAGTTTTTATGGATTATAAGACTAAAAATGATTATGGACGTATTCCTCATACTATTTGCTTTATATAAAACAAAGATGAAAGTAAATAAATTTAATATGATAATTAATAACTATTTAACAATATGAGAAAATTTTTTAATATTAGATTAATAAAAAAATAAATACTAATAAAAAACTAATAGTATATAATTAAATTAATAATAATAAAAATTAAATAAATCACTTAAGAAAAAATTTCTTACTTTATAAATAAAGTAAAATAAAACTATGATTTCACTTATTAAACAGTTATTAAATATCATATCTTAATAATATGAAAATAAAATTTAAATTATTATTTTAAATAATAAATAATATAATTATAATTATTGTAATATAATTTAGAACGTTTTATTTAATATTAAAATAAAAATAAATAAATTTAGTTATAAAATATCTTATATAATATTCTTATCAAATATATCGAACTCTAATATAGATTGATATCAATAAAGATTCATTATTAATCATATTAAATAAAGATAAAATTAATTAATTTATCATATTTTATAAATAATTATATTACTAATAATTTATCTATGATTTTTTAAAAAAAATAAATATTTTGATTAAAATATAAATTATTATCTAATATATTATATTAATTATTTCTAATACGAGTTATATTTTTTAAATATTCATAAATAATAATTTCATAATATTTATATGTATCAATAAACTTAGTAAAACAGTTAATTAAATTTTTTAGTTTTTATATTTTCTATTATCAATTAATATAAACTATTTATAGAGAAATTTAAATAATTTTAATACTTCTAATTTATTATTATATTTCTTAAACTAATATATAAAACATAACTCATTATTATTAATCGCTTTAATAGAATATTTTCCTTTTTAGAATTAAAATTCAGTGGTTTATTTTCTATACTTTTTATTAATTCTATAATAACTATTATTATCTGATTTTTTTATAAATATAAAACAATAAAATATATGGTAAATTTTATTTACGATTTTGTTCATAGATATTTACTTTACTAAATTTTTTACTCTTTTATTAGAAATTTTTAATATAATCACTATAAACTAGATTAGTTTAATATTGATTGTAAATATATTTGTTTTTGTAGCAAAAAATAGCTTAGATATTACTAAGCAAATAGTTATTATTAAAATTTTATTAACTATATATATTTTTATTTTTTTTAAAATTAATTAAAAATTCTTCATGTAAAAAAACCACTAACTTACATCAATTTATAGTTTTATTTCTCTTACTTATTGGTTATTTAATAATTTTTTATTTTTTATAATAATAAAAAATTTTATTCAAATAAAATTAATCAAGAATATAATATAAATTACATTACGAATATAGTTAATGATATATATCATATGAAGATTTTTATAAAATAAATATATCCATATTATCTGTAATATACATATAATTAAAAGATCTATAATATTTATTTATAAATTATTTAATTTTCACTCTTATAAAGAATAACATATATTTATTATTTAATTAGTTATTTATTAAAAACCAATTTAATCAATAATCTATTATAAGTTTTGTATAACAAATAAAAATTTGTTAACTAATAAGTTTAATTATTAATTAACCGTTTGGTTTTAATCGTTATCTTATTTGTATAAATAATAATATTAAAATAAAACTAAATAACAAATAACATAAAGATAACTATCTTATTTTGTTTCAAGTTTGATAAATTCTATCATTAATATATATTATTTTTAATAAAAAATTTGTTATTGTAATAATAGAAAATAGTTTTATACTATGGTGATATAGTTTTACTTTTAAATATTAAATCATTTTTTTTAATTTTATAAAATAATCCAAAATAATTCACTAATATATTATGATGCATTATTTAATTAATATTACTTATCGATGATTTAATCATATATCAAATTCTATATTATGTAAATTTATATATGTTAACGTAAATTTAATTACTTAAAAGGTATATAAAATATATATATGTTAAAAAACATATCAAAGTAAAATTACATGATAAACTATTCATCATTTTTTTAACTTTTATCAATATAAAAATATTAGTATAATAATAATTAAAATAAGATTTATAATATTGAGTTAATCTAATATTTAATATTATATAAAAGATTTTATCTTTAATAAAGTTTAGTTTTAGCTATATTTATAATAAGCATATAAAAATTCATGTCTTATTTAAATTAATTTTAAAAATTACTTTTTTCTTAAAAAGAATAAAATAGATAGTTCATTAAGTAAATAAACTATAATCTATTTTAAGATATTTTTATCAATTGAAAATAAATTTTTTTTAATTTTAAAAAATATATAGTTTATTTCTCTCTTAGAGAAATCATCTGATGTATGTTATTAAACATAGCTATTTATTTTTAAACAAAATTACTATTTTATTTTTTAAAATAATTTACTTATAATAATTAATTAATATCTTAAACAAAGTTAATAATCTATATTATAATCATTTTTTATAAAATTAATAATTTATATTTATCATTTCTAATTATTTAAATAAAATATTTATAGTTTCAAACTAAGTATTAAATTTATAATATATAGTTATTAGTTTAATAAATAATTAATTGAAAAAAATCTTTTTATTTATATCATATTTATTAAAATAAATAAAAATAAAAAAGCATTTCTATTAGGTTTCTTATAATATTTGTGATGATTTTAATATCATTTAATTATTCAGGTTTACTGATATATTTTTTAAAATATAAAATTAATTTATTTACGAAAACTAAACATTATATTAATTATGAGTTTTATTATTTAATTTATTAAATGATAATGAGTAAAATGCATAAAAATACTATTTTTTATATATTTTATATATAATTACTATAAACTATAAAATAATTTTCGATAAGTTATAAATATAATTAACAGATATTATAATTTTTATTATCTTCTGTTTATAATTTTTATACTATATTAAATATTGTTTTCTTTACTAAAGAACTATTTTTACTATCTTAAAGTATATAGTAATAATAAATATTTTAACTTTGTTTAATTACTAATTTATTTAGTTCATTACTATTTATCTAATTTCTTTAAGATTTATTAAAATTAGTAGAGAATAATATTCTAATAAATATTTATTAAATATAATCACTATCTTTATTATATTTTTAGCTTTATTTTTTATTTTATTTTATATTTTGTCACTGTTTATTTTAATCAAAAAAAATAAACTAATATTTTAAAATAATCATAATTCGTTCAAAATCAATTTTGAAAACCTTATTATTTAGATTATTATTCAACATAATAAAGTAATAACTAAACTCTAATAATAATTAAACTATAAACAAATATATTTACATATGATAGTAAACAAACAATGCTAAAAAATAGCGAATTAATTAATGCAGGATTACAAGCGATTGATGGAAATAAATTAAGACCAAAACAAAAAGTTGCTTTTATTGATGAGAATAACTGTATTGGGTGTACTAAATGTATTCAATCTTGTCCTGTTGATGCAATTGTCGGAACGAAACAAGCTATCCATACAATTATAAAAAATATCTGTATTGGTTGTAATCTTTGTGTCACAATCTGTCCAACAGATTCTATTAGTATGTTGCCAATAAAAAACATTATCAAAACTAAGAAATTTGATACATCTACTATTGCAGTGAAAAATACTATCACTACATCAAACTCAACATTAATGATTACATTTACTAATGAAAAAAATAATAAAAAGATATTCAATTTCTTAAAAAAAATAAATTCAATTAAAAAAAAATCACTTTTTTTTAATTATATATATCATTCTAAAATAAAAAAGCATCCAAACAAAGTTTGTTTATCAACACTTCCATTAGCTAATGAGTTGAATATTCCTATTCAACAACATATTGGCTCAATAGATGATATTATTGTTAAACCAGGTGAATATGTTTTAAAGGGACAAACATTAACTAAAGGTCATAATTTTAATATACCTGTTCATGCAACTACATCTGGAATTATTACTTCTATAATGACACATGTAACTGCGTACTCTTCCAATCTAAAAGATGTTTATATTAAGTTAAAACCAGATAATAAAGATCAATGGTATAAAAAAAAACCTTTGCATAATTATTCACAATATTCTAATAAAACTTTAATATCTCATATTAAACAATCTGGTATACAAGTATTATATAATGAAGATTCTTTTGATTTAACAAAATTGAAAAATAGTAAAAAAATAATTAATACTTTAATTATTAATGCTATAGAATATGAACCTTATATAACAGCTAATGAATTATTAATACAGAATCATTTTAATGAAATCATTGAAGGTATATTAATACTCGTACATATATTAAGATCAAAAGAAGTTTTAATTACTATTGAAGATAACAAGCAAGAAGCAATTATATCTATAAAAAAATCACTTTTAAATTTAAATCAAAAATCTTTAATTAAATTAAGAGTAATCCCAACAAAGTATTTTTTAGGAGGAACTAAACAATTAATTAAAATATTAACAGGTAATGAAATACCAAATGATGTTCATCCTTCTTTTATTGGTATATTGATAGAAAATATTAGTACTGTATATGCTATTAAACGAGCTATTATTGATGGAGAGCCATTAATTGAAAGAATAATTACATTAACAGGAAATGCAATAAAAAAACCTGTTAACTATTGGGTTCGTTTTGGTACCCCTCTAAACTTTCTATTAGAAAAAGTCGGGATAATACTGAAATCAAAACAAATAACTATCACTGATGGACCATTAAATGGATTTATTTTACCAGATTTAACAACTCCAATTGTTAAAATAAGTAATTGTATTCTTGTATCTGAATTAACAAAAATAGATGAATATAGTATTGAAAAAACTTGCATTTGTTGTGATAATTGTATTCAAGTTTGCCCAGCTAATTTATTACCGAAACAGCTTTATTGGTTTAGTAAAGGACATGATCATGAAAAAGCAGAAAAATATAATTTATTCAATTGTATAGAATGCGGTGCTTGTGTTTATGTTTGCCCAAGTAACATTCCTCTTGTAAAATATTACCGTCAAGAAAAAGCTGAAATTAAAGCAATTTTTAATGAAAAAAAACGTACTTATGATGCTAAAAATCGTTTCGAAGCTAAAAAAACTCGAATTGAAAAAGAAAAAAATCTACGTCAACAAAATCATATTAATAAAGATGACGTTGAGATAGAGACTAAAAATAAATCAACAATTAGTATTGAATTAATTCAAATTAATTCAGAAAAAAATCAAAATAAGAATTATGAAATTAATACATTTAATGATATGATCGCTATTGAAGATTCTAAATCTAAAAAAGCTAAAGTACAAATTATCAAAACTGATAAAAAATCGATAGAAGATAAATCAGAGATAATTAAAATAAAAAAAACAATAAAAGAAGAAGAAGCTAATTTGCGAAAAGTTTATGTTGCTGCTGCTATTTCACGCGTTAAAGAAAAACGTAATGCAAAAAGTAAAATAAATAATAACTAAGACAATAAATAAATTTATAAATAAAATTTCTATCAATATTTAATATTCTTTAAATTAGTTCAATAAAATTATAAAATTCATTATTTATTTATAAAAACAAATTACTAATAAATTTATATTTTATATTTTTATTACTATATTATTTTGTATCATTTAATTTCTAGATTTTATCTTTTAAGAATGCGATAAAATAATTTATATAATTTTAATAATTAATTATAATAGTTTTTATTAATTAAAAATTCTAGTTTTAGAATTATGGAATTATCAATTGTTATCTATTTAAAAAAATTTTATTTCAGTAAACGTTATTATTAATTAAGATATTAGTATTATACCAAATTATTAAAATTCGATTGTAGTTTTAAATACTTTGTTTTTCATATTAATTATGAATTATTTTAATAAATTATTAAAATAATTCATAATTTTATAAATATAATTTATATTATATTATTATTATTTTATTTCCTATTAAAATTACTAGTTATCAATTATTAATAAAATTAATAATCTATTAATATTTTAATTATTTTAGAAACAATTATAATTAAAAATGATTGTTATAATAAAAGTAATAAAAATTAATTTTATATATTTTATTTTAATGTTTTAATCAAAAAAATCATAAATTGATAGTTTTAAAAAAAATACTATCGTATTTCAATACTATTAATTAATATTAATAGTAATATTTAATTGATATCTTATAATAAATATTATTATATTTATAACTATAAGTATATAGAAATTATATTTAATCTTTTTTAGCCTACTACTTGATATTGATCATTATTTATTAAAAAAATTTAATTTCAAATTTTTGAACAATACTATATTGTATTTATTAATATATATTAAAAAATAAAAAATTTAATTAATTATTATCTCAATTTACATTAATAATAATTTTATAAAGAAATTTTATCAATAAATAAATATAATATTATATACTTCCATTATGCTTTATTATAACTTATCTATTTTTTAATAAAAACTATATTATATATATAATTAATCAATATATAAAAATATGTAATTTATATCAATACTTTAAAGTACGATAAAGATAATAATAAAAGCTAAATTTTTATCATAAACCATTTAGCACTATTATAATTAAAAATTATTATAATAAATTTTAATTTTATGATAAAAATTATATTTAATATAGTTTTTTATAAAAAATTTAGTTTTAAAAATTTATTAATGTTATAAATTATAAAATTATTATTAATTTAAGATAAATAGAATGATTTCTATATAATAAAAAATTAACTGTTATTAATATTATTAAACTTATTTAATATAATTATATTAATTCTGATAATATAAAAATATTTTTACAAAATCGGTTATAAAAAATAATTCATCACTTTTATAAAATATAATACTTATTTAAAACTATATTTCTAATTGTTTATCCTTAATTCGGCCATCATTGTCATAAATACAATTTATAATAATTAAAGTGTATCGATAAAAATATTATTATAGTTTTATCGATATTACGATATTAATATTTCATCATTAAAATCTTAAATAATAACAGAATTTAATATTATATAATTATTTATTATATTAATTATTTTCGTTATTTCAATAATATTTAATATCTATAAATTTGATTTATATCAACATTTATATTATTTTCTTAATCATTGTTCTTTTTTAATTATATTGTTGTTCAGTTAATTAAATATTATTTTATAAAAGATAATTTATATAACTAATAAATTTATAAAGTTATTAATAAGAAAAATATTAATATTATAATATAATTTTAAAGGTATAATACGATAAATTTTATATAATAACAAATAAGAAAATATTTTATAATGCAAATTTACTTTCATTCGAATGAAACTATAGATATTATTTATTTAAGTTATTTATTTTAATTCTTTCTTTTGTTATTAATATTAGAATAGTTCATTTTGACTTTTTTTTAATTCGATTTGAATATCATAAAATAAATATTTATATAAAAATAAAAATATAATAGTAAAAATAATAATGGATTTAGTTTAAAGTAAATATATTTTCCTTGAAAAGAAATAATTTAATTAAAGAGACATTAACAATAGAAAGTAAAATATATGAATAAACAAAAACGGATAGCTATCTTAACTCGTTTGCGTGAAAACAATTTAACAATATCTAAACTTATTTTTAATTCACCTTTTGAATTACTTATTTATGTATTGCTTTCAGCTCAAGCAAATGATCTTACTGTTAATAAAGTAATAACAAAACTTTATAAAGTTGCAAATACACCTGAAAAAATATTAGCTATTGGTATCAATGAAATAAAAAGTTATATAAAAATAATTGGTTTATTCAATATAAAAGCTAAAAATATTATTAAAATTTGTCAGATATTAATTGATAAATATAACAGTAAGGTTCCTGAAAATCGTGAGCTCTTGGAATTATTACCAGGTATTGGTCGTAAAACTGCAAGTGTAATATTGAATTTAGCATTTGGTTGGCCAACAATTGCTGTTGATACACATGTTTTCCGTGTTTGTAATCGCACAAAATTTTCAACAGGCAATAATGTTATAGAAGTTGAACAAAAATTATTTAAAACAGTACCCATTGAATTTAAGCTAAATTGTCATCATTGGTTTATAATGCATGGTCGTTATACATGTATTGCAAGAAAACCACGCTGCAAATCCTGTATTATTGAAGATTTATGTGAATTTAAAGATAAATGACAAATAATATTTTATATTTAAGATATAATATGTTAAGATTAAATTCTGATATTTTATTTTATGGTTAATATGTCAATATAAATTATATCATTAATAATGATATAATTTATATTTAAATGAATTATTTTTGAATTTAAGATTTAATTATAAAAAATAAAAATATCTTGTATTAAAAGAAGAAATATACGTAGGTATTTAATAAATTATTCTTTAATTTTATATTAAAGAATTAAGATAATTAAAATACTAAATATTTAACTAGAAACCTCATAATATTTAGTAATATCGATCAATAAATTAATTATAAATAATAAACAAAAACTTATCAAAGTATGATGTTTCTGTAAATATTTTCAATTCTAATCTTTATAGAGATTAGAAATTTTAACATTATTTTAATCTATTTTAAAATATAAAAATTAAACTTATATAAAAAATTAAAATTGTTAATCTTAACTAAATAAAGTATCTATTATTTTTTAAATAAATATTTAATATTATCTTTAGAGATTTTCATTAATTTTAAAATAGTTATATAGTTATTATATTTAATGATACTAAATAAATGATAGTTAATTAATTAAATTTAATTTAATTTTTAATTTAATTTGATAATAATTAAATTATCTTTCTATAATTTTATTCTTTTATAACTATTTTTAATAAATTAAATTTTTAATTAATAATTATTAACTTATTTTTATATTTACTTATTAGTTTTACATTATCAAATATTTAAACTTTCTTTATAAGTAATAAATATTATTATACTAATAACTTAAATATAAACTTTTTACTATTATAATTAATATTTTATTTATATTTTATAGGAAAAACTATATTTTATATTATTTAATTTTTTAATGCTTATTTTAATAATCTAAGATATATAAATTTTTATCACAAATAAAAATATATTTATTTTAATTTAATTATATTATATATTATCAATTTGAATTTTCTTAACAATTAATTATTTGTACTAAAATATTTCTTAAAATTAAGATTTTTATATCATTAGTTAATTTTGATTAAAATATATTTATATCTATATTCTAAATATTAAATTATTTTTCTACATTAAACTAATAAATATCGTATTTTTATTAACTATTAACTAATAGTAAATCTTCATATAATTTATAACTATTTAATTACATCAATTTATAAACTATTTTGTATTTTATAAAAAAAATTCCATTTTTCTATATTTTTGAAAAACATTTTAATTTTAATAAGTTTTATTATTTATTTTTATTTAATTTTAAAGGGATTTATTTTTCTTTAAAAATAAGAAATAATTTATATAATTCAATAAAATAGATTTATTTTTTCAAAAACATCTAATGTATTAATATAATAAAATTAATCGAGTATATATAGTTTTTCATTTTAGATAATCATTATAAAATAAATAATCGATGATTTAGTAGATATATAAGTATTATATATACTATATAAGTTATATATATTAAAAATATATATTTTAAATCTTAAAATATGTAAATATTTATACTTAAATCTATTATGAATAAATATAAAAATATTTATTTGATAACAACGAAATAAAAACTTATTATTTTCATAACTAAAATAAAAAATAATTTATCCTGATTTAATTATAATAAATAACAAACAAATAAAAAATCTTAAAGTTATTGAAATAATGATTATTAAACTATCGCTTACTTAATTTACAAAATATACATAAAAAGAAATAACAATAATAAAATTTATATATATCAAATAAGAAACTAAATTTATTTAATATTAAGGAAATACTTTATTATTAAGTAGGTAATATAATATTAAATTAAGGTCAATTTAAGATCTAATTATTATGGATATATAATTATGTTTTTTGAAGAATAAATATTATAAAAATTATAATTTTACTCTTCCTAACTATCTATTTAAATTTAATAATATAGTAAGTTAAGATATAAATAATTTACTTTATATAAATAAATGTTAATAAATTAATAATTATGTTTTTTATTCTCATTATCGAAAGAATATTTTTTTATTATAAATAATAATTAAGTTTAGTATTAATTTTAATATATTATTAATAATGCGAATTATTTTATTTATCTTCAATTATTTTGATATTATAATATAGATAAAATTATACGATTATTTATTTTATTACTTACTGAATATTAATTAATTAATGATATGTTAATTTATTTTAGTTCGTCAATTTTATATTAAATAAAATAAGTAAATTGCTTAAAATATTCATTTTTTCCAAACTACTGTTCAGTTTAATAAAAAATAAATTAGAGAATTTATAATAATATTATTATGTTGATCAAAACTATAAAATAGTTAGTAATCATAAAATAAATAATAAATTATTATATAATTATATAATAAAGTATATCAAAATATTAAAATTAATAACTTAATTAATATTTTATTTAAAAAATATCCTAGATATCATTCGATACTAAATAAAAATAGAATTATTAATATAGTAAGAAAAAAATATTAAATTATTCATTATCTCATTATAATAACAATTATTCATAAAAATAATTATAAAATAAAAATATAAAGTAAATTAAAAACTAAAATTTTTAATTTACTTTATATTTTAAAATAAATAAACTTTAAATTAATAATTTATTGCTTTTATGAAATAAAATTACATCAGATACAGTGTAGAAATACTATTAACTATTAAATATTTACTATATATATTTCTGATTATATCAGTAATCAATTTAACTTATTAGAAATATATAACAAACAATTTCAAAGTTTTATCCTATATTAAAACCATGATATAATACTAATTATAGTTTTAATTTAATGTTTATATAATGTTTAAAACATTTTCAATATATAAACATATGTATATATAATTAATCATTTTTTTGTTAAAACTATTGTAAATAACAAATAATAAGATATTTTAAATAAAATATAAAACTTTAATAGAAAAATATTAATTATTAAATAATATAATCATTTATCTATATAATATATTAGATAATATTTACTTAAACATATATTTTCTAAAATTTCATATAAGAGAAAATAATAATTTTATTATCAAAATAACTGAAATTTATCGAAGATAGGTTAGTATTTTTTTTAATAAAATGATGAAACTATATTTAATTTAATAGCTTCTTTCAACTAATATATGAAAATATAGTATAATAAACAACAAGACTTAATTTCGATTATTAAAGTGTTACTGTTTTTTATAAATTTATATAAATGTAATTAATTATTCAATTGATAAAGAATTTTAACATAAAATAGATAATAAGTTATTAAAATAAATAATAATAGTTTTATTATTTCAGTTATTATATTGTTATTTTTTTTAAAAATTTCAACTTAAATAGTAACTATTTAAGTTAATTTATATTTTATATATTAGATTAATAAAATTATAAAATAAGAAATTTATAAAATTGTTTATATTAATATTTATTATTTTAATTAATTTCCATAATTAAATAATATATTAAAAGATGATTACGTTAAAATATAATTAATAGTCATGTTAGATAACTAACATATAATATATAATTATTTCTAAAAAAATAACTTAATTAAGTTAAAAATGAATATAATGATATTTATTATTCTTTTTTTAAAAAAAAATTTTATAAAAAAATAGTTCTAGAAACTAGAATAAAACTAGTTAAATTATCTATTTTACTTATAAAAATATATTAATAATTTATTATATTTGAGTTCTATTTTATTAACTATCTAAAATTATTTGATAATCTCTATATTATGATTCCTATATTTAATATCTATTTATTTAATTAATGTACTTTCAATTAAATCATTATAATTAAATAAACGAAGTATAATTAATTCATTTTATTTAAACTTAATTTAATTAATAACAAAATTATTTTATATTTTATTCTAAATAATACGCATTTTATAAAAGTATTATTATTTACTTATAGTAAATAATAAATTTTATAATTTTTTATTCTATTACTCTGTAATTTGAATAAATTAAATAAACATAATTTATTTTATCCATCCTATCGAACGATTAATTTTAGCTAAACTTGATATTGGATCAGCACTACAAGTGATAGGTCGTCCTATAACCATATAATCAGCAGCTTCATTAATAGCTTGTTTAGGTGTCATAATTCTAGACTGATCACATATTTCAGTTCCATCAGGACGAATACCAGGTGTTATTGATAAAAAATTACTACCACAAATTGATTTTACCATTGACACTTCATGTGCTGAACATACTACACCATCTAAATTGCATCTCTTAGCTAATTTTGCTAATCGTAATGTTTGATCAACAAGTTTATTCTTTATCCCAATCTGCTTTAAATCGTATTCTTCCATATTTGTTAATACAGTAACTGCAATTAATATAGGAGCATCTTTACCATATTCAATTAATGCTTTTTTTGCTGCATTCATCATCCTAGTACCACCACTAGCATGCAAATTAACCATCCAAACACCAATTTCTGCAACAACTTTAACAGCTTGCATAACAGTATTTGGAATATCATGAAATTTTAAATCTAAAAAAACTTGAAAACCTCGCTGATGTAAAATTTGAATAAATTTCTGACCATATAATGTATACATCTGTATTCCAACTTTTAGATGACAATCTTGATGATTAATATTATCAATAAAAAACAATGTTTTATTTAAATCATAATAATCTAATGCAACAATAACAG
Source organism: Arsenophonus sp. (assembly GCA_052171275.1). Lineage (GTDB taxonomy): Bacteria > Pseudomonadota > Gammaproteobacteria > Enterobacterales > Enterobacteriaceae > Arsenophonus. The sequence goes on along the minus strand of CM125795.1, from coordinate 939,274 downwards.
GAGAAGTAGTTATTACTGGTTGCTTACTTTTTTTTGAAATTATCATCTTTTAACCTTCCTGGATTTCAAAATATAACATAAAATATATTGTCGTCAGTAATCATCAAAACCTTTTGTTGGTTTAATGGTAGCCCAGAACGACATAAAGGACAATATCAATATAAAGAATAAGTTATAAAACCACATTTTTTGGCAATGAGATAATTAGGTTTTTAGTAAATTTATATGCTAAATATATTATAATAAATAATTTTAAGCTTTCTTTTGCTCTACATTATTCCATATTTTGCTAAATGATAATAAATTAGTTTATAAAATAAACTCATTATTGAATAATGTTATAATTTGTATTTAATAAATATTTGAGCTTTTTCTAATTTCTTTTTTTAATTATTTCAACTAAGTATAACTTAGCTATTTCTTACATAATCACTTGAAACACATTGCTGAATATAAAATCTACATTCATTCTATTTAACAAAGTGCTGATAATTTTAATGAATAATTGATAAAGAGTCATCTACTAAATTTTTATCATGATAGAAAATTTGTTTAAATGTTGAAATTAATTTTTCATTATTCATCACAAACAACATAAATACGTCCTTTTATAATAAAAGCTCTAATACAGTTTTATGTATATTAACGGCTTTATCTATTAAAATAAATACAACTTCAATATCATCCATTTCTACTTAATCACAATAACACAAAGTTCACATTAAAAATGCGATATTTTTTTAAGTAAATATTTCTAATTTTAACTAATTCTTCAGCAACATATCTATTGCTTTATAATAATTAATAATTACTTGATAAATAAAAAAAGATTCAATGCACTGAAATAAAAATCTTGATTATTAAAAAGTTTAAAAAAAATATCTCTCGCACTATCATAAAAACCACAGAAGATAAATAATCTTAACCAAGCTATATTATCCAAATAATAGTTTCTGTTTAAATAATAATGAATTACTTTCAAATAAGTATTGATGGATGTGAATAGCTAATTTAACTCATTTTATGAACAAAAAGATCACCAAATATCAAATTAGCTTCAAATATTGAACTATCTTCTTTTAAAATATCTTAAATAAATTAACTTCTTTATCTTTTTGATTAAAATAATAAGAAATTTTAACCTATTTTATACTTACTATATAAACAAACAGAATTTTCTGCTTATCTTGTTATTGAGAATTTCTATATCAAATATACCCAACTATAAGTAAAAGCAATATTAAATGAACAGAAATAGCAACTCTAACATAGATATAATCTTTTTATTTATAAAATAATATTTCAATACTATACTATGTTCATCCTGACTTATAAGATAAGTGATTTATTGATTATTAATATTATTCTTTAAATTTAATAACAAAGTTAATTCTTTAGTAAAGAAGATCTAGCAAAAAAAATTATATTAATTTAATTAAAAAAGATTATAAATAATATTAATACTATATAAATAGTAGTTGTTTACTTTAGAAATTAAATAATTAAATATTATTTAATTGATTATCATTTAAGTTAAATATCAAGAAGGTAAAAATATCTATAATAAATGATAGTATAAAAAATTTCATATTTGTTTATTATTACATAATGATAAAAATCATTAAATTGTTTTTCTCTAATCAACTTATTATTTTAATTATCTAATAAATAGAACAATTTCTATCAATAATTATTTATTATTTAAATAATTATATTAACTGTATAAAATTTATTAATAAAATAATAATAAAATTATTATATCATACTGATATACATAAATATTCACAAAAAATTTTTTATTAGAATTACTATCATTTAATATTATTGAGTAATATTATTAATTACTTTCTAATAAATAGAAAAAAATTTATATCGTTTATTTATAATATTATTTAAAATTAATAATTTAACTTTTTAAAATTAACAGATAAAATTAGTTATAATTAAATAATTAATTTTTAATTATTATATTATAATATTTTTAATATAATTTTATTTATTGATAAATATATCTACTAATCTAGCAAAATATATAAAGTTATGATATTTTAGTAATTAAATTTAATATTTTTAACGCATTCTTATTTTATTTTAAATAAAAAGTTTCTTTGATTACGTATAATACCATATGCAAGTAAAATATATAGCTGAAGCTAATTTACCAACTTCTTTTGGTGAATTTATACTTGTTGGTTTTAAAGAAATCATTAATGGAAATAACCATATAGCACTTATTTATGGTGATATTTCTGATAGAAAACCAGTTCTTTCGCGTATTCATTCGGAATGTTTAACAGGTGATTCCTTATTTAGTTTACGATGCGATTGTGGATTCCAATTAGAAGCAGCACTTAAACAAATTACAGAAGAAGGTCGTGGAGTATTACTTTATCATCGTCAAGAAGGACGTAATATCGGATTATTAAATAAAATTCGTGCCTATTCTCTTCAAGATCAAGGTCTTGATACTGTTGAAGCTAATTTGAAGCTTGGTTTTAAACCTGATGAACGTGATTTTACTATCTGTGCTGACATGTATAAATTACTATCTATAAATGAAGTAAGATTATTAACTAATAATCCTAAAAAATTAGAGATAATGAAAGAAGCTGAAATAAATATAGTAGAACGAGTTCCTCTCATTGTTGGTCGTAATCCTAAAAATAGTAATTATCTAAATGTAAAAGCTACTAAATTAGGACATATTATACCTGATACAAGTAAGAAATAATAAATAAACTATTATTGAATAATCTATTTTAAGATAATTTAAATAAATTAAATTAATTTATTTTAACATTTTACGAATAAGATAATGAAGAACTCCTCCATGACGGAAATATTTTAATTCAGTTATTGTGTCAATTCGACAACGCATAGCTATTACCATTAACTGATCATTTTTATCTCTAAAAGTTACAGTGACAATATCACCAGGGTTAATAGATTGTAAATTAGAAATATCTATTGTTTCATCGCCTCTTAATTTTAATGTTTTACGGTTTATATTAGCTGGAAATTCTAATGGCAAAATACCCATACCTATTAAATTAGATCGATGAATTCGTTCATAAGATTCAGCAATAACAACTTTTACCCCTAGTAATAATGTTCCTTTAGCTGCCCAGTCACGACTAGAACCAGATCCATATTCTTTACCAGCAATAATAACTAAAGGTATTTTATTTTCCTTATATTTCATAGCAGCATCATAAATAGATAACTGAGTTTCTGTTGGGATATGGCGAGTAAATCCTCCTTTAACACCAGGTAACATTTCATTATGAATATGAATATTAGCAAATGTACCTCTCTTCATAACTTCATGATTACCACGTCTTGATCCATATGAATTAAAATCTTTCTCTTTTATACCATGAGATTTTAAATAACATCCAGCAGGACTATCCGCCTTAATATTTCCAGCAGGTGAAATATGATCAGTAGTAACATAATCTCCTAAAATAACAATAATATGCGCACGATGAATATCAGTGATTAACATAGGAATTATCTGCATATCATCAAAAAAAGGTGGATTATGTATATAAGTAGAATTTGGTTGCCATGAATAAATAACTGAATTTTTTACATTAATCGCTTGCCATACTTCATTTCCATTAAAAACAGTATCGTACTCTTTATGGAACATATTAGATTTCACTAATTGTACTGCATTGTCAATTTCCTTATTAGTAGGCCAGATATCTTTTAGGAATATTTTTTTACCATTTTTATCGTTACCTAACGGCTCATCAACAAAATTTATTTGTATATTACCAGCTAAAGCATATGCAACTACTAAAGGCGGCGAAGCTAACCAATTTGTTTTTACTAACGGATGGATTCTACCCTCAAAATTTCGATTACCAGATAATACTGCAGCGAAAGTAAGATCATATTTTTTGATTGCATCCTCTATTGAGGATGGCAATGGTCCTGAATTACCAATACAACTAGTACAACCATAACCGACTAAATTAAAACCTAATTGATTTAAGTAATCAGTTAATCCAGCTTTATCTAAATAAGCAGTAACAACTTTTGAACCAGGTGCTAATGATGATTTCACCCAAGGTTTACGTTGTAAACCTCTTTCAACTGCTTTTTTTGCTAATAATCCTGCTGCCATTAAAACACTTGGATTTGAAGTATTTGTACACGAAGTTATTGCTGCAATAACAACTGCTCCATTTTTTAACTGAAATTTTTTCTCATTATAATTTATATATGATGAAAATTCTTTTTTTGATTTGTTTAATAGAAGATCTAATGAATTTTTAAATATATTTGGAACCTGATTTAATTCAATTCGATCTTGAGGACGTTTAGGTCCAGCTAAACTTGTTTTCACTGACAATAAATCTAATGTTAATGTACTAGTAAAAATAGGTTCTTCATCTAAATTAAACCACAATCCTTGTATTTTAGTATAGTTTTCAACTAAAGCTATTTGATTTTCTGAATGCCCTGTTAACCGCATATAATTTAATGTGATTTCATCAACTGGAAAAAAACCACATGTAGCGCCGTATTCAGGTGACATATTTGAAATAGTAGCTCGATTAGCAACTGTTAAATTAGCTAAACCATCACCATAAAATTCAACAAACTTACCAACAACTTTATGCTTACGAAGCATTTGAGTTATAGTTAATACTAAATCGGTAGCTGTAATTCCCTCCTTTAGTTTACCAGTTAATTTGAAACCAATAACATCAGGAATAAGCATAGAAATTGGTTCTCCCAACATTACAGCTTCAGCTTCAATTCCTCCAACTCCCCAACCTAACACTCCTAAACCATTAATCATTGTTGTATGAGAGTCAGTACCAACTAATGTATCTGGGTAAACTAATATTTTTTTCTCATTTTCTTCAAACCATACAACCTTAGCTAAATACTCTAGATTTACTTGATGACAAATACCTGTTCCAGGAGGGACTACTCTAAAATTGTTAAATGCTTTTTGCCCCCAACGTAAAAAAATATAACGTTCATAATTACGTTTCATTTCAAATTTTACATTATTACTAAAGGCTTGATCTGTAGCAAATTCATCAACCATAATCGAATGATCGACAATTAAATCAACTGGTAAAAGTGGATTTACTTTATTAATATCACCACCTAATCGGTGCACAGTTTCACGCATTGCAGCAAGATCAACTATTGCTGGTATACCAGTAAAATCTTGCATTAAAATTCGTGCTGGTTGATACTTAATTTCACTATCAGAATGTCTAATATGTTGCCAATTAACAATAGCTTGTAAATCTTTTAATAGAATATGTTTCCCATCCAGATTGCGTAACAAGTTTTCAAATAATACTTTTAATGATTTTGGAAGATTAGAAATATCTCCTATTTTTTTTGCAGCTATGTGTAAACTAAAATACTCATAATGTTTATTTCCAATTGAAAGTGTAGATTTACAGTCCATTTTTAAACTTAATGACATAATTCTATTCCTTTTTTTTATTTTATTTTAATAGTTAAGATTGCATATCTTATAGATATAATTTTGTTATATATTTTTGTTAATTAATAATCTAATCATTATTAACTATATTTTATTTTAAATATATTTTAAAAATATTAATGATAAAATAATCACAACTTGATATAAAAATTAATGCATAAGATAGAAAAATACAAAATTTTTGATAAAAATAAACTTTAATATTTATTTTAATTATGTTATTAATAAATTATTTTGTTTTAAATATTTTTATTTTTTTATTTAAACAAAAATACTTTATTAAAATATCAAAAATTAAATATCACTAATATATCAAATAAAATGATATAGATAACTATATAAACTATATATATAAAAATTTTATGAAAAAACTAAATTATCAAAAATATAAATAATAAATAAGAATTAATTCTTATTAAGATATAAATTGATATTTTAGTAAAATAACTATAGTTAATTCAGGATTTTATAATTCTTAACAATATTAATATTTTTTAGATAGAAAATAATCAACTTTTTAAAAATCAATTTATTCTTATATTAATAAAGTTATTATTATTTTTTTAAAAAAATTAATTATGATAATAAATATTGCTATATTTCCTTATTGATGTGATACTATTAAATAATTCATCGCAATAAGTTACTATTTATGTATAATATTTTTATTAAAAAATTCGACATAAATCACTTTTAATAATTAAAAGAACATGTATTATATTAATATTTATCATAACAATAACTTATATGATACTATTAATATAAGTTGTTTTTTTATTAAAAACTTCTTAAATAATTCTTATTTTTTATAATTATTATCTCAAATAATTTAAATAACTTTTTATATATTGAATTAAACATAATAAAAATTCTGTTCACTATAACTATAAATTTATATCTAAATTTATTTTTAAAAATATAAATTTATTTACTTATATTTTAGATATATTATAAATAAATTTGATCTATAGATTAAATATTTAAATTATCATTTAAATTTATATTAAATAATTAAATGAGTTAAATTTTCTTTAATTCATTATTTTTTAAAATTTGATAAAAGATTAATTTTCATAAAATATTAAATATTATATTTAATATATAATATTTAATATATATTAATAACAATACATTTATTTATTAATAAAATTTAAAAGATTAAATAGTATAATTAATATTAGTATTTAATTAATCATTAACTTGTTTAAATTATTTTAATCATTTATATATAATATAAATATATATATTGCTATATTATTTAAATTAAAATAGTTAAAATTTTTTTATAAAACTATTAATTATTTTTTTTAAAATTACATAACTAAGCTATTTATAGCTACTGAAAATATATTACTTATATTGATCTTTCTAATCACTGATAGATAATAAAATAAATTTTGTTTAAGTATTTATAATTTCATTAACATATATCTGGTTATATTTTTTAGTAAGTATAAAAATTTGAAATTTGTTTCTGTTTTTTAAAAAGTTTTTCTAAAACTTATTAATTTATTAATAATATTTAACTTAATATATATTATATTCTTGTTATGCTTTAATATATTAATATTAAGAATATTAAAAATAAACTTATTTATTTCAAATAGATTTATTTAGTTTTAGAACTAAATATGAAAATTTCTTTATTTTGATAAAAATTTAGCTATTAAAGTTCTTATACTCAAACAAAGTTAAAGTATTTAAAAATAATTGATAGATTATTTTTAAATCATGTTAATTATTCAATTAATTATATTGTACGTAGATATATCTATCTTTATTTTTAAAATATATCAAAAGTTATTTTTAATAAATTCTATTTTAATAAATAGTAAATATAAAACTTTCATAAACTTAATTTTATATTTTTTTATAAAACATTAAATTTTCTGATATGTTGATTAGTTAACTTTATATAAGTTTAATAACTATTTATTACTTTATAACTTTTATAATATTGAATTCACTTTATTTAAATTAATAACTATTATTTCGCAAAAGATTATTACATATATAATTTATATTTTTTATTAAAAGATGATTAATCTATTACAGTAGAATACTTATAATATTACGATTTTAAAAATATTATAAAAATATATTTTAACATTTTATTTTCTTGATAAAATATTAGAGAATTTATTATAAATAATTAAATTAATTTATTTTATAATATTTTTTGCTGAAAAGAAATGTAATTAAAATTTACTTCCTAAATATTAGTAAAAAAATTTTTTATTATATTCTTAATGATAATTAAAATATTCAATTAATATTAATATTATTAGATTATTTATATAATATATTTATATATTATATAGTTTATAATTTAAAGCTTATTTTCAATAAAATTAACAAAAAATATGTAGAATATTATTCTACTTTTAATTAAAAAAACTTTTATTTTAGTTGATAAAATCATAATTAAATATAATTCGATAAAATCTTATATAGATAATAGAAAATAAACGTTTTGCTATTTTTAATATAAATAGCATATTAAATTATAAACATAATTTTAGAATATTGAGTAAGTTAAAATAATAACCAGATATATTAATTGTTTTAATTTTAATGTTTTATTAGTATCATAACTAATAAAATATTAATAAAACATGTATAACATTTAATCATATATTAAAATAGTAGTTATAAATGAAAATTTATTTAATTTAGTTTGCTTAGTAATATTCCTTAATTTATAATATTATTATTTATCATTTTTATATTTATGTAAAGTTAGTTTAATTATTATTAAATCATTAAAATAATTATAAGATTACTTATATTTAACATTAAATTTGAAATCTATATATTCAATGATTAATCTATATCATATAAAATTTTATTTTAATAATTTTAGAAAAAATAGAGTTATTAAAAATCAGTTTTATATATTTTATCATTTATTTATTTGATTTTTTTAAATCATTATTATTTATATAAATATTATCTCAATAATCATAGCTTTATATATCTATCAAGATTTCTTTATCTTAATAAAAAATAGTTTGCTTAAGATAAATGTTTTTGTTCAAATTCATTAATTAATGTCTTATTCATAGAATACTTCACAACTATCTATAAGATTAAGTTAATTCGAGTTAATATTAATATATACTATAATGTAACCTAAATTTATAACAATCTTTATACTATCATTATAGTTTTAAATATAAAAAATAAGATGTATAACTTTTTTATTATTATGTGATTAAAATAATCAATGATGTAATTAAAATTAATAATTATGAATAGATTTTGTGATCTCCTTTTATATATATAATAGTTATATATTCTGATGGTGTAATAATAATAAAATAAAATTTATGTTTTGTTAATGATTATTAAAATAAGTTTAAATGGATTATTTTTATTTCTTATATTATATTAATCAATATCGAATAAATAATAAGTAATTTGATATAATATATTAAGATTGCTATTGTAAAGAATATTTATTTATATTCACTTTAGGATTAAAGAATAACTATTCATTGAATATCACTACTAAAATCTTAAATATTTTTATATAAATAAAAACAAATATTATGATAATATTCCAAGATAGAATAAAATCTTTAACTTATTTAACGTTAATGCAATTAATATTTGATTAATAAAAGTTATCAAAAATTTATTTAATAATATTTAATCAATTTTATTAAAATACTTCATTAATACAATAATTATTTTATATTAATATTTATTTAAAAAATATAAAAAATCTTTTTTATTGTAATATTATATTTCGTTATAATATACATAAATATATTTCAGTATCATAAATTAATTAAATAGATCTTTTAATATATAAAAATTATTTTTATCTAATAAAATTTTATAATTATTCTTTATTTGATAATATAGATATAAGCTTATATTTTTTATAAGCCATTTATATTTTTTAAAAAAACTTTTTTACTTAAGTATTAAATTCATTTTTTTTATCAGCTAGTAAATTTTTTTTAAAATCAATATATAATGAAATATATTTTCATTTCCTTAACAAACTCCTATATTAATTTTAATAACTTAATTATTAAAATTTATTGATTATTTTTATTAATATTCTTCTTAACAAGAAGATAATTTATATATTAAATATTATTTAATCATACCTATTTTATATTTAGATTAAACGAAATATTTTCATATTAAATTAATGTATCATAATACATTAATTTTCTTTAAATATTCTATCAAAAATAATAATTTTATTATTACATAAAAATAAAAAAACTTAATAAGTTACTAATAAATTATAAAAAATTAGTAAAATTATATAAAAATAATATATAATTAGTTAAAATATAATAAATATTTATAAAAATAACTTAAAATAAAGTTTTAAATTAATTTAAGTATAAAAATCAACATTTTAAAAACATTTTATTTTTTATCTAAATAAATTAATTAATTTTTAATGATTAAATTATAATATATACTGGCCTATAAAAAGTCAGTATATATTTCCTTTAAAGAGTATACTCTAAAATAGTTTTTTTTGTCCTCTTTGCCACCATCGTATTAATAAGTCATCTATATTTTTTATGATGCTACACATTAATCGATCTATGAAACGTTTATGAGGCATATAAGTAACTTCAATGATTTGATAAATATCGATTTTCTTAATAATAATATCATCACTAACACCGATATTATCAATTAATCCCATTTCTTTTGCTTGAATTCCATACCAATGCTCACCTGTTGCCACAGTATTGATATCAATATTTGGTCGTTTTTGAAGAACAAAATCTTTAAATAGTTTATGTGTTTCATTCAAGTCTTGCGTAAATTTTTTACGACCTTTTTCAGTATTTTCTCCAAATAAAGTTAGTGTACGTTTATACTCTCCTGCTGTATGTAATTCTACATCAATATCTTTTTTCTTCAATAATCTATAAAAATTTGGGACTTGTGCAACAACACCAATAGAACCAATAATGGCAAATGGAGCTGCAACAATGTAATCTGCAACACATGCCATCATATAACCACCACTTGCCGCAACTTTATCTACAGAAACAATTAATTTAAGACCTTTTTCTCGTAAACGATTTAGTTGAGAAGCAGCTAGACCATAACCATGCACAACTCCACCTTGGCTTTCAAGCTTAAGTAAAACTTCATCATTATTATCAGCAATTGATAGGATTGCAGTAATTTCTTCGCGCAATGCACTCACTTCATGCGCGTTCATACTTCCTTTAAAATTAATTATAAAAAAACAAGATTTTTTTGTAGTTAATTGATTAGATTTTGAATCTGCTTTCTTCTCTTTTTCTTTAATTTTACGTTGTTTTTTATAAGTTTTTAACCAGTCTTTATATTGACTATCACTCATTTTAATCTGCTGCATCTCACGTTGACGCTCGTGATATGTTTTACTTAAATCAATAATCCTTAAATCACCTTTTTTGTTCTGTTTGCGTTGTCCAAAGCTAAAAATAACTAATGGAATTAAGATAATAATAATAAATATTGTTACTGTTTTAGCAAAAAATAATCCATATGATAAGAGAAATTCCACAATTCTATCCTTCTTTACAGAAAATGAATAATAGTATATACTGTAATTAAAAATTTGATAAAGTGCTTATAATCATCATTAATAAATTTTAATAGTTAAAATAAAAATAATATGATAGTCTAACATTAGATAAGAGATTATACTAACTCATTTAAATTATATTAAAAATCTTATTCTAATTAACAAAATAACTAAAATTTGAAATAAAATTCAGTATAAACTAATTTTGATAATGATTTTGTTATTTCAGTTTATATTTATATCATTAATTTAATAATGTTTTTTAAATTACGATTTTAATATTTGAATCAAATAACTAATATTAAATAATATTTTTATCATTTTAATTATGTCTTTATATAAAAAAATTTTAAAGTATATGATTCTTTATAATTTTTATTTTATAAATAAAAATTATAAAGTTATTTTGATATTTAAAACTTTAAGATATTGATATATCAAATATACCATATTATTAAATAGATTAATACTTAACCTATTTCTAGATTAATAATAAAAAATCTAATCTAGATATTATTTTAGATTAGATTAAATATAATGATTTATAAATTAATATATTTAATCTATAAAAAGAATAATACAAAATAAAAAACTAACATTATCTCTATTAATAATAGATAATGTTTATGAACTAATCGATTATAAAAATTATATAAGTATTTACTATAAAAACAAAATGATATTATTAATTAATTTGATAAAATCAAATATTTAATTTAATTATAAATTTTATATTGAAATTTAATTTTATTATATAATATATATAATAATAGTAAAAAATAATAAATAAACAATATAACTAATTATAAAATAATTATTTATTAACTAACTTTATAATTACTTTATGATTGTTACTTTAATAACAAACAATTAAAATCTATATTTATTTGATTAATAAAATTATAACATTTATTATGATAATTCTATTATAAAATAAATAGAAAATACTATAAATTTTCTATATTACAAATATAATTATATTAATCTATTAGATTTTATCTTTATCTATATGTCTTATTGATATTTTAAAATATCAATAATTTTAAAAAAATAAAATAAAACTAAAATAATAATTTTTGATATTTATAATTTAAAAATATTAATTTAACTAGATTAGTTAATATATGTTATTTATTATCTTAATTATCATTATTAATGATAAAATTATTGTTATTTTTTTGATTATATTAATATTAAAAATAAATAAGTTTTTTAATAAAAATATTTATTTTAATAAAGTTATTTAATTGTTGTTTTATTTAAAACTAAATAGATTTATCTTAAAATTTTAATAAATAAAATTTTTCCTTTTATATTTATATGAATTAAAACTTAAATAAAAATACAATACTTTATTTTAAAAATCTTAGTTACTCATTTATTTATTATATAAAATAAATAAAATTTATGTTTATCGCCTTATATTCAAACGAATATTGTTTTATTTAATGTAATATCTATTTTTTTTATTTAAAAATTCATCAAATATTGTATTCTCAAGACTAACTAGTTTATATAAATAGTTTTTTTGTACTAAACTTAATTCAATCCAACCACCCCTAGGTAATCTTTTAGGTAAAAAAATATTACCATAACGAACACGAATAAGTCGACTTATTTCTATGTCTACAGTTCTGAATAAACGTCTTACTTCGCGATTACGGCCCTCAGTTAAGATAATATTAAACCACCGATTCACACCTTCACCACCTCGAAATGTAAAAGTTTTAAAATTAGATCTACCGTCTTCTAATTGAATACCTTTTGTTAAAAAATTAATTTTTGTATCATTAATTTCACCAAAAATACGCACTAGATACTCTCTCTCAATCTCATGACTAGGATGCATTAAACGATTAGCTAATTCTCCATCCGTAGTAAATAATAATAAACCAGAAGTATTTATATCTAATCGACCTATAGCAATCCAACGAGAAGTTATTAATTTTGGTAAGAAATCAAACACAGTTGAACGTCCTTTTGGATCATTACGAGTACATAGTTCTCCTTCTCGCTTATAATAAGCTAATATACGACAAACTTCTTTTTCTGTTTCTTTAATCTTTAAAAGATTACCGTTTAATCGAATTTTAGTATTATGTTTAACTTCTATACGGTCACCTAACGTTGCTAATTGACCATTAACACTTATCTTTCCTAACTGAATAAAAACTTCCATTTCTCTACGCGAACCATAGCCAGAACGAGCTAGCGCTTTTTGTAACTTTTCACTTTTCTGTTTTTTAATATTCATAATATAAATCCATTATATTTATTTTACTGGCGATATGATATAATCATAAAAATAACCAAAAAATTATTTCATAAAATATAATTTTATTTTATTAATTCAGTAAATTTTACTAAAATTATTTTATTTTATATTTCTATAAATTTAATAAAAAATAATATTTTTATATACTTTCCATTAAATTTATCATAATGATTATTTTACCTAAATAATTTTATAAAATACTTTGTAAGTTAATTAAACCTTTTACCTATTTTGTTTAATATTATTTAAAAATAATTAGTTATTAAGAATAATTTAATCTCAAATAAATCTTTTCTAATTTCATTATTTTTTATAATCGATTTGCCAACTAAATATACTCTTATAATATTTTATCCTTTATTTGAAAATCCAACTTAATTTGGATATTTTCATATAAAATATATTCATTATATATTTGTAATATACTCTTTTATATAATTTTAAACTTAAATTTTCTAAGTAGACTTTTATAAGATATTTGAATAGATCAAGTATAAATTATCATAAAATTATATAAAAAGAATTTTATTTTTTTTATAAAAGATTTATATAGACTACATTTTAATTATCTAGTTTATATTTAATTAGATAATAATAAATTAAATAATTTATTTAAGATTATTTTTAATATTTAATTATCATATTTAGTAAATTAGAATATCAGTTATAAACAGGAATGTTAATTATCTTTATGATACAGGTAAAAAATAAATAGGATAATTAAAATTAAAAAATGTAAAATAATAAAAATTATATAATATATTTAATTATTTTATTTTTTTTATTTAATTATAAATATTAACATTTAGTAATTTTAAAATTTAACTATTTTATTAAAAATATAAACTATAATATAAATTATTATTTTATTTCATAAAAATTATAATAATTAGAGTAAATAAAAAGATAATTCTTGAAGATTATTTTAATAACTCCAATAATTTCGTTAATATAATTACTAATGAACATAATATAAACTATTTATATTATGTTTTTTTATTTAAAAATATTGTCAATAAATTTTTATATACTATAATCTATTGTATAATAAGAAAATAATTATATATTACTTATTATTGTATGATAAAAATCTAATATCATTTATTAATATTACGATTATCAATTCATTAATAGTTTAAAACTTATAGTTTTATTTTATAAATTTTTATGTAATCAATATTGATTCCATAAAAAATATTTAAATATTAATATAAATTTAAATCTTTTTTGAAAGTTAAAAACTTTAAGTAATAGAAATTAATATTAATAATTTTACTAATAGAATTATAATAATTAATTACTAACATATCGTTTGTAATATATTATGTTATAATTATTGATTTTAATAAATTGATATTAATATACTTCTCAATCTTTTATATCACTATGTTGGTTATAAATAAAAAATAGCTTCTGATTGTCTTCTGGTAATATTTTATCATCATTTTATTATTGATAATTATAAAAATTATAATTTATAACGTATTATTTATTACTATTAGTTTTATTGATTTAATTACTATAATTAATTAAAAATATTTCCATATAATATACTATATTATATGGAAATAAAAATTATATAGATATTTTACCATTATTAAAGTTTTTTATGAAAACGTAATTAAATAAATTATTTTATTATTATATATAAAATATATTAATTAATAAAATATTTTTTTATTTTATTGATAATAAAAGTACATAATAAAATACATATGCATATTATATATCTCTTGATGAATTGAAACAATAAGCTTTTATACTAATTAATAATTAATTTTAATAAAATCAATCTTTTTATTTTAAAAAAAATAACAATTAAAAATAATTAAAACTTGGATATAATGTTGATATTATACTTTTATTTTTTATTTAATAAAAAATAAATAATTAATTTTAAAAATTTATTAGTTATGTTAATACAATTATATTCTATAAATAAGTTATTTATTTTAAGTAATTTATTATTAACAATTAGTAAAATATAATTAATAATATTAAATTATTATTTAATTAACTAAATGTTATTTAGTAATTAAATATTAAAATAAGAATAATAAACTTATTTTTTAATGTTTAATAAAATATTTAATTTTTTATAAAATTATGCTTAAAAAAAATTAAATAATTATTCAAATAAATATTCTAAATAAAAAAGTAACTACTATTTAATTATATCAATAAACTTGTTAAAAGAGATCAATATTCTATAATAGAAAGGATCTCTTTTTATATGAGGTTATGATAAAAAATATCAGTAAATAAATATTATTAAACTTTATTATTTTATTTTTTAACTCCTTATATAAGTAAATATAGTATAAAAAATCATGTTAATTATTATTTAATCGTTTTAATAAATTATCATTTATTTTTAAATATAATATTTAATATTATTTCTTGTAATAACTTTTATTGTTTTAAAAATGACTTGGATGTTCTATTTATGATAATATAAATAAGTTATTTTATTATGTTTTATTTTATTTAGGGTATTTTCACACTAACAAAATCTATTTTATAAAAATTTTTTATCGTTGGTTTTAATGCAAGTAGAATAAAATAATAGTCATCTATTATTTAAAAATAAATTTTTTTCATAATTATTATTTGCATATTAATATAGATCATTATCTATCTATACTTTATGCTTTGTTTATTAAAATAAATAATATTTATAAATTATAATTATTTATAACTCTATTTTTTATATGAAAAAATTATATACTTATATCATTTAATTTTTATCATTTATCTTAATATTATATTATTTATTTAAAATTCATTAAAGATAAAAATATATTCATATTAATTTAATTTTAAATAAAAACAATTCTATTATTTTATAAATTAATAAAATATACAACCAATACCTTTTTAAAATTAATTTATTATATATATTTTAATATTTAAAGTTAAAATATTCATATGTATATATTAAATATTAAGTTTTTGATTTAAAAAAAGAATAATAAATGTTATTAGTTATTAATTTTTAATTTATATAATCAAAAATTTCTCTTTTACAATATCTGTATTAATTAATAAAATACTTTTAATTTATAATAGAAGTTTATATTGTAGTGTTACTTATGGATGTTTATTTATCTTAATTTAAGATTAAATTAAGATAAATAATAAATAATAAAAAATATAGTTGTTTTTATTATTTATTATATCTAATTAATTATTTTTTGATTGATTCGATTTTAAATAAAAATTATTATGAAGAAAATAGAAACTTTTTCTATTAATAGAAAAAGTTTCTTAAATACTTTTATTATATTTTTATTATAAAACTATGAGTAATTACTCTTTTTACTCATATATTTATTTTATAAAATAAATAATTAACGATTATTATTTATAAAACTAAATATTTAATTAAATTATTACATATTAAAGAAATAAATAATTATTATCATATAAAATATGAAATACTCCTATAAATAGGAAATAAGATAACTATCTATTTGTATAAATAAAAATAGATAAAAAAAATAAATAATAAAGTTTAATCACTAAAAAAACTTAAAATATATATTATATATTTTAAGTAATATCTTTATGTAAATTTATGATACTAAATATAACAACATAAATAATATATCTCTAAAGATTTTTTGTGATATAAAAATTATATCCCCTTTTACGTTTATTTTTTATATATAAAAAATAAAAAATTAATTTATTTATTAATACGTATTATCTATCTTAATAACTAATTAAAAAATGAACTTAAAATTGTTGAATTTAATATAATTTAATAATTGAAATTTAAAAAAAATATAATTAATTATTATTTGATAGATTCTTATTTAACTTATAAAACTTAAATAAGGTTAAAAATTGATTTAAAAAATAATTATAAATATATTATCTTAATTCTCTTTAGATAAAATTAATTTAGTGAATATATTAAACTAGATATATATAATATTATTTATCATATAACTTAAATTGATCATTATTTATATTTTATTATATCTTATTTTTAAAATTTAATTATAAATTAATTATTAATTTATATTTATTATATCTTTATCAGTAACTTAATAAGTTATAAGTTGTTAATGGTTTAACTGATATACTTAAAAATCAAGTTTGTATAGTTTATCTTTTATTTTTTTAATCATCAAAATTAAAAATTGAAGAAAACTAATATATAAAAAATTTGATCTTTTGTTGCAAATAAATATTTTCATATAATTATCTTTATTTAAAGAGATCTTACTATAATTAAAGTCTATTGTGGTATAATGTTAAACTAGAATCTATTTTTTTATGAGTATCATATGAATAATGAATTTAAATATACATAGTTAACAATGAAATAATAATATTTAATAAAATTATGGGTAATAATTTTAAAAATTATATTTATTGTAACAATACTTTCTAATTTAATATAATTAAAAATTGATTTTAATTATATCTTTAATTTTATTCTATCAAAATTTTAAGAAATTATATTAACAGAATATTATTCTTAATAAGCATTCAATTATTGAAACTTATACTAAAAAGTATTATTCATTAAAAAGTCAGACATTATAAATAATACTTAATTTATATATAACAACTAACTTATCTTTTTTATTTAACAAATAAACTAATTTTTAATTGCATATTTTCTTTCCATTTTTTTATTTTTAATGAAAAATGCTGATAATTTAATTATTAATATTTGGTGATAAATTAAATGAATAGTATGATATTTTATAATTAATAAAAATCTATTGAAATTAATTTTTAATATAAATTAATTTTAAGTAAAAAACACACTTTTTAATAAAAAATCAAAATATTATATATGTCTTAATTTTTAGTAAATTTATAATTTTTTTAAAATATTTAATATTTTGCTTATCTTATTTAACAAAACATCATCTGTATTATTTAAAACTAATTATATTTTGTATAGTTGATAATATTGATAACTGATAATATCAATAATATGAATTATCTTATCTTTTAAGATATTTATTATTAAACAAATTTATATTAAAATATATAAATATTTTAATTTTAATACATGAATCTATTATAAATTATCTAATTGATTATTAATATTTATATTTCTTCTTAATAATGATATAAAATTCTATTTTATATATTTTATAACCAAGATTAAAATATATTTTATTTACAGTTTAAAATAATAAAGATTATATTATATCAAAATATATATCAAATTAAATTTAAAATTTTTTTAAATATTTTAGTTTTCTAGCTACTTTCACAAAGTAATAAATTTTATTTATTAATGTTTATAATATATATATAAACAATTTATATCTTTTAATAAATATTATAATTAATATATTTTAAATAAATATATTTTATACGATATAAAAATAAAGAATTTTATTAAATTGATTTACTAAGTATTTAAAATTAAATCATTATAATTTTTTTTATTTATCAATCTTCTAAAAAATAACTTAAAAATCTGTTTTTTAATATTAATTTATCTAGTTTAGTTTATTTATAAAACTATCAATTTATTATCACGTTACAATAAAATCATCTAAAGTTAGTCGATGCTATTAATAAATAATTATGTTGCAAATATTATTTTTATTTTATGATAATCAATAATTATAATAAAAAAATAAATGCCGATTTTTTCTATAGGTTATTCATTAATATTAATACAAACTTATTTGTAAGTTAATTGCTGTAAAAATAATAATAAATTTTATTAATGTGAGTAAATATGTTTTTATAAATATTACTGTTAAATAGATATATAATTTTAGCTGTATAGAAAATTAAATAAAAAAAATTAATAATTTTATTTTAAATTACATAAATAAAAATAAGAAAACTTCATTTTTATGCTATTTTTCAAAAAAAAATATTTTGAATTTCTTAAAATATAAAAACTTCATTATAAAAGATGCTATTTATAATTACTTTAATTTTGAAAAATTACTAAAAATCACCAAATTATGAAACTTTAAATAATAAATAATTAATTAAGAAAAAGTGTTTCATGATATTTTTAATTTTTTATACCAAGTTAGTAATAGCTTTTATTATTGGATAATAATAAAAGCTATTTAAGAAGTTTTATATAAATTATATATATCTTTTGTATATTATATTATGCTATAAATACTAAATTAAAAATCCATTAATCTTTCATAATATTAGTAAATAAATTAATAGATAAACATTTATTATTTTAATATAAATTATCAATAAAATTGATAAAATAAATGATAAAACTTAAATATACATTATATTTAATCAATAATTAACATATTAATATTTTATAAATTAATTTACTTTACATAAATCAATTTATAAAATTTAATTAATTTTAAAATATTATTTATTAAAAAAATCAGTATTTATGATAGATCATAAACAAAACTAATTAACTCATCAAATAGATTGATATTTTTTTAATCAAAAATAAACAATAGATAAAGTAAAGATTTAATTTTTATTATTCACAAACTATCATTATTTTAGATAGCTAAATCTGTTACTCTTTCTTACTAAGAGATATAGAATACTTATAAATTTATTATAATTTATAATGATTTTTATCTTTTTATTAATAAAAAGATAAAGTAGATAATAATATATAACATCAACTATATTTATTAATTATTAAAATTTAATTATAAATTTAATTTATTTAGTATTTAGTTAAATAACTATAAAATAGTTATTAATATTTAAATAACTATATTTTTATTATCAAATTATAAATTTGATTAATAGTAATTATTATTAAAATAATAACTAAATTTAAAATATTAATTGTTATTTACTTCAAAAGTATAAAAATAACATCAATTAAATCCTTAATTAATTTAAATTAATAGTTAATTATTTTAATAAAAAATAATATTAATTAATTAAATTTAAAATAACTATCAATAAATAACCATATTAAAATATATAAATCTTAATCTTAATTCTATTATTTAAATATAGAATTTTTATATAAAAATTTAACATAAACTATAAATTATTTTTTTAATAAGTTGCAGAATTATTTATATTCATAATATATAAAAATTTAATAATTTATTAATTTAAATTAAAAAATATTAATAATTTAAAATATTTTTAAAAATCCACTAATTAATAAAACTGATAAATAAATAAAATATTTTACTTAAATGATACTAAACATCATAAAATTACCCATTTTGAATATACTAATAAAAATAAAAATAAGAATATCAAGAATAAATATATTTATATCTATATATTTTTTAGATATTCATATTAATTTAATATGAATATAACTTATTTAAATATTGAAATACGTATAAAATTAAATCATTGATAAACTATTTTGATTAAATAAGATACAGATGATATATATACTTTTTATTGATTTTATTATTAAAGGATAATACTATTACTTAAAAGAAAATTCATATTCATTATATCATCTATTTTGTGTCTTCATAAAAAAGAATTTTTATTAAAACAAAACATAATAATAAAACTTATTAACACTAAAAATAACCACATTTATAGTTTTATTATGAATGATTTATTCTATTTTATTTTCTCTTCTATTTAGTCTATATAAATAAAAATAACGTCTAAAAACAATTTTAGGAATTTCTATTATAAATAAAAAGTATTTTATTAATTGATATAAATAAAAATATGTTATTAATTATATTGATTTAAAGTTCATAACTAATGACGCATAGTATTCTATTTTATATGAAAAAACTGAATATCCAAAATATATATATAAATATCTTAATTAAGATAACAAAATATATATAAGAAATTTATTTTTTTAAATAATATTTATATATAATAAAAATATATTCATATGAATATATTTTTATTTCCAGTAACCCTTAATATAAAAAGAATATCCAAAGATAAGTAAAAAATAAATAATCTAAAAAGTTAATCTACACAGTATTAAGCATAGTTATTACTTACTTTAATGGTAAAACTTATCTTTTTATAAATAATTATGAATAATGTTTATTAGTTTAATGAAAATAAACATTCTAATAATATAGAAAACAAATAATATTACTATAAGTTATATAAATAATTATCATTAATTGTAGCTGATATCAAAATAAGTGAAAGAAATAAAAATTATAACAAAATATGTATATTGTTAAATAATTTTTAAGATTAAAATAAAATATAATATATTATTATATTGATATAATTTAAGATAGAGCATCTATCAACTTTAAACTAATTTAAAAATATAAGTCATAATCTCGAATATTTGCTTTAAAAGGATTAATAAATTTTTTATTTGATACGATAATTGAAGATAAAAACATGACTTAATTTATTATATTTGAATATAAAATATATAAAGAAATTTAAAATGATAAAATTTATAGAATTTATTTATAGATTACTATCATCATAACTTACCATTTATAAAAAGAAAATGTATATATAAAGTATATCATTATTCTTTTTAAGATATTCATCATTATTATAAAATATTATAAAGTTATTATATCTAAATATTTATTATAGAATAATTCTAACATTTTTAAAAAATATAAAAAGATGACTAATATACATGCTTATGTCTTTAAGATATGTATTTTACTTTATTACAACTTAAAATATCATACAATAATATATAAATTAAAATATATGATACTAATTATCAGAAGTTTTTCATATAAAATATGAGTGTGTTAAGTTACCTGATGATAAATAATAATTTAAACTATTTTAAAATATATATACAATAAAAAATTTGATAATTTACTCAATACATGTAATAAATTACATTATTTGGTAATTATCAAATACTAAATCATAATTTCTAATATATAATTATCCATGTCAACACCTCTCCTAGATCTATTTCTATATATTTAAAATCATTATATGATGTGTTTTAATATACAATAATTTATAGAAATTAAAATATAAATTTAAAATAAATAGAAATTTTTTCTAAGGTTATATTATTTTATATATATAATTAATAATTATATTATGGTATCAATTCACTTATTATAATAAACTTAAGAAAATGTACATCTAATTTATTTTGTTATATCTATCTTATATATTAACAGTAACTTTCTAAAGTATATAGTTAAAAAATAATTAGCTTACAATATAATATATAATTTACCATTAAGGTAGATATATTCATAAATCAAAAAATATAAAATTAAATTTTTTATTATATATTATTTTAAATGAATTCCTATTAAATAAAATAATAACATAACTTATTATGTAAAATTACATAAATTGATTATTTATTCGTTATTAATTATAGAGTTTTACTATATTTAAGAAATATAACATTATGATAGGAATATATTTATAATTTTAAAATCTAAAAATATAATTTAATTTAGATTTTAATCTCTGATATAAAAATAAAAAAAGAACAACTACTAATTATTAATTTATTAGTGATCTTAGATAAGTAATTTATTTTTCTCTATTTTAAAATAGAGAAAAATAAATCTAATCTAAAATCATTAACAATAATTAAGGCTTTAAATGACAGAAATAAAATAAGTATTAATTTAATCTGTTATTTTAAATTATTTGTATCAATAAATCAAAAAATTAATAATTTTTTGATTAAAATAAAAGATATTATCTTAAATATTAATATTATTTTTTATAATTTGATAGCTCTAATGCTTTAGAGATTTATAAAGTTAATTTACATATATTCAATACAAATCTTATTCTGTAAAATATTTTATACTGATATTATAGAATATTGTTAAAATATTCTATAATTTTTATTATTCTATATTAACTATTATTTTTTAATAATTGTATTAATAAATTTTATTTTCAATATTGGTATATTAATATAAATTATGTTTTGATACATAATGATAAAATACATAAATCAAAATAATTTTATAACTACACATTAGTAATTAACATAAGATTTATATTTTTTATAATCATGAACAAATAATCATCTCTTATAACAAATTACTTTATATATATCATTATAATGATGATTTGTTTATTCTTACTTTAAAATAAAATAAATATAAAACAGATATTCTTTTAGCAATTTATTAATTAATTAATAGAATCATTTAATATATCAATATTATAATTTTTAGATTATTATACTATTGAATTAAAATTCAATAGTATATGAAAATAATGTAGTTTGTATAAAAGAAAGAAAAAAACAATTTTCAAATTAATTAAAATTTTATCATCAACAAACTTTTATTTTAATAAAAAATAAAATATTTTATTTTAAGATAAATAATTAAGAAAAATATTTAAAAATTATCAAGTAAAATACTAGATATAATTATTTTATGATTATTGATTATTAATTTTAATAAATTATTAATTATTCGTTATAAATAATATATTATATATAACTTGTTTATAATTTATAAAAATTATATATTGATAAATATCAAAATATTTATTCAATGTTTATTCAATATCATTTTTATTAAAAATAAATTGTTATCTTAGTATATAATGAAATAATAAAATATCTTAAATCAATTATGTTATTATGATGCTATGATGATATTTATAGTATTAAGATTTTTATATTTATCAAATAAAATAAATAGAAAAATAATATATATCAAATATTACTCTTATATTTAAATTGTATTTAAAACTATATTATAAGTATAATTATTTAAAATCAACGAAAATTTATTATTTAAATTATTAAAAATTAGATTTAGTTATATTATTTTATTAATTTTATCTTAATACTATTAATATAATTCAAATAATATAATATTATCTTAAAATTTATAATACTTATGTTCAACATTGATTGAAATATAATTATTATTGTAGATCTTATCTACCATTATATAGCTAATAATAAATATTATTTATATCATTATATTAATAAAAATTGAATATTAAATATTAATATAGTTAATGTTTTTATAATATAAATTTATTTTTAAAATTTTATGTATTTTGTAAAAATAGAATTTAATGATATAATAATAGCATTTAATAAAAAATTATACCTTTCATTATTTACTATAAGTTATAATATATAATTAAAATATGATGATAAAAATAAATTATATGATATAGGGAACAGTTTCATGTCAGTTACGACTAACTTACTTATCAGTGATAGTTTTAATTTTTTTAAAAATCAATTGATTGATCTTTTTATATTATCATTCATTTCAGCTACCATTACCATAATACTCTATTACTCTTTAGTACCTATAAATGATATGTTAACTATTGTTAAAACTATTGGAATTCAAAGCAATTTAACTTCACTTATAAAGTGGATAAATCAACTATCTAATGAAGAAAAAAATATAATTATGAAAATTTCGCTATTCTCATTAACTACGATTTTTATCGGATTAATATTATTAGTTTCTTCAGTAATTACTTATTTATTAGAATTAAGTATCGGAAATAAAATTAATGCATTTCAGGCTTTTATACTTTCATTAAATATATTACCTAATATGTTCATATTGTCAATTATTTGTACTATTATAATTTATTTTGGATTTATATTATTCATATTACCAGGTATTATTTTAGCTATTGGATCTTCATTATCACCAATTATTTTAATAACAATAAAAAATATTTCTCCACTAAAAGCCATTTGTCAAAGTTGGAAAATAACATTTCGTTATTGGTGGTTAATTTTATCAATTTTGTTATTTTGGTTATCTTCACAAATGTTTCTTACTATATTTCTTGGACAATTTCGTTTTTTACCAGGCCTTGTAAATAATATTATATCTTTTACAGTTAATAATTTAATTACCTCTTTTACATTAATTTATTTTTTTCGTCTTTACATGTTAGTTGGAAAAACAATAAATTGAAAATACAAAAATACTATAGTTATTATTTTACTATTAAATATCATATATAATATTTTATTATTAGCTTAAATCATTAATAATCTATCTTAAAATTAATTTTAAACTTAAATTTAACATAAAGTTATATTGTAAAATAATTGATTCAATCTATTAATTAATAAATTCTATCTAATTTATTTCATAAATTTATGAATAAATATTTACAGCAACTAATTAATATAATTTTTTATTAAAAAATATATTATGAAATAAATTAAACAATATAATATTTTTAATATATTAGAAATAATTATAAAATATGATGTTTGCTTTAAAATTGTTAGGATAAGTTTTTCTTATGAGTCATCTATTAGATTTTATCTCTCTAATTATTTTCTTTCTTATATATAAAAAAGTAGATATTTTTTATGCATATTGTGCATTAATGATTACAACTACTTTATCTACATTAGCAATGTATCTTATTTATAAAAAAATTGAAAAAACTTCTCTAATTACTTTAATAAGTGTGATAATTTTTGGTGGATTAACATTGATTTTTCATAATGATATTTTTATTAAATGGAAAGTAACGATTATTTACACTATTTTTTCACTAATGCTATTAGTCAGTCAATTTTTTACAAAAAAACCATTACTTCAAAAAATGCTAAGCAAAGAGATATATTTAGCACATAAAAATTGGAATAGATTAAATATATCATGGGCAGTTTTTTTTGCGACTTGTGCTATAATTAATATTTATGTTGCCTTTTGGTTTTCTCAAGAAGTTTGGGTTAAGTTTAAAGTTTTTGGTTTAACTATTATTACACTATTATTCTCAATATTTAATGTTATATATATATATAACAATCTTTCAAAAAAACATAAGTAAAATTTAATTAAAAATATAAATTTTAATTTATAAAACGTATTTATAATAACTAAAAAATAAATTTATTTATAAAATATTAAAAATATTAATAATTAAATTTGTATAAATTAATAATTAATTAACATCATAAATATATGCCATTAACAGTATTTAAATAAAAAATAAATAATATTTTATAATTTCGTTATTATTATTACTTTTGATTAGATTATGTTTAAAAACTAGTTTTTAGCATAAAATAATATTGTATTATGTTTATTTTATTAAAAAATTAATTTTTAATTGAATTTATAATCAGTAATAATATTATTTAGTTTATAATAACAAATAGGATTAATATATAAAAACTTAATAATTGATAGTCATTAATAATAACAATAAGTATTAAGAAAATAACGAACTTAACTTAAAGATTACTATAATAATGTTAAAAAAATACTAAAGAATAACTATATTGATTTATATAAAATTAATTAAATAATGAAATGGTTAATTTTAAAAATAAATTTCTTATTAACTAAATCTAAATTAAAAATTAATTTTTACCTTTTAATATTTTTTTGATCTATTTCGGTTAACTTTACAATTTTTATCAAATATTATAAATATTTTTATTATAAAATATTTATAATATTTGATATTAACGATTTTAATAAAATTAAAATATAGTGTTTTATAACATAACTATTCATGTTTAAGGTTTTTATTTTTAAAATGATTTTCGTATATAATAAAAATGATTTTTTTTAGAAAAACAATCATTTTTTTTAAATTAAATATTAAACTATACTTTAAATTTAATAAATAAATTTCAAATTAATTCTAAATTATTATCTATTATTATTCTTTTACTAATTTGCTAAATAACAAAATGTAAATAAAATTACATAATTTATAATTATCACTAAAATAACTTCATCCAATAAAATTATTAATATAGATTAAAAATAAAAATAAAAAATATAGATAATGAGGTATAAAGAAATAAATTATTATAAAATAAATAATATTAGATAAATTACTTAAGATTTAATGAAACTATCCATTATTTAAGAAATCTTAAATAACAGTTATTTTAAAAATAAATAATAATTTTCAAAAAAATAATGAGATTAAAAGTACCTTATTGTATATAAACTATAAAATTTTTAAATTTTAATTAACTTATAAATGTTATAATTTTATAAATATTAACTTAATTATCAATATATTATATTTATTTGATATCGAAATAATTTAATATTTATGCTATAAATAATAAGTGAATTATTTTAACTAATAAATTATAACTTATCAATTTAACTATAAAAATATAAAATAATTAGAATATTAGTCAAATATACTTAATTAATATTAATTAATATAAAATAATAATTTTAATATTCATAACAAATTTTGTTTTGATATAGTAAGTGGATCATTAGATAATCAATAGCATTAAACAGATAATAAGATAGGAACATTTTTATCTATGGAAACCGTCTTAATTTTATTAAACTGGACTTTGTTTTTTCTATATTGTGTGATGATCTCTACAATTACTATACGTATTTTGTTAAAACGACGTCCAGCTAATTCTATACTAACTTGGGCATTAATTATTTATATTATTCCATTTGTTGGAATTATTGCTTATTTAATTTTTGGTGAATTATATTTTGGAAAAAAACGAGTAATAAAAACAAAAAATATGTGGTCTTCAGTTGAAAATTGGCTCGAAAAACTTAAACAATCTAAACATATTTTTTGTAAAAACAACAGCCAAGTCGCTCAACCTTTATTTGAATTATGCGAAAAAAGACAAGGAATAGGTGGAGTTAAAGGTAATAAAATTCAGCTTTTGACAAATTATCAAGATGTGTTAAATAATATAATATTTGATATTAACTCAGCATATTATAATATTGAAATGGTATTTTATATTTGGCAGCATGGAGGATTAATTGATGAAGTTACAAAAGCTCTTATTAATGCATCAAAACGTGGTATAAAATGTCGAATTATAATCGATTCTGCTGGTAGCTGGTGTTTTTTTCATAGTCATCAACCTAAAAAAATGCGTGAAGCTGGAATAGAACTAATAGAGTCATTAAAAGTAAATTTGTTACGTTTTTTTTTACGTCGAATGGATCTTCGTCAACATCAAAAAATAATTATTATTGATAATAATATTTCTTATGTTGGTAGTATGAATATGGTAGATCCTCGATTTTTTAAACAAAATTCAGGTGTAGGACAATGGGTAGATATCGTTGTTCGAATGAAAGGACCTGTTTCAATAACACTTGGTATTATTTACGCTTTTGATTGGGAGATGGAAACTGGTCAACGAATTCTTCCATCTCCAATTCTTCCTTCCAATGATATAACTATCATGCCATTTGAACAAACTAGCGATTATATAACTCAAGTTATTGCTTCGGGACCTGGTTTTCCAGAGGAATTAATTCAACAATCTTTGATAACAGCTATTTTTTCTGCTCGTAAACAACTCATACTTACTACTCCTTACTTTGTTCCAAGTGATGATCTAATCTATGCTATTTGTACTGCAGCAATGCGCGGAGTTGAAGTAATAATGATTATTCCTAATCAGAATAATTCTTTTTTAGTTCGTTGGGCGAGTCGAGCATTTTATTCTGAATTATTAGAAGCTGGCGTTAAAATTTATCAATTTAATGATGGACTTTTACATACAAAAAGTTTATCTGTTGATGGTGAATTAAGCTTAATCGGTTCAGTTAATCTAGATATGAGAAGCCTATGGCTTAATTTTGAAATTACAGTTGTTATTGATGATAAAAGATTTGGTAGTAATTTAATACTAGTTCAATATGATTACATTGCTCGTTCTATTCCTGTAATAAAAAGAAATTGGAATAAACGTCCATTATGGAACCGTATTATAGAACGTATCTGTTATTTTTTTAGCCCATTATTATGATAATTTATAAAATAAAATAAATAAAATTTTATTTTAAATAACAACAAAATATTATAATAAATAAATAAATAGTATTTTTTTTTATTAAAAAATAAGTAAATTATAGTATTAATATATAGATATAAGTTTAAATCATGGATAATTTTATAAATTATTTTATAATTTTTTTTATTAATTATTTACTAAACTGCTATATTTTAAGTAAAAAGTAATTAAAAATATTTGATCTAAAGCTTTATTAATATATAAAATTTATAAATATAACTTTAAATTATAAAGTTATTTATAAGTTTAAAATCATTAATTAAAAACTACGCTTATGATAAGAAATAGTTAATTTTTAAATAAGAATAATATTAGATATTGATAATAAAATTATCATTTTAATTTACTGTTTGATATAGTTATTTAAATTTAAAAAACTAATGAATGAAAAAATTAACAACAAAGAAATACTAGTTTAATACTATAAAATAAATCAATTAAATTTTAAATTTATATTAATCAATATTAGATAATCTTTATCAAATAATTTTTACTTTTCTAAATAATTAATTATAATATTAAAAATAATATCAATATTATCATAAATACTAATTTCTTATCCTGATTATTTACTACCACTTACTTTAACTTATTTAAAAAGGTAGTAATGATAAATATAAATGATGCTATCAATTAAAATTATGTTATTAATATAAAATAAATAAATAAAAAATATATCGATATTTACTAAATAAATAAAACAATTTCTATAGAAAAATTAAAAAATTATTTTTTTATTATAAATTATATAATTAATAATTTTAATAATTATTAAATAAAATTATTAATAAAATAAGTAAACTAAAATATCCAAAACCCATAATATAATTATATATATAGAATATAAAAAATAATTAAATTGATAAGATAAATATTTATGTTTATATAAAATAATTTATTATTATTAATAATATTATGTTCTAAAAATAAAATTTTATTTTATATCATAACGTAATTTTATAATTAAAATACAAAAAATTAATTCTATTAATCTAAATAAATTTATAACTAAACACTATATAAAATTTTATTAACTTTAACACTTTATTATATTTTATAGAATTAATAATAT
Organism: Arsenophonus sp.; assembly: GCA_052171275.1. Classification (GTDB taxonomy): domain Bacteria; phylum Pseudomonadota; class Gammaproteobacteria; order Enterobacterales; family Enterobacteriaceae; genus Arsenophonus. The sequence goes on along the minus strand of CM125795.1, from coordinate 909,200 downwards.
AAATTATTTATATTATATTTAATTTATTAGAATTTTTTTCTATATTCATTATAAATATAACTATTTTATGTTATTTATAATGAAATTATATGTTATTTTTATTAAATTTTAATAAAAATAATTATTTTATGCGTTAAAATATGAAAATTTAAAATTTTTACTCTAATTTAAAGTTAACAGAATTTTTTTTACTACTATTTAATTTAGATTATTAATTATTTTATTATATATTACTATAGAAAAAATTAACTGTTGAAGAAAATAAATATAGAAATCTTATAAAATAAAAATGATTTTAAAATAGTCTTGCTCCGAAATATACTTTAATTTCATAAGAATAATAATTTATGTTGTTTATAATAATTATAAAATTTTACTGTTTATTAAAAATAAACCACTACATTTTTATAGTAATTAATAAATATATTAACTTCATTTTTAATTAACATAATAATTCAATGCTATTTTCAATCATAATTTTAAAATATTAATTAATATAAATATATATAATTGATATTATAAACTTCTTCTTATTTATAAGATATAGTAAATACTCTAAATTTTTTTACTAACTCTTTATTTTATTGAATTCTTACAAAGAATCATTGACTAATTTTAATAAATTTTCTCTATATAATTTTTAGGTATATGATAGTGAATTTATAAGATATATTAATTTTCTTCCGAAATCTACGCGTAGTGATAAATTAATATGAATTAAAATAGTTTATAATGTATAATATATCATTTTAAATATATATTCATTATAAAGTATTTTGTTGTACTTATCAATGATTTTAACAAAATTAAATATATAAAGAATTTCTTAGATCTTAAAATAAGATACTTTTATAATATACCTTTATTTAAAAATATTCTTAATATTAATAATCATTGTTAAAATATTTACAATAAGGTTATTAGATATTTTATAAAATTGTATATAGGTTAATTATTATAAATTAAAAAATAATTAATATATAACATTCTTTCAAAAAATATTAAATTAAAATATTAATATAATATTTCTTAAATGCAATGTAAATTTATTAAATTAATCATATTAAAATATTTTTATATACTAAGATATAATAAAAAAATAAAAATAGAAATACGCAAGTAAAATGAAACTCAATTTCTGAATTAAAATATTTTTTATTGTTTTTTATTTATTATAATGAAGATTTAAATAATTATATTAAAATATAAAAATTAATAATACAAGAGAATTATTTATTAAAGATTAATATCTTTGTAATAATTAAATAAATCAAACTTAACTTATTGATTATGTAGTAATAATAATAAAAATATATCTATATTAAATTAATATTTTATTATTTAATAATGAAATCATTAATTTTTATAATTTTAAATTATCGATTTTATTAAGATTAAAATACTAAAACCTTTTTATAAAATTTTATTAATAAAACCAATAAAATCAATTACTTAATTGATTTTAAAAGTATAAAATGAAATAATAAAAAATTTATTATAAGAATAAAATTGTTAATTTATCTTTTATTTTATTTGCATAATAATAACCTTAAAATGAATTTTTTTAAAAAAAACTAAACGATATTCTATTATTAGCAATAATATTACTTTAATATATTATATGCTTTAAAATAAAACATTATTATCATTCTAAATAGAATGTTTTATATAGATATAATTATAAATTTATGTATAATATATAAATATTCTGAATTTATTTAGATATTTTTTTTACCTTTTATTGATATTTATTAATTTATTCATAAATTTTATAAAGGATAAATAAAATAAAAAATTATTGCTATTATAGCATAATAAATATTATATCATAAATCCATCTTATTTACTATCTTAGTTAACAATGATTTTTTATCAAAAAAACTATTTTAACTAATTATTTAATCTTAAAATATAAAAATTATTAAAGAAAATCTTTTTTTTGACACATATATTGAAATATATTTTTTACTATATTGTATAAATTTATATTCTATTGTTTATTTACTATAAATAAATACTTAAGTTCTTGCCAATATAATAATTCTATTCAAAAATTTAATTTTATTAAAAAAGATTTAATAATTAGTTATATCAATTAAATTAATAAATCCAACTACTATAAAAGTATATAAAACAATAATCATTTATATATTACTTTCACAAATGATTTTTATAATTTCCAATTTAGTACTACATTAATTAAATTTTAATATTTATTTATATTATAATTAAAATAATGCGATTATTATAAAATATCTTTTGTATAACGTTGATATAAAAATTAACGTTAAATAATTAGTATTTAAATAATAAGATTTTACAATAAATTTTGTAGTAACTACAACAAAATCGTCAGTTTTTAAAAGTAAAATTACAAAGTAATTCTATAATAGTAAAATTAAAAATTGTTTATTTTGTTAACAATACTTAAGAATGATGTTAATATTTATATTTTAAGATAGAGATAAGAATTATTATTTTTATTGATAAATTAAAGAAAACATAATAAATTTTATTATGAAAATGAATTTATCAAAAAGAAAATATATTCATATTTAGTAAATAAAAATTATTCTTATAAAATATATACTTAATGGATATTTTATTTTTAATCATTTTAAAATATATTAAAATGTATTAAATATTTTTATCTTAAAGAATTTATCAAATTTTTATATGAAAGATAATTAAAATTAAAATAATTTTCATATAATTTGTATTAATTATTAATATTAATATTAATAAAGTACGCTTTAAAATTATTTAAATATATTTACTAAATATTTTAGATTAATTTAATATATTTTAATTAATTAAACAAAATTTTTTTATAAAAAATGGAATATATTATTTATTGATATAAATTTTAAATTTACTTTTCTTGATAAATAGCAAATTAATTATTATAATAGTAACTAATTAAATATAACCTTAGACTATAATAAAAAATTGTTTTTATACAAAAGAGCGTTATTATCATAAATTTATAGATAATAAGCATTAAATAATTTATAATTAAGTTTTTATTTTAATTATAAAACAAAACTGATAAATTTATATAAATATATAATATTATAAAATTAATTAATTTTTAACTTTTTAGTTAAAAATTAAAAGTTATCAATAAACATAAAATAAGTTTTTATATGCTATTTTATTAATATATTGTTTATTACTAATATAGTATATTGATAAGTAAATCAATTTACGATTTTATTTTATTCTGAAAAGCGTATATTAACTTTGTTTTAAAAAATATTATTTATTAATTTTAATTATATGAGGATAGAATTAGTTAAATTAATTTAACTAATTTATTATTAATAATGTAAATATAGTTAAAATTATTATTATACGTTTTTTATTATTTATTTAAGAATGTTTATAATATTTATTATATATCTTATTAATATTATTTTGATTTTATTTAATTTAAAATATTATTATTAATATAATAAATTTTTAATAATTTTATAATTATGAAATTATTATATTTGAGTAATGTATTTTATAAAAAATACTTTATTCATAAAAATATTTTATAAAAAATCATAAAAATTTAAGTTTATCTTAAAGTAAAACATTTGGATAATAATAATTTAATAAAAAGAAACAAGAAATCTCTTTTAAACCATATCTAGTTAAAATTTAATTTTTTGTTATATATCATAAATTAAAATAATAATAAAAAATTATCTTTAGATAAGAATAAAATTTAAAATTAAAAATAATATTTTTATATTCTTATATATTTTTAAATATTATTTATATTAATATAATATATATTATTTTTATAATTAAACATTATATTTATATTTATCTTTTATAAAGAGGTTTAATTTTTTAAGAAATAAATTTAATTTTATTTTATAATTTCACTATTGCAGAAAATAGAATACCATTCTATTATTATAATATAATAGATAACATTAATTTTTATTTGAGACAAAAAAATGAGCGATTCATTAAAATATTTTAAATCATTAAACAATATTCGTACTTTACGTGCTATAGTAAAAGAAATGCCATTAGAATCATTACAAGAAATACACGATAAATTTAATACCGTTGTAGATGAACGTAGAGAAGATGAAAATCAAGTGAAAGCACAATTAGAAGCCCATAGTCAAAAGATTGCAAAGTATATTAAATTACTTGAAGGAGAAGGACTTAGTTTAGATGATCTAGTTACTGCTAAGATTCCATCAAAAATATCAAGCCATATTAAACGTATTGTAAGACCTGCTAAATATCAATATAAAGATGATAGTGGTGAAATTAAAACTTGGACAGGTCAAGGACGCACACCCGCTGCTATTAAAAAAGCGATGGAACAAAAAGATAAAAAATTAGATGATTTTTTAATATAAACAATATTTTTATACTTTATAAAATACCCTTTATATAAATTAAGGGTATTTTAGTACATAAACTATCAAATCTTTATTATATATTAAAGATTAATGTTGATATTTTTAATAAATACTAGCAGAAAAAAAAATTTACTAAATAAAGTATAACTTTAAAATAATAGTTGAATTATTAACATATATTTTATATATAAAACTGATATGAAATATTTAATTTCTATTTATCTAAATATTTTTAAAAAATATTTAGATAAATTTTATTATTAAAATTTTAAATTTCTAATTTAATAAATAATATTATTTATTATTTTACTAAAAATTTCATATGTTAAGTATTAGTTTTAAATAAAACTAGACTTTATTTTTATAGATATTATTAACTTTTTATTCTATTCGCTAGAAAGTAATTTACTTTAGAAAAATTAAAAAATTTTACTATGAATAAAAATATTTAATATAATAAATGAAATGGTAATACATTTTAATATAATTAATATTAAATATTATTGAGTAATGGAATTAAATTTCCGTCTATATTAAAATTTAATTAATAACGAAATAAGATATTAAAATGAATAGTAAATTGTTACTGCTTTTTATTATATATTATACATAAGGATAATATATAAAATTAATAAATATCATTTTAATTTTATAAATAAATAAAATTTATTAAAAATAAATATATGACAACAAATATGATATATATTAAAATAATATAATTTTTGTTAATTTTATTTAAAATATATAAATTAATTAACAATTTATATATTTTTTATCCAACTGGAAAATTCATCACCTAAAGATTCATGCTGCATACTATATTCAACAAACGCTTTCATATAACCTAATTTATTACCACAATCATGGCTCTTACCCTGTAAAAGATAAGCTTCTACTAATTCATTTTTTGTTAACATCTCAATCGCATCTGTTAGCTGAATTTCATCATCTGAACCTATTGCTGTTTTTTCTATTAGAGACCAAATTTTTTCTGATAATACGTAACGTCCAACAATAGATAAATTAGACGGTGCCTTTAAAATTTTAGGTTTTTCAACAACACCTTTAATAATTTTATTTTCACCAGGTTTTAATTTATAACTATCACAATCTACAATACCATAATTAGATACATATTCTTTTAGTACAGGTTCAACAAGAATTTGACTAGCTAATGTTTCATGATAACGATTTACCATTGCTGTTAAATTATATTGTTTTAAATTAGATGAATATTGATTAATAATAACATCAGGTAAAACTACAGCAAAAGGCTCATCTCCTATCAATGGCTTTGCACATAAAATAGCATGCCCAAGCCCTTTCGCAATACCCTGTCTTGTTTGCATAATTGTAACATGACTTGGGCATATTGATTGTACATCATTTAATAATTGGCGTTTAACGCGTTTTTCTAAAATTGCTTCTAATTCAAAACTTGTATCAAAATGATTTTCTATTGAGTTTTTTGAAGAATGAGTTACTAATATGATTTTATGAATACCGGCATATATACACTCATTAACTACATACTGAATAAGCGGTTTATCTGCTAAAGGCAACATTTCTTTAGGAATCGCTTTTGTTGCCGGTAACATACGAGTTCCTAATCCAGCGACAGGAATAATTGCTTTACTAATTCTTTTTTCCGTTTTTTTAAGTTGCATTTTTTCTTCCAAGTTACATGATATATTATATTAATAAAACGGAAAAGACAAATTTTAAATAATTTTATTATTAAAATAAAAATGAATATATAATAAATAGTAAATTTAAATAATTTTTTAAAAAAATCTCATAAAATATAAATAAATTATTATATTATAATAATGAATTAATTATTAAAGTAATTTAACATTTATTATTATATATTTTATATTATTAATTTATTTATTTGATTATTAATTTATTTATATTAAAATAATATTTTAATTAGCTATTAAAATATCAATTAAATAATTAATATAATATTAACATTAATAATAACATGAATCATAATTCATCGCTCTAGAAATACTTAAATATTAAAACAATAAAATTTATTTTCAGAAAATACTTCGATATCCAACAACAATGATTTAATTTTATTTATTTTTTAATTTTAAATAATTAATTTTATCTTTTATGAACGTGTTTAATTTATTCTGGTTTCAATTTAAGTAAAATATATAAAATATCATTTGTTATTATATTATTTATTAAATAAAAATATTTAATAAATAATGATGTAATTATTTAATACATATAATTGATATAAATTATATTTTAATAAATTTTTCTTATAATATAAAATAAATTATGATTTTTAATTTTATATAGTTTTTAGCATAAATATTATTTATAATACAATCATATTAGATAATAATATTTAAAAGATAATAAATATTTTATTTATTTTTAATATAGTAATATATTTCGTATTGAAAATAATAAGTATTTTATTAAAAATAATTATTTGTTATTTTATTTAATAAATTTAAACATAAAATTATTTTTTATGATCATTACATAAATCAAATAATAATTAATTCATAATTACTTTTTATAAAAAATTATTATTATTTTAATTAATCAATATTAAAATAATAAAATATTACTTATAATGATAAGAAAATTATTTTTGAAATTTAAAAAAATAAAATAATCATAATAAATAAATTAAAATTTATTATTTTACGATTTTTAACAAAATAATAAAGATATTTACTCAGCAATAAAATTTAAAATACATGTATAATCTATTATTCTAAAATTATTAACATATAATATCATGAATATTTTCATAAAAATAAATCTTGCTAAATATAATAAATTAGATTTTTATAATAAAAATTATTTTAAAAAATCTTTAATTTTAAATTATTTTGTTATATAAAATATATATTAATATCAATCATGTTTTATTATGAGAATTTAAATTCTATTTAAATATTAAATAAATAATATATTTTTATATATTAAATAAGAAATACTAAGTTAACTAATTAAGAAATTTAATATTTATTTTTCAAGATATTTATATTTATCTAATTTATGTCGAGTAATTAAAATTTAAAACGTAAAAAAATAGAAAATTACTTATTAAACAATAGATTTATAATCTAAGATCAAGATCTTATATTTATTATTTTAATAAGATATATCTATATATTTTATTTGTAATTTAAATTTATTATAATGAAATTATAAATTTCTATCATTTTTTTCTTTTATTAATTTTTATCATAATTATTGTGATTCTTATATATGATAAGATAATTAATTTTAATATGTATTTTATTAAAAAATCAATATAATAATATTAATTATTATTTTTAATCTAAGTAAAATTAATTACTTTAAAACTAATAAAAATATTATATCCCCGATAAAAATAAAAATATCTTATGTTTAAATTTTATTGATTAAAAAACCATATTTTATATTAAAACATATTTATTACATTTAAATCTGAATTTTATTTAAAAATAAATATAATTTACATTAACTTAAAATATAATACTATGATTACATAGTTTTTTATAAACAATTAGAATTTTTATATATTATATATTTATAAAATTAATATTATAATTATCTATAAAAATGATTAATGATAAATTAGCATATTTATGGTTTAAAAGCATAAATATTCTAATTTAAAATGGTTTATTTTATAAATTGAAAAATACTTTTTTATTTATTGAAAACATATATTAAAACCATTTTTACAAATAGTAGTATTATTAAATAAAATATTTAATATTATCCATATAATTTGGATTTTAAAAAAACTATTTATCATGATAAACTTATCTTTTTATAAAAAATATTAAAATTATCATATTAGTATGTTTGAAAATAATTCATTAAATTATATTTAACTAAATCAATTTTTTAATTTATCAAAAATGAAATTATTTTAAATTTATATGATATTAATTATTATTTATCTTATTTATATTTTTATTTAAAATTTAAATAGATTTTCTCTTTATGTAAAATAGATCATTTAATTAACAAAATTAATTTAATAGTTTTATTAAATATATTTATAGATATATAATAAATTTTATTTATAATAAATAATAATAAATTATTTATTATAATTTTTAAAAATATTATTTTTTAAAAAGAAATTTCTCAAAACATTTTTTATTTTATTTATTTTACTATAAAATAAATAAAATATTTATTGATATATCATTTTAAAAATTTAATCTTAAATATAAAATTTAATATTTTAATTTTTTTTAATAATATATTGCTAATATAAAAATATATTTTTTAATTATTAATATGAAATAAAATAATATGAATTATATAAAATAATTAAAATTAATTTAAACGTTAAACTTAAAATAAATATTTTAGATTATATTATATTATTTATAAATAAAAATTATTGTATATATAAAATATTTTATATAGTTTAAATAAATATTTAAATTATTTTTAAATAAATGCACTTTATCTTTATTAATTTCACTAATTATAGTGAAATTATTTCATTTAATATTTTTACTTTTAAAGCAAATATAAAATATCTTTATAATATTATATTTAAAATAATAATATGATTTTCATTAATTTATAATAAACTAAACTTAATTAACTTTATTCTATTTAAATAACGTCAATAGAATTGAAGATCATATATAATATGATATAATAAACATATTTTGTATTATTTTATTTTTTATAAGTAAAAATGATTGTAAAAATATTTATTTATAAAAATGAATATTTTTGAAAAGAAAATATTTTGAATATCATGATTTTTCAAAAAAAAATTTTTAATTATTTAAATTTTAAAAACTTTTTCTAAAAAATAATCTTTTAATATTAATTTTATATAATCTATTATTATAAATATAAATTTTAAAAAAAATAAATTATTATTTGAAAATATTAGAAATTAATAAAAATATTAATTAACTGTAAACAAATGCTATTTTTATAATTAAATTAAAAATTAATTAATAAATTAAATCCATTATAAATTAATATAGATTTATATTAAAAAACCAAAATAAAAATAATTAATTAATTTCATTGATTTAATATCAGAGATAAATATTTTATTAATAATTTAATTATTACTAATTAATTTTATTATTAATCGTTTACTAATAAATTCCACTAATAATTCAAAATTAAGTTAAAATGAATTAATAATAATATTGTATTTTATTTTTTTTAAAATCCATTTCTTTATTTTTACTAAAAATTTATTTATTTTTATAAAAAATAAAAAATATAGAATATATCTTAAATAAGATTATTATCTTTTTTTAAATTAATAATTTCATTGTTTTTATAATAAAAATAGAATATTAATAATTATTTTTCTACTTATTTATGTTAAATTTATTTAATATGAAAATATTATTAAATAATACTTTATAGATAAAAAAATTAAAATAAATTTTAATACTTATCTAATAAATATAAAATAAATAATATTATTACTATCAAATTTATAATATAAATTAATTCTTAAACATAAATATTGTTTTAATGATTAATATTATGTTTTATAATTATTTATAAAATTACAAAAAATAATTAATTTCATTGAAAGATTTTCTATCTACAGAATATTAACCATAATGTAACATTGCATTATTCAATATTCAATATTCAATATTACTTACAAAATTAAAAATACAAATTAAAAAACTTTATGTTAGACTACAGTATCATAATTTTTATATATGTACTATTTCTATTTTAATAATTTGATTATAAAATTTTTATTATTATTATAATAAAAATCATCATAGATTAACAAATAGTAAACTCATAAATTATATTTTGTTTAGATTAAATTATACTATCATTAATGTAAAATAGTAAAAATGATTAGATTATTTATTCCAATTTTTATAATTTAAATATATATTTTATTGATTCAGATCAATCAAGTCAAATTTTAATTAATGTTATTCATAAATAAATATAAATAGATTTAAATATATAGTAACAAAATTACAAAATTCTATTTAGATAAAAAAACTATAATTCAAACAAATTTAAATAATAAACTTTATATTTATATGATAATTATCATATATTAATAACTTTTTTGTTCATGAATAATATTTTAACCATTTTATTTTTATTAATAAATAACAATATGAAATATTTTTATATTAATATAATTAAATATTCTTTTTTTGCTTTTTTTAAAATTTTTAATAATAAAAGTATTTAAGATTTTTATTCTTTAAAATTACTAAATTATTAATAAAAGTATTAAAATAAACTAATAAAATAACAAATATAATCAATTTATTACTATAAATATATTAAATAAACTATAAATACATCATTATATTTATATGGTATGATTAAATTTTCTTATAGCTTGTGCTTAAACTAATTAATATAAAATAATTTAAAAAATTATTATTTAATTTTCGATAGTTTTAAAAGTTTTATTTTAAACTTTATTTATCATTTTTTTATTTTAAATAAACTTTTTTTACAATTAAAAGGATGAAAACATAATAGTTAATTAATGGAATATCTTTTATAATAAAATATTAGATTATCTATATATCGATATTTTAATATAAATTAATAATATTTAGTAACTTAATTTTGTTAAAAAATCACCAATCGTAATTTTAATTACCATTTTAAAAATAATCGCAAAAATCAATTAATAAGTAATATGATAAATTTAGATTATAAAATTTCTTATATGAATTTTGATACTAAATGATTAATATAATATGAATTACATTTTATGTATATACAATATATAATAGTATAATATTGTTATGTATAATCTTTTTAAAATATTAATAATAATACTTGATAAACTTAGTTTATTTATGAAATAAAGAGAAAATAAATAGATATTTTATCTATTGTTTATTCAACTATTTTATTATAGTTTTTCCATATTTTATTTAATTAACTAATCATGATAAAAAATAAATGATATTTATTAATTTTTAATAATTATTTTTAGTAATAATATTTACTAATAATTCTTTAAGTAATTCAAAATCACGTTATATATTTATTATATCATATTTATACTATTATTAATTTAATATTATTAATTTAATAAATTATCTTAAGTTCAATCTGAATATATATTACATATATTAAATATACTTTATTAAATACTTAGTAATTTAATTATTCATAAAAATTTATTTCCTTATAAATTAAATATCATCTAAATTTTAATTAAAATATAATTTAATAGTAAAATTAAAATTTATTATATCCATATTATTATAATATTTTGAATATTAATTAATTCTTAGATATAAATCAATTAATCGATATTAATTTAAATAAATTAATATCGATCTTAAAATTAAAAAAAAATTTTCTGTTTATTATCACTAATTACAAATTAGTTTAGCTAAAATAATTAGCTTAAACAATAAAGAAATTATATTTTTTATATTTTATATGTATTAATATATAATTTTGATTAAAAATAAAATAATAGATTCTATCGAATTAATTGAATTATCCACTCTCTTTCTCATATAAAGATATCTTATAAAAAAATAAAATAATTTTAATCATTTTCTATGATAATAATAACTAAATTTTATCAATTTAACCATTATAATATATATAACAATTATCAAAATAATGATCATGTAAGTTATTACAATAAAATATTAATAAATCATAAATAATAATATTATTCTTTATTATATATTTTAATATTAAATTAAAATCATTAATTTTTTATATTAAACTTATATATAATACTTATTATATTAAATATTTTATTCTTTAAAAGAAATAAAAATAAATTAATATTTTATAAAATATTAATTTATTAAAAATATTTTTTTCTTTTATGAGTATGGAAAAAAAATTATGATTTTATCATATTTTTTTGAAAAAAATACTTAAGTTAAAAATTAACAATCAAATCTTAAGTAGTTTAAAAAAATGGTTTTTGATAATTTTTATGTAATTATTTTTAACAATAATTATTATTAATAGCATAAGAAGATATTTTTATCAGTAATAATTTACTTTAAATAATATTTTTTAAGTTAACGATAATTATATTAATAATGATTTAAATAATTTAAGTATTTTATAAAGAAATTGTTTTATTTTTTTTTCTTTATCTATTTATAAAGTATTAATTTTGAAATTTTGACATAAATCTTTACTAAATTTATTGAATTCTTGATTTTAGATCAATAACACTATAAAATATCATAATTTATAATAATAGGATTATTACAATCAATTTCTTGTATTATATATTTATATTAAATTATTGTATATATGAAATTATATAATATTTAAAGATCTTGTACTATTAAGTGACAAAATAATTGATAGATTAATAATGGTATTTAAATGTCTATACATTTATTTTATATTTTTTATTAATAAATAATTTTATTATATAAAATTAAATAAAATAAATATTTATAAAATAATCAATTTATAAGTATTTATTATCAATAAATATAATATATGCATATTATTAAATTAATATTACAGATACAAAATGTTTTAGGTTAATTTTGAATTATTAAATATTTTATAAATTTATAACTATATAATTACTAGTAATTATTTCATGTAATTTTAAGATAAAGATCTTAATCATATAATTGGAAATCGCACATGAAAAAATCATGGAATTTAATATTAATATTTTTAAAATTTAGCTGGCGATTGATTAATATTATTAATCAATTTATCATTAGCTTTATATATCTTTTTTTGATATTTATTGCAATAAATGGTTATTCTATTTATAAAAATGAAAAAAAATCTACTAAAGAATATCATGGTGCATTACTTATTAAATTACAAGGTATAATTGTTGATCAAATTTCTACTCCTAATTACTTAAATAAAGTAAGTCGAGAATTATTCAGTTCATCAAGAAAATATATGCAAGAAAACTCATTATTTGAAATTGTAAATATTATTCGACATGCAACATATGATAAAAAAATTACTGGTATTGTTTTACAGCTTGACAATCTAATTAGTTCAGAACAATCATCTTTACAGTATATTGGTAAGGCATTAACAGAATTCAAACATACAGGAAAACCTATTTATGCAGTAGGTAACAGTTATAATCAATCACAATATTATTTAGCTAGTTTTGCCAATAATATCTATATATCACCTCAAGGTAATGTTGGAATTTATGGTTTTTCAAATAATAAACTTTATTATAAGACGTTATTGAATAATCTGAAAGTTAATACACATATTTTCCGTATTGGTACCTATAAATCAGCAGTAGAACCATTTATTCGTGATAATATGTCATCAGAAGTACGTGAAGTTGATAAAGTTTGGATTAATTCATTATGGCAATATTATTTATCAACTCTTGCTAAAAATCGAAAAACAACGATAGAAAATATTTTTCCTGGAGCCGATAAATTTATTGAAAAAATGAGAAGTGTTAATGGTAACAGTGCAAACTATGCTGTAAAACAAAAGCTAATTGATAATATTTTTACTAATGCAACTATAGAAAAAGAATTAAGTAAAAAATTTGGTTGGAACGACAAAGATAAACATTTTAACTACATTAATATTTATGATTACTTAAATAAACAACCATATCAAAATCATTTTATCCAACAACAAAAAAAACAATTAGATGATAAACCAGGTAATATTGCTGTGATAATAACTGAAGGCATTATTATTGATGGGTTTAAAGAACCAGGTATGGTCGGAAGTGAAACAACAAGGATTCAAATACGTAACGCAAGGCTTAATCCAAATATTAAAGCGATTATTTTACGCGTTAATAGTCCTGGTGGTAGTGTTACAGCTTCAGAATTAATACGTAATGAACTAATTGCTATACGTGATGCTAATAAACCAATTGTTGTATCAATGGGAGGAATGGCAGCATCTGGTGGTTATTGGATTTCAACACCAGCTGATTATATTATTGCGAGTCCAACAACTTTAACAGGTTCAATTGGCATTTTTGGTGTGATAAACACGTTAGAAAAAAATTTAGATACAATTGGAGTTTATACTGATGGTATTTCTACTACACCATTAGCCGATATCTCAATAACAAAGGGGATCAATAAACAATTTTCTGATATGATGCAAATTACTATTGAAAATGGTTATCATACTTTTTTAAAATATGTTGCTCAAGCGCGTCATAAGACACTCAATGAGATAGAAGAAATTGCTCAAGGACGAATATGGATAGGTTTAGACGCGCTAAAAAATGGCCTAGTTGATAAACTAGGTGATTTTGACGATGCTGTAAATAAAGCAGCTGAATTAGCTAAAATTAATGTACCTTTACTTGATTGGATGGAACCTGAATACTCTTTTATTGATCAATTAATACTTGAGTTGGCTTCAAAAACTGATTCAATCATATTTGATACATTACAATTTTTATTTCCAAAAAAAGAAGTTAATAATTTTTATCAACAAATCTTGTTTTATAAGAATATGAATAATCCACAGAATTGTTATGCATTTTGTTTAAATTGTGGTGGAATTTATTAAAACATCTGCAATAAAATTAGAAGTATAAAAATTATTTAAGATAACATATTAGCATTTTCATAATAAAAATTAATGTAATATAAATCACTAATAAGTAACTTTTTATAATTAATATTAATTTTATATTAATAAAATTAATATTTTAATCATATTATCAGAATTTTAACATAAAGTATTATAAGATAAAATATTATATAGAAAAAATAGAATACTTATTATATATTATTAGAATTTTTATAAAAAAATTTAAAAATTTAATTATAGAACACTTAGAAAAAATATTCAATAGAAAATTATAATTAATTTTTAATATAATACATATCTGTATCCTATCTTAGTACATTATATATATTTATATATTAATAAATTCTTTATAAGAAATTAATCTTCTTTTGATACATATTTTACAAAATTTTCAAGTAGTATTACTTTAAAAATTTTTTTATTATTTACTTAATAAGTATTATTAAATACTATATAGTGCATATAAAACATATAACGAAATAAATTGTAATAATAATTATTAAAGATAATATTATGACCAACACCGCATTATTATTAGTAGATCTACAAAATGATTTTTGTCATGGAGGTACTCTAGAAATATTAGATAGTGAAAGCGTCATCAATATAGCCAATGACGTTATTACTTATTGCCAACAACAGAATATTGCTATTATAGCAAGTAAAGATTGGCATCCTGCTGATCATTTGAGTTTTGCTGTTAATTCAAGAATTAAAATAAATGTAAAAAATAAATTTGATAATTTTCATAAAATCTTATGGCCAGTTCACTGTGTTCAATACCAGAAAGGAGCAGAATTTCATCCAAAACTTAATAAATCAGCGATTCAACAAACTTTTCATAAAGGAATAAATAGTGCAAATGATAGTTATAGTGCTTTTTTTTATGACGATAATAAACATAAAACTTTTTTAGATAATTGGCTAATAAAAAATCAAATAAAACATTTATTCATTATGGGTTTAGCAACAGATTATTGCGTAAAATTTACTGTACTTGATGCAATAAAATTTGGTTATAAAGTAACAGTTATACAAGATGGTTGTAGAGGTGTTAACTTTTATCTAGAAGACAGTAAAAACGCATTAAAAGAAATGATATTATATGGTGCTAAATTAATAACATCTTCTTATTTTCAGAGTTAGTCTATTAATATTAACTATATTATTATTTTTCTAATAATAAATAAATTAATATTCGATATGTTATATAGCTATTGTTATTTATTATAAAATAATTTCTTTAATTATTTTAAAAAAATTTATGAATTTATACAATAATATTTTATATATACTATAGATTATATCTGACCTGTTAAAAATAATAGTTTATATAAATTATATTATTTTATTAAGGTGTTAATATAATACTTATCTAACTTATTTAATTAAATTAATAAAAATAAGCTATCTAATTGATAAAAAATAATTATTATTTAATAAAATAAGATTATATAAAACATATATTTTAGAATTTTTATTTTTATTTTCCATTTACTTCTATTTGAAATCATCATAATCATATATTAGAATTACTTTTGATTAACTATCAATTTCTTATTTAGATTATTTATTAATAAATTTTACTAAGTATAAATTATTTAATAAATAATCATAACAATTATAAGTTTATCTGTAAAATATATCTTAAACACCAATTAATTAAGGTTTGTTAAAGCTTAATCTTTAGTTTTAAATTAAAAACTATAGATATATAATTTATAGTTTTTAATTAATAATTAATTCATAGAACTATATTCAACTAAAACAAATAACACAGATAATAACATTTATATTATAAAAAAGCTTTTATATATATTTATCATAAAAACAGATAAAAAATAAATAAATCTAACTAATTATATACTTATATATTTTTGAAATAATTAAATACTTGTTTTTTAATAAATTAATACCATTATTTATTATTAACTTTATTTAATTTAATTAAATTTATCTTTTCTTTATATAATAAAAGTTATACTTATTTTCAATTTAAAAGTATTTATTATTAAATAATAAATATAAAAATAGTATTAAATATTATCTTATTACTTTTCAATATCTAATAAAGAAGTTTTCTTATTTGATTTATGACACCATTTAAATATATTATCAACATAAAAATTAAATTTATATATTAATATAGTAATAATAAACAAAAGACTAACTTTGAGTTTATTTTTTAACTATATAAAAATCTTTTATATGTCAATTTTCATAATAATTAATTATGATTCCGCTTTGACATATAGCAAGGTTTTAGTAAGGATATAAAAATATTAATTATTTTAAATTAAAATATCTGGTGAAAAACTATGACTATAAAAGTAAGTGTTAATGGGTTTGGTCGAATCGGCCGTATTATTTTTCGTACTTCTCAAGAACGTAAAGATATTGAAATCGTGGCAATCAATGATTTATTAAATGCTCATTATATGGCCTATATGCTAAAATATGACTCAACTCATGGTCGTTTTAATGGTACTATTGAAGTAAAAGATGGCAACTTAGTTGTTAATGGTAAAACTATTCGTTGTACAACAGAAGAAAACCCTTCTAATTTGAAGTGGAATGATGTTGATATTGATGTTGTTGTTGAAGCAACAGGTATATTTTTAACAGATAAAGAGGCACGTAAACATATTACTGCAGGTGCAAAAAAAGTTGTTTTAACTGGACCATCTAAAGATGATACTGCAATGTTTGTTATGGGTGTTAATCATAACACCTATAATGGTCAAAGTATTGTTTCTAATGCATCTTGCACTACCAACTGCTTAGCACCGTTAGCTAAAATTATAAATGATAAATTTGGTATTATTGAAGGTTTAATGACAACTGTTCATTCAATAACAGCAACTCAAAAAACTGTTGATGGATTTTCAGTTAAAGATTGGAGAAATGGACGTAGTGCTTTACAAAACATTATTCCTTCATCAACAAGTGCTTCTAAAAGTATTGGTAAGATTATTCCTGAATTGAATAATAAATTAACAGGTATAGCTTTTCGTGTTCCAACACCTAATGTCTCAGTTATTGATCTAACTATTCGTTTAGATAAATCTGCTAATTATAAGGAAATATGTCAAGTAATTCAAGACGCAGCAAATGGTGAATTAAAAGATATTCTTGGTTATACTGAAGATAACGTTGTTTCTACAGATTTTAATACAAATAAATTAATATCAATTTTTGATGCTAAAGCTGGTATTGCTTTAAATAATAATTTTGTAAAATTGATATCTTGGTATGATAATGAAAGTGGATATTCTAGTAAAGTTTTAGATTTAATTGCTCATATTTCTGAATATAAATAATAGAATTATTAATTCTAAACCGCTATTATTAATAGCGGTTTTTTATTCTTTTATATAATTAAATATAGTTCTTTAAATAAGTTATTTTTTTATAAAATAAAAATATTAAAATTATAAATAAAATAATAATATTTAATTTTACTTCTATATAAAATACGCTATGCTATAAATTTATATTTTTATTAATTTAATATTATTATTTTTATTGTTTAAAAATAAGAATTATAAGTAATTTTTATATGAAATATAATTACTTAACTATAAGTAAATGTAGATGGCTAAGAAATGATGGAAATTTTATTTTTTACTAATAAACTATCTCTTTTAAAAAAATAAAATTATTAGTAGAAAAATATTAGAATTATCTTATTAATGATAATCAAATCTATTTTATATATCAAATAGATTATAGTTTTGAAGTTTACAATAATTATAACTAATAATGATTATTATTATAGATTTAATATAATAATCATATAATATTTACAATAATTAAAAAATATTTACTAACATAATCTACATTTATTTTAATAAAATTAAATTAACATCAATCTCTGAAATTATAATTTCAATATTAGATTAGTAAATCTACTATTAGCATAATTGTATATTTATCTATTATTTAATAATACAAAGATTATTATATTAAATAAATAAACAAAATTTTATGTTAATAAATAGTTTATTATTAAGTTTTATTCAAAAAAATAATATCAAATCAGTTTTTCAATAAAAAAGAGAAAATGTAAAAATATTTCATTAATATAAAATTGTATACTATATATTAAAAGTAA
Organism: Arsenophonus sp.; assembly: GCA_052171275.1. Classification (GTDB taxonomy): domain Bacteria; phylum Pseudomonadota; class Gammaproteobacteria; order Enterobacterales; family Enterobacteriaceae; genus Arsenophonus. The sequence continues at coordinate 890,192 of CM125795.1, read as the reverse complement.
TAAAGTTACATAATTTATCGAGTTAAATATAGAAATAATAAATATTAAATTAAATATTTATAAAATATAATAACTTTTCAAGTTGTATTAATAACATTTTTATCTAAATTAATTATCTAATTTTTAATCTATATAAATATATATATATTTTATTAAAAATGATTAATTAGATAATTAATATGTACATATTATTATATGTAATACTATTTTTGAATTAGAATTAAATCGTTAAATAAAAACTATTTTATAATAATATATAAGATGTTTAATTTATTTGATTAAGTTATAGCATTAAAGCAATAATAGTATTATTCAAAATAAAATCTTACTATCTTACATAAAGTAAAAAGCGTTTTATTTATAAAAAATTCCTTTTAAAATTATATCTAGTTATAATTATAATATATTCTTTATTATTCATGAAATTAAATAAAATAACTATATCTATATTTACTTTGATTATCTATAAATTTAATAAAATATAAATTTTAACTAAATATAAGTTAAACAATATTAAAAAATAAATTAGAATAAAAAGATTTTTATTATAAATAAAAAAGTAGTTTATTAATTAAAAATAGTTAATAATTATTAAATACATATTTTTTTTGAATTTATAATCAAAGATTAATATTAGATATTTTATTTTAATAAATAAATTAAATATTTAAAAGATATATATTTTAAATATCTTTCTTTAACTAAAGATATTAAAAAATATAATTAAATTTTAATTTAAAATGGATACTATACATATAATTAATAATAAAATATATTTATTTATCAATATATAAAAATTAAGCTAACATAAATATAACTTTCTTATATAAAATAAAATTAAGTACATATTTTAATACAAAATATAAGAATAAATTATACTGAAGATAGTTTATTCTGTAAAATAGAGTTAATCTATAATTATAAAATTAAAAATTTCATATTCAATTAATGAAAAATTAAAATATTTATTTTCTATAACAAAATATTATTAATTTAATAATAATAAAAATAAATAAACCCGTAAAAATTACTTAATTTAATCTATACTATTAAAATTACTTATATGAAAATTAGTTATAAAAAAAGATTCTTATTAAATATAATATATAAATAAACAATATTAGAAATTAAACAAAACATAATAAATTAATTTATTTGTGTTATTAAAATAAAAAATTTAATTAATAATAATCATAGTATTAATTATATATGAACTCTAACTTAATATATAATTAAATGAATATATTAAAATCACAAAATTAGTAAAATTATTTATACACTATCTGGATACTTAAAAAGTATAAAAAGATAATATGTTTACAATTTTTTTTCAATAAATTTATCCATATTAATAAATATTTATGCGATTTTATATAAATAATTATCATAAGGATTATTAAAATTTATCAAAATAATACAAATATTTAAAATAAACAAATATCTATAATATATAGATATATTAAATGAATAAATAAAATAAATTGATATATTATATTAATTATTTAATTAATAATATATTTAACATAATTTATATAAATTATTTATTGTACTATCCTTTCATATTACACCAAATGTAAAAACTCTTTTTTATATAATTATGAACACTATTTATCACTTTGATGATGATTTTTTTGTTCACATATTTTAGCTAAATCATGGTAAAAATCGTAATCAAGTTGACGTGTTTTGGGATCAGAAAAAATAATAACGACCTATGCGAGTATATAATCCTTTTAATACATTTAATATCAATCCATAAATTGTATTACTAGAAATTAACACTAGTCTACGAAAATATTATATTCAATCACATAGTAAATGTTTCAGAACAATCTTATATATTTTTTTATTTTTGATAAAATATCTAATAATTTTTAATTTTTTTTATAAAAATGCACTTCTAATGAAAATAGCTGAAATACTCTTTCTGGCATATAATAAATCTTCAATTAATTTTAGTACTACTATATGATCCAGATTAGCTTCAACTGTTTCTAAAATATTAAGTCCTGATATTTTCTAAAAATTATTTACTTTAGTTTGTTTTCCATGCTATATAGTTAAGAAATAATTTCTTGCAAGCCTATGTAAAACTTTTAGTAAATTGCTCTTGTTATTTAAATCAGATGAGATAACTCACGTTATACTGGTAAAATTGAACTAGGTGGAAAATGTTTATTCCAAAATATTCTTAACAATATACTCTTCAATAAATTTAGCAGGACTCTGTGCTATAATGATTATATTTCTCTATATCTAAAAATTAATCATTATAAAATGATATAAGAATGAGATTACTTTTGAGATAACAGAATTGTTAATAAATAGAAATCTGATCATAATGACTTAATACAATTTATTATTATCAAAAATGATTATTTTAATTTATAATATAGAAAAATTTGATATTTTATTTTAATTAATTTTTCTTATATTAAAGTAAGAGAAAATAAGTAATTATTAATATAAATATAAAATAAATTATATTAAGAAATTTCCTCGGATGATTCACATATCTATATGATTTAAATTTACTATTATTTTTTTTAAAAATTTAATTAATTCTATTTTTCGTAAACACTTTTATTTCTGGTTGGTTTTATTTAATTATCAAATTTATTTTCATTATTTCAATTACAATAAAATACTATCCGTTTTACCCATTATAGACAATAGATTTTCTTTGCTATTCAAGCAATAGAAATTATAAGCATGATTTCATGAAAATAAGTTAATAATAAAATTACTAATAATATTCAAGTAAATATTTCTATTAATATTTATTATTACTGATATTATATTTTATAAAGTGATTATTGTTATTAAATTTGATAAAATTATTGATATTAATTCACTCTAAGTATCTACTTAACTAACTTTTGCCTAATAAGAGTTTTTTCCTATGTTTTTAGATTTATTAACGGTAAATTACCATCTTAATCAAGATAGTTGTTTATTTTTATGATATTTATTATAAATATCATATAATCAAAAAAATCCATTCATTTGAAAATAATAGTTATTTTTTTCAAAAAAAAGATAACTATTAAATAATTTAAAGATTTTTACTTAACTTAATGACATATTATACTAATAGAATTATATTTAGTAGTAATGAGATAATGATTTGTGAATTATAAAATTTAATTATTTATAAATATATTAACTCAAATTCTAGTTCTTTTTTTTTACATATGATTTAAGTTGACAGACGTTACCAGAGAATTTTATGAAGTCTAATTATTTGATATTATATTGAATATTTTTAGATTATTTTGTTATATTAGCGTTGAATTACCTAAAAAAAATATACACTAATTTTTCGAAATTAATAATAAAAATTCTAATAAAACTAGGAATATACATTAAAAATTAAAATTAATAAATAAAGCTTTAATATAAATTTAGTTAGATTACTTTTTCAACTTTTATATCGTCTAGAAGTAAATTTAATTGTTTTATCTTTAATTATTCATAGTAACCTAATTTATGGTATCACTAACGAGTGATATAATTAGCAAATGATTTGATAAAGAATACTGTTAACATATAATGTTTATTAACTATATTTTCAATCATTTCAGTAATTATCGATCAATATCTTTTCATGTCAATTTATTAAGAAAATACAATCTTCTTAATAATCTTAACTTTTTTATTTTATTTATTCAATAGAGATTATTTTTCTGATATTTCCAGCATAATGCTTTTATTGCTTAATTTATATAAATTAAGCAATAAAAGCATTAAAAGAGAAGTTAATATATCATCAACAGTACGAGTATATAATAGTTGTCATTAATACACGTACTAACTTATTTTTAATATCGGTATAAAATTAGAAATTTTATTTTTTTGTTTATATTAATTTTATTAATTTTACTATTATTAAGCTTTCATATAGCTTAATGAATATAATATTTTTCTCTTATACAATTATTTATAGTTACGATAATCAGTTTACTAAGAAAATAAATATCTTTAATCCATATAACTGAAAAGTTTTATTAAATAGGTTTAATAAATTTATTTAAATTTTAAATTGATTAACTAACCTTATTCATATACTTTTAATTTTAAATAAAATAAATATTATATATTTTCTTTATTAATTTATTAAGTTAATTAAATAATATAAATTATGTTTATTATGTTATATTTTAAAGTAGAAAAACAATTATTTTTATATAAAAGTGTTTTTATATAAGAAATTAATCTTATATATTTTAATGTAAAATTCAATAATTTTTTTAGTATGTATATTATTTATTTATAAACATATTTTAATATTTGTTATTTTATATATTATTATTAATAATTTTACTATAGACTAATAAATGCTATATTTTTTAATTATTGATCTATTATAATCACATGATAATTGATAATAATTAAAATTATTCTTCTAGAACAGAATAAATAAAAAATTTAAAACTTAAAGTTATTATGATTTATCTATTAACATCAATCTTTTTATCATCTTTATTAATTAATTACCTATTACTGTTTTTAAAACTTGTAATAATATAAGTGTAAATATTACATTATAAAATAAATTATTATTTTAAAATATTGAAAGTAATATGATTATTAATTAATTTATCATTTATTTTATGATATAAAAATTATTTACTTACTAAGTCAAAAATTATCATTACAAATAATTATAATTAAAATTATTAGATATAAATTTTATTCATATCTAATAATTTTATTAAATATTATTTATTTCAAATATTAAAATACTAAAAAATTAAATATATCATACTAAAATAGTAGTTTAATTATTCTTTAATATTCGAATTTAGTAATACTACTTTCATATTAATAAAACAAACAAATATAAAATAATCTTATAGGTAATTAAATAACTATTAAACTAATATCGATTATAAATAAACAACACTTCTATTAATATTATTATATTTTCTTAAAACTAATCTATTTTTTAAATATATTATTAATAAATATATATTAATAAGAAACAGTAGTAATATTGATTAAACTATAAAAATCATATAGTACTTTTATTATTTTATTTAACTATCGCTAATTTTAAACATAATTAAAAAAAATAATTATAATTTTATTTTAAATAACATAAAATATATAAATTATTTTAAATAAATTTATTTAGATATTATCATTAATTTTAATAAATAAATCATATCTATTAACGAAAATTAATGATCTTTTTATATTGAATAAACTAGTATTTAATTTATAGTAACTAAATAAAATATCTATTTTTAGAAAAAATAATAAAAATTAAAAAGTTATTTTATTATTTATATTTTCTATCTACATCACATAGTATATTTTTATGTATTAGTATCACATATATAAAGTTAAAAACTATAAAATAGTTATTAAGTAAGAAAGTATCACTATTTATAATGTTTTAAAAATGATGTTTCTAAAATATTTTATTATAAAAATTAAAAGATATGCTATTCAAACAATAAACATTTACATAATATTTTTTTATTTTTTATATCTATTTTAATAGATTTTAAAAATTTTTTTGATGACCATTAACTTGAATAATAATATAATTGTATTAATATAATAAAATAGATATATTAAAATAGAAAGTTATAATAACTCTTAATATTCAATTTTTATAAAATAAAATATTTATAAATAGAAACTTACGAAATTTAATATTTCTGATAATTTTAAATGATTATATCTATTAATCTTATATATGAGATTATAATTCTATTTAATTATTTAATTAATTAGAATAAAACACCTTTACTTTAAATATGATATTAAAAGTAATTACTATATTTTCATTTATTTAAATAATCAATAGGATAATTTAAATTTTAATATTTAAATGTTTTTTAAACATTTTATTTTACTCATATCTTTTTATAAATATCTATATTGAATAATATTAAAATATTCTTTTTTATTACTGATTTTTAATATAATTAAGATTAGCAATAATTATTTATTTAATTTAGAATCTATTTATTTTCTATCTCATTAAAATATTTAATTTTTGTCATAACAGTATAAATACGTTATCAATACTTTGGTAACAAAAGAATATAAAATTATTTATTAATATTATCTATAATTATATTTTTTAAAATTTAAACTATCTGCTAATTTATATAATAATTTACTCTGTTTACTTTAAATATTTTATAGTATATTAATAGATCCGTATTGAATAAAAAAGTTATTTTTTATATATAAACGTAACTTCCTTATCTAACAAAAATAATTATTTTGATTAATAATACACAATTATTAATATTTTTTATAAAATTTAAATATTATTAATCTTAATATCATACATTAAGAATTAAAATTTATTTTAATGATTAAATTTATATACTTTATATCTGAATGAACATGTTATTATTAGTTATAAATTAAAATAGGTATAGTTGTTAATTAATATTTTTTTAAATTTATTAATTAATAAAGCTATTTTCAATCTATTATTAAAAATCTACCAAATAATATTTAATTTTTATATGTTGTTTTACATTATATTAAGAACAAAGATAAAAATACTATATAATTATAAATAATAAAAATATAAATATAGCTATTTTACTATATTCTATGAGTTAGCTCTAATTCTATTATATATATTTAATTTTTAAAATTTTTAATGAAATATCAGAAAGTTTTTTAATAAAAAAGTTTTCTTTTTTTAATAGTCTAATATTTTTAATTATATAAATTTATAATAAATTAATCCATATATCTTATAGATCATATATTTTAAATTTAAATAATTAATAAAAGTTCGTTGAGATATTATAAAAAATATTAAATAAGTTATATATATAAAGATATTAATATTATTTTATCAAAAAATATACAGAAGAGATTCATAGCCTTATAACTATGGATTAAAAAAAGAAATATTCTTTTTAAATTATTCCAAATTATTTATCTAATATTAATTCACAAAATAGCTCTATTCATTATTAAAATTATATTATATAAAATATTTTATATTTTATATTATTTTTAATTGCTTTATTATTTTTTATAATAATCTTATTTTTCAGATATTAATAATATTAACTACTTTTCTTTTAAATTTACTAGGAAAATATACTAATTTTCAACATTAACGTTGCTATAATTATTAATAAATATTAAGATAAATTTATTAATATTGATGAAAATATTGTAAACAAATAATTTGATATAATTATCATTATAATCATAATCACATTATATAAATAATTAATAGTATTATATGTGATAAGGAATGTTAAACTATATCAATTTGATGTAATATGCTATTTATCTAGATGTTGTTAATACTAACAGTATTATAAAATAAATATAATAGATATATCATATCTATTAATATAGAGTTAAGTTCTAATAACTATAAATTATAATTATTATTCATCTTAATAAAATTTTATAATTTATATTAAGATATTTTTATGAATATAAAAATATCTTAATATAAATTATACTTTTATATCTCTATATAAAAATTTGTTAATAAAATCATATATTATTTTATTACTTATTAAAAAAATTAATATTATCACTATAATTAGATATTATTGATATTTAAATTTAAACTTAATATTAAAAATTTAAAAATACTATTTACTAAATTAGTTTAAATATTGCTAAATATAAACTTTTTATAAATCTTTAATTATCAGACAAAAGTTTAGAAAGTATTAGTGATTAAAATTAAGTTATTAATATTGATAGTTTTTGTTCTTATATTTTAACATGTAATAATTATTTTCTTTTTATTATACTACTTACCAGATATTTCTTTAAATATAATCTTTCAGTTATTTCTATCTCTGTATTGTATATAATATTTAATTTTGATTTTTTATTATTAATAGTATCTGAAATTATGATAAATCTTATTATTGACGATAATATTATAATATATAATTATACTATAAAATACTATATAAAATAGTTTAGTCACATAATATCAAAATTATTATTAAAGATATTATATAAGCTTTTATTTATTGAATTCTTTATGATAATTCTAATGATTATTTTATATATTACTTTTTAATGATAATGATTTTATATATTTATAGAAACATCTTAGCATAATAAAGGAAATTTTAATTTTATTATTTGTTTAATTTATTATTATCAGCGTAATCTATTCTTATTAATTAAAAAATTAAATAATAATTTATTTATAAAATAAATATTTTTAATTTATTGTTATTAGCATAAAAAATTAGATATTTAATTAAATTAAATCCTATATGATTAAAAATAATATTCTATTATTTTTATAATTATTAATTTAAAATTTTTCGTATAAATATTTGAAATATTTTTCTAAATAAAATATTTAATAGTTTATTATTAGGTATTTTTTGCTTATGAAAGATGAATACATTCCATCCCTAAATTCATTAAAATAAAGTATTTATGATTATATTAGATCTAAATTTTAAAATTTAGATCTTGATAGATTTCTCTAAAACAAATAAAATTAATAGTAATTTTATTTGTTTTTTTAAAAAAATCTATTAATTATAATAATATAAAAAATTAGATTATTAAATATTTTAAAAATAAACTTATAGATAAAACAATCTTTAACTTATTTCTTATCTTAATTATAAGATTACTTAAGTTAGTTTGGTATAATAAAATTATTAAAAGTTATCAGATTATTTCATTTACTAAAATATAAATGAATTATATTAGTTAGAATAACAAATTTATAAAAAACTAATTTTATTTCAATAACTCATTAATTTTAATTAAGAGAAAAAACTCGAATATAAAAATAATCAAAACCTAAAATGATTATATTTAATAAATATGATAATAATTTTACTCATTATCGCTAATAAATTTATTTAAATACTATATTGAGTATTAATTATTAATGATTTTCAATCTTTATTGACGATTTTTTATATTAATTAAAATTAAGATATTCAATATAATATTATTAATAGAATAAAATTAACTATAGTCAAATTAAGCATAAAGAAAACATCAAATATTATATATTTATGATATATTTTAAAAAATTCAAAAAATTTTAAAAACTATTTATTCTAAATTGTCTATCTTTATGGTTATTTATCATGTAAATCTTATTTCTTAACATCCTTTATAAAACTATATATTCTTATTCATTAAGAATTACCTTAATTGACTTATCTAATAGTTTATAGCATGATTCATTTGTTATAAAATTAATACTATTAATTTTATTTAAATTTAATTATAATTATTTTCAACATATTATTAACTGATGTTATTAAAAAATTCTATTTTATAATAAATATTTATATAATTTGAACATAAAAAATAAAATCTTTTTAGCATAAATAACATTATATAAAAAGAGATATTATTATTTTTTCTTAATATTAATTATAATAACGATAATTTTAATTTTTTCTTTCTATAAAGAGAAAATAACGATAGAATAAAAGTTTATATCACTTATTTAAAACAATAATCATTGATAATTAATTTTCAATTAATTATCAATATAATATATAACTGTTAAAAATAATTTATCTAAATTTTTGATAATATTTATATTTATCTATAAATTTCTTTATAAAATTTAAACTTTAGATGTATATCATTTATATTTTAATAAATTTTATTATTCTTATTTATTTTTATAGTTTTCTATACATTAAAAAAATAAATTAAATTTTTAATAGAGTTTTCCAATTAAAATAAGATATTAAAATAGATTATAAACGAATTTATTTATTTAATCAATTCTGATTAACAATATCAGAAAAATAAAAAATCTATCTTCATTACTTTATATTTAATATCTACATAATAATTAGAATTTTAATTTAGTTAAATTTTAAAAATCGTTAGAATTACATAAATCAATATAATTATATATTATATACAAATTATTTATTTTATCATTCGATAATATAAACTAAAATATTTTTATTGATAAAATATTATTTTTCATTAAAATATGATAAATATATATATTCTATAAACATACAGTTTTAATTACTTATAAATACCATATACACCATTAGTATTATGATATCCAGAGTTTTTTAATCGATTAAATTATATTATTAATAGATATAAGAAATTTATACAACAATGATAATTTTATTTTTTATATAAGTATTAAGGCTAAATTCTAGATGAATTAAGATTAATTAAATAAAATCTCTAACTAATTAGATTTTAATATTAAAAATGAATATTTACTTTATTGTAATATAATAAATATCTTTAATAAATTATTATAACAATTAAATCATATTTGCTAATAACTTAAAAAAATTCATATAATCACGTTAACTATTTTCATCAAAAAATATTTTATTTATATAAAAAGATTAATTAATTATTTTATTGTAATTTTATTTCATTATTTTATTTAAACTATTAATTTTATATAGTAAATTTGTATATCTCTAAATAATTTATTTTGAAAATTTTTTAAATTCTTTTAATATTACTATGGCTAATTCAATAACTTTAAAAATTAATAATAATAAGATTATGATAATTATAAGATAGATAATTACTGAAAATAATTTATATTATATTAACGATTAAATAAAGACATCTTAAGTAATTATTGAACTTATATTTTCCATATAAGTTTGGATAACTATTTTTATTTAATTAAAATAACAAAATAGAATTATTAATAGATAAATTAATTCATTTTTAAACTTTATATTAGTTAAGGATTATACTGAGATTTGTATAATTAAGATTTAAAATCAATGTTAATTCATTTAATATGATATTATTTAAGCTTATAGAGAAAATATTACTGAAACTATATTTTGATTTATATAAGAAATAATATTAATTATCATTAAATGATGAAAATAAAAACTATAAAAAAATATATAAATTTCAATAACTATTTGGTATTATTTCATAATTATCAAAATTTAAGAAAAGTTCTTTCAACTATTAATTGGATTATTTATAAATTTATATTTTTCAATATAATTTATTATTAAGTAAGAATTATTTTCTTAATTAAATAAAAAATTATATAACTTAACTTTGATAAGTTTTATATTAAGAGATATTAAAAATAGGTTATTTACTAATAATTAATTAAGTTAATTTTCAAATATAGAAATTATTATAATAATTAAGACTATAGAAATTAATTATTTAATTTCTATAGATAAAATATAAATAATTATATTCGTAAGCTTTTTTGGATAATATGAAATAATTTATAGAAATAAATCTATTTAATAATGTTAATATTGACACAATAAAAAAATAATAGATATTTGAAAACAATTGTTTATCAAATTATTTAATTAAACATATTTTAAAATAAAATAATTAAATTAAAACATACTAAATTTATGTTAATTAAAATTAAATACCGAAACATAGATAACTTATTGTATAATAATAAGTTATTAAATAATATATACAAAATTATTTTATTAATATTGATAATAATATCAGATTCCTACTTAAGATATAATAATTAGATAAAAAAAATAATTTATTTATTTTAATGTGCGGTGATTTATATTATTATTTAGAATCGCTTTAATAAAAAATTTAATAATTAGCTTATTAATTAGGTTTATGTTCTTTTATCAAAGAACATAATTATCTATTTAAAATTTAGCTTTATTAAAATAAATTTAATTTTTAATCAAATTGATAACTTTTAATGCTTAAACCAGAATTACTTTCACCTGCAGGTTCCATAAAAAACATGCGTTATGCTTTTGCCTATGGTGCTGATGCTGTTTATGCTGGACCACCTCGCTACAGTCTCAGGGTTCGTAACAACGAATTTAATTATGAGAATTTATCTAAAGGTATTAAAGAAGCGCATAAAATTGGTAAAAATTTTTATGTAGTAATTAATATTGTACCACATAATGCAAAAATAAAAACATTTATTCATGATCTTACTCCAGTAATTGACATGAATCCAGATGCTTTAATTATATCTGATCCAGGTTTGATTATGTTAGTAAGAGAAAGATTTCCAACAATTAATATTCATCTTTCCGTACAAGCAAATGCCGTTAACTGGGCAACAGTAAGATTTTGGAAACAAGTTGGATTGAGTAGAATTATTTTATCTCGTGAACTATCTATTGAAGAAATTTCAGAAATTCGTGATAAAGTACCTGATATTGAATTAGAAATTTTTATTCATGGCTCACTTTGTATGGCTTACTCTGGTCGTTGCTTACTATCTGGTTATATGAATAAGCGCGATTCTAATCAAGGTGCCTGTATTAATTCTTGTCGTTGGGAGTATAAAATACAGGAAGGAAAAGAAGATGAAATGGGTAATATTGTTCATAATGATAAATTAATCAATATAAAAAATACTAATTCGACATTAGGAAGTGGTCAACCTACTGATAAATTATTTTTAATTAAAGAAATAAAACATACTGGAGAATTCATGAGCGCTTTTGAAGATGAACATGGAACTTATATTATGAATTCAAAAGATTTACGCGCGGTTCTATATGTTGAACGTTTAATTCAGATTGGTATTCATTCATTAAAAATTGAAGGGAGGACAAAATCTTTCTACTATTGTGCTAGAACTGCTCAAGTTTATCGTAAAGCTATTGACGATGCCATAAATGGTAAACCTTTTGATTTCAGATTGCTAACAACATTAGAAGGGTTAGCTAATAGAGGTTACACGGAAGGTTTTTTACGTCGGCATACGCATGATACTTATCAAACCTATGAATACGGCTATTCTATTTCTAGTAGTCAACAATTTGTTGGTGAATTTACAAATCAATATGAAGATGGTCTTGCAGAAGTCAATGTAAAAAATAAATTTTATATAGGTGATAATTTAGAATTAATGACTCCTATAGGTAATATTCAATTTGTTTTGACTAGTTTGTTTGATAAAAAAAAAATATCTATTCAAGTTGCACCAGGTAATGGTTATAAAGTTTATCTTAAAATTCCTGAGAATGTTAATCTTAATTTTGCATTATTAATTCGTAATTTAACTATAAAAGATATTAAAAATCATTCATAGAAAAAATAAATTTAAATGATAAAATGAATTCAAAAAATAAAATAGATAAAATTATAGTATATTTTTCTTATAAATATTTATTATCTATTAATTTTAATGATTTTAAAATTTTCAAAAAAATAATTAATCTTTATAATAAGTTAAATTTAGAACAACTATAGACTTAATAAAATTAGATTTTATTAAGTAATTAAGAAATTAAAAATAAACACGAAAAATAAAATTCATTATATGAAATAACTAAATTTAAAATACTAATATATTATATTATAATCTAATATATATCAACCATATAATTTATTAGTATATTATTTATTTAATTTCTTTTATTATTAAAATAACATTCTTAAATTAAAAATGTAAAAAAATAATTAATAATTTAATTTTATTTCTTAAAAATATATTAAATAAATATAGTTTTTTAAAACCTATTTTAAAATAATTTAATTTGTTTTATTGGATTATAATTATAATATTTTTTAATAAAAATTTAATTAATTAATATTATATTCTAAATTTATTTATAGAATAAATAAATTAATTGTATTTAAAATTAAATTTAATTAAAGTTTTTTATAAAAAATTTATTTATTAAACATTATCTAAAATTTTTTGTATAAGCAAAAGTATAAAGATAAAAAAATTAGAACATAAACAAAACTTATTTATTTAAATAGAGAATTGAATATTATTTCATAATATCTTTAATTTAAAATTAAATATTATCAAATATTAAAAATATTTTAATTAAATATTGTTAATTAAATAAATAATTAAAGAATAATATGATTATCAGTATATAATGCTTAAATTACTTTGATATTAAACATAATAGTCATAATCTTTATTAAGATAAATAATATTATAAAAGACTTTAAATGAATAATAACATCTTATTAAATTAAGGATTATTAACTAAGAATAATTATCTAACTTATGAAATCTTCGAGGATTAAAAGATAATAATTTGTTTTAAGTCTAATTATAAATTAGTTTATAATTAATACAATTTAAGAAAGGATTTTATATTACTAAAAGATTAATTATTATTTTATTAATTTTAATAAATAAAATTAATAAAATATTTAAATTATTTATATTCTTAAAGTTCATTCTATTTTAATTAAAATTTATAATTTTAATAAAATTTATAAATGTATATGAATTTAAATTAGTAAATTTAATAATAGATAAACATTTATAAGTAGATTTACTTAATAAAGATTATTTGTTAGTATTTAAATTATACAAATTTTAAAAGATAGTAAAAATTTTTAGTTTTAAAAAATTTAAAAATAATTTACAAAAGAAATATTTATTTATAATCATTATATTAAGTATATAACAACTTTTAATTTTATTAAAAAGATTTATAAAGTTACTGACAAATAAATATATATATTACAGTTTAAAACTGATCAACGATTTTAAATTTAAACTACTAATATTAATTGTAATATAATACAAATATATTTTTTAAAAAAACGCAAATAAAATATATAAATTATATATAATTAGTTATATATTTTCATATATAATTATTTGTTTTCTTATCATTTAAAATTATTTCTTTTTTTATAGATAAACAAGCAAAGAATAAATTAAATTATTTATAAAATTCGATTATTATTAATTGTAGATTAGGTATAGAAATTTTCTAATTTAGAAATTGCTATAAATAAAAATTTTTATTAATTTATTTTATTTTTCTTAAAATATTTTCATTAAAATGAATATAAAATTTTGTTATTTTTATTTTTTATAAAAATAAATTTTTTTAAATTAATAAGACAGCTTATTTATATTTCTATAATTATTTTGTTATTTTCATAAAATTAACTAATAACTTAGCTAAATAAATGTTACAATTTATGCTAATTATTTTTATTTTAATAAATAAATCTATATATAAATATCATACTATGTTAATAACTATAGACTTAATAATTTTAAGCAAAATTATATTAATAATAATTTTTAAAGCAAAATATTAATAAAATTTTAAAAAACTTACGAAATATTATTTTTTATTATCAAAATTTAATAGTTTTAAATTTTTAAAATAAATACTTAATTATACAATTATGAATAGAAAATAAATATAGAAATTTATTTAAATTATTAATAAGTGTTATCTTATTAATTAATTATGCTTATAATTAATTAACTAATTAATAAATAATAAAAGAATTATTTATTAATCTATATTAGTTATATATAATTTTAATTAATTAAAGAGATTATGAAAATAAAATAATATTTTATAAAAATATTTGAAATGAATATTTTATTATTGAAATTTTAAAACTTAAATTATTTAAAATTATATTAAAGTAATATATTTAATTTTTAAAATAATAAAAATCTAAGTATAAATAAATATATCATTAATCATTTTAATACGCTTATATTTTATAAGTTGAACAAAATCATTAATAGTTATATTTATTTTATATTTATAATAATAAAAATATATATTAATAATGATTCTAATTAATAGAAGTATTATATTTCTAGATTACATCTATATCTAATTAATTTTAGATAATTTTAAATAAAATATTAATTGAAACAATAAAAATAGTATTAATTTTAAAATTTAATGAATTAAAAAAAATTTAATATTTATAGATATATCTATATAATTCTTATTACTTTCTACATTTTATACCAAAATATAAATAATTTCTTTATTAAGCATTTATACAATAAATACTTAATATTTAAAATACTAATAAAATTATTTAAATAATAAAAAACTTTCTAAATGTGATCTTTTTTAAGCATTTAGGTTTATGTAGTTTTTGAAGAGAGACTTTATGAACTTTATTGCTTTTTATTTTATTTAATATAATTAAATATAGAAAAAATCTATATATAAATCATATTCTTATTATTATAATTATCTTAATAATCCATTATTTTTTTAAAACTATGATTCAAAGTTATATATATTATATATAATATATATTAGTAAAAAATAGATATTATATATCTTTAAATAAAATAAATTAAATTTATTATATTTATAATATTTTAGTTATTAATTTATAATTATTAATCTAACTAAATTTTTCACTTATTTTAATAAAAAAGTTTTATAAATAATGATTATAATTTATCTATATAATTTTTATGCTTATTTGTTTTCTATATCATCTTAAAAAGTTTATAATTATACATAAGATAAATGAATTTTATTAAAACTTAATAAATTTTAAAATTGATATAAACTTTATTGTTATACTAAAAGTAAATATATTTTAACAAAAAATATTTGCTAATATTTGATTATTATTACTTTATAACATTTAATGTTATAAGATATCTTTAACTTTATTAAAGAAAAAATATATAAATATAAATTTGATTCTATTATATAAATAATTAAATTTATTTAATGATCAATAATGATATATATCGATTTTATTTTAAAAATTAAAGTTTTTATATCTTAATGTTTTTATAAACTTATAATTATTAATATGTTTTTCTTAGTATTTAATTTATTTGTAAAAATAGAATAAAGTATTAATATAAGTTATATATCAATGAATTAGTATAATTAGTAATCAATTTAATTTCTTAAAAAATAGAGTATTCTATAATTAATAATAAAGATATTTCTAATTTATGATTTTTTATTATTAAAATTATAAATATATACTATAATGATAAAGTTTTATTTTAGTATTTAAAATATTTTAATATTAAAATTTAAGTATACTATTTTCCATTAAATATTATTTTAAATAAAATAATTTATTGAAAAATTAACTCTATATATTGAGTTTAATATTATATAAATAATATATTTTATTAATATTATTAATAATTTTTATTTTAAAATTAAATAATATATATAAATATCTAATTTTTAATAAAATCAGTTACTTTAAGATTAAAATCATCAAAATTATGCATCTTAAATACAAGATTATTTAAATAGCCAAAATAAAGCAATTAATTAATATTAACTCTAAAAATAATTAATATTACTTCACTATAAATAATACTAGTATTAAATTTAATTTAAATATAATTAGTTATATATTAATTACCTATAAATAATTTAACAATAGAAATTAGTTAAATAATTATGTATAGTAACAACTTCATAAATAATTTTGGTATTTTTTTTAAACTCAACATCAAAAAAATCTTCTATTTTATGAATTTATTTGTTAATTTTATAAATATTTTAAATTAAATATATAAAAATAAATTTTTATAAAAATACATAAATTAAAATAGTATTTTTACTAAAATTAAAAATTAAACCCATAAATCATATCAATAATCCGAATATGCATATTTACTTCTATATAATTTTTATATGTAATTATTTATTTAAGTAAATTAAAGTAATTTATAAAGTTATTGAAAATAAAAATTTGTAAAACTTATAATAATAATTTATATATTAAATTAATTTAAATCAAATATACAATATAGAATATATGTATTAAATAAATTAAGTTAATTTAATTATATATCGTTATTATATATTTAAACTAATAAGATAAATATAAATAATAACAATTTTATATGAATAAGTATATTGCTTATAATTTTTATTAACTAAACAAAAAAAGCTTGATTTTATATTATTAAAATAATAAAAATTAAAATCTGTTTCATCTCTATAATAATTTATTAAATTAATTAATACATAATGACAAAAAAACAAAAATTTAATATTAGAAATATTTTTTGTTCTTATTAGGAGTTAAAATTATTAATTCTTAATAAGATAAATTTATTAGCATTTAATCATAGAAATATAAATTATTTTAATATGATAATTAATAATATCTTACAATTTTATTTATATTAAATTATTCTTATAATATTTATAAGCATTTATTCAGTAATATTACAGGAATAATTCTTATTTAAAATATAATTATAACTTATTTTTGCGTAATTATTAATTAATTCGATAATTTATATTAACTATTATAAATAATATAAAAAATCATGCTTATTTTAATATTTTATTAATTTCAATGTTATAAAATTTAAATAAAATTATTAACTCTTAGTTAAACTCACATATATATTTTAATTATTATCAATTGATATTAAATTATCAATTTTATAAATATGTCTATTCTATACTTGATATTCTTAATTAGATTACCATAAGGAGTAAACGATTTATTTTTCTAAATAGTAAAATATACGTTTAATATATTACTGAATTGTAATTAATTATGAATTATTTAATATATCAATAATTTGTTTATTCGATAATATTTTATGATATTTTTAAATTTAAAGAATAATAATAAAAGTTTATTAATTTTACATTAATATTTAAAATATATTAAAATATTTAAATAATATCTAAATTAAATTAAATATAAAAATTATAAATATAATAAATAATTATTAATTAAAAATAATATTTTATTAATTTAATAAAATATTATTAAACTATATATTTAATAGTAAAATATTTTATAAAAAAATTTTAAACAAATACTTTATGAATATTATTCAATCATGAAGAATAGGTTTAACTTTTAATTTATAAAATTCTTTTTATTAATTATAAATAAATTATCTAATTATATAATAGATAAATAATATTAAATAATTAATTTTAAAAAAAAGTTTTATTAATATTTTATCAGAAATGATTTCTATATTTTATATAATCTAAATAATTTATTGTCAAATTTATTATTTTTATAATAGTTATTAATATAAGTAATTTAGTTAAATTGAATATTTTATATTTTAAAATAAATTTTCTATTATAATTTATGAATTTTTGAATATCAAAAAAGATATATATTACTATTTATTAAAAGTATCTAATTTTTATAATAAATTTAGATCATTATCTAGAATTGATAATCAGTTGGATGATATTAAAATTATAATATATTTATATCATTAATTATTGATAATTACTATTAACATTAATAAATATAATTTATTTTTGTTTTTAAAAGAAATTAATGAATTTATTATGAATATAGTTTATAGTATATATTTATTTTTATTTAAAATATTTACTTTTTTTGATAATTATATTTATTATCAATACTATTTCTAAAATAGAAAAAAAGTTTATTATTATATTTTTAATATGTTATTACTATAATTTAATAAAAATACTATAAAAAATTTTTTTTAATTAATATTCATTATTAGTATCATTAATTTTATAAATTTTTTTATAAAAAAACTAAAGTTTTTGATAAAACTATTATTAATTTATTATTATCATAATTTTTTTTTAAAAATAAAAATAATTATTATTAGATTTTTAATCTAAATTAGATTAATTTATTATTTGTAATAGTTTTATTAATAATTAATCATTGAATTTATTATTTAATTTATATATTCATGCTTTTATATATAAATAATATAAATTATAACTATTTAATATTTAGTTATAAAATTTATATTATTTTAAAATTATAAAATAATTTATTTATTATAAATATTTTATAATATTATTTTATTTGCAAATATATAAATATTTTATTTCATTTATTTAAATAATTTTAATTATGATATTATCTTATTTTCAATATATATCAAATTATATAAATTATGATTTTCATAAAAATAATTTTTATTGTTAATAAATATTATATAATAATTATAGAAATTTATTTCTTTAATTATATTATAAAAAATCTTTTGTTTAATTAATTTATTAGATTCTTCATTTATATATTCTCATTTATTAATATTTTTTCAAAAATAATAAATATTTAAATTATATATTTTATTTTAAAATTAATTAATAATTAATTTTAATATATAGTTTAACTATTGATTAATTAAAATATCAAAATGATTTGATAAATCTATATTGTTTAAACTACTAACTTTGTTAGTAATTTTTTATCAAAATCTTATTAATTTTAATATTAGTAATATATTTAATAAAAATATTATTTCTTAAATTATTTTTATTTTTTATAAATGATTATTTTTTAAAAATTATTTAGTAAAAAAATTATTTATTTTACTTATAGTTTAAAATAAAACTATTTTAAATAATTTTGAAAGATATTAATTTCTCTTATTTTAAATTAATAAAATTATTTGATTTACTTTATTATTAATGATTTATTAAAATAAATATATATTAATTATTATATTTTTAATATAAATTGAATTTGTTTTTTTTATTTATATAAAAAGTTTTTTATATTTAATTCTATTATTATCTATATTTTAAAATAATATAAAATATAAAATATATATTTTTATAACATAATGTCATTAAAACAATATATTCTTTATTTTATATATTATAGATATAATAAAGATATATTTTTTAATATTAAAAATTATAAAGTAATTTATTTTATAGTTTATAACTATTAAAAATTAAAATATTAATTTTTATTTTATATTAAATATATTAATAATTAGATATATTCATATTAAATAAAAAGTTTATCATTTTAAATAATTTTAAATATATTGTTAATTTTAGTATGAAATTTTGTTAAAAAATAATTTATTTTAAATATAATGATAAATTTTATTTTTTTAAATGTATGTTTAATAATTATCAATTTATTCATCAATTTTTAAAAATATAAGATATTATTATAATAATAGATTTAATATATAAATATATTTTATATAAGAAAATTTTTTTAAAAAATATTATAAATCATATTATAACAATAATAATTATTTAATATAACTAATACTGAAATAAATTAGTAATAAAATAAGAAAAATGAGATAATTTATAATAAAATATTTTATTGATATTAATAAAGAATAAAATCTTAATAAAAATTGATTAGTATTTATTAATAAATATTGATAAGAATCTAATATATATAATTATTAAAATTATCAAAATAAAAAAGTATTTATAAATTAAAACTTTTTTGATATATAAAATTAATATTAATATATATATTAAATAATTAATAATTAATATTTTTTATTATTCTATTTACAATAAAAAAATATAAAAATATTATAATTAGAATATATATTTAGGATAAAATTATATTTATCAAAATTATTTGATAATAATTATGATAATAAATTTATTTTATAAAATTATCTTTCCTACAATTAATAATTAATTATTTTAATAATATATTCTAATATAAAAAATATAAAATAAATTAAAAATAATTGTTTTTAAAAAAATAATTTACACCATGATGTTGAATATATTAGTTTTAATAAACAAATAGAATGTATAAAATTGTTTTTTATATAAGTTATAAACAAATGATTAAATTAAATAATTTAATTTAATTATTATTTTAAAATGCTAAATATTAATTTAATAATTAATTAAGAAATTAATGATAAATAAACATAAATATATTATGTAGAATAGAAAGATTTTTATCTTATATAGTAAAAATTATATTTTCTTATTATTTATTTATATTAATTTATAAATTTAATTTGTAATATAAAGTATTAACATTTTTATACTTATAAAATAATATTCTTATTTTATAAGAAATAAAATTTTACAAGAAGTTTGAATTATTTTAACTAAAATAGTTTTATACTTTTTTATAAAAAATTCTTTATTAAAAATAAAAAATATATTTTAAAATTAAATGATATTTAATTTTAGTATTCATATTTTAAATTGATTAATTTTAAATTATTTAAATTTATATTATACAATAGTTAGTTTACTAAAAATTTTGATTAAATTTAATTTAATGTTAAATAATTTATTAGAAATATCATATCAATAATATTTATGTTTTTTAAAATTATTTTATATTAGTTAAAACAAATATTTTGAATTTTAATATTTATTAGATTTTTTTTGATAAAATAATATTTTAATTAAAATATTTAAATCTAATCAAATATTTTGATTATAAAATACTTATTTATAAATAAAACGAAATTAGATTTTTTATAAACTATATTAATAATACTATATTATATATAATAATTTGATTATTAAAAAATAATTTAGATTCTGTTAATATTTTATTAATGCAGAAATGATATGACTGTTACTTTAACAAAAATATTAGATATATTACTTTGTTCTAATACTTAATCATATTTTATATATATTATTAGTATATGTTTTTATTAGAATATTTTATTGATTTATTAAAATTTGATATATCATTTAAATAAATTTATTTTTTTTAATTTACAAATATTTATTTTTTTATTTATTTTTAATATTAACATAATATTATTAATAGTAAATAAAATTAAAATAATTAAAATTAATTTTTTAACTTAAATTGAAAAATAATTATATAATTAATAAATATTAAAATAATAATAATTTTTATATAATTATATCTATATCTTATTATCAATTATTTACTTTAATTAATATTAACTATTTAATAAAAATATTTTTATTATTTATATTTTAATTTTTTAACTAGATTATATAAATTATATCTAGAAATATTTTAAAATATATTTTGTTGTTATGAATAATAACAAAATATATTTTTTTATTATTATGATATTAATTATTTGATTATCATTTAATAAATTTATTTATTAAATGATAATCAAATAATTAATATCATAAGGAATTCAATCATTATCAAATTTTTAAATAAATTTTATTTAATTTTACATATAAAAAAGTATTTATTAATATATTAAATATTTTTAATTAAAAGAATATTCAAATATAAATATATTTAATTATAATAATGATTATTGAAATTATAAGAAAATATATTTATTAATTACATAAAATCCATAAGCTAAAAATATGATATTATCAGTAATTATTTACTTAAAATATTATTTATATAAAAATATTTTAAGTTTTTATAAAAATTGAATTTTTTAGTAAACAACTTATTATAAATATAAATATAAAATAAATTTTTATATTTATATTTATAATTTTATTTTTTTAAATTAATTAAAGTAGTTAACATTTTTTATAAAATATTTTATATATAAAATATAATAATAAAATCAATATAAATTTAAATAATGTTTATTATAAATATTATTTATCAATGTTATTTTTATTACTATTTAAAATTTTTATTTATAATTTTTATCTATATTATATCAATAATAAAGCTAGATCTTTTAAAATTAAATTATTTTTTAAAAAATAAAATATTTTAAAGAAAATATAATTATATATAAATTAAGTTTTTATTATTCTATTCTATCTTATATTAATGAAATAGAACTTTTAAAAAAATAAATAAAATTATAATAGAAAAAATTTATTAATAAATCAAATGTAATCTATAAAAGTTCTTTTATAGATTTAATTAAAACATGAATACATAATAATTATTATAGTTAAATAATCATTTACTCAATTAAATATAAATTATGAATGCTAATAAAATAATATTTAATGAATAATAATATACGAAATTATAAAAATAAAAATTTAAATATACTATAATCACCAAATTTTATTTAAATAAAATTCATAATTTTATAATATAAATAAAATTTATTCTAGTAAAATTAGAATTTTTTTTTAAATTATTTAATAAAAATTAAAATAAACTAATAATTATTCTATTTTTATTTTTATAGATATAAGGAGTATAAAAATAAAATTATTAATATAATAATATTTGTAAATTTAAAAATAAATTATTATCAAATATAATTAAATTATTATTTTTTACATTAAAAGTTTATATTAATAATATGTATTATAATACTAAAAATAATTAAAATATTCAATATTATTAGTTATGGTAAATAACGATTTTTTTAATTAAATAAATTATTAATGATTGAAATAAAATAGAAATATAAAAAAATCAGTTAAAACTAACTAATCAATAAATTTTATCTATCCAATAATTGATGATAATAAAATAACATAGTTAAATTTTAGATAAAATAATTAAATTTTGAAAATTAGTTAACTTTGACAAAATATATATTTTTTAAAGAATAGAATAAATCAAATAAATAATAATTTATATCTTATGAATTCATAAAAAATAATATATGATCAAATAATCTTTTTTTATCAACAATAATTATTAAATTAATTGGAATCTAATAAATTATTAATGTTATTCTTTTTTTATTAAAAAATTTATATATTCAAGATATTATTTCATATATACTATATGTAGATTTTCTATCTATCAATAATATTATATTTATTTAAGAATTAACTTTATAAATCGTTATTTATACTGAAATTAGAAATATAAAAAATTATTATAAAATAAATATTTTATATAGTATTTTTTAAAATTATACTATTAATATAATGATAAATATTATTAGATTTAATAAAAATATATTTTATTATTTTTAAACATTTGTTTGTAAATTTCCATTAATAATGTCTATATTGATATTATTTTTTTATTTTTAAGGAATTTTATTTATAATAAACAATATCCTAATTCAAATAAATATTTATTATAAATAAATAAGATAATATAGTTAAAAATCTAAATATTTTAAAGAAAATAAGTTAACAAATTAATAAATTAAAATACGAACAATTGAAAAATAATTAATTTAATAAACTAGTCATTATTAATAAAATAAAATTAATATTTTAATAAATTCTTTAAATAAACCATATACCTATAGTAAACCATTTTACTATAATTTCTTATAAGAAAAAATCATTTTTTAAATAATCTATTTTAATTTATTTAAAATAATAATAAAAAATTAATCTAATATAAAATTTCTAAGTACTCATATTTTTATCTTTATAACATATAATAACATTTATCTAATTGTTAAATACTGAAAATATATATAATTATCTTAATTAAAAATAAATTTAAATAAAATATACTTTTTGTTATAATATTAATTAATTTTAGAAAAATTTTTTTTTAAAAACCATCTAATTTAACTTTAGATAAAATATTAATAATTTTTATTAATAAAATTCTTATAATATTTTATATTTTATTATAAATTTTAATCGATATTTAATTTCTTTTTAAAGAAAAAATAAATTAAATTATATATTTTTTATTAAATACTATTTATAATAATTATTATATTATATATTTTATATAAATAATGATATTCATATTTTTATATTAATAAATGTTATATATAAAATATTTCTAATAAAATTATTCTTAATCTATTATTATAGTTTCAACAAAAATATCTATAACATAATCTATATATTATATAATATAATTATTATATGTAGATATTAATCCTATTAAGTTTATCATATTAAGTATTATAATATCTTTTATCTTATAAATATTTTATTTATATTTGGATACCATATAATTTATATATCTATAATATTTAAATGTATAGAACTAACATAATTCTATTAATAATAACAGAAATATATATTATAAATTTTTTATTTATTAATAAATAAATTCTTATCATATGAATCAAACATCAGATAGTTATTTAATTTATCATTATTAATGATAATAAAAACCATTTTAATTAAACAATTCAAATAAAAAATATTTTTAGTTAAAAAACATTGATGCAATTTAATTCTTTATATGCAAGTTCTAAACGCTCAATCATGGAAGTTTGACCTACTCGAAGCCAAACACGAGGATCGTAATATTTCTTATTAGGTTTATATTCACCATCTGGATTACCTAATTGGCTTTGTAAATAACCTCCATTTTTCTTATAATAATTCAAAATACCTTCCCAAATCGCCCATTGAGTATCAGTATCGATATTCATTTTTACAACACCATAACTGATTGCTTCTTTAAGTTCTTCAGCAGAAGAACCTGAACCACCATGGAAAACAAAATTCAAATTATTTTTTGTTGATAAGTTAAATTTCTTTTCAACATATTTTTGTGAATAATTAAGAATCTGTGGTATTAATTGAACTTTACCTAATTTATAAACACCATGTGCATTACCAAATGATGCTGCAATAGTAAATTGATGACTAATTTTACTTAATTGCTCATAAGCATAAGCTACATCTTTAGGTTGTGTATAAAAAGATGGACTATTTAACTCATTATTATTATTGTTATATTCTTCATCACCAGTAGCACCTAACTCAATTTCTAATGTCATCTCCATTTTTTTCATTCGTTGTAAATATTGAGAACAAACTTCAATATTCTCTACTAATGGTTCTTCAGATAAGTCAATCATGTGGGATGAAAATAACGGTTTACCATTTATCTTATAATACTCTTCATCAGCAGATAATAAACCATCAATCCAAGGAAGTAGTTTACGTTTACAATGATCTGTATGCAAAATCACTGCCACACCGTAATGTTTTGCCATTTGATGTACATGATGAGCACCTGAAATTGCTCCTAAAATTGCAGCCTCTTGACCTATCGTTTTTAATCCCTTACCAGAAATAAACTCAGCACCACCATTAGAAAATTGAATAATTATTGGAGAACAAACTTTAGCAGCAGTTTCTAAAACAGCATTAATCGAATCAGTACCTACACAATTAACTGCTGGTACTGCAAATTTATTCTCTTTTGCAACAAAAAAAATTTCTTGCAGATCATCACCAGTAATAACACCTGGTTTTATAAAATCTAAAAGCTTGGACATGATATAAATCCTTATTATTAAACAGGTATGATATAAATCAATATCACTTGTCACTTTCTTCATATATAATCACTGTTTTGATCGTTCCTCTAATATAATAATTGCAGGTAATTTTTTACCTTCCATAAATTCAAGAAAAGAACCGCCTCCTGTAGAAATATAAGAAATTTTATTCGCAATACCAAATAAATCAATAGCAGCTAATGTATCTCCACCACCTACAATAGAAAAAGCTTCACTATCTGCAATTGTTTGCGCAATTACTGCAGTACCATGACGAAAATTAGGGAATTCAAAAACACCAACTGGACCATTCCATAAAATTGTTTTTGCCTTTTTAAGGATAAAAGCAAAATTTTCGGCAGTTTCATCACCTAGATCTAAAATCTGTTCATCATCTTTAATATCATTAACAGATTTCATTATTACAGCTGCACTTTCAGAAAACTCAGTAGCTACACGAACATCAGTTGGTATTGGAATATCACAAGTTGATAACAATTTTTCTGCTTCTTGAATTAAATCATCTTCATACAAAGAACATCCAACTTTATGTCCTTTAGCAGCAATAAAAGTATTAGCTATACCTCCCCCAACAATAATTTGATCTGCTATTTTAGCTAAAGAATCTAAAACTGTTAGTTTAGTAGAGACTTTTGAGCCACCAACGACTGCAACCATTGGTCGAGCAGGTTCTTTTAATGCTTTATTCAATGCATATATTTCAGAAAATAATAATGATCCAGCACATGCTATAGGTGCAAATTTTGCTACACCATGAGTTGATGCTTGAGCACGATGAGCTGTACTAAATGCATCCATAACGTAGATATCACAAAGAGCAGCATATTGCTTAGATAAAGTTTCATCATCATTTTTTTCCCCTCTATTGAATCTTACATTCTCAAGAACTACTAATTCACCATTATTAACTTCAACTCCATTTATATAATCTATTACCAACCGAACAGGATAATTGAGCTTATTTGCTAAATAATCTACAATTGGTTTTAATGAAAATTCCTCATTATATTCACCTTCAATTGGACGACCTAAATGAGATGTTACCATTACTTTTGCTCCTTGTTTTAAAGCGATTTCAATCGTCGGCAAGGAAGCGCAAATTCTCATATCAGATATAACTTTTCCATTTTTGACAGGAACATTTAGGTCAGCTCTGATAAATATCTTTTTACCAGATAAATCTAAATCAGTCATCTTAATTACAGACATGGTGAATCCTCTTTGTTTATTCTCTAAATTATTAATTTTTTTAAATTATATAAGAAATTATGTTGTCTTATACTGTTTATCAATAGATAAATTTATTGAAATCATTAAGCAATAATCGTTAATTTTATATAAAATTAACGATTAATAAAATCATATTTAAATATCAAAACAAAGTAAAATTTTAATGAGATGATGTCAATTGATTCGTCTATGAATACTTATCTATAGATAAAGTTATCTATAGATATAATTAAATCTATTGATGATAACGATAATTAAATGTAATAAACTATATCATGAAACAAATTTTTTTATGATTCTTACAACAATTAATTTATGTTTTAATTATGTTTTATATTTTATTTTATATTTAGATAAACAATTTTTCACATTAAACGGTTATCTTATAACTGATATTACCTAAAAAATATTTTTGAATTTTAAAATATTTATATATTTTGATATAATTTAATTCTTTATCAAAATAAATAAATATATTCATAAATGGTATTTATTTAGTCTAAATTTAATCTTCAAAAATAATAACCAGATTGAATCATTTATTATAAGATTAATTATTATCAGAATATCAAAATTAATACTTAAAGTAATATCTAATATTTTATTATAGAAATGATATAATTAGTATATATTATATTTTTGATATTAATTTATAACTGCTTTCAAATTAATTTCAATTAATATTATAACCAATTAATTTAATCAATATTAGCTGACTTATGATGTAAAAATAAAAAACTATTTTTCAACTATATAAATATATTTAATAATGTCCATCTTATTTACATCTATGAACCATATAAAATATAATAACGCATTAATATTAATTATTAATATTAACCTAATGAAAATTTAAAATCTTAAATTTATAAAAAATCAATGTATTAATAATCTATCATTTATAAGTTATTATTTAAGAAAAATAATTGAATAATTGCTATTATTAATTTTTATTAATAAAATAATTATCTATTTTTACATTATAATTTTGTTTATTTTAATAATGAAATAATTTTTATTTATTTAAAATAAAAATGCTTTATTAGCTAATTTCCTACAATTTTTAACCAAAATTATTAAATTTATACTTTAATTATATATATTATCATTTAGATTTATTAATTAATTTGTTAAATATCAAAATATTTAATAATTATAGATTTTATAATTATAACCTTTTTTTGAATGATAAAAATATTATTTCAATCAATAAATAGACTGTTAATAATAATTGAGGTAACTATTAATTTAATTTAAATAAATTAGATATGAAAATACATCTAATCATATTAAATTAATTAATATGATTATTCATGTTATTTTTGTTAATTATTGTAATAAAGATTTAGCCTTAGCAATCAAATTTTCTACATTAAAACCAAATTCTTTAAATAAAACATCAGATGGTGCTGACATGCCAAATCTATGCATACCAATAATTGCACCTTCTATACCAACATATTTATACCAATAATCAGCAATACCAGCCTCAACAGCAAGTCGTAATCTAATAGACGAAGGTAATACGAATTCACGATAAGAGATCTTTTGTTTATCAAAAACATCAGTTGATGGCATAGAAACTACACGTACATTATAACCATCTATAGTTAATTGTTCATAAGCCTTAACTGCTAATTCAACTTCTGAACCTGTTGCAATTAAAATGAGTACCGGTAATGTTTTACTATCCTTAAGAATATAACCTCCTTTAATAATATTACTTAACTGTTTAATATCACGTGATTGCTGATTAAGCTTTTGACGAGAAAAAATCAACGCACTAGGTCCTTCACTATTTTCAATCGCATATTGCCATGCAATAACAGACTCAACTTGATCACAAGGACGCCAAGTACTCATATTAGGTGTCATTCGTAAATTAGCTAATTGTTCAATAGGTTGATGAGTTGGACCATCCTCACCTAAACCAATAGAATCATGAGTATAAATAAAAATACTACGAATTTTCATCAATGCAGCCATACGTACTGCATTACGTGCGTATTCGAGAAACATTAAAAATGTTGCACCATATGGTATGAAACCGCCATGTAATGCGATTCCATTCATAATCGCTGACATACCGAATTCACGTGCACCATAATGAATATAATTACCAGATAAAACATCGTTTATCGATTTAGAATTTGACCACATAACTAAATTACTAGAAGATAAATCAGCAGAACCACCTAAAAGCTCAGGTAACTCTTTACCAATGGTTTCTAAAATATTTTGCGAAGCTTTTCGACTAGAAATATTGGCAGGGTTACATTGTAGTTTTATGACTAAATCATTAACAATAATTTTCCAATTATCTGGCAATATACCTTTTATACGGCGCATAAATTCATCAGAAAGTTGTGGAAAAGATTGTTGATAATAAGAAAACTTTTCACGCCAAGCCTCTTCTTTCTTTTGACCGATTTCACGAGCGTCCCATGCTTGATAAATTTCTTCTGGTATTTCAAAAGGAGGATGCGGCCAATTTAGTGCTATTCGAATTTCTGCA
Source organism: Arsenophonus sp. (assembly GCA_052171275.1). Lineage (GTDB taxonomy): Bacteria > Pseudomonadota > Gammaproteobacteria > Enterobacterales > Enterobacteriaceae > Arsenophonus. The sequence continues at coordinate 859,899 of CM125795.1, read as the reverse complement.
ATTTCAGCTTCACCTAATGGTGAGCCATGTGCTTCTTTAGATCCAGCTTTGTTAGGAGATCCATAACCAATTATTGTTTTACATATTAATAAAGATGGTTTATCCGTAACTTTATGAGCTTCTTCTATCGCTGACTTGATTTCATCATGATTATGACCATCAATATCTTTAATAACATGCCAACGATAGGCAATAAAACGCTGATATGTTTTATCTGTAAACCAACCTTTTACATGACCATCAATCGAAACACCATTATCATCATAAAAAGCAATTAGTTTACCTAATTTTAACGTACCGGCTAATGAGCAAACTTCATGAGAAATCCCTTCCATCATACAACCATCACCTACAAAAACATAAGTATAATGATCAATAATATGATGGTTTTGACGATTAAATTGTGCAGCTAACGTTCGTTCAGCAATAGCAAATCCCACAGCATTTGCGATTCCTTGTCCCAATGGTCCAGTTGTCGTTTCAACACCCGGAGTATAATTATATTCAGGATGACCTGGAGTTTTTGAGTAAAGTTGTCGAAACTTTTTTAATTCTTTAATTGTTAAATCATATCCTGTAAGATGTAATAAACTATAAAGTAGACTAGATCCATGACCATTAGATAATACAAAACGATCACGATTTATCCAATTTGGATTAACTGGATTATGATTCATAAAAGTACGCCAGAGTACTTCAGCAATATCAGCCATTCCCATTGGTGTTCCTGGATGTCCTGATTTCGCTTTCTGCACTGTATCAATACTGAGGAAACGAATAACATTAGCAAGTATTTTACGACTAATCATTGTTTACTCCATCTCGAATAAATAACAAATTTAAGAATAATTTTATTAATATTACTTTATTGTTTTAATAAGTTAAATTTAATTTAAGTATATTCCACAAATAATCAATAATAATTAAATGTTAATTAATAACAAAATAATAAAAAATAATTATTATAAAATAATAACAAACATAGTATTTTATAAGCATCAAAAATTAAACTGCTAATATCCATTTACTTTATAATAAAAAATATTAGATTAAATCTAATACTAATCTCATCTAAAAATTAGATTTAATTATCTTAAATAAATAAAATATAAGATTTTTTATTAAAAAATCTTATAATATTAAGTGATTAAAAAAAATATTTTAATCCATATATATTACTAGTTTGATAAAATAATATTACAATAATTTAATTGTACGATTATTATATAATTAAGTTAAAAATACTTTTTATATTAAAAATCAATAATCTATATCTATTAATATATTTTTTATAAAATTATTTTACTATTTTAAACTAAAATATAACAAGATTTAATGCTTAACATAAGTCTTTTTTGCTATTATTTGAACGCCAAAGAGAAATTTTTCCATTTTTTCTTTCAATCAAATCTAATCTTGCTTCATGAGCAAAAATTTCTTTATCATTTGCATAAATTACATTTAATTTAGTAGATGATGTATCTATTTTCTTAATATTATCTATATATATCTTATTATAAGGTTCAGGATTGAATGAAAAAGATAATGATGTTTGACCACCTGTCATTTCCATATAAACTTCTGCTAAAATTTCAGCATCAAGAAGTGCTCCGTGTAATGTACGTTTTGAATTATCAATATGATATCTATCACATAAAGAATCAAGATTATTACGTTTTCCTGGAAATAGTTTTCTTGCTAATGCTAAGCTATCTATAATCTGACATAAGCTTGATATTTGTGGAATATTTCTATTCAATTTAGATAGTTCATAATCTATAAATCCAACATCAAAACTGGCATTATGGATAATTAACTCAGCACCAGAAATAAAATATAAAAGTTCATCAACTATTTCTGAAAAATTTGGTTTATCATCTAAAAAGATGTTACTGATTCCGTGAATTTTAAAAGCTTCATTATCAATTAATCGAGATGGTTTTATATAAACATGAAAATGTTTACCTGTTAACTTTCGATTAATTAGTTCTACTGCACCAATTTCAATAATATTATGCCCTTCATAATGAATCCCTAACTTATTCATACCAGTAGTTTCTGTATCAAGAACAATTTGTCTTGTAATCACTGTGCTCATAGCGCCTTTTTGTGTCAGACTTAGTAGTTATAAACCACAAATAAAATGAGTTTATCATAAATGACAAAGAAGGTAGAAATTTTTACCGATGGTTCTTGTTTAGGTAATCCAGGACCAGGCGGGTATGGTATTTTACTACGTTATCATAAACATGAAAAAACATTAAGCAAAGGTTATTTTCGTACAACCAACAATCGCATGGAATTAATGGCAACTATTATTAGTTTTGAAATACTTAAACAACCATGCCAAGTAATTCTAACAACAGATAGTCAATATGTTCGACAAGGGATAACACAATGGATACATAACTGGAAAAGTTGTCAATGGCGCCGCGCTGATAAATTACCTGTTTTAAATATTGACTTATGGCAGCGACTAGATGCAGTAATATTACGACACAAAGTAAAATGGCATTGGGTTAAAGGCCATTCCAAACATACAGAAAATCAGCGATGCGATAAATTAGCAAGAATCGCTGCTAATTCACCAACAGCAGAGGATAGCCTATACTATACGGAACAAAACTAATGAGATTTGTGCAAAAAAACTTAACAACACCTAATATATTACCTATTTTTACTCTTGTTCGAATAAATTTTATTGGTATTGGATTTAATGGCAATTTTCTCTTACGAGCAATAATAAGATTTATACAACCTAAGAATTTTAAATTCTTATTAATAAAATGATCAGGACTTATCCAAGGTATAAGTTGAAAACTTTGTTGATATAATATTTCATAGTTCAATAAACTCAACCAATCAAGTTGACGACAAATCGAAAACATATGACTACGATATGGCTGCCATTTATTCAAAAAAGGAATAGATTTTCCTATTCCCAATAAACTAAATGAATTAAAATTGGATAAAATTAGCCAACCATCATCAACTAAAATTCTATCAGTTTCACGCAATAACCAATGTGGGTTAGCGCTATAAGATAACTGATGTATTAAAAGACAAGCATCAATTGATTTTGTATCAAAAGGCATTTCATTAGAAGAACCCAATAACTGAAAATCACTTCCATCTATATTCATGCTAAATTGATGAGAAATAAGAGATGATTGAGTATTAATCTGTAAACTTAATTTACCAATTTTAAGTAAATGGAAACCAAATATTTGTGGCCACCATGGTTGTAACTTTTGATTTAATGCAATACAATAATATTTTCCCCATGGAATAACTTCCCAGGAATTAGGCATTTTATATAGTTGAGTAACACAAGCTGACTTCATTGTAATATCCTTCTAATCAATTAGCTATGAGTCATAATTATATTATGGAGCTTATCAGAATTCCTTCTTTAGTTGATAATTATATATGGCTATTAATTCATAAAGATAACTGTGTCGTTGTTGATCCAGGAATTGCACAACCAGTACAGAAATTTTTAGAACAAAATGCTATAAAACCAATTGCTATTTTACTAACTCATCATCATGATGATCATGTTAATGGCGTTAAAGAGTTAAAAAAAAAATATCCTGAATTATCTATATACGGTCCAATGGAAACAAGAAAAAAAGGAGTAACATGTATTATAAAAAATGGAGATCAACTAAATTTTTCTGGATTTTTATGGAAAACTATTGCCGTACCTGGGCATACATTAGGGCATGTTGCTTATTATCAAGAACCATATCTATTTTGTGGTGATACTATATTTTCTGGTGGTTGTGGTCGTATTTTTGAGGGAACAATAGAGCAAATGTATGACTCAATTAATATTCTTAAATCATTGCCTGATGAAACTTTAATTTGTTCTGCTCACGAATATACAGCAGTTAATATGAAATTTGCTAGTTATTTATTACCTAATGATGAAGCTATAAAAACTTATACTTTAGAAGTAAACAAAAAACGAAAGAAAAAACAATCTACGTTGCCTTCAAATCTCAAACATGAAAAAAAAATTAATATTTTTTTAAGATCTGAAGATCATCAATTAAAAAAAGCATTGGGGTTTTCTAATATTACTTGTTTAAATAGTGATGTATTTGCTAAAATTCGTAAACTAAAAGATTCATTTTTAAATTAATATCTGTAATTCACTTAATGATATAAGTATAATTCATCTACTTATTTAATAAGTAGATAAGTAACGAATAAAACAATATTTTATTTTAATAAAGATAAATAGGATATTATTTATATCTTTTTTTATTTATTAATCTTATCTAATAATACTATAGATAAATAAATATAAGATCTAGATATTATATAATAATATACTAAAATTACTATTTTATGAATTAATTTTTTTAATAATACTTAGTTCATTGGATAACATAAGTAATTAACTATAATCAATATTATTTATTATGCTATTATCATAAATAAATTTATATTTAATCTAAGAAAAAACTATATATAAATTTAGTTTTATATACTTGATAATTCTATTATATACTAGCTTTTAAATCCAAAATAAATATAATTTTCTATTCTAAGAGAAAATTGGATTTATTTTATTGATGAAATGTTTTTGATCTTATAATTTAAACCTCATATAAATAAAATAATAATAAAATTATGGAAAATTATTTTATAATATATTTCTGGTGAGAGATATAGAAAATGAAAAAATAAATATTTTAATGAAGATGGATATCTTACTTTTTTATACTAAAACATATAATTATAAATTTATTTTAGTAGTTAAGCAATATATTCCTATGATAATTAACAATTGATATTATAACTAAGTATAATTATAATTAAGACCATATACTTAATAATATAAAGAAAATAAAACGTTAAATTATCTATAAGATATTTTAACGTTTTATTTAATTAAAAAACATTGGATTATTTGCTAAAATTTTAACTATTAGTAATATAATTAAAGAATGATTATAAATCTTATAATTTAATTATATTACTTAATTAAATTATACTAATATCAATATTAGTATTGATGAATAAATTGCTTTATCATATATATTAGTTATATTTATTTTTTATAAATTGCTTATAATGTTTTTAAATTATAATTTAAAAACATTATTAAGATAATAATTATTGATTTATATAATATTAGATTGGTTTCTAATAACGATTAATTACTTAAATTATATATTTTCTTATAAAATATTATATATTATTTTTATTTTATTTTCATTATAAAATAATATAAATTTTATAGTTATAAAAATCAAACTATTAATAGTTATTAGATTAAATAAATAGCTCATTATTAATTATTAATAAATGTTATTACACAATAATAAATAAGTTTAAATAACCAAATTATATAAAAGTAAACAGATTATTTATCTCTATAAAAGATTAAAAAAATTAATGATAAGATAGTTATCTTTTGTATAAACTATAACTTATTAAAATAGTAATTGATTACAAAACAAAAATAATATAAATTTAAAATATATGCAGTCAATTAAAATAACTCTTGTTTAAATTTTATTAAATTCAGATATCATCAATTTTAAAAATATAATCAAATTAACATTCAATTATTAAAATTAACTAATTTAAATACTTAAATGATATTAATTTATTTATTTTAAGTGATATTATATGGATAATATGGTAATTATTCAATAAAAAAGATTATTTTGTTTATTAATAAAAAATATTTAGGTTATTTTCATTACAAAGTATTAAATATCATTCTTCTATTTTAACTTATCAACTATCTTAATTTTAAAATATAAAAATAAAAAAAATAAAAAAATAAGATTAGTTTTAAATTTTAAAAAATAAAAATCTGTTTAAAATATCTCATATCTATAATTTAATATTATTTTATTACTATTCTTATGAATATACAAGAGTAATTTATTCTTTTTAATATCATATATAGATATCTAAATGATATTAAATAATGGAATGATACAAATAAACATTTAAATAATAATCATAAAACATTTAAAATATTAAACATAAAATTTATAATTATAGATTTTAATAGTTTAAAGTATCTTTTTTATCTTAATTTTATTTTTAATAAATTTTTATAGAAATAAAAGAAATTATAATAAATTACTTATTGACTTTTTATATTAGTTTAAAAAGTTATATTTATTATTTTAATTTATATTTAATAAGTTATTTATTTAAATATTTTATCGTTAAAATCTTAAAACTATATAAAATATAATTTTATATAAAATATTTTCTTATTCTTCTTTTCTTTTACTAAGAAAAACTTTTTCTTAATAAGAGATACAACTTTATTAAATAAAGAGTTTAAAAATATAAGAATTAAATTACTATCACATAAATTATTTGTTAATAAAAATATATTTAATTTAAAAGTTAAACAAGTATCAAGAAATATTAGATATTTAATTATTATCAATAATAATAGTATAAAATAAAATAGTAAAATGGTTAATAATAAAAGTTTATTGCTTTTCTAAATACAACTAGAAATTAAATCTAGAAACACTATAATAAATAAAAAATCTAAAACTTATTATTATAATAGATATAAAAATAATAGAATTAATATGAATGATTAAATTTACTAAATTTAATATTTGATCAAAAGTTATCATTAATAGTATTATTTTTTTGTTGATTATCTTTTTTATAAAAAATTACGATCTTTAATTATAAAGATATTAAACTTAATAAATTTTAATTAAGCTTTTGTATACATAAAATGTATTTATATATAATAAACTTAAAATTAGATAACAAACATTTCAAAATATCAAAATTTATTTTATAAGTGATATTTATCGAAATAGTAATGGTTATTTATAGAAAATAATAGTACTGAATTAAACAGTATAATAAATCGTAAAAAATTTTTAAAACATGTGATAATCTATTTTAAAATTTATTATTGTTAATTTTTTTATAGTAAAAATACAGATAAGCAAATCTGTTAATTTTATTAATTATTTTTTATTTTAAAAAATCATAAAATATAATTTAAATTTAAATAATTAGAATAAAAAGATAAATATTTTATAAGTAATTTTACTTCATATAAGATTAATTAATAAAAGTAATCTTTAAATCTGGCCTTTAACTTCTTTTATCCCATTAAATTTGGCTTTTTTACCCAATGCTTCTTCAATACGAATTAGTTGATTGTATTTAGCTATCCGATCAGAACGACTTATTGATCCTGTTTTAATTTGTCCTGATGCTATTCCTACTGCTAAATCGGCAATTGTGGCATCTTCAGTTTCACCTGAACGATGTGAAATAATTGTAGTATAGCCAGCATTTTTCGCCATCTTAATTGCTGCTAAAGTTTCAGTTAAAGTGCCTATTTGATTAAATTTAATTAAAATAGAATTCGCAATACATTTTTGAATACCTTTTTGTAAAATCTTTGTATTAGTAACAAATAAGTCATCGCCAACTAATTGAATTTTATCTCCTAAAACTTTAGTTTGATAGACGAAACCTTCCAAATCTGACTCATTAAGACCATCTTCAATAGAAATAATAGGATACTGTTTTGTTAATCCTTCTAAATAATGTGTAAACTCTTTTGAGCTAAAAGATTTTCCCTCACTGTTTAAATCATAATTACCAGTATTCTTATTGTAGAATTCTGATGCAGCACAATCTATTGCTAATGTAATATCTTTACCTAAATTATAACCTGCTAACTCAATAGCTTTTTTGATTATATTTAAAACAGCAATATTAGATTTTAAATTTGGCGCATACCCACCCTCATCTCCAACCGTTGTATCCATCCCATCAGCTTTTAAAACTTTTGCTAAATAATGAAAAATTTCTGAACCCATTTGAACTGCTTCTTTTAAGCTTTTTGCACTTACTGGCTGAATCATAAACTCTTGTATTTCAATACTATTATTAGCATGTTTTCCACCATTGATGATATTCATCATTGGTAAAGGCATAGAAAATTCACCTGGTGTTCCATTTAATTCAGCAATATGCTCATATAAAGGAATACATTTCGCTGCTGCAGCTGCTTTTGAGTTAGCTAATGAAACAGCTAAAATAGAATTAGCACCAAATTTAGATTTATTTTCTGTGCCATCTAATTCGATCATTATTTTATCAATATGAGCTTGATCTTTTGCGTATTGACCAATTAACATATTAGCAATCGGACCATTCACTGCTGCAACTGCTTTTAAAACACCGTTGCCTAAAAATCTAGTTTTATCATTATCACGCAATTCAAACGCTTCTTTTAAACCAACAGATGATCCAGATGGGGAAGCAGCTAAACCAACAAATCCTCCTTCTAAATGAACTTCTGCTTCAATAGTTGGATTACCACGAGAATCGATAATTTCACGACCAATGAGTTTAACAATTTTAGACATTAAATTTTCCTTAATAAAAATTAAATTTTTAGTTAATGATAGCAAATTTTGCTACTATTTAGCCTACTGTTATCTCTTACCGAGCAAGACATTGTGCTGATATTCTTTTGCTGCTTTTATGAAACCAGAAAATAACGGATGACCATCTCTTGGTGTTGAAGTGAATTCAGGATGAAACTGACAAGCTATAAACCAAGGATGATTAGGATTCTCAATAACTTCAACAAGTTTATTATCTACTGAACGTCCTGTAATGAATAAACCAACTTTTTCAATGCGAGCTAGAAATATATTATTTACTTCATATCGATGTCGATGCCGTTCTATAATTGTATTACTATTATATAATTCACTAACTTTACTACCTTTCACCAAATGGCATAATTGATTGCCTACTCGCATTTTACCACCAAAATTGTTTTTTTTATCACGAACTTTAATATTATTATCATCATTTGATAATTCTGTAATTAAAGCAACAACAGGATATGGACAATGTGGTGCAAATTCTGTTGAGTTTGCTCCTTCCATACAAGCAACATGTCTAGCATATTCAATTATAGCAACTTGCATTCCTAAACAAATTCCAAAATATGGAATATTATTTTCACGTGCATAACGTGTTGCTATAATTTTCCCTTCAATACCTCGTTCACCAAAGCCACCAGGAACTAAAATAGCATCAAGTCCTTTTAATAAATTAGTACCATGAGTTTCAATATTTTCAGAATCAATTAGTTTAATATTTACTGTTAAACGATTTTTTAAACCACCATGCTTTAATGCTTCAATAACTGATTTGTAAGCATCAGGTAAATCTATATATTTACCTACCATACCAATAGTTACTTTCCCTACAGGATTGTCTTGTGCATCAATAACTTGTTCCCATTCAGACAAATCAGCTGTCGGACATATAAGTTTAAATTTTTTACAAATATAATCATCTAACTTTTGGGACTTTAATAACGATAGAATTTTATAAATTGAATCAACATCTTCTAAAGAAATAACTGCTTTTTCTGAAAGATTACAGAAAAGAGCAATTTTTAGTCTCTCATTAAGTGGAATAACTCGATCTGAACGACATATTAATACATCAGGCTGAATACCAATAGAAAGAAGTTCTTTTACGGAATGCTGTGTTGGTTTTGTTTTGACTTCACCAGTAGCTGGTAAATAAGGCACTAAAGTAAGGTGAAGAAAAAGGGTTTTTTTACGTCCAACATCAACCGCCAACTGACGAATAGCTTCTAAAAAAGGAAGAGATTCAATGTCACCAACTGTACCTCCGACTTCAACTAAAATGATATCGTGACCTTCTCCACCAGAAATAATTCTATTTTTAATTTCATCAGTAATATGAGGAATAACCTGAATCGTTTCTCCTAGATAATCACCATGTCGCTCCTTACGCAACACTTCATAATATATGCGACCAGTTGTGAAATTATTACGACGTGTCATTCTAGTACGAATAAAACGTTCGTAGTGCCCTAAATCAAGATCTGTTTCCGCGCCATCTTCAGTAACAAAAACTTCACCATGTTGGATTGGACTCATAGTACCTGGATCAAGATTAATATAAGGATCCAATTTCATAATACTAACATTCAGTTTACGAGCTTCAAGTATAGCAGCTAAAGAAGCGGCAGCGATACCTTTACCAAGAGAGGAAACTACCCCACCAGTTACAAAAATATAATTCGTTTTCATACTAAACCTGAAAATTTAGATGTAAAAAAGATGATAAATATTAGATTGGATAGAAAAATAGTATATTTCTATTAACTCTAAATTTACTATAAATGTTCTAAATTAATTAAGTTAATTTCATCAATAATTTTAAATATCAAAAACTATCTTTTATTAATTTTATTCAATAAATAAATTAATAAAAAATATTATATTTAACTAATATTTAATTTATTTAACTAAAACAGTAATCTGATCTTTTTTAATTTATTACAAATATTTTTCTATTTCATATATATGATTCTTTTCTAATAAAAATATTTTTTCAAAAATTAGTTTTTATAAAAGACAAAAAAATAGAAAGTTTATTATATTTTTTTATAATGATGATTTCTAACTATATAGACTAATATAATTAATTAAATTAACTATAAAAAATAAATTACTAATTTCTTCTTTAATAAATTATTATTAATCATTAATTTATTGTTATTTATTACTTATAAAAACTTTTTTAATTTACTTATGAAGTATCTTAAGTGATTAAGTTTTAGATAAGTTACTATATAAAATAAAGGATTTAATTTATTTACTGTTTTTCTTTTATAAATAACATTTTGCTAGTATTATCTAATATTATTTATAATCAAAAATTGATTCTTTTACTGTTAACTTTTTAAATTAATTTTTTTTTAAATATCTTTGCGATTAATTATAAATATATTACTTATAAATATTATAAGTAATATATTTATTGATCATTCGTTTAGAAATTAAACTAATTTTATTAAAATTAGTTTAATTTCTATTCTTTTTTTCAAAAAATAGAAATAAAATATATATGAAATCATAAAATACTAAATCATGCTTTTAAAGCAATAAATCCTATTATTTAATAACATCAATCAAGAAAATTATAAGTTTTTTATATCACATAAAATAGATTACAATAATAAATATTATATTTTATACTATAATACATAATTATAATTATTATAAAATTACATTAAATTATATTATAAAATAACTATTTGTTATTTTATAATATAATTAATTTACACACTAATTCTTTTATATAAAATTAATAAATATTATTAATAAGTTAACTTATTATTATCTAAAATATGATCATTTTAATTATAATTTAATCAAACTAATAAATTAGTTAATTTTAAATATATAAAAGAATTATTTTTATAAAGAATATATTCTAAAATAGATAAAATTATAAATTTTGATATTTATACTAATATTCCTTAATTATTTTATTTAGTATTAATAATAAACTAATAATATTTACTATTTTTTTAAAAAAAGATAGTTATATCTTTTATAATCTTGTGAAATCATTAATAATAACTTAAATACATAATAAATAATCACATTACTTAATATATTGTAATAAAATATACTATATACTTATTCTAAACATTTGATATAATTATATATTAATCATATTTATACGTATTTAATAAATATAAATTAATTTATTATTAGTATCAGAACTAGTGATATTATCAATCAATATAAATTAACTAATAATAGCGATAACAAAAAAGGATTTTATTTTCTAGTTACTTTTAAATAAAATATACTTATAAAAATAAGTTATTTATTCTAAAACTTATTCTATAAAAATCTTTCAAATTATAAAATATTACTATAATACTAACATTTATTAAAACAATAAAACGAATTAATATTTTAAATGCAAAAAGCAACTTTTAGCTTTTTTTAAAATTAACATCAATAATTAAGTTTATTATCTAATATTTAGTTTAGTAATCAGAATATCATGATCATCATCCATACTTAAAAAGTTAATTATAAATTATATAATATCAGAAACATTTGTTAAATATTATTTAAATTTAAATTAATTTAGTCAAGGATATAATTTTGATATTATTTATATGATATTTTAATACTAATTATTATTTTAATAATAATAATTAGTATTAAAATTACTTTATCTCTATATTAGAGAGATAATATAACGATTATAAACATATAATTAAGAATATGATAAAAAATCAACTTATATTAATTTAAAAAATAAATTAATAACATTACTTTTATATGCAAAATATATAAATAATTATTAATAACTCGGTTATAAACTTTGTAAAATAAATAATTAATTTAAATTATTTATATTTTCATTATAAAATATAAATTTTTTAATAAAATAATTAGATTTTTATTTGTATTTTATTTGTCAATTATTAGCATTCTTTTTTTTTATATTTCCAGTGTGCGGCAATACCAAGTTCAGCATTTTTATGCATTTGTCTAGTACGTATTTGTATTTCAACAGTTTTAGCATTTATTCCTAATACTATAGTATGAATAGATTGATATCCATTTGGTTTAGGGTTAGCAATATAATCATCGAACTCATCAGGTAAGTATCGAAAATTAGTATGCACAATACCTAATACAGTATAACAGTCTTCTAAACATTCAACTATAATCCTTACAGCACGCACATCAAAAAGTTTATCAAAGGTTAAATATTTTTTTTGCATTTTTCGCCAGATGCTATATATATGCTTTGGTCGACCATAAATTTCTACTATAATATTTTCTTGCAACATAAAATATCTAAGTAATGATACAAAATCATCAATATATCTTTCACGATCTATACGATGTTCATCAAGTAATTTAACAATCTTTTTATATTCATTAGGATATAAATAATGAAAACAAAAATCTTCTAACTCCAATTTTATTTTTTCTATAAACAAATAATTATAGAAAATAGTATATATATTTATGCATTTTCTTACTACTAGTATTTTTTTATCTTTAGATAGGTTTATCATCAAGCATAATTTTATAATATATTTTGTTACCTTAAATACATAAGGATAAAAATATTTTATCGTAATTAACAATATTTGAGTCTGAGAAATACTTATCCAATCTATGAAACTATTTTTCCATAATTGACTACTATTCAATTTGTAAATAATAGTGTTCATCTTAATTTTATCTCTAATAATAATATTTAATTAATTTATGGAGTTTAAAATAAATTAATACACTTACTAATAATCTGATCATAAATTAAAGATTGAGGCAACAACGTGCAAAACTTATTAAGATTTGTGCTTAATATTAAAAAAATTCTCTTATCTTAATTTTATTCCAAATTAATAATTGATTATTTTTACATTGTTTAATATTACAAAAGCGTCTTTTCCAAAATTTAATTAATTTTTGTTTTTAAATCATTGTTAGTAAACTTAAGATTAATAATCAATTTTTTAGTAAAATACCACTATAGATGTAAAATAAGTGCTTTTAATTACAATCATAATATTTCTATTTCTGATTTATTTTAATATATATAGAAAATTTTTAAACTTTAAATGACTAATATACAAGGATATATACGTCATTCTAATATATCCATAAGTTAATAACGGGTTATAAGTAATTTTACTATTTTAATATTGTCAGTAGATTAACAGAAGACATAAATAATTTGTTCTGGCTTAAATTTGATAACATGTTGTATTGGACATATAATATCATATTTATTAAATTGATAATGGTAATATTTATTAATTTATTTAAATTATTGTTATAATATTATCTCATTTTTTCAATTTAATAATTTCTTCTGTATTAATAATATTATAAATATAATTATAATTAATCATAAAAGATTTTATCTTCTTCTAGTGAAGTACATATATTCCAAATTACTTTTTACTCAAATGTAAACTAATCTTAACCATAGTAAATAAGCATTTTTATTAATTTATAAAATTAATTAAATAAAATTTTTAGTTTAAATGTCAATTTGATCTTCTAAATAAAGCAAAATAGTAAAAATTACTTTTATTTGATATAATTAGCAGGTTTAATGATGATTATTAATATTATTGCTACTTTAAATAAGAATTATAAATTATATAGAATACGGAGAAATAGTTAACAATATTTAATTATTTATTCCTTATCATTGTGATGACGACATATAAATAATATTTATAAAATTAACTAAATTAATAATATCAATATGACCAAATATTTAATTATTCTAAATTTATTTAAAAAAGATTATATTAAGAAATAATTATTTTTTTAATTTCAATTGTAAATAAGATAAATACTCAGTATGTATTAATTCTATATTAACATATTTTAATTAGTTATAGTGAAATATAAAATATAAAAAAGATTTTATATATTAATATATAAAATCAGATCTATTAATATAGATACTAATTTATCTATATTATAATAATTTTAATGATTTTATTTTTCTAAAATTTTACGTTTAATAAATAAGATTAGGATATTATTATTATTTTAAAAAAGTCATAGATAATAAAATAGTTATAAAAATAATCTATTTAATTTAAGATTATCAAATTTAATTGTTTTACTAACTCTTACTATAGTAAGTTCTATTTTTTATTTATAAGAATTTAAATTCATGTTTGTAGTTATAAAAATAATTTTTATTTCAAAACTTATTCACATATATATAGATAAAAAGAAAAAATTCGTATCTTTAAATATTAAAAATTTCAATTATTACTATTAAATAATTTAGCATTAACTTTAATTCTATTTTAAACAATAAAAATTGTATTATTTAATTTAAAATATATAAGATTATTATAATTATTTTAAAGAAAAACTAAATATTTTTTATATTTATTATATTAATACAATATTAATTGTCTTTCTTTTTTAAATAAGAAGTCATAAATAATAATATAATTTCTTTAAAAGAAATAAGATTTATTTATTAAAGAATATTATAATAAATATTATTTATATAATAAAATTTATTTTGATTAATATTTTATATTTATTATTATAATAATAATCTTTTTTATATTATTAATATAGTTTTATATAAATGAACTAGTATAGATTTTATCTATCTTTTATTTCTCATCACTATCAAAAAATTCTTAAACTTTTTTTAAAACGAATTAGCTAAATATATTTGACTTGTAATTTATCTAAAAAGTGTTTAGTAAAAAATTATTTTTTTCTAAAAATTTTTTATATAAATAAATAAATTAGTATTTAATATTAATAATAATGAATGCTAAAACTTAGCACAATCATCAACTTATTTAAATAATCTCTTAGCTTTGATTGTTAATCTAAAGATAAATAAATTTATCTTTAGATAAAACTTCAAAAAAAAATACTATTTAAATTTTTAATATAAGTTAAAATCAAAATTTTTATAAAACTATAAAACTTCATAGTATTTTACTAAAAAGTAACTATGATATGAATAAAATTAATTTTATTTACTAGATAATATTTTATTATAATTAATATCTTTATTAGATTTGATATTTTTATTAATAAATAATTTTTATTATAAAAATTTTGAACTAATATTTCAGTAAATAAAATACTAAAGAAATACATAGTCAAAACTAATATGAGAAAAATTATTAATATCTTATTATATATAATTAGCAATAGAATAAATAATATTATTTATTTTTCATAAAATAAAAAATTAAAATAACAATATAATCTAGATCTACTTTTGATAGTTTTATTTCAAATTAAATTATCTTATTACCAATAGAAGTTGTTTTTTTTAAATAACCGAAATATTTTAATAAATTTATCTGATAACAGTAACCATTAATATATTTTATAGTTAAAAAAATTAACAGATAAAATATTAAGTTTAATTTTAAATAATTTATAGATTATCACAAATATTCTTTTACAAAGTAACTGCATACTAATATTTTCTAATATAACTTTATTAATCTTTAATATAGATAGTAAAAAATTAATATAGTTATTTTTAAAATTATCTATAAATACTCATACTATAATTATAAAATATTCATTATTTAATTAAATAATTTAGATTCTTATTTTCAATATCATAATAAATAATTATAAAATTTAATATATATAATTAATAAACTATGAGTACTTTAAGATAAAAGTTGCTATAATTAGATACTATATATGAAGAAATCATGTTTTTATATAATAAAAGGATATTCATATCTTAATTATCGATCTGATAATGATAGTATAAATATACTATAAAAATTTATTAATCTTTATATAATATTATTAAAATCTATCTTTGATAGATGTTATTAATCAGTAATTAAATCAACAATAATTTCAAATTAAAATATTTTTATCCTTGATTTTATTATTAACATCGACTGATCCGATTGAAATATTTGAACATAGTTTAAATATTATCTGTATCATAGTTTCAATTAAAGTTTTTATCATTAAATTAATTTATCTGTTTTTATTTATCAAATAACTAAATCATAAAACATATATTAATAATATTAAGATATAAATAAATACTTAGTAAAACTAGAATCATTAGAAATGATATTAAAAAACTAATTTATATATGCTATTTTAAATTTCTTTTAGAAAACTATTATTAATATTATTTAAAATAACTACATTATATTCCCCATTAAATTTTTTTAATATTTTATTTAAATATTAAAAAATATAAAATAGATATACACAATTGATCATATATCATTAAATTTTATAATTTATTTATCATTTTTATAAATCTATTTTTTAATTACCTTTACCGCTAAAGAATTTTATTCTTATTTTAAAAATTTTATGATATAAAAAAATTTTTATATATAAACCTTATTTATAAAAATAATGATAGTTAAAATTAACTATCTTAATGAAAAACTAAAAATCATATAATTTATCATAAAATACGTCTAAGAAAACTAATATAAGCCAATGTTAATTAAAATCAACTAAATACTAAATGAAGAACCACAACCACAAGTCATTTTCGCATTTGGATTATTCACCACAAATCGAGATCCTTCTAATCCTTCAATATAATCAATAGAACCACCAATTAAATACTGTAAACTCATTGGATCAATAATTAATTCAACGCCTTGTTTTTTAATAGTTAAATCTCCTTCATTTACTTTATCATCAAATGTAAAACCATATTGAAAACCACTGCAACCACCGCCAATAATATAGACGCGTAAACGTAAATTTGGATTTTCTTCATCCATAATCAACCACTTAACTTTCCTTGCTGCAAAATCAGTAAAAATTATTGGTAATACAATGTCATCACTCATTTCTATAACTCCATTGCGACATGTTAATAAATAAATACAATGAGCATTAATGCTAAAATTGGATAAAATATAATTATCTAACAGCTAACTAATTGATTCAAGATCTTACAACTAAATTAATTAATTTAAAATTATATTAAATTTACTATTTGGTTTATTGATAATATTGATTTAAAATATCAATAAAATTTATTTTTTAAAAAGTACTTGGAGTTACTTTAATGAATCAATCTGAAATACTTTATTTAAAAGCTAAAAAACTTATTCCTGGTGGTGTAAATTCACCAGTACGATCATTTTCTGGTGTTGGCGGCCATCCATTATTCATTAAACGAGCTAATGGTGCTTATATTTATGATGTTGATGATAAAGCTTATATTGATTACGTTGGTTCTTGGGGAACAATGATTTTAGGTCATAATCATCCTGTAATACAGAAAGCAGTCATTCAAGCGACAAAGTACGGTCTTAGTTTTGGTGCTCCTACTTTTGTTGAAATAGAAATGGCAAAAATTATTAATCAACTGATCCCATCAATTGAAATGGTTCGTATGGTAAATTCAGGAACAGAAGCTACAATGAGTGCAATACGACTAGCCAGAGGTTGTACTGGACGTGAAAAATTTATTAAATTTGAAGGATGCTATCATGGTCATGCTGACTATTTATTAGTTAAATCAGGATCAGGTGTTTTAACTATCGGACAACCTAATTCTCCTGGTATTCCTAATGATGTTACTAAACATACTCTTACCTGCAAATTCAATGACTTAGATTCAGTACAGCGTACTTTTGAAAAATATCCACAAGAAATCTCTTGTATTATTGTTGAACTAGTATCCGGAAATATGAACTGTATTTTACCTAAGGCTGAATTCTTAATCGGATTACGTAAATTATGTGATAAATTTGATGCTATTTTAATAGCAGACGAAATAATAACAGGATTTCGAATTACTTTAGGTGGAGCTCAATCCTATTATCAAATTAAACCTGATTTAACCTGTTTAGGAAAAATAATAGGTGGTGGTATGCCTATTGGCGCATTCGGTGGTCGATCTGAGCTTATGGAAAAACTTGCACCAATAGGATCTATTTACCAAGCTGGTACACTATCAGGAAACCCATTAACTATGGCAGCAGGATTAGCTTGTCTAACTGAAATTATTAAACATGATTTTTATAAACATTTAACTGAACTAACGACAGAACTTGCTAATCGATTAAAAGAAAAAGCTAAAAAAGCAGATATTCCACTAATTGTTAATCATATTGGTGGCATGTTTGGTTTGTTCTTTACGGAAGCAACACAAGTTACTTCTTATAAAGATGTCATGCAATGTGATATTGAAAAATTTAAAAAATTCTTCCATCTAATGTTAGATAAAAACATTTATTTACCTCCTTCAGCATTTGAGGCATGTTTTGTATCTATTGCACATAATCATGAAGATATTGATCGTACAATTAAAGCAGCAGAGAATGCTTTTAATAATATGCAATAACAATTTTAATTAATGAGAGTAAATACTAATTTATTTAATTTATATGGATTCTTATTAAGAGTATTATTATATTTTATTGATTATTAAAATAATTTTTTAGACAATATTATGTTTATCAATACTTATATACTATTTATTTAAATTAAAGTTTGGATTCAATGATTTCATCTCTAGATGACATAAAGTTTCAGGGTCTTCAGTCCATACTGGCAAAATATTAAGACCAACACTTGTACAATTAAAACTACCATCTGCATTTATAAACATTTCCATAATTCCATCTGGAGGCTTATTATCTAATATTAATGGGGTTTGATTTTCTAAATAATATCGATAAAAATATAATGCTCCACTTGCTCCAGTAAGGTTTATTGGCTTATTATTATCTCGACCAGCCCAACTAATAACTACTTCTTTACCATCTATACCAACAAACCAACTATCTCGTAAATCATTAGTTGTTCCGGTTTTACCAGCTAAATGATATTTAGAAAATTTATTCATTAATAAATCAGATATTCCGTATTTAATGACTTGTTGCATGGCATAAAGTGTCAAATAAGCCCCTTGAGGAGATACTGCCGGTTCTGCAGATGGATAACTTTGATAAAGATTATTACCATCACAATCAATAACAGAACGTAATGCAGACAATAACGCTCGATTTCCACCATTACTAATTGTTTGAAACATTTGAGCTATTTCCACAAGCGTTAAATTTAGTGAACCTAATAACATAGCCGGTACTTTCTCAATAGTATAATCTGGTAGACCAAGACGTATTAATACTTTATTGACTTGATCTAAACCCACGCTTAAACCAATATTTACTGTTGGAATATTTAATGAATTAACTAAAGCATCAATTAACATTACTTCTCCTCTAAAATTACGATCATAATTTTTCGGCTCCCAAATTTGATTATAAAATTTTATGGTAATTGGTTGATCAGGTACCATAGTATTTAAACGAAACTGATCTGGATTGCTTAATGCAGTAAGATAAATTGAAGGTTTAACTAATGAACCAATTGATCGTCTAGCATTTAATGCTCGATTAAAACCAGAATATTGTGGTTGCGAACCACCGACTACAGCATGAACTTCACCATTAATACGATCAACGATTACCATTGCTCCTTCAAGATCAGATAATTTTCGTGTTTTACGCAAATTATCCGTCCCTTTTTCAATAGCATTTTCAGCTGCTTGTTGTGAAATTGGATTTAAGGTAGTAAAGATCCTAGCACCAGAAAGATTATTTATTTTATCTCCTAATTTATTAGTTAATTCTCTCAAAACAAGTTCTATAAAGGCCGGCTGAGGTGTTAAAATACCACTTCTCTCTTTAACTCCCAAAAGTTTAACGCTTAATATATTATATGTTTCATAATTAATGATTTTTCGTATTTCTAATAATTTCAATATTAAATTTCGACGTTTTATAGCTAATTTGGGATTACGCCATGGATTATATAATGATGCTCCCTTAACCATACCAATTAATAAAGCTTGTTGATCAATACTTAACTCATCGATAGGGCGACCAAAATAATAAAGACTTGCAAGAGGAAAGCCGCGAATTTGATTATCTCCACTTTGTCCTAAATAAACTTCATTTAAGTAAAGTTCAAGAATGCGCTCTTTACTATAATAAAAATCCATTAAAATTGCCATATAGGCTTCATTAATTTTACGTATTAACGTTCTTTTATTGTTTAAGAATAAGTTTTTAACTAATTGCTGAGTTAATGTGCTTCCACCTTGAACAGTCTTACCAGCTGTTAAGTTAGCAATAATTGCACGTCCAATAGAATAAATATTTATTCCATCATGTTCATAAAAATATCTATCTTCAGTTTCAATTAATATTTTAACAAAAAAATTAGAAAAATCTTTTCTTGGTAAAACTAAACGTTGTTTATTATTAACTGTTTGAATCATAGTAATGAGTTTAGGATCAAGCCGAAAAAAACCAAATGATCGTCCATTATTTATATTAGTAATGTTAGTTAGTCGAACTTGTTCAAAAGTTAATTTAGCTAAAATTTGATCTTCTCTTTGATCAGGAAAAGAAAATGGACGACGTAATATTTCTATTGTATTATCTTTAATAATATATTCACCAGGTATAGTTATTTTGTTTACTCTACGATATTCGATACCATCTAATAATCGAATTATATCTTCTTTGCTATAATTCATCCCTGGTTCAAGATTAACTATTTGGCCATAAATAGCTGCAGGTAGATCCCAAATTTTCCCACTAAGGCACTTACTCATTTTTTGATATAAATAGATACCATAAATACCAATTAAGAATATCAAAACTATTATGATTTTTAAAAAAAATAATAACCAGAAGTATCTATTTTTTAATGATTGAAGCTTATTATCTTTAATTATCATTATCTCTTATTCTTTTATCAATATATTAATTTTAATATTCTTACTTGCTTGATGTGGTTATCATCATAAAGTTTTATTTTTTTTACTAATTGATTTTTTTATTTAATATTTAGCTATCAAAAAATTCATAACTATATTTATAAATCATCTTAAAAATAAATATTTATTTCTCATAAAATGAGATAAATTATCTTAATATATTATTAATAGTAATTATGTAATAAAAAATTCTATAAATAATATTTTTCTTTTGAAAGAATATTATTATCTTGAAAGTATATTATTTAATAAATATTGAATATCATATTAATTTACACAAAAAATGAAAATTATTAATTTTTAACTAAAATATTGTAATATTGACTTTATTATCACGAATATCTATTATAGTTAGCTTAAATAACTACCAATATATTAATTATAACTTACTAAAGTAATCTAAATTAGTAATACCTTATAAAAGTTTTTTTGCTACTGTTAATATGTGGAAATAAGTAAACTAGTAACTATGTATTATGTCTATGTTAATAGGAATATACGTATGCATAGCGTCTGCATAAATAGAGATATACTCTTATAATTCATTATTAAATAATATTAAATAAAAATATTTAGATAATCGTAACTTAAAAACCACATACAAATAAAAATTTACAATCAGATTAATATTATTACTTATCAAAAGTAATTTTATTAATCATCTTATAATAAAAGATAAAATCTTTCATTTATCAGATCATAATAACATTATATAAGAAGTAAAATATGGAAAAAATATAAGAATTAATTTTTTAATAATAAAATGATAATTTTATTAGAAAAATAATTTTAATTATTTTTCTAATCGATTTTTAAATATTAATAGCATAAAATATACAGTATTTCAAATAACTTAATGAAATAAATAAACGATTTTATTTTTTATATTAAAATATCAGTATAAAATATAATTAAAATCTATATTTATTTATAAATATTAATAGAGTTCTTTCTTATTTTAAAAAGTTATTTTTAATACAATATAAAATAATTTTTATTTAAAAATAAAAGTAAATTTATTAGTTTATATATAATTTATTTTACATAATAAAAATATTATTATAAGATACTAATCTCTCTTGTATATAAGAGAGATTATAAGAATTATTGTAAATAGTATGGAATATTCTGTTATTCCTAATAACCTTTTATTTTTCTTTAATGGTTCTGTTGAATATTCCATATCTAGGAGAAGGATTATGAAAAAGAGGCAAAAATATAAAACTTCGTCCTTAAATATTCTCGCCATTGCTAAGGTAGATCCTTACCAAGAAAAACCAGGCGAAAAATATATGAACGATACACAGTTAATCCATTTTAAACGTATTCTCGAAACATGGCGAAATCAACTCAGAAATGAAGTAGATCGTACTGTAACTCATATGCAAGATGAAGCATCAAATTTCCCTGACCCTGTTGATAGAGCAGTACAGGAAGAAGAATTTAGTCTTGAGTTACGTAATCGCGATCGCGAACGTAAGCTAATTAAAAAAATCGAGAAGACTCTAAAAAAAGTTGATGGGGAAGATTTTGGTTATTGTGAATGCTGTGGAATTGAAATTGGTATCCGTCGATTAGAGGCTCGTCCAACAGCTGATTTATGCATTGATTGTAAAACATTAGCTGAAATACGTGAAAAACAGATCGCAGGTTAGTTAATAAGCTTAAGTCATAAAAATACGGTATATAAAATATATCCCGTATTTTTTTAAAAAAATTAATAAATATTTCAATAATTATTAGAATAATAAACTATATATCAGATTTTTATTTTAAATACATAAAAATATATTTTTATATATATTGTTAGTTGCAATATTAATATAAATATATATCTTTTGGAAAAACAATGAAACACAATCTAAAAAATTAATAAAATTAAATTAAATAAAAGAATAAATAGGTAATAAATAAAATATATTACTATGCTGATATAGATTATGTTTTAAAAAACTTTAAGAAATTACCTCTTAAATTTTAAATAAAATTAAATAAAAATAATTGTATTAAATATATTACAGTAATATTTACTATGTTATTTTAGTACAACTAAAGTGAAGTAATGCAACAATTGTTATTATTTTTTCACTATATTAATAAAATAATATTACATATAGTTATTATAAGAGATATTTTAGTAATCTTTGTTTATTTTCAATAGTTCTTTTGGAAAAAAAATACAGATAAAATTTTATTTCTAGTTTCATAATCAATTATTGTAGTGTCATATGATACAAAATCTTATTTTAAGTAAATAAAATATTTATTATTATTTAAATAAATAATTTACTTACTTATAATTTAATTGTAATTGCTAATAATTATAATTATCATATCTTTCAAAAAATTCTTTGTATTAATTTATTTTAGCTGATCTCAATCATTAAATAAAAATAATACTAGATATTAGTATTTATTTTTTAATATTCAATTACTTATGTTTTATATTTTATATGTTTTTTTAAAATTAACTTTTAAATGAAATTAAACAATGTTAATTTTAATAAAGGATATAAAAATTAATTTAGTTTATGAAATAATTCTTATTAAAAATAATTATTATTAATAAGAAAAATATTAATAAAACTATTATTTAATTAAACTATACAAAATTAATAATTTATATAACATGTATCCAAATTGAAGAATTATTATAAACAATAATTAATCATCAATTTTTATTCAAATTAATCATTAATTCAGAGAAAAATCTTTTAAGATATAATTAAATTATTAATTTTAATTTTTTAACTAAAAAATAAATTTGATATAGAGGTTTATTATTTTATAAATATAAATAAAATATTATTTATAATAATTTTATTAAAATAAAAATAAAAAATATAAGTAAACAAGATATTCAAATTAATTAATAATTAATATTAAACTTTATAGTAAAGTAAAAACTTTTACTAACAAAAAAATATCAGAGTTAAAAAAAATATTAAAAGTACTAAATTACTAGATAAATTTAGATCAACTTCTACTATGAAAACTTCAATATCTATAATTACACGAGATAAACACCCTATATCTCGAAAAAAGATTAGCGAGAATGCATTAAAAGTTCTTTATCGTCTAAATAATGCTGGTTATGAAGCTTATTTAGTTGGTGGTAGCGTTAGAGATCTACTATTAGGTAAAAAACCTAAGGACTTCGATATTACCACAAATGCAAGACCTGAACAAATTCGTAAATTATTTCGTAATTCTCGTTTAGTTGGACGACGTTTCCGTTTAGTGCATATTATATATTGTTATGAAATTATTGAAGTTTCTACTTTTCGTAGTTATAATGAACAAAATGATATTAATAGTAAAAATATTGTTTATAAATCAAAAAGTGGTATGTTATTAAGAGATAATATTTTTGGTAGTATTGAAGACGATGCCATCAGGCGAGACTTTACAATTAATAGTCTATATTATAGAATTAACGATTTTAGCTTACGTGATTATGTAGGTGGATTTAATGATCTTAAAAATGATGTAATTCGTTTAATTGGCGATCCTAAAATTCGTTATCGAGAAGATCCGATACGTATGCTACGTGCTGTTAGATTTGCTTGTAAACTAAATATGCAAATTGATATTGAAACTGCTGAACCAATCCCAAAACTTGCATTTTTATTAAAAAACATTCCATCTTCACGTTTATTTGAAGAATCGCTGAAATTATTTCAAAATGGTCATGGTTATAAGACCTATCAACAATTAAGATATTATAATCTTTTTCAATCATTATTTCCATTAATTGAACAATATTTTACAGTCAATAATGATTCACCTATGGAGATTATTATTAATCATGTATTACAAAATACCGATTACAGAATAAAAAACAATAAACATATAAATTCTGCGTTCTTATTTGCAACTATATTATGGTATCCATTAGTAAAACATGCAAATAAACTTTCTAAAGAAAATGGTTTTTTATCTTGTGAAACCTTCAATATAGCAATGAATGATATACTTGATGAACAATCCCGTTCTATCGCTATTCCTAAACGCATTACATCAGTAATGCGAGATATATGGAAGTTACAATTGATATTAACACAGCGTCAAAAAAAAAAGGTAAATAAACTGCTTAAACATTCAAAATTAAACATTGCGTTTGATCTTCTTGAATTACGAGCCAAAGCGGAAGATCGTGATGAAC
This sequence comes from Arsenophonus sp., assembly GCA_052171275.1. Lineage (GTDB taxonomy): Bacteria > Pseudomonadota > Gammaproteobacteria > Enterobacterales > Enterobacteriaceae > Arsenophonus. Next base: position 834,575 of record CM125795.1, on the reverse strand, counting down.
TAGAAGAACTTGCTCATTGGTGGAGAAAATTTAAAGAAAGTAATAATAACGTATAATACGAAATGATTATTAAGCTTGGTAATAAAATATTGCAAATTATAATTAATAAATTACTGACATGATTAAAATAATAAATTGATAAAATAATATAGTTAACTTAATATGGAACGTGTTTATATCGCAATTGGTAGCAATTTAAATATTCCTTTGCAACAGGTACAAAGTGCTATTAAAAAAATACATCAATTACCTAATACAAAGTTTATTATAATTTCTTCTTTCTATCGATCAAAAGCAATGGGACAGCAAGATCAGCCTGACTATCTAAATGCAGTTATCGCTTTGGATACTGAGCTATCACCAGAAACACTACTTAAACATACTCAATTAATTGAATTAATACACGGAAGAATACGTGATGTTAATAATTTATGGGGACCAAGAACACTTGATTTAGATATCATATTATATGGTAAACATATCGTTCAGACAACAAATTTAACTATTCCGCATTATGGTCTTAAAGAACGAGAGTTTATGTTGTATCCTTTAGTAGAAATAGCTCCTAAATTACACTTCCCTGATGGTGAATTACTAAATGATAGATTGTTATTAGTTACTAAAAATGGAATGACTTTATGGTAATTAAAGCAATAAATTTAATTTATATAAGCGATATAGAATTATATATTAATATGGAATTTTTATTCCATTATAAAATAAATTAAACTATATATAATTTATAAAAATAAACTTCCGTTTAAAAATAATTAGTAATAACATGTTAGATAACATATAATTAGATGTATATAATTAATTTTTTAGAAATAAATATATAAAATATATAATTAGAATAAATTTTTAAAATTATAATAAGAAACAAATATTTTTTATGTAATAATTATAAATATCAAAATTGTTTTATATTTATAAAACTATTAAATATAATTTAACTCTAATTTTTATTAGAAGATTATTGTTAATGTTTTCTTTTTTTATTTCAAAATAAGAATTAAGATTCTAAAATAAACAATTTTAAAACCTAAATAATAGATTTTAATAAAAAATTAAAAGAAATAATATAGAAAATAGAAATAGATTATGAGTAATAAAAATTATATATTATAAATTTATAACCATCTAAAAATTAATAAATATTGCTATAAAATAAAATATATAAAAATAATTATACTAATGATTATATATTTAATATTATTTAAAATAATGAGTATATTTATATTTTTATTATAGTAAATTTCTTAACTATTAACTTTTTAATCCGTGTCCTTTTTCAATTAAATACCAAGTTATCATATATAAAATAATAGTAAAAATTAGTAATACTAATAAGGTAATAAATAAAGAAATATCACTATTACCAATAAATCCATAACGTAATCCGCTGATCATATATACAATAGGATTAATCTTAGATATCTTTTGCCAAAATTCAGGCAAAAGAGATAGAGAATAAAAAACACCACCTAAATAAGTTAATGGTGTTAAGATAAAAGTAGGAATAATACTGATATCATCAAATGATTTAGCAAAAATCGCATTTATTAATCCAGCTAACGAAAACAAAATTGCTGTCATTAACATAGTAATAATTACTACACACCAAGAATAAATATCTAATTGAACGAAAAATAATGAAACTAAGATAACTAAAGCACCAACTAATATTCCTCTAACAACACCTCCACCAATAAATCCAATTATCAAAATATGAGTAATAACTGGTGCAACTAGTAATTCTTCTATACTTTTTTGAAATTTTGCCCCAAAAAAAGATGAACAAACATTAGCGTAAGAGTTATTTATTACTGACATCATAATTAAGCCTGGAACAATAAATTGTTTGTAATTAACACCATCCATATCTCCAATTTTTGAACCTATTAAACTACCAAAGATAATAAAATAAAGAGACATCGTGATAACAGGAGATAATAAAGTTTGTATCCATATACGTGAAAAACGTGTTATTTCTTTTATCCAGATTGTTTTCATAGCAATCCAGCATAACTTAATCATCTATCCTCCTTATTATAATTAATCAATGTTGTTTATTCATTAAACCAACAAATAACTTTTCTAAACGATTTACTTTATTTCTCATGCTAGTTACTTGTATGGATTGTTTAACTAATTGGTTAAACAAATCATTAAGACCTTGATTTCGAAATACATCAACCTCTAATGTTGAGATGTCAAGTAATTTGAATTTATAACCGTTTAATATAGGAATAGGACTATTTGGTGCTAAATCAAAAATAAACGTTTCTGACTCTAGTTGATTAATTAGTTTTTTCATACTTGTATTCTCAATTAATTGACCATATTGAATAATTCCGATATTACGACATAACATTTCTGCTTCTTCAAGATAATGAGTCGTTAAAATAATAGTGGTACCTTCTATGTTTAAAGTTTTTAAAAAATTCCACATTGAACGACGTAGTTTAATATCAACACCAGCTGTTGGTTCATCTAAAATTAATAACTTTGGTTTATGCATTAATGCTCTAGCTATCATTAAACGACGTTTCATGCCACCTGATAAGTCTCTAGCAGACTCTGAGCGTTTATTCCATAAGGATAATTGAGAAAGATACATTTCTGCTCTAGATAAAGCTATCGAACGCCTTATTCCGTAATAACCAGCTTGGTTTAGCACTATTTGTAATACTGTTTCAAATGGATTGAAATTAAAGTCTTGTGGCACTAAACCTAATTTACATTTTGCATTTACAGTATTTTTATCAATATCATAGCCAAATACTAATACTTTACCACTTGTTTTATTAACTAATGAACTAATAATACCAATTATAGTTGATTTACCAGCACCATTAGGTCCTAACAAAGCATAAAAATCACCAATATCAACTTTTAGATTAATTGCAGTTAATGCTTTTATGCAACCTGGATAGATTTTTGTAAGATGTAGTAGTTCTAAAGCATAAGTCATAAAAACCTTTCTTATATATTTTATTACACAATATTATAATCAGCTACTCATTTATTAATTTTAAAATTAAATTAAAATTAAAAATTAACAATTGTGTTTAAAATAAATTTATTTTCTATATAATTAGATATTATAAGTTAAATATCATAATTCATATCAATTATGATAAAAATAAATAGCTATTTTTTAAAAGAATATTGATTAAAATTATTTAATAAAGAAAATTTTTTAAAAAAATAAAGTTCATAATATAGATTATATCTGTATATAAGTCTTTTCATTAAGAAAATACTTATTATACGTTAAAAATCAACTATAAACTGATATCGGATATTTATATTTTTTAAATACAAAATTAAGTATTAATTTGTTATTCATACTGATTCAAATTGTAAATTCATTATATGATATGATACCAATATGTTATATAACCTATTATTTATGATTAAATTAATATAATTTTAATAGCATTAAAGTTGTAATTAATAATATAAAAAATATGATTAATTAATAATTTATTATTATCTATTTCTTTATATATTATTTAAATATGATTTATTTAAACTTAATCGTATTGAATAAATTATAATCTTACTAATTTAATCACATAATATAATCAATAGGATAAAAGAGTAACTAAAGTGTTATTACTTATATAATTTATTCAATATAAATAGTATACATAAATTATCTATATTTTATTTAATAAAAGAAAATATAGATAATTGATTTGTTTAAATCTTCATTAGTACTATATAATATTTAGTAACTGCTTCAATAAATTTTACTATGCTAAAATATAAATCATACTTTTTAATTGTTTTATATTCTTTATTTGTATAAATTTTCATGTAAAGAAATTTATTGGATTTATTATTTATTTAAACACAGATCAATTAAATTTTATATATTAAACTAATAGATAAAACATGCATATTTTCATTATTTTTTAATAAATATCAACGATTTTTAAAACGAAAGTTTAGCCATTATATTCAAAGTTTACTTTTCATTGATTTAAAAATAGTTAATATTTTATTCACATTAAAATCAACAAGTTTATTTATTTTTATATAATTTCGTATATCACTCTTATCAATGTAATATTTAGTTAAACATTCTATTTTTTATTATTAATTTTTAATACAATTATTTTTAACAAAAAATGATTTATTATCTATGTGATTAGGTTGATTTTTATTTATTTTTTGCATTATTAAAATATTTAATTTTATTACACTAATAAGAATTTATACATTTTAAGTAATAAAAATAAATTTAATTTTAATTAATAAATTAGTGATAAATTTATTTATATAAGAGATTATCTATTATATTATTTATTTTTTTATATATATTATATAATTTATACTACTTTTATAATTATGAATAAGATATTTATATTGATGTGAATTTAATTTAAGAACATAAATAATTAAATCTACTTTATAAATTTATAATATCTATTAATTTTTTTCTAAAAAAGATTAATATTTATCTTTTAACATTTTTACTAAAAATATTCATATAAATATTTTTAGTATTTAATTTTTATATTAAAATTAAATAAAAAGTGTTATTATAATTCGTGAATTAAAAAAACTGATAAAATTATCAACTGTTTAACATTATGTATTAACTATCAATCTACTTTTTATATATAGTTAAAATTTAACATTTAACTTATTTTTTAAAGTATTATTTTGTTTCTATGATAATAAGAATTAGAATATCACAAATTGTGAATAATAAAAATATAAGCATGTTAGTTTATAATTTATAATTAAAGAATTATATTATAAATATAATAATTCTAAAAAATTATTCTTTATAAAAACAAAGAAGATATACTATATAGTATTAAAATATTTTATCTTATAAAAGTTGATCTTCCAAAGAATTTTAATATTGCAATGCAATTCAAGTAATTTTTAAAAATTATTACTATTTAAACTAAAATATCAAGATGAAGATTTTATTAAAATATTGAATAATATTAAAAATAATAATATATATGCTAAAGAATAATATATCCTATATTAATTCAATATATATGTAATGACATAAAATAACGGTAAAAATAATTTAGTATAAATTATTTTTATAAGAAATTTTAATTCATAATCAAAAAAATAAATGATATCTTTAATGATAAAAATATACTTATAAGTAATATATTTATTTAAATATTATCTAAAATTTTTAGATTCAAAATCAAATTTTATTTTATAATATACAGTATTTAATACTGTCATTAAATTAAATTAATGATATGTATTAATTTTATAAAATTAATTAACAATAAAATTAAAAATTTTTAAAAAAATAAAATAAAAAATAATTTTAATAATATAAAATTTCAAAAATGTTTATTTTATATAGTTAATAACTATTTAATATCTATTTTTAAAATAGTGACTTATAGAAGAATATTCTATAAATCTAAATATTAATAAAAATAAAAATATTACATATTAATTAAAGAACTATTAGAAATGTTTTTAATTCATATCAATTAACAGTATTATCATTAATAAAATATTTAATATATTAAATTAATGATAAAAGCTAATTATAATTTTCCTATCTTTATTTTATAGTAAATAAAAATGTATTAAATAAGATTTTTTCCTTAGTTATTAACTATTAGTATTTTACGAAACTTTATTAATATTATATTTAAATATCATTACTAGATATTGTAGTATTCTATATAAAAATTATAACTTTAATATTATAAATCTAAAATATTTAATCTTTATAATAATATTGTATTATGTATTATGTATTTACTAGATTTTTTTCTATATTTAAATTTAAATTTAATTATTGAATAATAATTAAATTACATTTGATAAAAATAACATAAAAAATTAAGAATTTCTTTATCATATTAAATATTTCTAGTATAAATTAAGTATATATCGTATATAATGATATATACTTAATTTATATTGTACTTATAATACATATATAATGTCGCCAAAACTATATTTAACCATATTATTTTCTAACCACAATTATATCTTAAAAAGCTAAACATATGAATATATCATTTAGTTAAATTAATACTAATTTTTTATCAAAAAAACTAATTCCATAGTAATAAAAGATAATATATAAGATAAAAAATTCTAACATTTAATGAAAATTTAAACTAAATATATAATATTTTATAAATTTACTAAAAATTATCTACTCTCTTCTCTTCTACGTTATTCTATTTTATTTAATTTAAAATATTTATAATTTAAAATTATTTATTATTCTTGGATATATTAAATTATTTTAAAACGTTTAATATTTATTATCAATAATTAATCAAACCAGAATAGTTTTATTTAACTATTCAACATAATTAACAATAATATATATTTTATTTTATGACTTATTATTAAGTATAAATTTCTAATATGATAAATATCATTAAATAATAGACAAAATCTATTTATTCTATGTTATTTTAATATTTATTTTACAATAATAATTAAAATATCATACATTCTATTATTTTTATAATCCCTATGAAAACTTTTTAAACAATTAGTTTAATTAACATCAAATCTATAATCTTTATATATTAATATGATAAATGACTTTATTAGTAAGTAATATGAATGAAACTAGTAATAGTGTATTAAATTAATTAATTAACAAAAATTAATATTTTTTTTAAGAAAATCTTGTTTTTTAATTATTGAATAATGGAAAATATTAACTTTTTAATTTTAATGATCTTTAATTCTCTTAATAATGTAATTTCAATAATATAAAATAAATGATTAAAAATATAAATAAGATGTATTAACATAATTTAAGATCAATATTCATCATAATAATAATCTATTTTACTAAAGGTCAGTATGGATTTTATTGGTAAAAATTATTCTTTATTTTAAAAACTATAATAATGATTATATCATGATTATATATTAATAATAATAAATAAAAAATAAATAAAAATATTTATTTATAGATAATATTTTAAATATTATATATTAGTAATAATATTGATTAATCTATATTAATATAATTATTGATACATCTATAAAAATCTAAAAATAGATATTTTGATATTTTTATTAAGTAATAATAAAAAATGTAAAAATAAAATAATAGAAAACAAATAATTTAATTAAAATATAAATGCATTTTATTTATTAAAGGATTTTTTTAAGATTTATATAATTTATATATTGTAATAATACATTTATTTAGTTTTATTAAAAATAAACATACTTATTATTTTTATAATTAACTATTATTAAAATTAATTAATATTCAAACTATAAAAATAATTAAATATATAAAGTTATTTTATTTTATATATAACCAATTTTGATTATTTTTAAACAATGGTATATACTATGTTAAATAAAAAATATATTCTTATTTAATAAATATATGTATTTAAAAGAATAATAATAATTTTTTCATAAATTCATAATTATTAAATTGAAAACGAATACTCTATTTTAGATACTAATAATTAATATACAAACAATCAGAATAAAAAATATCATAGCAAAATAAAATGAATAGCGTTATGATAATTTAAAGAATCTTATATTCACCTCCGTAAAAAGATATACATGGTGCTTACCAAAATGAGACTTCAGCACTTATTTGCCTATGTAAAATAAACTCTTTCTTTCATTTATTTAGATAAGAAACTCTAACTTACTATTAAAAAATAAATTATTACTTGTATTTTTACACCCGTTAGAAAGGAAAAAGATAAATATGTCAAAAAAAGAAATTTGGCTTGAAACACTTTACGATAATTTAGGTCAGTATTTTACTATCGATAATATACTTTACCATAATAAAACAGATTATTATCAAGATCTAATTATTTTTGAAAATGCTAAAATGGGACGTATTATGGCCATTAATAATGTTGTGCAAACAACTGAACGAGATGAATTTATTTATCATGAAATGATGGTACATGTTCCTTTATTTACTCATGGTTACACCAAAAAAGTATTAATAATTGGTGGTGGTGATGGAGGTATTTTACGTGAAGTATGTCGCCATAAATATTTAGAAAGTATTACTATGGTTGAAATTGATGCAAATGTAGTTAAATTTTGCAACCAATATTTACCTAATCATAATGCTGGATCTTATAACGATCCTCGTTTTAAATTAATCATTGATGATGGTCTTAACTTTATTAAATCAACAAAGAAAAAATTTGATCTAATTATTTCTGATTGTACCGATCCAATCGGACCAGGAGAAAGATTATTTACTTCAGATTTTTATCAAGGATGTGTTAATTGTTTAAATAAAAATGGAATTTTAGTTGCACAAAATGGCGTATGTTTCCTTCAACAAAATGAAATTATTAATAGCCATAAAAAACTATCTTTTTACTTTAAAGATCATAGTTTTTATCAAGCTACTATACCATCTTACTATGGTGGAATAATGATCTTTGCATGGGCTAGCCAAACAACAAAATTACGACAAATATCTTTAAAAACATTAGAAAAACGTTTTAAAAAATCTGATATTACTTGTCGCTATTATACACCAGAATTACATCTAGCCAGCTTTGCTTTACCACAATATTTACTGAATTTACTAGCTAAAAAAAGTTTAGATTTACTCGATAGGAGCTGAAATAAATTGCAAAAATTGAAATTATATGGCTTTAATAATTTAACTAAAAGCCTAAGTTTTTGTATATATGATATTTGTTATGCCAAAAAAACAGCAGATCGGCATAGTTATTTGGCTTATATTGATGAGCAATATAATGCAACAAGATTAACTGAAATTTTAACTGAAACTTGCTCCATTATCGATGCTAAGATCTTAAATCTTGCTAGACAAGATTATGATCCACAAGGTGCTAGTGTTACTATTTTAATTAGTGAAAATTCAATAAATAAAGAAAATACAGATAATACTAAAAATAAAGAACTATTTTCTAATTCTATAGTTACTCATCTAGATAAGAGTCATATTTGTGTACATACCTATCCAGAAAGCCATCCAGATGATGGTATATGTACTTTTAGAGCGGATATAGAAATTTCTACATGTGGAATTATTTCACCGTTAAAAACTCTTAATTATCTTATTTATAAACTTGAATCAGATATTGTTACGATCGATTATCGTATTCGTGGTTTTACACGTGATGTAAATGGAATAAAATTATATATTGATCACCCAATTAACTCCATTCAAAATTATATGACTGAAGAATTTCAATCTCAGTATCATATGATAGATGTTAATCTATATCAGGAAAATCTTTTTCATACTAAAATGATGTTAAAAGACTTTGAGTTTAATCTCAATAACTATTTATTTAATTCAACATCAGAACAGCTTTCTAGTGATGAAAAAAAACGAATTACTTATCTATTAAAAAAAGAAATGCAAGAGATATATTACGGATGCAATATATCTGAATTATAATTTATATCAGTTAATAAATCAAATAATAAATATTATTTTAAATAAAATATATTTCATTAAATATTGATTTAAATATATTATTTAGTTGTAAAAATGTATTAAATAAATCATTTATTTATAATAATATCCATTATATTAGTTGTTTATTACCTTTAATAAAGGTGTTGATCTGTTTTCGTAAACTATTAATTAATTTCTATTACTTCAATGTTTCAATATCTTAAATATCTTTAATTATAAATAATTATATGATGACAAATAAACAAAAAAAAATACTTTTTTTACTTTTTTTTGCAGATTTTATAAAAAATTTATTTTTTATAAAATTGATCATCATTATAAAAAACACTTATTTAATATCAATTAACTAATAACTAATTATTTAAATTTTATTGATTATTAATGAATAATAATGGTATATACTTTAATATAAATAAACTGATTTATCATCATAAAATTCTATTTCTTATTTAAGATATAAAAGATAAAATAATAATAATTATTACATTTATTTTTAAGTTTTAACATTATATAATTTAAATTTCAATATATTTTAAAATTTTAGTAAAAATTATATAAATAACATCACTATCAATTTAAGATAAGAATAAAGTATAAATATAAAATACAATAATAAAATGTGTAAATTTATAAGCTAAAATTAGCTTTAATCAATTTAAAATTGATTAATGACGTGATAATTAATTGATTAAAAATCTATTTTAATAGCTATTATGTTATAAAGAAATATCAAATTAAGATAATAAAATTCATTTGTTTTCTAAAAAAATTTTAAAATCTATCTTTATCATAATTTTTATGATTAAAGTTTGTTTTTATTTAATAAATATAAAATATTAAAGAATTGAAATAAATTATTTATTTTATAATAAACAATTAAATGAAAGATAATTATAAATAAAGATAGATAATAAAAACGATTTTTTAGAAAAATAATTATTTTTAGTGTTTGTAGTAATATAATTTATTCTATTATTTATTATTTTAACTATCGTGTTAAAGATTACTTGTATTTTTATATATAAGTTAAATTATATAAATTTAGTTTTTATACAAAAATAATATTTATATAAAATATTTTAATAACTATACTAAACTTAGTTGATAAAAATAACTGTGAATAAGTTATTTCAACATTTTTGTTGAAGGTTAAAATAACTCAATAAGTTACATTAATATTTAAAATCATAAAATAATGATTTTAAATAGGTATATCTATAATAATTTCCTTAATATAATTCAAGTACTTTTAAAAAAGTATAATTTATCTAATGTTGGATTATATAAAAGATTGAATAGTTTTTATTAACATTTGTATATATAAATATAATCTTAATAAATGATTAAAACTAAATAACAATTTTAACAATATTAAAAGTATTTTAAAATATTTTATAATAAAATATAATGTTTATTATTTTATTAAAAATAAAATTTACCTGTAATAAAAAATTATTAGTATCATAAAAAAAAAAGAAGTTATATTTATGTTTTGATTGTTTACTATTTATTCATATCTTAATTTTAATATTTTTATAAGTAAAAATTTCTAAAATTTGAATATTGTAGAAACTTTAGGTTATAAACTACAAAGTATTTTACTAATTAATTCAAGTAATAGAATTTTAAATTCTATATATTTATCAATATATAATTGATATAATTATTAATTTTATTCGTCTTTGAAAAAATTTAATATTTATAAGGGATAAATATGAATATCATTAACTTAATGAAAGCATTAAAGAAGATATAAAATATATTAATCAAAAGAGTTATTAATTAATATTAATTAGATTATAAAGATCATTTAATTTTCTGAATATAGGAAATTAAATTACATAAAATAATTTTATTATTCGTGATAAAGTTTAAAAAATAGAATTGAATACAAGATAATAATAAGATTTAATGATATAAAAAAATAATCTATTATATAAAATATAATTACCATTTAATTATAATAAGTAGTAAAATTTTATATTTATGATAGTGAAAGATTGATAATTATTACTTATATAATAAAAGATAAATATTTTATGATATAAAATAAATAAGTTTAAAGTTAAATAAATTCGTCTTTTTTCTATTTAAAAGATGATTATATTAAAAATTTATCATATAATATTTATTCTTTTTAATGAAATAAATACTTTTAAATCGTATCTAAAATAAAATAAAATATTGTTAATTTTAGCTTTTGTTGATTTCTATTACTAGTATTGAATAAATTAATTTATTTCTTAGATTAATAAAAATACAATATATAATATTAAGTCATAAGTTACAAAAATAAAATAGTTAATTTTATTAATATAATAAAATAATAACGAATAAAAATTTTTTTATCTTATTCTATTATTTTGATGCACAGAATGATCTAAAGAATATAAATAGCACTAAAATTTATAAGTTTATCTTAAGATTATTACGTAAAACTTATGAAAAATAGTATATATTTATTATATGATATTAATCCTCTTTAAGCAATTTATCATCAATGACACTGAATAATATTCAATTACCATATAAATAATTTAACAAAATAATTATTCATATTTTTTATAGTAAAAGTAAAAACTATTAAAATATATATATTTATATATAAATATATATATTTATTTCAATGAATAATTATTTTTAAATTAAAACGAACTATTTAATAGGCACTTATTAAAATAAATCAATAATATATTAACAATATGTTAATATATTATAAACAAATAAAAACTTATTATCTAATTTAATTAATATAGAATTATAGATTATAAAATAGAAAAAAATATTAAGCATTCAATTAAATTGTAAGATTGATGAAATTTAAATAAAAATACTAAAAAATAATTAATTATATATCATATAAAAAATAAAATGTGTAAAATATTTTAGTTAATTTTGTTTTTATAAAATCTTTATATTTATTTTAAAAGGTAAATAATGCGTTCATCTGATGTTATCGATCGTTCTCTATACTCACTAAGTTGGCCAATTTTTATTGATGTTTTTTTACATTTTTCAACATTGCTAATTAATACTTATATGGTTAGTCACGTATCAACTTCTTATCTAGCAGCAATGGGAGTAGGTAATCAAGTTTTTGATCTTTTTATTACTATATTTAATTTTATTAGTGTGGGGTGCAGTGCCGTTATTGCCCAATATTTAGGCGCAGGTAAAAAAGAAAAAGCTACTCAAGCTATTCATATTTCGATTGCTTTTAACTTTTTATTAGGTTTTTTTAGTGCTTTTATTATTTTAATTTTTGGCTATAAAATTCTTGGTATCATGAATACACCAATACATTTATTAGATTCCGGATATGCTTACTTACATATCCTTGGATTATGTTTAATTCCAGAAGGAATTTCAATTATATTAGCAGCTTGTTTACGTGTTTATGGTAAATCACAACCAGCGATGTGGGTAACACTTATTGCTAATATAGTCACTATTTTTGGTAATATGATTGTTTTATATACTTTTTTTGGATTATCTCAATATGGTTTAACCGGTGTTGCTTGGTCTACAGCTATAGGTCGAATAATCGCTATTATATTACTTTTCTTTCTATTATTCAATGGTATAAAGATAAAATTTATTCCAATTTTACTGTTAAAATGGTCAAGAGGTATGTTGAATAAAATATTACATATTGGACTTCCATCAGCAGGAGAAAATTTAGCCTGGATATTACATTATATGGTTGTTTCTGCTTTTATTGGTTTGATGGGGGAAATCCCTCTTGCCGCTCAAACTCTTTATTTTCAACTTTCATTATTTATTATGTTATTCGGTATTTCTATAAGTATTGGTAATGAGATTATGGTTGGTCATTTGGTTGGCGCTAAACGTTTTGAAGATGCCTATCAGAGAGGATTTAAAAGCTTAAAATGGGGATTTTTTATTACTATTATTATAGTGTTTTGTTTTTGGGTATTTCGTATACCTCTATTAGAAATAATTACTACAGATAACAATATAATAAAATTACTACTCCCACTCTTTTTACTTTCTATTTTTCTAGAGCCTGCCATAACATTGAATGTTATTATGGTTAATGCTTTGCGTGCTAGCGGTGATGCTCACTTTCCTTTCTGTACAGCACTTATTTCTATGTGGTGTATTGCAATCCCAATTAGTTATTTTTTAGGTTTGAAGATGGAAATGGGATTATTAGGAATTTGGATAGGATTTTTATGTGATGAATGGCTGAGAGGTTTAATAAACGCTTGGCGTTGGCATTCTAAACGTTGGCAAACTAAGAGATTAGATATTTAATATTATTATTAATATTTCTTATTTTCAAAAAAATTGACCTACATAAATAATAACATAACTAATACTTTTAGTTAATAATCTAAATTATTGCTGAATAATTTTTTAAAATAAATAAAATGAATAAAACTATTAATTATTTATTTATCATTAAATTTAAATAATTAATTTATCAAAATTTACTTATATAAATAACTAACTTCTTAAAATATTAATTAACGTAGATAAAATTTAATTGGATTATATTTACTTTATAATATAAAAGACTATTATATTCAAGATATAATCATATATTTTTTAATTTTAGTAGTTTCAATAATTTAATAAATTAATAAATATAGAAGAGAACTATTATTTAATAATCTATATTATTATATATATAATAAAAATTAACTTTGAAGATTTATCGCATATTTATTATATATAAATCTTATTTATGTTAAATAATAACTATACAATTATGTTATAATAAACAATATTATGAATTAGATACTATATATTTTACACTATAAAATTTATCAATACTGTGTTATTTAATTAAAAGTAGTTTTTATGAAGTTAAAAATTAATGAAAACTAACCGAAATAAACTTAAGTAATAGTATATTATTAAACTGTTTCTTATGATATTTTATTTTATAAATTATAATTAATTTTTTAAGAAAATATTTATATAAACTTTTTATTAAAAATTTTATAAAATCATCAAAAAAAATTAATTTTATATTTTCTAATATATTTGAATATTTTAAATAAATACAATTATTATAAATCGAGTTCTTATCTAACGTATATTTTTGATTAAAAAACACTTAGGTTAATATTTATTAGTATTAATATTTGTTAATATTTGATTATATTTTATATAATTACTATAAATTATTTAAAAACTATTGTTATCTATATAGATTATATTATATGTATCATTATAATATTTAAAATTATTAATATAAATATATTTTTAAAATTATATTAAAATATTATAAATATCTCCTATAAGCAACAACTATAGATATCTATAGATTTTATAAAATAAATATAAAATACTTATCCCTATATATAACTTATATAATATACAAAATTAATATATAATTTAATTATTTTAAGTAGCTATATTTATTAATTAACACTTAATCTAAAAATAATTTAATTACTTTTTATAGTTAAATATAACTAAATAGTTAAAACTTTTATAACTAAACAAATAATTTTCATCATACTATTAATAATATAAAATTATTTTTTTTAGAATCAAAATCTTCTAATAATATTATTTAACAAAAAAAATAAAATAAAAAAGTATCATACTTATGATTTTATTATATTAATTAATCATATCTTAATTTTATTACTAGATAAGTAAAACAATATCTATAATAATTAACCAAAAAAATAATTCATATTATAAATAATAATATAGTTTTACTGGGTTATAAAGCTAATAGGTTGTTAATTTTATTTAATATTTTATAAAAACTTAATTTAAATAATAATTTATTTTTTTATTTTCTATATGGGGTGAAATTAAACACTAAAATATATAGATAAATATCTTTAATTAATAATATTAAAAAAATATTAATGATTTTAATTTAGAGAAGAATTTATAAATATAATTAATTATTATGTAAATTCAATCCTTGATATATAAAAATTAAATTTATGAAAATATAATTCTTCTTATTCAGATTAAAATTTAATATAATTAAAAATATTATGACAAGACAAGTGACAAAAAGTAAATATATATAAAAATATATCATATAAAAATAAACTTACTATTAATTATAATTATAAAGATTCTATATTTTGGTTTAGCACTAATAGTATTTACTTGATTTTATCAGATTTAAATACTTGATAATACAATAAAAAAAATAAGTATATGATTAATTTAATCTTTACAATTATTATGGATAGTTTAATTAGAAGTTATTCTTTTATTAAAATGTTTATTTTTTTTAAATAAATATTTCTAAAAACAATATTGAAAATAAAATAAAATATAATAAACTCAATCATTATTACTATTTATAATAAAACATTAGGTTACTAAATAATAAATGAATATGAGTAATAGAGATATATAATATAAAATTAGAAAAAAAAGAAAAAGGAAAGTATTTTAAATTTTATTTTAAAAAAATATAAATGCCTTTATCAAAATAACTAATATAATTAAGTATATTTTTTCTATTAGTTTTTGATACTTAATGAATTAAATAACTTGTAAATATACTTAAGATTATAAGTTTTTATTTATTCATATTAGCAAGTATGCTAATATGAATATTAGTATATTTATGAAAATAAACATTTAATTATTTAACAAATCTATAGGCGCCATTAAATATTAGTAAGTTTATCATTTTAATACTAAATAAAGTATTTATATTAACTTTATAACATAATATTTATATTTAAGACGAATAAAGATTTGTAGATAGTTATACTATTTTTATGAAAATACTAGATATCAAAATTATAAATTATCATTTTAAAAAAAATCGATATACTAATAAAAAAGTAAATAAATTTCTGATGTATCATTTAAATATATAAAAGATATAGTTATGTAAAATAAAAAATAAAATTATATCAATAATGAATTTTTAAAATATTTTATAATCAATATTTTTTGTTATGTTGTATTTATTATTTATATATTTAAATTAAAAAACTTAAATGAATATCAATAAAATAATAACACTTTTTAATATGAATATTCAAAGAAATTAATACTTTGTTAATAGATATAAATTTGATATTAATTTTGATTTTACATTAATAATTAAATCATTAATTATAAAAGTTAAAATTATATATAAGAAGCTATTACATTAAACTATTTATATGAATATGATATTTCATAAAATAAGATATAAACTTAATTATATTTCTATTATTAATAAAGTTAATAATAAATAATATATAGGCGATAATAATAAATGATTTTAATAACCATTTAAAATTAAAATATAATTAATCAATTTTTTATCAATTTTAAATTAAAATAAATAAAACATCATAATCATTATGTTATTAATAATGCTATAAAAAATACAACATGGCTTATTTATTAAGCCATTAATATTTAAAATTGATATGCAATTTTTATTTATTTAGATAAAATAATTATACTTAAAAATATATAAACTTATTAAATTTTTTATTATCTAAATTTAATTATGATATTAACAAATTTTATTTTTATAAAAATATTGAATGATAATTTCTCTCTTAATAAAATATCTATTTATAATATTATAAAATAGATATATCTTAGTTTAAAAATTATCTATTTTAACTATGAGGCAATATATTATATATAACCAATTATTTTTTATATATATAAACATATCTATATAGTCATAACATTAGTCATTTAATTAAAAATATATAATTTAAATAAATTAATAATATAAATAATATATATATATTATAGTTAAATGGTATTAAACATAATACAGATAATAATCTGAATTTTGTTTATCTGAATAAAAAATTATTGATATTAATATCGTTATATTAATATTTTTATAAATTACTAATATCATCTAAAAAACTAAATAATATTAACTTATTTTTTATAAAAATAAAAAATATATACTGTTATATTAATATTATATGCATAATTGGATATGGTATATTTTTATGAATTTTATAATCTTATAGATAATTATAATTAATTATCTCTACTTAAATATCAATTAAAATATAATTATTCTTTATCTATTAATGAAATCCATAATTATCGTGATAGTAAGTTTAATTCTATTATCTATATATATCGTAATAATTATTATATTATCGTATTTTTTATTATTATTCATTTTAAAATTAATGAAATATTAATGTTTAATAAATAGTATAATTATTTATTATTTTTAAGTTATTATTTAAATTATTATTATTTTCAACGTTAGAAATATAATAATTAAAAATAAACTATATATAAAATATTAAAACCAAGAGAATTTAAGATTCTAATTTTATAAATTAATCAATTTCATTAATATTCAGATTCGTTTTTTTAAAATACATGATAATTTTATATAAATAAAATTATCATTGATAACTATGAGAAAATGTATATTTTATAATATTAAGTTATTTAGTTTATTTATAAATTAAATTAAATTATTATATAATATCTACTGATATAATAACCTAATTTAGGTTAACAATGATAATCATTAATTTATAATCAAATAAACAATTTAATGTATCAATAAATATAAATTTTTATTAAAATAATCTATATTATATTAATTTTAATATATTTTATTAAAAATAAAAAACATTTATAATATGTATTATAAATAATATATTAATAATATTTATTAATATCTGATTATAATAAAATAATATGATAATAATTTAAATATGTTATATTAATAATATAAAATTATTATCAATAATATAATTATAATTAGATTAATTATTAATTTATTCATTTTTAATCAAATATTAATTAAAAACTAATATTAATTATTTATTAATTAGTTGAACTAAATATAACTATATTTAGTTATAAACAGTTAAATTTAATAAAATAAAAAAAATTTATTATATCTATCATTTTTCATTATCATTCTTTTATAATAATGAAAATACGATTACTGAATATTTTATTATATAAAATATGGATAAATATTAAGCTTAATAACTTATTTTAATATAAATATATTCTAAGTTATACAAGTATTACATGAAAGTTATCAATTAAAATCAATTAAATTATGCAAATAAAAATATTATCTATCAATAGATCACTAATTAAACTTTAATAAAAGTTTATCTATTTAAGATCAAATTATTTTGAATGCAAATCATATCTAAAATTTTTAAATTATAAAATATTTTATAAAAAATAAAATTGAATTATAAGAAAAAAAATAAAAATAAATAATCTAGAAGTCTTTTAATGTAAAATACAATAATTAATTTTTATGAATTAATTAACAATTGAATAGAGTATGTTACCTATCATTATTAAACTATTAAATTTATCACTAAACATTAAAAACAATAAATAGTACATTATATATGAGATTATAAAATATAAAGAAAATGTGCTAATTTCTAAAAATAGAATATTAAAGATTGAAGATTTATCAAAATTAATTGTTCTATTATTACTAATATCTAATAGTATACTGATATTTAAATTTAAAATAAAATATTTAAATTAAATTAAATCTATTATTAATGGTCTAAAAAAAATTTTGAGATTTTAAACTATCAATTATTGATATCAAATATCATAAATTATAGTATAAAAATTATTACTAACTTTTAACTAACCAACTCAATCATAACTAATATTAAATATAGCTTAATTATCTTAATTTATTTTAATTAACTAAATTAATTTTTTTAATTATAATTTGTTTATTATTATCTGCGTAAAATGTAAATAATAAAAGTATTTAATATATATATTAAAATATTTATGATCATATTATTATTTTATATAAAAAAATTTCATTTATCCAAAGTAATTATCAGTAAGCAAACTACTGATCTTTAGATTAATTTACTTATATAAAAATCTTTATCTTTTGAACACTTATCTATTTTATTAGAAGAATAATAGAAATTATTAATATTTAATCTAATAAATAATAATTTTATAAAACAAAGTTTGATATTAACTTAAATAAAAATTCATTAAGATAATATTTTTTTATGAAATATCTATTTTATTTACTTAAAAGATTCCATGTAGAAAACTTAATTAAAATAATAAGTTTAAACTATAAATTGCATTTATTAATTATTATTTTCTATTAATTAATTCAATAAACAAAACAGAAAATACGATTAATATTCATATAGATATAAAGGGATATAAAAACTACAGATTTTATACATAATATATAAAAAGACTTATATTGGAAATAAATATAACTTATTCATAATTTTTTAATTACTATTCACATTAATATTATTTTAAGATAAATTTAACATAAATTAATCTAATTAAGAATATTTCATTCTATATCTTTTATATAAAAAATAAGATTTATCATTAATTCAATTATTAATGAAATAAATTATTATAAATTAATGTTTTTTAAATATTAGAATTTCTCTATAAATCAAAATAATAATTATACAATTAAATTAAAATAATATAATTGTATAATTTTATTAAGTGTTTTTTAATTTGTAAAATTTTATAAGTATAGAATAAGATAAAATCTGTTTAACTATAAATTAGAAAATCAACTATTATTTTATATAATATTTTTTATAAACGAAAGTTAAATAAGGTTATTAACTCTTATTAAAGTTATTTAAATATTAATAAATAAAGCGATAATATATTAAAATTATAGTAAATATTATTATCATATAATGATATTTTATTTTTAATAAATTTAAAAAAATATAATAAAAAATAAATAGTCTATTTAATAGAGAAAAGAAAATATAAATTTTTTAGTTAATTTCTACTAATAAAGTAGTGTTATTAATTCTAAAAAAAATAACTTTATGATTTTTATAAAGTATTGGAAACAAGGATGGAAAGAAATATTAAATACTAAAATATTTATGCTTACTATTTAATATTAAAATAATTAATTTATTTATATTAAAACATGATTTACTAAGTATCATCAATTAATAAACTAATTAATGATATTATATAGAAATATTCCTATTGAAAATTTTTATTATTTTTATCTAGAAGTGTTATTATTTAAAATTTTAAATTTTTATTAGATCATAAATTTCATTTATATATAAATTAGCTAGTTTTATCAAAATTTTTTCTTAAAAATTTTAAAAATAATATTAAAATGTTTTTATAAAAATTTTATTTAATCTAAATTTTTAAACAAATAAATTTAATATTTATAGTAATTTTTTTAAATTATACATACAATTATAAAAAATACAAATTTTTATCAAACTATCAATATTTATAGTATTGAAAATACTAGATTTTAAATAAAAGTTAAATGCTAATTATTTGATTATATACAATATATTTTAGTTGCCATATTTTTACATATATAACCGAATATACTATATAATAAATTATATTTTTCATGACATTTTTATAAATTTTAATTTATAATAGATAATAAAAAAGATGTTATTAAAACTACTAACTATTTATATTAAATTTAATTAAGCATTTTATAATATTTTCTTTCATATTATGAGATAGAATAATTTCTTTTAGTTATAAATTATTATCATTAGTTTATATATAATATAATAATTGTAATTTAAATTATCATTAATTTTAATATCAACTAAAATATATTTATTTAATATTAAAAGCAATTTGGCTTAATATTATTAACGAGTTTATCTAAATATTTCATAATTTATTTTAACACTTAATTTATTGATTAACTTTTTTAATCTAGTATTTAATATAAAAATAAAAATTTTAACTATTTAATAAAACTAATTAATAAATATGTGATTAATAGATTATTAATAATTTTATTTACTTAATAATTTCAGAGATTAAATAATTTAGTTTATAAGTTATAATAAAAAATTATTAAATTCATTTTTTAAATTATTTAAACCAATCTAATCTAAAATTATCTTTTATTTAAAAAAGTAATATAATAAGAAAACTACTATTATAATAATATAATTATATATGTATATATATAATTTACAAAATATTTTTATTATACGTAGAATTAAATAATTAATCTTATAAAAATAAAAAAATTAATTATATTAATAACATTTAAATTAATATTCTAGAATAAATATAAATCATAATTTTACTCTAAATTTAAGGTTTATTTAATAAATTCTATAAAAAATTTTTTAATTTATACTAATTTATTTAAATTATTAAATAACTAGTTATTTTTTAAAATTTCATTAATTTTCTTATTTTATATCGTTAACTAAGAGAAATAACATTGATAAATACTTTATCTAAACTATCTCTGTGAGAGATAAAATAACGGATTTACTGATTTGCCTTTATAACGAATTTCAAAATGTAATCTTACAGAATTTGTACCTGTACTACCCATAGTGGCAATTTTTTGTCCAGCTTGAACAATTTGCTGATCATGAACTAATATAGTATCATTATGAGCATAGGCGCTTAAGTAGTTATTATTATGTTTTATTATTATAAGATTACCATATCCACGTAACGCATTTCCAGAATAAACCACTTTTCCTGATGAAATTGCAAAAATAGGCTGACCATGTAATCCAAAAATATCAACACCTTTGTTTATATTTTCTATATCAGAAAAAACTTTAATCACTTTTCCTTTAGTTGGCCATACTATATTTACTAACTTATTGCTATTAAAATTAGGAAATACTGTTATTGTTGGTAACTTAGAAACCTTTAATAGTTTAGATGATTTAGATAATATCTTTTCTTTCAGAGATGAAATATTTTCATTAATTAAATAAGAATTATCATTTATATTATTATTATTAATGATATCATTATCGATAATCATTTCTGAATCTATAAAACTATTATTTATATTAAGTGTTTGTCCAACACTTAAACTATAAGGCTCTACAATTTTATTGTATTTAGCTAAATAACGATAATCAAAACCTATTATCCAAGCAATATAAAATAGTGTATCACCTCGCTTAATGGTATAAGTTTTACCATTATAGCTTCCTTTCTTTATATTATCATAATTTCTATTATAAATTATTCTATTATTTTTATTTATCTTAAACGATGATCTCAATGGTTTATTTATAATATTATTCATATTAGAATTTTTTTTTTTAATAAAAAATCTTCAGAAGAAGATGATACTAGTATTATTTTTGATGATTTTTTAACAACTTGATAAGTATTAATAGATTGTTTATTATCATAAACACTATTTATTGGCAATTCTGAATAATAAACTTTTGAACATCCAGTTAATATTATTGGTATTATTATCCAGATAATTTTAAACCAAACAGTAAATTTTATGCCATTAAAATTCACACTCTTCCTCCCCATCATTAAATAAGATTTAAATAAAGTTAAAACACAAATAATTATTAATTATTTGTGTTAGAATTAAATAATAAATAATTATTTTGATAAAGGTAAAAAATAATGAAATCATAAGTTATTTTTTACTAAAATATTCATCTCTATTATTCTAGACTTCCAAAAATTAAAGGAACAAATCGTACCGGTTCAATCGTTATAAGATGAAAATTATTACCATGACGTTTAATTACTTTTAACATTTGTTTTTTTTCACCAATAGGTAATACTATTCGACCACCATCTTTTAATTGCTCAAGCAACATAAAAGGAAGTTCTATTGCCGCTGCCGTAACTATAATCCCATCAAAAGGACCTTTAGAAGCCCATCCCATCCAACCATCTCCGTGACGTATTGACACATTGTATAAATTAAGTTGTTTTAATCTACGCTTAGCATTCCATTGTAATTCTTTAATGCGTTCCACTGAAAAAACATGTGTGACGAGATGAGCTAAAATAGCTGTTTGATAACCAGATCCAGTTCCAATATCTAAAACATGATCCATAGGAGAAAATTCAAGTAATTCTGTCATACGAGCAACAATATAAGGTTGTGAAATAGTTTGAGAAAAACCTATAGGTAAAGGAATATTCTCATAAGCTTTATGTGAAAACGCTTCATCAATAAAATGCTCACGAGGAACTTTTTCAATGACTGATAATAAGCTTTCATTTTTAATTCCTTGATGGCGTAATTGTGTCAATAAATCTCTTATTGACTCTTTTATCATTCCTGATTTGCCTCTAAATCTAGTAACCAATCTTTAATAATTTCTTGATCCTTATAAGCAGTTAAATCCACTTGTAGTGGTGTTATAGAAACATATCCATCTGCTACAGCAGCAAAGTCTGTATCAGGACCAGCATCACATATTTCTCCAACAGGTCCTAACCAATACACTATAGATCCCATTAGATCTTCAAATGAATAAACTTGTTGAGCAGCATGACGACTACCGCATCGCGTTACTTTATAGCCTTTAATTTCCGATAAAGGAATATCAGGAACATTAATATTAAGAATATTACCAGCTTTTAATGTTTTTTTTTGTAAAAATTTTAATAAATGACAAGTTACTTCTGCTGCTGTTTTATAGTGAGTTTTACCATTTAATGAAATAGCAAGTGCAGGCAATCTAAGATGACGACCTTCTGTTGCAGCTGCAACAGTACCTGAATAAATAATATCATCACCTAAATTTGGACCATGATTGATACCTGAAATAACAATTTCAGGAGATGGCTGAATAAGTTGATTAACACCTAAATAAACACAATCTGTTGGAGTTCCTTGAACTGAAATATCTCCATTAGGTAACCTTGTTATTCGTAATTCTTTATCAAGTGTTAATGCATTTGATGCCCCACTTCGATTTCTATCAGGTGCAACAACTTGAACGAAATAATATTTATGTAATGTAGTAGCAAGCGTTTGGATACCAGTTGCTGTTACGCCATCATCATTACTTAGCAATATTTTTAGCATCATTGTATCTCATTTATTTATATTTGATAATATATAAAAATTAAATTATTTTAACTAATTATTAGAATCTATAATAAAAATTATTAGTTTAAAATAACATCAATAATAAATTATGGGAAAATATTATTAAGTAATAATAAAACAAATTAAATTATGATATAAAATAAATGTTTAATATTAAATAAATATAATATTATTTGATATTTTTTAAAATATATTAGAATAATAAAATAATATAATTACTATTATTATTTTAAAATATTAAAAACAAAATAAATTTAATTCTTATATTAAAATTAATATTTAAATTAAATAGTTAAATAAAATATATAAATTAACTTCTTTTTAAAGAAAAAATTAAAAGATATTTTTATCTATTTCTTAAAATATTAAATTTTAATATTAATCTTAAATTCCTTTTTTTAAAAAAAATATCAATATTTATAATATCTTTTTTTACTTTAGTTGAAAACTATTTAATTAAATTATTTTATTTAAAATAAAGATAATAATTAAGAATTATTAGATAATTATTAATATTTAATTAATAATGATAAAAATATTTAATATTTATTTTTAAAAGGTTAATATTTTAAAAATAAAGGCTTAATATAATTGTTAAAATTTATATTTTATTTTTTAGAACAATAATAACAGTTGTTGGTAAAAATAAAATTTACTTAATATAAAATAGTTTATATCCAATCATAATAAGATAAATGTTTAATTAAATTAAATATTTAAATATAATTTATACTTTTATTAAATATATTTATATTTATTATATAACAAGAACTAAAATTTTAATTTTTTCATATTTATGATTTATATCATAATTAATATATTTTTTATTTATATTAACAAATTAATTATCATTGTAAATTAATCATATAAATCATTTTTATTATTTCTTTAAATATATCTCTAATAATGATATAAATTAAATTTATTACATTTATTTAACTTTTAATTTTATTTTTCGATTAAAATTAATTTTTAAAAAATTTTTTATATCAGATATAATTATATTATTAAAAATAATTATTTTTTTTAATTTCATATATTATTAAAATTTTTTCACTTTTTTTGATTAAAAATTAATTTAATAAATAAATATATAAAAAATATTTTCTTTAAATTTAAAATATTTTAAATTTTTTCTTTTTTTACTAAAAAATTTAGTTTTGTTACTAGCAAAAATATAAATAAAATTAATGATTTCACAATTTATTTTATAAATAAAGACTAAAACTAGTGTTTAGTTACTAATTACCAATTATTTACTTTAATTTAAATTAAACTAAATGAAAGACTAACAAATAAAGCAGCTATCTATTAAAATGCAAATCTTACTTTTACAAATTTTATCTAATATTATATAATATTAGATATTCAGATTCTATTTTGAGATAAATTAAAGATATTTATTTTATAAAAAATAATAATTAATTTTCAATGTTAACTATATAAATATTTCATGATATAAACTTTAGAGATACACTATTGTATTGTAACTTCACTATTAATTATTATTCTTTATTAATAAAGTTACTGCCTCACAAGCAATACCTTCTTTTCTACCAATAAATCCGAGTTTTTCTGTTGTAGTAGCCTTAATATTTATATTATCGGTAGAACAACTAAGATCATTTGATATATTTTTATACATATCAGTAATATAAGGAAATATTTTAGGTACTTGAGTTATAATTGTAATATCAATATTACCAATATAATATCCTTTTTTTATTACTTGAGAATATGCTTGTCGTAATAAATTACGACTATTTATATCTTTAAGAGATATATCTATATCAGGAAAGAGTTTACCGATATCGCCTAATGCTGCTGCTCCAAGAATAGCATCTATTAGCGCATGTAAAGCAACATCACCATCAGAATGTGCAATTAGTCCTTGTTTAGATGGAATTTTTACCCCACAAATTATAATTGATTTTCCTTCACTAAATTTATGTACATCAAATCCATGTCCAATTCGCATAAAAGATAACCTTAATAATACTATAAAATACGAGAAAGATAAAATTCTACTAACATTAAATCTTCTGGTTGAGTAACCTTTAAATTATCAATTCTACCATCAAGCAATTGTGGATTATATCCACAATATTCAAGTGCAGAGGCTTCATCAGTAATTACTGCTTTTTCTGATAATGCTTGAGTTAAACAATTTTTGATTAATGATAAAGGAAAAAATTGTGGAGTTAATGCATACCAGAGTTTATTTTTCTCAGTAGTATGATTAATATCTATTTTCCCTTTAAGTGAGTATTTCATTGCATCCCTTACAGGTGCTGCTAAAATACCACCATAAGAAGATTGATGATTATCAATAAAATATATTATTTTGTTTAAATCATCTTGATGTAAACAAGGTCTGACTGCATCATGAATTAAAACCCAACAAGAGTCTAACTCTAAATTTTCTGATAAATAATTTAATCCAGTTAAAACTGAATCAGCCCTGTTATTACCACCAATAACTGTTTTAATTATTCTATTTTTAGAAATAATTAATTTATTAAAAATAATATCATCTTTATTTAAAGAAACAATAATTTTAGAAATCCTTGGTTGTTTAAGAAAGGTAGATATGCTATGTTCAATAATAGTTTTTCCTGCTACTTTTATATATTGCTTTGGGCAAGGAGATTTCATACGACTACCAATACCGGCAGCAGGTATTAAAACAACAATTTGTATTGTTTGATGAGATATTGATTTATTCATTATCTTAAGTTTTTTTCTTATAAATTACTATTTTTATAGTTATATTTTAAATAAATTTTATTTATAGATATATTATTTTTAATTAATTTTTTTATGATTTAAAAAAAAATGTTCATTCACTATACGATAGAAAGATTCTCCAGGTATAATCATACCAAGTTCAGTACGAGCTAGTTCCTCAATAGCTTCACTTTTTCCATTTAAATCATTTATTTCAGAAAATAAATCTTCATTACGTGATTTATATTTCATATTTAATATTTTTAGTATTTTAACTTCATTTTTTATATTCAAATAATCATTAACACCATTTTTACCAAACCAGAATGAATATTGTAACCAAAAAAATACAGTCAACAATATTATTGTTAATTTACGCATCAAAGCTTCCTATTTTATAATAATTTATTAAATTATAAAATAATTTATTTGTTATTGATACTTTATTATTAACTGATATAAACTATCAATAAAAATTTCTTAAATAAATACAAAGTAAAGTTAAATAAGATATTATTTTAATAAAATATATCTTTATTATTTTTTTTAAAAAAATTTTTAACTACACGAATAATTTTAAATATTTATTTAAATATCTTAAATTATAATAAATTATAACTAAAAAGTTATTTTTATTTATGTTCATAAATACTTTATAAAAGTAAATAACTTATTATTAAATAATTAAATTGCTTTAACTCAGATAATAAGATTAATTGAAATTTTAGATATAAACATTAATTTAGATAAATTGTTTATACTAATATAATTATCAGATAATAAAACAATAACAATAATTTTAAAAAAATTTTTTAATTTAAAAATAATTGTTAATAAATATAAAATGTTTTAAAAAACAAACTAATGTTTATATTTTATATTGTAATTCATTTATCGTCATATTATAATTTAACTAATAAAACTTATCAAAAAATAAATCTTATTATTGATTTTAAAGATATTAATTAACTATTATGAGCTCATTTAAAGAATATGGTAATCATAATATCATTTAATAATTTAGAATAATTAAGAAATAATCTAACTACTAGTTAAGTTATTATATAAAGTTAGTTTTATTTTAATAAAAACTGAAATAATTTTTATAATTAATTTCAATAACAATTAAATAAACTTATAATATAAACTCTACTAATCTTAATAAATAAACATAATTCTTATTTTTATAAATGAATAAACTCCATATTATGGATATAAATATCTGTATATATTTATATATATCCATTGATATAAATTAGTTATGTTTAATAAAAATTGCAATAAATAAAGTGACTAATATTAACTATTTTGTTAATAGATTTTAAATAAATTATATATTTTTTACTAATAGTTAACTAATAAAAGTTAATTAAAAAAAATAAATATTTTATTAGAATAATATTTTTTTATTTTTTCTATTATAGTATTTTTTATTTAATTAGTTATATTTAATGTTATTTTCATATATATTGTTATTTTAGAGCATAATTTTATTTTTTATTAAAATTATAAAAAATAAAATTCATCTTCTATTATATAATTGACTAGTGATATATTTATAACTATTTAAATAAATTAATAAAATTTATTACTAATAATAATATTAAACTATTATTATAGTTTATATATTTTGTTAAAATTATTAATAATAGTAGTTATTATTAATAATTTTATTTTAAACATACTTAGTATTATACAAAATGCATTTATATAAATTAACTTTATAAAGTAAGTAATTTTTATTTAATCTAATAAATATTGTTTTTCTATATTATATAATAAATGTAATTTATTATATATATTTAATATCTTTAAAATAATTTAATATCATTATTTATTATATAAAAAGATCTTTACAGAAAGATCTTTTTATATAATAGTGAACAAATTATATTTTTTATTGTTATTCAACAATCTTACTTATAAATTTATTTATAAGTAAGATCTAATATGTTTAAAATTGAAAAATAATATCTTGAGTAAGATAAATTAATTTAAAAATAGATTAATGAAAAACATATTTATTTCATTATGTTATAATATAAAATTAATATAGTTTTTTATCTCTTATTTTTAAATTAATCTTAAATTACTTATATAATATTATAACCTATCTTTATTCTTTTGTAATAAAGTTATTTTTATTTTTATATTAACGATTATTTATGAAATATCAGATTACGTTTCTTAAAATACTTGATTTTTACTTAAAATATTAATTACTATATTGAAATAATATAATCTATTTTTAAATTAAATTTAAATTATATTTTTGATATATATTAATTATTTAAACTATAAATTAATATAATTTTTTAAAACTTATATAAAGTTTTTTATTTTTTTATTCTAATAAAATATATTTAAATGTTGTATGTTATCTAATTTTATTGATATATTAAACTAATTTTATATAAAAATTTTTTATTAAAAATTTTTTTACTTATTAACATGATTAATATTACTGAAATAATTACTAAATTAAATATATCATTAAATTATTTAAATTTTAATTATGACATTAATCAGTTTAAAATTTATTTTATTTAATTATTTATAAAATTAGTTGTTTTTATAGCTAAAATTATAAAATTTATATAATTTTATTTTAAATATAACAATTATTATTTTACTCTTGATTTTTAGATATTAGGAATGTGATTTATTATTATTGTAATTTAATATAAAAAACAAAATTATATATAAAATTATTGATATTGTTTTATTGGTGAATATTTTACCTGTTTTATTAGTTAAAAATTTGTTATTTGAACATATCTATTTATTGAAATAAATAACGATAATAGTAATTTATTTCAATAAATTTTTATCAATTTAAATATAATTTATATCATAAGTATATTGAATATTATTATCATCATAGATTAAGGAATTATCTTATCTATAATTAATAATATTAATATCTTTAAAAAATAAAACTTATTATACTTAATAAAATATCTGGAAAGATATATCATTTTACTATATATGAAGATCACTTCAGATTAGTTTAATATAATTACTTAAATAATTATAATTTTTATTATTGACATTTAAATTATGCTAATAATAATTTTTAATTTTATTAGAAATATTTATTATAAATTTTAATTTAATATAGATCATATTTTCAAATTAATATTAGATTATAAAAAAATTTTTAATTAATAAAATTAAATAAAAAAATTTAAGTTTATTTTTTGTAATTACTACAGTTATTTCTATTTTATATATGATATTATAATCTAATTTTATTAGAGATTTTTTTAAAAAATAATACCTTTACATTTACTCAAAATATTAATTATTATAATTAATATTATTATTAATTATCAACTAATTTTCTTAAAAAGAATAAAGCATATATTAATAAAATTAATTTTAATAAAATAATAAAATATCGATAATAGAATATTATAGATAATTTTTAAATAAATGAATGTTATAAATTAATATTTTTATTATCTTATTTAAACTATTTAATAATGAATTAATGGAAATTTAATTATAATTAGAAAATTATATTTTCTATTGTTTCTATATAAAAAATCAAATTATAGTAAAAATATAATTTAATTAATAACCAAAAATTATTCTATCTTCATCAGTGTTAAAAATTAATTTTTTTTATTCTTAAATTTTTAATAAAATGTTTAAGTATTTCTATAAATTATTAATTTTACGCATTGAAATATCAATATCAAAACTAAAATTAATTAAATAAATATTGATAATCATAAAATTTTCGATGATTATCTGAATAATAAATATTAATTAATGCTAGTTTTTAGTAAACTATATAATAGTTCCTTATATAAGTAACAAATAATAATATATAATATTTATGTAATATCTTATTAGCATATTATTACTATACAAATATAATAAGAAAAAATAATTATTTCCATTACATTTATCCTATTAAGTTTTAGATATAATAACTTAAAAAGTTATATGATGTTTGAGCTTTTTATGCTAGAATTAAGTGGATTATTTTCAATTAATTTATTTAAAATCAAATAACAAATCAAACTATATTTTTTATAAATATTTTACAGAAGCAATTTTTAACTTATTATTTTCTTAATCGAATAAATTCTTAATACATGAATGATTATCAAGAAGAATACATTAAAAAGATATATTCAAAATATATTTTTCTAGTTATTATCAACTATATAACGTACAAAATATTTTTAACATCTTAAATAAATCTTAAAGATTAAGTGTTTATCAATCTATCACGATTTCTAATATAAATTACATATAAAACTCATTATTTTAATTAATTATAAAAAATTTTTTTAAATTCAAAAAAACAAAATATTTATAAAACTATTATCTATTTTATAAGTTATTTTTATTTATTATTTGGCGGTGCGGACGGGACTCGGACCCGCGATCCCCGGCGTGACAGGCCGGTATTCTAACCAACTGAACTACCGCACCTAAATATATTTTATTTAGATTTTTGATGTTAAATTTAAATATGAAAGATTCACTAGTATCAAATTTAATATAAATAAATGATTTTATCAATATTATATTTTAATTTTTAAATTAGACATTTTATTAAATTCAAAACTAATTTATTCTGTTTTCAAACAAGATATAATTTTTATTTTTTACCTATAATATTTTTATAAATATTTTGTGATTAATAAAAAAATAGCTTCCTTCTCTTTACTAAAAAATCTTCATTAATTTATTTATTATCTTAAAGTAAATTAAAGATCATGTATATAGTAAACTTAATAAGTTTTAAACTTTAAATATTTTACTTACCATCGTATCTAATTATCAAATTAATTATAGCATTTAAATTTTAATTAAATATAGAACGCATAAATGTATATAAAATATTAAAAATCGATAATTTATATAAATTTATATTGATATAATTCACTATTATACTTTTAATAGAGTAAATTCTATTTAGTTAAAAATAACATTTCAAATAAAAATACTTGGATTATTAATATTTTATTATATCATATAACTAATATATTAAAACGAATCCATTATATTATATAGAATTATATTTATTGAAAATTACTATATAATTTAATTATTTATTATGCACTTTTTCTCAAATTAAATTGGAAAACTATATTATTATATTAAATATTAAAGTATATTATTTTAAACGTTAGTAATAACTCTATATTGAATATGCTATATTTTAAAGTATTAAATCCTTATTTAAAATATAAAAATTAAACTTTAACAGAACTATTGTAATAGTTAAAAGTATATAATTATTTTTTTATTTGTAATAATTTACACATTTATAAATATTTTAATTTAACTTAATTATTATTAAAAACGATTTAATAATTATTATTTTATTCGTATAAATTATAACTTTTTGATAAGTAATTTAAAAAAATCTTATTTTGACTACTTATTTGCATTCTTTTCTATTTCTATCAATTTATAACGATATGTAAATTTATCATGATAATATATATCTATTTTTTTATAATTGCATGTATTAATTTTAAAAAAAAATTTTAATTAATTTTCTAATATTTTAGACATAATTAAGTATATAAAAATCAATATTTACTATTTATATAACAGTATTTATATAATTCATTGAGAATTATCATCTTTGTTGTTAGTTTCTTTATTTAAATTATTGAAGTAAATAAATATTTTTCATTTAATTTCCATTATGATTTTCTATAGAGTTTATAGTTATTTAAAATATCAATCAAAAAAAATAATAGATAGTTTTCTAAACTAAATATAAACTTTTTACTATATATTAATAATTTGTATTATGTTCTTTTATAATAAACTATGATTAATATCAATTATCCATACCTACTATATTTCTCTTTAAATCATAATAATAAATAATTAAAAAATATCTATACATTATCTCTTTTTTGATTCTATAATTTTTATAGACTTACATCAAATAGATAAATTTTAAATAAAATTAAATATTACGATTAATTATTTATTTTCCTAATAAAAATTCATCTTATTTATCATTAGTTATATGAATATACTTATACTTTTTTATAAAGTTTTAATATACTTATTATCAATCTTTTTTAATTCTTAAAACACTCTTTATATTATTAAACACAATATTGATGTTACTTTTAAAAAATCATTTATAATTTAAATTTATTTACGTCGTTAAACTATAAAATTGAATTAATAAATTAGTAAGTTACTTTAAGTTATTTTAAATAATTGATATTTTAAAGTTAATATTTTAAATATATAATCACTCTTTTTTATAATTTTAAAGAAATTCTTTTTTATAACTAACATTATCAATTATTTATAATTCATTTATTGCACTTACCGCAACAATACTAATAAATAACTTTATAAATTAAACCATTAGAGTCATTATCTATAAATACTATTAAAAAAATTAAAAAATATAATTTTAAACGTTAAAGATATTATCTTATTTATATAATACTTATTTTAATTTACAGTTGTTAAGTAGCATTATTCTAAGATATAGTTATCAAAGACTATTTAATAATATTTAAAGTTAATTTTTCTAAAAAATATAAATTATTAACACTAATAAACTATTAACTTATTCTTATTTAAAATAATATCAAATACTAATGTCCGATAAAAAAACTAAAATTTGATACTTAAATAAAACTCATTATATTTTTTTATCAAAAAAAATTAGTTCAAAAACTATATTATTTTTTTAAAATCAAAAGACTATATATAATTAAATATAATTTACGTAAGTTTTACTATAGTTATCCTGCAGAAATTGATTTTAAGTAATAAATAATAGACTGATAGATCTTATCTATAAGATAGATATCTAAAATCTTTAATAATTTTAAAAACATTAAGATTGATATTGATCATAGTATTTAAAAGATTTATCTAAAAGTATTGTTTTAAATTATTGCAAAATTTAATTAAATTTAATCTAATTATAAATTTTAATTTAAATTTAAATATAAAATTATTATTTTTTAATTTCTTTTTTATATTCTTGCATTTCTTTATTTATATCATTTAGTATTGTAATATCTATAATTATATATACAAATTATAAATTGATATTATTCTTAAGTTTTTCTCATTTTAAATTTTTGATTTAATATTTCTTTAAAATAAAAATATAAGTTATATTTATTATAAAAATTGAGTTAATTATCTTATAATAATATTATAATTAGAGCGATTAAAAATTAATATGGAATAAATAGATTATTTGAGACATATTAAATTTAATAATTTATACTATTATTTATAATAATAAAACATCATATATATATCAATTATGATTAAAATATTAATTTTATTAAAATAAACGTTCTTAATATAAAAGTAAAAAATCTTCTTTAACTGTTTTTATAAATATATATTATTCCTATTTTAATACTTAATTTAAGTTAAAATTAAATTTTTTAAATTAACGTTCTTTTATCAAAAAACTCTTTACTTCTTTAAAAAAAGAAATATCTCTCTTAATATTAATAACAAGACTTAATCTTCATTTTTTGAAGATTAAGTCTTTATGATTTTCTATATAAATCATTTAATTAATTATTAAATATCGTAAGACTTAAAATTAAGAGATAATATATGATTATCCATCATTTCTAAAAATAAATTAACATAATCAATTATATTTTTTCTTTATAAATAATTTAAAAAATCAATTTATTAATTTTATATTAAATTATAAATAAAATCGATTTTTAATCGATTTTATATAAATTTAAAAACAATAAGTTATAATTTTGATTATTTTAGAAAAAATTAATTTTAATTAAATTTTTAATTAAGCGCATTAAATTGATACGCGAAATATTCTACTTTTTGCCAATCAGTATATTCAATTTCTTTATTTATATTTATTTCTTCATTTGATATCTTCATAATAAATTTAATCATGATACGATCAAACCAATTATAATTTTGATAACATATTGCCCCAGCAAATACATTTGTGATAATTGGTCTCCAAGAAGTTTTACGTAAAAATTTACGTACATAAATATTTGTTTCAATTGTATCTTTACCATTTTTTCTTGCTGTTAAATTAACACCAAAAAATACACTTGGTATTGCATTTAGTTGTTTTGTATATTTTTTCACAAAATTAAAAACTACAGGATTAAAATTACCATAATATACTGAAGCTCCAACTAAAACTTTTTTGTAAATAGAAAAATTTAAATTTTTTTCCATATATAAATCCTTTACATCATATTTTTTACCTTCTTTAGATAAATATTCAGTAATCCTAAGTATTATTTTCTTAGTCTGACCATTTTTACTAGAATAAAGCAATAAATAGCACATATAGAAGTTACCTATAAAATTATATAAATAATTATTCACGCCAAAATGTTGGAGTAAATAAAATAAGCAAAGTAAAAACTTCTAATCGACCAAATAACATAGTGACTATTAGAATCCATTTCCCTATTGTATTCATGGTGCTAAAATTTTCAGCTACCGAACCTAATCCTGGACCTAAATTATTCAATGTTGCTGTAATTGATGTAAAAGCAGATAACTCATCAACTCCAGTGGCAATTAATAGTAATAAACTTATAATAAAAACTAATACATAAGCAGAAAAAAAACCCCAAACAGCTTCAACAATACGTTCAGGCAATACCATGGAACCTAATTTTATTGTATAAATAGCATTAGGATGAACTAAACGTTTTAATTCTCGTGAACCATGTAAGAATAATAATAAAATTCTAATAACCTTTAATCCACCACCAGTCGATCCAGCACATCCACCTATAAAAGCAGAAAAAAGTAATAATATTGGTAAAAAAAGTGGCCAATTTGCAAATCCATCTGTACTAAAACCAGCAGTTGTTGCTACAGAGATAACTTGAAAAAAAGCCTGATCAAACGTTTGTAATATTGAATCATAAACTGAATGATATAAAAGCACTAACGTACAAATAACTACTAATATTAGTTGGAAACTAATAAATACTTTAAACTCATGATCGCGCCAATAAATCCGTAAACTACGACCAGATAAAACACTGAAATGAAGACAAAAATTACATCCAGAAATCAACAAAAAAATAGCAATTATTATATTAATAGTAGAACTATTAAAATAACCAATACTTTGATCATGAGTAGAAAATCCACCAATAGCAACAGTAGAAAAACTATGTGATATAGCATCAAAAACATTCATACCAGCACTCCATAATGCTATGGCACATGCTATTGTAAGTAACACATAAATTAACCAAAGTGTTTTTGCTGTTTCCGCAATTCTTGGACACATTTTATTGTCTTTAAGTGGTCCTGGCATCTCGGCTCGATAAAGTTGCATTCCGCCTACACCTAATAATGGCAATATAGCTATAGCTAAAACAATGATTCCCATTCCACCTAACCACTGTAACATCTGTCGATAAAAAAGTATCCCCTTTGGTAAAAAATCTAATTCAATTAAAGTAGTTGCTCCAGTTGTTGTCAACCCAGAAAAAGATTCAAAAAAAGCATCAGTAACTGAAAGATGAGGTCGATCAGAAAAAATAAAAGGTAATGCTCCAACGCTACCTAATACAGTCCAAAAAAGAGAAACAATCAAAAAACCTTCTTTAGGTTTTAAATCATATTGATTATTTCTATTTAGTATCCAAAGTAATAAACCTATAATTAATGCCACTAAAAAGGTCTGACTAAAAGCACTTACGTTTCCATCTTGATAAATCATTCCAACTATTATTGGAATAATCATACTGAAAGAAAATAATATAACTAGTAGTCCAACAATTCTGATTATTGCTCGAAAATGCATTAGTAATTCCTTGGATAATTTAGTTATAATATTAAGATTTAATGGATTAAATTTAATGTAATATCTAATTAATTTGAGTAAATTATTAACGAAATTTTTTTATGTTAATAAAAATAATGATTTTCAAAATTACATTTTGACTATTTATTAGAAAAAATATTCAAATAATTATTATATTAATTTACTTAATTATTTTTTTATATAAGTATATAAATTACACTATATATATTAAATACAATTTATAATATTTTTTATTATCTATTTAAAACTTAATAATATTATTTGATAAATTTCAATATAAATTCTAATTTATAATTATTATAATAACAACGAGGAATTAAAAAATTACGATAATAGTAATTTTATTAAATACGATTTAATTAATAATCAAGTTATATTAACTTAATTATTAACTATATAAGATTTTTTGTTATTCTTAATAATTAAAAATCTAGTTTTTTTATAATAATTAAGCCTATCGAAAATATTAATCTAAATAATAATATTTAAAATTATTATATATATTATTTTATAGTTATTTATTTTTCTTAAATAACTTTATTAATATAAATTATAAATTAAGCAAAAAACTTTTTAAATCTATATAGAATATAGATATTTTCTATAAATATTCTAAATTAATATTTATTACTTAAAATTAAAATCATTCTACATATTTTTTAACTTTGTTTCATATATGAAAATTTTATATTTAATATGTATATTAATACATAGAATAGTTTGAAATAACTTATACTACTTAAATAGTTACTTAAAAAATACTCTTTTATGAAAGATAAAAGCGAACTATATTATGAAATCTATAATCTTATTTAATCGTTAATATTATACAATTTATAAATTTGATAAATTTAATCAAAAGCAATATATCCTTTAAAAATAAGGAATCATTTATTTAACATAAATTAATATAGTAATATCATTAGTTCATATTTCTAAAATGAAATAATTTACTTTAAAATAAAAAGCTTTAAAAAAAATTATTATTCTTTTACTAATAATATTAGTACTCTTAAACATACTATATTATTTACAAATAGAGATATAATAATATCGATATATTTGCTTATAAAGTTATTATAGTAAATATAATATTAAATTATATTAATTAATATTTATTACTTATTATTTATTATTTAAATTATTAATTAAATTAAAAAGTTCATTATTATCTTTAAATAAATATCTATTATGCATTTTTATATAACAGTATGTTTACTCATAGTAAACATTAATTAAAAATAATATTTTTTAATAACTAGTATTTCAAATTTAGTTTAATGCAAAAGATTAAATAACTTTTATTGAATATAGCAAATATATTATATATTGAATATTAACATATATTACTAATATATTACTTAAAGTAAATAATATTAATATCATCAAAATTTATTTCTATTTTTATAGAAAAGTCATATGTTTAGAATTATTGCATACTTTTAAATATATTAAAAATTGATATGTAATAACTTAATTCATTAAATTTAATTTTTAATTAAAATAAAATTTATAATTATCTATTAGATAATTATAAATTAATATTCTTTTCTGAAATAATTATTTTTATAATAGTTTGTAAATTTAGAATTCTAATATAACATATATATATTTTATTTAATTATTATAATCTATTTTAATATTATCAATATTTTTTAATTAAAATTAATACAAAACTTTTGTATAATAAAAGACACTTATTAAAATTTTAATATTAAACTAAAATTAATCTTAATATAAAACATTTACTCATCTTTTTACTAAAATATATCAATTAATAATTAATGATATTAATTTAAGAAAAATAGATTAACTAAATATATTGAAAATAAATTAATTTTAAATGAATAATTATAGTCTTTAAAAAAAATAAAGAGCAAAACTTTTTAAAAAAATATGAATAAAATATTCAATTTTTTTTTAATAAATTATTCTATTTATATTTATCATAATATTATAACATCTTTTTAATATTAATTTAATTAAATTTTCAATTTTTATTTTTCTTTAATTTTCATCTCTAATATATTTAAAATAGGACTTTAATCATTAATATTAAACTTAATAAATATTTCTATTAATTAAAATTTACAATTTTATAAAAAAATCAATAAATATTACTTTGTTTAAATAAAAAAATAGTTTATGTTATAGTCAGATTAATATTTTTAATACTTATTTTTAACGAAATTATATCATTTATTTACA
Source organism: Arsenophonus sp. (assembly GCA_052171275.1). GTDB lineage: Bacteria > Pseudomonadota > Gammaproteobacteria > Enterobacterales > Enterobacteriaceae > Arsenophonus. Next base: position 795,587 of record CM125795.1, on the reverse strand, counting down.
ATACATCAAATTAAAAATTAATTAAAATAACATTATTTTTATAAAAATATTTTTATATTAATTAGTTAAGAATTAATATTTAAAAAATGATATTTACTCATAAAATATAATTAATAAATTTATTATATAAATAATTAAATAATTAAACTAAAATTAATAATTTATTTTTAAAGAAAAAAGATTTTAAATAAAATTAAAATTTGGTTATTTTTATATTTTATAAAAAACTACTTTTATTATTGATAAAATATAAAATAATTTTATTATTCTTTAATATACGAAAATTACAATTTAAATAAAAATTTAATCTTATTAATAAAGTTATTATATCCAAACAAAAATATATTAATTTTAAATTATAACCTATATTAATAGTATATCTTTATGAAATAGTATAATGACTTATTAATATTAAATTAATATACCATAATTTAATATATTATAATTAATTTAACATAGAGATCAGTTTGTTAATTTAAGTAAATATAGTGTTAAAATTTTAATAGTTCAAATATATATATTAAATTCAATTTAATTAAATAATACTATGTAAATAATTAAAAAAGATATTGATATTAAAATTATTTTAAATGTTATTTAATTAATAAAATAATTGTTTTAAAATAACAGTTGTTTAATCATAGATTATTGATAAATAATATTAAAATAAACTATATTCTAATAAATAAATCATCAATTTATAAAAATAAACTGCTAAACTAAATAAAATAAATAATGAATTTTATGTAGTAAAAAAATAATTATGAAATAAATAATATTAATATGATTATATGTATCAATAAAATTTAAATATATTAATAAAAACAATTAATTATGGATTATATTAAAGAAAGTATATTATTTGATATTGAAATTTGATTTTATCAATATAAACTATAAATATAATATCTCATAAATTATAATTAAATTTTTTGTAAGTGGATTTAATATTTAAAAATTTAACTAAAAATAAAAAAATCAAATTAATTTAAAATTATATATAATACTTTTTGTTAAAAAATAAATTATCAATCAATGTATAAAATAGATAAATGATTTTATAATTAAATATGTTGGTAAGATATTTTTACTATCATTTAATTAGCTATAATTAAAATAATTAAATTACTAAATAAATTATTTAGATATAAATAAATATTATAACATTTAAAATAACTAAATGCTTATTTCCAGATTTATCTTATATTTATAAGATTATTATGTAATAATATTCTAAATAATAAAATTATTTTTCGAAACAAATATAGTTATTATAAGTTAAATTAGAACAGTAATAATTAATCAAAATAGAAAATTATTAAATAAAAATATTGTTACAATTGTTTTATATAATATATATAAGTATAATTGTTATTTTTGTTAACAGTATTTTCTAAATTTTTTAATTTTTTAATATCTCTTTTTTTTATTTACTTTATCATTAAAGAAGTTGTAATTAATTTTAATATAAAAATATAATTATAAAAAAATTAAGTAAGTTTAAAGAGTTTATTTATTTAATAATTGTTATTACTACTAATAATTTTAAATATATTCAATAAGTTATTATTATTATCTTTAATATATATTCGAGAAAAAAAATAATCAAGATACTATTATTTTTGATAATGATCAATATCATTATCAAAAATAATATTAATTATTATAGATATTTTATTTTATTAAAAATATAAATGGATTATTATTAATAAATTAATATTAAATTATGAAGAATTTATTTATATGGAAAATAGTTATTTTAACAGGTAATTATTATACATATGAATAATACTAAAAATTAATTAAATACTTCTTTATTTAAGAATAATATTATTATATTAGTTCATCTAAATCTAATATATAATGTTTATATAACTTATGTTTTTTAATTTATAAGCAAATTACTTTATTTACAATCTTTGTATCTAAATTATATCGAACTGATTTAGAAAATGCCTATTAAGAAATAATGGAGTTAATAATAATCTTTAATAATAAAACTAATTATTATTCTATAAAAAATAGAATTAATGTAAATCAATAAATTTATTATTGTTATAATAAGAAATATATTAATTATATAATAATATATTCATGATAATAATATCTATTGATAGCAGTATTTTAATCATATCCAACTAGATAACATCATTATACTACTAATTTAATCTTATAATTACTAATATTAAATTTTAATAGAAATAACAGTAAAAATTATATTAACAACAATATTCATCTAATTATGTATGTAAGAAAATTTACAATAAATATCTTTATATATTTTACCATATTTGTAGAATAAAATATTAATATTAATCTTTAAATTATTGTTTTTATATCTTACCATATACAATTTAAATAAAATTAATAATTTTAATATTTTATTAGTACAGTATCAAATAAATCACTTTATTTTAGATAAATTCACTTTATAATTTATTTAAGTTTAAGAAGTAACTTAACTGAATAAAGTAAAGGTATATTTTAATAATAAAAATTATTAATAATATTTATTTAGTCATGATATTAATCTTAATCATATTATCATAAATCAATGTTAAAAAAATAAATTTAATATAAATTAAGATAAAAAGAATAAATATTTATATCTACTTTCTAATTATATATAGTTCAATAATAGAGCAGAATATTATTCTGATTATCAGATAGTTTATCATAGATACTTATTATTATCCGAATACATATTCGCTATTAAAAAATAAAAAATATTTTTTATATTTATAATTACTTATTTTATAATTATCCTAATATGTCTAAGTTTATAAATACAATTTTAATACTAGTAAAACATATTAAACTTAAATTCTTTGATAAAAATTTCTAAAATTAATAAAACCTTACTATATAAAAGTAACATTGAGATATATTTTTTAAAAGATTTTCACTTTGTATCAATAAAATAAAATTGACGGTAAGTTAATTAATTTTAATAATAAAAATTATTATATTAATTTTATATTGCTATTCTAATATTCTATTCATTAAACTCTCTATATATTTCTTTCTAAGTTAATTAGATTATTTTAGTACAAAAATTTTTTTAATACTAAATAGGTAGAATATCTAAATATAAAATTAATTATTTTAGTTTATATAAAAATATAACTTTAATAAGCTGATTTTAATTAACTGATAATATTAAAGATATGGTAGATATTTAAAATGAACTTTAGAATAGAACAACTCTTTTATTTTTTATAAAATTTATTTTAAAAAATAAAATTTAATCATAAAAAAAGTTTTATAAAAATAAATAATGAAAAAAAACAACAATATTTATGTTTTAATTATTTTAATAATATACAGATTAATTTTATTATTAATATAGATAAAATAATCTCTAAAAATTATTAGATAAAGATAAGTGATAAATCATGAAATGCTTTATTAATTAATTTATAACATGTACAAAAAATTAAGATTATCTTAATTTTTCAAATCTAATACTAATAATAACATTTATGATTTTACTATATAAAAGAAATTAAATAATTTAAAATAAACATATTAATAATTAATTGATAATATTAGATATATATAAAATATTAGTTTTGAAAAAAAATTCATATATATTTAATTATAAAAATAAATAAATCATTTATATGTAAAAATTAAGTTCACATCAATAATATTTTTATTCATTGTCGACTTATTTATAATATTAAATATTCGAGTTAAGTATCCAAAAATTCTATAATCGATATAGCATAATATTTATTCCATGGAATAAATATTTTATTAATTTTAAGAGTAAAAATTAATATTTCAATTAGTAAAATTATGAATATATCTTATTTTTTTATTGATATTTAAATATTTTAATAATGAATATAAAAATAAATATATTATATAATATATAGTAAACCATTATTATTTAATTAATAGTATATTAAAAATCAGTAATATAATGAAATTATATTTTTAGAATAAATAATTATAGCTGAATGATGTTAGAAATAAATAAAGTATAATAAATTATTTTTATTTATTAAAAGAAATATTATATTTAAAATAATGAAAATATAAGATATATATATCAAATCTTAATTTTAAGAATAAACAAATATTCTATTAAATCAATTGTAATATCGAATGTTTAATATTTTATATGTTAGTTCAGTTTAATTTATAAAATTAATTAAAGAATTATGAAAAAATAAAAACTAATAAACTTTTTTATGAAATTTTTATGACTGCAAAAAATCTTTTAAAAAAATATACTGTTTATCAAATCAATGAAACTATTAAAATAGTTAATAAAATATTATGTTAATATTATTTTTAATGTTAATTTTGAAAAATCAGATAAATTCAAATGCATCACCATAAAAATATCTAGGATTAATATCTTTTTCATTACAAAATCGCTCTCTAGCTATTCTAACCATTTCAAAAGGTCCAGCAATGTAAACTTCATACTTTATAAGAGAAGTGAAATCATCTAGTACAGCACTTAAAACTGTACCTATACGCCCTTGCCAATTAGATCTAGGTTGTTCGACAACAGGAATTATTCTTATATTATAATATTGTTCTGAAAGATAGTTTAATTCATCTAAATTATATAAATTTTCTAATCTTTTACCTCCCCAATAAAAGAAAATATCTCTGTTAGAATTTTCTGTTAATGCAGCATATAAGATAGAACGAGTATAAGAAAACCCTGTACCTCCTGCAATAAGAATTATTGTTTTTTTACTTCCTTCACGAAACCAAGCTTTTCCATATGGAATATCGATATTAATGTTTTTATGTTTAAAAATATATTTCATTACTGCCATAGTGTAGAAATTAAAATCTGATCCACCAATATGAAGTTCAATTATTTTTTTTTCCGAAGGAATTGAAGCTAAAGAAAATGGATACTTATTATATTCATCTATAATAATAATTAAATATTGACCGGCACGAAATGAAAATTGACCATCAGGTAATAATCGAACACGATAAACATTATCAGTAATATTTTCAATAGAAACTACCTTACAGCTTAATCTCGTCATTCATACACTCATTTAATTTTAAAAAATATCTAATTCATGCCAAATTTCATCTATTCTTTTTTTCACTTTTTTTGTCATAATTATTGGACGACCCCATCTTCTTTCTGTTTCACCATTCCATTTATTAGTTGCATCAAACCCTATTTTTGATCCTAAACCTGAAACTGGCGATGCAAAATCAAGATAATCTATAGGAGTATTTTCTATTATTACAGTATCTCGTGCAGGATCAATTCTAGTTGTTATTGCCCAAATAACATCATTCCAGTTACGAGCATTAATATCTTCATCACATATAATAATAAATTTTATATACATAAATTGCCGTAAATAAGACCAAACTCCAAACATAATATGCTTAGCATGTCCAACATATTGTTTTTTTATCGTCACTATAGCTAATCTATAAGAACATCCCTCAGGTGGTAAGTAAAAATCAACAATTTCTGGAAATTGTTTTTGTAAAATAGGGATTAAAATTTCATTCAATGCAACACATAAAATACTAGGTTCATCAGGAGGACGACAAGTATATGTTGAATGATAAATAGCATCAGTACGCTGAGTAATATGTGTGATTGTAAATACTGGAAATTTATCAACTTCATTATAATATCCAGTATGATCTCCATAAGGTCCTTCTATTGCAAATTCTCCAGGATTAATATAACCTTCTAAAATAATTTCTGCATTAGCTGGTACTTCAAGTTCATTAGAAATGCATTTTACAACTTCTGAACGATATCCACGCAATAATCCAGCAAATGCATATTCTGAAAGTGTATCTGGAATAGGAGTCACTGAAGCTAAAATTGTAGCTGGATCAGCTCCTAAAGCAACTGCAAGAGGAAAAGGTTCATTTGGATATTCATCACACCATTTTTTAAAATCTAATGCCCCACCACGATGAGGTAACCAACGCATTATTAATTTATTTTTATTTAATAATTGTTGTCGATAAATTCCTAAATTTTTAAATGATTTATTAGGTCCTTGAGTAACTGTTAATCCCCATGTTATTAATGGAGCCACATCTTCTGGCCAGCACTTCATTATAGGAAAACGAAATAAATCAACGTCATCACCTTTCCAAATTTGTTCTTGACAAGGTGATGACGTTAGTCTTTTTATAGGCATGTTTAGAACTTGTTTAAATTTTGGCAATTTGTTAATTAAATCAAAAAATCCTTTAGGTGGGGTAGGTTCCTTCATAAAAGATAAAAATTTTCCAACTTCATGTAATTCGTTGATATTTTCTTGACCTATTCCCATTGCAATGCGTTCAATAGTTCCAAATAAATTACACAAAACTGGCATACCAAAACCTTTAGGATTTTCAAATAAAAGTGCAGGGCCTTGCATTTTTAATGTCCTATATGCTATTTCTGTCATCTCTAAACAAGGATCAACTTCATAAATGATTCGTTTCAATTTTTTTTTCTGTTCTAAAAACAATATAAAATCTCTAAGATTACGGTATTTCATTATATGTTTTCTATTTTTTAATATATAATAATTTTATTATACAATTATTTAATAAAAATTATTAATAAGATTTAATTTATCTATCTATTATAAATTAAATCTTTTGAATTAATTTTAAAAGTTAAATACATAGATAAAACTTATTTTTAGTATTTTATAATTAATTTGTATGAGAAAATATTAATAATAATTAAAATTATCAAAACAAAAATGTTATTTCATAACAAAATAATTTAATATATTATTTTAATGTAGAATATAATATTTTTATTTAAAATGATAAAATTTCATAAAAATTTATTAGATAAAACTTATCAGTAGAATTAATATATATTTCTTCTTATTATTTCCATTAATATAATCATTAATAAATGCAACAGAAATTAATTTATGTTTATATTCTTCTTAAGGAGAATATTCTAACTATAATCATAGTTAGAATATTATTAATTTATAATTCTTATATAAAGTATAAGAAGATTTTAATTCAGTACTTATATATTATAGTAACATTAATAATGTATATACAAATATTTAGTAATTTATAATATTATGTTGAAAACATATATAATTCTATCATGAATGTTTAAATTATAATTTACTTAATATTTATTAATATTAACAAATACTTTAAAAAAATAGATATACTTTTCAAAATATCTTTTTTATAAATATAAAGAAAGAGTTTACATAAAAACTTATAAGCTTTAGTGTTTTTATAATTTTTTAAACTTATTGTATAGAGAAGATTTAAATATATAAAGAAGGTATCATATTCAATATTATAATTAAATTAATAAGGCATATATATTTTTAAAATTAAAATTTAATATATTTTTTATATTTTTATTTACTTTAATATTATCTTATCCATAATAATAGAAAGATAAAATAACTTATAATATTTTATTTTATTTTAAATATTATTTAAAAGTTATTATGATCACAATACAATTTTTATTGTATCACTAATTTTTAATATAACTATAACTAACTTAATAGTAATTTTATTAACTATAGACATTATCTATAAATTTACTTTTATACATCATTGATGAATTTAAGTTTTTACCAAAAAATATCAGTTATTTCTATTTAATTAACAAAAAAATTTTTTTACCATTAAAATTAATAGATAAATTTTTTATGTAAAAGAAATCCTATTAATCCATTTAATTTTTTTATTTATTTAATAATTCTATTATCTATTTTATTTCAACTAATAAAAAAGTTATATTTATATAAATTTAATTCATATTTATGTAATTAAAATAGGATCGCGTTTATATCCAATAATATTTACGAATGTTTTTTATAAATTGAAGTTTTATATATTTTAAATATTACTAATTAATTATTCATATACTTATTTTAATATTTAATTTTTATTCTATTATAAAATAATAGATCTTACTATCACTTATTAAATTTAAAAAATCAATATAACTAGAATTCTTTTCCTTTATCAACTAACAAAAGTGATTTATAATTAATTATCTAAGTAATCTTAAATTACTAGGTTTAAGTCATTCTATTTCTATATCTAATAAAATTAAAGATATAAATAAATATTAACTATTAAAATATTAATATAGTTATTTTTTTATTTTATTCAATAATTGATGAAGTTATATTATAATTAGATTTTATTTTTAAAAAGATTTTTTACTAAAATGCGATAAATAACTTGTTTTATTCTAAAAGTTTTTTAAAGTATATCTATGACTATGATTAATAAAAATTATTAAATATCTTAAATTCATACATTATTTAATAAGAAATAACAAATAAAATAATTTATTTTTATATTAATCTGGATATATTAGATAAGTTAAAATTAACATAAAGATAAACATTATTAATCCAAAATATGAATGAATATATATATTAATAATATTAAAAATATTAGAATTAATAATTTTATAGTTTATAGCTATAATTAATCTATTTTTATGAAGATATTATTCAGATAAAAAAATATTTTCTTTACTAAAATAAATTCAATTAATTAAATTGTTTTACTACTATGTAGTAACTTAAAGCATTTAGTCTAAACAACTTAAAGATTTTTAATAACTTATTAAAATTTAAAACATTTATCTTATTATATAGATAATTAAGAAATTATATAATAATAAAATATTTATATATATCTTTATGAAAATATTTCAAGTATAATCATCTCTATAAATTTTTAATACATAAATAATAATTATGACTTTATTTTTAATTAACAATTATTGAAAATATTAGAAAACATTAATACTATTAATTAAATTAATATATAAAATTTTTTTATGAAATTAAAATAATAAATTTATTATTAGTTATGATTTTTTTAATATTATTAATAATATTTATAATATGAAAGACTCATATCATTTACTATAAATAAAGATAAATATAACAAAGATTAAAATCTTATAAAAATAAAATATTATTTTATAACACCATAAAACTGAAATATAAAAATAATCTGAAGAAAAACCATTGAAATCATATTTTTTAAAAAATTATCTATATATTAAAATTAATACTAATTAAATTAGTATGAAATAGATAAAACTAAATAAAGAGATAGTTAATTTCTTATTTTATTTACCATATAATTTTATAATTATAAAAAATAATATTATAATTAATGAATTATTAAAAATCTTTAGATAAAATAATTTCATTATAAAACATCAGTATTATTTAATATTCTAATTATTATTAATTATATTTTAAAAACAAAAAATAATATATTTTAAGTATAATAAGAAATCTATTCTAATTATATTTATATTTAGATCAAAATAAATATATATCTGAACTTAATAGATAATAAATAATTTAAGTAAATTATAATTAAACGATTGTAATTAATAGAATAGAATTTTTTAGATTATCAAATCATTTTATCTACTTTCTTGTAATGTTCTCTTATTTTTATTAATATAAAATCGTGATAATAATAACCCTAATTCAAATAATAAATACATTGGTATTGCTAATAAGGTCTGAGAAAATACATCTGGTGGTGTTAAAAACATGCCAAGAATAAAAGAACCTAAAATAATGTATGGACGTTTACACCTTAAAGAATCTAACGTAGTAAATCCTGTCCAACAAAGCAAAATAATAGCAACAGGAACTTCAAATGCTGCACCAAATGCTATAAAAAGTGTAATAACAAAATTAAGATATTTACTTATATCAGGAATAAAATTAACGTTTTCTGGTGTAGTTTTTATAAAAAAATCAAATATAAACGGAAAAACAAAAAAATAAGCAAAAAGTATCCCTGAGTAAAAAAATATGCTACTGGAGATTAATAAAGGTAACATTAATCTCCTTTCATGTTTGTAAAGCGCAGGAACTACAAAAGCCCATAAATGATATAATATCACTGGAATAGAAATAAATATCGCTACCATAAACGTAAGTTTAATTGGTATGAAAAAAGTTGATGCTATATCAGTTGCGCTCATATAAGAACTAAGAGGTAGCTGTTTAATTAACGGTAAAGCGATAAAATTATAGATATCATTTGAAAAGCAAACTATAGCAAGATAAACCACTGTAATAGTCGATATGCTATAAAGAATACGTCTACGTAATTCACTTAAATGACTAATAAGTGGTTGAGGATCATCGATGAACATATATTAATTTTCACCATTAATTTTATCAAAATTATTTTTTATCTTATTTTTAGTAGTATATTCATATTCCAAAGAATCTTTGCTTTTAGCAAAATTTAATGACGTTGTTGTTACAAATTTCTTAACAATTATTGATGATTCTTGTTGTTTATTGTCTATAATAAACTTTTTTTTATCTACTATTTCTGGTATATTAACATCAAGATCACCTGTAAATACTTTTATTTTAGATAATTCTGCATTTATAGCATCATTTGATGATTGATAATTTTTCTTCAATGTCTTACTAAATTTTTTTAATTCTTTCATTGATTGCTCAAATTCTTCTGAAAGAGTTTGTAATTGTGTTTTTTCTTCTATCTTTTTTAGTCTTTCCTGTAATTCTTGCAATTTTAATTCTTGTAAAAGTTCATGTTGAACGTTAGCAGCTAATGAAAATAATGCACGTATCCAGTTAATACTGGTTTTAATAGCTATTGGAAAACGCTCTGGACCAAGGACGATCAATCCAATAATCATAATTAATAGCAGTTCACTAAAACTTATTTCAAGCATAGTTGTGATACCTACTCTTTATTTTCTTTGCTTTTAATTATTTCTTTTGATTGAGTTATTATCATCTCATCAGTAATATTTTTTGATTTAAAATCAACATCATGAAAACGTTTTTCTACTTTACTATTATCATCAGTTTGATTATGATCATCACTCATTGCTTTTTTAAAATTTTTTAATGATTCTCCTAAATCTGATCCAAGTGAACGTAATTTCTTAGTACCAAATATTAGAATAATTAATAAAAAAATAATAAATAGTTGACTAGGACTACCAAATGTAGCCATAGTAATTGTTTTTTGCATTGATATATACCTCTACAAAATATAACAAAACTAAATATAATTACAATTATATATTTTACTTCTATATTAGAAACATAAATATTTCAATATATTTTGTTAAAAATAAACTTTAATAAATTTTACTTATTCTATACCATGCGAGAACTAATAAAATTATAGCAAAAAATATAAACCAAACGGCGAAAATTTTTGAATCAAAAATTTGAAATAAAGTACCGCATAACAGAAAAGTTACTCCAATCTCTATAAAATAGAGATCCTTTCTTTTTTTTACTTGTTGCCTTTTCAACTGAAGAGCAAATTTTTCAAAATTATCTTGTAAATATTTACCTTGCTTAAAGGCTCCGTAAATAAGATCAGGAATTTCAGGCATTTTTTCTATCCAAAATGGTGATCTTTCTTTAAAAGAACTAATAATTGCTGTTAATCCAAATTGCTGATGTAGCCAATCTTCAAGAAAAGGTTTAGCTGTATTCCATAAATCTAATTGTGGATAAAGTTGTTTTCCTAATCCTTCAATATATAGTAATGTTTTTTCAAGTAACACTAATTGAGGTTGAATTTCCATATTAAAGCAACTTGTAGTATTGAATAAATTAAATAAAATATGACCAAAAGAAATTTCTGCTAGTGATTTTTCAAAAATAGGTTCACAAAGTGTGCGGATAGCACATTCGAAATCTTCTATATTAGTATCTGGTGGCAACCATCCTGAATCAACATGCAATTCAGCTACTTTACGATAATTACGATTAAAAAAGGCGATAAAATTCTCTGCTAAATAACGTTTATCATGTTTATTTAAAAAACCAATAATACCACAATCAATACCTATATATTGTGGATTTTCAGGATGTTCTCGACTAATAAAAATATTACCAGGATGCATGTCAGCATGAAAAAAACTATCACGAAAAACTTGTGTAAAAAAAACTTTCACTCCTCGTTCAGCTAATAACTTCATATTAATTCCATGTTTATTTAATGCTCTAATATTAGAGACTGGAATACCATAAATACGCTCCATAACCATTACACTTTTTCTACAATAATCTGTATAAACCTCTGGAATATAAAGCATAGAACTATTTTTGAAATTACGACGTAATTGTATTGTATTTGCTGCCTCACGTAATAAATTTAATTCATTAATTAATGTTTTTTCATAATCTTGAACAACTTCCTTAGGACGTAAACGTTTTCCGTTTGATAAAAGAGGAATCCAATTAGCTAATTGGTACATCAAATTTATATCAGCTTTAATAATAGGTAATATATCTGGACGAATAACTTTAATTACAATTTGTTTATGATTTTTCTTTAATTTCGCAGTATGTACTTGAGCAATTGATGCTGAAGCTAACGGTATCTCATTAAAATCATCAAACAGAGTTTCAATTGATAAACCTAATGATTCTTCAATATGCTTACGAGCTAACTTGCCATCAAAACTAGCAACCTTATCCTGTAATAATTCTAATTGAGAAGATATCATAGTTGGAAAAAGATCTCGGCGAGTAGATAGCATCTGACCAAGTTTAATCCAAACTGGTCCTAAATCTTGTAAGGCTAAACGTAAACACTCACCAATATTTTTATCTTTATGTTTATTTGATAACCAAAATAAACAACGTCGTACAACCCTTAGTGGTAAAGTAAATTTAATTTTAGGAATTAGTTCATCTACTCCATAATTTAAGAATATCCGAATTATAAAATAGAGTCGCTTAATTTTTCCTGGTATCATATTTTCCATCTATTTTAACTTAATTACTATTTTAATTTTAAAATATTCAATAAGATATTTATTAATCTTTCTTATTAATAAAACTTAATACTTTTAGTATCTTGAAGAAAATTTTATATTTTTCAACTAATTAATTATTATATTTATTAGATAGTTTATTAATTTTAACTAAACTTATTTTTAATCAAGTTACTCATTAATTGAAGTAAATAATTTTACAGATATAAGGGAATCATGTAATAAATAAAAAAATAAGATTAAATAATATAAAATAATATTTACTAATTATAAATAATTCTTATATCATATATTTATTAAAATAATCCTTTTATTGCTAATAAAACTTTAAAAACTATTTTTTACTTTTAAAATAAACTAATGTTATTAAATTAATTTATATAACATAATATAATGTTATATATCATTATATAAGTATATCAATTCGTTATTTTAGAAGTAAAAGCATCAATTATTGATACAATTCTTTTTTTAAAATTATCGCAATCAGTTTATAAAATATCTTTAATCTTCTTATTTAATACTTTTTTATATAAAAATTTAATTTAATATAAATTAAAAAATAAAAATATTTTTTAACATGTAAAAATATTTTTTAATAGTTTATATCTTGACTGGTACTTGATATCAATCCATATTAAAACTTAAATCCAATATGTAGAGCAACAATTCCACCTGTAATATTAATATAAGAAACTTGTTCAAAACCTATAAACTCTATCATTGTTTTTAAAGCATCCTGATCAGGATGCATACGAATAGATTCAGCCATATAGCGGTAACTATCAGTATCATTAACTACAATTTTACCGATGCATGGTAAAATATAAAAAGAATAAGCATCATAAATTTTACTTAATACTGTAAAAATAGGTTTTGAAAATTCTAGCACTAATAAACGACCATTAGGTTTCAATACTCTAAACATTGACTTAAGTGCTTTATCTTTATTAGTAATATTTCGCAGACCAAAAGAAATACTAATACAATCAAAAAAATTATCATGAAATGGGAGTTCTTCAGCATCAGCCTGTATATAATTAATATTAGTAATGATACCTTTATCTCGAAGTTTTTCTCTACCTACTTTTAACATAGAACTATTAATATCAACTAAAGTAACTTGACCTTTTTCGCCAACAATTTTAGAAAATTCAGATGTTAAATCTCCTGTGCCACCAGCTAGATCTAAAATATATTGCCCATAATGAGCACCGCTTGCTTGTATCGTAAAACGTTTCCAAATTCGATGCATTCCAAATGACATTAAGTCATTCATAAGATCATATTTTTCAGCTACTGAATGAAAAATAGCAGCAACCATATCTGCTTTTTTATTTTTGTCTACCTTATGAAAACCAAAATCAGTTTTTTCTTTAATTTGATTTAGCATCTTTATACTCATTTAATCATTAAATAATTAATATATAATAATAATATCATTATATTTTATTTATATTATATTAACTTTTTTAAATTATAACACGTCAAACTCTTTATTAAAAGAGGTATCAATTGGACATTTAACTCCTATCCCTAATTCTTTTAAGTTTTCTGCTTGGCTAATTAAATTACCCTTTCCTTCTGATAATTTTTTGATTACAGATTGATAATTTAACTGCGCTTTATTTAAACTATTACCTAAAACATGTATATCATCAATAAACAACCTCATTTTATCGTACATTCTACTAGCACGATCGGCAATTATTTGCGCATTCTTATTTTGTTGATCATAACGCCATAAATTATTAATTATACGTACTGCGACCAATAAAGTTGAAGGGGAAACAAATAAAATATTATTTCGTAAACCTTCCTCTATAAGTTCAGGTGCTTCACGTAAGGCAATAAAATAAGCTGGTTCAAGAGGAATAAACATTAATACATAATCTAACGATCTTAACCCATTTAACTTATTGTAATCTTTTCGTCCTAGTTCTTTTATATGGTTACGAATCGAATTAACGTGCCCACGTAATGCAGTTGCTCTTTGTTGTTCATCTTCACTATTAAAATAGTGTTCATAAGCTGTTAATGACATTTTAGCATCTATAATAACATCCTTACCTTGTGGTAAACGAATAATGACATCTGGTTGATAACGACTATTAGATGTATTAATACTAATTTGAGTTTCAAATTCATATCCCTTCCTTAATCCAGAAGTTTCTAATATACGAGATAAAATTGTTTCACCCCAATTTCCTTGAATTTTATTATCACCTTTTAACGCTTTAGTTAAATTAATTGTTTCTTTTGCCATCTCTGTATTTAACTTCTGAAGTTGACGAATTTCATAAGCTAAAGTATGACGTTCACGCATTTCTTGGCTAAAACTATCATGCACATGACGATGAAAACCATCTAATTGTTCACGAAAAGGTGTAAGTAGTGCAATTAAACTCTGACGATTTTGCTCAAAAGTTCGACGTTCATTTTGTTCAAAAATACGATTTGCTAAATTTTCAAATTGAGTATTTAATCGTTGTTCATTATCAATTAATAATCGCTGTTTTTCATCAAAAATTAATTTTGTATCTTCAAGCCGTGTCATAACTTCACGTAATTCAATTTCTTGATTATGATTAATTTCCATTTGTAATCTTAGTTTTTTATCACGGTGTTCACATTCCAGTTTCCAATCTTTTAAATTATCAATTTTTTCTTTATAACTAGCTTGAATACTATAAGAATCTCGTAATTCAGATTCTTTTTTATTTATTTTTTGCGCAATAACTAACCAGATAAAACTAGAACCAAAAAGTATACCGCTAAGAAATCCAATAATTGCATATAATAAATCAAGATTCACTTTATATTCCTCAAAAATAATTTTTATTATATAAAGTTCCTTACTAAAACCATAATATATATATTTAATAAATAAAGATAAATTAAAATAATTCTTATGATAAGTTACTAAATACTAAGAATGTTATTAAAAATAGATTTAATATAAATGAAGAATAATCTTTAATTATACAAATAAATTACCACTAATAAAATAATTTCACATTAAAAACAATTAAAAAAAGTAATTTACCAACTATATTTAATCTCTATCTATATATATAATTATAGATAAGTTTTAATTGAAAATACTATATAACAATGAAAAATTAATAAATATATATATTTATTTTATAATAAAATAATATAATTAAACATCGTATTATATATAATCATAAAATATAAATACCAAAAAATATGTATACTATTTTAGTAAAAATAGTCAATTTTCATAAATTTATTCGAGTTAAAAAAATAAGATTACTAATGTTAAATAGTATTAAAAAATAAAAAAATTAACGATACATAAAAAGCTAATATAAAATAATAAATATAGATTAATATTTAATTGTTAAGAATAAATTTAGTATTAAAGATTAATAATATTAAATAACATTATTTTATTACTTATATTTATGAAGTTTTCATAATTATTAAAATTAATAGTTTTAATTTATTATTATAGTTTTATTTAATGAATTTAAGTTATATATTATATTAAATAATATTATATTCATTTATTAATTTTAAAATTTTAATTTAAAATTAAATAAGAAAATAATCTTTATTTATAAAAATTTATTAAATA
The DNA here is from genome assembly GCA_052171275.1 of Arsenophonus sp. Lineage (GTDB taxonomy): Bacteria > Pseudomonadota > Gammaproteobacteria > Enterobacterales > Enterobacteriaceae > Arsenophonus. Next base: position 779,205 of record CM125795.1, on the reverse strand, counting down.
AATTTTTATATATTTAAAAATCTATTTAATTAAAAATAAATAAATAAAAATATAAATTTTTTTTAATTATTTAATATAATAAAAAATTAATTATTTTAATTTTACTAAAAAAATAAAAGAATTACTTGATATTTATTAATTTAATAACTAGTAAACTAAATCAATAATGATTTCTGAAAAACTCTGTTCTTATTTTATATTAAAGATATTTAATATTATATTCTTATTATATGAAGATAAGAATTATATTAGTGTTTATATATCCATTAACATCTCTATATATATAAATATAGAAAAAAAATAAATAACATATATATTTCTTATAATTAATAATTAATTATTTTTCATATTATTTTGTTAAATTAAAAACAAAAAAATAAAAAATGGATATTATAATCCTAATATGAATAATCCAGATTAAAATAGAAAATTCTTTCAAAAAGATGAATTCTATATAATGTTATTAACATAATTATTATTATCTTTATTATTTAAATAACTTAATAAAGTATATTAAAAAAATATATAATTAAATAAACTACAGTTAATATATTCTAAATATTGAAAATATAAACTAATATTATCTAATCTAGTCAAAACATATAATATACTATATATACAATATATACAATATATTTTTATCTAAATTTATATTTTTAACTACTACAATAAAATTTATATTAAATACAAGGCATAATACATATTTCTGATTAATTTTAATTATTTAATTATAACAAAAAATAAATATAAGTCATAGAAATTCATATCAACGCAAGATTATAATAAATTTAGTATTAAGTTTAAGTATAGTATAATATAATTTTGAGCAATAAAATATTATATCTTAATTCAAGAATTGATTTAATAATTTTCTTATAATTAAGAATTTATCAGAAGAAATAAAAAATTATTATATTTTATATATTATCTTTAATTAGATAAAAATAAAAAATACAAGAGATTAAATTATACAATATTTTATTTTTTTATATATATAATAATATACTTATTAATAATAAATTTGTTATCTTAACTATATTAGTGATTTTTTCAAAAAATATGATTTTATAAAGAATTTATATTATATATAAATTAATATATACTAATTAGATAATATTATTATTAAAATAATCCAAGTAAAATTTTATGATTTAAATTGAAAGAGTATTTATTTCATAAAGAATATTAACTTATATTTTTTTATAATTAAAATTTAAACAATAATAATTTAGTTGAATTAATTTATCTAAAAAGAAATTTAGTCAGAGACTATAATTATAAGTATTGAATAAATTATATAAATATTTTTTCTAAAATATCATTTTATATTAGTGAAAAATCAATTGATATAAATAATTTAATTAAATTTTAAAAAGGATAACAATACTAAACTACTATCTAAATAAAATTCAGATAACTATTTTATATTATTATATATAGATAATAAATTAACAGATAATAAAAAGTTGATATAATAAATTAACAGATTAATTATAATTTTTTCAAAAAAAAACGAATATTATTATTCTATATAGAATAATAATATTTTTCATAAAATAATCGATATAAAAAGATAAATCTTAAAATAAATTATTTTTATAATATTCTTATTATTTTATATTTAAGATTATTGATTTACTTAAATTATAAAATTTAACAAAGTTAACCAACAATGAAGTATATAGGATTCATTTAAAACTAAAAATGATTTATTATTAAATTAAGATTACATTATTTTTTAATATAAATTTTAATAAAGCTTAAAATAAGATGTTCATTAGTCTAACTAATGTTTTAATCTATAAATATTACTATAATAACTAATATTTTAGTAATCTATATTTTAGCAAGTTAATGTTTTTTACCAATTAACAATGTTTCCATTAGATCAAGATCTAATAATAAAGTTCGCATAGTTTCATTACTTATTTTTTTTGTTGCACGTAAATGATATAATTCTGCTCGTTCTGCACGTAACGCTGTTAAGCGGAAACGACGTTCTAAATCCTCTATTAATAAATTATGTTCTATCTCATCTTGAGCAACAATTCTTCTACGTCGAAGGTAACCAGTAACACGAGAAGCAACTTCATTAATAACTTCTCGATCTAAAGATTCTTTGCTGTTATTAGAAATGCGTTCTTCCATTTTATTTATGCTTATAATAGCTACTTCCGCCATGGATGCTTTTGCTGTTCTCATTTCATTAATATCTTCCAATTTATCACCAACTTTAAAGTTATATAATAAAAGTGGCAAAGCAAGCACACCAATAAAAATTGATAGCATAATTACACCTGCTGCAATAAAAACTAATTGATAACGAGAAGGGAAAGGTGTGCCATCAGTAAGAAATAATGGTATAGAAAGAACACCTGCTAAAGTAATCGCACCTCGAACTCCTGCGAATGACGCTAACCATAATTCACGATAACTATAATAAGCAAATTGTAATGGCTGTTTTTTTAATAACAACCTACTAAATCGTTTCATCAGCCATAACCAACTAAACCTTAGTAATAATAAAGCAGTATAAATAATAAAAACAGCAACAAATAATATCCAAGTTTCAACGCTTGGATCAAGTTCAGCTTGAATAACAGAGTTTTCCCATATACCAGGCAATTGCAAACCAAGCATAACAAAAACTAAACCATTAAAAACAAATTCCAACATAGACCAAACATTGTCTGATCTTAAACGCATATCTAATGGCGCATTACGAATGACACCAGCTTTAGTAATTGTCATTCCAGAAGCGACAGATGATAAAATACCAGAAAAACCAATATGTTCAGCAATAAGATATGCAGCGAAAGGTAGTAATAACATTAAAATCATTTGAGTTGCAGAATCGTCACTACTCATTTGAGTCATAATGCGAAGTGATTTACTATAAATCCAAGTAACTGTAATACCACTTAATAAACCACCTATAGAAATTTTAAAAAAATCAAGAGTTATACCAGGCACAGTAAAAGTCATAGTTCCCATAGCAATAGCGACAGCAAATTTTAGTGCCACTAAACCAGAAGCATCATTCATTAACGCTTCACCTACTAACACACTCATCATTCGTTTAGATATTCGACCTTTACCAACAATAGAAGACAATGCAACTGCGTCAGTAGGAGAAAGAACTGCTGCTAAAGCAAAAGTTGCAATAAGCGGAATATCTGGTAATAACCAATAAATAACATAACCTATTCCTACTATCGTTACTAAAACTAAACCTAAAACTAAAATAAAAATTTCACGTCCATTTTGAAAAAAATCACGTATTGAGGTTTTCCAGCCATCAACAAATAATAACGGAGGGATCAAAAGAACTAAAAAAAGTTCTGGATCAAAATTAACATGTAAACCAAAATGTGGCCACGCTAATAATGCTCCTATTGCGATTTGCATAATAGGAAGTGGTATACAAAACGGAATAACTTTTATAATAACTCCTGATACTGAAACCACTAAAATTAAAAAGAGAATAGTAAAAAATATTTCCATATTGTCCTTACTGACAAACCTTGTTTATAAAGTTGGTAAAAGTATTTTTACACTAAATAAATATTTATAAAAAATAAAACTAGAGCTATAGAATAAACTAAAAAAGTAAAAATTTTCTATATTCCATCATATTCTATTCTTAACAACAAAATATTAATTGTAATATTTTTACTTTTAAAATTAATTGATATCGATTAATTTTATGTTATATTTAACTATTAAATTGATATCAATAAATATTGTTTTAGATATTTAAAATGAGAATAGATTAAAATTACTTCATTTGAAGATGTTTTATATAATAAAAATAATATGGTATAATTAAAAATTTAATAAAACTTAAAATAATAATATAATAAATTATTATAGAATATATTTTTTATATTTTAAAAATATTTAATTTAAATTTGTAATTCAAAAAAATTTGTACAACATATAATATTTATATTTTATTTTAAAATAAAAACTAATTTTCCTATATTAAAAATATATGAATGCTTAAAAATAAATTATATAAATAATAGATAATAGTTTTAATTTATAAAAATAAATATTTATAAAATATATTTTGTAAATATAAAAGAAATAAAAAATATTTTAATAAAAAAAATATTTTACTATATAAAATAGCTAAGATTTAATATATAGATTTTTTTATATTTAAAATTTAAACAAAATTAAGATTTATGTTAATATGAGAGAAATATTAATATTATTTATATTATATATAAAACATCAATATATATTATATATATAATTAATTATTTAGATTTAAGTATAACTATATTTGTATTAATTAACTAATTTAATTTTATAGTTATAATAAATAACAAGAGTTTATATAAAATGAATATAAAATCTATTAAATTCTTTCTTTCTCTTGTTAATTTATCTAAATATTCTTACTTTGCATATAAGTGATGTATAAACTATAATTTTTCAAAAAAATAATACTATCATTTTTTTACTTTTAATTATCTATATTTTATACTTATATCTAATACAAATAGTATATTATTTTTCTATTTTAAATTTATTTTTTTTATTTCCTATCAATCATCATTCATTTGTTTAATACTTATTTAAACATCGTGATTTAAATATCAATACTATATAAATATACATTAGATCCGATTTAATATATATGTTATATAATAATATTTTATTGATAATCATATGATTTTTATTGATGTAAGTATTATCTATCTATATAATTTATGATGATTAATTAATCAAAAAATCTATTTTATAATCTTTAGTTAATACTTCTAATACAATTTTATTAGTGTATATTGTAAAAAGTTATATATGCAATTTATTTTTTTAAATCTAATATTGATTTTTATTTAAAATTCTATCGTAGTAAAAGTAATAATTTTTTTGTTTATCAATGATTAGTTTTTATTATATTTAACTTTAATTTAACTCTATAAAATTTTACTTCTTTTTTAATAAAAAATAAACTATTAAAGTTTTATTAAAAAATATTTGTTATTTTTTATTTTTACTTCTTATTTTATAAAAGAAGAAGTAAAAAACTTATATATTCTTAAATAATACTTCTTCTTTTATTTTATTACTATAAGTTGTTGTTTTAGCTTTTATTTTTTTATTTTAAAACATATAATAAAATATAATAATAAAAAATATTAATACCAACTTATTTTTTTGTATTATTATATTTTGTTTTATTTTAAATTTAAAAATTTCTAATAATATCTGTTTTATTTATTGCATTTTATTACATCGATTATAATTGCTGCTGCTAATTAACTATTTTTATCTATTCTATTATCTCTTTGTTTTATTTATTAAAGAAATATAAAATTAATTTTTACTAATAATCTATTTTATTTTTAATATTGATATTCATTTATTATTCTTATGAACTTCTTTAGATTAGTAATAAAAATTACTGATAATTTTGGTTTCCGTTTACTTATAGGATAATTATCTTACTCTCTATTAATTAGCATTTTTATTTATCATAATTATTCTGATATAATGTTGAATATTTAAAAAATTTTTAAATCAAAAAAATAACTTTAAAATCTACATAAATTTTATAATTATAACTCTAATTTTTATTTTAAAATTAATTTTTTTATTCTTATTAATAATAAGGATATCTTATATTATTAATATCTTTCAATTAATTTAAATTACATATTATTATAAAATATATTTTGATTAACTTATATTCTTTTTTAAAATATAAATAAATTAAAATATTATTTTATTAATATTATCTTTTTTATTTTTTTTTAAAAAAAATAAAATATCATATATAAATATAAAATATTTAACAATAGGTTACTTAAATTTAAATAAAATAAAAACTTGCTATCTAATTAAATAGTTGATATAATATAATATTAAAAGATATTACTTAAAGCATATATATCATTATAACATTTAATTACTTAATTTATTCATTAATTAATAAATTTTCTTCTTCAATGTGAATAGAGTATATTTTTAATATATCGTTGTTATTATGTAAGATAATAAAAAATATTTTTTGAAATTAATAGTAAAAATATAAATATTTATTTTAATATAATTAGCATAATTATTTTGATATTATTATTTTAAATTATAAATTAAAAATCAATTTAAACTATAAAATACTTTATGTTTTATAATAACTATATAAAATTTATGATAAATTACATTTAAAGAATAAATATGAATATAGGAATATGTTTATTTTTTTTCAAAAATTGTGTTAAAATTTGAATATTTTATTTGATAATTAAGTAGAAACTATCTAAAAATTTAATAAAAATTAAGAAACTTGCTAAAATAATAAATATTTTTTAATATATCCTATATATTAATACCTGTCAATCGACTTATATATAGAAAAACTATATTTTATAATAAAATCATATTTTACATAATTTATTTTTACCATTTAATTTGATATTCTAAAGTTTTTATTAACTCTAATTGATATGAAGAAATTATCTTTATGTTAATTTATTTTTGTATATTTGTAAATAAATTGTATTTAAGATAAATGATGTACATAAAATGTCTTTCGAAAATTAAAGAATTTTATATCTTTAATATTTTAAAATTAAAAATTCTCATATATCCATTTTAAGTGTTCAGTTTTTTTATTATAAATAACATGTTAATATAATATTATTTTTATTATTAATTGATGTAATATTGAAAGATTGCTAATCTTTCAATATTACATCAATTAATAAATTACTTTATAATTAATAATAGTAAATCTCTAAATATTAGCTTTTTAAAACATAATTTTTGCTCCTATGAAAATAGAATTAATGTTTAATTAAAAATAATTAAATCATAAATATATAAATTTTATTTTATAAGTTATAAACCACTTTCTTCTATTGCTAAATAGATTTAATTTTAAAAAAATTTTTAAGAAAAAAATAAAATAGCTTATTTAGCTCTATTTTTTCAGAAAATATTCTATTTCTATATTTTTTTGATACTAAAATTAATCAATTAGCTTAGAAGCTATATATTTTAAAATTAAAAAAATCAATAAGAAATTACAATTATATATTTAATTAAACATTGGATAAGTTATATAGTAATTTAATACAATTATTTAAAATATATCTATTTTATATCATATTGTGATTTATAACTATAAATGATCAATATAAGTTATATGAATTGAATGAGAATCTGTGTTTACGAGTAATTTTATTTAGATATGAACACAATTTATTATAAATCTTAAATTATTTTTTAAATATTGATTTAATTAAATCTTAATTAATATTATAATAAGTTTTTTTACTATATATATATTATATAGTATAGATTATTACTATGTTAAAATATATAAATTATAAATTCTATAATGTTTGATTTATATAGATGTTTATCATAAAAATGATTTTAATTAACTTAAAAATATTATAATCAATTTTTATGATAATTAATAATTTTAATTCATTATGATTAATAATCAATGGCATAATATATTTTCTTATTTTTAATTATCTTATTATCTTCACTAAACCTTATTCTATTTTTCTTTTTTAAAATATTGACATATAGAACGTTAGAATTTTATTCTCTTAGTTCCATAAATAAAATTATAAAAATTAAAATAGATATATAATTAAATACGAAAGAAAAGTAGTATCAAAATATTACTTTATTAAAGTAGATTATATAACTAATAGATCATATATTTGATCTGCAAAACAAAGTTTTAACTAATATTTAGTGTTTGTTATAGGATTTTTTAATTGTTTAAAAATATTTTATTTTAGTCTTTAAACTATGTTTTTCAATCATTTAATAATTTTATTATATTTGAATATTTATAATAGAGATAATAATTATGATTAATTAATTCTTTAATTAAAATATATTATTAATGCTTATTATTTAAATTGTTTTTTAAAAAGCAAATATTCTATATATAAAATAAACTTATTTATTTATATTTAATAATAGTTAATAGAAAAATAAATTGTATCTTAGTTATCTTAATTTTAATATTAGTATTTCATTTTAAATTAAACCTTTTTTATTTAAGCATTTTTTAAAAAATATTATCAATAACATTTGAGTAAATATTAAAATATTTTATATGAAATATATAATAAAAAATTTCATTTTTCTAATAACACAATCTTTAAAGTATTTTTTATATTTTCATTTAATAAGAAGTTATTAAGTAAATCTAGAACTTATGTTACTTACAATATTATCTTTTATAAAAATATTATTATAAGAATATAAATAAATTATATATTTCAAATAACTTGATATTTATATATAATTTTCTGAAATTACATCTTTAAATAAAATTAAAAATAACTTTTATTTAAATATATAAATATTTTTTAAAGTTGAAATCTTTTAATATACAGATTAAAATATTATAGTGTATTTATATAACTATTAAGTTAATATTTACATAAGAACTCTCTTTCATCATTATATAAAATATATTATACATCCTATCACTTTTAGTACCTTAGTAAAAGTGATTTTTTTTATGAAAATCGGTTTATAATTGATATTATTTAATTTATTTTTTAAATACTATATAACAAAAATTACAAATCTATTAGTAATTTATATAGATCTATGAATTAAACTTCCATTAATTAATTATTAATAATATTAATTATAATTTAGTAAAAATAATAGATATAAATTACTATTAATTAATTATAATCTCATAACAATTTATATAAATATTATTTATATAAATATATGTCTAACAATATTTATTAAGATCAATATATTATTAAATATTATTAAGCAATATAACATAGAATAATATGCTAAATATTTCATATAAATATCATGATATTTATATGAAATAAATCTACTTTTATATTCATACTGTAATAAACATTAGTATTTTTAAGATAATTTTTTTAATATTTAAATTAAAAAATATTATTTATTAATAAATAATATTTATTATTTATCTTTTTTTAGTTTATATATTAAAAATACAAATAGTTAGTAAAATTTGATGATTAATAAAACAAGTTTTATTTATTTTATTTATTTTATTTTGCATTAAATATTTTTATAAAAATTGCCAAAATTGTTTAAAAAATAATTTCATTAATTAAAATCAATAAATCAATTTTTTTAGTTTGATATTCTAGAATTAATTTTATTAATTTACTTAATAAATATAATATGTTATTTCTTTTATTTTAAAATATTCTATAAATACTTAACTTTATTTATTTAATAATTTGCTGATATTATTATTAGTATTACTTACTTATTATATGACGATGATTTTTAATACAGTATAATAAATTTTACTTAAAAGTGTAATTTTAAGAAATTCTTGTTTTCTTAATATATATTATATAATTATACTAATTCTTAATATAATGAACTTATTAGGTAATATTTATTTTAAAATATTAATTAGATTAAATTATTGTTTTGTTTGATTTAAGTATATATTTTATTACTTATCTATCTTATTTTATAATTTAATAGCATTATTTTTTATAAGAAAATTATATAAATAGAATTGATAAAAAATATTAATATGAGATTTCTCTAATAACTTATAAATAAATTATCTTAAAAACATGTAGTAGGATTTAGTTAAATCTTTCACAGTGTATTCTATTTTTCTTAGTATTATATTTTTAAAATTCTAAAGAATTTATCAACATTAAAATATTTTTTAATAATAAATTCAAATATGTAGTCTTCTTTAAAACTTTTATTGAATATTTAACTTATATTTATCATATAAAAATTTGACTTTATAACTTTAACATTAAATATAATATAATTAGTGATATTTATGCTGATATATTTTAATAAATAAAAGATTAATTGCTATAGTTTTACTTATTCTTATTATAAAACTTATAATAAATTTTTTAATTCCTTAATTTATTAAAATGAAATGACATAGATTACTAATATTAATTAATTATTATATTATATTTATACTTAAATCCACTTTTATTATCAAAAATAAATAGTGTAAAATTATTTATTAATATGAATTCTAAACCAAAAATAGTTTATTTAAACTCTATCATGAATTTAATACAATGGTTAAATTAGTACAATCAATTTAGTAATTCTCTTAATCTATAATCTGATTATTCAATCATAATATTTATAATATATATATTATAAGATCAAAAAACCAAATAATTCCAATTAAAATTAATGCGTATAATTTCATATAAAATAAAAACCATCATTAATATATTTTAATATATGAATGTGAATTATAAAGTAAAGTAAATATTTAAATATTTTACGATTTAATATGATATATAATTTTTATTATGGATATAAGATCTTATCTTATACTTGATAAGTATACTACTAATTTTTTTGCGAATGTTTAATTAAAAATAGATAAATATTTAAGTTATTTAATTGATTTTCAATATTAAGTATTTAAATATATTAAAAAAAATTATAATCCAAATAAATTATATATCTTACTTTTTTTCTTAATAACAAAAAATTTTTTAAAATTGAGTTTATGAAATAATATAGTTTATAACATGTAAAACAAAAAATAAATATATTCATATATTTTAATTATTCTTATTTAATCAAACATCAATTTTATTTTTTATCATAGTAAAATAACTTTTTAGAAAAAATAAGTTAACATGTATAAATTTCTTATTATTAATTATAAAACAGTTTACTAATTTATGCAATGATAAAATTGCTAATCTTGTCAGTTTTCAAAACAATAATAATAGTGACGGACCATATTATTTATGGGCATAGAAATCAAACATTTATAATAGACATGATAATTTTCAAATAAAGATATTAAAGATATAAAATATCTTATTTATCAAAATATATTTATTAAATATTATATATTTTAAATATAATTTACTTATTTAAATTAAATTCAATAAATACTCTAGATTATTAAATTAAAAAAGTAAAAAATTAATTATTATAATATATATAATTTATCATACAAAAATATAATTAATCTTAATTTGTAATGATAAAGAATACTTTAGATTAGTAAATTACTAATAACAATTATTCATATAATTGAAATCTAATATTTTAATATTATAGAATAAATAAATAAATCTATAGAAAGATAAACAACTAATATTAAAAACTAATTAAATTAAAAATAAATAAAAAATAGTTTTTACTAAAAAATATTAATAATTATACTTTAAATAAAGTATAATATGATAAGTTAACTTATCATATTATAAGTAAAAAATACCATTAAGTTATTTTAAATTAATTAAAATACAGAAAATGATAATAAATATAGGATTTTTTAAAAATAAATTCTTATTAGGATAATTAATAATAGAAAAAATTATATTTTATATTATTTTACTTATATAAAGAATTAATTAAAAGAAAAGTATTAAAATATATAAAATTTTCTATAGTATAGAAAATTTTAAATTATAAAAGGTCTCAATTTAATAAATTATATTTACTATTTTAGAAAATCTATTAATGTTATTAAATAGCATAAAATGGTTATTTCATCAATAAACGAAATAATTATTTAAATTTTATGTTAAAATATCATTAATAATTTATTTATAGAGAAACTTTATATAATGGAAATAAGATTAAAATATTAAAGTTAACAAATAATATTAAATATTTTTTTATTTTTTATGAATTGTCAATCCATAAATATTCCTAACACTTATATGATAAATTTTAATTAGATAAAAAAATAAGTTTAATATTTTCTTAAAATATAATTCTTCTCTATAACTTTTTACATAATTTATCTAAATTCTTATAATTAAATATAGATAATCTATGCTAAAAGTTTTATTTAGAAGCATATTTATTATCATTTTAATTACCATTATTTTATAAATATAAATACTTATAGTGATTTTAATAAAAAATTTTATATCATTGATTTTTATAAAAAATAAAATCAATGATATAAAATTTTTTTTATTTATATAATAGCATTTTATCCTAAATTATCCAATTCACTTTATTATTAGTTAAGGATCATATACAAAATTATATAAATTAATATATTTTTATTGATTCAAATTCATAAAATATCAATTTATTATTAGTAATAACATATTTCAATAATTCTATTTTAAAACAAAAATTGTTACTACTATAATTTTTAATTATTAATAGAATTCAAAAAAATAGTTATAAATTATTATTTTAACTATTTTTAAATTTAACATTGTTATCTTTTAATTTACTTTATAAACAAAAAATTGGTTTTGTATAAAAAACAATAATCATATATATTTATATTTATATTTTTTATAATATTTTATTTGTTTTTATTGATAACAAACATGTTATTTGATAAAAATTCTTATGAAATAAAAATAATAAATATTTATTTGTATTAACCAAAACATTTTAATGTTATCTTATAAATGAATTTTGTTATATATCTTTAATTAAGAAATGTTTTTGCATATATTATATATTTTAATGTTTTATATATAATATAAATATTTTTATTTGGTCTTTAATATAAAATTATCCAGAGATATTTTAAGTTTATATGTTTTTTATTTGCTTTTAGATTAAAAACAAAAATACTTTTAATAAAATTTATTTAATAAATATAATCTTTGAATTGAATATAAATTCATTAAACAATTAAATTTTAGAAAAATAAAACCCTATAAGTAAGAAATTATTTATTTTTATTAATTAAAATAAATTTTAATTAATTTTTATTTTATATCAATGATTATTGATAAATTCTATTTATAATATATGAAATAAAAATTATATTTTAGATTTTATAACACTAATTTTATGATATATATAATTTGCTTAAAATCAATCTATTCTATATCTTTATCATTAAAATATAATTAAAATAATCTAACCAGTCATCTTATAAATCTAATTTTGTAAATTATCTTAATCTATATTATTATCTTTATCTTATTTTAAAAACTTTGAATTTTTATTTCATCAATAAAAATCTTCTAAAAATAAAAAAACTGAAAACTTTTAACTTATTAGTAATACCTAAAATAAAATAATAGTTATCTATGATATAGTTTCGCTATTATCAAATCAATCAGTTTTCCTGATTAATATACTAATCATTCAATAAATAAAATGAGAAAATTGTAATTAATAATTTTTATAACTTTAAATTTTTATTATTAATTACTATTTAAAAAGAAAATTTTCTATTTCTAATATTATATTATATATAGAAATATCAGTTAATTATTTTAAAATTAATAAAATTTAAATTATTTCAACGCCATTCACTACCATACTAGTTTATATAACAAAAAATATTTTTTATTATCTTTGTATCAGATACAATAAAATTATTATGCAAATATGATTATATCTTTATATAATTTATTTTATCATCATTTCTAATTTAAAGATATATTAATTAAATAAAAAAATTAATTATAATATAATAATTGTGAAATAAGTTAAAAAAAATAATACGAAAATTTCAAATTTATAAGAATAGTTTAAAATAAATTTTATTTAAAACAATCTAAAAAGAGATTGATAACGCTAAATTTTAATAAAATATATAAATCTAGTTAATTATTTTTTTTATTTAATAAAAAAATCTATTTTTTTAATTCTAAAATAATCTAATATCTATTATTTTAAATTTTAAAATAAAATAAAATAAATAAAATTGTATATTTTATATACAGTTTGTTTAATCAAAAATTATTTTTATTTTTTTATAAAAAAACTTAATAAATTTTAAAAAATAAAGTTTCTAAATTATCCATTAATTTATGGATAAGAGATAATTCATCTAATCATAAAATTAAGTATTTTGTTCATAAATTAAAACTAAATTATGATAAAATCAATGTTTTGAAATCTATATAAAAAATAAAATTATGGATAAATTCTATTGTAAATTCATAATAAAATAAACATTAAATACTTAATAAAAATATATATTAATATTATATCATCTTTATGATGATTTCTCCATAAACAAAAAAATATTCTCTCTAATAAAGTTTTAGAGAGAAATCGTATTCTCATTAAATACTTTTATAGAAAAGTAGAAATGATTTATTTTAAAGTAACGATTTATAATTAATTTTTATATTTTTTATTAAAAAATATAAAATTATTATTTATAATAATTAAAATGGAATTTCATCATCGAAATCTATTGCTTGTTCAACTTGTACAGGTGTAACAATTTTATCTGAATAAGAAGGAGAAACTATTTCATTATTAATATATTGTTTATTTTTTTGTAATTGCTTAGAACTACTATTTACTAAATTATTTTGTAATACATCTTCTTGTGAATTATTACGTGCCAAACCACCACCCAACATTTTCATTGTACCAGCGATACTTACAATAACTTCAGTTGAGTAACGATCTTGGCCGTTTTGATCTTGCCATTTACGAGTTTGTAATGAGCCTTCAATATAAACTTGTGAGCCTTTATGTAAATATTCACCTGCTATTTCAGCTAATTTACCAAAGATAACAATTCTATGCCATTCTGTCTTTTCCCGAATTTCCCCGCATTGTTTGTCACGCCAACTTTCAGAAGTTGCTAAAGTAATATTTGCAACTGCACCACCATTTGGCATATAACGAATTTCAGGATCCTGTCCTAAGTTACCAATAAGTATAACTTTATTAATGCCTCTACTTGCCATTAGATACTCCTAGATGAATCAATTTTAGTATAAATTAAGTATTACTACTTTAACATGTGAATATTATATTGAATATTAAAACCAAATAATTTTAGTCAAGATTTAGAAAAATATCTTAAAAAAAACTATTAGTGAATATTACTATTTTAAATTTAATATTAATTTTTTAAGAATAAATAACTTTATATTATATATTACTTTATATTGATATAATTAAAATTATATGATAAATAAAGAATTTTATTTACTATTTAAATACGGCTATAATTATCAATTTTAAATATGGATAATATTGAAATTACAGGTGCACGCACCCATAACTTAAAGAATATTAATTTAACAATCCCTCGTGATAAATTAATTGTTATTACTGGGTTATCAGGTTCAGGAAAATCTTCACTTGCATTTAATACTATATATGCAGAAGGTCATCGACGTTATGTTGAATCACTTTCTACATATGCTAGACAATTTCTATCTTTAATGCAAAAACCAGATGTTGATCATATAGAAGGGCTATCTCCATCCATTTCAATTGAGCAAAAATCAATTTCATATAATCCACGCTCAACAGTTGGAACTATTACTACAATTTATGATTATTTACGTTTACTTTTTGCTCGTATAGGTGAACCTCATTGCCCTGATCATCATATTCCGTTAACTTCACAAACAATTAGCCAAATGGTTGATAATATTATGATTCTGCCGGAAGGAAAATCGCTAATGTTATTAGCACCATTAGTTAAAAAATGTAAAGGTGAATATAGCAAACTATTAAATAATTTAATAACTCAAGGTTATATCCGTGCACGCATTAATGGTAAGATTTATAATCTATCTGATCAACCTAAATTAGAACTACATAAAAAACATACTATTGAAGTAGTTGTTGATCGTTTCAAAGTTCGTGCTAACCTAATACAACGATTAGTAGAATCGTTTGAAATTGCTCTAGAGTTATCAGGCGGTACTGCAATTATCGTTGACATGAATAATAGTCAAGAAACTGAATTAATTTTTTCTTCTAATTTCGCCTGTCCAGTTTGCTATTATAGTATAAATGAATTAGAACCGCATATATTTTCTTTTAATAATCCAGCTGGTGCTTGTAGTACTTGTAATGGTCTTGGTGTACAACAATTTTTTGATCCAAATCTAGTAATCGAAAATGATCAAATCTCTTTAGTAAACGGTGCAATTCATGGTTGGGATCAACACAATTTTTATTATTTTCAAATGTTATTATCATTAGCTAAACATTATAAATTTGATATTAAAGATAAATTTAGTTCTTTAGACCCGATAATCAAGCAGTTAATCTTATATGGTTCAGGCAAAGAAATAATTGAATTTAGATATCAAAATAATTACAGAGATGATATTGTAAAATATAATCCATTTGAAGGTATAATTAATAACATAGAACGGCGTTATAAAGAAACTAACTCAATAACAGTACGAAAAAAGTTAGCAAAATATATTAACAATCGCTCATGCATTAGTTGTCATGGCACTCGTTTACAAAAAGAAGCACGTTATGTATTTATTAAAAATACTTCTTTAACTGAAATTTCAAATTTTAATATCGGTCATGCAATGATGTTTTTTAAAACATTACAACTCAGTAGACAGCATACGAAAATTGCAGAAAAAATTCTTAAAGAAATTAAGGATCGATTAAAATTTTTAATCAATATGGGATTAAGCTATCTAACACTTTCACGTCCAGCTGAGACATTATCCGGAGGTGAGTCACAACGCATTAGATTAACAAACCAAATTGGTTCAGGATTAGTTGGTGTTATCTATATAATAGACGAACCTTCAATTGGTTTGCATCAACGTGATAATAATCGGTTATTACAAATCTTATTACATTTACGTAATTTAGGCAATACTGTTATTATAGTAGAACATAATGAAGATACGATACGTTCTGCTGATCATATTATCGATATCGGTCCTGGAGCAGGTATACATGGTGGGCATATTGTTGCTCAAGGAAATCTAGACGATATCATTAAAAATCCAAATTCATTAACTGGTAAATATCTTAGTGGTAAATATAAAATTCTAATTCCGAAAAAACGAGTATCTATTAATACAAAAAAAATTCTAAAGCTTATTGGTGCACAAGGCAATAATCTAAAAAATATAACATTAGAGTTACCAGTCGGCTTATTTATCTGCATTACTGGTGTTTCAGGTTCAGGGAAATCAACTTTAATCAATAATACATTATTTTCTATTGCTCAAAATAAATTAAATAAAGTTAAAAATATTATAACAGCACCATATACTAATATTGAAGGATTAGAATTCTTTGATAAAGTAATTAACATTAATCAACATCCAATAGGAAGAACACCTCGCTCTAATCCAGCCACTTATACTGGCATATTTAAAATAATTCGTGAATTATTTTCCTCTGTGCATGAGTCTCGTGTTCGAGGCCATTCACTTGGAAGGTTTAGTTTTAATTTAAAGGGTGGACGATGCGAAGCGTGTCAAGGTGATGGGATGATGAAAGTTAAGATGCATTTTTTACCTGATACATATGTATTTTGTGATTATTGCAATGGAAAACGATATAATCGTGAAACTTTAGAAATTAAATATAAGGGTAAAAATATTCATGAAATATTAAAAATGACTATTCAAGAAGCTCATAAATATTTTGAAGCTATTCCGATATTAGTACGTAAATTACAAACATTAATGGACGTTGGACTTTCCTATATTAGTTTAGGTCAAGCGGCAATAACTTTATCTGGTGGTGAAGCACAACGGATTAAATTATCTCGCGAACTATCAAAACGTAATACTGGTAAAACTCTTTATATTTTAGATGAACCAACTACAGGTTTACATTTTGATGATATTAAACAATTATTAAATGTCTTATATAAACTTCGAGATCAAGGAAATACTATTGTTATTATTGAGCATAATCTTGATGTAATAAAAACAGCAGATTGGATTGTTGATCTTGGTCCTGAAGGAGGAAATAGTGGTGGTAGAATATTATTTGCTGGTATACCAGAGCAAATAATAAAATGTAAAAAATCACATACTGGTAAGTTTTTAAATCCAATAATAAAACGAGGTTATTAATAAAAATAAAATTAATAATATTGTATTTAAAAAAAATAACTCTGTTTTATACTGCGTATCTTATATATATTTTAATAACTATATTAATACTTCTTATGATTATAACTTATAAGACTATAATATTAATACAATATTAAATTATTCAATTAAATATTTAATTTAACAAAATATAATATAAATAACTTAATTGTTTTTAGATATTAAAGGTGATTAGTACTATATTAAGTATTTAAACAAAGATTTATTATTTACAAAGAAATTGTTTATATTATTTTAATAATAAATTTAAAAATAAGAAATGATAAAAATCATTAACTATAAAACAAGTTATATAACTAATATTAATTTTTTAATTAATTAATCTCAATAAGAAATTAATATTATTATCCATAAGAGTAAAATAACATATAAAGATAATTTTTTTTACAAAAGATGCTTAGATTATGATTAAAAATTTTCTTATTAGCTAATAAAACAGAACGGATTTTAAAGTTCTAATAATTTCTTTAAAACTATAATTAATAATAATATTCATATTTTACTTTATGAAAAATTAATGTTTATAAAAATAAAAATATGTTCAATTAAATATCTTGACATAAATAATATTTATTTTACAAAAGATATTTAATTACATATCTTTTGTTATAAAAACGATTTATATTTTCAATATCAAAACAATATAATATAATTTTCTTATTCATCGTAAATGTATACTGTAGTTTCCTTTATAAGTATTGATTTAGAAATTATGTAGTAAGAGTTAAATAGTTTAGTATAGGATAATTTATAATACAAAGAATATACTTATTATTAAGTATGAAGAAAAAAATTTATCTTTTAGTTATCTCTGATCATTCTAATAATGTTTACTGGGATTATAAAATCTAAATATTTTACTAAATTATAAGATAAATAAGTTCATAATCAATATCAATTAAATAGTTATCATAAATTTTAATAAAATTTAAATTAGTAATAAAAAGAATATTCTTGCAAGATGATATATGCTAGTGAACAATATTCAATATATATTAAAAATATTATTAGTTAACTTATTATTATTGTCATATAAATGTAATATTTAATTATTTTTAAAATTAATAAAAGTCTTATATATATAACATCGAATTTTAATTTTTAAAACGGATATTTTATTAAGATAAACTATAATAGATATAAATACAACTTTTATATTAAGTTTAACATATATAAATAATTGTATATATTAAAATGTTAAACTTAATAAGTTTTTCTAAAGTATTCTCAATTGTAAAAAATAGATAAGACTCGAGATATACGTTAGTTTGTTTTAATAAACTAGTATTGTTTATAAAGTAACTATATAGTTTTTATTTTAATAATTATTAATAAAATAATATTATTTTATTAAATGAATATTATTAATGATTAAATACATGTATATAATTAGAATTTATTAATTTTTTTAATGTTAAAAGACAATTTTTCAAATTGTTAATAATTGTATTTCTTTATAACTATTTCATTAAAAGACAATCAATAGCAGAAAACATTAATTTATTAATCTTGATATTTTAATAATAGAAACAAATTTTATATTTAAAATATTTTGATTCGAGATTTTAATAAAAATGATAATAATAAAGTTAATTTTATTCAATAAATATATTTGTTTAATTTATCATTTAAAGATTAAATTAAGTTGTTATTAAAAATATTTTTGTTTCTAAATACTTAAAATTTGATTAATATTACTTACCATATTTATTATTTATAATAAATGATCAAAATAATAAATTTATTCTTCAATATATTTCATCACTACTCTAGAGGTTATCTTTGTTGTTAATTCATAATTACTTATCCCAGTGTATTTTGCTACCTTCTCAACAGGTAATAAATCTCCCCATATAATCACCTCATCACCTACTTTATCATTGCTTTCAATTCCTAAATCTACTGATATCATATCCATAGATACTCTACCAATAATAGGAACTTTTCGTCCATTTATTAGTATTGGTGTACCTGATGGAGCATTACCAGGATAACCGTCACCATAACCAATATCAACTATACCAATATTAGTATTGTGCTTGCTAATATAAAGACCACCATAACCGACTGGTTCCCCAGATCCATGTTGACGAATAGCAATTAAATTAGATTTTAATGTCATAGCTGGAAGAAGACCAAAATCCTTTCCTTGCTTATTTTCATATGGTGAAACGCCATATATCATGATACCTGGACGCACATAACTAAAGTGTGATGTTGGCCACAATATAATACCAGATGATGCTGCAATTGATTTATCGCCAGGTTTATTTTTTATGAAACGATTAAAACAAGATAATTGACGATTAGTAACATCTGATAGATCTAACTTATTTGCACAACTAAAATGACTCATAATATTAATAGGTTTTTTGATATTTTTACATAATATTAATCTAGTATAAAACATCATAGCTTCTTTAGGTCTGAACCCTAATCGGTGCATACCAGTATCAAGCTTCATCCAAACTTTTATTGGTTTTTTTAGTTTAATTTGTTCTAAAATTTTAATTTGTTCAATATTTTGAACAACTATATTAATTGAATGCTTAGTTATAATAGATAATGAATCTAAATCAAAAAAACCCTCTAATAGTAAGATAGATTTATTTATTCCATTTTTACGTAATATTATCGCTTCATTAATACGAGAAACTCCAAAACTATCAACAAGATCTTTAATTGTATGACTAGTTTCTAATAAACCATGACCATAAGCATTAGCTTTAACAATAGCAATTATACGACTATAAGGCGCAATTTTTCGAACTTGTTTTAAATTTTGACGCAATGCATGGCGTCGAATGACAGCAGTTACCACTTTCATTTACTCTTTGAATATTAAAATTAAATAAAATCGATTACTCTACTTGGTAAATTTGTCCGGAATAATTATCAAAACGTGACCATCGTCCATTAAAAGTAAGACGTATTGTTCCGATTGGTCCATTACGTTGCTTACCGATGATGATCTCTGCTATCCCTTTAAGATCTGAGTTATCATTATAAACTTCATCTCGATATATAAACATAATTAAATCAGCATCCTGTTCAATAGATCCAGATTCACGTAAATCTGAATTAAGCGGTTTTTTATCAGATCGTTGTTCAAGACTACGATTAAGTTGTGATAATGCTATTACTGGAACTTGTAATTCTTTCGCCAATGATTTAAGCGAACGAGATATTTCAGCAATTTCAAGTGTACGATTATCAGGCATGGAAGGAACACGCATAAGTTGAAGATAATCAATCATAATTAAACTTAAACCACCATATTCACGGTAGATACGACGGGATCGTGAACGAACTTCTGTTGGTGTCAATCCAGCAGAATCATCAATATACATATTACGTTTTTCCATTAAAATCCCCATAGTGCTAGAAATTCGAGCCCAATCTTCATCATTAAGTTGACCTGTACGAATACGTGTCTGATCAACACGCGAAAGCGAAGCTAACATACGTATCATTATTTGATTAGCTGGCATCTCTAAACTAAAAATTATAACTGGTTTCTCTTCAGTTAGTGCTGCATGTTCACATAAATTCATTGCAAAAGTAGTTTTACCCATTGAAGGGCGAGCCGCTACAATAATCAAATCAGAATTTTGTAATCCTGCAGTTTTTCTGTCCAAATCTTGGTATCCAGTAGATATCCCTGTTACGCCATCATGAGGATTTTTATAAAGTTGTTCAATTTTTTCTACAGTTTTTGACAAAATTTCTTCAATCCCTTTTGGGCCATCATCTTTAGTAATTCTAGTTTCTGCAATTTGAAAAACACGTGATTCTGCTAAATCTAGCAATTCTTCACTGGTTCGACCTTGAGGATTATAACCAGCATCAGCAATCTCATTTGCTACAGCAATCATATCACGAACAACTGCACGTTCTCGCACAATATCAGCATAAGCATTAATATTAGCAGCACTTGGGATATTTTTAGCTAATTCTGCTAAATAAGCAAAACCACCAACATTATCCAATTCACCTTGTTGTTCTAATGATTCAGATAGAGTGATCAAATCAATTGGTCTATTTTGTTCAAGTAATCCTTGCATTCTTGCAAAAATAGTTCGATGTGATCGACTAAAAAAATCTGCATTAGTTACACGTTCCGATATATGATCCCATCGCTCATTATCTAACATTAATCCACCAAGTACTGATTGTTCAGCTTCTATTGAATGAGGTGGTATTTTTAATCCTTCTGTTTGATGGTCTTTATGACCAATAAATATAGTTTCTGTAGAAAACTTCTTTATCATAGGCATTTTATGAAAAAATCAATATAGTTATTCATAAGTATATTCTATTTGCTACTATTTTATGAAAATTTTATTATTTAATATAATATTAAACTTTAATTAAACTTAACTATTTTCTTTTATATAAAAAATAAAAAAATAATATCTTATTGTTTAATAAGATTAATAAAATATTAAGTATGAATCTGAACTTTTAAAATAAATAATACTAATTATTTATTATTAATAAATATATTTTAATAAACTATATTTTAATTATTTTATTTGTGAATAATTACATGATTTAATGATCTATTTAACTTAAAAAATTTTTTTAATTAGAATTTGTTTAATTTATATAAAATTATCAATATGCGAATTAATTTATTAATTTTTAATTAATAAAAATAAATTTTATAATTAAAATTTAACTTGTAGTATTATCATACTATGATAAAACAATATTTTTAATAAAATTTGATAAAATAATTTTGAATAAGATTGTTAATAAAAAATAAATGGATTATTTGAAAAAATTATTTAATTGATAATATGTTTTTTATATTAGAAAATTTTGTTTACATTTTAAATGTAATTTATTTAAAAAGATGAAAATATTTTATCTATATGATGATCTAATATAGATTAGACTATTATATATAAGAAATAAATTTGAATATCTACCTGATTAAATAGTCAAATTATAATTTTTATTTTAAAATTATAAGTCAAAAAAATATAATACTTATAGATAATAACCAAAATAAATTAAATATTAAAAATATATAAGATAAGTTATATAATTTAAATATATTCTCTATTTTCAATTATTCTTTATTATAAGAATATATTACTTATTCTTTTATAAATATATATAAAAGAATTATTAGGTTATTTTAACATAAAAAATCAAAATTAACTTAAGTTGATAATAGGAATTATTACAAACTTTAGTGCTATTTAAAACATTATCAAAATAGTGTAATGATATTTATATAGTTAATATTTTATATTTAATAATTAAATTAAAATAGTTATGTAAAAAATTTTTTAATTTAAAATAATTAAAATATTGTAAAATATATATTTACTAATTTTCTTTTAGATCATGCTATAATAAGTATTCTTTGATAAGATAAATTATAAATAAGATAATTAGTTAATATATAAAGTTTTTATAAATAAAATTAAGTTAAATTATATATTAAGTATCTTTTGATTAATAAAAAATTGATTTTTATTATTAATGATATTTTTTAATTTCTATATTGTTTTATATAATTTATATTCATATTTATTCCTTTTTTATCAAAAGAATAAATACAAATAAAGCAATCATCATAAATGAATAGAATTCATCTATGATGATTCATATTTTAATTATTTTAATTATAACTATTTCAATTAAATTATTCTATATAATTTATAAAAATTATGTGATTGATATCATCAAAAAAATATAAGAACCTGATTAATTACCTATTTAATATAAATTAACTAATTCATTTATTTATTATAAATGAATTAGTTTTAGTATTTTTTATATAAGACGGATATTTGCTAAATTAATAAATATTAGAAATTAAAAATATTAATAATCAATTATTTAAATATTTATTTTAAATTAAATAAAATTTTCATTTTTACATTAATTTGAATATAATATTAATTAATTAATTTATTATTAATTTTGCCTCAGTTATGTGTTATATTATAAATTTTTTATTTTTAACATATTTTTATTAATACATTTTATTCACTATATGATATTAGTGTTTTTTTGATAGCATCATCAAATATAAAAAATACAATAATTTATTGTACTATGAAAATAGTGATACTATAATCATTTATCTTACTAATTAGATGTATTTAGTTGTAAATAATAATAGTTTTTATAAAAACTATTATTAAAATATATTCATGAAAAAAATCATATTAAAAGAATTATTAAATTAGAATAAAATATTATTACTAATTTAAATATAAATACTAAATAAAAATAATTAATAGAAAATTAATTTTAAAATAAACTAATAGTAAAATATAATAGTAGTTATCTTATCTTAAGATTATATTAATGATATAATAATTAATATTATTTTAGATTTAGATATTGAATTTTATCTTAAATAAGATATTCATTAAGAAAGACATTCTAATTATCTATATAAGATATCATAAGATTTTCTATCTTAAATCAAAATGAAGTAAATTTATAATAACTTATATGTTAAATTCTTATAATGATCTAAAAGAATTGATATTTATAAAAAGATTGATAGAAAATATCTATTATTGAAATAATCACTTTTTAATATTAATCTTTATTAAAATAATTAAAGTTTAAAAAATTATGTAGTAAAATTTCTTATAAGGAAAATGTCCATTATAACAGATAATAAAATCTATTTAAAAATAATAATAAAAATTATATTAATATTCATTGTTTATAAAAACAATGGATATTTAGAGAGATAATTAAGAATTAAACTAATTTTATCAAAATTTACATTCTATAAAAAATTTTTATTTTCTTAATAAATATTTTAATACTATAAATTTCTATTTTATCATAATTAAAAAAAGAAATCATGATAAAATATTTAATTAAAGTTATGTTTATTTTTGAAAAATTATTTAAATAACTAGGATAATATATCATATGATATTCTATTATATCATTTATATAAATTTTTATTAAAATTATTAAATGAGAATTTATTCTTTTTTTTAGAATGCAATTCAATAATATTTAATATTTTCAATATATAATTTAATTTTTATATCTATTTATATTTAAAAAAATTATTTAAGAAAATACTAGAAAACTATATTATAATATTTTATTTATCATTACTCATAGTTTAATTATATATATAATTAATTCATTTTATATTAAACATATATATTTTATAGTTAATCATTTTTAATTTTTTTATTTTTATAAAAAAATAATTATGATAACTAGTTTCAATGACTTTGAGTATATTCTATTAGAAATAGAATTTTAATATATTATTGATAATAAAATAATTTCCTATTTTTCTTCAAATTAAATATAAAAGAAAATAATAAGTTTAAATAATATTATAAATTATAGAAATTAAAATATTAAATTTTATATTCCATGATTTATATAGGTTAATATCTATACTATCTATCTTTTATTTTTTTATAAATAAAAGCTTATTTAAATAAAAATATTTTATTTTTATAAAATAAAATATATAATAAAAACTTAATATAAATAATTATATATGATTTTGATATAATGTAATTTGATCTTAAATAACACTTATTTTATTATATCTTTTAATATGATAATTTTTTATAACTCTATTTTTATATATATTAGGATCCATATAATATATATTTATGTTTCATAAAGAGTAAGTTATATTTAAAACAATGTTTGTTATGTTTTATTTATAACTCTTGTTATTAAATTACCATCAAGTTATTAAAATCATCTTAACTATATTGTGTATTACTAATCTTATCATAGTTTTATTTATTCTATTTTAAACTTAAATAAATTAAATTTTTTAATTTTTTTTAATTTTTTTAAATTAATGATTTTTATATTAAAAATTAATAATAAATAATAATTATCAATATAATATTTACAAATACTAATAACATGAAATAAGTTACTTAATAGTTTTTTATTCTAATAAAGTAAAGAATAATATAATTAATAATTTAAAATATGTTATCTTATGATAAAAATGTGTTTTATATTTTACTAATTCTCTTATTTAATAATAAGAATAAGATTCTTTGATTTAATATTTTGATTGATCAATATCAGATATCTTTTATTTAAATCTTACTATTATTAAACAAATATTTTAAACTTATAATTATAATTATAAAATCAGAATAAAAAATTTTATATTACTTTTTTTGATATATAATTTAAAATTATTTTTTTAAACTTAATATATTTAATTTTTCATTTTTTTTATTTTAAATATATATGAAATTATAGTACAATATTATTAATATATATATTTATATTAATAATATAAATAATTATTTCTTACTTAAGCCAAAAGAAAAGATTATCAATAAACATTAATACTTATCGAAAAATAAAAAAACATAAATATTATAATATTTAATTAACTATTTTAATAATTATAAATTAATTAAATTAATAATTTACCTTATTTTAAGGTAAATTATTAAATAAATAAAAATATATGTATAATATTGAAATAATTTAAAATCTAATCGCGACATTTTATTAAAATATATAAAAATAATGTATATTTTTTATTTATTATAAATCATAGTTAATTTTATAAAAAATATAAAAAGTTAATTTTATAAAAATAGATTTTTATATTTTTTTGAAAAAAAATAATTTTCATTTATTTTTATAAGTTATATATTTTAATGTTAAATATATAACTTATAAAACTTTTAAAAAATATTAATTTTATATAATCCACTTTACTAATTCATCTTTAATATCAATTTATTACTTAGCTAAACATAAATAAAATAATAATAAAAAGATTTTAAATAATTTTAGATAACTATTTTTATATTTTAGATTTCTTTAAAATAAAGGTTATTATATTTTTAAAAATATAATAAATTTTATTTATATGAGTTATTTTGTTTTAAGTTTAAAGAATTGTTTATTTTAAATTTTATTGTATATTTATAAAAATTGAATAATACGAATATAACTAAATTTATTTTCTATAAATTGATACTCTTAAGAATTTATTATTTATTATAATAAATAATAATATTAAAAAGTTTACTATTAGTAATAGTTATAAAAATTTAATATTATTATTGCTTAATTAAAACAATATATTTATGATTATCTATTAAAATATAATGATTATTTAAAAAAATAATAATTATTATATTTTAAAACATATGAATATTTTAATTTTATCATTTACAAAATAAATAATTAAGTTATATACTAATAAATGATTAATAAATTATACTAACTTTCTATATTTAATATACTAAAAGTAAAAAAATTATTATATATAAAACATTTTTTATTTTATTAATAAAAAAAATTTTTATTTAAAATTAAGTCTCAAAAAAAATAAAACGGAAAATAAATATTTGTACTGATCTTCTTTTATCATTTATGAAAACTAATCATATTTTATTTTTTATTAAAAATATAAATATTATTATTAATAATTGTTTAAAAATGAATATAATTAAAAATATATGATTCTATTAACTAACAAATAACTTTATTAAAAATGTAATATAAATTTTATTAGTATAATCATTTTAAATATCATTTTTATACTTGTATCAATAAAAAATATGATTAATAATTTTAAATCATAAAAGTATTAATATATGTTTGTTTTATTTGATTTACAATTTTAAGAATTTTAATATAAATATAATTAATTTTAAAAAAGAAATATTCGTTATTAAATAATATCAAACAGCGTTCATAACGATAAAATATTATTTTTGAAATCTTTGAATATTCTAATATTAAAGCTAATAAAATAACTATTTATTATAGTATTTTGCTTAATTAAAAATTAATAAATATATAATTTAATTAAGTATAAATTTAAGCATTAAATAACTTATTTTCATATTAAAGATTAATAATCTTATCTTAAAATATATAAATATATACAGTTAATACATTTTAAATTAAATATAAAATATAAAAATTAATTAATGAAATTTTTAATAAAATAATTTATTACTAAAACAAATTAAATCTGTTAATTAAACTAATTTTGTTATATTTTATTTAAATGCTAATTTTTAAATTCAAAATATAATAATAAATATATGACTACTGTATAGAGAAATATATGAAATTGATCTTATGTCTATAAGATTTTTACATTATAAAAAATTAAAAAATAATGATATAATTATTCATTCATAATTAAATTATATATTATGAATGAATTAAGATTATCGATATTTTATTAGATAATATTTATTAAAATTTATATCATAATTAAATTAATAATTTAATTATGATTAGTTCTATAAAAATTCTATCTATTAAGCATTATTAAGTTTATAAAATAATAAGTTTATTAAATAAAAAATTTTACTTATCGAATTACTATGTTGTTTGTTATAAAAATTTTTTATTAATTAAAAATAATTTTTATTACATTAAGAAAATAATTAAATTTTATAATAAAAATTATAAGATTAATTTAATTAGATTATACAACTAAATTAATTTAAAATTAAAAAATAAACTTTTAATTTAAATAATTAATTTGATCTATAAATATCATACTTATCTAAATAATTTAAAATTATTTTTTAATAAAAAAATTTAATTTTTAATTAGATTAAATAATGTATTAAATAAAATTTATACAAACTTAATAGTTTTAAAACTATAAATGTTTTTAATACAGATGTAATAAGTATTAATTTTTTTAAAACTTAAAAATAATTTATCAAAGATAAAAAATTAAAAAATAAATTAGTTTAAATATTCAAAAAAAATAAAGATTAACTATTTTAAAATCATAGTATAACTATTAATTATAACGTTTATTTTTATATTTAATTGATATATCTTATTTGTATTTATTTATTAAATTAATTGATTAAATTATATATTGAAGTATTTAATACACTAAATAGTTATCATGTATAATATTTTATTATTAAAATTTTTATGTTATAAAAAAATAAAAGACATTAGTTTAATGTGTAAAAATATATTTCATACTCAATTTTTTAAAATATAAGTTATCCATTTAAATATGTGTAATTATTACTATTTATGCATTTTATCTTAATATATAATCAATAAAGATTACAAAGATTTTTTTTTATAAAATCATTTATTTATTATATCATATATTTTTAAAAATTATATTTATTACGATATAGTTTTTTTGATATTTATATATAATATAAAATATAAATAATAATATAACGCTATATTTAATTTAAATTATTATATTATATAATAATTAACTTAAATCGGTTTATTTTAGTTAAAAATTGTAATATAATTCAATTTATTCAATAATAGTTATAACTTTTATAATTTGATTTTAAAAACATTTCTAAAGATATCTAAATAAAATTTTTCTAAGATCAAAATTATTTTTACAAAATTAAATTTAATTCTTTAGAAATAAATTTATATATGTAAAGAATAATTATATAATATAATAATATTTATTATATTAACTATATCTAAATTATTTATAAGAATTTTATTAAAAAATATTTATTTGAATAATATATAAAATTATAGAAAATGAATTAGATTAAGAATAATTACTATAGAATAGTTTTGAAAAACTAAGTTTACAAACAATATTTAAAAATATTTTTTATAAAAATACATAAGAATTAAATCTATGATAATAAAATTAAACTAGACAAAGTATTAATAAATTATAATTTTATATATACACTATATAAAAATTTTTTAATATATAATTAGATAAAAGTGATAATTAAAAACTTTATAAATTAATTTAAAGTAATGGATATATATTATTTTAATAAAAAACAATTACTAAATTTATATCGAAAATTTAGTAAATAAAGATAAAATCTATTAAAATATAAATATCTATTGTGATTGCTAAAATTCGTAATTTCTATACAAAATAAGAAAAAAATAATATTTTTATAAAAATAAAGACAATAATTATTAAACAATACAAATTTTAGCTGATAAATATTAATAATGTTTTTATTTAAAAAAAGCAATTTAATATATTACGATAATTATTTCCATTTTATAAATATAAAAAAATACAATTGAAAAGTTTAATGATGAAAAATTAAAAAATAAAAAATATATAAGAAAAATAAAAAATAATTTATTTCGTAAATATTTTTATAGAAAAACTTAAATTGATATTTAAAACCATTGATATGATCAAATGTCACTAATTCAGTAAAATATATAGACAGTATAAAGTATCATAAATTATATATATTTTATTAATTCATTTTTTTAAAAATATGAACACGCTATTATTTAGCAAATTTTATTTAGAGTAAAAGTTAATTCAAACTAAAACAACAGTATATCAAGATATTATATATTAAATATAATAATGGCATTTTTAGTAAATAAACTTTTTATTTATATTTTAACTAAATATTATTAATTTTTTTATAATATTTAATATTGTTAATATTTGCAATAAAAACTATTAGATAACTTATATTAAAAAAATAAATTTTTATATATTTTAATTATATTGTATTTATAATAAATAATAAAGATAATAAATAAAATCACTATATTTTATTATTTAGATTATAGATTAATTTTATTATTATATAAATTTATTTTAATTTATTATCAATCAGAACGTCTAACTTATACTAAAAGGAATTTAAATAATTGTAATAAACAAATTAAATTCATCTAAAAACTAGAAAATATAAAATAATAAAAAAATAACTTTTATTATAAGTAATTATTTATATAAATACATATCAAATAAAACTAATTTTATAGAACTTTTATAAATATAAATCAATAAAAATATCTGGATAAAATAGTATAAATAATTGTATGAAAATAATAAATAATTACTACTTTTAAATATTTTGTTTTTAAAAAAAAGTAACTAATAATTTAATTGGATAGTGATATTAAGTTTCTATTATTAATTAATATAAACTAAAATTACATATGAGAAATTATAGTATCTCCAAATTCACTACATTTTAATAAAATAGCATTTGGCATTAATCGTTTAAAATCATAAGTGACTGTTTTAGAAATAATTGCTCCTTGTATTCCTTTAATGATTAAATCAGCCGCTTCCTTCCATCCTATATGACGCAACATCATTTCAGCGGATAGGATAGCAGAACCTGGATTTACTTTATCTTGACCTGCATATTTTGGTGCTGTTCCGTGTGTTGCTTCAAATAGTGCATAATTATCACCTATATTTGCACCTGGCGCAATACCAATACCTCCAACTTGAGCAGCTAATGCATCAGAGATATAATCACCATTAAGGTTCATACAAGCAATGACATCGTATTCTGATGGACGAAATAAAATTTGTTGTAAAAACGCATCAGCAATTACATCATTGATAATAATATCTTTTCCTGTCCTTGGATTTTTAATTTTCATCCATGAACCACAATCAAAGAATTTACCATCGAATTCTTGTTCTACCAATTGGTACCCCCACTCTTTAAAGGCACCTTCAGTAAATTTCATTATATTACCTTTATGAACTAAAGTAACTGATTTACGATTATTTTTGATAGCATATTTAATTGCTGCTCGCACTAGACGCTTTGTTCCCTCTTCAGAACAAAGTTTTATACCAATACCACAATTTTTTTGAAAACGAATTTTATTAACTCCTATTATATCTTGTATAAATCCTATCATTTTATTAGCCTCAAGGCTACCAGCTTTCCATTCAATTCCTGTATAGATATCCTCAGAATTTTCACGAAAAATAATCATATCAGTCAATTCAGGGTGTTTTAATGGACTAGGAGTACCTTGATAATAACGAATTGGTCTTAAACAAATATAAAGATCGAGTTGTTGGCGTAAAGAAACATTCAAAGAATTAATTCCACAACCAACAGGTGTAGTTAGTGGTCCTTTAATAGATACATTATATTCTTTCATTAAATCAATAGTTTCATCAGGTAACCATACATTTTTACCATAAATTTTAGTTGATTTCTCACCAGTATAAATTTCCATCCAAGAAATTTTCTTATCACCAAGATAAGATTTTTTTACTGCTGCATCAACAACTTTTAACATTACTGGAGTGATATCAATACCAACACCATCTCCTTCAATATAAGGAATTATCGGATTATTAGGAACATTAAGATTCCCTTTAATTAATCTAATCTTCTCACCTTCTGAAGGAATAATTACTTTGCTTTGCATTTAATATCTCCTTTTATAATCTTAACTTAAGATATATTAAATATATGATAAAATATTATATATATTTTAATATTTTTACATTAAAAAACTAAATAACTTAAGAAAAAATAATCAAAATAAATTCAACATTAAAAAATAATAAGAAATTTCATCAAAGAAATAATTATTTATATTAAAAATTACTTTTAATAAATTATTTAAATAAAATATATTTATTATAATTTATACTAACAAAAATATAAATTATAAAACAAATATTAAAGTTTTATTTCTATTAAAAATATTTATACTATGAATATAGTATAAAGATATAAAAATAGCAAAAACTATTAATAATTATTAAAATTACAAAAATTATAAATAAAATTAATTTAATTAAATAATTAGATAAAAATTTATTATTTGTAATTTATAATGAAGTTTTTTAAAAAAACATTATAAAAAATCTAAATATAGTCTATAATTAGTATTTTAATATTAATAATATATAAAAAGATAAACTTTTTATTCAATTAAAATAACTTCTTAATTATATTATATTTTTTATACATATATAATAAAAAATATATTAGTTTTTAACTAAAGAAATATAATTTTTATTAAAAAATTTTAATTAATAATTATTATCATATGATAACTAATATATAAGTTTATTAATTTTAATATTTATTTATTATATTATAATTAATCTTTGATTAAATTATTTATAACATATTGAATATCATAGTATTGATAAGTATATATAAAAATATATTATAGATTATTTAGTCTACTTTATGTAAAAAGATTTTCAAGAAATATGAAAGAAATTATTAATAACAAATTTTCTTTGAAATTAAGATAATTTATTATTTTAGATATTTGAAATATATAAAAATGATTTTGTTATCACTAATAATAAAATTATATGGAAAATTTATATTAGTATTCTTTACTATCGATTATTTAATATCCATTAAAAATGGTTACTTATTAATAACTATGTTTTATTATGATTTCTTTTTTTTGATTAATATCTAAATGATATATTTAAAAATTTTAAATAAGATAATTATATTTCTAAAAACTATTTAATTTACTAGAGAATTAAATACTATCATATTTATTATTTCTTATTTCATTTTTAGTATATGATACTATCATTATACACTATCTTGTAACCAATAATGATTTTATCTTAATATTAAGATATCTCTATTAATTTTATATTAACTAGAGGAAACTAAAATAACCATAATTATTATATTTTAATTTGTTAAATATATTTAAAGATTTTTAATCTTTACTTATAGTAATATTCTAAATTGAGATTCATTTATGTCATATAATAAATTAAAGAAAGTTATTGTTGGTATGTCTGGTGGGGTTGATTCATCAGTATCTGCATATCTACTAAAAAAACAAGGTTATGAGGTTGTTGGTTTATTTATGAAAAATTGGGAAGAAGATGATAATGAAGAGTATTGTTCTGTAACAAATGATTTAATAGATGTGCAATCTGTATGCGATAAACTTGATATAGAATTTCATACTGTTAATTTTGCAATTGAATATTGGGAAAATGTTTTTTCTCATTTTCTTGCTGAATATAAAGCTGGACGTACACCAAATCCAGATATTTTATGTAATAAAGAAATCAAATTTAAAACATTTTTAGAATTTGCTTTTAAAAATCTTGATGCAGATTATATTGCTACTGGACACTATGCTAGACGAAAAACTATTCATGGATGTCATCAATTATTACGTAGTTTCGATAAAAAAAAAGATCAAAGTTATTTTCTTTATGCTTTAAATCAATCTCAACTAGGACAAAGTCTTTTTCCAATTAGTGAATTGAATAAATTAACTGTTCGTTATATCGCTGAAAAAATTGGTTTAATTAATGCTAAAAAGAAAGACTCAACAGGAATTTGTTTTATTGGTGAACGTAAATTTAGAGACTTTCTTTCTCGATATATTCCTAATCAACCAGGTGAAATTATTACAGTTAATGGAAAAATTTTAGGTAAGCATACAGGTTTAATGTATCATACCTTAGGTCAACGTAAAGGATTGGGTATTGGTGGAGTACGAAAAGCTAATAATGATCCATGGTATGTAGTTGATAAAGATATTAAAAATAATCGTTTAATTGTTGCTCAAGGTCATAATAATATATATTTAATGTCTTCAGGACTTATTATAGAGCAAATTCATTGGATTAATCCATTAGAATTAAATGAAACGAATCAATACACTGTTAAAATACGTTATCAACAGCCAGATATACCATGCACAATTAAAAGAATTGATGATGATAAAATAGCTGTATATTTTAATTATCCCGTTTTAGCTGTTACACCTGGTCAATCAGCGGTTTTTTATCAAAAAGATGTTTGTTTAGGTGGAGGAGTTATTGAAACACGTATTAAAAAGTTGATATAAAAATTTTCACTAAATTAAAAAACTATTTTAGTATCAAAATACTAATTTTTTATCTTTTTTAATAAATAAATTAAGAAAAAATTAATGATAATATAAAAATAATGATTAATGGCATATGCTAAATATTAATTAAAGATTTAGATTAACTGTTTTATGAAAAAACAAAAATATTTATTTAACACTTTATTAATATCTTATTTATATTGATAAAAGATTAAATAATTTGTTTTATTCAAGTTTAATTTAATATTAGTTAAATTTTATTTAATGAAATTAAAAAATAAAAATTAACAAATAATTGATAAATTTAATAATTTATTAAATTATTTTTGATTTAAAAAATATCTTAAGATTGTATTTTAATAATATTTAAATACATTAGCAAATGTTTTATTTAAAGCATTATCTTTTTTATTTTTTAAAATTCAAAGTTATTAATTTTCTTAATATTATATAATATAGATTAATATTAAATCAAAATATAGGGATTATTATTTAATTTATATTAATAAAAAATATTATCTGATAATAAATTAATTAAAAGCATCTATAATTAATATTTTTTGAATAATTATTAAAATATTTTATTAACAATAAAATATTTTAATAATTATTTTTTATAAGTTTTTAGGTAGCTTTCAATGAAATTATCTTCACTAACTGCTATTTCACCAATTGATGGCCGATATAGCGATAAAGTTAACAGATTGCGCTTAATTTTCAGTGAATTTGCTTTACTGAAATATCGTATACAAATTGAGGTACGATGGTTACAAAAATTAGCAGCATCTGCTGAAATTAAAGAAGTTCCAGCATTTAGTCCAAAAACAATAGATTATCTTGAACAAATTATAACTAACTTCAGTGAAAATGATGCGATTCAGATAAAACAGATTGAACAAAAAATTAATCATGATGTAAAAGCAGTTGAATATTTTATAAAAGAAAAAATTAGATCGATTCCTGAACTAAAAAAAGTAGAGGAATTCATCCACTTTGCTTGTACTTCTGAAGATATCAATAATCTTTCTCATGCACTAATGTTAAAAACAGCAATAAATCATGTTATTATTCCTCATTGGAAAAAAATTATTAATAATTTAAAGAAATTTGCATACCTTTATCATAATATACCTTTATTATCAAGAACGCATGGTCAGCCAGCAAGTCCAACTACTATAGGTAAAGAATTTGCCAATTTTACCTATCGCATGGAACGACAATATCGACAATTAAAAAAAATAGAAATTTTAGGAAAAATTAATGGTGCAGTTGGTAACTATAATGCTCATTTATCAGCTTATCCTAATATAAATTGGCATCTATTCAGTGAAGAATTTGTTACTTCTTTAGGTGCAACATGGAATCCTCTTACAACTCAAATTGAACCACATGACTATATTTCTGAATTATTTGATTGCATTTCTCGATTTAATACGATTCTAATAAATTTCAATCAAGATATATGGGGTTATATTTCTCTTAGTTATTTTAGGCAAAAAATAATTATCAATGAAATTGGTTCGTCAACAATGCCTCATAAAGTTAACCCCATTGATTTTGAAAATTCAGAAGGTAATCTGGGTTTAGCAAATGCAATATTAAATCACTTAGCAAAGAAATTACCAATTTCACGTTGGCAACGTGATTTAACTGATTCAACAGTATTACGTAATTTAGGAGTCGCAATTGGTTATGCTTTAATTGCTTATCAATCAACATTAAATGGTTTAACTAAACTAGAGGTTAATAAGAAAAATTTAAAAACAGAATTAAATGATAATTGGGAAGTGATAACTGAAGGTATTCAAACTGTTATGCGCCGTTATGGAATTAAAAGGCCTTATGAAAAATTAAAAACTTTAACCCGAGGAAAACATATTACTGCAGAAAACATTAAAACTTTTATTGATAATTTAGATTTACCAAAGACAGAAAAAAAACGTTTAAAAAAAATGACACCATCGAATTATATTGGTTACTCAACAGATCTAGTTAAACATCTAGATAAAGTTAATAGGTGAATGATATTTATTATTTATACGTTTCGTTTAATTAAATCAAAAAAACATCATAATTATTTATCTTTTAATTCATTAATATTTTTTCATAATAAAAGAGATCTCTGTCCAAATAAAGGATTTATCGAATTTAAAATAGATTTATTAAAAATTAAGATTAATATATAGATATTGATAAATATATGATTACGCACTTTTATATTAAAACATGAAATACTTTAGTTAAAATAGATTCTTCATAAAACAAACAAAAAAATAGATAATAAAATAATCGAATTATTTATACATAAAATAGTAATCTATATTTTATATATAAATATAATATTTTTATAAATAAAATATATTAAAGATTATAAAATAAGGAATATTGAAACGATATTAAATTTATCTATTCTAATATTAATTGATTGTGAATACTGACAAAATAATTTGATTAAATAATATATTAATATTTATTTAATAAAATCTTTTTATTCGAAATATATAAATATACATTTAAGTATTAATTTATTTTAATAGTAAATTTATTTATAAATATTAAAATTTAAATGATTTTATTATTGATATTTTATATAAATGAATTATTTTAAAATATAAAATATCAAACTTATAGTATTTAAATTATATTATTTTATAAACTTTAATATAAAATATAAGTAAGGTTATTTAACAAAAATCTTTTATAAACATCTGATCTTATGTATATAAATATAAAATTATATAAAAGTTATATCAATACTACTTAGTAGTATCATAATAATGATATTTAAATTTTAAAATAAAAATAATTTTTTATTATTAATTTTTTAATAGCAATATAAAAATTAATATGATAATTAATACATCATCAAAGTAATTACTATTATTATTGTTGTTGAATATTTTATTTAATAAACTATATATATACTTTTATAATTAAAGTAATATATTTTATAGATTAGTTTAATTCAAAATTAATAAATTTAAATATTTCTTTTTAAACTAAACTTATCTTAAATATTAAGAATTTATTTTAGTTTATATTTAATAAGATAAAATCTTTTGACGATAAAACTATATCTACATTATTAATGGATGTTAAATAGTACTTAAATAAATCATTATTATTAAATATAATAATGATTTATTTAAGTACTATTCATAAATTAATGAAAACATTAGTTAAGATTAGTAAATTGAATAAAAAATGATTTATATTTAAAATATATCTCTTTATTTTATTTATTTATTTTATTGATTAAATATCAAATAATTAAATTTATTTCGACTTAATTATTATAGTAATATATAGATTCTTTTTTAAATTAAAATAGAATTAGATAATTCTATATATTATCCTAACTATTTTTATTCAAATTATTCTTGATGTTAATATTAGTAAATTGATAAATCTAGTAATTAATGATATCTATTAAGTTAATAAATAATCATCATTAAAAAATTATAGAAAAAGATACTTAATAAAATATATAAAAATTATAACTAAATATAAATTTAGCATATAATCTTAATAAATTTTAATAAATGAATAAAGTAAGATAAAATATCTTACTATTTAACTTATTAACATAATTTATAATATTTATATATATTAGATGCAATATAACTACTTTATTTTCTACACTTAAGAAAAATAATTATTCAATAAATAAAAATGAAGTTGAATTCGTCCATTTGTAATCAACTTTATAAATTTTATAATAAATAAATTATTTTTTTGAATCGTAAAATATAGATTTTAAAATAAATATAATTTTATTAAGTTAATAAAATTATATTTATTTTATATTATTATTAAATATCTATATAGTTATTTAATAAGAATTTAATTAAGAAAAAAAATTATTAATTTAATCATCGATATCTCATATAAAATTTATATATATTATATTTTACTATAAATTAGCACTAATATTTAATATTAGTGATTTTTTCAAAAAAAATGTAGAATATATATAGTTTAGATGATTTATTTAATATAATTAAAATTTAACTCAAAGTATTTTCTAATTAAGTAATTACTTTTTTTCAAAATCTTATATATCTTGATATTATCAAAAAGATATGTTTAGTTTAGTTATTATTATCAAGAAAACAAAAAAATTTTTTTATTTAAATAAAGAAATAACGAGTAATATTTTATATTATTTTTTTTAAAATTTTTTTATCTTTCAAATATATAACAAATAAAAAAACAAACTAACCATTAAATATGTAAAAATTAAAGATTTATTATTTAGTATAATGTGATATTATTAAAATATTTAAAATTAATAAATAAAATAAATATTTTATATTAGAAAGTTATAAATCTTAATCTGATAATGTTTAAAACATAAAATTAAATTAACATTATTACTCGATTTTAAATACTTAATATATCAGTCATTTTTTATTAATTATCTTATTCTTAATAATAGATATGAATATTAATGATAGCAATAAAGCTATTATTAATCATAATATAAATAAAAAATATATGATTATTTGCTATACTATATTATATATTTACTATAATAATATTAATTAATGAGATATTTTTACTTTAAAATGCTATTAATTGTTAATTATCTATTAACAACTTGATTTTAAGCATTAAACAAATACTAGAATTTTTTATAATTTTTATGATATAAATATTTAATAATCACAATATTACTTAAATAATTGTTCTAAAATAAATAAAATTTATTAAAATTACTATATTATTAATAATTATATTCGATAAGATTAATAAAATATTACTATTTTAAATAGTAATATTTTATTATAAACTATTTTATTAAAACATTTTATTATTCATCATTAATGATAAATTTTATTTATTAAATTATACTTTATTATTATATTCATATTAATGAGTTTTAAATTCAGAAATAAATATTTTTATTAATAATATAATTTTTCATACTATTCTATATAATAAAGAGAAAACATATTTAAAAATAAATTATAGAAAATAATATAAATTCTAAAAAAATTAAAACCGATTAAATAGCAAATTTAAACTTTTTCAAAACTTTAGTTTAAACATTCAATAAAATAGTTAATTTTTTTTAATTTACTTGTAATTAATTAGATAAAATGATATTGGATTAATATAGTTATTATTAAATTTAGTATCATATCTAAAATTATTAATTTCATATTAAAATTAAGATAAGGTAAATAAAATAATAATGTTCATAATTGTCTATAAAATAATTCCATTGATTAAAATTTTTATAGTTACTACATTATCATTTAGTAACAAAAGTTAGAAACTATAAATTTAAGATTCAATTAAAAATAATCACGATATAAAGAATTATAATAATAATTTATTTATCAAAAAATTATTTTTATAATCATTAAAATAATAAATATTAATATTTTTCAATGAAACAAATTACAAAATAATATTTTAGAAAATACTAATTATAATATATAGAATGATAAAAATGAGAAATTAGTTTAATAATAAGTAAAGATAAATTTAGTTAATTTTAATTTTTTTTATAATTTAAGTAAAACATCTTTTTAATATTGTATATTATTTTTAGTTAAATATCATACTATCATTTATTTTCTTTATTGAAATTATCAAGCATACTTTTAATATTTAACTATTTTATTTAATTAATGATTATTTTAAATTAAACGTTTTAAATTAAATTATTTCACCAAAAAACACTAATCTAATATTATATATCATTCTATCTTTAGTTTATTAAAAATAATGTTCTTAATATTTTCATCAAATCAGAAATTGTTTTTATTAAAATATCATTAAAAGCTATTATTAACAATATTTTCTTTATAATTAATATTAATAATGAATTTTATTAATTGTTTATAAAATATTAAGATATTATCATTAATAATGATGAATATTCTCTATAATATATAAAATTATCTATAAATTTAAAAATTAAAACTTTTTATTTTTTAAGAATACTTTTATAATATAAGAATATTTCATATTTAATAATATTAAAGTAAAATTAAGATAAGTTAATAATTAATTCGGAATATTAATACTATATAATATATTAAATAATATTAAAATTTTTAGTTAACATTTTAATTAAAAAAATAAAGAAATATCTTTATATAAAGCGTTCTGCATCAAATCTTCAAATATCAAGATTAAAATCTTAGTGATATTTAGCGATATATTATGTTAATATTAATTAAATATCATAATGATAATTTTTTATTATACCAATTAACATTATCAATGTATAAGGTAAATATCTCTTTTATTTAATATATGTTATGACAATTTAATTCACATAATTTCATTATCTTATATAATCTAGATAAGTTTTATTATTTTATAAAATAATAATTAATTATTTCTTTATTCTTGATAAATAATTCAAAATATCTTACATTATTCTCAATAATCTTTACAAACCTAAATTAATTGATAAACTAATCTTTAATAAAAAATAATTAAATAACATTTAAATTTTAAATTAAGTAATAATCATATAACATATTATTAAATAATATTATTTATGAAATATATAAATATATATATTAATTATTTAAATAATTGTATTATTATAATACATATGTATATCTGATAGAAATTAAAGTTTATAATAATTTTATTATACTATAAATGTAGTAAATTTAACTTTTTTTAAATTAATATTGATTATCAGCAAATAAAAAATATTAACATTTAAATATATTAATAATATTTTATTAAAAAATATTATTAATATATTTTTTTAATCTTATATTATTTAAAAATTATTTTTAATAATTATTATTATTTAGTTAAATATAAATATTTGATATTATATCAAATATATGATAAATTTTATTGTATATTTTTAAATTTATATTTAATCCAATCTTATTATTATTTCTAATAAAAGAAGAATATCTTAATTATGAATTAATAAATTTAGAATTATGTTTGTTAATTATTTATTAAAATTTTTAATAGTTTTTATATTTATAATATTTGTTGATTATAATTATTACATTTATTCTAAATAATTTTAATGTTTGGGGTATTAAAAATAATTTAATAAAGAAAATATTCTTTAATTTCATATAAAAATATTTTATATGAAATCGTCATTTAGATATAGTTGTAATTATTTACTTTCAAGATAATCCAAATAATATTAAATAAAATATTTAATCTAGTAAATAAATAGATACTAAGTAAGTTATTAATAATAAATTTTATAAATTAAATAGTTAAAATTTTATTTTTAGTATTATTTCTTATTTTAAGTTAAAAATTAAAAATAATAACTCAGTTTAAAATATTTAAATGGAAAAATACTTTATTTTTTATATTTTAAGATCAAAAGATATATATTTTTAATTTTCATTTGAATATATTAAAAATAATTTTATTTTTTTAAATATGAAATAATTTTTAATTGATTATATCAATGCTTTAATATTTTGTATAAAAGTATTTTAATATTGATAATTTTTCATAAAAGATATAGATATCAACTAAAGTTAATATTATGTATATGTAAAATTTTATAAAATTCAATAAATATAAATTATATAAAAATAATCTATATTATTTTTTTAAATTAATCACATATTTTTATATGGAATAAATAATCAAATTAAATTATTTTAATATAAATTAAAATCTACTTAATTATTATTAATAATTTATTTTATAAATATAAAATTATTATAATTAATACTAATAGTAATAATTTTATTAATCTAAATATTTATGGTTTTAAGATATAAAATTAAGTATTTATATTATATTATTAATAATTTAAATTATTAATAATATAATATAACGATTTTGAATTTTCTATTTAATTTCTACGACGTAAAAAGATTTATTTAACTATTTATTGATATGTAATCATTTTTAATTATATTATTAAGATATAATTAAAGAAATCCTTAATATTCATTATTTCTCAGTTATTAATTAACTAATTTATCTGTATTTTTAATAGAGAAATTGATATTAAAGTTAATTATGTAAGTTAATAAAATATTAATAATTTTTTGTTATTTTTATTGAAATATAAACTTTATTATAATTTAAGAAAAATATAAAATATTAATCTAAATTAAATATTTTACTAAATTAAATTTGTTAATAATAATTAAATACATGTTGCTAATTACTATTTTTATTATAAAAACATTTTTAGTGATAGTTTATAAAAACTAGTAAAATTATTTTTTATAATTTAAGTTTATTATTATTTATTAGAATACTATTAATTTTCATCTAATATCTTTTATTATTTTCATATCAATTAGTTATACAACTATTAGTATCGATGATGTAAACTTTTTTTTCATATGCAAACTAATTAAGGTTTCATATTTAATAAGTTAAAAAAATTTTTAAAATAAAGTTAATACTTATACTTTTCTTACTTTATTTATAAATTGTTAATTTTATAATTAATAATACATAGTTATATAAAATAATTTTTTTCAAGATCTATAATATCAAATATATAATAAAAAAGAATAATTCAACTTTTTAACATAGTGAATAATAAAAAAGTTATAATATATAAATCAAAATATGTAATATAAAAATAAAAGTTATATTACAATAAGTATGGAATTTATTAATATATTTATCATTAATAAATACTATATTCTTTAGTTTATATTACTTAAAATTCGATATAAAATAATATTTTACTTATAATTAAATAATACAAAAAATTATTTAATTATATATGATTTTATTATTTTAATCAAAAGAAATATTGATTTAAATCAATATTTCTTTTGATTAAAAAAGACTTCTTATAATTATTTATAATATATTAAAATGTATATTATATATAAAATATTATATCATTTTTATTTGATCATATTAAAAACTTATTACATAAATTATTAAAATTACGATAATATATGAATACATCAAATTGTTTGTTAAATACATTTATTTATATTAATTAAAAATTAAATTAAATTTTAAAAAATAAACAACAATCTTCTAGTAATTAATTGAGTTATTATTAGATAAATCTTAGTTTTATAAACTCTATATCATTATTAACAGATGTATTATATTTTATTAATAAAAAATAGTAATTAAATTAGTTTTCAATGAAGTTTATCATTTATTAATTATGTTTTATTTTAAGAAATATCTCATTATATTTCAGTTAAATTCTTAATTAAGAAAACATTTTTTTGTTTTAAATTCCATTTAGTAATCTTCGTTAAGTTATCTATTAAAATAAATTAAATCTTTATTGATAATAAATTAATATATTTTAT
This sequence comes from Arsenophonus sp., assembly GCA_052171275.1. GTDB lineage: Bacteria > Pseudomonadota > Gammaproteobacteria > Enterobacterales > Enterobacteriaceae > Arsenophonus. The sequence continues at coordinate 735,548 of CM125795.1, read as the reverse complement.
TTAAAATATATTAATTTAATTTTATGAAATTCATTAACATTTAAATATTTATTAAATAGTAAACTATTAGTAAAAGCAATTATATTTATACTTAATGTTTCTTAGAAAATTTATATGCTGAATAATAATTTAATTAATATCTTTTAATATAAATTTATTATAAGTTAATAACTATCTTTATAGCCAAATATTTTATTTATAAATACTAATATTTACTATATTATTTTATTATTAATGATTTTTAAATATTTTAATTTGATTACTGATAGATGTTTTTAACATCATCATATTAATAATATAATATCTATTATAATAATATAATAGATATTATATTATTAATAAAAATTCATAATAAATTATTATTATCATTAAATATAAAAACTTAATCTTTTTATAATAAAAAATATTTTTTTTATTTTATTTCCATAAAATGAAATAAACTTTATGAAAATTTCATATTTAAAATATAATAATTTATTATTAAATTTTTATAATTCTATAACAATAATATATATTTTCACAATAAAAAAAATAAATAATTATTATTATAATCTCAAAGATAAGCAATAACTATTTATTTTAGTGGTTTAATTAATTTAATTCTCAATTTCATTACTTTAAATGATAATAAAATGTATTAATTAATAAATAATTAATTTACTATAAAAATTACTTATTTTAATAAATATTTATTAATATAATTAAAACGAATAATATATATAAATATTTTATTTATTATATAATTAATAAAAAAATATTTTTTCATATTAAAAGATAAAGTAATTTACTTAACTGTTTTATATAAATATAGTATATTTTAATTAAGAATTAAAATATACTATATTAAGACATATCAATTACAAATGTTCTATATTTTAATAAATTAAATTACTATCTAGTATATAGTAGTTAGATTAATGATAAAAAATAAAAATCATTTTATTAAAAAATTCAATTCAATTCTTGATATCTACTTTATTAAATTTTTAACAAATTATCATTAAAATCAAATTAATTAGAATTAATGTAAATATTAATTACTATTAATATATAAAGTTATAATATAAATTATAATATCAAATACTGATAAGTAATATTAATTATTTAATCCACAATAACCGTATTTAGATAATTTATAACCATTTAGAAAAGCTGAATTATTCATCATAATTAATTGACCATTAATAAACCAATTGATAACTAATGGATAAATGCGATGTTCCTCTATTTTAACACGAGTTATAATATCTTCTAATTTATCTTTTAGAAAAATAGGTACTTTAGCTTGTAAAATAATTGGACCATAATCTACTTTTTCAGTAACAAAATGAATTGAAGTACCGTGTTCTTTATCACCATTTATCAAAACCTTATGGTAGGTATTTAATCCTGGATATTTTGGTAATAGTGAAGGATGAATATTTATTATTTTTCCTAAATAATAATTAACAAAACATGGTGTTAGAATACGCATATAGCCAGCAAGTACAATTAGATTTGGCTGATATTTTTCTATTTCTATTATTAGTGAAGTATCATAATGATATTTATTAGAATAATCTGTTTTTTTCATTACTATGGTTTTAATCATTGCTCTTCTAGCTCGTTCTAAACCATAAGCAGTTGGATTATCACTAAAAACCACACTAATTTTTGCTGCAATTTTTTTTTGACAAGCATTAATAATAGCTTGTAAATTACTACCATTTCCAGAAATTAATACTATGAGATTTTTCATTTTTTTATTATCACCTGTGGTTCAATTTTATTTATCATTACAATTTTACCAATTTTCCAAACTTTTTCACCAAGTTCACTAAGTAGTTGTAATGCATCATAAACTTCTTCAGAAGATAAAATAATTAACATACCAACACCACAATTAAAAGTACGATACATTTCATCTGTCTTTATATTACCTACTCGTTGCAACCAGTTAAATATTTCCGGCCACTGCCAACTAGTACTATCGATCTGAGCTTGAGTATTTACTGGTAAAACACGAGGAATGTTTTCCCAAAAACCACCGCCAGTTATATTGGCTATAGCATGAATATTATGTTTTTCAATTAATGTTAAAATATTTTTAACGTAAATACGTGTTGGGATTAATAAATGATCTGCCAATAACTTATTTTCTAATTGTATTATTTTAGGGTCTATTTGATTTATCTGTAAAATTTTTCTAATTAATGAATAACCATTGGAATGTAATCCACTAGATCCTAAAGCAATTATGACATCTTCAGCTTTAACTTTATTACAACCATAAATAATTTTTGTTTTTTCAACTATACCAACACAAAAACCTGCTATATCATAATTTTTTCCATGATACATACCAGGCATTTCTGCTGTTTCACCTCCAATCAAATTACAACCTGACTGTTCACATCCTACTATAATGCTTTTAAGCACACTGATAGCTATATCGATATCTAACTTACTAGATGCATAATAATCAAGAAAAAATAATGGTTCTGCACCTTGAACAATCAGATCATTAACACACATAGCAACTAAATCAATACCAATTGTATTATGGCGATTTAAATCGGTTGCTAATAATAGTTTTGTTCCAACACCATCTGTACTTGAAATTAATATTGGTTCACGATATTTCTTCGGTAAAGCGCATATCGCATTAAATCCACCTAATTGACTTATTATTTCAGGGCGATTTTTTTTCTTAACTTCATCTTTAATATATTTAACAAGTGTATTAGCTGCAGCTATGTTAACACCAGAATCTTTATAGTTGAGAGAAATTTTCTCTATCACAGCAAGGAACTCCTAAGACGGTTTAATTATATTAGAAATATAAATATATATAATAATGATTCCACTAGTTTAAATAAATATTTATAAAATTCTTTTTTTATTTAATAACAAAATTAAATATTTTTAAAAAAATAACATTATGTAGTAAAGTTTTAATAATATCATCACAACAGGTTTAAAAAATACTATAAATTTATAATTTTTATTTGTAAATAATTTTAATTAAAATAGAATACTTTAGATATTATTTAAGTAAATTATCAATTTAGTTAGACAGAAATTCTTTTAATTTACAGAAAATATTATTTTAAAATAAATATTTTCTTCGTAAATTGTGATAAAATAAATATTTTTTGATTAATGAATCAATAGAAGATTTATGTTTAAATGTGATTTAATTAAAAATTAATGATTTATGTTAACCAAGAAATTAATTAAAAAATAAAAGAAAATTATAGTTATATCTATTTTACTATCTGGATATAAAATTATGAATTTAGATAATAAAAATATTTATATTGATAATGTAGGTGTATTTTCATATTTGTTATAATAAAATAGAGCTTATTTTTACATTTTTAAAATCAAATTTAAATATCAATGAAATATTCTATATATTGCTAAATTTAATATTTATAGCAAGATGATTCACTAAAATTATTATAATTTATTTATTTGAATAAACCATATAATTATAATTAAGAGAAGAATTTGCATTAGTTATTATATATAATATATATATAAATATAAAATATAATTCAGTTTAAGATTAACTTTTATATAAAATCTATTTAGATTTATTTGGATAATATAATTATATTTTTATTTTAAAATAAATTTTTAATAATAAACAACATTTATTGTTAAGTTATCTTTATTATTTAATAAAGATTTAATGTAATAAAAAATTAGATTAAATTTCAATTTTTATTAAAATACTTATCATTATTTCAAATTTAATTAATTATTTTATGATATTTATTTTTTTATATAAATTAAATTTCATTAATTCTTTTTTATCTAATTGAAATTAATAATTTGTATAATGATTAAATCATAATACAAATTATTTCAACTACTAATTTATAAGTTAGTAGTTAAAATATAGATTATAATATAATTATAAAGTAATCATTTATTTAATTATCCAATTTAAGTTTATTTAAATAAATAAAATTATAATATTTAAAATCAGATTTTATAAAATTTTCCAAATTAGTTTTTGATTTATTAATAAAACTGATATTCTTATTTTTATATAAATTTATATATTATAATAATATAATTTAAAATAATTTTATTAAATATTATTTTAAAAATTATATTATTTATAATTGAATTAATATATAGTTAAAAGTATATATTAAATCCATATGATTTAATATCATCACTTTATTAAATAAACATAAATGTATATAATTTTTAATTAATTAATCTCAATATAATAATTATTATAAATAACAATTATTATTATAATAAATTTTTTATTTAAATAAAAAATTTATAGGAAACTATATATAAATTATTATTTTTTCATTTATGATCACATCAAAATAAATATTTCTTTAATTTTTAAAATATTTTAAATAAAATTTAACAAATAGATAAATATTATTATATATATTTTCATAATATTAAATATTATTAAATTTATTCTTATTTATCATATATATCTTTTAATTAAATCATTAATTATTTGATTAGTTATATCATTGTTTAAGTTTTAATATATTATATATTTTATAATAATTTCAAAAAAAATAAATATACTTTAATTTTTTATTTTATAAAATAAAAAATTAAAGTATTAATAATGAAAGTTTTAAAAAATTGTTATTCTTTTTTTTAACTTTAATATTGGTTATAAATAACTAATCGTTAAATATTATAAATTTATATAAATATAACTTTTATATTCATATATAAAATAAATATTTAAAAGATAAATTTTAATATTATTAATTAATATATATTTAATCATTTATAGTATAAATTTTACTTTATATAATTTCATCACTTATATTTATCTAATTAATATTATATTATATTAATCTATATGATATAATTAAAATTTAATAAATTTATTTTTTAATAATTACCTTAAATAGTTTCAATAGCATTAAATATAAAGTAATTGATAAAATCAGAGCAATACTGTTTTATTATTGTTTTAATATAATTATTTTATTTATATGAATATAAATAAAATAATTATATTAAAACAATAATAAAACTTTTATATAAATTAAATTATAAATTAATTAAGTTAGTTTTAATATCTAATAGTTACCATTATTATTATTCTATATTTATAATTTTTAGTTATTTAATATTAATTAATCCTTATTTTTATAGATAAATATAGTTTCTATCTGTTATTTATATGCTTTTACCAGAATGATTAATTTAATTTTAAAGATCATTAAAACATAATTTCTTTTATTATTGATAATTTACTTTCTATAATTTTAATTACTTATTATTTTAATTATTTTATTTCTATTATCAATTATTTTTTGTAAAATAAGAGATAATTTATAATCTAATGCTAATTTTTAAAAAATATTAAAAAATTTATTTTATAATATTCAACATTTAATAATTATTTATCAAAGTAATAATTTTTCTTTTTATTTATAAATAATATTAAATATTAGACGATTGTAATACAATTAGTATAATATCGATTATTGAAATTATATATTAATTTATTTTATTAATATTTTAATTAGCTTTTAATTATATTTTTATTTTATTTTGTTAATGAATTTAGTAATTATAAATTTAATTTATTTTTCTTCTTATACAATATAAAAAAATTAATTTATTATTAAGAATATTAATATAAAGAACATCAACTATCTGATATATTAATTTATTATTAAATTAATCATAATAAATAATAAAGATGATATAATTTTAATTATTTTGATAATCATAAAAGTAATTAAAAATAATTTATTTTATATCATAAGTTAAAAAATATATTTCTATTATAATTAATATTATTATGTTATTTATTTTTATATAAATTCATAACATTAATCTAGAAAATTATATTATTTAAATAACATTTAATTGTTTGATAAGATTAAAATCTATTCCTTTTATTAGAATAAAATTTAAATTGTCAAGACGTATTATAAAATATTATTTAAATTTATTTAATTATCAATTTTATATTAATCTATACTTATTTGTTTAGTTACAAGAATTAAGTATTTCTAAAAAAATAATATTTAGAAATGAATATTATATTTATAAAAACAAAAAACAATTTTTTGAGTTTATTACTAACAAAAAGTGTTTTTAATATCTATTAAAATTATTATTAATCAATTCTATAATAACTTATATATATTTTATAATTGATTAAAAATATGATATAAAAACTATTTATTACATATATTGCATATACTGATAAATTATTTCTAAAAAATATTTATTTTTATAACAAATAAATATTCTACCTTTATTAAAGATATTTTTAGATATTATAGAATATCTATTGATTTTTTTATTAGTAATTATTTATTATATTATTTATCGCAAAGATAATATCTAAATACTATAATTATATATTAAATTATAATTATAAATATATTTGATTACTTAAAAAAATTAGTTATTTTTCTATTAAATCATTTAGGTATAAATAAGTAATTATTATTACTTTCATGATAAAATTATTAACTATATTTAGATTGATAATATATAAATTATATTATTATCTTTATTTTTTTTTGACATATTTTAATACTTAATTTTAAATATAAATTTAATTTAATTTTAAAAATAAAAAATATGTTTAAAAACTTTTTCTATTGTTTTTATAAAAAATATCTAATTTCTTATTATTCATAGTAATTATATTTCAAATAATAATTATTATTATAATTATATATTTCTTGAAATAATATATTTTACTTGATAACAAATAATTTATTTAATAGATTATATATTTTATAAATTATTTTTATTGATTTTTTTTAAAAACTAATAAAATTAACTATAATAAAAGTTCCAAGTAATATTTCAATTATTAATTATTTAATAATTACTTAAAATATTTAAAATTTACTTGTTTTAATTTTAATATCTTTTAATAAATTGTATAATCTTATATTATTAATAATAAAATTATTAAAAGCTAATCACTTTTAACAATATTAGAAAAAAACTAATTAATATATTAAAAATATTATTTCTGATTTTTATTAAAATAATATAATAAAACAAACACTAATATCATATTTAACTTAATCATAACTATCATCTTTATTAAGTAATATTCATAAAATATCAAATATATAATATTTGGCATAATAAAATAAAGTTATATTCTTAACATAAATTGATAACTCTTCGCTACTACTAATTTAGTTAACTAAAATTCTTTAAGCAAAATTTAATAATTTAATTTTAAAATAGTAAAATATATTCTTACAATAATCATATCTTTTGACTATTTTAATTATTTAAAATATAATATAATTTATATTAATCTATAAAAAAATTAGTTAAAAAATTTTATTCACTTTAATTTTATAAACAAAAGTCATATTTAATATTTAATTAAATTTTATATATATTACCACAATTATTAGATAATAAGTAAAAAATTATTTATTTAACTAAAATTTAATTTATAATTTTATTGATATAAAATATTTCTCATTAAGAAATAATATATAAACATAATTAATAATAATTCCTTCATTATTATTTATTAGCTTTCTATCTATAATTATTAGAATTTTCAATTAATCAATTTTTATATTATTGCTATATATTGTATATAATAAATCTAAGTATAAAAACTAATACAAAATCTAATAAAAGAAAAAATATTTTAAAATTTTAATTTAATCATTATTTTAACTAAATAATTATTTTATAATCCATTTTTTAATTGTAATATTTTAGATTATTTTGATATATAATAGTTTTAAATAGTTAAAAACTATATAAAAGTCAATTGTTTTCTAATATATAAAACTTGTGATGTTACAACATTTATATAGTAATTATATCAATTTTTTGATATTATATAAAGCAATACTTAATATAAGTCTTTAAATATTAATTAATATTTTTTATAATATATATAAAAATAATCTTTTTATATATTAAGAATTACTAAAAATAATAAACTACAATGGCAAATATTTAGAATATTAATTGCATTAAACATCTAATCTTTAATATAAGAAATATTATAATTATGTTATATTATAAGTTTCATTGTAATCATTAATCAATTTTCTAATTTTTATTTTAGCTATAATAAAGAATACTTTAATAATAATATAATATTAATAACTGAATAAATATAATCGTTAATATTAAGTTATTTATTATATAAAAGCATTTATGTTTTTATTAAGATGGTATTTATTTGAAACTATTAAATATTATTTATATTAATGAAATCAATTACTATTAATTAATAATCTTTATATTAAAAAAATCAGCGATATATAGCATCTAATTTACAACATAAATTAAATAATATTTTATTATAATAAATCTTATTAAAAAATAATATAAAATAGTATTAATTAAAAATTAAAAAACTAATTCAATATATTTATTTAATTAATATATTTAAGATTTTTTTTAAAATATATTATATAAGATTTTCAAATATTTAATGTTAGTTTTATTATTTTATTAATCTTAATATCTATTTATATCACATTATATTTTATAATATTTTATCTTATCATTAATTGAAATTTCATTGATTTATTTATTTAAATAATTAATTAATCAACTTAATAAAGGTTAGATTTATTAAAAAAATTAACAATATCAATTCTATTGTACAAATAATTTTATATATATAAATTTTATGTTTCAATTATTACATTTATTGTTTAATAAAGAAACTAGTATATATTTCAATATATCTTGAGTTAAGAATATTAATCTTAAAATAAATATAACTTATTTTATACCTATATTAATCTAAAACTAGATATAGTTAATTAAATTTTTGCTTAAAATATAAGACAAAAAATCATTTTGTTATCTTTTGTTATTAAAGATTTTTTTTAATTATTAAAAAGAAATTTTTCTTATTATATAAAGTTATTCACGTTTTTTCTATAGTGAATTTTTTTAAATTAAATACATAAACAACAGCACTTGGATAATTATGAAATAAAAGATAATTATATTTTATACTTTTAATTATTCGTGATTCGGTAAATTACAATTTTTATATAATAAAAAGTAATATTTAAAATATTAGAAAAAATTTTTTAAGTTATAAACTAATTTATTAGATTAATAATCTTGTTAATTTATTGATTTTAACAAGTTTTAATCCATAACTAATAATAAATATATCCTAATCATTGTATTTTAATAGAAAAATTAAATAATTATAAACATATAATTATAGATATCTTGATTTATAAGCATTATAAACTAAAAAAATCTCTTAAATTTTGAAAATATTTATGGATAAATATTATTTGGATTACAATAATAATTGAATTATTCATATATAATATCTAAATTTAGATAAGTACGAATTTTATTCATACTAAAATGTAAAATATAATATTAAATATAAAATAAATAATAAAAATTAAATTATATAATAGATAGTAGTATAAATTATAAAAAATATAACTATCGATGATAACAAATAATAAATATCTATCTTTTTATTAATTTAATATTAATAATATTTACTTATATAAAAAAATTAACATTTAATAATAAAGAATAACATGAAATAAATGTTTAGTAAACTAAATCAAACTAATTATTAATATAATTAGTAATTGCTTTTAAAATCAATAATAAAATATAGTATTTTTTGAAATGAATACCACTAAGAAGATATGAATAAAGAAATCTAATTAATTAGCTTTAGCTAATTAATATTATTAATATTAAATATCAAATTATTTTTTTAAAATTAATAAAAGTCTAATAAGATAATTTATTTTTTTTTAAATATATAGATTATTATTATGATAATAAACTATTTATCATAATTTTGATAATTGTGTTTTATATACTATTATATTAGTCTATATATAATCTTAAATTAATTAAAAATACTAAAGTTAATAAGTTTCTTTCTAAACTATTTCATAATACATATAAAAATACTTAAAAATTATCCATTATGATAGAAAATTTATTGATACTGTTTAAATAGAATTAAATTAATACAAAGTATTTATCTAAAAATTATTTAATTTTTTATGTAAAATTAGAGAAAATTTAATATATATGTTTATTATTGGATAGAAAAGTGAATTTATTATTTTATTTAAGTTCATTAAAATATTTTTAGTAAAAATACTAAATATATTATTCAAATATTGTTTAATTTATTTAATACTTATAATAGTATATCAATTATTATGCATAATTTATTATAGTTATTTATCAATTTTATTAATTATACAATTAATTACTTTATTACTTTATAATTTTCATCTATTGGTGAATATTATCATATATATTTACTATTAGTATATTGTCATTAGTATTTTTTATTAAAAAATAAAATCTCAAAATAATACTTTAGTTTATGAAGTTAACTTAAAATTAATCATTAACTAATCAGTTAAAGAAAAAGTTAAAAAATGAATTATAATAATATCTTTAGTAAAATACTTTAAATAAATTATTATTAATATTTATACTTATATCACTTTTATTTTTAGATTTACGATTTTTGTATCTTTTATTACTACTTCTTTATATTTTTATCTATATTCTATTATATTAATACACTAATTAGTATAGTTATATTACTATTTTAATAATAATAATTATTATTAAAATATTAAATATCAGAATTAATAAACTTTAATAAAATTTATTTAATTATTAATTAAAAGTATATAAATAAACTACTTATTAATATTTTTTTAAAAAAAAGAAATTTATATTTCTTAGTTATTATTTTATATATAATTAATTTTATAAATTTTATGTTTTTTTGTTATTCTAATAATAATTTCAATTAAATCTATTCAATATATAATACTTAACATATATCATATTCTATAAATAAAATAGTTTTTAATTTATTAACTTATATTAAAAAGTAAAGGAGAGATAATTAATGATTTATTTTAAATGTAGATTTTTATTAAGATAATTCAGTATAATATCGTGATGATTGCTTGTTTTAAACAAATCAAAAAACATATTGAATATCATATCTTCTATTAATTAGAAAACTAATGCGATTAATGCTATCGAAAGTTTTTCTAATAAATTATTTTCCTCTACACACCACACATATACAAAATTTTTTTTAGAAACCTAATGTTTTTCATTTAATAATAATACAAAGTTAAATATTTTTCAATAAAACACAATAATTTTTCTGGTTTATCAATATTTATGACATAAATTAAAACATCTATTTGTTTTAATTTATTAATTTATTATATAAATCAACAAACATATTATATTGCGCAATCTGGAAACTATTGCTTTTGTATAAAAATAAATTAAAACTTGTAACCAACATAATTAGATAAATTTATTATTTCGTTATATTAATCTTAAAGGCTAAATTTATGAACTTTATCTAAGGCTTTTAAAGGAATCATTAGATTTCTCTCCATTTAATTTTATATATTATTATAATTTCCTTATAATTTTATTTACATTTTAATCATTTAATCTTATGTATAACTATTTTTAAAATATATTTTTTAAAATTAATTTATTATTATTAAATAATAGTTTAAAAAAAAATTTTAAAATTTTTAATTTTTTATTATATCTGGTTCTAATTATATTTAGATTTAATTAAGTTCAATTTGAACTAAGTTATAAGTCATAAATAAATGAATAAACGATTAAGCTATATTTATATGAATATTAACAATAAATTTATTTATTATTTTGATAAAAATTTTATTAAAATAAACATAAAATAATTTTTATTATAATAAATATAAGTTTTAATTAAAGTTCTTTATTAAGAAATATCACTATATTAAAAAAAATTAATTATAAACTTTTTATTAAAGATATTGAAATAAAGTAGAATTTTTATTAATTATAGTCCATAAAGTTATTTTAATATTAAATCTATATTTTTTAACAAGTTAATAACTATATTAGTAACATCATTATGATATTTAATAAGTATTAATAAATGATAAAATATTTTTATTAACTGCATAATAAATCATTTACATTATATATTTAATATTATAAACACATAATAATTATATTATTAGATAAAATGTTAAGATAAAATAATATATAAATTATATATGTTTACAAAGTAATAAATGATTAGTGATATTTAATAAAGTTAAGTATCAACTTTTATTAAGTTATTAATATTAAAAATTTTTATTTTTTTAAAATATAAATAAATTTATCTAAAATTAAATCAAAATTAAAAATAATGAATCACTATTTTTATTAAAGATAAAAGATCTTTAATAAATTTTATTAAATTTATATGTAATGATGTTTTTCTTTAATTTTAAAATAGCACAATTCTAATATATTATTTAAGAGAGAAGCATTATGGTTAATAATTATATTAAATATTATAATTTTTTACGTGGAAGTATTGTTGCTATTATTACTCCGATGGACTTAAAAGGGAAAATAGATAAACCTAGTTTAAAAAAACTAATTAATTATCATATTGATAATGGAACAACTGCTATTGTATCTGTTGGTACAACAGGAGAATCATCAACACTTGATAATAGTGAGAAATTAGATGTGATATTAACAACATTAGAGTATTCTGATGGTAGAATTCCTATTATTGCAAGCAATGGCGCAAACGCAACAAAACAAGCTGTTGCAATAACTAAATCTTTAGAAAAAACTGGTGTTGTAGCTTGTTTAGCTGTAACGCCTTATTATAGTAACCCTTCGCAAGAAGGACTATATCAGCATTTTAAAACTATTTCTGAACAAACATATTTACCTCAAATATTATATAATATTCCTTCGCGTACTGGATGTGATTTATTACCTGAGACAATTGCTAGATTAGCGAAGTTAGATAATATTGTTGCCATTAAAGAAGCTAGTGGTGACTTAAGTCGTGTAAATCATATTTATAGATTAATCCATAATAAAAATTTTATTTTGCTCAGCGGGAATGATGAAAGTGCTTTAGATTTTATACAATTAGGTGGACAAGGAGTTATTTCTGTAACAGCAAATATTGCTGCTAAATTAATGGCAAAAATATGTAGTCTAGCATTAATGGGCAAATATCTTGAAGCACGTAAAATAAATTACCAACTAATTGAATTACATCATCAATTATTTATTGAATCTAATCCTATTCCAATTAAATGGGCATGTTATCATTTAGGACTTATTAAATTTGATACATTGAGATTACCAATGACACAGTTAACGTTAACAGGTCAAATAGCAGTAAAAAAAGCACTAATGCTAGCTAATTTATAAAAAATTTAGAGAAATTTAATGGCAAAATTATTAAATAAGTCAAAAGTTATTAAAATTATGATACTATCACTTATTATATTTTTAATAGATTGTACTGATAATCATAATTACAAGCGTCAAATCAATAGTGACGAGTCGTATTTAAATATACATACATTAAAAAATTTAATTATTCCTAATGGAATCTTGTTATCATTACAAAATGATGAATATGATATTCCGCTAGTTAATCAAAATGGCTCTATAGGTAAAACATTAGATATTAGACCACCTATTCAAACACTTTTATTACTCGTTAACACATATTCAGATAATAGTTTAACAACAAGTCGATTATTTTTAAAAAATACAGTTGAAAATAGCACTCTATGGCAACAAATCAATACCATTTTGCATCAAAAAACGATTTTTTATATAAAAAAAAATGATATTTATCATTCTTTAATTACAGATTGGATTATTTGGCCAAGAGGAGATGAAGAAATTTTTATAAAAACTCGACAAAAAATTGAACTAAAAAAAAAAAATAATCAAATAATTATCGAAATAACTAATAAAGGTATAAAAAAAGGTGAACAAAATATTACTGATCCAATGCAGATTCAACGTTATAATATTTTAATGATGAATGAGTTGATTGATTCAATAAATAAATTACGAAATAGAAAAATAACTTCAAATCTTGGTATTTTAGAAAAACGTTATACAACTATTGATATAGAGACTATTAATGGTGATAATGGATTATCTCAAATCGTTGTACATGCGCCTTATGATATTATTTGGAATAGATTGCCATCTGTGCTTAATCATATGAATATGAAAATTAATGATAGTATTCCTTCAATTGGATCAATAACTATTACTTATAGCGGTATAAGTGATAGTTATTTGCAAATAATTGGAATCGATAATCTAACGATTAAAAATGGTGTTTATAAACTCCAGGTTGGTGATATCGATAATTATACTAGTTTACAATTTATGACATCAAAAGGAATAACTTTAACACAAAAACAAAATAATGAAATAGTTAAAGTTCTAAGATTATTATTTAATAAAGTTAGTGATAGATAAATTAATATAACTTAACTATTGTTATAATTAACTACATAACATACTCTAAAAAAACAATAGGAGTTTATTTATAATGAATTATCTATTTTAACTTTATCAAAAAAGAATATATACTGTTTTATATAAAAATATGCTTTTACTCTTTACTTTAATATTTTATTTAAGTGTTTTTATTTAAATGATAAAATTCTGGAATAAATGAAATGCAAAAACAAGATGAGTTATATCACGGAAAAGCAAAAACAGTATATTTTACTGATGATCCTAATTTATTAATATTAGAATTTCGTAATGATATATCTGTACTAGATGGTAAATGTATTGAACAATTTGAACATAAAGGAATGATAAATAATAAATTTAATTATTTTATTATGAAAAAACTAGAACAATATGGTATTCCAACTCAAATTGAACGATTATTATCAGATACTGAATTATTAGTAAAAAAATTAATCATGATACCAATTGAATGTGTCATTCGTAATCGAGCAGCGGGATCTTTAGTTAAACGACTTAATATCAAAGAGAATACATTTCTTTATCCACCTATTTTCGATCTTTTTTTAAAAAATGATGCACTTCATGATCCAATGATTAACGAATCTTATTGTGAAACATTTGGATTAGTTAGTAAAGTAAATCTAAATAAGATAAAGCAATTAAGTTATAAGTCGAATGAAATATTAAATATACTTTTTGATAATGTAGAATTAATTCTAGTTGATTTTAAACTTGAATTTGGTCTATTTAATGGAGAAGTTGTTTTAGGTGATGAATTTTCGCCAGATGTTAGTCGTTTATGGGATAAAAAAACAAAATATAAATTAGATAAAGATCGTTTTCGCTATAGTTTAGGTGGATTGATTGAAGCTTATAAAGAAGTTGCTGATCGTATTGGAATTTGTTTAAATTAAATATTTATTACTAACAAATGCTGCCTAAAAGATATTATTTATTAGTAAGCAAGTATTCAATAAATTGTTTATCTTATCGTTAATCATTTATTTATTTTAGTTTAATATTATTTATTAATTAATATTAATTAATTCATTAAATTTGAAATTTGTTTTATTAAAAAATCTAAATATTTTTAAAAAAAATTTTATTAAAATTAAAATAAATACTTAAATATAAATTAAGTAATTTACTTAAATAATAAAAAATAAGAATATTTAAATTATATTTAATTAATTTTATATCATTAATATAAATATAGGTATAAATAAGTATTATATATACTAAATTAATATTAATTTAATATATATTAAAATATATATGATAAAATTATATATATTAATTCAGTTAAATTGAGATGTTCGTTCACATTAAAATTAATAATAATATAAGTTAATAATAAATAAAATTATCAAAATATTACATAATAATTTAAAATATAAGATTGATAATCTTAATTTAAAAAAAAATTCTCAATTCATTTATATTTTATCTTTATATTTTATATATTATATATAGTATTCTTAAAATTATTTTTTAAAAAATTTAACTATTATATAGATTTACTAAAACATAATAACTTAAAATATAAATAGCAATTATACAAATAATCAATATAATGATTAATAATTTCTAATTTTAAATCATTATTTTACGTATATTTACAATTAATTATTCAAAAATATAATTATTATTATCTTGATATTATTAAACAATATTTATTTAAAATATTAATTTATGTTATAAACTAATAATAATTATAATAAGTCATGAAACTTTTTAATAAATAAAAGAAAAAATATATTATTTTATGAAGAAAATAAAATAAAAATTAAATAACTAAAAGATTAAATTATCGATATAGAAATTATTTTTATAATTTTAAGTTTTTTTGATATCTATATTTAATATTTTTAAGGTAATCATTAATTAATAATATAATATAAATGTATATTAAATGTTATTAAACTAGTATTTAGGTATAAAAATCAATATAAATTGACTATTAATGATATATTAAATAATAGTTATATTATTATAAATTTTAAAAAATTGATTAAATAATCAATCTAGTTATTCACTTTTATAATTATATATTGATAGATTAAAAATGATATAGTTGTATTTAAAATTAAAATTTAAAAATATAATTATATAGTTAAAATTATAAGCCTAAAAATTTTTTTAAATAATATTAGTTAAGAAATATTTAGAAAAAATATTTTAATGTTATATTATTATAATATAACATTAAAATTTACTATTTTTATATAAAAATAGTTCTTATAATTAGCTATTATATTTTATGTATTAATTAATATTAATGATTATAGTTTCATTAACTTTAATATAATTTACATATCAACATTAAAACTTAAAAATAAATTATAAGAATTATAGATTAATATTTTATAAGAAACATTAAAGAAAGATATATTCAAAAATTTTATCATCTTAAATAACATATTAATATATTATATTTGAATAATTTTAATTATAAATATTATTTGAATTAACCAATAAAATTATAAAATAACTTTATTAAACAATTAATTATCAATTATATTTAATTCTTGTTTATTTTTATATTATATTTATTTTATATTTTAATTAATAAGTTATAATAAATTTAATAAATTTATTATAATTCTAACTCAATAAATATTAGGTAATAAAAATCACTCTATATAATCTAATTAGTCATTAATAATATATATTAAAAATTTTTATGAAATAACAATGTCATCATAGCTTATGACTTATAATATTAAATATGAATGAAATTCTATCTGGTATAACAGGAGTTATTTTACAATAATTATAATCTATTATTATTAAATTTTAAAAGTAAAATACTTATTTTAATGATCGTTAACATGAATTCATATTATTATAGAGTTATAACAATAATTTTCTATTACTAAGTAATCTTAGATTAATCTATATCAAATATAAATTATAAATAAAATATAAAATAAGTTATTAATTAATTTTAACTATATTGAATTATAGATCTAACTTAATATTTATAAAAAAGTTTAATAAGTTTTACTTTAATAAGAACAATTATTATATCTATTATATATAAAAAATTACAGTAATAAAATAAAGAAAATTTATTATAAAAATTTTTATTCTACTCATTCTTAATTAATATTTTTATTTTACTTCAAAACAACAATATAAGAAAAAATCTTAAATGTTAAGATACTTAATGTATTTTAAAATTAATAAAGATAATTAAATTAAATTAATATAATTTAATATTTAAAAATTTTTTTATTTATTATTTCATCAATAAAATTAATTCTTAAAATAAATTAATTATATTTTTATTAGTAATAAATATAAATTAAAAATTATTTTACTTAAAAATTGTTTATTTTTTATTATCTTATTAATGATTTAGAAATAATTAATTTAATATACAAATATTAAGTTTTAAATATCATTTACTCTATTTATATATGTATTATATAACTTAATAAAATTAATTAACTATGAAATATGATTTCATGATTGATATTTTAATTATCATTAAAATCAAATATATTTTAAAATTAAAATATTATAATAAAATATTATTAACTTTTTTTAAATTATCAATCATATTAGCAATGATAATTGATATTTAAAAGTTTCTATCAAGAAATTGATATCTTTTGATATTTAATTAATTTTCAAAAATTATATGTATTACCAATTAATATAATTATAATTAATATTAATATTTATAGATAATGGTTTAATATTTATTAAAAATATTTATTTTTTCTTATTTCATTAATCACTAAATGTTAATAACATATTATTAACATTGTTAATTTATGGCTTTAATTGAGTATTATAACTTAAAATTATTTAGTAATATTAATTAGAATTTAATGAAAGATAAAATCATTGAATAATTAATTCTATACTTAAAAAAGAATTACTATTAATGATAGTAATATATTTTATTATATTTATAAATGAAAATTCATATAATAAAATAAGTATTTTTTTTAAAATTAATTTTTAAATGTCCTTTATTTTAAATAGTTTATATTTTATTTAAAAGTTAAAATATTGATAATAATTATTAAAGTTGAGTAATTATTTAATTATTTCTTTACCTTGATAATTATTTAATCTAAATAGAGTAAAATTAAGATAATAATATTAAAAATAAAATTATGCTAATAATAACATCTAAAATTTTTAATTTAAAGTATTATCTACAATATGATACCTAATAATTTATATTATGTTAAAGTAACCCTTTTAACACTTTTCTGAGTTAAAATTAACTATTTATTATTAATGTGATATATAAAATTAACAATTAACCAATAAATTTTATAACTCATGTATGATGGCTAATTTAATTATTTTATCGTATATTATTTTTAATCTATTCTAAAAAATATATCTATAGTTATTTTAATTAAATATTAATAATATATATGTTATTTTTATAATCTGTAAAATATAATTTTTTTATATTAATTGATAAAATAAATAAAATCAACTATTAGTTAAATTAATAATTTACTAGTGATAATTATTAATTATAAAAATCACTAAATTATCATGATTAATAAACTTTTAATATTATAATAATAATCATAATTCTATGATTAAATTAATTAGCATAATTATTTTAAGTATTAATTATTAAACATCAAAATTTAACAATTAATAAGATAAATAGTGAATATTTTTAAAATTTTTATATATAATTAATGAAATTTTATATTTTTATTTTTAATCACTATTTTTACTTACTTTCATTATATAAAAAATTTTTATTTTTAAAATTAGCTAATATTATTATCTTATTGATAATAATATTTATTAAAGTAAGCAATTATAAATAAGTTAAATAATTATTTATATTATCTTGTTACTTATATAATAATTTTTATTAATTAAATTATCAAAATAATTATTAGTAATAAATATTAGTTTATTAACTAATCTTAATTAGAATGTATAATAGTTTTATTTAAACAATTATTCTTTTCAATAAAATAAAAATTTTAAAGTATATTAAAATTAGTTAATTAAAGTTATATTTTAAATTTTAATTTATTTCTATTTCTATTTATATTTTAAATATAATGTAAAACTATAAACTATAGATAATTGACTTATAAAATAATTATCCTAAAACATTTATTTTTATAAGTTTTATAAATAATTTTTTACGAATAAAAAATATAGTTCTGTTATTGTTGATCAAACATAGAAGAGAAAAAATATAAAATTACTATTTTATTAAACTAAAAACTTTTTTTTAAAAAGAAAAAGTTTTTTATATATTAAATATTATTAATATTAATTAATCATAATAGTATTTTAACATTAAAATTTATTTAACTTTAAAAATATTAAAAGATTTAAAAATAGCATTATAAAAAATAAAATTAGAGTTTATATTAGACTATTATAAAAGTAATATAGTCTTTATTGTAAAATAATATATAAATTAATCTTAAATATGGAATATTAATTGAATTATTATAATTTATATATTAATTAGTTAATAGATTATATCAATATTAATTAAAAATAATTAACTAAATAATAAATATTCTTAATTAAGTTATATCAATTAAAAAAAATTAGATAGTTATTTAAAAAATTTATCAAATTAATTATTTTAATATTAACATATTTTATGTATGACTAAAATTAATTAATTAATATAATTAATCATATTGATATATATTTAAAAACTTAAAATTGATAGAATATAGTATAATTGAAACTAATGTTCAAAATGTTTTAAAACATTATCAATGCTAGTTTAAAATAAGTAAAAATCTGAATTTATAATTAATATTTTTATTATGATATCTATCTTTATTATTTAATTTATTATTAATGATTAATATTAAAATAAATTAGTTTTATTATAAATGAACAATTAATTTTATATTTATATAAATAAGTTATAAATATAAATAATTCAAAAAAACCTTTTAGTTATAAATTATTAAATTAATAATTTATATAATAATTAAAATTTTAATTATTTATTTTTTATAAAATAAATAATTACTATTCATTTACTATAAATTAATATGAATATATTAAATATTTTTATAAAATTATAATATTTAACTGTTATTTAAACTTATTTATTCTATATTAAATTTTTGAAAAAAATAATTTTTAGAATTTAATCTATTATTTTTAGATAAACATCTTATTTTTAAGATAATTCTAAATTATTCTCCTATTTAAATTTTAAATTTATTTATTAATATAGTATATCTTAAGATATATTATTTATTAAAACTTTTTTATTTAAAATAGAAAAGTCTTTTTTAATGAATTGATCTTTTAGATAGCACTTAATATTTTAAATTTTAATTTATAAAAATATCTATTTTAACATTATTGCTATATCCATTAATAAATAAATTATTACTATAGATATATTATTATTTATTTTATTATAATATATCAAAAATTATTTATATGTAATTATTAATATAATTTTTATTCTAAATTTAACCGTTAATAAATAATGATTATATTAAATTTGAATATCATTAAAATTTAATATAATCATTATTTATATTTAAATTTTAACTTTTAGTTTTTATTTATGATTAATTAAATTTTACCAAAACATACTTTTATTAAAATATTCAATTAAAAATTTTATAAAGAATTCTTTATTTAAGAATTTATTTTTATAATTTTTTAATATTTTTATTAATTAATTATAATATATAAAATAATTTTATATATATTAAATTAATAAAATAAACCATAATTAATAACAATTTATTTTTTATTAAATATTTTATCTTTATTTATTAATAATAAATTAGTTTCTATATTCTTTCTTAGTCAAACTATGTTTTCTAACATATGTATATTAAATTTAACAACATGATTATTTAACTATTTTATTATATGAATAATATTTATAAATATATTTTTTAAAATTATTTTATTCATATTTATAAAAAATATTTTATTAGTTAAATCTATAATTTATTGTTTTATTAAATCTGGAATATTGTATTATTTAAAAGTTTTAATTTAAGCTTTATTAAATATATAAAGTTATATGCAATGAATTTAATCTAGATACTTTTCTCATATATTTTTTGTATAAAATTATATTTTTTTATACAGTAATCTCATTACTTATAATTATGAAAGTTTTTATTAATATAATATGCTATGTATAATAAAATTATATATTTATCTTACACAATGAACGATATAAAAGTTTTTATATTTAATCATTTATTATAAAACTTAAAAATTAATTATAAGTTTAAATTAAATAAACGTATATTTAATAAAAATTAATCGTATTTTAATTATTTTATTAATAATAAAAAATAATGTTATATTCTTATCAAAATAAAATATATTCCATTATATGTTAACAAACTATATTATTAATTTTTAATTAACTATTATTTAATCAAATATTAAATTTATTAATTTACTTTTTATTTTATTTGATTTTCTAATATTTATTATTTTTAGAATAATTATTACTTTAAACAAAAGTTATATTTATGTTTAATTAAATCTATTCAATTCTATGATGATAATTATTTAATTTTTTTATTATTAGCTAAATAAATTATAAAATATATTTAGTATTTTTTATAAAAAAATTATTTTATTAAATTAATACTAGATTATATATTTTATATAGTATATATAATATCTTAATTTAATTAAAATATAAAAAACTTTTCAGATTAATTAATTAAAAAATTTTTAAATAATTAACTAATATATAACATATAAGTAATTTTATTTCTTTTGATAACATCATTAATATTATCAAAAATTTTTATTTATAATAATAAATTTATTTTATTATTAATTCATTTAATAAATATCAATTAAAATAAAATTAGATTTTTTTATTTATTTTATTAATGACTTTCTATTTTAAAATATTTAAAATAAATAACCATTTTAAAAAAAATATAATACCACTTTATTATTTTCATTTCAATTTATTGCAAAATTTATAATTTTACTAATGAACTTTATATATAGAATAAAATATATAATATTATTTTTATTTTATACTTAAATCTATCTTATCCAAATAGCTTATACGTTTATATAATATTTTTTTTAAAATAATTTTTGTTTTAATATTAACCATAAAACTCGTTTATGAATAGTAAATAATAATAAAATTGATATTTTCAATATACAATAAGAAATATATGTATATTATCAAAATAAATCATTATTATTTAAATATAATTTAAAATTCAGTTCAAAAGTTTATATAATATATATTTATTTTTATAAGATAATTTTCTATTTTAGATAAAATTATATATACGATAAAATCAATTATCTATCAATTTTAATTTTGACTTATTTTTAATATATTTATTATTATTTAATAAATTATTATATTTAATTTCTTTTCAATATAGATTCTTCTATCATAAAATGATAAATTTATATATATAAAATATTATTATAATTATTTTTATTAAAATATCTGAATAGCTAATCAAATTACTAAAATAATTTTAAATTTTATCTTTTTGTTTCAAAAATAAGAATTAATTGATATTAAAATTAATATATTATGTATTTTATATAATATTATTTTATTTTTTAGCTTTTATGAATATTTTAAATTTATTGAAATAATAAAATATAACTAATATATAGTTTATGATTTTATCATATAAAGCAATTATAATAAAATTATTACAATTTAGTATTATATTATCAATATTAAATAATATTAAAAATAATAATTATTTTTATTTTTATTTTAATTCTATATATTAATAGATAATGATATTATCTATTAATATTTAATAATTAATTAAATTTAATTAATTAATTATTAAATATTTAAATTTAAAATTAATAGAATTCATATTAATATAGAAATTATTAATTTCTAATTAATACTAAAAACCAATTTTTATTTTTTTCTTAAAAATAAAAAAATAACGTAAAAACTAATACTTTATATCTCAAATAGATTAATATCCATATCATTGTCTAATATGCAACTATAATTATTTAATATAAAATATATAAAATAATATTAATTAATTTATTAAAATAAATAATTTTTAGATAAAGTATCTTTTATAAAAATAATTTAAGATATTAAAATAAAGACTTTTAAATTATAAATTATTTATTTAATATTGAAAATGAACTTAAGTAATTTTACTTAAACGCTTTAATGTTTTTATTTTAATAAAAAACATATATAGCATATTAAATAATATCAAATATAATAATTTTTGATTATTTATATTACTTTATTTGTTATAATATAGTAATAAAATTTATCATAATAAATTATTTTATATAATTAAATATTTGCTTATAATAATGAATATAATATATTTATTATTAATAGTAATTTATTTAAAAATTTATTGATATTTAATCATGAAAGATATAATGAATAACTTTATCAATCAATTACAATTATTATTACTATTATTTATAAAACTAATTCAATTATTAATTAATTTAGGTGCTATAATGTAATATAATCTAATATATAAAAAATTAATTGATAAATAAATAAAGATTATTATATCAATTAATTTAATAAAAATAACTACTAGAGATTATTATTAACATTTTCTTATAGTCTAAATATATATTTTATTTAATTATGAAATAAGTCTAATAAAAAGATTACAAAAATTTAATGTAAAATATAATAAAATTATGCAATTTAATCATAAAAATATTTATTTTTTTTATTAAGGAATAATATTTAAAGTGAATTAATTTATCTATAATATTATTATTAAATAATAATTTAGTATTCTTAAGTGCATAAATAAAATATAGAAAATATATTTAAAAAATGATATTAATTTTTTTATTATCTTTTAGATAACTTAAATCATATAAAGTTATTATATAATTACAAAATATAATAAAATTATTAAATTCAATGAATTATCTCGTATAAATATAAATTTATTATTTAACCTTAATTCCTATATAAGACCTATAAAGATTACTCAAAATCAAAATCAGCGAAATATTTCTTATTATCGTCTAGCATTAAAATAAAAGAATATTGCAACGCTATATCTTTTAATTGATTAAAGCGACCAACTCTACCATCATGACCTGCTTTCATATTTATTTTTAGCAATAATATAGTGTTATTAATTTTATATTCTCTTAATTTAGCTACGAATTTTACAGGTTCCCAATATTGTACTTGTGAATCATATAGACTTGTAGTAACCAGTAAATTTGGATAATGTTGACGTTTAATATTATCATAAGGACTATAAGATTTTAGTCTAAAATAAACTTCTTTTTCAGCAGGATTACCCCATTCATCATATTCTCTAGTTGTTAATGGAATAGAAGAATCAAGCATTGTTGTTATAACATCAACAAAAGGAACTTGAGCAATAATTCCTCGATAAAGTTCCGGTTCTTGATTAATTACTCCTGTTACTAGTAAACCACCAGCACTAGCTCCCATTGCATATACTCGTTTTTTACTACAATAACCATTTTGAATCAAAATTTTAGTTACATCAATAAAATCATTAAAACTATTAACTTTATTTTTAAGCTTTCCATATTGATACCAATCTTTACCTAAATCACCACCACCACGAACATGTATTAATGCATATATAAACCCTCTATCTAGTAAACTTAATCGCGTAGAACTAAAAATCGGATCTAAATTAATACCATAAGCGCCATAACCATAAATTAAAATAGGATTTTCAAATTTTTTCCATAAATCTTTGCGATAAACCAATGAAACTGGTACTTTTGTTCCGTCCCTCACTTCTATCCATATACGTTCACTAAAATAAAGTGATTTATCAAATCCATATACTCGCTGTTTTTTTAATAATTCACATTTCTGAGTCAACATATTTATCTGCATAATTGATATTGGCGTAATTAATGATGAGTAACCATAACGTAAAATATCGCTATTAGGTTCTGGATTGTAACCAATCCATGCACTATATATGGATTCATCAAATTGAATATTATTTTGCTGTTTTGTTTTCCAGTTTATTTGACGAATATTAACTAATCCGTTATGACGTTCTTCAATAACTAAGTATTTATTAAAAGTATAAAAATGTTCTAAATCAATATCTTTATTTGGCAATATTATTGTTTTCCAAGGTTTTTCAATAGATTGAGTAACATATAAACCAAATTGTTTAGATTGATAATTAGATCGAATATAGAAATGATCGTGAAAATGATCTAATTCATATTCATGTCCAGCTTGACGAGCTAAAAATATTTTAGGAGTTTCAGTTAAATTATTAGCATTTATTAATCGATATTCTGATGTTTCTATATTAGAAATACATATCAAAATATAGTTTTTTGAACTACTTTTTTTTATGCTTAAGTAAAATCTATCATCATTTTCCTGATAAATTTTTTTATCTTTAATATCTTTTTTCCCATAGTAATGGCAATATATTTGATATGCTAAAAGTGTTTTTGGATGATTACGAACATAATAAATTATATGACTATCGTTAGCCCATACAATATTACCAGAAGTATTTTTAATTATAGAATTTTGCCACTTTTTATTATTTAATTGTCTAAATGAAATCTGAAACTGACGTCGTCCTTGAAAATCCTCAGATATTGCCAAATGTTGATTATCATCAGAAATAGAAATACTATCTAATGTATAAAATTGATGTCCATTAGCACGTTCATTACCATTAACTAATATTTGCCAAATAGCATTTTTATTAATCTGTTTACGTCGATAAATTGGATATTCTTTACCATTTTGATAAAAAATCTGATAAATATAACCATTATAAAGATAAGGTACAGATTTATCTTGTTGTTCTATACGAGCACTCATTTCTGCAAATAATTGTTTTTTTAAAGAAATGCCAGATTTTAATACTGTATTTGTATATTGATTTTCTTGAATTAAATATTTGATAATTTTTTTATTTTTTCTCGTATCATCACGTAACCAATAATAATTATCAATACGAGTGTCACCATGTAATACCATTTTATGTGGTTGTTTTTCTGCTACTGGAATAATCATTCCTCTCCCTAAAACCGTGTAAATATAATTATATTTTATATATATAATAGTTTAATTTTTAAAAAATAATATTAAGGTATTTAATTATTTGTATTTTATTAAAATATTTTTAATAAGCCATTTAAAATAAAAAGATAATAATTTATAAGTAAAATCAACGTATATTTTATTATTATAATATAAAAATCCTTTTAATTACTGTTAAAATACCTAAATAATTAGTTATTATATTTTGTAATTACTAAGTTGATATTTTTAATATTACAAATATGATGACTATATTAACTATTTATATCAAAATGAATAAACGTTCATATGTATATTTATTATATTATTCTTATTGATATTGATTTTATGATTTTCTAGTTAAAATACTAATATTCAAGTAAATTATATTTAATATAAACATTCTTTATATTAAATATAATTAATAAATTAATCAATCTTTTATATAGTAAATTAATAAATGGCATTCTCTCAAAGAATTTTAATTAATATTGTATAAATATACATATATTTATAATAAAATTTCTCATTCAAGTAAAATAAATTTAACTAATATGAATATTTTCTCATATTCTTACTTATAAATAAGTAAATAAATAAATTTATATGAAAAAATGATGCTTATTTTAAGATTAGGATTAAGAACAATTTAAAATAATTTATTATCTATAAATATATTAATTATTATTTTCGAATAGAATATTCTAAAAAATTATTTTTACATATAATAATAAATTCATTTATTAATATAGAAATTTAACTTTTTATATAAAATAAAACATATTTGTATGGTATATTTTTTAATTACTAATAAAAATATAAATTATATAATCAGTTTTATCTGATTGATTAAATCATAAAATAAACTATTAATATCTTTATTAATAATTTTTAATTGTTAATTATTTAATAACATTATTCAATATATATTAAATTTATTATATTAAAATATTTTAAATTACTTTAAAAAGTAATTTTTTAATAAAAATTAATTTAAAGTATCTATTTAAAATAATTTATAATTAAGTTTTTGATTCAATTTTTAATAGTTTTATACATATCTTAATTAAAATAATTTAATTATCTAGTATATGTAATTAAATTAAAATTAGCTATTTTATTTTTTTAATTAAATAATTTTATATAATATAAAATTATTTAATACTAAATTAAATGAATATTTGATATTGAATTTATAAATTTGATAATTAATATACTTATTGCAACTAAATAATATAAAAGAAACATCAAAAATTAAAATAATATTAATAATATATATTAACTATATTTTAAAATACATAAACAATTTTAATCGTTATCATATCACTTTATTGCATAACTATAATAAATAATAACTTATTTTATTTAGAAGTAGTAATATTATTACAATTAGGATATATTATATCTAATAAGCTTATATTATAGATAAAGAAAAAAATATTAATCTAAAATAATCAAACTAACATAATTAATTTTATTAAAAGTAGCAAAATTATTAATTATTATAATAGTTAAAATAATAACTTTAAACTTTATTAAATAAACGAACAAAGTATATAGATCATTCTATATGAAAATTTATTGTATTTATTAAAATAAAATATATTAAAAAATAATGACTTAATTTTTAAATATCAAAATTTAATTATTCAGAAATAAAAACTACAAAATTATTAATTTGTAATATTGAGATAAAATTATTTGTTAAAATGAATTAATTTAAGTTATATTTAAACTTAAATTAATTTAATATTTTCTAATAATAATTTAGCTAGTATCTCTGTGAGAATATTGCTATCTTTCATTTTCTAGAGTATTAATATTATTTTTTGATTTTTATCAGTAATTTGCTTCTATAAATCTATTTTTATTTTTTTATAAAAGAAAATTCTAATATAATGTGTTTATTATTATAAATATTAGTTAACTAGCTTTTTTAGATTTTTATTTTAAAAATAAATAAATATAAATTTAGCTAATAACTATTTATTAAATACTTTTAATAAAAAGTGAATATTTAAAGAAATTTATTAAAAATTAAATTCTTTATCATATTTTTTTAAAAAATTAAAAAATTTTTTTAAAACCTTTTTTATTTTATCATTGATTTTTGATAAAACTAGTTTAACTAATGATAGTTTTACTTCTAATTTCAAATTTATTAGTTTTTATTTTATAAAAATCATTCAGTTTATAATATCAAAGTAATAATGTTTCGTGGTTATTAAAGAAACGAAAATAATCTTTTATCTTATAATTAAAAAGTTAATGTATATTTATACTTAAAGATATATTAAACTTCTATTATGATAATAAAATTATATTAATTCTAACTTATTTTTTTATATACAGTGAATTAAATTACTTTTGTGATATAATTGGCTTTTATAAAAAATCTTTTTAAAATTAATATCTTTTCTTTTTTAATCGCTTTAAAAAAATATTAATATAGATTATCTTATTGACATTTGATTATATCTTAAAATTAATTAAAAATTAAGTTTATCATATTATTAAATAATTAACTAAGAAATTGCTTTAGTTAGCAAATTTGTTTATTCCATTATCCAATAAATTACTTTTATGATTTATAAAATTAATTTGTAAAAAATATTATTTTTAAATATTTTAATATTTTTAAGTATATTAAAAATATATTATTATAGAAATTAATAAATCACTTTAAAATATAAGCAATAGTTATTTTTTTTATTCAACATCTTATAAAGATATATTGTATGAGCTTAATCTTAATAAATTTAATATCAATAAAATATCAAATAAATTTTAGTTTGTTCTTAAAAAATTTTTATTTTTTATAATATCTTTAAATATCACGAATTAATAGAATAACAATATTCATTTATTTTTAAATTAAAATTGTTAATCAAATAATTTGCTCATAAATTGTATTAAATATTAAATAAAATTATATTTATGTTAATAATTATTATTTTAAATTTTATTTTTAATAAAAATATCTAATACATCCTCTTATTTTTTATATAAAAATAATATTAAATAATAAAAATCTAGATAAATAAACTACTTATTTTTTATTATTAAAAGTAAAAAAACATAAAATTAAAGTATAATTTTAAACATTTATTTTTCTATAAATTATAAGTTAGTCTTTTTTATAAGACTTATTTTTAACATTTATTATAATTATTTTCTTTCAGATAAAAAAGATTAATAAAATATTTAATCAGCTAAATATTAATTTAAAAGCTAATATTTCATATAGTAATTTATATTTTCTAATTATTATAATACATATATCATACTATATAATATATGTATTATATGAGAAAATAAACAACGATAAAAGTAATAATAAATATTATTATAAATAAATTTAAATTAATTTTAAATAAATAAAAATATTTAGTAAATTTTAAATTAAACATTATTAATATAATTATTAGAAAATAAACACAATATTAAATTATTTATTTTAAAAAAAAATCAAAGAAATTATATTTTTGTTATATATTTTTTATTTATTAAATAAAAAATATATGATTATAATAGATAAATTATATATCTTGTTAGGATAATAATCCTTGATAGAATTATTTAAATCTTTCACATTGAAAATTTAATCTATTTAGATATATGCTAATATGATTTACTAGATCATCATTTTATTAAAATTAATCAAAATTATATAAAAAATAATTTTCTAATATAAATAAAAATATTAAATAAACTATATTTATTATAACATTTTCATAAATTAAATTAAATTTTCATTTTTTATTTTATTAATTTTATTATAAAAATATAAACATGTATATTTTTAATAAAATAACTAAATAGTCATAAAATTAATATAATTATATATATTAATTTCCTATAAATCAAATATAAGAATATAGATCTAAAATTAAATTAATGCATTCATATAAGCATGCTTTGCATTTCTTAATAATAAATTTATTATTATTTAAATTATTTTAATTTTCTATATTAGAAATATTATTTCAGTAATAAATAATTAGCATTATTATATAACATATTATTAACGAATTAAATATATAAATTAATCTCTTAATCTAATCATACTTTTATTATTACTTATAACTTTTATTGAAACTATTAATTTTAAGAAAATAAAACCATAAAATATTAGTTTATATATTATATAACTATTTAAATTAAATTCATTAATAATTCAAAAATAATTATTTTAATATTTAAATAAAACAATTTATTATATAAATAATAATAAAAGTATTATAATAGTTAAATATATTAAGATCAAAATAAATAAAATTAGTAGTTATTATATTTGAATATTTTAGTAAAATAGAATAATTCTCTATTATAAACTAATATTATTCATATAAATAAAACGAAAAATTATATGATAAATTAAATAAAATATATTTCATTTATTTTTAATAAAACCTACAATTGAATATTAATTGAATTCAATCTTTTTATTTCAAAACATTTAATCTTAATGCAAATATTTTATTATATTTCAAGTAGTAAAGTTTATATATAAAAACAGCAATAAAGAATATTATTTTTACTTATTTCAGTAAAAAATTCTTATATACATTTAATCAATGATGATAAATAATTAGTTTTTTTTAATGTATTTTATATTAAAATTTTATTTTTATCAAGATAATCCACATAACTTTTAAGAAATTTTCTTACTATCATATATGATAAAATATAGGATAATTAGTTTATTTCATTATTATTTATTGATTAAATTTTTTAATCAATATGCACATTAAATATGAACTAATGAACCGCTGCGATAAAATATTTAGAAAATGCTTATAAAATTATTAACAGTTTGAATTTCATGATTTTTAAAACTAAAATATCAAAAAATAATTCTATTCAAAAATAATTTTTTATAGTTAAAAAATTAATATCAATTACATGCTATTTCATTATTTTTTTAATATTAACTAATAAAGACTTACAAAAAAATAGTGGATCTAATAGAAATTTTGATACAATATAAATACTAATTAATATAAAATAAAAAAATCAATAAACTTATAGTAAAAAAATAGCTTATAAAGAAATTTCAATAGCTGTTTTATCTCTAATAACCAAAGTAATTAAAATGTAGAAAATAAAAAAATAATAAAACTAAATAATTAAGTCAACTAATAATTAAATAATTAGACATTAAGTCTATTAAATTAATAAAAATAAATATATATTTAATTTACTTAAACATAAAATAAGTAATTAATATTAAATGATATAAACCAATACATACTAATTTATAATCTAGTAAATTTGTTCACGATAGTTTTGAAAATTTTACCAATCATCTAATATATTATTTTCTATAATTAGTTATTTTCATTAAGAATAGAATAATTCAAAAAAAATTTTCAATGATTAATATAAGAGTTATGCTTTGATCAAAGTTTATTTCTATATAACTTGATAGCAAAACTATAAATTAGTTTTATATTTTACATTGTTTGTTTAATATCTGAGTTAATTAATATTGAATATATTTAATATTAATTATTATAATAGGAAGATAAGTTAATATATTATATAATACATTAAAAAATTACTAATAAATAAGATTTTATATTTTATCATATTAATAAGTTTTTTAAGAAATTATATTTTAATTTAATTAAATAATTTAATTTAATAATTTTTGTTAATTATAGATTATATATATCTATACATGTAAAATATTGCATCCAAATAAATATAAATTTAATAACATGAAAATTATCAATATTTGAATATAATTATATCTTTATATATAAAAGATTAAAAAATAAATATGATCGATCTAAATATTTTCTAAATTATTTATATCAGCAAAACTTGATCAAAATATAATTAACAATTAATATATATTATTCTAACTTGATTTTTATTAAGTAAAATGATTTTTTTTAAAAAAAATAAGAAAATTATATAATATTTATTTTTTTTTAAAAATAAATATTTAGCGTTTTTAGTTAAAAAATCAAAAATTAATCAAAGAATTAATAGAAATTAAGAAAAGAAAATAGTAGTTATAATTGTTATTTTATAAAATTATTATCTATTATAAAATTAGTTTATTAATAGTCTTGTTAAATAGATATAATTGGATACATTTGTTACATAAATAATTAAATGGATTAATTACTACATATTATATTAATATACAAAATATTAATATTATTACTTAGATAAATCTAAAAAAATAAATATTTTTTTTAAATAAAATTATTTAACTTTTTTTTAAAGATATATCTGACGTAAATTATATAATTTTATTGGTTTTAAATTAGTGATTAAAATATATAAATATTAAAATAAAAAATAAAAGATTACTATAAACTATAAATAATTATATATATTCTTTTGAATTAACAA
The DNA here is from genome assembly GCA_052171275.1 of Arsenophonus sp. Classification (GTDB taxonomy): domain Bacteria; phylum Pseudomonadota; class Gammaproteobacteria; order Enterobacterales; family Enterobacteriaceae; genus Arsenophonus. Next base: position 702,859 of record CM125795.1, on the reverse strand, counting down.
CTTGACAATAAATAAATAAGATGATAACATTAAGAAAACTTAAATTAAATATATTTATATAAAATTATCAGATTTAAGAAAAATATTCTTAATTTTTTTTAAAAAATAATTATAAATTTATAAAAAAGTTTATATATATTATATCAAAATAAATCTTTTTAAATAATTAATTAAATATTAATTTATAACTGTTTGGTTGAAAATTAATTTACTGTTTTATTATTTTATTAAGGTATTTTTATTTAAAATAATCAATTCATTCATTTTGTCTAACAGTAAATATTTTAATAATTAAAATATATAATCGAACTTAATTAGAAATTTTGATATTTTAAAATATTGATAATGTTAAAAATCTGTAATATTACAGAAAATTTTTTTAATTATTAATTTATAAAAAATATTTTTAAAATATTAAATCCGTAAAAAATCTATGTGTATTAGCTTAGGTTTAAATAAATGACGTTGAACTGCCTGCACTTTAACTTTATTTTCTTCTCCATTAATTAGTAAAGTTAATACTTTATAAAATTCTACTTTATTTTCTTGATTAATAATTTCATCATGATTAAGTATAATAGAAATAGATTTTTTGTTTCCACCATAGATAATAGCAGGTAATTTATTTTTTTTACTTAAACGACGACTTGGACCCTTACCACATTCTTTACGTATTTCTGTATTAATAATTAACATTATTTTTTCTCATATTATAAAGGATTTAAAACAAACAAGACATATTTGCAAATCTAGTAACAAAAACTTTTTTTTTGAAAAAACACTGGTTAAGTGTTTTCAATTTAATACATATATTCTAGCAAAAAATTATCTACTGAAAGTATTTTAAATTGTTTGAACTTTTTATTTTATAGAAAGTTAATCTTAATAAAAACTATTATATAGCAAATAAAAATAAAAAATAGTTTTGTTAAAAAAGATTAACTATAAAACGATAATTTTTTAAAAATAAAAATATTTATTTAGTAAAATATATTTAATCTACATATATGATAATAAAATTAAAATGAGATAATCTTACTTTTAAATAAAATATGAATTTAAGTTTTTTATTTAAATTTAAAATGTTTTATAATTATAAATTATAGAAATAAATAGATTATTTAAATACTTTATATTAAAATCAAATTATTAATCAAAATAGTTTAGAACTATTATTGTAATTTTAATAAAGTAAAGTTAATTTTAAGTATTTTCTTATCATATTGTATTTAGTTAGATCATTTTATTTCTAATGCATTTATAGTATAAATTAATAGAATTTTTTAATGTTATTCATATTTTTATGAAAAATATTATTAATTAATTAAAATATAAAAAATAATATTAATATTGCACTAAAATATTATTTAATACCATTAAAATTGATGTTTTAAATAAAATTTATATTTTTTATTTGTCGAGTTATTATTATAAACTTCAATATCTATTATCATAATGAATTAATTCCTTTACTATCTAGAATTATTGTCTAATAAAATAAAAAATAGTAAAATATAAACTTTAACTTTATTTTATTGATTAATTTTTATCTACTATTTTAATATAAAAATATCATAAAAATTTAATACATATTAAATATGTATAATATATTGATATTATCATCAATAGCTTTAATTCAAAAAAATAATTATTAATAAAAAAGAATCTTTAATTTGAGAAATATATAATAATAATTGAATGATAGTAAAAATATCAAAATAGCACTACTATTATATTAATTAAATTAATATATTAACTTAATAGATTTTTTTCTTTGAAATATTAAAAATAATAGATTTTTACTATTATTCTATATAAACTGTGATATCATATTGTTATTTTATAATAACATACTAAAATTCTTTACTATATTCAATATAGTACTTATATATATCATATATCAATGATAAAAATTAAGTTAATTTGTTAGTTTATTCAATAAATAAGATAATATTTATCTTATTAATATTTAATTTACCTTAATTTCTATAGAATATAGAGATGTTATGATTCAGATAATATAAATATATTATTTGTTGTTATTTTATTATAATTTTGAATGATTTATTAATATTTAGTGTTATTATTTTAAGTTAATTTAGAACTGATGTAATAATATCAATTAAATAATTAATAAAAAATACTATTAGAATAATTTATTTTATCATAAGTTATATACATATAAAATAATTTTATTATCATTTTATTTTTTATTTAACTCTTGTTATTTAGGCATATAAAAGTACTAACGATTGGATTTTTATATTGGTGATATTTATCGTAATTATATATAGTTAGTTCTTTATATAAACTAATTAAATAATCATCCTTGAACTAATCAAGATAATTCAATAATAAAAAGATTTTTTATTTACATTAGTATATAGAAAACCAATTACTTACTTTTTTATGACAATAAAGATAGATCTTAATAATATTAACAATAACTAGTTTGTTTACAATGATTACATATAACTATTTTAATTTAATTAAAATAAAATAAATGAGAATTATATTTAAATTCTCCTTAAATTAATATATTTTAAAAATAAGATTTATTGTAATAAATTATCTGTTTTTAACAGAAAGATATTTAATCAGAATAATTAAATTATAATTATTTACATTATATATTTGTTTTAATTATTTTTTAAAAAATATGAATTTATAATTTGATATAATTATAAATATAAATATATTTTGATTTATTATCAATTAATAATAAATAGTTTATTAAATTAAGAAAAATAATATTTAACTATTTGGAAGATTACATCATATAATGACATTATTAATTTATCTTATTTTACATAAAATAAGATAAAAAGTTATGTTTATTTAATAATAAAGTTAATAAAAATAATATAAAATATTTATTAATAGTAAGTTATAATGAAATTACATACTATTGAAAGTTTGTTAGATAAAAATAAAATCTAGTTTTATTATTGTAACTAATAATAAATTTAATATATAATTATTCTGAAAAAGTTTCAGATAACTTATTTTAAAATATTATTCTAATATATTTTAATAGAGATTTTAATAAATTTTTAGTAAATATATTATAATTAATCAAATAAAATTATTTATAATTTATAGTAAAACCGTTATTAATATAATTAAATAAATTTATTTTTTAATTATTAAAGAATCAATATGATACTGTAAAGTTAAAAAAATATTTTTAATCCTTGATTATTAGATTTATAAATTTTTATCATAAATATATTTTATATTAGATCTTGATTATAATATTAATGAAATATCTAATATTCATTTAATAAAAAAATGAATATTATAATAATATTCATTTTTTTTTATTTAAAAATATGTTTATGTATAAACTTAGTGTTTTATTATTTTAGTTCAATTCTTTTTATTTTAAACTCATATTAATAAAATTATCTATTTATACTTATTTGTTTTATTTACTAGTTGATTATAAGAAACTAAAATATTTATACTATAGTTAAAATTAAAATAATTTTATATAACCATATTTTAACTGATAATAAATTAATTTTACTAATCAATAATTAATAGTATAGTTAGCAAATATGTTAAGTGTGGTTATTTTTTTATTATTACTTCATAGATTTATGTTTTTAATAAATAATATCAAGTAAATTTACTATTTTTATAAAATTATTAAGATTAATAATTTTTAATCATAGTTTTAATGAACAATATATTTGATTGTGATTAATTTTCATATAATATATTTTTATAAATCATATAACTCCTATTGCACTAATAGTAGTTATATATATCAATGAATTCATTTTATTATTATAAAATTTTATTTGATTTATTAATGTTAAATAAAATATATGGATTTATTAGTTATTTTCACTCAAAAATCTTTCTGAAAATCGATAAGTTTTATTTATAAACATTATAAGTACTTTTTAAATTATTTTAAAAAAACAGTTTTTTTATTAGATTAATTTTATTTTTTTTTGAATTTTCTTTATTTTAAATATATAATTATTTATATTTAAATTTAAATTTAAATATTATTTTTTTCTTTATTAATAAAACTTTATATATCTTAAATATATAATTTTATGGATTAAATATTATATATATTTTAAATATTAAAATTTATCATAAAATATAATTGATTTTTAATAATATTCTATATATATAATTTATATATATAGAATATATTTATATTCTTTTAATTAAAAATCTATTTTTATATAAATATCTATATATTTCTAATAGTTTTATTATTAATCAAAAAATATATTTTGGATTATTTGATTTTAATTATTTATTTTATTATTTTAAAATAATAATAAGTTAGTTAACTAAAAAAATAATATTATATAAAATTGTTATTTATTAACATAAATATTAAATTTAATTTTTTATTTTTTATTTTGATAAATATTATAATTTAGATTTGATTAATTTATAATTCATAAGTTGATTAATTTATTAAATGTTTTATTTTATCTTTTATTATTAACTATTATATAATTAATTATCTTATATAGATTTTTATAAAAATTTTATTTTTTTAAAAAATGATTTTTTATTAAAGAAAAATAATTTACTTTAAATTAAATATTTTGTTTAAATTGATTATTAAAATTAATTATTATTTATTATTTGATACATTACTTTAAATAATTAATTAATAATTTAGCTTGAAAAATAAAAATTAATATTTAATGATATACTTAATTATAAATTTGATTATTTAATTTATTTAAAATATTTTGATATGAAATTAAAAATAATTTATTAATATTTAATATTTAATTTAAATTTAAAATAAAGTATAAATTACTTAATAACATTGCTAATATAATAATATCAAATTTTTATTTTTATTATTAAAATAATAAGCTTAGTTTTTATCTTATAAAACAGTTAGTATCATTATATTTATATTAAAATATTACTTTTATTATTAATATAATTTAAATATGAATATATATTATCATTTAACTAGATATATATAATAGTTATTATTATTTTGTGGAAAGTATTATTTATATCAACTATTCAATCAACAAATTAACTACTATATATTAGTAGTGAAGAATTTATTATTACTAATATATAGTAGTTAATTTGTTGATTGAATAGTTGATATTTAAAATTATATAATATAAAAATAAATTTTATTATTTATAAGGATCTACTAAATAATTTTAAAAATATCTTTTTATTTATCAAATTAAATGATATTTTGATATTTATTTATTAGTTTATATATTATTACTAAATTTTAATTTTATATTATAAAAATATTTTTAACTTAACTTTATTTAAACTTTATAAAATAAATTATTTTTTATAATATAAATATGATAAATTAAAACTAAATAGATAATAAAAATGACGATTAATAAATATATATTTAAAAATATAATATTTTAATAACTATTAAAATTTAAGTATTATTTGATTTATATATTATTATTAAATATACATTTATAAATATTTAGTTTTCATAATATTATATTAAAAGTTTAAATAATTATTTTTACTCAATATTAAATATAGTAACTAGATAACATTTAGTAATACTGATAACTTTATAAAATAATATATACTATAAGTATATTTTGTTATTAAAGAAGAAAAACCAGCTATATCTAATTTTTATAGATATTAATTTTATAGTTTATAAAAAAACTTAAGTAATTTAATCCTATTAAATTACTTTATATGCTAATACTAGTTATATATAAATAGAATAATATATAAATATAAGTTACCATATCGGTATACTATTAATAACTTTATTAACAAAGCGGTTTACATATTTTTTTTAAAATAAACTTAAACAATACTGTTTCATCTTAATTAGTTTTAAAAAATACGACAGTTAATATCTAATAAGAATAGAAAGTAATCTAATATATAATATTTTATTATAAATAATACTTAATAATATCCATTTCAATCAAGATATTATTTTTTTATCACTGATTTTTAATATAAATAATCTTTAGTGATATCAGGTTTGTCTTATTTTATCCTTATTTATTTTATATTATTGTGGCATCTATATTTTCAGATATGAAATAAGTATTATTTGTTAATTTATTAATAGGAATATATCATTTTTTACTTTTAAAATTAACAACAATTATATTTTAAAAAAAATAAATTATTTTAAATTATTCAATAATTTATATTTATAAATAATATTTATTAACTTATCTATATTTATCTTAAATAAAAAAATATTTTTAATATAAACTTATTTTTTATGTTAATAATTTAATTATTTTCATAATGAATAATATATAGAAATTTTCTTTTATGATATAAAATATTTTTTATATTAATATTATTGGATATTAGAGTTAAATATTTACTTCATACTTTATAAGTATTTAATTATATATTATATAAAATAAAAATAATAAATATCATTATTACTTATAGATTAAAATTAATATAAAATAATTTATTTACTTTTTATCAACTAATAAAATACTTTATATAATAAATTATTTTATATATTATTTATAACTTACATTAAATAATAATAATTTAGATATTCTAATAAATTTTATATATTCTAATCAATTTTAGATAATTAAAAATATATATATGCTGTTTTCTTTTATTTTCTAATTTTAAAAACTCTATTATAGAGATATATTTAATATTGAAAAAATATTTTCACAAAAAAATGCGAAAAAGATTAATATATAATAGAGAAATTTTTTTAAATATTTATGATATATTTAGTACTACTAAATAATCTAGTGTTATATAAATAACTGTTTAATTATCTGATATTAAATTAAATTAATTATTTTGACTATCTAGTAATAAATTTAGATAAACTTAATATAAGTTATATAGATATTATATTAATGATTAATATAACTATTCCACAAAATAATATATCTCTCATATAGAGATATATTATTAATATATTTATAATATGAAATAAATTCAAAAATATTTCTATTCTTCAATATTAAATCTAAAATATATTTTTAGCATTATCAGTTAGATAATTTCATATAGCTTAATATTTTTTAAAAAACATCTTAAAATAAGTAAAAAGTTTATGTTAAGAAATAAAAATAATATATTTTCTTAGATTTAGTTATAAAAATAAATTTCTTTATAAAATAAATATTATATATGTAGAAAATTTTTTATTTTTTTTAAATTTAATATTTTATTAAGTAATTTTTTAAAACGAAGATTTTTTTATTAATAAGAAATCAAAATTAACTAATTAATAAATTTATCTTAAATAATTTATAATATTTTATTGAATTATAGTTATTTTTTAAAAATTTTATTTTTATTAAATCTAAATACTTTTTACATATTACATTTTAATTTTAAATTAATATATAATATTTATTACTGTAAATAATATATTTTAACTAAAAATTATTATATCTATAAAAATGAATTTAAAATATAATTAATTTTATATATATAGTTATTTTATTTCACTGCTCTTCTACATATTAATAATATATAAATAAATATATATTAAAATAAACTAATTAATAAATATAAAGATTATAACTAAAAAATAAATATATGTTCATTAATAAAACAACTATAAAAAATCACTAATTAAATTTATTTAAAATTCGCTTTTAAATTCATAAAAAAAATAACAACAAAATATTTATAATCAATTACCCTTCTTTTTATGATTACTATTTTTAGTTTTGTTAAAAAATTATTTATAATTAAAAATAGTTATTATTTAATTTTATTAATATAAATTATATTAATTTTATATTATAGAATTAATATAATAATATGGATATTTTTGTAAATTAATGAAATATTTTAAAACCTTATTACTATAATATAGTATATAATAGTTAGTTTATTCCTTTATTAATATTAGCATGCGCTATTTTTATAATAAGTGATCTTATTACAATTATTGTATTGATAACTAAATAGATTTAACATAATAATTTTAATATTATATTTGATTATTAGAATTTTAAAACTATATATTTCATATAATAAAATAAAAAATAATAACTCTTATTTTATATATTTTAAAAATTTAGAGAAAATTAATATCTTTAATTTATTTAAAGATATATGTTGATTACTATAAATATAATAATAATTTATTATTTTACAAATAATAAATTCTTTTTAAACTCTTATTGATTTTAAGTTGTTATTAAATTTTTTATTCAAATCAATATTAACTAATAATTTATTTTATAAATACGATCTATAGTATATTTTCATTATTTTCATTTTGAATGTGAATATATTTTATAGTAAAAATTTTATAATAATAATTATAATAATATAACTTAACAAAACGTTAAAAAATCAATATTTAATAATATCTATATATAAGTATACACCAAATATTATTAATATATAAACAAATATATTATATTATAGTAAATAATGTTATATATTTATAATAAACAAATCACTATTAAATAAATGATAAATATCTTTGATAAAGGTTAATATTATATTATATAACAATATTATTGATACTATTATATATTTAATTTAAAAATAAGTATAATCAAAATATTTAATAATAATTTATTTTAAAAATAGTATTAATTTTTTTAATAAAATATTTTTAATCATAAGATAAAATAAAACTAAAATAATAAAAATTTTGAATATCAAAATAAAATAATTTCTTTGTTGTTTTTTATTCTAAAATAAAAACTTAACTTCAGCAGATTATTATATAATAATAATTAAAAACTTATAATAAATACATAAAATTATAACTTATATCTAGATTATTTATTATTAATAATAAATAACATAATATTAATTATTGTTAAATATTTTACTTATAAAGATGATAAAACAATAATTATTTAATAAATTAAAATTTCAATTAAATTTAATTAACAAATTTAATTGAAAGACAAACAATGAAGTAATTAATAAATTAAAAAAATAAAATAATAATAGGATAATTTATTGGCATTATATCATTAAAATTATACATAATAATTAATTGTCAGAGAAAATATAAACATAAGTTAAGATATAAAAAATAAAATTTATTGGAATATTACTTAATATATTTAAGCGTTGATAGAGTATAAATCCTTTAGAATAGTGTAAAAATTATTATAACATAATTTATATTAATTTATAAAATTATCAAGATAGAAAATATATAAAATAAAATATATATTAAAAATAATTTATCTTATAATAAATAAATAATAGAAATTATAATTAAAAATAAAATTTATTAATATACTTATAAAGTTTCACATATAATAATTATAACAATATTAAGCAAAAAAAGTGTTAAATTTTAATTACTTAATTATTATAATATTTCTTTTAATATTATTATTTTACAATATTTTTATATTATATAATTCTGGTTATTAAGTAAATTAATATTTTTTATTTTTATAATAAGCATTATAATACATAACATTATATATACATAAATTCATAATTTAATAATTTATTCTATTTCCAACTTAATAAGTTGAATAACTAAATTGTATAATTATTAAATAAAAATAATTCAATATTGATTTATTTTTTAAAATATTAACTTATTATAGTTATAAAATATAATTATAGTACTTATAAAAATATCAATAAATAAATTTTTACATATTGTTTAAAATAAAATACATAATAAATCCTGATTATTGTTGAGATCTTAACCATGAAATTTCTTCAGGCCATATCTTGTGATTTGTTGTTTCTATAATCAAAGGAATATTGTTGAAACGATTATCCTTCATAATATACATAAAAGGCATATAACCGATATTACCCTCTCTAAGGTTCTCATGACGATCAATATGACTATAAAATTTGCTCTTTGAATCATTTAAATGCATTGCTTTTAAATACTGAAAACCAATAATTTTATTAAATTTTATAAAAGTATCATCACAATCTTCTTTTGTTCGTAAATCATAACCTGATGCAAAAGCATGACAAGTATCAAAACAAACACCAATTCGCTGTTTATCTTCTATAGCTTCAATTATCGTTGCTAGATGTTCAAATTTAAATCCTAAATTAGATCCCTGACCAGCAGTATTTTCAATTACAGCAATAACGTTTTTAGTTTTTGCTAAAGTAATATTTATTGATTTAGAAATACAAGCAAGGCATGCATCAATAGTAATTTTATTTAAATGGCTACCTGGATGAAAATTGAGCAAAGTAATGCCTAACTGATCACAACGCTGCATTTCATCAAGAAACGCAGCACGTGATTTTTTAAGTGATTCTATTTCCGGGTGACCTAAATTAATAAGATAGCTACAATGCGAAAGAATTTTATCTTTACTAAAATTATACATTTCACAATTTATCTTGAATTGTTCTATTGTTTTTTCTTTTAACGGATGGTCTTGCCATTTTCGATGATTTTTTATAAAAAAAGAAAATGTATCAGCATTTATTTCATAGGCACGTTGTACTGCTTGATTTATACCACCAGCCGCACTTATATGTGCTCCAATAATTTTCATATTATTTCTCATATTTTTATCCTAAAATAAAACACTTTTTATTTTTAAATATATATTAATCTAAGTTATTGAAATTTAAATAATCAATAATTTTATTTGTTAATTTATAATATAAAAATATATAAAATTTTATAAAATACTTTTTAAAATTAATTATATGAATAATTTTATAATTAATTTATTAATAGTTGATTAATAAAAATCATACAAGCTTATAATATAAATACTTTAATATTTGCTTATTAAGTTTTAATTATAATAAATCGTTAATTACGATTTTATCGTATATAACTATAATAATTTTAAAAAATAATATTAAAATATCAAATTATGTTAAATCAATTAAAAATAAATATTAAATTTGATTAAGTTGGTTAAATATAATAAATAAAAATAAATAAAACATTAAATATCTAAAACTATGATATTAAATAATTATAATTATAGTTCAGAAATTTTTGATAAATAAATATATATCCAGAAAATATAGATATATTCTCCATGAGTAAGCTTATCCATCTTATCTCAGCAATAATTAATATGATTTTTAAAACATTTAACTTTAAAGATATTAAAAATCAAATAATATTTATAATTAAGAATATAAAAATTAATACAATTAAAATAACTATAATATAGCAAATTATATAAAACTTTCATAGTTTATTTAAATAAAAATAAAAAACAATATATAATATAAATTATATTTATCAGTATAACAAACATAAAAAGAGTTATTAAATTTAGATTATTTAGATTTAATATTTAAAAAATTATTCGAATTTTATAACGATATTAATCATAAGAAAATTTATAAGATCTATTAATATAAATTAAATATAAAATTAAAATTCATAATTTTATGATTAATTTATTTTATCATAAATATTTTAATTATATTTTAATTAAATAAAACATTATTTTAAGATAATTAGATCATATATCATTAATATTTATATTAAAAAAAATTATTTTATCTTTCAATATAAGTATTAAGTTAATAATTATTCATATAAATCTTAAAATTTATTGAAATACTTATAAGGTATATATAATAAAATAAATTATTTAACTATTAACACATTTATCACAACCAAGTCTAACTGTTCTTTTAAAAAAACTTAAATTCTAATTTAAGCTAAGTATTTAATTTTCTTTATAATATCTTTACTCAAAACATATTCTGATTATTATATTATGAAATATTCACATTATTTAAAAAATAATGATAAATAAGATAGACTAATTAATAATAATGGTTTTGGATTAATAATTTTTATTATTATAATTACAATAATCTTATTATTTTATTTTTTAATAATAAATATTAATAAGTTATTAATTTATTATTAAAATTCAAAATTAACTTATAATTGAATTAAGATATAGTTATTATAACTAACATTTAATTAACTTATTTATCATTCATTATAAATGATAAGAAATTAAAAATAGATTATTATGTGTAATTTAAAATATAAAAAACCTGAACTTTAATGTATTAAAATTAATTGATTATAAAATAAACTTTTATTATTTTTATAAAAAAAACATAAATAATATTATATTATAAAATATTTAATATAAATAATAATTTTAATTAATTTAAGGTATATCATATTATTAAAATAATGATTTATTTATGAAGATATCATCTTTTACAATTCTTATCGTTAATATCGAATTTATAAAAATTTATCATTATTTTTAGAATAAAAACAAATATTTTACTCTGAATTATAATAAATTATTTAAAAAAATAACTTAGAACTAATAGATATTCATTTAATAAATAATACTTATTGATTGAACCTCTATTATTATAGAATTAAAAATTATTTTTTTAAAAAAATTAAATAAGATAAGATAAAATATTTATTTACACTACAGTTATTATTTATTAAATAATTTATTTTAATTGAAATATTTAACTTAAATTACTATTTACTAATTTCTTTTAGATTTATTTATATTTGTAATTATTATTACATTAATAAATGTTTTATGTATTATTCATACATATAATTATTAGTATAATTACTAAGAATAACTATATTTATTAGCTCATTTTTTTTGATAAGTTAGTTATCGGATATTTATATCATAAGATAATGACTAAATTTGAATTATAATTTCTATTTAAGATTTTATATAGTTAAATGTATTTTAATATTTTTTTTGAAATATAGAATTTATTTTAAATTAAAATTAATTACTATTATTATTTTTATTAAAATTCATCTACTAATTATTATTAATATCTTATTCATTAAATAAAAAATATTAAAGGTAATGATAATTAACACTAAAAGAGAATAAATATAGATTAAATACTTTTTATTATTAACTTTAATAAAAATTATGGTTAATATAATTATCATTTTTTATGATTCAGAATTAATTATTATTAAATTTTATAAATTTTTTATTTAAAATAATATATATTAATATATAAAATTTTTTATTTGATTATATTTTATTCTATATTTTACTATATTGATAATCGATTTAATTATACAATATATATCTATCTTTTATAATTAATAATTTTATTATTAATATTAATCTATTTATCTTTATTCTTTTTTTAAATAAAACATTTACATCAACTTTTTCTTCTATTAGCTAAATGTTACTTTGAGAACTATATTGTTTTATTGAAATTAAGATATATATACTTTCAATTGATGTTATTTAGATCATAAAAACAAGAATGCTTAATGATTATTAAGATGATATATTTATATTATATATTAAATCCTAATTACTGTTCTTTTACTATATTTTATTTTTAAGTTCAATATTTATAATTAAATTTATTTATCTTTTATTATTAAACTTTTAAAAAATAGATTTATTATCTGATAAATAAAATTTTAAAATTAATATTTATCATTTTGTAAAAACTTTTTCTTATATTAGATAAAAATCTAAATAAATTATTTTTTTATTTGTTAAAATCTTTTTTAATTAGATATATTTTATTTTTTTGTTCTATTTAATAAATATATTAGATAAAAATTATCAAGTAATTTATCAAAAATTAATATTATTTTATTAATATATATTAATATATTATTTATTTCTTAGAATCTGTAAAGTTTTTAAGGAAATCAAAAAATATATTTTATATACTATTTTAGAAAATATTTCCTAAAAAAATTTAATCAAATAATTATTAATTAATTATTTTATTTTAAATATAAATATAAATTCTTAATTAATTTTTAATAAAGATAATTTATAAATAAGAATATGAATCATATATTAAATATTTAAGTAGTTTATTACATAACATTATTATAATCATAATTTCTATTAAATTAATTGCTAAATATTATTAATAACGATACGATATTATCTATCTTATGTTAAAGATAAAATTTAAGTAGATAAAATAAATCTATTACAATAGAAGAAAAATATTTTTTTTATGATATTTTTTGAAATTAAATGATATATTAGATTTTTATTGGTTAATAAGATAATTATTATAAATTTATATTATAATTTTTGTTTTTTATAAAAAATTTTAAATTATATTAAATTCTTTTAATCAATAATAATAACAGTAATAAAAAATCAATATTAAAATTATCCATTAACTATAAATTTTAATATTGATATTTTTAATATATATGATTATCATAAAATATCTATATATTTAATCGTTTTAACATTATATTCTAAAATTTAGATGATTAATTTAATAATTATTTAATTAATGAAATTATACAGTATTTAACAGCAAAAATTAAATATTTTAAAATAAAAATGAATTTTTCAACATTATATTTTATAGATAAATAAAAATAGTTTATATAGAATTAATATATTTTAGTACCTTTAATTCATTTAATTTATTATACTTTAAAAGTTAATATAGAAATATAATTTCACTATTATTAATCTTGATTAATAAACTATTTACATATTTAAAAATATTATTAACGTTATATTATATATTTTTTACTTTAAATTATATTAATTTTTAACCTTGAATAATTCAAATAAAATAAACTATTAATTTTTATTTCATTTTATCATTAATTATTCATACAAATTATGATTTAATGGTAATAATTTTATTTACTATTATAATTATTAGTTTTATAATATTCAAAGATTTAAATTTCGATATATGAGTAAGTTTTATTATTAGTTTACTATCAAAAATACTTTTAAATCAATTAAATTGATATAAAAGTATTTTTATATTAGAAACTATTATTTGATAAATTATTCAATTTTTGTTATTTAGCTTAATATTTAATTATTTATCTACCTTAATATTAATAATTAAAATTATATTAATATAAATTTAATTATTATATATAGAAAACTAAATTATCTTAATTATTAATTATATATATGATGATTCTTTTTTATAAATTAAAATATTATAAATAGTCATATCTTAATTAAACTATTGATATATATTCTAAGTATTTATTTTATTATAAAATAGTCAAAAGATATTATCAGTAATAGATTAAATAATTTATTAAATGGATTTATGTCAATGAATAAATCCATTTGTTAAATTATAATCTGAATTTATATGATATTTATTTTTATCTACTTATTTAATAATATATATTATAGAATATTTAATATATAACTAGTTTTAATAATTAAAACATGAGTATGAATATTTTATTTTTTAATCCTTAATAGGAAATTCTTTATTATTGAGAATCTAAAAAAATAATTTATATTATATAATAAATTTTTTTGAATATTCAAAAAAATTTAAATTCTTTAATTAAATAAAATAACTAGTTAATTATTAGTATTTTTATATAATTTAGTAATAAAATTATATAATTTATATATTAAAGATTAATTATCTTTTTTAATAAATATTAAATACTCACGTATTCTTATAAGGTTCAATTAATAAAGATACATTATCTAGATGTATTATATAAAATAATTATTTTATTTACTATATTTTCATATAATCTTATATTTTCCATTTAAAAATAATTGATATATGATCATCTAGTAAATTATTTGCCATAGCTTAAATATTAAATTAAGATAAATTTAGAAACATGATATAAGAAATAAAGAAAATTAATATTATTTTATCGGTATTTATATTATTTTTTACTTATACTTTTCTATTAGAATGATGATACACAATATCACTACCATCAAATATATTTGAGTAAAAAAATAAAATGCTCCTAAATTCATTTCAGTTATAAAATATATCGAAAATAACTAAAAATAAGCTTATTATAATCTCACCGTATTTATTAAAATTTTTCTGATCTTTAATTAATAGGTTGTATAGCTTTTTTAAAAGTAAAATTAATACGAGTCTTCAGATGTATTTAGAAGACTTATATTATTTTTTAATTTATGATAAATTAAAAAATAAAAGTAATAATTGAATTAATAATTATACTCTTTATATATAACTAAATTTATACAATCATAACTCATTTATCGTTAAAGGTATAGAATAAAAGTTTTATCTAGTAAAATATATCTTTATTTCTATGATTCATGTGATATATTTAAATAATAAAGATTATTAATTAAAATTTATAAAATACTATCATAATAAATACAGTTAATCAATTAAGTTATAATTGAATATAAGTAATTATGCTAATACTCATTAAATTGTTTTTATAGTTTATTAGTTAATATTATATAAATTTAAAATTATGATAAATTATCTTGTCTTTATTTCCATTATAATATTTAATTTTATTAATAATTAGAAAATATGTAATTAGTAAATATCTACTACTTAGTAGATAACACTCCACTTAAGGAAATCCATATAAATTTTTATTTTGATTTAAAACACAATAAACAACAATCCAATATTTTAATATTGATAAAACGCATAATATATTATAAATTTACTATATAAAATATATAATATAAAATATTATCGATGTAATAATTATATATTAATATGATATATTAAATAATCATTAATACAGTTTGATATATCATATTCAATAAAATAAATTAAATAACAAAAGTATAAAAATAAGAGATAATAATATATTACTTAAAAAATATAATATTTTCCTTAAATTTAAATAATATCATTATTAGTATCGATGATTATCATGGTTATTAGTTATTTGGTAATAAATGTTGATTAATTATTTGAACGCTTAATTTAAAAATATTAACAAATATAGTTTTGATATTTTTTATAAAAAAATAAATTATCATATAAATAATTTTTTCTTAATCTATTAGAGTATTTTGAGTAAATAAAAATAAGAATATTATTTCATATGTAAACTTTGTACATTTATATAATATTTAAATACATTAATAATTAATAAAAAATATTTAAAAGTTAAATTTTAATTTAATTATTATCTGAATAATTTTTACAAAATTAAATTTCACTATAGATAAAGATGAACATCTGATAATGTATTTTGATATAATTATTATTAATAATTTAAACCTAAAATATAAAATATTATCACTAAAATTAGTTCATTATATAAATAATGTAGACAATCCTAAAATTTATATAACTATTTTAATTAGTAATCTAATAAAAAATTATTAAATTTATTTTATACAAATAAATTATCAATTTATAGTAATACTATTAGTCGTCGTCAGTACATTAATAAAATATAATTTTTTTATATATCTAATAATATTTATATTATCGATTTTAATATATTTATATTATATTAGTCAATAAATTAAATATAATTTATTATTTATAATTCAATCATCCTTATAGTAAAACTTTAAATATAAGAATAATAATTTTAAAGATTAAATATTTACTTTAAGATAAGACAATATAAAATATATGTTAAATATATAATAAAGCTAATATGATAAAAAACTAGAAATTTTTAACATGAAAAAATTATTATGATAGATTATCTATGATAATAAATATTACTATTATTAATTAAATAATTGAATAAATTATTTTATTAATATAAATATTTCTTTTATTTGTCAGTGTTATAGCATTTAAATAGTTACCTAATAAAATAACTAAAAAAACAATATATTATTACATTATCTATAAATATATGTTTATCAATGTAATTAATTTTTAAAAATTAAAGTCATTTTTATCAAAAATTAAAATATTTACATATTATATAATGAAATGTAATAATCTATTATTAAAATAATTTATACTAATTAAGTACATCAATTATTTTTTCATAAGTTAATTTTATTTAATTTTATATAAGATAAAAAAACTTTATTAGAAATTGATAATAATTACCAAAAATCTCTAATTGAATTATAGTAAGATACAGTAATTATAAATATTTTATGGTTAAATTATACATTTTATATCATCATTAATAAACAATAGTTTTCAGATGATTAAGACGACAAAGCGCTTAAATTTATCTTTAAAAATATTTTATTTTTTATTTTTTAATATTTATCATTCTATAGATTTAAGCAAACTCTTTCTTATAATTATCGATTAAATCAAAATATGAAGATAAAATCTGAAGTTGTAGGAAATTTTACTAATGTCATATAATATCAAATTAACTCTTACAAAAGAATCAACTGAGATAAATAACAGTACTCAATTGGTTAAAAAATTAACTTTAATCCAAGTTGTTATGATGGGATTAGCTTATTTACAACCAATGACAGTTTTTGATACTTTTGGGATAGTATCATTAAAAACTAATGGTCATGTTCCATCTTCTTATATTATTGCTTTGATTGCAATTCTTTTTACCGCATTAAGTTATGGGAAATTAGTAAAACGATTCCCTTCTGCAGGATTAGCTTATACCTATACACAAAAATCCATTAATCCACATATAGGTTTTATGGTAGGATGGTCATCTTTGCTTGATTATTTATTTATGCCAATGATTAATATATTATTGGCAAAAATTTATCTAGAAGCTGTTTTTCCAGGTATTGCTCCATGGATTTTTGTTGTCATATTAGTCTTATTAATGACTATTTTTAATTTACGAGGTATTAATTTAGTTGCTAATTTAAATACTATTATTGTTGTTATTCAAATCGCCTTCATGTTAGTTTTTTTAGCTATATTAATTAATGAATTATCTAAAGGAGAAGGTTCTGGTCAAATTTGGTCGCGACGACCTTTTACATTTGAACAAACACATTTAATTCCAATGATTACAGGAGCAACTATTTTATGTTTTTCATTTCTCGGATTTGATGGTATAAGTTCATTATCAGAAGAAACACCAAATCCAAGAAAAGTAATACCAAAAGCGATTTTTTTAACGGCATTAATTGGTGGTTTAATTTTTATTGGTGTTTCTTATTTTTTACAAATGTATTTTCCTGACGTTTCTCATTTTAAAAAACCCAATGAATCACAACCTGAAATTATGTTATATGTTGTTGGGACACTTTTTCAATCTATCATTTTAGTTTTCTCTTGCTCAACTGTATTAGCGTCTGGCATGGCTGCTCATGCAGGAGTTTCACGTCTTATGTATGTTATGGGACGAGATGGTGTTTTTCCTAAACGTTTTTTTGGCTATGTTCATCCAACATGGCGAACCCCTGCTTTTAATATAATTTTAGTTGGTATGTTAGCATTAACAGCAATTTGGTTTGATATGGAAATTGCTACAGCATTAATTAATTTTGGCGCATTAATTGCTTTTACTTTTGTTAACTTTTCAGTTGTTTCACAATTCTATTTTAGAGAACAACGTTGTCATACTTGGCGTGAAAGGTTTAATTACTTAATTCTACCAATTACAGGAGCTTTAACAGTATCTGTACTTTGGATTAATATAGAGAAAATTTCGATGTTATTAGGAATTTTATGGGCAACGATTGGGATTTTTTATATGGCAATCATCACACGTCATTTTCGTAAACCATTACCACAAATGAATGATATTTGGTGATATTAAATATTGGTGATAATGATAGTTTAATTATAATAAAGATTAATTATTAAGATTTTATTATGTTAAAAATGAGTATATTTTATCTGGAATATTAATTTTAAGATAAAATTATTTGTAGATCTGATTTAAATAATCTACAAGCGATTTTAATTGCTGGCATTTATATTTATCTTTTTGATTTTCAATAAATAATTGATTTATAGTTTGTAAATACTTTGTAATCTTATCTTTTGTTAATACACTACGACGATAATCTAACCAAATGCGATTTTCTTTCTCTGTCAATATCGATGAATAGTTTCTAGCTCGATATCTAAAAAATAGTTGATTCATGCGAGGATCATCAAATTTAAGATTTAATGTATGCAAGTTTTCCGGTAAAGTCTGACGAATAATAGCCATTGTTAAAAAGTCTTCCTTACTAAAAAAACTTGAGTAAAGCTTATCATCAACATCAGTTTTTTCAGAAATAAATTGATATGGTTTATTAAAAATTTGAATGACTTTATCTCTAATTTCACTATGTTGCCTTAATAATGATAAATTATTTTGGCAAATATTAAGATCAAGTGATATATGTTGTACGTCTTCTGAACGTAATGTATTAATTGGTGCTAAAATTGGACATTTATTAATATGTATTAATTTAATTGGAATTGTTAATTTATAGACTAACTCACTTTTAAGTGAAAATAAATGTTTTGTTAATGTATCAATATCTAATTTTAATAAAGGACTAATATCTTCTGCTAGATCACAGACAATAATTACATTTTTATTTCTTGGATGCCAAGCAAGTGGAGAAATTAGGCTAGTATTAGAACGTATTGAGCCGAATATATTCGAAACATAAACTAATGGTTTCATTATATTAATATTAATTAATTTATTAATTTTATTTTTTTTTCTTAATTGAAAAAAAAAATTAAATAACTTTGGTTGTGTTTGCTTAATTAATTTTGCTATTTTAATAGTAGAAAAAACATCGGACATTGCGTTATGAGAATTTGTATGTTCAATAGTGTTTGCAGCTGTTATATCTTCTAATTTAAAGCTAGGTAACCCTTTATTATTAATAGGCCAATTAATACCATCATGACGGAAAGTATAACATGCTCGTAATACACTCAATAAATCCCAACGTGAATTTCCTTCTTGCCAACTATAAGCATAAGGATCATAAAAATTACGATAGAAAATATTCCGAGTAACTTCATCATCAAATTGAATGTTATTATAACCAATAATACAAGTATTAGATACACTAAAATTTTTATGAATACGTTTAGCAAATTCAGCTTCATTAATACCATGAGATATTGCATATTGAGGAGTTATACCTGTAATAATAACTGCCTGTGGTTGAGGAAGGTAATCATTAGCAGGTGCACAAAAAAAAAATGTGGATCTTCAATAATATTGAAATTTAAGTCTGTTCTAACGCAAGCAAATTGAGCTGGTCGATCAAAAACAGGATCTTTTCCAAATGTTTCATAATCATGAAATAGAAATGAAGGCTTATAATTATTCATTAAATTATTTTCTAAATTTTTGAAAAAAACGATAATATTTTAATATATAAAAATATTTTAATATTATAAAATTTTTTTTATTATTTGTTTAATATTTTTAAAAGATATTCATTAATAAATTAGCTAAAAAGTAAATATTTTTATATTTTAAATTGTCAATAATAACATCAATATTAGTTAGTAATTAAATTTATATATCATTATCATGATAATGATATATTTATATATTAAAAACTAATTTTAACATTTATAATAATTATAAATTAATTAATAGATAAATAAAAATAACTTACTATTACATAGTACAATACTATTAAGTAAATTAAAATATATAAATTAATTAATTTTATTAATTTAATATTAATATTATATATGTATATTATAAATAATTTATATATTTTATTAAAAATATATAAATTATGAATAAAAGTTACTTATTATTCTAAATATATTGAATCATATATCAAAATATATATTCATTTTAAAAATAAATTAATCGTAAGTTAACAAATAAAAAATTTTTTGTTATTCAAGAGTTTAACTATTTTCAACAAAAAAAATTAAAAAATAAAATTTATATTATATATGTTAAAAATATATCATAATTACCATAGTAATAATTATATATTAATTAATAGTAAGAAAATTATAAAAAGATTATAGATGTTATTTTAAAATTTAAAAATACTATTTATTTTATAGATAGATAAAAAGAGATTTTTGATAGTTTCATATATAAAAAATATTTTTAACTAACTTTATTTATAAAAAATATTTAATTATTTTCATATTAAACTGATAAATAAATTTTCTAATTCATCTAAATGAGTCAGATATTTATAATAAATAATTATTAAAATATTCTTTTTATCAAAAAGTACATTTTAATATATAAAATATTACTTTAATTTTAAATAATAAATATTACTAATAATTTCTCTTGATAGATAAATTAATAAAATAATAACACATTCAATATTTAATTTTCGAATTATTTTATAATATTGATATTATCAAGCGATGACAATAAGACATTATTTCTTATAATTAAATAATTAGTTAAATCATATATAAGAGAACATATATATAATATTATTAAAATTATTATAATTGTAAGTATACTCTTATATAAGTTATCAATAAATTTAAATAAATAGATATTTATTTAAATATTTTTAATAAATAGAGCGTTAATGAAATCATTACAATATGTATTATATAACAATAAATAATTTAATCAATTGCTTTGTAAAATAATATTATTATTGGATATTTATCTTAATAATGACAACATTATAAAAGTTTTTTGATATTAAGATATATATAAATGAATTTTAGTTAAAGTTCTAAAAAATATATTATTCTAATATTTTATTAATGATTATTTTGTTTTTATTAATTTTGATTATGTTAAGACTTATTATGGGAATATTCTACAGAAATTGCTATTAATTATAATTTAAATAATAATTAAATTATTTTTTGTTATTAATATTAAATTTATAATAAAAAAATAAAAAATCTTGTTTTGTCTGATTTTATAGTAATAGTTTTTACTAACAATTATTATTGTCTGCAATATTTATTAGAAAAGATATATTACTTAATATAACAATTATAATTTTTATATAATAATATTATTATCTAGATAAAATCTCTATCATTAAATAAATTTATCATCTTATATATAATTTTATTTTTTTAAATTTATATCAATATAAAAATATTGCCTACTTATTTTAATTATTATTTAACTTTAATAAATAATTATGATAGATTTTCAGTATTGAATTAATTCTTAAAAGTAATAAACAATTATGATCATTATATAATATCTAGCTCTCTATCATAACTAATTATTTAATCAAGAATTTTATTTTTTATGATTAAACTATTTCAATTAATCAATGTTATTTTTTTATAATACTAAATTAATTATTCTATCACTATCAGTTATAATTAGAAAAATATGTTTTTTTCATTAATTTTTAAAATACTTTTGTTATTATCTGATGAAATCTTATTTGATTCATTCAATTTTATAATAGGATAATGAATCCAAACTTTACCTAAAGATAATTCAGGAGAAGAAACAGCCATTTTTAATGGTACCAATGGTTTTTCTTGATGCTCATCACGATAACGACGACGACGTTGTGCGCTAACACGTAGATGCCGAGGAGATCGTCTTGATCGTCTTGGTATCGTATATTCTTTTTTATCATTAGCATAATTAGTAGATACTTCCTTAAATTTAATTTGTTCTGTAATATTCAATATATCTATTTTTTTTTGTGATATTATTGCAGATTCAGTTTGTATTACTAGTTCACTAGTTAATTCTGCAGGAGTTTTTTCTACCTTATGCTTAGTAAGCAATTTGGTATGTTTATATACTTTATTATTAAATATTTTTTTTTGTTTAATCATGTTGTTTGTTACTAACACGGATTCAATTTGTTGACATTGGTTATTCTGTTGTGAAATAACAACTATTTTTTTCTTTTCAGATTCTTTTTTATCTAATGGTTGTATTTTAGTCGTAACATGAAATTGTCGTTTTTTTTTATGATGATTATCCTCAGTCTGCGTTTTGAAGTAGTGTTGTTGAATTTCAGATATAGGGTTATCCTGACTGTCATTATAATAGATTTTATAATTACGAGTTCTATCTGATTCATGTTTATTAGAATTCCAATAATTTTGTTTGTCATTTATATTCTTATTATGTTTACGATATTTAGTTAAACTATAATTATTATATTGTTTGTTATTATCCTTTTTTGACTTTTTTCTTATTTTCAAAATATATTTTTCTGATTCATTAAATATTCTTTTGAAGAAAAAAATAATTCTATTGAATAAACTTATCGAAGTTTTTTTATTTATTAATTTATTATTCTCTTTACTTGACTTACATTCACAAAGTGATATATTTTTTATATTAATTTCAGGTTGCAGAGAAAAATTAGAAATAGCAGGTTGTTCATGTAATCTTTTATCACCATTAGATTCATCTATTAAGTTATTAACTTCAGTTTCATGGTATTGAATAAGATAATAGCTTAATGTTGAAATTTCTTCACCTTTACGAATACGGATAACATTGAAATGAGGTGATTCCATCTGATCATTAGGAACAATGATAACACGTATATTATGTTGTCGACGCTCAATTTCATTAACAGATTGGCGTTTTTCATTAAGAAGATAAGAAGCAATTGGAACAGGTACAATTGCGTGTATTTCATGAGTATTTTCTTTTAATGCTTCCTCTTCAATCAAACGTAAAATAGAAAGCGAGAGTGATTCATTATCACGAATTGTTCCAGTGCCATTACAACGAGGGCAGACATGGTGACTCGACTCACCTAGTGATGGACTTAAACGTTGACGCGATATTTCAAGTAAACCAAATCGTGATATCCTAGTTATTTGAATACGAGCTCGATCTTGACGTACAACTTCCCTAAAGCGATTTTCAACTTCACGTTGGTGACGAACAGGTATCATATCAATAAAATCAATGACAATAAGTCCACCTAAATCTCGTAATCGCAATTGACGAGCAATTTCGTCTGCTGCTTCTAAATTTGTACTGAATGCTGTTTCTTCGATATCTATACCACGAGTTGAACGTGATGAATTTATATCAATAGCGGTTAATGCTTCAGTTGTATCGATAAATAAAACCCCACCTGATGGTAATCGAACTTCACGTTGAAAAGCAGATTCGATCTGTGTTTCTATTTGATAATGACTAAATAGTGGAATATCTCCACTATAGTACTTAATTTTACTTGAAAAATCACCACGACCAATCGCTTTAATATGATGACAAGCCATTTCAAAAATTTTCTGATTATCAATTAGAATTTCACCGATATCAGGAAGTAAATAATCACGAAAAGCTCTTACAATAACATTGCTCTCTTGATGTATAAGAAAAGGTGCAACTGTATTTTCCGATGCTTTTTTTATTGCTTCCCAATGTTTGAGACGATATTGCAAATCCTGCTGTAGCACTTCTGCTGATTTACCAACACCGGCAGTACGAATAATTAATCCCATACCATCAGGTATTTCCAATAAGGATAATACTTCTTTGAGCTCTGTGCGATCTTCACCTTCAATACGTCTTGATATTCCGCCTGCACGAGGATTATTTGGCATCAAAACAAGATAGCTACCAGCTAAACTAATAAAAGTAGTTAGCGCCGCCCCTTTGCTTCCACGCTCTTCTTTATCAATTTGAATGATAACTTCCTGGCCTTCTCTTAAAATATCTTTTATATTAGGTCGACCTTGGGATTGATAATAACTAGGAAAATATTCACTAGCAATTTCTTTAATAGGTAAAAAACCGTGTTTTTCTGATCCATAATCAACAAATACTGCTTCTAGGCTAGGTTCTACACGTGTAATTTTACCTTTATAAATGTTTGATTTTTTTTGTTCGTGTCCGATATTTTCAATATCTAGATCATAAAGATATTGCCCATCAACAAGAGCAACGCGCAATTCTTCTTGTTGAGTTGCATTAATTAACATTCTTTTCATTATGAATACTCATTGTTTAACTAAGTCACAAAAATTGTGACTAAAATAATTATTTTATTAGATAGTTTCATAACTTTCATAAAATCGTTAACTGCGCAGTTGTTGATTTATGATCGTATTAAAACGATTTTTTTAGTAAAACTATGTTTTTTAAAATATTAAATCTTTAATATTTTAAAATATTGCTGAATTTATTTCTTCAATCTATATGTTGATTAATTCAGAAAACCTTTGTTAGCAATTTAATAATTTTTTTTTGATTTTACACAGGATATTTTGTTATTACTCTATTTGAGTATTATAAAAAATAAAAATAAATAGAAATCAAATTAAACAAACTTTTATTTTTATAAATATTATAACGACTCTTCATTATTCCATTGCTTATGGGTAGTTATCAAGATAACTTTTTTAGTTTATTACTTTTTATAAAAAATGATAAATTGATTTGATAAATAAATTAAAAAATAAAGAAAAAAATTAAAATAAAGAAAATTATTATGTTTACTAATAACACTTATTAAATTTAAATATTAATGAAGTTTATAATTAAATAATGATAATAGAAAATCAGGTTAAATTTATTACTATAGATAATGATGAAGAAGGCCAACGTATTGATAACTTTTTATTAATGCGTTTAAAAGGCGTTCCTAAAAGTAAGATTTACCATATTATTAGAAAAGGTGAGGTAAGGGTAAATAAGAGTAGAATTAAACCTGAATATAAAATTAAAAAAGATGATTTAATCAGGATTCCACCAATCTATCTATTTAAAAAAGAACAGAATGTTATTTCAACTAAATTTCATAAAAAATATCTGCTTACTGAATACATACTTTACGAAGATGAACATTTATTGGTTTTGAATAAACCTTCTGGTATATCTGTTCACGGTGGCACTGGAATAAATTTTAGCGTTATTGAAGTTTTACGCTCATTACGTCCTGAAATATATTTTTTAGAACTTGTACACAGGTTAGATCGTGAAACATCAGGTGTTTTATTGATAGCTAAAAAACGTTCAGCACTTAGGATATTACATCAACAGTTACGTTTGAAACAAATTCAAAAACAATATATTGCTCTTGTAAGAGGACATTGGCCAGAGCATATTAAAATTATTAAGGCACCATTATTGAGAAATACTTTACAAAGTGGTGAACGAATAGTAAAAGTTAGCAACAATGGTAAATTTTCAGAAACTCATTTTAAAATTGAAAAATATTTTTCTAATTCTACTCTTTTAAAGATAAATCCAATAACAGGACGAACACATCAAATTAGAGTGCATACACAGTATGTCAAACATCCTATTGCATGTGATAATCGATATGGTGATATTAATTTTAATCAACAATTAGCTATTACTGGATTAAAACGACTTTTTTTACATGCTAATTCATTAATGTTTTTTCATCCAGTTAATATGAAAAAATTAACTTTTTACGCAACATTAGATCAAAAACTTAAAAATTATTTAACACTATTAAATAAGTGATATATATAGTGTATTTAATGTAATTAATAAAAATATTTTTAATTATAAATAAATTTATTTTATATATGCATTGATTTAATAATTTAGAAGAATTTATGTCGCGTTAACTACTGATATATTCATAAAACTAATCAAAATAATATAATTAAAACATTAAGACTAAAATCATATTTAATAATTTTCTAAAAAATAAAACATCAGATATACTTTAATATAAATATATTAGTTCATTAAACTGTTTTTATCTTATAAGATAAAAACAGTTTATATTTCTTTATCTATCCATTAAATTACAATAATTAAATTATGAAAATTTATATTTAATACTATATTTTCAATCTTATTATTTAGTAAATATTACCTAATATATAAAGTATTTTTTTAATCTTACTTTAATTTATATATCATCTAAGTATAAATTAATATTTTAATTATCATTATAATTTTTTATAAAAGAAACTTGGATTAATGTATATTATTAATATATATATTGTATTTAATCACTAATCACTAATATTTTTAGTAAGAGAAAAATAATAATAAAAATTATCAATTCATTAATCAATCATTTTTCATACTTATTCACTCACTAGATCAGTAATAAAGAGAAAATATGATTATTTACTGCAAAGCAAGTAATAACCTAAAAATAAAGATGATGTATTATAGTTGTATATTATATTTCTTTAAATATTTAAAATACAAAAAATAAATGAAATGATGTTAAGTTTTTTAGCTTAAAATATTTATATTATATATATTCGAAATAAGTAAAATTAACTATTTTCTTTAACTATTTATTATTAATAAAGATCGTATAGAAGCCTTATTAAAAATAAGGTTAAATAAATTTTGATAATTAATATATATAACATAGCGTAAAATCGATTTTTTTATAATATTATTCAACTAAATAGATTTATCTATCTTAAAATCAATAGTTATAAATATAAATAAATATATAACTAATAATTATTTTTTTAAACAGATAAAATTAAAATTAGTTATCATAAAATGGATTATAATATCAATATTAAAATTAAGATAAAATACAAACTATGTGGTAAGAATTTTTAACTTTTATTTTATCTAATTTATTGTTTATTTATTTCATCTGTGATTAAAAGATTTATTTACTATTAAATAGTATAAAAAATCATTATTTATCAATTTTTATGAAAATAGATTTACTCTGCAATATCAAAAAAATATGATAATTCTATCATATAATATATGATAGATATACGGTGAATTATCAAAACATAAATATAGTTTTTATAAGTTTCATATCAAAACAAAGAAGATAAATTTATTTTATTTTGATTTGTGTTTACCAATTTTAAAATATTTAAGGAGTAACAATTAATGGCCGTGCAACAAAATAAACCAACTCGTTCTAAACGTGGTATGCGTCGATCACATGATTCATTGAGAGTTTCCAAAGTATCAGTAGATAAAACTTCAGGTAAAACCCATTTACGACATCATGTGACAACTGATGGTTACTATCGTGGACGAAAGATTGTTAATAAATAATTATTATGGTTAATTATTATATGATTAAAATACCTTAGATAATTTAGTTTTTATATTAGATAAACCTTACAAGAAATAATAATTTCCACATTCTTATCATTACAATATACTATGAAAAATCTTCTAATTTAAAGTTAAAATTATTATTGTTTATATTATAAAAGTTTTAAACAATTAACCTCAGTTTAATTTATTGAGTTATTTGATTATCTCTAAATTATTTTTGTTAAAATGCTATTTCTAATGAATTAAGTCATTACCATAAATTAAATAAAGTGATAATACATCAATATAGAATATATTAAAATTTATAGAATTTATAGAAATACTTAAGAATATATCAGAGATAGAAATATCACTATATTTTAGTTAACTTACAAAATCTATATTAATGTAATTAATAACATCTAAGTATTTGTTTTTAACAAGATTAGTTATAAAATAAAAAGAAAAAATAAAAGCATTATATTTTTATTTGATAACATATTAAAACAAATAAATAAAACGCTAGTATAATTTATCTAAAATATAAGTAAATAGTTAAAAGATTACTAATATAATTTAATAAATAAATATCGTTATTAGATATACAATAAAATAATAAAATAAATACTTAGACTATATTATAAGATAGCTCTCTTAATATTAAGAGTAATAATTTTATAAGATTTTATCAGTTATATAAAATGATAGTCTAATAAGTTTATTTTAGATCAAAGCTTTTTATTCACGCACAAAGGCTTCAAAAGTAATTTAATTTTAAAAAAAATATAAAGTTTAATACATATTATATTATTTATATTAAAATTTCCAAATATATAAAATAAATAGCTCATCTTGGAGATAATAAAATCAATTAAATTGTAATTATAAAAATAGTAAAAATGTTTGTAACACTCTTTTAATCCTAACTATGATGATGACTTAGTTTTAATATTATTAGACATTATGATAAAAGTCATGATTTTATAAACTAAAAAAGCATTTAAGACTGCAATTAAACAGGTGATATAGACGGTAGAAAAACAAATTCTTGATAGAATTTTTTTACTAGTTAAATACCTTTATTACCCAAGAGTGATTAAAAACAAAATGTATACAAAAATCTTAGGTACTGGCAGTTGTTTACCACTACAAGTTCGTACAAATGCTGATTTAGAAAAAATGGTAGATACATCTGATGAATGGATAACTACTCGTACTGGAATTAAAGAACGTCGAATTGCAACAGGAGGAGATAACGTATCTACAATGGGCGCTAAAGCAGCGCAAAAAGCATTAGCAATTGCAAATATTAAAGCGAATGAAGTTGATTTAATTATTGTAGCAACGACTTCTTCTACTCATGCTTTTCCAAGCGCAGCTTGTCAAATTCAAAAAATATTAGGAATTGAAAACTGTGCTGCATTTGATGTTGCTGCTGCATGTGCTGGTTTTACTCATGCATTAAGTATTACTGATCAATTTATTAAAACAGGAATGGTGAAGAAAGCATTAGTTATTGGCTCTGATGCATTATCTAGAGTATTAAATCCAAATGATCGAAGTACACTTATTTTATTTGGTGATGCAGCTGGTGCCATTGTTGTTGGTTGTTCGGAGGAACCAGGTGTTTTATCAACTCATTTACATGCTAATGGTAATTATGGTGATTTATTAACTTTACGTCATCAAGAATATAATAAACATTCAGAACCAACTTATGTCAAAATGGTTGGAAATGAAGTTTTTAAAATTGCAGTAAATAAATTAGCTAATATTGTATCCGAAACATTAGAAAAAAATGCACTAGATAAATCAAAATTAGATTGGTTAGTTCCACATCAAGCTAATTTAAGAATTATTCAAGCAACAGCAAAAAAACTATCCATGCCAATTGATAAAGTTGTCATTACTCTAGATAAACATGGTAATACTTCAGCAGCTTCAGTACCAACAGCACTTGATGAAGCAATCAGGGATGGTCGCATACAACGAGGGCAGATAGTATTACTTGAAGCATTTGGAGGTGGATTTACTTGGGGTTCAGCATTGATTAGGTTTTAAAGTTTAAATAATCTGGAGATTAAAATGTCTGATTTTGCAATGATTTTTCCTGGTCAAGGCTCACAATCTATAGGTATGTTATCTGATTTAGCAAAAGAGTTTAAAATGGTAAAGGAAACATTTACTAATTCTTCTGATATATTAGGGTATGATTTATGGAATTTAATCCAGAATGGTCCTATAAAAGAATTAAATAAAACTTGGAAAACACAACCAGCAGTTTTATCAGCATCTGTCGCAATTTTTCAAGTATGGCGGGAAAACGGAGGTAAGATTCCTAAATTAATGGCTGGCCATAGTTTAGGTGAATATTCTGCATTAGTTTGTGCCAATGTCATCGATTTTAAATCAGCTATCAAATTGGTTGAATTACGAGGGCAATTGATGCAAGAATCTGTAAAAGATAAAATTGGTACTATGTATGCAATTATTGGTTTAAATAACAAGTTAGTATTAGCATCATGTAAGCAAGCTGCACAGGGGCAAATAGTTTCTGCTGTTAATTTTAATTCGCCTGAACAAATTGTCATTGCAGGGGAAAAAGATGCTGTTGAAAGAGCAGTAATTTTATGTAAAGCTTTTGGTGCAAAACGTACTTTACCATTAGCTATTAATGTGCCTTCACACTGTGAATTAATGTATCCAGCATCAAAGAAATTAGCACAAGCATTAAAAAAAATTGCATTTAATAAACCAAATATCTCTGTTGTAAATAATGTCGATGTTAAAATAGAAAACTCTATAGACCGTATTAGATATGCTTTAGTTAGGCAGTTATATAACCCTGTTCGATGGGTTGAAATCATCAAATTTATAGTCGAAAAAGAAGGGATTTCAAAATTATTAGAAATAGGGCCAGGTAAAGTGTTAACAGGATTGAGTAAGCAGATTATAAGTACGATTAATTCAGCAGCGATTAATGATAGAAAATCATTAATCGCTGCATTAGTAAATAATTGAGGAAAACATGACTTTTACTGGAAAAATAGCTTTGGTAACTGGAGCGAGTCGTGGTATAGGACGTTCAATAGCTGAACTATTCGCTGAACGTGGTGCAAAAGTAATTGGTACAGCTACAACTGAAAAAGGTGCTAAGACAATTAGTGGCTATCTTAATAACAAAGGTAAAGGTTATTTATTGAATGTAATAAATACTGAATCTATCAATAATACTTTATCTAAAATTCGTGAAAAATTTGGCGAAATTGATATTTTAGTCAATAATGCAGGTATTACAAGTGATAATTTATTACTACGAATGAAAGAAGAAGAATGGAACATAGTTATTAAGACAAATTTAACTTCAATATTCAGTTTATCTAAAGTTATAATACGTTCAATGATGAAAAAACGTTATGGTAGAATTATCTCTGTTGGTTCAATTGTCGGCACATTAGGTAATACTGGACAGGCAAATTATGCGGCAGCTAAAGCAGGTGTTATAGCTTTTAGTAAATCATTAGCACGTGAAGTAGCTACCCGTGGTATCACAGTAAATGTTGTTTCTCCTGGTTTTATAGAAACCGATATGACTAGAGCATTAACAGATAAACAGCGAGCAGAGATTTTAGCAAGCGTACCCTTAAAAAGGCTTGGTAATGTAAAGGAAATTGCCAGTGCTGTAGCATTTTTAGCTTCTGGTGAAGCAGCTTATATTACTGGTGAAACATTACATGTTAATGGTGGCATGTGTATGTTTTAAAAACCAATGAATCATTCGTATTATTGATGCTAAAATAGCATTAATAATACGAAATTAGGTTAGAATAACAGAAGGAATTAAGGATTTTTATTTCTTCCAAATTTCTAAACTACAGAAAACTATCGTAAAAGCGAGTTTTAATAGGAATCTAATAGTATGATCACTAGAGAAGAACGTATTGAAAATGATATTGAAAAACGTGTTAAGAAAATAATTGCTGAACAATTAGGTGTTAAAGAAGATGAGGTTTCAAATAACGCATCATTCGTTGAAGACTTAGGTGCAGATTCTCTTGACACTGTTGAGCTGGTTATGGCATTGGAAGAAGAATTTGATACCGAAATTCCTGATGAAGAAGCAGAAAAAATAACAACGGTACAAGCAGCTATTGATTATATTGATAAAAATAAGTCATAAAGCTTAAATTTAATTACAAAAAGTTTTGTGTACATATTTCAAACGGTCATAGACCGTTTGAAATCTTATTAACACTTATCTTTTTTATATTATATAAGATATTTAAAAACTGAACAATTTCAGATATACTTATCGTGTTATTTTGCATTCAACAACTCTTTGTTGAAGCATAATTAATGCTTTTTATAGCTAATTATACAAATAATTGCATTATAAATCTTATAAAACTTCTTAATATTAAAAAACTATACAACTAAATTCATTATTTTGTTTGAAGATTTTTGATCATAGCAAATTATGAAATTTTAAAATAAATAAAATCTTCTCTTATATAAGAGAAGATTTTATTTAATATGATATAAAATTATCAATAAATAAAATTTATATAAAGATAAAATATATCAAAATCAAAAAATAAAATACCATGATATTAAGTATATAGTTACTAACTATTAATATTAAAATTAAATATAATTTAATAAAATTAAATTAAATTACTAAAATAATAATCAACATAAAATAAGTTATTTTTCTTTTTTAAAAAAATTATAACATAATAGTTAATTATCTATTTAAGTATTATTTATAAATTTAAATTAAAATTATCTTTATTAACATAACTTATGTTATGATTATTAATTATATTAATTCTTAACACATATTATTATTTAATACTATATTAATATCGTGCTAGAAAATTACAATAAAAAATAAAGATATTCTTTAATGTTTATTTTATAAGTTTTATTGATTAAATGTTTATTAAAATATAATAAATGACTATAGTAAATAAACAGATCAACTAAATTAGAAAATGATAGTTTTATATTAAAATATGTAAATATTTAGAACCGTATAAAAATATCTTAATATATTAAGAATTAATATTATAAGAATTTATCTTATTTTTTTAGTTTATAATAAGTGATTATTATAATATAATTTAATTATAAAAATAAATATATATTTCCTAATAACTAGAATAAATTAATTATGCGGATATATAGACATAAAAAATAATCTATAATTGATATTAACTTAATTAATTAATATATAAGAAATATTACTATTCAAATGCGAGATTCTACATATTTTTATAAAAATAAAACAAAATACTAATTAGTTGGAGAAATATATCATACAATCGATCATTTGTTGTGATCAGAAAATGTAATTAAAACTATCTCACCATTTTATTATCAAAAATTAACTTGTTTTCTCAATGATTAACCTTAAAAATTTTGATAGTAACTTAAAATAAAATTAATAAGTGTTTATATTTGGTTAAATCTTATAGAAGAAAAAGTTAATATTATAAAGTTAAATATATTTAATGTTCTTTATTTAATTCATTTTGTTTTAGTTTTACAAATAGTTCAAATATTTTTTATAAAAATTAATCACTTAATATTTTTATATAATAGTTAATTTAACAAAATTAATCTAAGTTATCATTTTTATTGATTTAAATAATAAATTCATATTAAACTATAATATTAAAATAATAATATTTAGTTTAATTAATAAGTTAATACAATGATTTATTAGATTAAATGATGAACAAAAAAATAATATTTCTATAATTGATAGAGCTGTTCAATTCTTCGAGTGTTGTTTTACAACAATACTATATAGTTGGGAATAAGACTGATTTATTTGAAGATCATATTTATCAGTTAAAAAAATATTTAAAAATTACTGTTTATATAAATAAGATCGCAAAATTGAATAAAAACTATTTATTAATAATTAAAGTTATTAATTAGTCTTAGTAAAGGTGATAAATGGAAATTATAGTATAACTGATTTTAAAAAGAAACGATTATTATTTTTTAATCTATTAAACAACTATTTATCTTAATCAAGAATAAATCTATATTAATTTAAAATTAAAAACTATACCAATAAATAATAAGCGTTATTTAACAGGTATTAAACATTTAAATTGATTAGAACATATATTAATAAATCAACAAATTCAATTATTAAATACTGATGAAGCTATTATAACACAGATGATAGTAATGGTATTTTAATTAATATTAAACAGTAAATATTTTTTCGTATAAGAAAATATATATACACCAAATTTAAATTATGCTTGTGTTAAAAGGTGTAATACGAAAAAAATTATAACTTATTTATATAATGCTGATTATGAACTTTTTTATATTAATGAACATCCCTAATATTATATATTTAACTTATAGCGATGAGGTTGATTATTAGTAATGCTTTATAATGAGCTAATATCATCTGTTAACTATATTTTAATTCATAAAAATATACGCATAGAACTATCATTATCGTGAATTATTCATTTTTATTATCATATTGTTTAAGATTAAATTAATTTTATAATTAATATTAAATTAATTATAAAATATAAAATTAGGAAACTATTGTGAAATGAAGTATATAAAAAAAGTATTATTATTAATTATTTTTTTATTAATATTAATTGGATGTATTTTTTACATATTTTATTATCAAATACAAAATTATGCTGATACACCTATTAATATTAATAAAACAATTATTTTTAATTTACCTCAAGGCACAAGTCGAAAAGAATTAGAATTATTATTAATAGAAAAAAAAATAATAAATAATACCGATAAATTTCAATGGTTGTTAAGATTAGAACCACAACTAGCTCAATTCAAAGTTGGAACATATCGATTAAATTTTGGCATATCTTTACGAACAATGTTAAAAATGTTCTTTGTTTGTAAGGAAGCACAATTTAGTTTACTCTTTATTGAAGGATCTCGATTTCAGGACTGGAGAAAAACATTAAATCAAACTCCTTATTTAAAACAAACTATTAAAAACCAATCTATTAATAAATTAATTAAGCAATTAAAGCTAGATAATTACCAATCATTAGAGGGATTATTTTACCCTGATACTTACTATTATACATCGGAACTTAGTGATATTGATATATTAAAGAGAGCACATAAGAAAATGTTAATGACTATTGAATATGAATGGCAAAGGCGATCCTCTAATTTACCATATAAAACATCATATGAAATGTTAATTATGGCTTCAATCATTGAAAAAGAAACTGGTATTGATATAGAAAGAACAAAAATAGCGTCAGTATTTATTAATCGATTAAAGAAAAAGATGAAGTTACAAACAGATCCTACTGTTATATATGGTTTAGGTGATAAGTACAATGGTGAACTTAATCGAAATGACTTAAATAAATCAAGTTCTTATAATACATATTTAATTGTTGGTTTGCCGCCTACACCAATTTCTATGCCAAGCATATCTTCAATTAAAGCAGCTGCTCATCCTAATGAAACAAATTATTTTTATTTCGTTGCAAGTGGTAATGGTGGACATACATTTACTACTAATTTTAATGATCATAACCAGGCAGTTAAGTATTATAGACAAATAAAAAATAAAAAATAAATGAAAAGCCATTATATAGTTATTGAAGGTCTCGAGGGTGCTGGAAAAACTACGATAATAAAAACTATTGCAGAAACACTTACTAAAATAGGAATAACTAATATTGAATTTACACGTGAACCAGGAGGAACACCATTAGCAGAAAAATTACGCCAATTAATTAAAAATAGCATTGTTAATGAAAAAATCACTAATAAAGCAGAATTACTAATGATTTATGCTGCACGTATTCAATTAATCGAAAATGTTATTAAACCTGCACTTAAAAGTGGAAGATGGGTCATTGGTGATCGTCATGATCTATCATCACAGGCTTATCAAGGAGGAGGGCGAGCGCTATCATCTAAATTAATTAAAATATTACGTAATAATATATTAGGAGATTTTCGTCCTGATTTAACATTGTATCTTGATATAGAACCACTTCTTGGTTTAAAACGAGTAAGAAATCGTGGTGTACTAGATCGTATAGAAAAAGAATCATTAGTTTTCTTTAAAGCAACTCGTAAACGTTATCTTGAATTAGCAGATAAAGATGACTCAATTATTACAATTAATGCCAATAAATCATTAGAAGTTGTACAAAAAAATATTCGATATGTATTAGAAAATTGGTTAATAACTAAAGGTAAATAAAATGAACTGGTACCCATGGTTAAAGGATGCATATAAACAAATAATCGCTTTTCATCAAAAAAAGAAGGCACATCCTGTATTACTTTTACATACTCATTCTGGAATAGGAAGTGATGCACTAATTTATGCTATTAGCCGTTGGCTAATGTGCCATCGGCCAATAGATATAAAAAGTTGTGGTAAATGTCATAGTTGTAAATTAATGTTAGCAGAGACACATTTAGACTGGCATAAAATTACTTTAGAAAATGGAAAAAATATAATAGGTGTTGAAAACATTCGTTATTTAATAGAAATTTTAGTTACTCATGCACAGCATGGTGGTGCTAAAGTTATTTGGTTTCCTTCTCTTGAATCATTAAGCGAATCTGCAAGTAATGCATTATTAAAAACTTTAGAAGAACCGACTGATAACACATATTTTTTATTGGAATGTCATAACCCATCATTTTTGTTAGATACTTTACGTAGTCGATGTTTTTATTATCACCTTTCTATACCAGATTATAAATCTGTAGTTTTTTGGTTACAAAAACAAAAATCATTTTTAGAATTACTTGATATTGAAACAGCAATAAAACTTAATGTAGGAGCACCTCTTTCTGCTTTAAGTATGTTACAACCAGAAAATTGGTTAAAAAGAAAGAGATTTTGCCAATTATTATTAAAACATTTAACAACTAAAACACTCTTCAACTGGTTACCAGAATTAGATCAACCAAATACTATCGAACGCATAAGATGGTTAATAACACTTTTATTGGATGCAGTAAAATATAAACAACAAGCAATTAATTATTGTGTCAATAAAGACCAATTAATTTTATTTACTAAATTGGCTACAATGAATTCTACTAATGTTTTATTAAAAAGTGCTACAGAATGGAAAAATTGTCGTTACAAATTAATATCGATAATTGGATTGAATCAGAAGCTTCAATTAACATCTCAGTTAATCAATTGGCAAAATAGACTATATAATAATAATTAAAAGATTTTATCATTTTTAGTTGATTCAACTTTCATTTAATTTTAATTGTAAAAATAATATAAAAATAAAAATATCAATAATATTTTGAAAATGACATTTAATTAAAAGTATATTCTAATTATCATGATAATAGTATTAGATTTTATTAATATAAATTTATAAATAAATCAACATGATAAAAAAATTTTTATATAAAATATATTCGTTTATATTTATAAAAAATTATTGTTTTAATTAATTCTAATGTTTAATATTATATAGTAAAATTACTATATTAAATGAAATAAATTTATATTGTTATTATTAAGATTAAGAGTAAGAATTATAAATTATAACAAATATTTTGTTAAAATATTCATATTATCTATCAACTAAATAAAATAGTATTATTTATTATTAATAACTTAAGCAAAATATATTAATAATATTATTAGAAATATTGTGATAATTGTTATATTATATTTTTTATTTATATAAATAAAATGATTAGATTAAAAACAATATCAAATAAAGTATTTTATATCTTATTCTTTTATGAATGGCATTATTCTACTGAATATAGTAAATTTAATTACAATTAAATTGTAGTTATAATATTTATAAATTCCATTTTAATTGAAACTGATACAATTTTATCTGACATTCACTTTTTTATTATTGAAAAAATAAATTAGTTTATATAAAATATATGTTTATTATTATAAAAAATTATAAAATAAAAATGAATAAAATTTTTATTCATAAAATCTTATTGATATTTTTTATATAATAATTTAAAAGAAATAAATATTTATATTTTAAAAGAATAAATTTAAAGGATAAAATCATGATATCAGAAACGATTTTTACTAAAATTATAGACCATAAAATTCCTGCTGATTTTGTTTATCAAGATAATTTAGTGACAGCAATTAAAGATATAGAACCACAAGCACCAATTCATATTTTAATCATTCCTAATATTTTTATTGCTACGATCAATGATGTAAAATATGAGCATGAACAGACATTGGGTCATATGATTAGAATTGCTGCAAAGATCGCCAAACAGGAAGGTATTGCTGACAATGGTTACCGTTTAATTATGAATTGTAATAAGCATTCCGGTCAAGAAGTTTTTCATATTCATATGCATTTACTAGGAGGTTACCCATTAGGACCGCTTTTAATGAAAAATATATATAAATCTTAAATAGTTATTTCGTAATTTAAGATTAAAAAATAAAAATAATTTTTTATTTAATTTTGACTATAATATAATTTATATTTAATATCTTATATTAAATTTTAATATTTAAATTTATTTTAAAATTTAAATGTAAATATTGGAAAAATAAATGAGATATATTTTTCAATTTATAATTATAGTGCTTATATTAACTGGTTGCTCATCAATATATAAAAAAAAAATAGTACCTGTTATTATATTAAAACCTGATAACACAAATGAACAATTAATAACATCAACATCTTTAGATATTGTACCTCGGCTTCCAAAAATAAAAAAAATAGATTTGTTAACACCTATTACTTCTCTAGTTAAAGGATTAGTAGAAGCTAATGTTGTAAAGTTAAGAGAGATATTATTAATTAATTCAATTAATAACAACACTAACATATCAATTCAATCAACACAAATTATTGATTTCATTATTAACGTAATTAATAATCAAAATATATTCAAATTAGTACCAAAAAATCTAGTAGAAAATGCCCGTAAAGCTTTAGGTTTATCTCAGGAAGATAATTTAGTGACCAGAAGTAAAGCTATTGCTTTAAGTCGTTATTTACAAGCTGATTATGTTCTATATAGTATTATTTCAAATAATCAAAAACATAGTAAAATTGAAATGCAGTTAATGAAATCTAGAACTGGAGAGATTCTTTGGTCTGGAGCAAATAACATTGAATAAAAATATTCTTTATTTTTATAAAACATAAATTTAAAATAATAATAAACACATTAATAACAAATTAATTTTATTATTAAGATTATTAATCTATATAAGTTTTTAATTATAAAGCAAACTTAGATATTAAATTAATTACATATTTTATTAAAATATATCTAAACTTATTAAATATTAACCAAAATAACAAAAATAATTACAACGATTTTAATTAGGTTTACTTCTCTGTTCATAAGTATTTTTTATTAAGAATAATTTCTTATCTATTGATATAAATAGATAAGAAATTATTCTTATATTGTTCATGCTTATTCTTTTAATTATATTAAGCAATTAATCTACATACTATATTCATTGAATTTATATAAACTATTTCTATTACCATTACTAGTTAAATAATATTATTCAGTAGATAATATTAATCTAAACTAAATTATAAATTTTTATTTATTAAATATATATTGTTTTTAATATTTTAAGAAAAATAGAAGTAATAAAATATTTTATATATCATTATTTATAATAGAATATATTCCTATTGATTTTAAATTATTAAATTTTAAAAATTTTGATAATTTTAATTTTTTATTTTTCAAAACTTTAAATTATTATAAACAATTTGAAAATAGATAAAAATAATTTAATTAAAAATTGTATTATACTCTATTTTAGTCAATTAATATATTAATTAGTAATATAAAATAATAGAGTTAATTTAATAAAAATAAATTCAAAATTTCTTTCTGTTCTCATAACAATTAATATACAATAGTTAAATTACAGAAAAATATGTTAATAACATAAAAGAAATTTTATATAAATATAAATATTAATTTCATTTTATTATTTCATATTTGATATAATTATATTAGAATTAGCTATAGATTTTTTTCAAAAAAAAATAACTTTTATATTCATTATTATGGTAATTTTAATAATATCTTATTAAGATATACATCTTACTTTATTATGAAAATAATAGCAATTACTTTTATAATCAATTAACAATTAATAATAATTCATATAAAAATATGAATTAATGATAGTATAATAACTATTGTTACAATAGA
This sequence comes from Arsenophonus sp., assembly GCA_052171275.1. Classification (GTDB taxonomy): domain Bacteria; phylum Pseudomonadota; class Gammaproteobacteria; order Enterobacterales; family Enterobacteriaceae; genus Arsenophonus. Next base: position 662,163 of record CM125795.1, on the reverse strand, counting down.
TATTATAAGAAGATTTTAGTTATTTTATCCAAAAAAAATTCTTATTGATCTCAATATAAAAATTGATCTTTAATTTATATAAAATTAATAATTAATATATTAGTATTTATTTATTAGTTAATAAATAGTCATATCCATAATAATTATGTTCTACAATATGATAATATTTTGTCATTTTTATGATATCGAGTATAAATAACATAAAAATATCAATATAAACACATAGGTAAATAGCATGTATATAAGCAATAATTAATATTCACTTTATATATTAATTATTTATAAAATAATATATAATAAATACCATATCTTTATCATTATACGTATAAATATTTTTATCAAAATAATTATTTCTTGTTACAATAATAAGATAATAAATTTTGTTTTAATTCTTTTCTTTATCTTATAAAGATAAGTCTAAATCTATATTTAGAAAAATTTAATTTAAATACTTTTATTAATAATAAATTATTTAATATAATAAATAATTTATTATTTTTTATTTTAAAAATTATATATAATAAATTATATCAATGTTATTATACATATCATATTAATTATTAAGTTAAATAGAATTATTAATAATATTAATATAATAAATTCTATTAAATTTATAATTTAATCTAATATATATTTTAATCTATATATAATATAGATTATATTAAATAATTAATGATAAACTTTATAGTTTTTTATTAAAAATATGATATAAAATCTTCAAATAATAAGAAAATTATATGTTTATAAAAAATAAACAGATAATTTTAAGCAAAAATAATTATTTTGTATATAAAATAATTATTTTAAAAAATTAAATACTCTATAAGTTTATAATAAAAATAAAATTTTTATATTTTAAAAATATGTTTTCAATAAATAATTAAAAATTCTGTTATTAATATAAAATATTTTTAAAGTAATTATTTTGATTTAAAAATATTAATAATCGCATTATATAATATATATATTAAAATAAAATATATTATTTAATTAAATTCATTTTAAAATAATAATTTATATCTATTTCATTTATAAAAATAAATAATAAATTAAAATAAAAATAATAATATATTTTAAATATATATTATATTAAATATTAAAGATATTTATCTTTGTTATTGTTTTATAAAATGTATTTATATAAAATATATAATAACTCATTATTTACATTTAAATAAATATATTAATTATAAGAATAATAATTTTTCTAAAAATAATAATTATTTTTTTTAACTTTAAAAACATATTTTACATGATAAATATAAATATTTATTATATTTATTTCTATTTTAATTATATAGAAATTATAATTCTATTTAATCAAATTATATAAAAAATTATTTTTATAAAAATTTAAAATTCATATAAAGATATATTCATAATATAAAAAATATTAATTTTATATTAAAAATCATAGTAATATTAAAATTAATTTTTTGTTAATAATTCATTATATCATTTAATAAATAAAATATTAAAATATATTAATATTATAATCCTGATATATTAAAATTTTATATTTATAGAATATATATTAAAAATTTTATCATATATATTATATAGTATAATTATTATAAATATTAAAATAAATAATATTAATTAATTTAAAATAATAATATTATTAATATAACTATTATAATAAATTAAATTTAATTAATAATTAATCTTTTATATAAAAATATGAACTTAGTTTACATTATAATAATAATATTTTATAAATATTTAAAAGTATTATTCTATTATTTTTATATATTTTTAATAAAAGCTGTTAGATATAAAATAACTATTTTTGACAACTACATATATATTATTCAATATAAGAGAATTATAATATTTTCTATCATTTGATTAAAATTTTTAATTTTTTAGATAAATAACTATCATTATAATATATTATAATTTCATGAGAAATAATAATATATTATAGTAAATTTAATTATTAAATATAATAATTTATATTATATCTTAATATTTATCGTAAGTATTAATAATAATAGTAAATATAAATAAACAATCATTGCTAGTAATAAGCATTATTTATTTAACAAACAAAAAAATTTAAATAAATATTCTTTATAATATAAAATCAATCATTTAGCTATTCTAAATATAATAATATTTAGAATAGCTATTTTAAAAATATTTTATTATATTATAAATTTATTATAAATAATTTATGATATTTTTACTTTAAAAATAGTAAAAACTTTATAATAAAATACTTTATAGCCATAAAATAATTGTTAAATAGAAATTTAATAATATTAAATTATAAATAATTAAGAAAATATTATATATATAATATTAATTAACAACTAAAACTTTTTTTCTAATTTAAAAAATTTTATATATTATTATATTTATTGATGATTTACATTATAAAATTTTAATAAGATATATTATAAATATAGTTAAACTAAAAATATAATAATAGAAATTATAAAAAATATCAAATTAATATATATTAAGAATCCATATTATTTTTTTTAAAACATAAAATAAGATTATCATCTAAATTATAATAAAATTATTTGTTTCAAAAGCAGATAAAAATTAAAAAATAATATTATTTATATTTAATAAATTAAAAAAAATAAATAATTTAAATAAAAATATATACTAATAAGTATTAGTATATTAAAAAAAATTTAATTTTTCTTAAATAATTGAATCTAAATATTTTCCATAAGATAATTTAGAAAATAATAGTAATGCTTATTACTTTATTTTTTATTACTAATTAAATGATAATAAAATTAACTAAGAAAATTGCTTTATATTAGTATCATTATTTATCAAAAGATATTTATAAATTATTTTCTATGTTATTTAATAATATTAATTTAATAAAAGTTAAATAAATTTAGTTATTAATAACATCATAAATATATATATTATATAATTAATAATTATTTATATTTTATATATCTATTTTATATTAATATATTAAAAGATTAATTCTATATTAACATAAAATTAATATTTGTAGTTATTATTTTAATTATTTAAAATAAATTTAATAATTATTTAATTATAATAAATAAAATATTTATATCTACTTAATAAGTATATATATCATATAATCTATAATTTAATTATATTAAATTATATTAATAAAATATTTGATTTATTTTAAAAAAACATAGTTGTTATATTATTTCTTTTAAATAAAAAATCATTTATCACATTAAAAATATAACATATTTAAAATAAAATTTACATAATTATAGTAATTAAAAATAAATATACTTATTAATCATAAAGATCATTAAAAATTTTTAAATAATTTTATACAAAATTAAACTAAATTATAGAATTTAAGCTAATTAAAATATCAATAATAAAAATAATATTTTATGTATTCTATAAATTAGCATAAATTATGATAATTTACTTCATATCAATCATAATAATATAATAATCAATCTCGATAATAGATATTATATTATAAAAAAGAAATCGTGATTATGTTTATAACAATTAAAGTTGATAAGAATATTTTACTTGATAATAGCGATTACATTCGTATAACAGAAAATGAAAATATAATATCCTTAAAAGAATAAGATTTAATAATATTATCTTATGATATTATCTTATAATTGATATGTTAAATTATTATTAATAATATATATTATTTTTAATATTATAAAAATAATCATAAATTATCAATTATAACTAATAATATTGAATTTTTACTTTAATATACTTATATTTTTTTATCCAACTCATTTATTTACAAATAATTAATATTAAAATATTCTCATTAGAACAAGAAATTATTCTTGATATTAAATAATTAATAATAAATAACTTTATGTTTTAATTAATTTTATTACTGTATTCTATCATAAATCGAAATATCAAAATATTGACTTAATTAATCAATATTATTATATTCAATACTAAAATATAGTACATAGTATTAGAATAGCTATATTAATATCATTAAATAATAAATAAAAAAATAAATAATTACTTTTAATTAATTCTAATAGAATGTATATTTTTATTTATTTTAAAAAATTATACTATAAAATATCTAATTTTTTTTAAAAATATATAATAAAGTTTTTAACTAAATTATTACATGAATTCAGAAAAATTCTTTAAAATTTTTATATTTGAAATTAATAATTAAATTTAATTAAATAATTAAGAATTAACTTATATTAAGATAATAGCTATGCTTAATAATAAACAAAAATTATTATTTTATTACTCTTAGTGCGTACTTAAGAGAATAGTTAAAACTTATAACTATATTATGATATAATAATATAGTTATAAATTATATTAATTATAATAAACTATTATGAAATTTCTATCATATTAAGTTAATTTATAGATTTTAAATAAAGATATTAAGAATTTAATTATTTATATTAAATTAAATCTATTAATTAATTTAATTTAACATAAAATGTTACGATTCTAGATAAATAAGATAATAAATTAATTATTAGTTTATTAACTATATCTAAATTTTGATATTTTAATATATAGTATTAAGAGAAGTATTACAACAATTTTCGCATTTCTATTATCGTATATATGATAATAATTTATAAAAATAACCTTCAGAGAACCATAGACTTAATTGAATTAGCAATCATATAAATTTATCTATTTATTACTTTTCAATAAATATAATAAAAATCAGATTAAAATTAATAATTATTACTAAAGTAGAATAATAGTATTAAAATTATAGTTAATAAAACTATTTACCAACTTTATAATATAATCTATTAATCAAACTAAATTATAAGTCTTAAATAATTTAAATAAAAATACTTTCATATGTATATTATACAAATAAGGTAACATATCTTATTGAATTTTCTGATATAAAATACTTTTTTAAGTTTTAGTAAAAAAACTAATTTAAAAAAATTAAATATTTTCACTTTTAATACAAATAATATAATAGTAACTATATATTAACCGTTAATAATCTCAGTATAAGAATTTAAAAATAACTACTATCTTTATAGATTTAAAGAAATAATATTAAAACTATTTTAATTTATTAAATTAATAAATTTATTAATAGAGTAACCAATAATAAATTATCATATTCATATACCATAAAGTTATAAACTACACATAAAATAGTTATAATTATTCTTAGTATTATCATAAAATATCATTGTGTATTCCTTATATTTTAATATATAAAACTAAATAAATATTTTTATATGAATCATAGTTTATTAATTTTATTATTTTTTATAATAATTTACTAAATAATTAATACTTTGGTGTATAAGTCAAAGAGATATCTTTTGTTAAAAAAGAAAATATCTTACACGCAATCGTCCATCGTTTATTTTATTAAAAAATAGATAAGTTCATATTATATGATTATATTAAAATCAAAATATATGATATTAATCGATATTAAAAATCATATTTATTCATACTTATATTAAAATTATATTAATTTATAATAATTAACATTAATAGCAGAAGATTTAATATTGATAATCTCACCTTTTAAATTTTAAAAAGAAATAATTAATTTATATTTGATGCAATTCGAAATCATCTATCAATTGTTTTATAAAAGCAAGCCTTTCAGCATATTTTATTAATGGTTTAACAAACTTTAATTTATCAGGTCCATCTAAGCAATAAATATCTGGTGAATTCTTTAGTAACGTGATAATAAAATTAATGTTTATTTTATTTTGTTTGTTAAATTTAATAAAACCACCTTTTTCATGAGCTTCTATTCGTTTGATATTCAATTCTTCTGCTTGTATCCTAATAGCAGTAGATTGCAATAACTGTATTCCTGCATCTGGTAATTTACCAAATCGATCTATTAGTTCAATTTTTAATTCATTCAGTTCATTTTCATGTTTAACACTTGCTATTTTTTTATAAAAATACAATCTAACATTCACGTCTGGAATATAGTTATCTGGCAGCAATACTGGCATTTTTAATTCAATTTGAGTCTGTTGTCTACTGATTAGTTCTTCCAAAGAAGGTTTATTGCCTTTATTTAAAGCCTTAACAGCGTTTTCTAATAGTTCCATATAAAGATGAAATCCTATGTTGACCATTTGCCCACTCTGTTCTTGACCAAGCAATTCTCCGGCTCCGCGAATTTCTAGATCATGAATAGCTAATGAAAGGCCTATGCCAAGATCACCTAGAATAGCGATAGCTTTAAGTTTTTTTTGAGCATCAGTTGTCATTATTTTTGGATTTGGCGTTAAAAAATAAGCATAGGATTGATGATAAGAACGACCAACTCTCCCGCGTAATTGATGTAATTGTGCTAAACCAAAATGATCTGCACGCTCAATAATAATTGTATTAACACTAGGAATATCTATTCCAGTCTCAATAATGGTTGTACAAATTAATACATTGAAATGTTGATTATAAAAATCACTCATTACATGTTCTAGATCTCTTTCACGCATTTGACCATGTCCAATTATGAAACGCGCTTCAGGTACTAATAACTCTAAACGTTCTTTGGCTTTCTCAATATATTTTACATTATTAAATAAATAATAAACTTGTCCACCTCGTAATATCTCATATAAAATTGCTTCTCGTACAATTAAATCATCATATTGATAAACAAAAGTTTTAACTGATAATCGACAAGGAGGAGGAGTAGAAATAATAGATAGATCACGAATTCCATTCATTGCTATATTAATAGTACGAGGAATAGGTGTTGCAGTTAACGTTAAAACATCAATATTAACTCGTATTGATTTAATCAATTCCTTCTGTTTAACACCAAAACGGTGTTCTTCATCAATAATTAATAATCCAAGTGCTTTCCAATGTATATTATTTTGCAGTATTTTATGAGTACCTATTAAAATACCTATTTTCCCTTCAGACACTTTGTTAATAATCAATCTCTGTTCTTTTAGACTACAAAAACGTGATAACATTTCAATACACACTGGCCAATTAGAAAACCTAGTTCGGAAATTATTAAAGTGTTGTTGTGCTAATAATGTCGTTGGTACTAACATTACAACTTGTTGATTATTGCTTATTGCCAAGAATGCAGCTCGCATAGCTACTTCAGTTTTTCCAAAACCAACATCACCACAAATTAAACGATCCATTGCAATTGGTTTACACATATCATTTAAAACATCATTAATTGCTTTTTCTTGATCAATCGTTGTTTTAAATGGAAAATCTTGACAAAAAATCTGATATTTGATTTTATCGTGTTTAAAAGCAAAACTAAATTTTATATTACGCTGAGCATGAACATCCAATAATTCGGCTGCAATATCGCTAATTTTTTCGGCGGCTTTTTTTTTCACTTTACCCCAAACTTCATTACCTAATTTATGTAAAGATACATTTTCATTACCAATACCATTGTAACGATTAATTAAATTTAACGAAGAAATAGGAACATAAAGTTTATCATCATCTGCATAGGTCAAAATCAAATATTCAGCTTTAAGACCTCCAGTTTCTAGGATAGTTAATCCTTGGAAACGACCTATTCCATGTTCAATATGAACAACTGGTTCGTTAATTTGTAAATCTGTTAAATTATTAATAAAAATATCGGTATTAATAGTATTATTTTTGATAATATCATTATTAATAATTCGCTTATCTAATATTTCACTTTCACAAATAACAACAATTTTCTGATCATAATTAATAAAACTATGCTCACTTACATTAATAGTAATATAAAATCCTGATATATTAACTTCATTAAGCGTTTTAATAAAAATAGGATTTATTTCTATTCTTTTCAAAATTTCTTTTAATATCTTACAACAAGTTTTATTTTTTGTTGAAAAAACAATTCGGCCAGAAAAATTTTTGATAAATTGATGTAATTTATTAAACGAATCTTTATTTTTATAATTAATGTTTAGATCAGCTAAGACTAAGCATGATAGGTTAATATTATCTGCTTTTTTAGCAATTTGTTTAGTAGAAATATTTATACTATGATGTATTTTAATCATTTTATTAAGTTCTTTACTATTTAATAAAATCCTATATATTGTAAATAATGGACGTGTATAAAATCAATGTTTCGATCTTTATATCGATTATAAATTTCATATAAAATTTATCTGTAACTAATACTAGATATTTCTTAATCAGAAAAGTGTTAACATGAAAGTAGTTAAACAAAGAAAATAATGGAAAATTAAAAAAATAATTGCCAAATATTCAATTGCTGATGATAATATTTTTTTACTAATTTGTTTATAAATATATTTATGATTACGTCTTATATCAAGATATTCTAGCTGCTGACTACAAAATAACTTAATAACCTTGTCATATACTGAAAATTCATGAGTAAGCAATAAATTTATCTACTTATCTTTACTGTTAATAAATTTACTATTATCATCATCATAAATTCTTAATTTATCAACTTTATTATTAATAAAGTTGATATGATAAGGATCAATGCTATAAATTAGAAATATATCGAAAATTTCTCCATAAATATAATATTCACCATGATGAAACACTTGTTTAACATATTTATAATCACAATTATTAAGATTTTTACGCAATTTTTCATACGAAACATCTTCTCCTTTATGATTGATAATGAATATATTTCTAATTATAAAATTAGCAAGACAAACTTTTTGTATTAATGTATTAACTGAAAGAATTAACAAATCTTTCTGTAAAATTGAAAAGAATAAAAATTAATTAACCTATCTAAAATAATTTTTGATGCGATGAAAAACTATCATAATGTAATGTTTTACAATCTGAAAACATCATTATTGAATTTCTAGAAAATTTATCTATTTCATTACTCAACTTTAAAGGAAGATTTATATCTTGAGTAAATTAAAATAAAAAATCTGCATATCGATCAATAATACTAGAATATTTAATAACAATAGCGCATATAATTAGGTATCCTAGATATAATATATATCATTTTTATTTTTTGATAATTAATAAAAATATTTTTTCGATATAATAATTTGATTATTTTTTTATTGATAAAGATTATAATACTTCTTTTATTAGTTATAAAAAATAAAAGTAATTTAATTTATTAAAGTAGATATAAAAAACATAAACATTAATCTATGGTAGTTTTATTCGGTTATATTATCATTTATTATTAATAAATATTTTATTTTATTGATAATAAAAAGGTATATCTTATTTCATGTTTCAGTCTGTTATTTTTTATATTAGTTTACGTTATATTCGTATACAAACGAACGATCGATTTTATCGGTTCGTATCATATTTATCTACTATTGGTATCGTATTAGGTGTAATGTCATTAATTACTATTACATCTCTTATGAATGGTTTTGAATATTCATTACAACAAAGTATTTTGACATACATGCCACAAGCTATTTTAACTACATTTAAAGGTAATTTTAACCCAAATCAGTATCCAAAAAAAAAATTAAATTATCTAAAGGGAATTAATCATATTACTCAAATTGTTGAAAGTGATGTTATATTACAAAGCAAACAAAATGTAGGGATTGGTATAATGATTGGTGTCAACGAAGTATCTATAGAGCCTTTATTAAATCATCTACAGAATATTGATTCTTCAGCATTAAGTGCTGGTAGTTATAATGTTATTTTAGGTATAAAATTAGCTGAACAATTAATGGTAAAACGAGGTGATCAATTAAGATTAATTATCCCTAATGTTACTCAACTTACTCCTATTGGGAGAATACCTAATCAACGCTTATTCACAGTAGTTGGTGTTTTTTTAACTAATGGTGAAAGTGATAATAACAAATTATTAATTAATCAGAATGATGCAGCAAGATTATTAAATTATCCTATCGGTAATATTACTGGTTGGCGTCTTTATCTTGACGCACCATTAGCAGTTGATGAATTAAGTAAACAATCGTTACCAATAGGTATGATATGGAAGGATTGGAGAGAACAAAAAGGTGAGTTTTTTCAATCAGTTAGAATTGAAAAAAATATGATGGGATTATTATTAAGTCTTATTATTATTAGCTCAGCTTTTAATATTTTTACTTCACTTTCATTATTAGTCATGGAAAAACAATCTGAAATAGCTATTTTAAATACATTAGGTTTAAAACAAAGCCAAATTATGACTATTTTTATGTTATGTGGTTTATCAAATGGTATTATTGGTGCCATTATTGGAATATTATTTGGTTTATTTTTTTCAAATAAACTTAATATAATTATGTCAATATTTGGTTTATTACCTAAAGGTATAGAATTACCGATAATTATTAATTATATCGATATTATATTAATTTCCTTATTTTCAATCATTATTTCATTATTAGCCACCATTTATCCATCTTGGCGTGCAGCTACCATTCAACCTGCAGAGATCTTACGTTATGAATAATAATCCCATATTAATTTGTCAGAACCTTTCTAAATCTTATCAAGATGGTAAAATCTTAACTAAGATACTTAAAAATATCTCTTTTTCTATCAATAAAAGTGAAATGATAGCAATTTCAGGTAACTCAGGTTCTGGAAAAAGTACACTACTTCATTTATTAGGTGGATTAGATACATTAACCAGCGGTGATATTATTTTTAATGGTAAAAAAATAAGCTCTCTTTCTGCTAGAAAAATAGCAAAACTACGTAATCAAGAATTAGGGTTTATTTATCAATTTCATCACTTATTATCGGATTTTACTGCTTTAGAAAATGTTATGATGCCGCTATTAATTGGAGGAATAACATTTATAAGAGCACAACAGAAAGCTAATGAAATATTAGCAGCTGTAGGACTCTCTCATCGAGTAAATCATTATTCTTCTCAATTATCTGGTGGAGAGAGACAAAGAGTTGTAATTGCTCGTTCAATAATTAACGAACCTGCTTTAGTATTAGCTGATGAACCAACTGGTAATTTAGATCTGCACAATGCAGATCTAATTTTTGATTTATTAATGGATATTAATTTTAAAAAAGGAACAGCATTTTTAATTGTTACCCATGATTTACGACTTGCAGGTCGCTTAACTCATCATCTGGAAATGAGCGATGGTTATTTACAATAATAACTAAAAAACTTAATGGAAATCTAATAATAATGTCAGAATTAGCTTATACATTAAAAATTGCACTTCGTTTTAGCCGAAACAAAAAAAAATCTAACTTTGGATCATTGATATCAATTATTTCTACACTAAGCATTGCTCTTGGCGTTTCAGTATTGATTATTGGTTTAAGTGCAATGAATGGTTTTGAATATGAACTAAAAAATCGCATACTCTCAGTTGTTCTTCATGGGCAAATTACAGCAGTTAATCAGCCTTATTTAAATTGGATAGATGATTTAGATAAAATCAGACAAACACCTGGTGTTCTTAGTGTATCACCTTATATTAATTTTATGGGATTACTTGAAAAAAGAGAGATATTAAAAGCGATTCAAGTAGTTGGTGTTGATTTATCGTTAGAACAAACAGTAAGTTCATTACCTAATTTTATATTGAATGATGCATGGAGGAAATTAAAATCAGGAAACAACGAAATTATTTTAGGCCAAGGTATAGCAGAAACATTAAAAATTTCAGTTGGAGATCATATTATGATCATGATCCCTAATCATGGTCATAAATTACGAATTCAGCAACCAAATAAAGTTGCTGTTACAGTTATTGGTGTATTCAAACTAAATGGCATGTTAGATAATAAATTAGCAATTGTGCCATTACAAGATGCACAGAAATATTTAAGATATGGTAATGGTATTTCCGGTTTTAAAATTAGTGTAAATGATATTTTTGCTGCCAATAAAATTGTTTATGAAGCAGGTATAAATACCGGTCATTATGTCAATATTAAAAGTTGGATAACAGATTATGGTTACATGTATAACGATATTCAAATGGTTCGTAGCATAATGTATCTTTCTATGATATTATTAATTGGTATTGCTTGCTTTAATATTGTATCTACATTGGTAATGACAGTAAAAGATAAAAGCATAGATATTGCAATATTGAAAACAATAGGTGCTAAAAATAGTTTTATTTATATAATTTTTTTATGGTATGGATTACTCACTGGGATGATAGGTTACTTTATTGGTATAATGGTAGGTATTTTTATATCACTAAATTTAACAACTATTATTAAATATATAGAAAATATTATTGGATATCATATTTTATCAACTAATATTTATTTTATAGATTTTTTACCATCTGAAATTCATAATGAAGATATATTTTATGTTATGTTAAGCACATTAATTTTAAGTTTAATAGCCAGTTTCTATCCAGCTAAGCGTGCAACAAAAATAGATCCAGTAAAGATTTTAAATTGGCAATAAATAACTATTATTTTTTTATTTATATTTAATAAAGTAATTTAACTTAATTAAAGATAATCCCATATTTTAATATGAAAATATTTCTAACAAATAATTAAATTTTATACTTAGTTTATAAGATTACGTAAAAAATTATATGGAGAAAAATTCTTTATTATATATTTTTATCGAGATAATTAATTTATTAATAATATAACTTTTTTTAATAAATTCAAAATTTTATAATAATTTTGAATTATAACTTACAAAGTAAAATATATTTATTGAAAAAATTTTACTAAAAGTATCTTTGTTATTATTTAAATACTTTTAACGATATATAATTAGTATTCTTACTATTTTAATGATAAACATTTATTATTAATTATATAAATTAGCTATAAACTCAATATAATTAATTTTTTTAATAACAGAATTAATAATATATATTAAATAATAATTTTTATTAATTATGTAAGATAATAATGGTTTATATAAAAATATATAATATGATTATATAAATTAATCTCATATAATGAATTATTAAAAACTTATCTATATTTAATTAAGAAAATTTACATTTTATACAAAATAATTTAAAAAATCATAATTATTTATATCGTTACTGTTATTAATTCTATTAAATATTCTAGTTATTATATTCTTTTTTTTCAAAAATTAAACTATAAATATAGCAATAATAAAATATTTCCTATTAGCTAATATTTTTTATTATAAATAGGATATTAATATATATGGTATATTTTTTATTTACTAATTAAGTTAAATTTACTGATAAAAGAATATTAAATTAAATATTTAATAAAAATAATCTAAAATTCGATTTTATAAAAAATTTTTACTATAAATAGAATTTATTAAAAGTTATATTAGATAGTATTTAACTTAAATAGATAAAGATATTAATTAAATTAATTATATCGCTTTTTTAAAAAATAAAATGAAATTATTAACTAATTTCTAATTAAAAATTTTATAAAAATCCATTAATAATAAAGATAAATAAATATACTTTAATGTTAAAATTTTTTAAAGATTTATAAAAAATAAGATTAAATTTTGATTAAGTTTAGATGAATATATTTTAGCAAATAAAAAATTAATAAAATTATTTTATAAAACTAAAAGAGTTATTTTTTATAAATGCACTAAAATATCATTTTAGTAATAAATTTGCTTAATATAATATATTATATTTTTATTTATCTTATATAATATCGTTATATTTTTTATTTTATATTAAAATATAATAAATATATAGTATTATATAAATTAATTGTAAATTTATACTTTTTACTAAAAATTTAATCTTTTATCTAAAAATTTTATTACAGGATAATCTATAATAATTTATTTTTTTACAAAATTGACTTTAATATATAATAAATTACCTAAACTTATCTATCTTCCATCGTTATTAAATGAAAATATTTTAAAACCAATGAATTGACGTATATTATTTATAAATCTTAAAATAACTTAGATCATCTCTCTATATTAAGCTAATATTTATTTTATTAGATTTTATATAAAATATAATATTTAAAATCATTTATATTATCATTATTGAATGTTTTCAATAGAAAAAAATATGTAATTACTTTAATTTATAAGTACATTTTTATCATTTTTTTTAAAAAAAAATTTTATATTATTGAAATTAAAATTAAAAAAGAGATTTTATCTAATATATAAATTTAAAATGATTTAAGTATTTATAACGTGATTTTAATTTTCATTAAATGAACTAATTTTAAAATTAATTATATAACAGTTATATTTTTATAAAAATAGATTACGCTAACAGTATTTATAAATTTATTCTATGATTATTAATAATTAATAAAAAAATTATTTAATAATATAATTTTTTATAAACTAATTTTATTAAATTAGCTGATTTCTATTATTTTTAAATTATTTTTAATCCGATATCAATTTTTATAATAAAAATACTAGTTATTATTTTGATTAATTTTTTTTAAAAAGTTATTAATAATAATATCCATCATATTTTAGTTATCTTTAGTCACATAAAGATTTTATCATTATTAAATTTAATAATGATAATAAATTATATAATTTTACAAAGACTTTAGATAAATAAAATAAATATATTATTTTATCAATTTTATTTCCTCTATAAAAAAATTCTAATTTTTTCTAAAATATACATTAGTGTATTTTATCTTAATTTTAAATTTTAAAATCTTATATATGATGATAAACTCTTTAAAATAAAGATACTACATCAATAGAATATTTATTATTGTTAATAAACAATTAAAGAAAAAAATTTCTATTCCTTATATTTTAAGGTAATTAATTTTTACAAGTTATAAAATAAGATCTTGTAAAAACTTACATTATAATAAATTTATATCGTAGAACTTGTTAAGTTTTAAATAATTTAAATATTAATAAATTATTATTCAATAATATTTTTATAAAATTAATCATTTCCATGAAAATATTTATATTTTTTAAAAAATATAAATATGTTATTTTATAATAATATTTTTAATATTTCATCTTATATTATATTAGCAATATATTTTATATAATTATCATTAATGAATAATGTAAATAATATTAAATATAATATTTATAAATATCATGCGCTATATTTATATACATTATATAAAAATATAGAAGAGTATTCATTAGAACAGTTATAAATATTAGTTAACATATATTTAAATATATGTTTATATTTTATTAATCAATCTTTCTTTGCAAACGTGATATCAATATGATCATATATATAGAGTAACTATTAATTTTATCATCCGATTATTCATTGATTGATATCTTAATTATAGATCTTTTTCCTGAGGTAATATTTTCATACTTTTATAATTTATTTTTAAAATATAAAGACTATCTATAGAAATAAAAAATCTATTTTTAACTAAAAATAATCTTAATTAGAATAATTTGTATTATTAAAAATCAAAAAAACTGTTTATATACTATTTTGCAGAGTTACATACGATGACTCTTAATTAATTATAATCATAAAAATTAAAATGATTATATATAAAACTTAATACTTTTTAATAAAAATCTAGATCATTTATTGTAGATTATTTTTAGATAATAAAATTATCAATCTTTTTTATTTAATGCGATTTTGTTAATTATAACTCTTTTTTGAAAAACAAATTTTAAAGAAATTTTTTCTTATATAGAGTATAATAATAATTTTATTATATTATTATAAATTTTAGTTAATAAATTTATAATAAAATTAAACTCTCCTTTTTTTTGATGAATCTTAATTGGATTATTATTTATGATTTATATAAGATTATTTTACATATTTAATTTCATAACAGATTGAATTATTTATTAGTTTTTCAGACTATCATTCAAAATTTTGACTTTTTAAAACTTTTTTATTTCTATTTTAATAACTTTTATTATTTTTAGTATTTTAGTTAAAAAGTATTCTTGTTAAACTTCTATCATCATATTTTTATTATATATATAAAATAAACATTATTTTTTAAAATTTTAATTATTAGTTTAAGCAAAAAGTGAAAAATAATATATATAATAAATATATATAACAATCGATTGTTAATATAATATAAACAACCATATAAAATACTATAAATACTTAAAAATATATTTGTGAAAAACATAATATCATTCATAAAATTTAAATAGTTTATTTGTTAAATATTAGTTAATAATTAAATAATATCTTTATTAAGATTAATAAAATTTTTTTAAAATAAACGAAATATCTTAAATAATGTTTTTTATAACTACTGCTATAGAGATACCACTCTATAAGAAATCTTATAAAATTTATGTGGTTTTAAATATTTATTTAATAAATTTTGTTTATATGTTTAAACTTAATAAATAAAATAATTTATTTTTTTTTAAAAATTAATGTTTTATATAAAATATCTAATATTTTATTTTAAAAACAATCATTTAATTTTTATCTTAATAATATCTAAAAAATAATATGATAAATTCATAATATTTTATTTCAATTCAAGAAACTGTTTATTAGTTTTTATTTCATAAAAATCTTTTTTTATTATGAATTTTCAATGTAATTATTAGAATATTAGTAATGATAATTTACCAAGATATAAGTTTTTTTCACTTTTATTTAATTATTAATGTATTTTACATTTTATTATACGAATAGATATTAATATCTATTAACTTATTAACTTAAAAATAAAATAATTCAAAATTAACAATAATTATATTTTAGTATATTAATTATGTATTATATCATTAAATTTTTATATTTACTTCTTGATATATATTTTATCATATATTTTATTTTGAATAAAAAATATATTATTATGAATTTAATTTTAAATATTAAAAGTATTTAATTAAATCATATTATCAATGATATCATTTTTCTAATATTTTTTTAAATATAATTTAATTTATTTTATTTATAAATTTAATTAAAGTATTTAGTATTTTACTAAATATCATTTTACTAAAATGATATAATTGGTTATTATTATAAATAACATTTTAAAAATAAATGATATTTCTAATATGTTTCCATAACACTAACCTACAAACACATTTCTTGATTTATAGTTAGTTTGATATTTCATTATAACTTATTTTATATGTTATTTTTTATTTACACATATAATAAATCAATTTAACATACTAGCGATTATAAATTATTTAACTAAAATAACTAATAAATAATTTAATTTATATATTAATTTTTAATATTAAATAATAAGTTCACATATTAAAATTAATATTATTTATAAAATATATTGAGATATATATAATAAAAGATAAAAAAGTTTTTAAGATAGAAATCTTATATAAATAAGATATTAATGTTTCTATACATTATAAATAAATATATGTGATAAAAATATGATAATTAGATTATATATTAATATATATAATATTATTGAATTTTAATGCTTGATAATTTTATCATTATAATCCAATATATTATAATCATAAAAAATTAGTTAATAATATAATGATTATAGTCAAAAAAAATATTTAATATCAACTTAATAACTATACTTAGAAGATTATAACAATTTATTAACGAAATATATTATCCATAAATGATTTTACAACATTTTTCTAACTATTACTATTATTGGCTTTCTAAATGAGTATTTATATACTTATATTTGTAATATAAAAATTATTTAGATTTTCATATTTTAAGATTAAATAATATTTTAATTTTTTAAATATTATTTATTATATAATTAACAGTTACATACTTGACAATTTTAAAATATATTTATTATAAATATAATCTATATTAATATTGTATATATTATTCAATATATTTGTTTTGATAAAATATGAAAATTCCATAACAGATAGAATAATAAAATATATTTATTACTTTAAAATAAATTGAATAATTTAATAAATAAAATTGCTATTTACTAAAATTAAAATTTAGTATCGAATTAATATAATCAAACACATTAAACATAATAGAGTTTATTTATAATATTATTCTAGTTATATTATATTTAATTTTAATTCAATTTTAAAATAAAATATATCTAATTAATAAAATAACGCAGATCAAAATTATATAGATTTTATAAATATTAAAAATTAGCAATTATATTATAGATGATACTAAAATATAAGATAGATATATTAAATCTAATTAAAATAATCAAATTTAAAAAAAGATTAATGATGAAATTTTATAATTAATCAATAAAAATTATTTTAATAATAAATAGATTAAAAACAAAATATCATTACACATATAAAATATGTCTAAAATTTAATCTGATGAACACTTTAAAAATATAATCAAACGAATAAAATAAAAAATACTGATTTGATAACCAACTATATTTATAGTATATATAATATATTATTATATATTATTTATCAAAAAATAAACGAATATTTTTTCATATTCATTATAATAAAATAGATAAAAAATCATCATATATTTATTATTGTAATATTGAATAAAGCTAACATCACATAGACATTTATTATAGTTTATAATAACTAACCTATATAACTGGAATATTATAGAATAATTCTATTAGAACTTTTATAATCTTATAAAATCGATAATGTAAAAATATTTATTTTCCTTTTTATTAATTCAAGTTAACCATAATTTCCTTTTAATTATAAGATTAATCTTTAAAGATAAATAAACTTAATTCTATAACATGATAGAATTAAGTTTATAGATTAAATTATGATCATATATTTTATGTGCTAACTTAATATTCATCATGATTTTATCTATATTTATAATTC
This sequence comes from Arsenophonus sp., assembly GCA_052171275.1. Taxonomy (GTDB): domain Bacteria; phylum Pseudomonadota; class Gammaproteobacteria; order Enterobacterales; family Enterobacteriaceae; genus Arsenophonus. The sequence goes on along the minus strand of CM125795.1, from coordinate 643,562 downwards.
CTAGAAACACTTAACAAATAAAATTGACTTTAAAATAATTTTCTACAATTACTAATAATTAATATTCTTAATTTTATTAAGTAATTTAATCTAAATTTAGTGAAAGAATTGGAATTATTATATAAATATCAATTTTAATTATATAATATCATTAATTATTATATCTATAATATTTTTTTTAAATTATATATGCATGAAAGTGTGATATAATGTTATTATATATAAAATATACAAAGTCGTCAAATATATCTAAAAAAATTAATAATATTGATGTTAAATTAATTATGATAAAAATATAATAACAAAAAATAATATTTGTTAGATTTAATTTTATATAATAATATTAATTTCATAATTTATTAAAAGATAAAAATATCTTTATTAATTAAAAAACAATGTTAATTAACATTATATAAATAAAGAAAATAATAAGATTATTTAATAAAATTAAGTAATATTAATTTAAATTAATATTTAATATATAAAGTTGAATTATATAAGTTATCTGAAATTATTCTATAATATTAAATTAACAAAAAAAAGATCAATAAAACTTTAAATATAAATTAATTAACAATGATATAAAATACTATAGAAGTAAATTGTTTTAGTCATGTAATTTAATTTATTTATTACTTAAAAGTAAATGAATTATTTCTATGTTTTAAAAAATTTTATCAGTTTAATAACTAATGTTAATTTGTTAACATCATTCATTATTTTTTCATAAAAAAACTATAACTAAGCTTGTTAAAGCTAATTAATCTATGATTTAAGTTATTAATTAAAATAACCGTAAATTAAAATGTTTTATTTAGAAATTTAATCACTAAAAATAATCTAACCTACTAAATAATATTAATATAAAAAATAACTTTTTTTAACTAATAAAGAACCAGAATGATAAACCAAGAAAATTGAATATATATGATGTAAATCAGTAAAAATATGTTGAACTTAATTTGACTATTTGACAATATTTGGATATTATTAGCATTTATTTTTAATATAATTAATATTTAATTAATTCTTTTAATAAAAATCTAATTTTTATAATATATATAAAAATTTGTTCTTATCAATTTTTCCAATCTCTATATATATTATAGAATCTAACATCAATAAACTCTATACCTTAACATTATATTTTATTTTTTTAATATTTAACTGAATAAAATAGAAATTTATAAAAGTATAATATTATAAGATAGATATATTGAAGTAACTTTTTGATATGAAATATTACATAAGATAAATACAATTTAATTCCTTCTAATTTTTAATTAAAATCGATTTTAATTAAATTTAAACTACATATTAATTTATTACTGAATTAATTTACGAACTTATTATTCAATATTAAATATTAATTTATATATTTAGTAATTTTAAAAATCTTATTTATTTTAATCTATATGATAGTTATTCTTATATTAGAATTTATATTAATTAGGAATAAAACTACAAATTACTTTATCTTAAATAATTAATTAATTGAAAATAAATAAATTCTGATATAAAGTTAGAAATATTTTTAAGATTATCTATTTAATACTAATAAATGTTTCTAATAATATTATTTATAATATTATTAATTTGATTAAAATTTATCTTATAAATTATTTTACTACTTTAATACATAATAAATAAATACAATTTGAATTTCAATTATTTTTAAAAATAAAAATTATTTATCATTTTATATAATTTGATTATATTTATATCAAAAAAATATTATTCTTATATTAAGATAAATAAAAAATAAACTATTTTAATTATTTAAAATTTAAATAATATTTATATTATTTACTATAATAAGATAAATTTATATGTATATTAAGTTCATTGTGTATATGCTTCTACATGAATTAAAGTATTATAAATAATCTAAAAATTATTCACGTTACCAATAAAATATTTTAATATTCTATCATTAATAATATACATTATAAAATGATTTATAATTTTTATTATATAATAAATGAAGTTTTTATATCCAATTAAAATATATTTTATTATTAAAATCTTAAATTTATTTTTTTTATTTCAAATAATGATAAATTTTAAATACTAAATTTTATTTAAATAAAATAATTATCAATAGAGGTTTGTAAAATATAAAATAGAATATCTAAATAGTGATATATTGAAATAAAATATTAGGTATTATATATTATTATTTATTCTATCCTTATTAATTAATTTTATATTATTATTAACAATTAATTATTCAATATTTATTTTTTAATTAATAACTTATATTATTCTTTTATATTAAAACTTGTTTTGAATTTTATTCAGTAATAATAATTATCTATGGACTTTAAACAATATTTTTAAAATTTTTAATAATAAAAGCTTTATATAATTACCATAATTTAAATAAATTAATTAATATTTAATTAAATTAATAAGTATTATTATATTAAGAATATAATAATATTTCTATTTTTATATATACTAGTTATTATTCGTGATTATTCTCAATAATTTCATTTTTAATTTTGTAATCATTAACATTAATAATTATTAAAATCATTAATTTTAATAATTTGAGATCTAAAAAAATACGATTTTAACTAGATAAATAAAATTATTATTTTAATAATAATATAAAATAATTTATATTTTATTATTTATATATATTATTATTGACAATTTTTTTGATAAATAAACACTTTTATAAAACAATTTTATTGAAAATAAAAAATTTAAATTGATTTATTTTATTTTATTAAATTTACTATATTACTTATTTATTAATAAAACAAATTTAATCATTAAATTTGTTTTATTTTTATTTTTTTTAAAAAAATTATATACAATAATATATTAACTAAGTATTTTATATTTTATGTAAATATAGTTATATTTTATTATTATATACAACTTAAGTAATAAAATTTCTTATTTAAGTATTTTATAAAATTTATGAAAATAAATAAAATAATCTTATTAATAATTAATAAAATTTTTCTCTTTGAATGTTTTTAAAATATTTGAGATATTTTAACATAAAATGGAATATATCTTCTTATTTAATATTTAAAATTAATTAATCTAAATTGTAAAGAAATATATTGTAAAGATATTAATATTTAATGATTTTTATTAAATATTCAGTTTTTTGTTTTATATCTGAAATAAATATTTTCTTTTATTATTAATATGATAAATAGTTATTCTAATGAATTAATAAATTTACTAAGAAGAATAATATTTTATACATATAGTAAATAATCTTATAAATAAAAAAATATAATTAAATACTATAAAATAAAGTAATTAAAATTAATTAAACTTTCTTATAAAACAAATCTTATATATAAGATATAACGAAATATTTTTCATATAATTAATAATACTTTATTAATTATTAATTAAATATATTTTTATTTTTTTTTAATAACGATGCTTAGATTATTAATTTTTATAAGAATAAATTAATATTATATACTATGATAATATTAATTTTAACTAATAAAAATATTTTTCAAACTTAACATGATTTTTAACTTACTTAAACAAATAAAATAAGTTGTTAACTAATATTTTAAAATTAAAAATTTTAAAACTTTTTTATTTTTAATTTTAAAATAATATAAAATATTATATGTAATTTTTTTTAAAAAAATTCTAAAAAATAAAAAATTTAACAAATAAATATCAATACTATTAAATAATTATTTTTTAAATTTAAATTATAATTTTTACATATTATAAATATATATATTGATTATTTTTTTATTTTATATAGATTTATTTATCTAATTTGTTATTAAATAAATTTTATAAAAATATTTATTAAATATTTTATTTTCTTTAATTCATTAAAGATTTCAGATAATTTTAAAAAATATTATATATTTTGTAAATAAATGATATTTATTATTAATTAATCATATCATTTAATAATTAATACTATAAATATTATACAAAGAGTAAGTTAATTTAATAAAATATGAAAATATTGAATTAATTTCTAATACATAAATATTTATAATATTTATCTATTTATAAATTAAAATTACTTAAATTTAAATTTATATGATAAAACTAAATAATTTTATTATGAATTATTATTTATAATTAATTATATTAATTGTAGAGAGTAATTTATATCAATTATTAAATAAAATTTAAATAATATAAAATTATTATTAATAATATTTCAGTTATTCATTTTATTAAACATAATTTCTTTATTTTAAATATAAATAAATTGATAATATACAAAATATAATTAAAATATTAATATTTACAATAGTGAAAATGATTTAATAATAAATTATTAGGAAAATATCAAATACTTTATAATATATAATTACAAAAATAAGAATTAAAAAATTTTAAAATAAATAAAAATAGTTTATTTTTTAATAAAATACTATTTTAAAATTCATAAACAAAACAAATAAAAAGAAGTATATTATAACATATAAATGAAATATAAACTTTTTATATTAAAAAATATTAAATTTAATTAATATGAACTATCAAATAATTGTCAAATATGTAATTCATATAAAAAATAAAATTAAAATACTAAATTTAATAGTTTTTTAAAGTAAAATATGATTAATTTATATAAAAATATCTAGATTTCATTATTTCATAATGAACGTCTATATTATTATTTAATAAATCTTTTTATAACTTAATCAGTTAATGAGTTATGAAACTTTCATATAAAATATAATTTTTATTATCTTACTTTAATATAAAAATAATAAAATGATAGAAGATATTATTGATAATAATTAAACTTTAAGATATTTTAAAATACTTAAAATTTAAATTTTAAGTATTTATGAATAAAGCTATTTTTGTTTTAAAACAAATAATTTTATTATTTATATTTATGATAAAATTTATTAAAGTTAATATGGTAAAATTAAACATTTAGTTATTAAAGTTAATTTTTTTAAAATAAATTAATATGATAAAATCATATAAAGATATGGATATTTATTAATCAAATTAGATTTTATAATTAATTCAAGAATAAAAATTTATCTTAAATTATTTTGGTAAAAATAAATCTTTTTATCTTTTAAAATAAAAATAAATAATCTATAAAGTTTGATTTATTATAATTTCAATAATCATATAAATACTCTTAATATTTAGTTGTATAATTATAAACCATAATTTACTATAAATAATAAAAATAATAAGATTCAAAAATCTAAATATTTTATAATAAATAAAATACTATAGATAATAATATTAAACGATCAATAATAATAACTATAATTATATAATTTAAATTATAAAAAATAATTTTTAATATTTAAAAAAATGATAATAATATGTAAAAAATAAAAAATTCAATATTTAAGAAAAAAATAACTATTTAAAAAATCACATATTTATGTAAATAAATTAATAACATTATAGTAACTACTACAAAATTTTAATTAATAAAATAATATTAAAAGAATTTATTAATAAAACAATAATTTTTTAACAAATTTTAAAAAAGTTTGTATAATATCAATAATTTCAAAATTTTTATAAATTAATAAAATATTATTATAAATTTTTAGAAAAAAATTTTATATAAAATAAATCTTAATATGTTTTTTAATTTTAATTATTAGATTAGTAATCTCATGGAATTTATTAAGAATAAGTAATATAGTTTTAATTTATTTTTTTAAAACTATAATAAATTCCTTGTTTCTTTAGATATTTAAAATATATTGAATATAGATTATCAAATAAAAATCTTTTTCAATATTCATATATAACAGGTTTATAAATCAATATATGAAAATAATTCAGATCAATAAATCAATTTATTTAATTAAAATTAAATATCTAAAATTATCAAATAATAATTTTTAAAATTTTTTATTTTAATTTTTAAATTATCAAAAATTATATTTTGGTTATTAAGATAACTAAATTGATTAGGATAAAGAATCTTTAATAGAACTTTGAATTATAACTATAAATTATTTAATAAATTTTATTTTATAAAAAAACTAAATAAAATTTAAGATTTTAAGTAAATAAATTATTTTTGCTTTTGATATTAATTTATTTTGCTTTATACTTAAAAATATCTCTCTTTAATTAAAATATCTAATATTATATTATATATGTAAATTTATTATCAATTATATTTAAATTAAAATTTAAGAATTAAATAATATTGTAATAATTATGATTATAAATTATTCTAATTTTAAAAAATAGAATTATGTAAATTTAAATAAAAAATTTACATAATATAATCAAATAAAATAATTTATTTTTCTAATAACAAAGTAAACTACTTATAAGTTAATGATATTTAAATATAAATTAATAAACTTAATATTTTAAATATATAAAATTAATCTATCGTTTATCTTTAATTATTTAAAATAATTAAGAGTTTAAAATACAAACATACTTAAATATCAGAAACTTTTTCATTGTTTAAATAATATTAGATTTTTTTCAAAAAAAGATTCTTATTTTATAAAATATATTTTATAAAATAAGAAATTGATTATATTAAAATAATCCAAAAAATAAATTTATTTATTAAATTTTATTCATAAATATATCCATTTATTTAATTATAAGAAAATATAACTATGAAAATTTTAATAGTATTTAGAGAACTCTCTTAATCATTAAAGAGAATAAAATTTATATAACTAAAAATATTTTTAAATATATTCATATAGTGTATTAAAGGACTTAAAAGTTATTTAAAATAAAATTTATTATGAAAAAAAAGAACGTATAAAAACAAAAAAATCTATTCATATTATAATTATAAAATATTTTATAAAAAGATGATAAAAAAAATAAAATAATTTTATGATATTTTATCAATTTTAATATAAAAATATTAAATAAATTATTGAGAGTTCTAAAATGTTATCTTTAACTAATACTATTAGTTATAAAATTAATAACGAAATATTATATTTTTAATATATTCAATATTAAATAAAAAATAACTAATCTTTTTTTAATATATTATATAACAGATAATCAAATTATAAATTACAAAAATAAAAGGATTTATAACTTTAATAGAGTTAATACAAAAATTATGAAAAGAATTTCTATTATAACTGAATTGATTTCAATACTTTTAATTAATATTCATATTCAATGTTATAAATATCTATACCTATATGGTTTAAAGAAAAAATAAAATTATTTTATAGAGTAGATAAAAGTATAATATTATCATAACATTTTAATAATGTTATATTAATTTTATTTAAATTAAATTTAATTTCCATATTTAACATTAACTTATTTTAAATTATTTATTGAGATGATAAATTACTTGGATGATAACAAGCTATATAGTTTAATAACTATCCATAATTAAAATATTTAAAATTTACTAATTATGAAAATTTATTAATGAAATTATAGATATAATATTTAAAATATATTTATTAAAAAATAATTGTTTATTAATAAATAAGATAAATATATCAAACAAAAATAGATTTTAAATATTTATTAATTTTTTTAATAAAAAATTTTATAAATTTAAAAAAATAAAAAATTTAAAATATAATACAAAAGTAAAGTAAAAAACTTTAAAAATTTTATAAATAAAAATTTAATAAGTAACTATAAAATAATTGAATCTAAGTATATATATTAATTCATATTTTAAATAAAGAAAAATTATTTCATAAATATAATAATATCCTGATATTATTTATTTAGTATTTATATTTATTTTCTAAATAAAATCATCTTAATATCTAAGTCCATATTGTTATAAACAATAATAAACTAATGGATTAAATTCATTGAGAAAAAAATCTTGAAAAGATTAATTTAAATTAACAATAATTGTATTATTTTAAATAAAATAAAATATTTCTGAATTATTCATTTATAAAAATATATTAATCAATACATTAAAAAATATCTAAACATAAAAAATAATCAATATTATTTCATAACTTATTTTTTTATTTAGTGAATATCTATTAGTAAATCAAAATTAAAAAAGTTATTATATTTGATATATATTTAATATTAAAATATATATCAAAAAAAAATTAATTAAATTATTAATATTTATTTATTTATTTTTTAAAAAACTTTCATATGGAAATTATAATTATAAAATCAAGTAATATCTATTATAATATGAATTATATTAAAGGAATTATTATAAAATATATAAAATTAATTAATAATCAAACATAACAAAAATAAATATAGAAAATAATACTTAATTTAATATTAAAAGATTCTAAAATCTTATGATAGATATGAACATATTGAATGACTTATCTATTATATAGATATCACTACTCGTGAATATACTAAGAAAGTATCATATTTAAAATATCTTAACTAATAAGATGAAAATGTCATTAAAATGACAAATCAATCATTTTTTAAGAAAAATATTTTTTATTAAAGAAAAATAACAATTTTAAATAAATATGAACTATTTTTCATAGTTAAAAAAAATATAACTAAATTTCTATAGTATATATTAAAGAATAAATTTTATTATTTTAAATAAAAATTAAACAAGATTTAATTTATCGATAAATAATTTTAATTTTAAAAAGTGATATTTTAAAAAATTGAAACTTAATTAATAAAAATTATGATAAAAGATTTTGAGTAGTTAATTATTAATTTAAAATTGATTTAAAATAAGAAATCAAGATTGTATGTATGAGATAATATCAAAAAATATTCCCACTTAATAAACAAATAATTTATAATGTTATTTTCTTATATTTGATTCTTATAACTAGAATAAAATTAATTAAATATATTAAATAATTAATTTAATTAAATATTAATAATATAAAATATTTTTTAAAAAATAAATAAAACAATTTCTTTTAATAAAAAATTGATTATTTAATATAACAAATAGAATTAATTTATTAATTTTAAAAATTATTATAAATTAAATACTTCTATATATTCTAAGAAGTTCATATTAAAATTTCTAAAATAGATCGAAATATTCTTTAAAAGGAAATTTATCTCATGAGAAATAAATGCTATTAATATTTTTTTAAAAAAAAGATTTTTTAAATATAAAATAAATAAATTGAAAAAAAAATAAAATGAAATATTAATAAACAAATACTATAAATTAGTTATATTAACTATTAAATTTATTTAAAGATTATAAAATTAAAATATTTTAATAGTATTAATCTAGGATTAATTAAAATAATGTTTAAATATTAATAATAAATTACATAAATTAATTAATTAATTAGGAACGTAAATCAAATAAACAATTAGTATTATATCAATATAATATCACTTATAATATTTTAAATATAAATAAAAATAATTATCAATAAATATTATTTTTCTATAAAATTAATGATAATTAATAAATAAAAAAAATAATAACTTTCATATAAAAATATGAATTAATTTAAATACTAAACTAAAAATAAGATTAAACCAATTATAAATGTTATTTTTACTTCAAAATTTAAATAATAAATTATTTATAATATGATTAATTTTTATTAATATCTTATTATTATCTAATTTATAATAAATAAAAAAAATAAAATCAATAAAAACTATATATAATATATATTAACTTTTATATATGCTAATTAAGCATATATAAAATATATTACATAATTTGATTATATTGAAATAAATTGATTAATAAAATAAAAAAAGAAATATATTCTATAAGTACTTTTTTTATAATTTAATTTTAAAAAATAAGATTTAAGTTTTCTAAAATAGAAAATACACTTAATTTTACCTATATTGATTAATTCAATAAAATTTTTACGGAAGGATAGAGATTCGAACTCTAGAATAGTTTCCCATTGACGGTTTTCAAGACCGTTGCCTTAAGCCACTCGGCCATCCTTCCATAAAGAGAAATTATGACGAAATATTATACTTTTGTCTATATAAAAATATATAAATATCACTTTATATTATTTTTCAAGATTTACTTATTAATAAGTAAGTAATATATAAATCATAAATTTAATATGATATAAATAAAATTATTTTAATAGTAATTTAATTATTTATATTTTATAATATTATATCTTTTAAAGTAATAAATTATAAATAATAAGATTTATAGTTTTATTATTAATATATTATTATAATATTTATTAATTTATTTGTATTATCATTCATCTGTAATTACTTTAATAATTTAATTACAAAAATTATTAGATTTTATTTATAAATAATTATTAACTATAATTTAAAAAATTAAAGTTACTTATATTACAATATTCAATTAAATTATATCATTAATGATATTAGAAATAAAAAATAAATATTATATATTTATAAAATTCATTTATAATAGTTTTAACTTATCAATTATAAACGATATATTAATATTTAATTAATTTTAAAAATAATAATTAGATCATATAAATAACTAAAAATATAGTTAAATATATTATCTTATTGTCTTGATAACCAACTTTTTTTATAATTTTTTATTATAGAACAGACTACTAAAATAAAATATACTCTATAAAATATAGTAGTTAATTCTTAATTTTATAAGAAAATAATTTGAAATATTAGCGTTATCATTATTAAATAAGTAAAATAGTTTATTTAATATTGATTAGAATTAAATAAATATAATTTATATTAGAAAATTTCTAACACTATATTTAATTGATATATAAAAATTAACTATTATTATAATAATTTAATTATCAATAAATTTAATATTTACGAAATATTAATCATTAATATTTATCAATTATTTTTAAATTTAACGATTAAAAAATAATATATAAACATTAATATTATAATTTAGTGATCTTTTAGTATAGGTTACAAAATCCATTAATATAATAACTTTATCATGTTTTATGTATAAATTATAAAATAAAGATATTTTATCAGATCTTTTAAATAAACCATCTTTATATAATAATTAGTATTATTGCTATATTTTTTATTCTTCTAAATTTATAGAATAGAAGTGTTTTATTTAAGAAAAAATATTTTAATAAAATATTAATAATAATTAAAATTAAAAATTATATTATAAAATTAATAATTTTATTTGTAAATAAAAAGAAGTTTATAATAGGAATAATGTTAAATAATTAATTAATTACTAATTAAAATAAACATATTATATATCTTGATAAGATAGATAACATTACTATATTTAATAAGAATAAGTGTATTTAATAATAGATAAATATATAAATAAATTTAAATATATCATATTTATTAAATAATTTATAAAAAATAAAGATATAAATAGTAATTAATAATTACTTTCATTTTACTATTATCATAACTTATATAATAATATTATATTAAAGATATTTAAATATTTATTTAAGTTAATTTAACTTAAATAAATATTTATCAAAAAATAATTTTTAAAAAATATTTTAATAGATTAACAACAAGCATCAATCCATTAAAATAATTAATAAATATATAGTTCAATTAAATTAATTTAAAAATACCAAATGCTATCATTATTTGATAAGCGAATAATGATATTTTTCTAGATTTATAAAAATATCTTATAATTATAATTAACTATATAAAATATAAAGATTAAATCTTTCGATAAAAGATAAAGTTTTAAAAAAAATTTATATAAGTAATTAAACTATTAAAAATAAGAATAAATATTATTTTTTATAAAAATATTAATATACTTATTGATATCAAAAATTAATACTTAAAAAAAATAAAATATATAGTTTATAAAATATAAATATATTTTATGTAAAAAAACATTTTTAAGCTTTTAAATATATAAATAAATTATAAAAATATAATTTATTATAATAAATTATAAATTTCAAATAATATATTAAACAATAATATCTTTAAATAAAGACTAGAAATTAATAAATAAAATAAATAATATAATATTATTTTTAAATAAAAATCATATTTTTTATTTTATATATTAAAAATAAATTAATTTCATTAATCATTGTATTTAACTTAAATAATAAAAATATAGTATTAATATTATATTAAATTTAAATATGAAACTTTATTTTAAAATAAATAAATTATGCTATTTAACTTATTAAAAACATAATGAATATTTTGAAATAAAAATCGTGTTTAAATACATTAAAACTATAAAAAATAAATTAAAATTAATAATTTTATTTATAAATAATAATAGCAAAAAATGGAATATTCATTCTTTTTATAGAAAACTGCTTTATTAAAAATATAATCTTTAACTTAATTAAGTTATTAAAATAATTTTTATTTAAGAATTAAATTACTAATAATAGATATTAATAAACAAATAGAATTACTATATTATCTTTTTTAATCATATTTTAGAAAATAATTAATAATTTATAATAAATAAAAATAATGACTATATAATTTTAGTAACAATCAATATGGCTTATTAATTTTTTAATCTATTATTTATAATAGAATTGCTTTTATTGTTAATTTATGTTTTGATATAGAAATAGCATTTAATTTTATAATAATTTATTTATTTTAAATAAATTATTTTTAAATAAATAAATTATTAATAATAAAATAATATATATTTTTTTAAAGAAAATTTAATAATTTTGATCAATTTTCTATAAAAATTATATAAAACTTTATTAATTTTTAATTTATTAGATAGCTAACTTCTATTATCTAATAAATTTTATTTATGATAAAATTTATTATAAAAATTTTAAATATCAATTAGAAATTTTTTTATTCATCAATTTTCATTATCAACTAATTAATAAAATTTCATAACTATATCAAGTTATTATAATCATATATGATAAATTATTATTTAATATATATAATAATAATTAAATAACATAACTATCAATTTAGTTTTTAATTATAAATTCATTATAATTTATAATTATTAAATCTTATATCTTAATTTTTAATATCTTTATACAAAATTATCCTTATATTAAAACAATTATATCTTATATAAAATATATATAAATAAATTATACATTACTATCATAAATATATAATTTATTAATAAGATTATCAATTAATATATAATCTAAAACTATTAATTTAAATATAAATATAGATTAAGTTATACTTAGTAATTCAGAAAAGATGATCATTGAATTAATTTTCAATTTAAAAAATTGTCATTAATTTTAATTTAAAAAGATAAAAATTAAATTTAATAGACCATTAAATATATAATTCTAAAACTCCTAATTCAAATAAAATACAAATATATTTTTAAAAACATTGAAAATAAATTATGTTTTTATAAATTTAATAATATTATTTAAATATTAAAAATAATTTTTTATTATTAGAATTAAAAATCAAAATTAATTATATCAAATATATTTAATATTTTATAATAAAAAATTGAAAAAAATCTTTTATCTATTAATAATTTATTATTTTTAATAATAATTAAAATTTATAATTATGAATATGATATAATTAAATAAATAATTAATAAAATATTTTTAAAAAAATAACCAACACTATCAATAATATTGATAATTCATGAATAACTATAATTAAAATATAAAATAAAATAATTCATTTATCTAATATATTTTATTAATGGTAATAATTATATTATCAATAAATATCTTATATTTATATTAAAAAATTAAAAATATATTTTTAATTTATATTATTTTAAATAAAAAAATAAACTGTTATATTATCTAGATTTAATATAATTGATATATAATTAGTTTTTATAAAAAATCATATTACTTAATATTTATATATTACATTAAAAAATCTAAAATAATCAAATAAATAAAAAATTTTTTCTATTATAAATAGAAACTTATTATATAATAATATTATATAATAAGTATTTGCTTTTTATCTTAAACGTAATTCAATAAATATTTTTATTTAAATTATGATTTTAAATTTACATAAGTTAAAATATACTATCTCATAAATTATTTTTAATTATTAAAATTAATAATATTTTTATTAAAAATAAAACTAAATAAATATAATTAACAATTTTAGTATTTTATAAAATTTACTATGATAAACGTTTATTGTTATAAACAAATTATTGAAAATAAATAGAAAAAAATTTTTTATTTTAAAAAAAATAATTAATATTTACTACTAGTGTTAAATATTAGCATTTTATATATTAAAAATTAATTTTATTTCATTAGATGAATAATATAATATTCAAATTATTATACTTAATTATATATCTAATAATATTTATTTACATTAACATAATTTAATTAAAAAATTTAAATAACTCAACTACTAATTATTAAATTAATAATTATATAATATTTATTGATATAAAAATTTATTTAAAATAACCAAGAATACTTTCTTTAATACTCATTATCTAATAGAGGCATTATGCAAATTTAGTTATACAAAAAAAAGATTATAATCTTTATTATTATATAATTATATATTTTTTAATTTATTTCTATAAATAAACTAATAAATGATAATTCATTATTATTAATATTAATAAGAATTTTAATAAGATATCATTAATTTTATTAAAAACATTCAAGATTATCTTATATTCTATATTTTATTTTTTTAAAAAATAGATAAGTATTTCTAAAAAAAATAAAACAAAAATATAATTTATAACATTTTATTTTAACCATTACTTAATAATAACAAAAATCTCGTAAAAATATTTATTTTTATTATTAATAATAATATAACTAACTTCAATACTGGTTGTTTATATCGATTATTATATGTAGACCTATTTGTTTATATATAAATATTTAATCTTTTTTATATAAATGAATATTAGTATAGAGTATTTACTAATGAAAGTTAAGTTTTTATAAATTAAATTAATAATAATCATATTTTTACGTAAAAACTATTATTATAAATATATTTAAACTTTATTATTTATCGTTATAAAAAAAGAATATATTTAGCTTTTACCATAGATAAAATATATATTCATCTGAACTTAACTTTAAATATTTATAATTAAATTAATAAATTAATTTATGATAAATAATATATTATTAATTCATTTTAAAAATTAAAATTTTTTTATCTTTAATATTATGAACTAAAACATATCCATATTATTTTTTTAATTATTAATTACTATTTTACAAAAAATATCATAAATATTATTATTAATTATTAATTAATAAATTTTTATAATTTAAAATTAGTTGATTTCATTAATTAATAAACTACTATATAGTTTATAACTTAAATCTACATAGTAAAATTTATCTTTAAACTATTATTTTTACTTATGTTTTAATAAAAACTTAGATATAAAATAATAAATAGTTAAAAAAATAAATTAATCCATTTTATTTTATTCAAAATTAAATAATTTTCTTTTCAGTAAATTTAATTTTTAAAATTTTTTATTTAAAATACTAAATATATTATATAATTATAAAGATTATTTTAAATATTTACACTTAAGATATTCAATGTAGAAAACTAATTAAACTTATCAATTATCATCTATAATTTATTTAAGTAAAATGATCAATCGATTATTCGATATATATTAAAATAAAATATTGTATACTTTTATTCTTATATACTAATGATTAATATCATTAATTCAAAAGATATATTAATATCAACACTATTATTAATTTATCAAGTCTATTAATACATAATATTATCTTTATTAAAGATAAAGGTATACAGAATTATAATTATAAATTATTTTTTATAACGATAACGTAAATAATAAAATAAATAATAATTATATGATAATTTTATAAATGATGTATTAAATACATTCATTTCTTATAAAAGAAAATAATATAATTAAACGTAATAATAAAATGTCAATAATAATAAGTTAACATAATTTATGAAAACAAAAATATAATTTACTTATAAATATAAAGTTGATAAATTTTTTATTAATTAAGGATGATTTATACATTATTAAGATTAATATTTATATTTCTTTATGTTAATTTTAACTTAATAGATTTAATTATCATTTTCTATTCTTCAGTTTTAACTACACGTTGTAATGCAACTACTTTTTCATCTTTAGAAGTACGAATTAAAGTTACGCCATGAGTATTTCTTCCAACAATACTTATACCTACAATCCATGTTCTTATCAATGTCCCTGCATTAGTAATAACCATAATTTGGTCAGTTTCTTCTACTTGAATTGCCCCAACAACATTACCGTTACGTTTACTAACTTTAATAGAAATAACACCTCTTGTAGCACGAAATTTTATCGGATATTCATTTTTTTTAGTTCGCTTACCATAACCATTTTCTGTAATAGTTAAAATATTACCTTTATAACGAGGTATAATTAATGAAACTACTTTATCATCATCTTGTAATTTAATACCTCGAACACCTATTGCTTTTCGTCCCATAGGACGAACTGTTTTTTCTGGAAAATGAACAACTTTTCCACTAGCAGAAAAAAGCATTACTTCATTTTCACCAGAAGTTAAATCAACACCAATTAATTCATCTCCATCATTAAGGTTGATTGCGATGATTCCACCACTTCTTGGACGACTAAAATCTTTTAGCGATGTCTTTTTAACTATACCACTTATAGTTGCCATAAATACATAATAATTATTATTAAATTCACGCATAGGTAAAATTGCAGTAATACGTTCATTTTTTTTTAATGGCAATAAATTAACTATTGGTCGTCCACGCGAAGCACGACTAGATTCTGGCAACTGATAAACCTTCATCCAATATAGACAACCATAAGTGGAAAAACATAAAATTGTATCATGGGTATTAGTAACTAATAAACGTTCAATAAAATCTTCTTCTTTTATTCGTACTGCTGACTTACCTTTACCTCCTCGTTTCTGAGCTTCGTAATCAGATAATGGCTGATATTTAACATAACCTTGATGTGACAATGTCACGATCACATTTTTTTGATTAATTAAATCTTCAATATTAATATCTTCTCTATTTTCAATAATTTCCGTACGACGGGAATCAGGATAGTCTTCTTTAATAGTTTCTAATTCTTTTCGGATAACTTCCATTAAACGATCTGGAGTAGTTAATATATATAATAATGAAGTAATCTTTTTTAGTAATTCACTATATTCATCTAATATCTTCTTATGTTCTAAATTAGTTAATTTTTGTAAACGTAAATCGAGAATTGCTTGAGCTTGCTGTTCACTTAAATAATATTTATTATCTTGTATATCATATTTAAATTTAAGGTATTTATAATGAGTTTCATTATCAGATGTATTTGATAACATATTATAAATATTACCAAATTGCCAAGAACGAGCAATTAAAATTAATTTCGCTTCATGCGGAGTGGATGCTTCACGAATAAGCTTAATAATTGAATCAATATTTATCAATGCAACAGCTAATGCTTCTAATATATGAGCACGTTCACGTGCTTTTCGCAATTCAAAAATAGTTCTTCGAGTAACTACTTCCCTACGGGAACAAATAAAAGCTTCAATAATTTCTTTTAAATTTAAAAGTTTAGGTCGACCTTTAAATAAAGCAACCATATTAATACCAAATGAAATTTGAAGCTTTGTAAGAGAATATAAATTATTAAGTACAATTTCTGCAGCTGTATCACGTTTTATTTCAATAACAACACGCATTCCATCCTTATCAGATTCATCACGTAATGCGCCAATTCCATCAACACGCTTCTCTTTAGCTAATTCAGCAATTTTCTCAATCAAATGAGCTTTATTAACTTGATATGGGATTTCATTAATAATAATTATTTCACGACCATTTCTAGGATCAATTTCAATTTTAGCACGTGAACGAATATAAACTTTACCACGTCCAGTTCGATATGCATCGATAATACCGTGATGACCATTAATGATTGCAGCTGTTGGAAAATCTGGACCTGGAATATATTTTAATAAATCTTCAATACTAATATTTTCATTATCGATATAAGCAAGACAGCCATCAATAATTTCACTAAGGTTGTGAGGTGGAATATTGGTAGCCATACCAACAGCAATACCTGAAGATCCGTTAATTAACAAGTTTGGAATACGTGTTGGCATAACATCAGGAATCTGCTCTGTACCATCATAATTAGAAATAAAATCTACAGTTTCCTTATCTAAATCTCCTAATAATTCATGGGCAATTTTTGACATTCGCACTTCTGTATAACGCATTGCAGCAGCAGAGTCACCATCAATAGAACCAAAATTACCTTGTCCATCTATCAACATATAACGCATTGAAAAAGGTTGTGCAAGACGCACAATTGAATCATAAACAGCACTGTCACCATGTGGATGGTATTTACCAATGACATCACCAACTAAACGTGCTGATTTTTTATAAGGTTTATCCCAATCATTACCTAATACATTCATTGCGTATAATATACGACGATGTACAGGTTTTAATCCATCTCGTACATCTGGAAGTGCTCGTCCAATAATTACAGACATTGCATAATCTAAATAAGAGCTCTTTAGCTCCTCTTCAATATTGATCGGAGTAATTTTTTTGGTTATATCATCATTCATGAATACACCGTTCCTCATAATCTTTATTCATTAATTTTTAAAATATACCATAAAATCGTTGTTTTATAAAAATAAGAAATACATAATAATCAGTATAAATATGTATAATGAAAATAATATTTTTTTCACTCTATTTATATGAATAAAAATAAGGAGTAAGTTTTATGATTAATTTTAAAAATTCATCTAAACAAACAAATATAGATTTAGTTGAAATTAATAAATTTAACTCTATTTCATCTTATTGGTGGAATAAAGAAAGTAAATTCAAATCACTTCATCAAATTAATCCATTACGTTTAAACTATATCCTAGAATACTCTAATGGTTTATTTGGTAAACATGTACTAGATATAGGATGCGGAGGTGGAATTTTATCAGAAAGTATGGCTAAAGAAGGTGCGATTGTGACTGGAATTGATATAGCATCTGAACCTATTAAAGTCGCTAAGCTACATGCATTAAAAAGTAATATAAAAATCACCTATATTCAAGAAACTGTTGAGAATTACGCAAAAAATAACAATAAAACTTATGATGTAGTCACTTGTATGGAAACATTAGAACATATACCAAATCCTGAATCAATAGTTCAATCATGTGCAAAATTAGTTAAGAAAGATGGTCATGTATTCTTTTCTACTATCAATCGTAATAAAAGATCTTGGTTATTAGCAATAATTGTAGCTGAATATATTTTAAAAATGGTTCCACGAGGCACTCATGATCTGAAAAAATTTATTCGACCTTCTGAGTTACTTAGTTGGATAGATAAAACATCTTTAACAGAAAAACATATAATAGGATTGGATTATAATCTAATTAACAACGAATTTTCATTAGGAACAAATATTGATGTTAATTATATGTTACATTTAACAAATGAAACCAAATATTAAGTTTTAGAGTAATAAATAAATTACTATTTTATCATAAAATTTATTTTTTATGATTAGAAATCTGATATAAAGTTATAATATTTTCTATTATAAAATGGAATAAATTACTAATTAATAAAACTCAATAATAATTTCTTAAAAACTATATCGTTTATTTTTTTTAAAAGAAGTAAAATAATTGCTATTATACTTATAATATAATAGCAATTGTAAATTTATATATTATGTTAACTTTTTTTTTAATTCAATTTTAAATATAAATTTAATTAAAATTTTTAACATATATTTATTTTATATTTTTATTATCTACTTATTGAATTCAGCATTGATAAATATCATCTAACTACTTAACTAGAATATTAATAAATGAAGTTTTTCATATAATAAAAAGTGTAAATAAAATACTATTTCATTTTAATAAAATCTATAAAGTAAATAGTTTGTTAAGATAAAGATTTATAAATATATTTACTTTAACATTTCTAAAATATATTTTAGAAATATAATTTTATAATAAAATAAAACTTTAAATATTCATGAAATCAGAATAAAATATATATATTATATTTCAGATTAAAACAGTTTATTACTAATTTCTTAAAATTTGATTAGTTATTTTATATATAAAAATATGATAATTTAAATGATTATTATTTTTAAGATATTCAAACATCATTAACATAAGTAAAATTTATGAACATATTTATATCCTTACTTACTTCATAAGATATTTTTAATAAAAAATCTATTAGAATAATAGTTTTTTATTAAATTACGTTATAATAATTTAAACGTATTTAAAAGACAAATAATCTTCTATAAAACTTGATAAATAATTAAATTTATAATATCCAAAAGTCTATTAATATTTTAATTCACGTTGTTTTTCAATATGGAAAAAGATCGGATAAATTATATTTATCGATTTTTTTAAAAAAATAATTTTCAAAATTTTATTACTTAATCCATCTTATTTATATTTATGTATACTTTAATTTATCAATTTATTCTTGGCATATTGATTGAATGTAAAATAATAACTATTAGATTTGATTATAGCGTCTTCATGCAATATAATTGAGTATGTTTTTTAATTATAACTATTATTAAATTATAGTATTAATTTAAATAAAATTTATACGATAAGGTAATCAAATTTTCTATAGATAAAGCATTTTATGAATGTTATATCATTTTTTTAATAATTCTAAAACTACTATAAAGATTATTTCTCTATACTCAATTCTTCATTAATGGAAAAATTACCATTTTATATGGATATAGGTATATAATATTTATTATATTAATATAATAAATATTAACTATCAATATATAAAATTTAGAAAATTAACAACTTTTAATTATAAAAACCTTTTTTAAAAAAAAATAATTAATACCTCATATTATCATAATAAAATTATATTATTATAATAATATAATTAATGTAGAAACATATTTTCAATAAATAAAAACATAAAATATTATTAAATTTTATCTAAAATGTGATTCTATCTAATCTTAGATGATATTAGTACTGCTTATTATTAATAATTTTAAGTTTAATTTAAATAAGTAAATTAGATATTTTTTTTAAAAATTATTTATTTTCTATTTTTAAATATTGATTTTATTTAGAATATCATTAATGATCTATCAATGATAATTATTTTTAATATAACTTATAATAAAAATATTAAATAATATAAAATATTAAACTTATTATGACTATTTTAATTTAAAAAATAATTTATTATTATATTTAATTTATTATATAATTATTATAATAAATAATTAAATTTTAATTTTTAAAATTATCTAAAAAAAAATTATATTCATAATATTTATATATAATAAGTATTATTAGACTAAAGATTTAATATTGTATATTATTTTTTAATTAATTATTTATTTTAATAATATGAATAAATTTTAAATAAACTTTAAAATTATCAATTTAATTAATTATAATAATAAATCATATATCATAATAATAAATATATATTAAATATATTTATTTTTCATCAAAATAATTTTAAATAAGCATCATTATATATGAGTATAATAAGATATGTTATAAACAGTTTTAAAATTAAAAATAGAAATAATTAATTTAATATTTTTTAAATAATCATTAAAATAAATATAAATTATAATAATTATATTAAAAATAAAATATGTTATTAATACACGTATTGATATATATAAATTTATTTAATTGAAAATTAATCTTTAAAAACTATAATTAATATTAAATATATTATTTAATAATTAATTTTTGATAATATTTTAAAATTAATATAAGAAATAGAGTTTAATTTATTATTTAGTAAGTAAAAATATGAATTGATGATATATAATAAATTAATATTGATAATCTTTATAATTTTTTAGTTATAATCGTTACTAAAAAATATAAGATATTTAAAATATATACACAAAATATATAATTTCTTATTCCAAAATATTATGATAATCTATAAATATACTAGAACGAAATTAAATTTAAATTCAATTTAAATACCTAAAATAATTTTATTATGTTAAATCTGTTTATCTATATAGATAGTGACTATCATGATATCATCATAAATAAATTATTTTTTTTCATAATAATATGATATGATCTTCTTTTTTTATTAAGAGTACTTATCGATATATTTGATATAGATCATAATAAAATATAATTCTACATTAGATATCTGATATCTATGGATCATGTTTTTATATAAGTAATTTTTATATACATATAAATCAGTAAATTAAAAATCATTAATTTTTAAAAAATATTAATAAAATAATTTAAAATAAATCGTTAAATTTTATATCTTTTAATAATTTTAAAATCAAAGAAGATTACTTAATAAATATTTAACCTCTTTCAGTAAAAGTTATCAAATTAAAATAAAGGTTTAAATTAAAACTATCATAACTTTAATCTTCTGAATAGTTATTGTATAAAATATTCGATAAAATATAAAATAGCTTTTACATTAAAAATAAATATTTTATTAAAAATAAATTAATTAATTTATATTAACTGTAACTAATAAAATATAGCAAAAGCTAAAAAACTTAATATTATTTATAATATTTTTTATAAAAATATAATTTTCTCAAAAATAATTTTTTATGTTTAATATTTTTAATAAAATATTTATATCAATTATCTTTAGTTAATTTTATTTTAGTTTTATATATAAATAATTAATAAGTATAACTAGATTCATAATCTAATATTAATTTATTTTGAAAATTAAGTAATAAAATTAGAATATTGTATTTTATTCATATATTACTTAATAAAATATAAAATAAATAAACTTATTATATCTTATAATATTTTATACTGATCGTAAATATTTATTATTAAATTATAATGATTGATATAAAATTAACTCAACTATTATTATTCTTAGTTTATTTTTTTATTACACTTTTATTTTTATTCAATCAACTATCGTTCGCTAAACTTTATTTTTTAGAAATTTATATTTATAAAATAAAAATTGAAACTATAATAGTAATTATTCATAATTACTATTATAGTTTATTAGTAATAAGGCTTTATAAAACTCACAAAAATTATATTAAATATAATTATGATGACTATTAAAATAATAATAAACAAAGATAGTATCATTATCCATACTTATATCAACTACATACACCATATTAACTTTATTATGATAATTATCATAATGATTAAATTATTTTATTTAATAAAATAATTATTAATAAATTATACATATTTAGATTTTTAATAAATTATTAAACCATTTAAGAATAAAATAATAATATAATTAAATTATATTATTATTAATATATGCAGTAAAAATATTAACTCTTATAAAAGGCTTGACTATGAGATTACCAATATCTTTTTCTATAAAAAAGAATATTCTGATAAATTATGTTATTATCTAATTAATTATTATTAATGAAGAAATTATTTATATAAATACTAATTATATCTAATAAATAAATTATTATAATTTATTTATTAAAATTTATTTTACTCATAATGTTAGTATTCATGATATATGTATCATATAATAAATATTAATCATATTGTTCTTTTATGTTAAAAATATTAAATTTTAAACTATCTTTAACATTTTATTTAATTTTATTTTTATAATGATTAGTTTCATTATACATAAATATAATGAAATTAATTTAATATTTTGTTATTATAAACAATCCTATCAAATTATTGTTAATATTTTTTAGATAAAAAATAAATACAACTATTTAAAAAATATCTTTATAAAAGATATAAAATATATCTTAATTAAGATGATTTAATTATAATTAATGATATTAATTATTTCAACTTTACAAGTTAATATTAATATTAACTAATTTATAGATCGGATATTAATAACATTGCTTTCTAATTATATTAGAATACTATTTTAATAATTTATTTATGATTAAAATAATCCAATTAATTTCTTTATTATCATAAGATATATTTTTTAAAAATATTAAATTATAATCTATATTATATTGTTCTTTTATTTTTTAGATCTTATTTTATTTGTATTTATAACCATATAAGTTATTGTAAACTTACATGAAGTAATAATTACTTAAAATATTAAAATATATAACTAAGTTATATTATTATATAATATCATTTATTATATTTTATATAATTTTAATTTAATATTAGATTATTATATTAAGATTTTTATCTACTGTTAGATTATTTTATATTAATGATTTTAAGATATTTTATATATAATAAAAAAGAACTAGAAGCAGATTTTTTTATATTGATAAAAAAGTTAATTATGTTATTAAAGTAATTATTATCATTTTTTTAAATTTTAAAAAAATTGATTAAAACAAATTTTTTAATGGTTAATTAATTCTATATTTTAATATAAAATACTCTCATAATAACCATCATTATTAAAATAAAGTAAATTATATAAATTATAAATTTTAATGTTTAAAATCATCGATTCTATAATTTTATATAATTATTTTTGTAAGGAAATAGGATAAACAATTATAAAATAAAACTTTTTTATTTTTATATAAATTTTATTTTTAATTTTTTAGATAAATTCTAAATATTTTAATAATTATATTCCTTTTATTTTAAACAAAATATTAAATATATTTAAAAAAAATAAAGTTTTTTTATATATGTATTATACAATACTATTAATTTTATTGATAATAATAAAGTAATTAACGATGATTGCAATTAAAATTAAATAATAATATTAAAAAATATTCAATTATCAAAAAACTTATTTTTTAATTATAAAGTTATTTCTTAAGAATTATTATATTTTAGATTATTATTAATCAATAATATTTATAACTAATAAATATTTATTTTAATTAAAGATAAAATAAATATTTATAATTATCAATTTTAATAAATAAAAAATTTTTTATAGCAATACTTAATAAGTAGTAAATCATTAAATATTTATAAAGATAGTATAATTATTATCTATCATAAAATGATTTAACATAGATAAAATATTAAAAATATTTTCTATTCTATCAAATAAATAGATACATTAAATTATAATGACGGAAATTGAATCACTTGAATGATAGTATAAATATAGAGATATATTCAATATCATTATATTAAATAATTCTTATTATTAAAGATTTTATCATCTTTTTTAAGATTAAAACAGAATTAATAAATACTTAGAATGAACTTAATAATAAATACTAATAATTACTGTCATTTTAACTTTTAACAAAAAAAGATTTTTTAATTAAGATAATTATTTAATTTAATATTTATTATAAAATTTTATAGTATTGATATAGTACCATTACTTTTTCTGATAATTAAGTATATAGATTATAAAATTATAACATATTAATCTAGAATTATTAAAATTATATCAATTATTGTTACGAAAATGCAGAAATCGCAATTTCAAATAAAGGTTGTGGCCATATTCCGAATAAAACTGTAATAAATGCACATAATGAAGCAAACAATATAACTATATTACTACTTAATTTTTTATGAACATAGCAATAACTTGACATTAGTTTCCGGCTATATAAATTAGCTATGAAGCATAAATAATAATATAAACTTATTGCACTACCTATAATAATAGCTGCTGTTAAATACCATAACTCAGCATTAATAGAGGTAATGATAATATAAAATTTACCAACAAAACCCAAAGTAATTGGAATTCCTGCTAAGGATAGCATCATTATAGTTAAAATAATTGCAAGAATAGGTTCACGCCAATATAATCCGTAATAAACATTAATATCGTATTTATAGTCACTATAGTATGAACTAGATAGAATGCTAACAACACCAAAAATACCTAAATTAGCAAATAAATAGCCTATAAAATAAATTGATATTGTAATTTGTGATGCAATATTATCAATTTGTAAAGCAATTAAAGGTAATATCAGGTATCCCATATGGGCAATAGATGAATAACCAAGTAAACGTTTAATATTCTTTTGTGAAATAGCCATTAAATTACCAAATAATATGGAAGTAATGGAAATAATAGTTAGCACTGATGATAATTTTTGATTTCCTGTTATTGGTGATATCATTAATAAACGCATTAAAACTGCAAATATAGCAATTTTACTAGCAGTTGTTAAAAATGTCACGACAGGTGCAGGTGCGATTTGATAAATATCTGGTGTCCAAAATTGAAAAGGAACTAACGATAGTTTAAAACTAATTGAAACTAATACCATGCCAATACCAAGCATAATAACTGGATAATGAATAATATTATCATTTAGATTTAAATTTAAATCAGTAAATATTAAACTACCTGTTTCAGCATAAAGCAGTGCTATTCCAAACAATAAAAATGAAGAAGTAGTTGCTGATAGCAACATATATTTAATGCTAGCTTCTAATGAACGCCTTTTAAAAAAAGAATATCCAATCAATCCAAATAATGGTAATGAGATTAATTCAATGCCAATTAATAATGTAGATAAATGATTAGCCATTGATAATAAGATTCCTCCTATTACCGCAATATTTAGTAATAAATAAAACTCTTCCTTATTATCTGGATATCCTATAAGCCATTCATAAGCATAAATTAATGTACCAATACCAGCAATTAAAATTAATATACTATAAAATATTGAATATTTATCTATATAAATTAATTGGGTTACTTCAATAGGTAATTTAATTTCTATTATACAATAAACAAACAAAGAACTAATAAAACCACTTATCGTTAATATAGCATTAATTAAATTATTACGTTTCCAAGCAATAGATAACATCATAATTAATACTAATAGCCCATTAATTAAAATGGGTGATAATGCAATCAATTGTTCAAAAGTTATTGTCATAAAATTATGATCTTAATTCTGAGAATGAAATAGATATAAACTAAAAAGCGATTCCATAACATTTTTTGAAGTATCTAATATTGGTTGTGGGTAAAAACCTAATACTATTGATAATAATGATAACGTTAACAAAACTAATATCTCACGTCTATTTAAAGACGGAAGCGCTTGATTTGATTTTACAGTACCATAATAAACACGTTGCATCATCCAAAGTGCATAAATAGACGAAAATACCATAGCGAATGCCATAATAATTGTTACCAACTTAAATTTGTTAAAAGTACCTAATAGAATAATAAATTCACCAAGAAAATTTCCTGTACCTGGCATTCCTAAAGTTGCAATCACGAAAAATAATGATAAAGGAGGTAACCATGCAATCCTTTTCCATAATCCTCCCATCATACGAATATCACGCGTTCCAATACGCTCATAAAGTTGACCACTAATAATTACTAAAGCAGCACCTGATATACAATTAGCTATCATTTGTAATACTGCACCTTGATACGCAATAAAAGAGCCAGCATAGATTGCCACAGTTATAAATCCCATATGTGATAAACTGCTATAAGCTACAAAGCGTTTAATATCTGTTTGTTTAAATGCTAATAATGCACCATAAAATATATTTATAATACCTAACGTCATTGCAAAAGGTGTAAATTGAATCGATGCTTCAGGAAATAAAGGTAATGTGAAACGTAATAAACCATAAGCTGCTGTTTTAATCATGATAGCTGAAATATCAAGAGAACCGGCTGTTGGAGATTGCTCTTGTGTATCTATCATCCATCCGTGAAAAGGTACCAAAGGCATTTTTACTGCAAATGCAATAAAAAATCCTAACATTAATAAATATTGTGTCTTAGACGACATTTTTGTATTTAAAAGATCAAAATAGGAAAACGACCAATTACCTAACGATTGATAATGAATTAATGCTAATGTGATAATTGATATTAACATTATCAATCCACTTACTTGAGTGTAAATAAAAAATTTAATTGCTGCATTAATGTGCGCATGTTCCCCTGAACCTTTGTGCCCCCAGTTAATAATAAGAAAATACATTGGAATCAACATCATTTCCCAAAAGAAAAAAAACAAAAATAGATCAACTGCCATAAAAATTCCCATCACACCAGCTATAATCCACATTAGATGAAAATAGTAAGCACCTTGATTATTTTGATTCTCACTCCATGAGCTTAATATAGAAAAAATACCCATGATAGCAGTTAGTGTAATCATTAATATTGATAAACCATCAATAGCTAACGAAATATTAATACCTAATGATTTAATCCATGGCATAGAAAAAATCCATAGCCATTTGGTTAATACTGAATTATTATTTAATATATAGTTCCCTTTCAACCAAAGTAATATAGAAAGGAAAAGAGTTAATCCCATCAGAAACAATGAAAAATACCGTGGTAATTGTTTACTAAATCGCTCAGATTGCCAACATATCACTCCACCAATTAAGGGAAGAAGTATTAGCCAAGGTAATAGCATGATATAAATATATCCATTAATTAAACCAAAAGTAATAGTGTTAAAATTAACACCGACCCTAACCCAATAGAAGCTAAATACCAACGTATATTCCCATTTTGGCTAATAGACAATCCTTTATTACATAAACATAATATGATAGATGGAATATTCATTAATGAATGAATAGGATCATTTTCTAATAATTGAGTAATTATTTTAAATGGTTTCACAAAAATAAGATTATAAAGTTGATCAAATCCAAATGATTTATAACAGCAATAAGTAAAAAAAGAGTTTACTATATTTTTATCAAATAATTTAAAAAACTTTGATTTTCTAAGATATATAAATATAGCTAATATTAGACCAAGTAATGAAACACTACTAGAAGTTATTTCTAATATAACTTTATACGACTTACTAATTTCTTCAGTAATAGGGAATACTCCTAATAGTGGTTGAATAATCATAATACTAAGAGCGGTAGATAATATTGATAATACTACTAATGGAATCGTATGATTAAATCCACCAACAAGTTTAGTTATAATTTGTTTTTTTCCATGAAATATGATAAAAATCATACGGAAAGTATAAAGTGTAGTTATAAATGCGCCAATTATATTGATTAGTAAAAAAATAGTTTCTCCTTGTTTAGCAATTCCAAATAAGATATTACCTTTACTATAAAATCCGGAAGTAATTATTGGTATCGCTGCAAGCGAAGAGCCGCCAATCAAAAAACAACTATAAATGAATGGTAGTTTCTTATATAATCCACCCATCTTAAATATATTTTGTTCATAGTTACAAGAAATAATCAATGAACCAGCAGATAAAAATAATAAAGCTTTAAAGAAAGCATGTGTCATTAAATGAAAAATAGCCGCGTCCCAAGCTTTAATACCTAATGCTAAAAACATATAACCTATTTGACTCATAGTTGAATAAGCTAATATACGTTTGATATCTGTTTGTACTAAGGCAGAAAATCCTGCTAATATCAAGGTTGATGCACCAATGATAGCTACTAAATATAATATTTCTGGTGATATTAAAAATAAAATATGAGTACGGGCAATTAAATAAACACCGGCAGTAACCATAGTTGCTGCATGAATAAGTGCAGATATTGGAGTTGGACCTACCATTGCATCAGCTAACCAAGTCTGTAAAGGTAACTGAGCAGATTTGCTAACCGCACCAATAATAATCATTAACGTTGCCAAGTTAATCTGTGAAGAATCAGTAGTAATTTGTTGTAACGCAAATATTTTTAGTTGATAGAAATTCAACGTATTAAATTGATTATAAAGAATAAACATACCAATCAATAAAAATACATCACCAATACGGGTAATAAAAAAAGCTTTCATTGCAGCTCTACCATTTTTAGGATTGCCATAATAAAAACCTATTAACAAATAACTACATAACCCAACACCTTCCCAACCAATATACATTAGCATCATATTTTCGGATAAAACTAATAAAATCATACTAGCAATAAATAAATTTGTATAAGCAAAGAAACGAGAATAACCTTCCTTACCACGCATATACCAAGAAGCATATAGATTAATTAAAAAACCAACACCTGTTACAATTCCTAGCATAGTTAATGATAAACCATCAAGCATTAATGTGATTGGAATGTTAAAGTTACTTATTGTTAACAAATGCCATAATTTTTGATTATAAATATATCCACCTTCAATATTTTTAGCACAGAAATCAATTCCTATCCAAAATGTTATAATCGCTGAAAAACCAACTGAACTTACTCCAATGAAAGCAGATAAATTTTTAAACAAACGTCCAGAAGAAAATGCTAATAATAAAAATCCTAATATTGGTAATAAAATAGTTAAATAAAGTAAACTCATCTATGCATCTCACTGACTTTATCAATATTAAGATGCTGATAATGACTATGAAATTGCATTAAAAGTGCTAATCCTATACTCGCTTCTGCGGCAGCTAAGCTAATCGTTAAAATATACATCACTTGACCATCAACTTGTCTCCAATAACTACCAGCAATGATAAAAGCTAATGCAGCTGAGTTAATCATTATTTCTAATCCAATTAACATAAAAAAAAAATTACGTCTAATCAATAAACAACTTAAACCTAAAACAAATAAAATCGCAGATAAAATTAAACCATGTTGTAAAAGAATCATGTTTTTTTCTCCATATTACAATTATTATCAAGATGGTTAAGTTGTTTTTGACGTCCTATATGAAATACAATAACAAGACTAGCTATTAATAATAAAGAAACTAATTCAATACCTATCATATAAGAGCTAAATAAATTTATACCAACCATTTTAACATCAATTACATCGCCTTTAAT
This sequence comes from Arsenophonus sp., assembly GCA_052171275.1. Lineage (GTDB taxonomy): Bacteria > Pseudomonadota > Gammaproteobacteria > Enterobacterales > Enterobacteriaceae > Arsenophonus. Next base: position 612,985 of record CM125795.1, on the reverse strand, counting down.
TTGGCCATCTTGTATTCCTATAATGGCATAAATAATAATACTAAGTAAAATTATTGAAATAATGGCTGGTCCAATACACATCTTTGGATGTAGCGAAATTCGTTCCTGATCAATAATTGATTTACCTAAATTAAGTATCATTACTACAAATATAAAAAGCACCATTATTGCTCCAGCATATATGATAATTTCTAATGCACCTGCAAAATAAGATCCAACAGAAAAAAAAACTATTGATAAAGCTAATAAAGAAACGATCAAATACAATAGTGCATGTATTGGATTTGTATGTGTTATTACTTTAATAGTTGTTAAAATAGCAAACAAACCTGCAACATAAAACGTAAATTCCATAAATATTACTCCTTATGGTAACAAATCTTTAACATTAATAGGTATATCTTCATCATCAGCTTCACCTTTATCCTTACCACTAATTGCCACACCTGTTTTGTGATAAAAATTATAATCTGGATATTTTCCTGGACCAGAAATTAATAAATCATGCTTTTCATATAGTAGATCTTGTCGCTTATATTCTCCCATTTCGAAATCAGGAGTAAGTTGTATAGCTGTAGTTGGACAAGCTTCTTCACATAATCCGCAAAAAATACAACGAGAAAAGTTAATCTGAAAAAACTTTGGATACCAACGTCCATCTGAATGTTCTGCTTTTTGTAGTGAAATACAGCTAACAGGACAAGCTACAGCACATAAATTACAAGCTACACAACGCTCTTTACCATCAGGATCACGAGTTAATACAATTCGTCCACGATAACGAGGAGATAAATAAACTGATTCTTCTGGATACATTTTTGTTTCACGTTTATAAAAAGCATGTAGACCAATCATATAAATACTACGTATCTGTGTAGCTAAACCAATCACTAATTCTTTTAATGTCATGATTTATAACCTCTATTAGTTAATATCACATAAAATAATCGCTGCTGTTACTAATAGATTAATTAACGTCAATGGTAAGCATACTTTCCAACCAAAAGCCATTACTTGATCATAACGTGGACGTGGTAACGAAGCACGGATAAGAATAAATATAATAATAAATAAGACTGTTTTTAATAAAAACCAAACAAAGCTAGGTAAAAACGGTCCGTACCAACCTCCGAAAAACAAAGTCGCAATTAATGCGGAAATTGTTAGAATACTAATATATTCACCGATAAAAAATAGACCAAATTTCATTCCAGAATATTCAATATGATAGCCATCAGCAAGTTCTTGCTCTGATTCAGGTTGATCAAATGGATGTCGATGACAAACTGCGATACCAGCTATAATAAAAGTTAAAAAACCTAAAAATTGTGGAATAATATTCCATAATTCTACTTGTGAATTGACAATTTTAATTAAGTTAAAGGAACCGGCTCGAGCAACGACACCCATTAATGAAAGTCCAAGAAAAACTTCATAACTTAAAGTTTGAGCGGAAGCACGCACTGCACCCAGTAAAGAATATTTATTATTACTTGATAAACCAGCAAAAAGTATTGAATAAACAGATAATCCGACCATCATAAAAAAAAATAACAAACCGATATTAAGATCAATAACATACCAAGTTGTGTTAATAGGAATGATAGAAAATACAAATAACATTGAACAAAAAGAAATTATTGGTGCTAATATAAAAATATACCTATCTGAAAATTGCGGAATCCAATCTTCTTTAAATAATATTTTTATCATATCAGCAACGATTTGAAATGAACCCTCCCAACCAACACGATTTGGTCCATAACGATTTTGGAATAACCCTAATAAACGACGTTCATAAAAACTCATTAAAGCACTAAAAATAACAACCATTAGCAAAATAACCATCGATTTTAAAGCAGCGATAATCATAGAAGTAATTCCTGTAGAAAAAGGATCATGATGTTATCTTCCGCATATTTTTTACAGTAACACCTGCCATTGTTGGAGCGATACCAGGCATACCTAAAGGTAAACCAATTTGGCCTTGAACTAAATGATAACTAAAACGAACTGGTAATTGATAAACTTGTCGGCCATAACTAAATTCAAGCATATCACCAACTTTAATGTCTAAACTTTCAGCATCTAAAATATTTATAATAATATAAGCTTCCGACATACGCTGTTGTATTGCTATCGAACGCTGTGATGTTTCATCACTACCAAATAAATGATAGTAAGGTGCAACAATCCATTGATTATTTTTTCGTTTCCAAGAAAATGGAATATCAGTAAAATAGTCTAAACAATTGTTATTTGAATTGAATAATCGAATACCTGGATCACCAAAACGCAACTGTCCAGCAACTTCATCTTGAAATTTATTCCATGCTTGAGGTGAATTCCAACCTGGATACCAAGCAAAAGGAATATGTTGTCGTATAGCCATTGGGCTATTATTTCCTTCCATTGAAAAAGTAAACGGTGTGTCAATATCAGATGGCTGTTTTGGTTCACTTATTTTAATATTAGCTAATATTGATGTGCGACCACTATAACGATGAGGAGATCGCGATAATTTTTGTCCATGAATACGAAATTTAGAATTAGGCGCAGCATTAGTAATAGCAGAAAACTGAGGCATATTTGTTACACAATCTTGAATCACATGGTCTAATGTTAACCAGTCTACCTCATGTGTCTGAAGCTCTGATATTAATAAATTAAACCATCGCCAGCTATCTTTTATAATAATATTAGACTGGTAATAAGTTGGATCAAATACCTGAAAATAACGCTGAGCGCGACCTTCATTATTAATTAATGTTCCACTACTTTCAGCAAAACTAGTAGCAGATAAAATAAGATCTGCTTGATCCATAATTGTTGTATACTGATGATCTACAACAATAAGTTTATTAAGCTTAAATAAAGAATTATTAACGGTATCAACATCACTATGCCGATAAAGATCGTTTTCCATAATAATAGCTGTATCAACATCACCTGATTCGATTCTAGACATTGCTATATCTAAAGGTTGAGCATTCATTAAAGATAAACCGAAGCTATTAGCTTCAGAGGAAATATAAGATATTCCTACTTCTATATTATTTGCTTTTAATGAAAAAGCAATATTAGCGGCAGCCTTTATAAGCGCATCACTAGCAGCATTACTACCGCTAATAATAAGTGGTTTTTTAGCTTGTAATAATGCGTTCGAAACTAATTTAACATTTTCTTTAATTACAATCGGTAAATCATTTACTATTGGTGATTTATTATCTAAAGCATGAGCTATAGCAAAACCAAAACGAGCTTGATCATCAACTGAAGCTCGATAACATAATTCAGCAATATCATCTAAACGAGTATTATCTACATTAGTGATAAATAATGGGTATTTAGAATGTTGACCAATATTTAACACGGCAGATATTTGCCATTCTGCCACTTTTTGTACTTCAGCAAGTGCTCTAGCTTTACCCTTAACTCCCTGACGAATCGCTAATGCTATACGTGCTCCAGTTTGTGTTAAATCTTCCCCTAAAACAAGTACTGCATCATAATTTTCAATTTCATGTAATGTTGGAGTATAAACACCTCCATTTTGCAATATATTAACTATTAATTCCAGACAACGTTGCTCTAATGTTGAAATTCCTGAATAAAAATTTTCTTCTCCAACAAGTGTCCGTAATCCATAATTACTCTCAACACTAGATCGTGGTGATCCAATCCCTATAGTTTTTTTTGCTTTACGTAAAATTTTAACACCTGCTTGTACAGCCTCTAGTTCTGATATAGTATATAGTTTTCCTTTTTTAATTAATTTAGGCTGACGAGGGCGATCTTTACGATTTACATAACCACAACCAAAACGACCACGATCACATAAAAAATAATGATTTATCATGCTATTATAACGATTTTCAACTTGAGATAATACACCATAACGTTCACTAAGACTAGTATTGCACCCTAAACTACACTGTTGACATATTCCTGGTGCAAATTGCTTATCCCATTTACGACTATAATTCTTAGAATGAACTTTATCAGTAAAAACACCAGTTGGACATATCTCAACTAAATTACCAGAAAATTCACTTTCTAGAGTACCATCTTCCACTCGACCAAAATAAACATGATTATTAGTGGAATAAACGCCTAGATCTGTACCATCTGCATAATCTTTATAATAACGAACACATCGATAACAAGCAATACAACGATTCATTTCATGGCCAATGAATGGACCAAGATATTGATTACGATGTGTTCGTTTTTTGAAACGATATTTACGAATTGTATGTCCAGTCATTATTGTCATATCTTGTAAATGACAATTACCTCCTTCTTCACAAATAGGGCAATCATGTGGATGGTTTGTCATTAAAAATTCAATAATACTTGCACGAAACTGTCTAGCTTCATCATCATTTATAGAAATATTGATTCCATCAGAAGCCACTGTCATACAAGACATTACTAATCGACCATCAGTATTATTAGTATTTTGATATTGTTTAACTGCACATTGACGGCAAGAACCAACACTTCCCAACGCAGGGTGCCAGCAAAAATAAGGAATATCTAATCCAATAGATAGACATGCATGCAATAAATTTTTAGTTTTATTTACATTATATTGCTTTCCATCTACATGTATTATACTCATACTGAGGATACTTCCTAATAATCAGTTTTTTAACAGACATTAATTTAAAATTAATTAATTTAATTATATTATTATTTATATTTTGCTTGATATAAACATTATCATAAGATCTGTTTTAATAAATTCGATTGAATACCAGTAATTTGATTTAAATTAATAAAATTTTCTTGAAGAATACCAGCTTCAAATTCTGAACGAAAATATTTGATAGCACTTTGTAAAGGTTCTACTGCAGCTGATGCATGAGCACAAAAAGTTTTTCCAGGTCCAAGAAATTGACAAATTTGTTCTAATCTTTCAATGTCGCCTTGCTTTCCTTCACCGCGATCTAATGCTTGCAAAATTTTTACACTCCAAGGTAAACCATCACGACACGGTGTACACCATCCACATGATTCACGTGCAAAAAATTGTTCTAAATTATATGTTAAAGAAACCATATTAATTTTATTATCAATTGCTATAGCAAGTGCTGTGCCTAAACGACTACCTATTTTAGCGATACTATCAAAATCCATTACTGAATCAAGATGTCTTTCAGTTAAGAAATCAGTACTTGCCCCACCTGGTTGCCAAGCTTTAAGTGTTAAACCATCAGATATTCCACCTGCATAATCTTCCAAGATTTCGCGAGCAGTAGTACCAAATGGTAATTCCCATAGCCCTGGATTATTAACCCTGCCAGAAAATCCCATTAACTTTGTACCAGCATCTTTACTTTTACCTTCATTAATCCCAAGATACCATTCTTTACCATGTTCAATAATCGCAGGAACATTACACAACGTCTCAACATTATTGACACAAGTTGGCTTACCCCAAACACCAGATGTTGCTGGAAATGGAGGTTTTGAACGAGGGATTGCACGTCGGCCCTCAAGTGAGTTAATTAACGCTGTTTCTTCACCACAAATATAACGTCCAGCACCAGTATGTAAAAAAAGTTCAAAGTTAAAATCAGTACCAAGAATATTTTTTCCTAATAAACCAAATTCTCTAACTTCTTCAATCGCTCTAGATAAATGTTTAGCTGCTTCAATATACTCACCACGTAAAAAAATATATCCACGGTATGCTTTTAGTCCAAAAGCACTTATTAATATTCCATCAATTAACAAATGTGGTAACTTTTCCATTAAAAAACGATCTTTATAAGTTCCAGGCTCCATTTCATCAGCATTGCAAAGCAAATAACGGATATTCATATTATTATCTTTTGGCATTAAACTCCATTTAAGACCAGTAGAAAAACCAGCTCCGCCACGACCTCTAAGACCAGAATCTTTGACTAAACTAACAACTTGATCAGGCGACATGCTTTTTATAGCTTTTTTAGCACTTAAGTAACCATTTTTACTTAAGTATTCTTTTAACCAAATCGGTTTCTCATCTTTACTTAATCTCCAAGTTAACGGATGCGTCTGAGGATTAGAAATAATTTGTTTTTTTATTATCATAAATATTGCTCCAAGACTGATTGGATATCAGATGGCTTTAGATAATTATGTGTATCTTCATCAATCATCATAGTAGGGCCTTTATGACAATTCCCAAGACAACAAGTCGGTAATAAGGTAAATCGACCATCTTCTGTTGTTTTTCCTGGCACAATCTTTAATAATTCAATAATTTTAGCTTCAACGTTTTGATAACCATTAATGTAACAAACAACACTATCACAATACCGAATAATATGACGACCGACAGGTTTTCGATAAATTTGACTATAGAATGTCGCTACACCTTCTATGTCACTAGAAGAGATACCTAATAGATCAGCGATTATATAGATAGCATCATCTTCTACCCAACCTCTTTTTTTTTGTATAATTTTTAAAGCTTTAATTGAAGCAGATCTAGAATCTTCATAATGCTGTTTTTCTTGCTCAATCTCTTCATACTCTATTTTAGACAATGTGAAATCATATTTCATATTATACTCTGTTATATTAGAAAAATTGAACTATTTTCTGTTTATTTAGATTAAATGTCTTTTATATCATTAACGATCTACGTCTGACATAACAAAATCAATACTACCAAGATAAACAATGAGATCAGATAATAAACTCCCTTTGATTACATCAGGAATTTGTTGTAAATGAGCAAAACTTGGTGTACGTACACGAGTTCGATAGCTCATAGTATTGCCATCACTAATCAAATAATAACTATTAATCCCTTTTGTTGCTTCAATCATCTGAAAAGCTTCATTTGGAGGTATAACTGGTCCCCATGAAACTTGTAAAAAATGGTTAATCATAGTTTCAATATGCTGTAAAGTTAGTTCTTTCGGTGGTGGAGTCGTTAGTGGATGATCAGCTTTAAATGGTCCTTCTGGCATATTATTTAAACATTGTTTTAGAATATATAAGCTTTGTCTTAATTCTTCTACTTTTAACATTATGCGATCATAACAATCTCCATTGTTTCCAACTGGAACCTCAAATTCAAAGTTTTCATAACCTGAATAAGGTCGGTATTTACGAATATCGAAATCAAGACCTGTTGCCCTTAATCCGGCACCAGTAATTCCCCATTCTAATGCTTCCTTGGTAGTGTAAGCAGCTACTCCAACTGATCGCCCCTTAAAGATACTGTTCTCAAGTGCTGTTTTTATATAAAAAGATAGACGTTTTGGCATCCAATCAAGAAATCCATGCAACAGTTTCTGCCAACCTCTCGGTAAATCATCAGCAACACCTCCGATTCGAAACCAAGCTGGATGCATACGTAAACCAGTAATTGCTTCAATAATATCATATATTTTCTGGCGATCAGTAAATGCAAAAAAAACAGGTGTCATTGCACCAATATCTTGAAGAAAAGTACTGATATAAAGTAAATGGCTATTAATACGAAATAATTCTGACAACATGACACGAATCGTTTTAGCTCTATCAGGAACATCAATTCCTGCTAATTTTTCTACAGCTAATACATATGGCATTTCATTAACACAACCACCTAAATACTCAATTCGATCAGTATATGGAATATAACTATGCCAAGATTGTCGTTCACCCATTTTCTCTGCACCACGATGGTGGTAACCAATATCTGGTATACAGTCTATAATTTCTTCTCCATCTAGTTGCAGTATAATACGAAAAGCTCCATGAGATGACGGATGATTTGGACCAAAATTTAAGAACATAAAATCTTCATTATTTTTACCAATCACCATACCCCATTCTTCTGGTTTAAAGGTCAAAGCCTCCATTTCTAAATCAATTTTTTCTTTAGTTAAAAAAAATGGATCAAATTCAGTAGCCCTAGCTGGATAATCTTTGCGTAAAGGATGTCCTTGCCATGTCATTGGCATTAATAATCGTCGTAAATTTGGATGACCAATAAATATTATACCAAACATATCCCATACTTCACGTTCATACCAATTAGCATTAGGAAATAATGAAACTATAGATGGAATATTAAGGTCTTTCTCATTAAGAGCAACTTTCAATATAATATCACGATTACGCTCAATAGAAATAAGATGATAAAAAATAGAAAAATCAGCTTCAGGTAAATTTTGACGATGCATTCTTTGTCGTTCATCGATTGCATGTAAATCAAATAGCATAATATAAGGTTTAGGTTGTTTTTTCAAAAATTCTATGACTTTTGTAATAAATTGTTTATGTTTAATCCATACAACTAATATTCCAGTACGCGTTGCTTGAATACTAAAAGTATTTGAAGAAAATTGTTTATATAGTGTTAAAATTATTGGGTCATCATAGTGATCATAAGTTTTCCATACTGGCCTTACAATACTTTCTTGAATTATCTGATTTTTTATCATTATCTACCACAATATTTAATCAGTTTTATTAATAAATACATTATATTATTTTTCTTAAACTCAATAGCGTATTTTATGATTTTATATTTCGTCCGGTGTTCGTAATGTTTTTACAGCTATTCTTTCACTACGCTTACGTTCTTTTTCAGATTGTATATTAGCATGATAAACGCCTTGATCTTCAACTATCCATGATAGAGGACGGCGTTCTTTATCAATCAATTCTTGTAATAATAACAATGACTGGATATAAGCTTCAGGTCGTGGTGGACAACCTGGTATATAAATGTCAACAGGAAGAAATTTATCAACACCTTGGACAACAGAATAAATATCGTACATACCACCAGAATTAGCACAAGCACCCATAGAAATTACCCATTTAGGCGATAACATTTGATCATAAAGACGTTGAATAACTGGTGCCATTTTAATAAAACAAGTACCAGCAATAACCATAAAATCAGCTTGCCTTGGTGATGCTCGTAATACTTCAGAACCAAATCTAGCAACATCATGTACTGCAGTAAAAGAGGTCACCATTTCAACATAACAACATGAAAGACCAAAATTATAAGGCCATAGAGAGTTTTTTCTACCCCAATTTACCATAGTATGCAAAACGTGTTTTAACTTACCCATATAAATATTACGATTAACATGCTGCTCTAATGGATCCTTAACAATTTCTTTTGTTTCTAATGGATAACGAGCATTTTTTTTATTGTTTAATTGAATTCGAGTGATAGTATAATCCATCTTTAAATTCCTCAATTTTACTCTTTATAATAATTATTGTTTTTAATAACTTTACCATGTTTTACAAAATGATTACATAAACGTTTTGATGTCCAATTAAGTGCTCCAATACGAACCAAGTAAAATAAACAAATAAATAATACTAGTATAAAAATACTTGCTTCAATAAAACCTAACCAACCATTTTCTTTAATAGAAACAGCCCATGCATAAAGGAATAAAGCTTCAATATCAAAAATAACAAAAAACATAGCAATTAAGTAAAATTTGACTGACATACGCAAGCGAGCACTACCAACAGAATTAATGCCTGATTCATAAGGAATATGCTTCCCTTTTCCAGTTGACTTACTTCCAAGATAATAAGAACAAAGTAACATTAAAGAACACAGAGCAAAACTACCAATAAGATATATTATAAAAGCCCAATTATAAGCAAATACTTCATTATAAATTAACATACTTATTACCGATTATTTATCATAAATAAAAATGTCATTTCTTTACTATTGAATTATCGAGATATACCACAGTATATTTTATTAATGATAGTTAGATGAGAAGAAAAATAAAATAGATAGATAAATATCATTTCTTTAGTTAACATTTTTTCTTATTTCAATTTTATTTATATAAAAATATTTTTGATACCATTTATCTTAAATTATAAAATAAAATATTATAAGTTAAGAACATAGAATTATAAGATTTAATAATATTAAAATTAAAAATTGTTATATTAGTATAACTAATATTTTATTTTTTACCACACCATTATTTTCATAAAAAATCTATTTTAAAACAACATCACTTTAATTATTTCTTATAATACGTATAATTATATTTAAAAATATGATCTCGATTATAAAATAATTAGTTTTATTTAGTTATATCAACCCAAACTATTTTTTAATGAACATGTAATTAACAATAATTACTCTAGATATAATAATAAACTTTTAGCTTATAAAAACATTTTCTAAATAAAATTTAGAAATATAAATGAGAAATATTTAAATAACTTTTATTTAAACAAAATACCATTTTTATAATTTTATTTATAACTATAATATCTAAATATTTCATGAAGAGTAATATTAATTTATATTATATATAATTAGTATATACATAACTTATATAATATTGGATTATATAATACAAAATCCTTAACTAATATTTAATCAAAAATATTTAATAAAGAATTGGAGATAACCAATTGATTTAGTTATCAAATTAAAGATAGCATTTAACTATTTAAAAAATATTTTTTACTATCTGAAATTTTCATACTTAAGTTCTAAATTATGAACTGTTATTACTATTAAAATAAATAAAATTATTAATTTTAGAAATTTCTAAAATTAATAATTTATAGAAATTACTTGCTATTTAGTATTTTTTAATAAAAAAAATTTGAATATCTAGAAGATATATATTAATATTAAACAAATGATATTCAAAAGGAAAAAAATTTTAATTTTTAAATAGTATTTCAAATATATTATTTTTTGTAAAAATTCATTAAATTGATAGAATTTATGAATCAAATCAAAATAAATATAATTTTTTTATTTATTTCATACATAAAACATATAGATATCGTATAAATATAACGTCAAGAATTATATCAATAATAAAAATTTAATTATGTTAAAATATAATAGCATTATTTAATGAAATAAAGTTATTGTTAATTTTAAATATAAAAATCTTTTTTTATTTAATAAAACATAAATTATAATTACTTTTATTATATGAAACTTAATATATATTGGATGTAAGAAAAAAAGATAAGCAAAAAATAATTAAATTATTATCATTAAAAAATAATTCTATTAAAATAATTAATAAGATATAAGTTTATATTAGTATTACAACATTAATTAATTGCTAAATAATATCAAAAATAAAATTTGGCGGAAAACAATTACTTGTGATATTCTAAAATAGAATATTAAATCATTTTTAAATAAATAAAGAATAAATGATTATAATATTAAATATTATACTTTAAAATATAAGTAAATTTCTTTAATTAAAGTAGTTGATAGAAAGAAAAAACATAATAATTTATATAATAATATGGATAAATGAAATAAAACAAAAAATAAATCTCATAATTTCTCATACTAATACATAAATTAATTTTATATATAAATATATAGTACTAAAAAAGTAATTTATCGTTTTAATAAATTAATTAAGCGTGATAGTAAATACTATTGAATTCTATCTTACGAATACTTATCATAAGAGTTTTATCAAAATTTTATAGATAGATAAAAAATAAATTAAAATATTAGAATTATAATTATTTTTTTATAAAATTAAAAAAAATAATTATAATTCTAATATTTTAGATCTTTATCAAAGGAAAAAAAAATTTTTATATTATAAAACTTGTTCTAAGTATATAAAATATATAGAAATAATATTAGAAAAATTAGAATAATTCATACTACTTAACTTAAATAAATAACTTGTATTAAAATATAATTTTATTCTTCAGTTTTAAAATATTATTATTAGTATTATGTTTTAATTTAATAAGGTAAATTTATTATTTATATAAATTATTTCCAATGTTTTAATTGCACTAATATAACTTAAACATCCTTTTTCTCATAGATATTGAGATATAATTTATACAAATCTTAAAATAAATACATATAAAATTTTATTTAGATTTTTTTTAAATCTCTATTTTTATTTTATATCAATCTCAAGTAATATTAACTTTTATATTAATTATCACTTGTTATAATTAATAAACTCTTTAATATTCATAATACTAAAGATATTTGTATTAATTTTATAAACTAACTAATTCATCTATAAAAACAAAATTCATTTAAATTAATTTTTGTTAAAATTAAGTGTAAAATATCAAATAAATTATTATTATAAAACGTAAAAATAATATATTATAAATTTGTCAAATTAAGTATAATAATTATCTCATAACATTTAGTTATATATTACATCATCCAATAATTAAAACATTATAGGTGATAATTTATTATAATCATAATATCGAGATTATATCAAAAAGTACTTACTATAAAACAGAATAACTTTACCATAAATTTTATTTTTTAGATAATTTATTTATTAAAGAATAAAAATAATAATTTCTTGAAAATAATTAAAATAGAGAACTAATAATAAAGATTATAAATAAATCAAATATAGAAAATTTATGATTCATTAATTAAAATTAATCATTTTATTTATTTATGTAATTCTAATATTTTCAATTTTTAATAAATATTAAATGAATAGTAGTTAAAAAAATAAAAATTAAATCATTCATAATGAAATTTATTTCTATTAAATAATTTGTTACTATGTAAATTTATTAACTTAAATGACTTAATGATAAATATGATTTATATATTTAATAAATAAAGTACAAACAAAATATTTATATTTTCACTTTATCAGATTAGGATTCAAATCATAATATGATAAAAATAATAATAAATTAAATAGAAAGTATATTAGCTATATTAAATATCTTGTAAATATGATTAAATTTTAAAAACTATCAGCTTATTATAAATAATAAAACTTTATATATATTTATATATTTTAAATATAAAAAATACTATATTTAATTTAAATTAAATATAATTATATTATTATCATAAAACATAAATAGTTTATAGATAAAAAATCTATGACAAATAATAATATTAATTAAATTCATTTCTTATTTATAAGAAAATATTTTTTATTTAATGATATAAAATTAATCAACATGATATTTATAAATTTATTTATTAAATTAAAAAATACTGAAATTTAATTATAAAAATTGATCTTTTTGTTAATAGGTTATATATTATAAATTTTATAAATAAACAATCTAATAATAAATATAAATAATATATAATAAAATTTTCTAATTATCCTATTAATATTAATATTCAAAAAAGAATAAATGAATACTATAACTAAATATAATAAGTTAAATAACATATGCTTATTACTATATAAAAACAAATTCTTAAAGGAAGATATACGTATTGAAAATACTGACATAAAATTCTTAAATTTAATATCGGTTTAATTTAGAACTTCTTGATTTTAAGGTACCATATGATATATTATTTAATATTCTAAATAATCTTTAGTCAACCATAAGATTATAGAGAGTGATTCAAAAAGATATTCTTATAAGAAATTAATACTTCATAATTATCAAAATAAATAAATACCATTGATATTAATATTTAAGATATTTTTATATGTAATTCTATTTTTTAATTAATTATGCAATCAATGTGTAAGATATTATTAAATAATAATTATTAATTATAATTATTATTTCTTGATTATTTATTACAGATTTCTTCGTTATATTTCTAATAGAAAAACAGTAATATTTTAGGTGTCATAATATTAAAATTGATTTCTGAATAAATAAATGATATTTATATAAAAATAACTTCATAAACACACGTAATAGTTATTACTAATTCTAATAAAATCCTACTAGATAATACTTTAGTAAAACATTATTAATAGAAATAGTGGAGATATGCCATAGAAGTTAGTATCAGTTGAATTATTTTGTTGATGAGGTTTATATGATAAAATATTTTGCGATAATATTAAATATTAGTTAAATTATATAACTAGAATTTAATTTATTAAAAGTTACTTTTAATAAATGATCAAAAAATATTAAGCAGATTGCTTTTAATAAAGAATAAATTGTCCTTATTTGCCCTAAAATTTAAAAACTATATTGAAAGTTTAGAAATATTAGATTACTATGCGAATCTGTGATAATATTTCTATTCAATATACGATCTACAAAAAGAACACTAGGAGGTTTATCAAAGAATTGATAAATTTATCCATATTAGTTAATAAATTATATGAACAAAGATAATATTAGATACAAACTCATCAAATAAATTTCCTAGAATATAATGTGTTAAATTATAAAACTAATTATATGTTTCCAAAAATCAATATTAAAAATTCAATATTTCAAACAATTGAAAATAATACTTGATTTTTATTTATAAAGAAGTTTTACTTAGTTCTTAAGTAACTATTTTAATTAGATTTAACAAAATTATTTCAGAATTATCGTTCTACATTATTTTAACGAGATTGGAGCTAAAATTAATAAATTTAGTAAATTAATTACAAACTATCACCAATAGTTTTTTAATAAAAAACTATAAAATAAAATTAGATAGTTTCTTATTATATTATTTTGACTACTCAACTTATTAATATAATTAATCAATGATAATTATCAATATTATAATTATATGATTGAAACTTTATAAGTTATTATTTATAATTTACTCGTTTTATTTATATTGAAAATTATAAATTTAATGATAAAATTAATTTTGAATATATTTCACTATTTTTTATGTATTATAACGTCAAGAAAGTGATTGCTAGTGACATATTAAAAACAAATATCATGAACCAATAAATTACTAATTAATATAAAAAAATAAAAATACGCATAGAAAAAACTTATCAATTATTCTATTCTAATATAATTACAAAAAATTTTTAATAAATTTCAGATAATAGATATCCTTACCATGAAATGAACAATGCCATATCGTTAAATAAGTTAATATTTTTGCACTCACTTAAAATTCTTAGAAAAATTATAGTATAGTAATACTTAATTTATCTAGTTAAACTCGACTTTAAAATACTTTCTGAACTACTATTATTATAATAATAAGGTAGAATATTTTGTTGAAATTTTTATACAATGATTTAGATTTCTATTATCGAATGATAATATAATAATATTAAAAAGTTAATGCAATATATAAATAAGATTATTATGTTAATAAATGCTATATAATAAAAATTAATTCCAAATAAAACAATTAAAAATCATTAAAATATTGATCAATTATAATTAAAAATAATCAAATAAAAAATTGAGATATTAATTAGTGAAGAATTATAGTTCACAAGAATTGTTAAAATTATTAAAGCAGTAATTACTAATCAGAATAAAAGAAGAAAATATAAACAAAAAATTTATGTGATTATAATAGTAATTAACATCATCTTTTTACTAATATTTATTAGTAATATTTTGAACAAAATAGTACTCCAATTAATATATCGTACTATAAATTCTATTAATATCAATACATAAAAATTTTTTTTCAACCATACTACAAATATAGTAATAAAATTAAAAGTCTTTTCCATTGCTGTTAAATAATTATTTATATAAAATAAAAAAATAAGATAGAGTTATTTTATATTGAACTGCTGTTTTTGTAACAATTTTATTTATTATTCTAAATTTAATGTAATAAAATTATATCTATTAATTACTAATAAATAAATTAATTTACAATTAATAATAATTATATAGATAACAGTAAATATATTAGTTTATTAATTAATATATAGTTTTTATATATAAAAACTAAAACGTTAGTTATGTTATGAAAGTAAAAATTTAATTTCTTAAAATATATTATTTAATAAAAACTAATATTATAAGAAAAACTTAATTAATTCTAATTAATTATTAAAATAGAAAATATTTCATTATAAATGATTAAGCATTAATGTTTATTAATAGCAAAATTCACTATTATATTAATTCTAAAATTAGATATATCTACTAATAATATATAGGATTCAGATAACTTTATTATTATATTTAATTTAATTTGATAAAAATATAAACGTTTAATATTAATAATATCTTTATAATATAGTAAATTTAGATATAATTTACATATAATAAATTGTAAATATAAGAATAAAGATGATGGTTAAAAATAAACTAAGATCTATTAAAATATGGATCTTAGTAAAATTATAAAATTTTAATTGATAAATATCAGTATCATAACGCAACTTCTATTAATTCTTAATTATGAATAAATTATTCTTATATAATAATTATCTAATAATATTATTTAACTAATTTACTATTAATTACTATATTTGATTGTATTTGCTACTATTATTATAATTATTACCAATAAATATTATAAAATATGTTCGTATAATAATATAATCTTAATTATTCAAATTTTGAATTTAATAATTTTAGAAAATAAATAAAGATGATCATAGCATACGGTTAAGCTTTTAAAAATATTTAAATTTTTTGACTGTTATTGTTAAATGTCAACATCTTATTCTTATTATTATAATCTATAGTGCACTACCATAAGAAAACTCTAACAATTTAGTATATGTAAAATATACCAATACAATCAATTCTTAACTAAAAAATAAAATTTTTATAAAATCAAAAAATATATTAAGATTATTATAATCAACAAGATTTCTTAATAAGAATGAATTATTCTATTGACATTAAAAACCGATAATAAATGATAATATGATGATATTTATATATATCTATTTCATTATAAATAATGAAAATTTATTGACTAAATTTATAAAACTAAAATACTTTTATATTTTAAAATCACAATTAATAATACAACAATTATTTATTTTTTAAATTCTTTCTATAAAAGAAAATGTGGGGAATTTAATAATTAAATTTTTTTTATCGATAAAATATAATATATAAATATAACTTCATAAAAGATAAACAAATTATAATTTATAAAATCATTATATAATCAGATAAGTTCATATTTTCATTATATTTAACTAAAATATGAACTTATAAATATAAATTTAGTTTATTTTATAATAAACTAAATAAATTTTTATAGTAAAAATGATACATTTCCTTTTTAATTTATTATTGATAGTAAATATTTTTATTATGATAACTATATTTTTTAAAAAAACAATAGGAATTGTATCAAAATTATTATTACTTTATAACATGTTAAAGATAAATTTACTTATTTAAATAATTTAATAATATCCAAAATAATTAAAAAATATTAATATACTGATTATCTTCATATTTTCTAGGTTTAAAACTTTATTAATTTAATTTTAAAATTAGTTTTAGAAATATTTATGTTAAATCACAGATAAAACTTATTACTTTACATTATTACTAAAATATACTAGTAAAGGAATTTTTTATAAAAATATAGATTAAGAAGATAAGTTTTAGATAAGAATAACCAAAATATTAAATAACAAATATATTATATTTTAATATAAAATAGTATTCAAATAAATATATATAAATAACTTAATTAAATTATTATAATATATATCATATATATAATTACAAAATATTAAAAAACTTAATAATAAATCCTTTATATTATCATTTTACTTAAAAATAATTATTTAAACGATATAATTTTCAGAAAAATTATAATTAATTTAAAATTATTAATTCTATCAATGATAATTTGACTTATATTAATAAAGCTTAATTATTATTAAAATAATAAGATAATTAAATATCTAATATCGATTAAATCAAATCAATTGTATAAATTAATTATTCGAATTATGAATACACATTATATTTTATATATATTAAATCATTTTATTTTCTTTTATATTTATATGTAAAACTCAATTTTTATTGATTTAAATATATTTTTAAGTATTAATTAAATTAATAACACATCTTATAATACTATTTATTTCTCCTATTAGCTAACTATAAATTTAAATTTATATTTAATATATACTTAATATATATTAAAAATTAATTTAATTATTTAAAAATCTATTTAGGTTATTCTACTAATATTATTTAGTAAATAAATATTACTTTAATTAATAAGATTATGTTTTTAATTTAATTAAATTTTCAATAGTTTCTAAAACTAGCTAAAATAATATTAACTTAAAAAATATTTTTCAACTGAAAATAATCCTTAAAAATAAACTATAAACAAATATTAAATATTATATTAACTAAATAATTTTAAGATAATTATTTAATATAATAATCAAAATGATTTTAAAAATAGAAAGTATAAAATAAATAAAAATATAAATTTATCTAGTAATAAGTATACTCAATGTTTTCTGAAAATGAATGTTAAAGATCATATATCATATAGATCTCTTGATATACTGATTATTTTAGTTTTAACTTTTATAATAAATTGAAATTCATTTATTTTAATATAGTATTTATTATCATTTTTATGATTTTAATTAAATTTATATGGTATAAAATATCAAAATACATAAAGTATAAAATCTTTTTTATAATTCATAAATATTATCAATTAGATTAACTTGATTATTATTTATAAATTTAAAAATCTTATATAAATTTACTATACTATATATAATATATATTTTCTTTATTAGTATAATAACAGATAATATCTGCATTAATTTGTTTATTTTTAATTATAAAATTAAATAATATTTTTATTCGACTAATGTATATAATTAAAACATCATAATATTATATAAAAATATAATACTAATTATTATTAAGTAGTATCAAAATGGATAAACTAATTTATTAGCATTTTATTAGAATTATATTTATTGAAACATATTGCTTAATATTTATTTATTAAATAAAACAAAAAAACTTTATAATAACAATATCATAAATAATTTTATATCTAATAAGATAACATTTATTTTTAACTATATATAAAAACTATTTTTTTAGATTTACTATTATTAATATAATTAATATTATTAACTTCAAAAAAATATTTTATATCATATTTTAATTTACTATAAACATGTATTTTTTAAAAAAAATAAATTAAACTATATATAAAAATATTTTAGATAAAATATTCTATACAAAAATAAAATATTTAATTTTTACTAAAACAATAATTAATTAAATGATTTTTAATTATATTATTTTATTATTATAATATAATTTTATTAATAAATTATTTATTATTAATAATATACTTATTGAAAATATTAAATCATTTATTTTGTTTTCTCTATTATATAATATATAAGATATTATCATGTTTCAAAAATTAAAAAATATTTTTATATTTAAAATAATTTAGCATATTGCTATATTTAATTATACCATTCATTACATTAATGTTACTTAAAGTTTATTTATATGCTCTCTTTTATAATTTTCATACAAAATAGAAAAGGATATAATGTTTAAATATTAATATAATAATACAATATTAGCAATATTGTTATTTTTTTAAGAAAGCTATTAAATAAAAACTTTCAATAAGTTGAAATTAATAAATTAAATTTTATTAACATATGCTATTTTTAAAGAAAAATTGTATTTATTAACAGCAAATATTCTAGTTAATTCTAACAATTTTTAATACTTCAATAAGTTCAAATAAAATTTCTTAGCTAAAAAAAATAACGATAATGAAATTTATTATTAAATTAATATTAAATTCAAAAGATATTTCATTAATTTATAAAATAATTTTTTATATCATAGATAATCAAATTAGTATATTATTAATTAACGATTAATATATAAATCTCTATTAACTAAAGTCAATAAATGAATTATTTAGATATTAAAAAAGATATGTTACTAAATATAAACATAAAAAAATTAGCGAAAATAGATATTAATTATAATTATTTAACTAAATATATAGCTGCTTATTATATTTTAATAAAATAGCATCTAAATCTAATTATTTCATGAATAAAATACAAAAAAATCAATTTTAATATATAAATAACAATTTTAAATTTTTTTTAATTATTAAAAATATAATCATAAAGATAACTTAATATTTATTTTTAAAACATATAATATCAAAACTTATGATGATAATAATATTATTACTTTGAATATTTTAACTTACAAAAACAGTTATTATTAATAACTGTTTTTGTAATGTGAATAAATTATAAATTTCTAGTTAAATTGTTTACTTAGTGTTATGTTTAAATATATTTTAATTTTTAAAATTATTTTTACCTCTTATAAGGTATGATTGATATATATATCTAATTAAATTCATGTTTTCTTAACAAGAATAAGTATTTATTTTAATATAGTGATCTTATTTACTTTATCTTAATTAAATAGAATGAAGAGAATCAAATTAATGATTTTAAGGCTAGGATTAGATCATTATATAATAGTGATTAAACAACTAAAATATTGTATTCTAATTCCAATATTTAAATTATAGAAATACTAAATTTAATTATTATTAAATCTCTCCTAATTTATGATCGAAAAATATTTCTATAGAAATAGATTATTTTTCTTATCACAGCTATATGTAATAAATTAAATAAATTGTATTTTAAACTTAAATACTATCTATAGTAAATTCATTTTGCTTAGTTAAATTTTTAGATTTATTAAATTAATGTATTGTTAAATATTAGTAGTTAATGATATTTTATCATATACTATTATGTAATATTAATAGAAAACAGCTAAAAATAACTTATAATTGAATTAATTTATATAGAATATAGTGTGTTGTATATATAAGATATAAAGACATCGTTAATAATAATTAATTGATAAAATCAGTAGATTAATTGTATTAACATAGTCATGGTTATTATATTTTATCGAGTCTTTATTTAATAATAGCTACTAATACTTAGGATAATTTCTACTAATCTAAATAATATTTATTATTGTTGAAAGTTAATTATAAAATAAAAAATAAAATATGTGATTTTTCTTTGCTAAATAAGTATATATAAATATAGCATAAATATTTTCATTTATAACTAATTGTATGATTTTTTAATTGTAATACTGTTATTATATTTACTTATTTAATAATTTAAAATAAATCAAAAATTAATTAAATCATTATTAATTAGTGGTTTAGACTTTTATTGTTAAAATATAGTATATAATCGCTATCATTCTATTTTAAAAAAATAGAGAGTTATGTACACATACTAATATCAAATTAATAATACTAGTAAATTTTATTAAGTTTATAGAACTTTGATATTATTATAAGTAATCATATATATAATTATGATCTAATTTTGATGATAGAAAATTATAATATTTTTGTATTAATTAAATCAATTAATTAACTTATTAATTGATTTAATTAATTTTTTTAAATATCTTATCGATTATAGATTTTCTCTTTTAATTAATTGAATTTATTAAATAAATTAACAAGTAAATTTTACTATTATTAAATAATGAACAAAATATGGTAATATAATAGAGTTAATATTTATATCAAAAGAAATATTTTAACTTATATTTTCATTCAATTAATCAAAAATAAAATAAAACTAGCTATTATTATAAGTATAAGATTAAATTATCAGATATGGATACGTCACTTAAAAATTATGGAATTCTATTTTTAATCTAAAAACTTAAAATGTTTAGTTTAAATTAGATAAAAAATAAAATTTATAATTAAAACAATTATGTATATAAATAATAATAAGACTATATGAGATATAGGATTCAATAATATTAAAAAATAAAGTTAATAATTTAGTTTTAGGATATAATCTAGTTACGATAAATACTATTAGTTAAATCTTATAAATTATTAAAAATATTCATGTTAATTATTTTTTAATATTTTATTTCATTACTTGATTTTATATATTAATTTATAGTAAATCATTAGGATAATATAGATTTAAGTAATAAATAATTATTGTAAATTACTTATTAAATTTTTTATTTTTATTAATACAATTTATATTATGTAAATTAACTACGTAATAATTTCTTATTATTGTTAATAGTTTTAATATTCATACTGAAATGAATTAATATAAAATACTAAAATAAAGTTAAATTTAACCAAATATTAATTCTATATTTAAGTATTAATTAGTTTAATTAAAATGTAATACGGTAAATTATAATTAATATTAGTAAATTTAAAAGATAAATTCATCTCTAAAAAACAATAAAGTATAACTTATTTAATAAAAATATTATCTGCTTCAATGATTTTAATACTGATATATAATATTACTGATAAAAATAGTTAAACTTTTAAAAAATATTTTTTCAACTTATCTATAATTTAATAAAAATATGAAAATATTTTAATAAATTATCAAATAGCATACTTTCCTATAATATTATTTATCAAATCGTATTATTATCGTTTAAATAATAGGAATTACAAAATTAAAAATAACTTATTATAAAATAAAAATAAAAAATTTAAAATATTTAATTCTGTCTTCTTTTACTTACTTAACATTTAACTAATAATTAATTTCAAATAATAAAATTAAGTTTTATTAATAATTTAAATGAATAATTTAATTATAGTTAATAACTAATAATTTTATTTATATTTTAAGTTAACTTATTTAAATTGAAATAATTAATAACAAAATAAAATGATATTTTTAATTTAATCTAATATAAAATTATCTCTTTAGATTAACTAATCTTATATTATTATATCTGATTGCTTAAAAAATTAATCTAATAAAATATTTTTAAATATATGATATTATCTTTTATGTATATATAAAATAAAATAGAAAATATATTATTGAATTTCAATTTTGATTATTGAGTAATATAATAAAATTATCTTAATATTTATTAATTTGAATAATTATAATTTTACTATTAATTGTAAATAATAATAATTGCTAGTTTTAACAAAAAAAAATATAAAGAATTATATTTTTCTAAATAAATATATAACTAAAATAAATTTTAAAATAATAAAAAACGTTTATTGTTGGAATTATTTATTTTAAATAAAAAAATAATTTATATTAAAAATAAAAAATTATTACTTATTTTAAAGCAACAATAAACCTTAGATAAAAACATGCTTTGAATAATTTAAATTATAAATAATATAAAATATTAAATTTTTTTTATTCAAAAGGTTAAAAAATATATTTTATAATCAAAAATTAATGTAAATACTATTTAAAGAAAAAGGTTTTATATAATAATTAAAAAAAATTTAACAAAATAAATTTAATTTATAACAATTTCTATAATTATTATACAATAATTATAGAAATAAAATCGATTACTAATGAGATATTTATTTATATCCAAGATATGATATTAATCATTATTAATAATTATAAATAAATTTTGTTAGATAAAAGTAAATTAATAAATATATCTTAATTAAAATATATAATCATTATAATTATATATTTTAGATTTTATAAATATATATAAAATATTTATTATTTCTATTTTTTATTATATTAATAATAATTATTATATAGCCATATATATGAATATATAATAAAATAAAGTTAAAAATTATATATTATATTATTTCTTAATATTAATTTTAATTATTAAACATATTCTTTTATTTTTTTTTAACAAATCTTAACTAAAATGTTTTATTATTTTATAAATAAACTTAAATAAAAAATTAATACTAATTAATTTAATTTAAATAAAAATAAAATTTTATTATATTAAAATTTGCTTTATTAATATAATTATTTATATAATTTATCAAATAAATATATTTATGAAAATATAGAAACATTTAGATATTAATTTTAATAATTATTTTTTTAAAAAAATTGTTTAAAAACTTAATTTTTAAAATAAATTTTAAATTTAAATATAGATCTCAATTAACTATTATTATTTTAATATTATTTAATTAATAGATATATTTATTATGATTTCCATTTATTTTAAAATCATTAAAATATAATAATTATATTATTAAAGATTTAAATATATTAAATATATTATTAATATTTAATATATAAAATATATATATTTACCATTCGTTAAATCAAACTATTTTTAAATAAAATCAAGAATTAAATTAATGTTAATAATAATGATTAATTATTAATATTTTAAATATTTATTATTAAATAATAAATATAATTAATTTAATATAACCATTTATGCTGAAAATAATGTTAGCTTTTTTTAAAAATATAAAGAATTTTCTAATATAAAAGTTATCAATGAAAATATTGATAGTTTTATAGTTTAAAATAAAATAGAGGTTAAATATTATTATAATATTATAACTAATAATTTATTATTCAGTAATTAATAAGATTAAGTTCAAGATTGAACTATAAATAGATTTTAATTAATGTTGAATTAGCATAATTTAAATATAGTTAAGTTATCATTTATATTAATTATTTTATTCTTGATAATAAATATTTATTTTTTAACTAGAAGTATAAAATTAAATATTTTATCTATTACTTGTTTCATTAAGATATTTTAATAATACATATATTATATTATAAAAATCAATTTTATTTATTTTATAAAAAATATTTTTAAATTATTTAATATTATTTAAAATTTAAAATATAAATTTATTTTAATAATATCGTAAATTCTTAATAAAACACAAGTAAAAAAATGACAAAAATTAAATCAGTATATTAATAAGATATATTAAATAAAAATACCATATATTTTATAATATATATAATTAAATAAATATTATAAAAACTTAAATGGATACATCGTTGAAATTAATTAAACATAAAAGTTATTGAAAATAATATAATACTTTAACTAATAATTAATTTTTTTAATAAAACAAAAGATAATTATAATATAAAGTTTAACTATATTTTAGTTATTATTGATTAAAGAATTTTATCTTTTAATTAGAATAAAATTGTTTAATAACTTTTATATAAATATTACGTATTAATATTTATTTTATTTTTTACAAAAGATAATATTCTAATATATCAAGAGGATAACATTGTATGTTAATGATAAATTTATTACTATAATAAATCATGTTAGTCGTCTATATTAAAAATATTTAAGAAAATAATTTATTAGTTAATTATTAATTAAATTTATTGTTTATTATTTAAATTAAATATATATTTTAATATTTTATTTTTTTCAATTTTAATTACTATATTACTTGATTTTTTTAAATAATCATAGCCTAAAATAATTAATAAATTATAATAATTTATTAATTAATATCTAAAACTAATATAAAATACTATTATTAATTAATATATAACATAATAACAGTTTTGCTATTTAATTATAATATATTCTAATAACTATCTTTAATTGATAAATAGAGTAATTATAAAACTATTAAATAAATTAATATTTAAAGTAATTATAAACTTGTAAGGTTTATATTAATTATAACATATTAAATAATATATTAAAAATTCAAATTAATTATTCTTTACTAAATAAAAATAAATAATAAAGCATAATATGAATTATTAATTAAAAATTAATTAATTAATAACATTATTTAATATAATTTCTATAGCTATTTAAACTTGATTAACCTTAATAAAATGATCAATTTAATGATAATTAATAGTTATACTATTCTAAATTAAAATATCAAAAAATCTAACTATACTTTTATTTTTTAATATGGTATTCATTATAATAACATGAAAAAATTTTTTTATTAATAGTTTAAGTAGATACTTAATGCATTTTATATATCATAAAACTATATTAAAATTTTACCTAATTGATTATTTTAAATCATAGATATATTTTTAATTAAAATAATAGAGTTTTATATATAAAATTATATATTTTTTAAAAAATTCATCATATAATATACACTTATAATTAAAATATTAATATATTTTATTTATGATGATAATTTGAATCAACTCATTATTCATTATTAATATTAAACATTAATAAATTATTTTATACCAATGTCAAATAGAAAGAATTTCTATTAATTTTAGTAAATCATAGATAACAGATTCTTAATTTATAATTTTTAATTAAAATATATGCATTATTTATATAAAAAATATATTATAAAAAATATGTTTATTATTATTTATATGAATACGAATATCAAAATAGTTTTTTTAACTAAAATATCAATCAACAAAATATTTAGATTTTATATTTATCAACATATAAAAGAACATATTTTCATTAAAGGTATATAAATAATTTTAATAAAAATTTTTTTCATAAAAATAAAAGTAACCATAAAATCTATAAGATTATAAAAATTTATATTTAAAAGAAATAATGATTTATAACTGATCTATATAAATAGATTAAGTTATCAACTTACTTTAGTATATTAATAATTTAATTATTAATATAATCATAATAAAATTATGATCTGATAATTCTTCAATTCATAAATTAAATATAATAAATACTTTATACATAATAATTTTATTTTAAAACTATTAAAAGAAAATAAAAATAAAATAAGTTAAAATAAGTATTACTTTATGATAATTAAAGAAATATCTATAATATAAGAAGTTTTACATTAAATAATAATAAAATTAAGTTTTTAAAACTTACTGTTGAAAACTATATTTTATTCTTGAAACTACTGATTACTTATTATCAATACTAATGATAGAAACCTATACAATCGTAAAATTCTTGAATTTATTAAATTATTTCATCAATTTTTTAAGTTATAAATATATTATCTTTATTATAAAATACCACTGATATATTCTCAATTATTAATGAGAATAACATATAGAATGAAATCGATAAAACCTATATATTATAGTATATTATTTAATATAATATGATTAATACAATTATTAATTATATATACAATAAAATATATTTTATAACTAATATAATCATAAATAGTAATAAAAAACAATATTAATTAATAATATATTTAAATACAAGTAAAATATAGTATGTATAATTATTAAAATTAATAAATTAGAATAAACATTTACTACTGATTAATCCTAATGTAATTAAGTGTTAAAATATAATTTTATACACTAAAATTATTGATTTTAAAAAATAAATAAATTAATTTAAATAATTATATGCAATTATAATATAATAATTGCATATAATATGAATTATAATCTATTACTATTAATATAATAAACACTATTATTATATTCTTTATTTTGATTTCTAAACAACTTTTCATTTATAAAATTTATTAAATGGATAATAATTAATTATTAATATCAGTTTTTTCTATGATCAATAAATATTACGTTTGATTTCTTTATTTGTTTTAGACTAAAATAAATAAAAGATATTCAATAAAACATAATTTTTATAAAAAGAATAGGATAATCACTTATTTAATTTTTATAAAAAATGATATATAAAATAATTATTCTACTAAAAAACTACATTTAAATTTCTTTTAAAAAATAAGAAAAATAAAATAGATTACTAACGTTAGTTAACGCAACGTATTTATATTAAGAATGAATAAAGTATTAATATATAAAATCAGTTTAATTTATTGAAAATCAAGTTTTTTGATATTAAACTTATATTCTAATAATTTTTTACTTAGAGAATGATTAAAGATAATTTATCCTAAATTTTATAATTTACTGATCAATTGCTTTATTAAATTAAGATATATATCTTAATTTTAATTAATAAAACTATACTGAATTCATTAAATGAGACCATAATAAAATATTTATTAATATTCATTACATAATTAAATCTTAAGAATAAACTTAAATCATTATGGAAAATATATTTAAATTAGAGTAAAATAGTTAGATATTAATTATGTTATTTTAACAATTTTAAATTGTATAAATATATATCATATGGATTTTATATGCTATATATAAATTTATCAACGTATAAAATAGATTGCATCTAGTATAAATAAAAATAATAAAAGATAAGTTTATTAATAAATAATATTTTACAAAATTACTAAATTATAAAATTTAAAATTAAAATGTAATTAAAAATTATTCTTAATATTAATTTAATTTATAATTTACTCAATTATAAATTAAATTAATATTTAACTAAAAAAATATTATATACTATTATAAGTATATATATACTAACGAATAATAAATACTATTTCTATATTTAACTTATTTAATATCATTTATTAACTTAAAGATGTTTAAGTACTATATAATAAGTACGATCTTTGTTATATAATCATAATGCTTAATGCTAAATATAATTTTGCTAAAAATATTAGGTTGATTCTATCATTATCCATCCAAACCATTTAATACATCAAAATATATGTTATAAAAAAATCTTTTTTCATTTTCTAGATACCATTAACAATTTTTACTTATATAAAATTGTTAATTTAAATTACAACAATAGAGATAATGAATTATTATATTCTTAATAATATAGAGTAAATATTAACTCAATTTATTTTAACATAAAACTAATGATAGACAATTATAATATTAAATATTCGAAATCAATTTTTAAGTAATCAAAATGCAATAACTAAATTTTATCTGATTTATTTATTTAATAAATTCATCATGTATTTATATAAAACTAAATATAGAATATTTTTAACAAAAAAAGAAAACAATAAATATTATCAATATATGACTCTACTATTAATAAAATCAATATTAATTTTTAAACGAGCATTTTTATCAAAATAAAAAATAATTATAAAGAATTTAAATAGTAATATTATCAAATTATCAATTATTAATTAATATTAATTAATAATTTTTATTATATAAGAAATTAGAAATTAAGATGATTAACTTATCTAGGTTTCTCGTTGTCGAATAGACATACTTTATATGATTAACATTCTATATCATATTTTAGAATATTTTAAAATCTATATACAGTTTAAAATAGATATATCTTAATAAATATTAATGTTTATAATTTATAATAGCTTATTAGATTCATCTTTATAAAATATATTATCATATAGTATATTTATTATTTAATAAATATACTATATGATAATAAACAATTATTAAAAAATTAATTATTTATATATAATTTATGTTAATTTTTAAAATAATTCATTATTTTTAAACTATGGATTAAATTTAATTATCCAACTAATTAATTTACAGTTATGTACTAATTAACACATATTAATCGAATTTAACAACATTAAATATAATGATATTATTATCTATTTTATTTTTTTAGTTAAGATATTTTTAATATATTTTTAAAATAATTAATAATTATTAATACATACTAATTAATCGATATATAGTTAAAAATTGATGATAATAATTATTATAAATTAATCTAATTTTATTAAATAATATATTTAAATATATAATATATATAACACAATTATTTTTAACAGTTATTAAATAAATCTAATATCATAAAATTTTTTTGATTTTACAAAAATTCTTATTAAGAAAATATGTTTTTTATTTTTTATATAATAATTAAAATAAATTAATTTTTATATATAAATAAATATTTTTATATATTAAAATAAGGATTTATAATATTTAATAAGTATTTAAAAATTTTAAGTTTAATAAGATTATTCTTTAATTACTAAATTAATTTACATTTTCATTATATATTACTTATTATTCAATTTTATTATAATTTATTTAAATTTTCGATAAATTATTTTCATAAAAATAATTTATATAATTTTCTTATTTTAAAACAAGATCATTAATATTTTAAAATAAATAAAAGATTATACATTTACTTTATTATAACAAATCTATTAATAATTTATTAAAATATAAAATTTTAATAAAAGTAAATTACTTTAGCTTTGTATTTTAATTTAAATATCATAAATTCTTTAACCAATCTTTTATTAAACTTTAATTAATTATTTATTAATTAATTTCTTATGATTTTTTATCAATTAATGATATATGTATATTCTAATAAGTTATATTATATATTTTATAATATTCATAAAGTGAATATCACTCATATAATTCATTTAAATAAATAAAATTCATATCTCAAAATATTTCTATAAATATTTAAAAAAAAATTTTTAACTTAAATCACTTTATAAGATATATTATCATATATAATAATATATATTAAACTTTATATTTAGTTATTAAAATATATTTAATATTAGAAATTGATACTATATATTATCATAAATATTCTTATAAAGAATCAATACTTAAAATATAATATCATTTTTTAAGTTATCATACTACAATATAAAATCTATTTTATAGTTGTATTATTTTATGTTATTTTTTTAAAAAACACTTATAGATCTTTATTATAGTTTATTATATATATAGAATTCTTATTCTAATTTTATCAATATAGTATTTAATTGATATTGAATATATTTAGTTAAGATAATATAATATTTATTTCATAAAATATATCATTATTTTTCTAAAAAATAATGATATTTCATTAATAAACGATATTAAGGAATTAATAATATATACAAAAAGTCTTTTATCTATTCTAATGTGACAAATATTAAATATATTTTTTAATATTATATTTATTTAAATATCATATCTCTTTTTATATTGATAATATAACATATTAATCTAATGATTATTATATAATTAATTTGCTTATTAACATAACAAAATATTAAAAAATCAAAGTTAGAAATAATCTACTATATATATTTAGGATTATTTTATTACTTTAATAATTTATAAATTAAATATCTTATATTACATTAATAAAATGTATTTTTATTATTTTTTATATCAGAAACAACAATTCAATATATAGATAATATACTAATTATAACTTCATAAGTTAACAGTTAATAATTATCATGAAATGCTTAATAATTAACTTAAATAAAATAAAACAATCAATATAAAATTATTTAAAAAGTATAATATAATAATAAGTTAAAAACTTTAAAATTAAATTTATTATATATTAATATAATAAAATTATTATATTAATATATAATATTGATATTAAATAAATTTTATTTGTGTATTTTAATACATAAAAGATTTTATCTTTAAATATTTAACTATTTATCAATACTAATAACTTAAGTAATTTATTTAACAATATTATTTTGTAATTATAATTATTTTGATTATTTTATTAATACTTAAAGTTTAAAGTATTAACAAATTTCAATTTTTACTAAAATAATGATTTTTTTTAAAATTACTTAACCAATCAAAATACAATATGTTTAATAAACAAGATAATAATTATTTAATAAATACTATTTTAATACTGTAGTTAAGTCTTATTTTAATTAAAATAAGAATGATAAATGACATAACATAATAAAATTTATGTTAAATAATTATTATACTTAAAAATTTATCTAATAAGTAAAATTAGTTAATTTGAAAAAATTTTTATAAATTACTTAAATAATATCTTAATTATTTTATGATGTAGATGGTAATATTCAAACTAAGATTATATAAATTTATCAAATTTATTATTATTTATTTAATAAAATATTAAAGAATAATAAAGATAAATATAATAAGAGGATATTATCTATATCATGTTATTATTAATGATAACATAAATTATAAAAATAATTTTAATAATAAATATTATAATTAAAAATTAGATTTTTAGATATTAAAATCAAAATCTATTCAACGTCATAAAAATAAAAATAAATATTTAATGAATAGCAAAAATTTTAAATCTATTAATCATTGCGAACTAGTCTAAATTTTACTTTAAAGTAAAATTTAGACGTTTTATAAAAGAAAACTAATAGTTTTTTATAGTTTATCAAAGAGTTTCATATTATTGTTAATAGTTTAGTTAAATTTGTATGCTATAATTTAATTATATAAATTCATCTTAATAATTAAAATTAGCAATATAATTTAAATAATTAAGATTATTAGTTATGAAGAAATATATTAACTTAATAATTTATTTTATAATTAAAATATTGATATTCATTTTTATAAAATTAGTATTTTCATATATTCTTTTACGATAAATTATTCAGAACATTGGCAATAACTGAAATGCTAGTATTGATTACTATTACTTAATAATATTTTTAAATAAATTTATGTTATAAAACATCATTATATTGAATACCATTTTTATTAAAAATTAGAGTAGCTATAAATTATTTAAAAATATTAAATATAATATTTAATTATTATTAGATATATTTCTAATATATAAGATTACTAAGTTAATCATCTCTTGCCTAATAATAAAAATACTAAAAATTTTAAAGTTTTTTAGTAAAATTGTTGATAGAATCAGTTAGTGTTATAAAAAAACAAAATATATAATACTTAATTTAATGATAATGTTATATATATGACATAATTTTTTTAAAAAAAGAAGAAATAATAAGATAAAAAACATTTTTTAAAAATTTATTTATTTTATAATAAAAAAGAAATTTTATCTAATTATGTTTAATTTATTAAGTATAAAATATTTGGTAATAGAAAAACTAAAATAAAATTTTTTTAAATTTAAATTTATATTAAGTATTGTAACTTACAGTATTTTTACTCTTATTTTTATAAATATTTATTACTAATATGCAATAACTGCTAATAATAAAATAAAAATTATAAAATAATAATAGATAACAACCTATATCTTAGTTTTAATATTTCTCTATATTTTTTTATCTTACTAAAAAGTTAAATCAATTAAATTATAATTTATAAAAATAATTTTTTGATTACTAACTTATTTTAATAGTTTTAATTATATCACTATAAGAACACGATCTATTATCTTAAATTCTGTTTTTTATAAAAAATAATAAATTAAATAGAGAATAAAATAATTATCTTAACAAAATAAATTAATAATACAAAGAAAGTAAATTATCAATGAATAAAGTTATTGAACTTAACATAATACTAATTAACTAACTTTTTTGATGCTGAATAAGAAATACATTATCAGGATAATTTAATTAGAAAATAATGCTAAAAGTAATATTTTACTATATCTTATCGTATATATAATTAATTATTACAATCTTAATAATAAAAACAATAAGATAAAAATTAATATTATTTGATTTAAATTAGTTAAGTTATTACAAAAGTGTTATATATATTTAGAATTATGATATTTGTATCAATATAAAAAGAGTGATATAACAAAAAATAAAAAATAGCAAAATAAAAAAATAAACTAATAGTATAAGGTAATGGATAGTATATATAAATACCATAATAACTGATTAGTTTCCAGAAACTATTGACTTTTCTTATAAAAAATTGATATTATTTTATTGATAATAAAGATTTTAAAAATTAACATAATAGTATTCTATATGATATAGAGAGTAAGATAATAAAATAAAACATAAATGAAATATTTTATGAACAAGAAGAAACATCTTTAGTATTAGATTATCATTTGATTGATAAAATAAAGATAAAATACTTTTTTTAAAAAATAAATTAAGTCGTTTATTTAATTATATTACCTTATTTAAAATAAAATTTGCTATGTTTTAATAAAAAATCTACTAAATAAGATTATAATATATAAGAAATAAAAATTTATAAATCATTTATAATTAAAATTAATCATAATCAGTAATATAATGTTATCTATTATTGTATAATTATTTTTTAGTTAACAATTTAATAACTTATTTTTTATAACTGATTATTATCATAATGCACAAAATATAGTAATAAAATTTTATAAAATGATATCAATTAATAATAAATATGAATTATTATAATTTTTAACAAAAAACTAATTCTACAGTAAATTATAGCAAAAAATAATAAAACTATAGTTAATACAATTAAATCATTAATATAAATACACAATATTTATTTTTTAATAATAAAATATTTTTATTTATAAAATTATCTTAATAATTCTAAGTTTTTCTTTTTTCCATTTTAGTGAATATTAATAGATAAATAACAGACTGTTATTACAACTAATAATATGATTATTTATCTTTTCTCATAAAATAATATAAGATAAATATATTTTTTATTTTTAGTAAAATACTGAAAATTTTATAAAAATAATTATAGATAATAATATTGAATATTTTATAAATAAAGATTTTCTATCTTTATCTCTAATATTTTAAGATTTCAACTTAGTAATTAATTTATTTCTTTATTAATAATATTAATTTATTTTAAATTAACTTTTTTCTTATTATTTATATATTTTGAAATTTTTATTATTAAAATGATCATAAATATATTTACTTAAATTTATCATAAAATAATAAATATTTTATGATAAATTTATTAATCAAATTTATAGAAAATTAATCTATATTTGTTTTCATATTATACTTCTCTTTAATTTCAATGTAACTAAATAAAAAATATTTTATTTTAATTAAATTTATTAAATTTAATATTATTATAAAAGAGATATTATAAATAATTATATTTTAAAAATAATGAAATAGTTATATTTTTGCTAACTTATTGATTAATTATATTTATAAATTTAATCACCTATTATTTATTTAAATATGAATTTTTTAGTTACTTATATCGTTAATGAAAACTACATAACAATAATTTATGAATTTTAATTATCAGTAATATCAAATTTTATTAACTAATAACCTATTTTAAAATTTATCATATATTAAATGTCATTATTTTATTTTATTCAATTATACTAAAAGTATCAATTCAATAATAAATATATTGATTATTTAATAAAATTTAAATAAGTTTTGATTAATTTAATACAATAATTAATATTATTTTAACGAATTTATTAAAAAAATTTTAGTTAAAAAACAAAAGAATAATTTTCTTTAAAAATATTAAAAAATATACAAACGCTTAAGAAAACTTCTTAAAATTCTAAAAAATATCAAAAATTTTTTTTTCTAATTTAGTTATTATCCATTGTCTTTAAATAAAAATAGAATTTTATAAGATTTATTTAATTAAAATTTTAATATTAAATTTAATTCAGCACTTATCATAAAGTGAAGAAACCATTACTATTTAAGTTTAATATTAATCAAGTAATAAATTTATTTATTATATATTGGAAATTTAAATAATCAGAGAAAATATTTTATTTAAAAATATAGATCTATATTTTTAAATAATATTAATAAATAATAAATAAAGATAAAACATATCTAAAATATCCATTTTAGATTATCTTATTAATATCAATGTTATATTAACTATTTGAAAAACTTATATTATCTAGTAAATTTAATATTATTTTTCTAATTATATATTAAAGTTTTTTAAAAAGTAATATTAATTAAGATTTAATAAAATCTAAATAAAAAACTCCTTTTATGTTTAATTATTAACTTTATTTAAAACGGTATTTTAGAAAAAATGGTGAATGTTATCAAAATAACTTGAACTTATTACTATTAATTTTATTATTTAATATAGTATCTATTTGGTTCATATTAATTAACTATAGTAACTATATTATTATTTTAGTTATTATTTTTAATAATAATAACATTGATTAAAAATTGTATAATTTATTTTAAATCTCTTCTAAAATTAGTCACTTAATATATTAATGTTAGAAAGAAAATAAATTTTTAAATATTATTATTTATTAAATACACTAAAGATATTTAAGTTAAAGTGTTTTTAACGTTATCATAAAAATAATTACTTAGAATTAGACCAACGAGTAAATAAAGTTTTTGATAAAATTATATCTATATTATATTGATCTAATACACGATTAACGGTTTGATCGATAATATCTTGTATAGTTTTCGGCTTATAATAAAAAGCAGGTAGTGGTGGGAAAATTATTCCACCAATTTCTATAACATTCATCATTAATTTAAGATGACCTAAATGCAAAGGTGTTTCCCTAACGCCTAATATTAATTTACGTTTCTCTTTTAAAATCACATCAGCAGAACGTGTAATTAACGTATCGTTGTAACTATTCGCA
Source organism: Arsenophonus sp. (assembly GCA_052171275.1). Lineage (GTDB taxonomy): Bacteria > Pseudomonadota > Gammaproteobacteria > Enterobacterales > Enterobacteriaceae > Arsenophonus. The sequence goes on along the minus strand of CM125795.1, from coordinate 577,366 downwards.
ATCCCTGATAATGTTTTTATTGAACACGGCATAACAATCATACCAGAAGTAATAAATGAACCAGAAGAAATTGCTGCAGTTATATCTCTATTATCATAAACAATATCTGCCATTGATTTAACATCATGTAAATTATAATTTGTTTCCAATGATATAGTTTGTTTGGCAGCTGAACTAATAATTAAATGAATTTCAAAATTATCAACAGAATGTAAAACCTCAAGTAAACGAATACCGTAAATAACGCCACTTGTACCTGTTAATCCTATAATTATTCTATGCATTATTTTTTTTCTCAATAATAACTATAAAACGAATTTCGCTATTATGTAGACTTTAATGATATTCAATTATATTTAATTTAAATTAAAACATAATAATATTATAATAAATATTTGTTCTAAATTTCAAATTTAATTATATCTTTTAAACTCAATTCTATTTACGAAGATCTTCTAAATAATCTAAATAAGATTGATCAATATCTTTGGTAACATAAACACCATTAAAGACAGAACATTCAAAATTATTAATATCTATATTTTCTTCTCTAACTGCATCGATCAAATCAGTAAGATCCTGAAAAATTAGATAATCAGCACCGATAAGTTTACAAATTTCATCTACTTTACGCCTATGAGCAATTAATTCATTAACAGATGGTATATCAATACCATAAACATTTGGGAAGCGGACTTCTGGTGATGCAGAAGCAAAATAAACTTTATTCGCTCCTGCTTCACGTGCTAATTCAACAATCTGTTGAGATGTTGTTCCACGAACAATTGAATCGTCAACCAATAAAACATTTTTATCTTTGAATTCAGCTCTATTTACATTTAGTTTACGACGTACTAATTTACGCCTTTCATGCTCTTCTGGCATAATAAAAATTCGACCTACATAACGATTTTTAACAAAACCCTGACGATATGGTTTACCTAAAATATAAGAAATTTCCAATGCACTATCACATGAAGTTTCAGGAATCGGAATTACAACATCAATATCTAAATTATGCCATTGTCGCGCAATTTTAGCTCCTAATTTTTGCCCCATTCTTAAACGGGCTCTATTAACCGAGATTTTATCAATAAATGAATCTGGTCTAGCTAAATAAACAAACTCAAACAAACAAGGAGTTAATTGTGGATTTTTTGAACATTGACAAGAAAAAAGTTGTCCTTGTTCAGTAACATAAATCACTTCACCAGGTGCAACATCACGCAAAAAATCAAAACCAAGAGTATCTAAAGCAACACTTTCAGAAGCAATCATATACTCATTTTTACCTTCTTCTAATATACGTCTACCCAATACTAAAGGACGAATACCAAACGGATCACGAAAGGCAACTAAACCATGACCAATAATTATCGCAACACAAGCATAAGCACCGCGAATTTTATTATGCATTGCAGAAATAGCAGTAAAAATATTTTCTGGAGTAAGAGGAAAGTAATCGAATTTATCTAATTCATCAGCAAGTATGTTTAACAAAATTTCTGAGTCAGAATAAGTATTTAGATGGCGATGAGCTATTTGAAATAACGTTTTTCTTAATTCATGAGCATTAGTCAAATTACCATTATGACTCAATGTAATACCAAAAGGTGAATTAACATAAAAAGGTTGTGCTTCTGAGGCACTAGAGCTACCAGCAGTTGGATATCGAACATGACCAATTCCAATTTTACCACGCAAACGTAACATATGTCGAGCAGCAAACACATCTTTTACCAAACCATTCGATTTTCGTATATGAAACTGATTATTTTTATCGATTGTTGCAATACCTGTAGCATCTTGTCCGCGATGCTGAAGTACTGTTAAAGCATCATAAATTGATTGATTAACTGGAGTAAAAGCAACAATACCTACGATACCGCACATCTATTCTTTCCTTATCAACAAAACTGAATGATAATTTTCAGATAAAAAACTTAACGTATTTTTAAAATAATCAAAAAACCATCTAATAATATAATTAAATTGAGATATGAATTTAGAATGTTGCCAATCTTCAGTTTTTGGTAAAAATGTAAAAGTATCCAAGAAAAATAATATTATTGATACTATTAATATACCACGTAATACACCAAAACATAGACCTAATAGACGATCTGTACTAGATAATCCAGTTTTCTCAAGTAATGAATTAATTAAATAATTTATTAATGCACCAATAATTAAAGTTGTAATAAATAAAATTGCGATAGCAATACCATTTTTGATTAAAGGCTCATTAAAATTAGTAAGATAAACTACCAGATAAGGATAAAATTGACTAGCAACAAAAAAAGCACAACTCAGAATAATAAATGAAAGAACTTCTCGTACGAAACCACGAACTAAACTAATCAAAGAAGAAAAACTAATAATAGTAATTATAACATAATCAATTCAAACCATAATTTTAATCCAAGAATTAAATATTAATATAATAAACATATTTTTATAAAAAATGAAAATATTTTATCAAAATTTATTTACTAATTTTGATAAAAAACAAATAACAATTATACATTTAAATAATTAATATCACTTAATTTAATATTAATATATTATTTATTAATAAATCTATTTTGTTCTCTATAACTGCGTATTTGACCCTGTAATCCAGTTAAATCTTTTAATTTAGATAAACTAGATTGTAATTTTTCTATTGAAGTATTTAAACCAATAAAAATTCTTGTTAATTGACCATTAATCGGTAATAATGGATCTGTGTAGGCTTGATAACCAAATAAACGCAATTTAGAAATAATCTCCTCCACTTTTATTGAATTTTTCAAAACACATAATTGAATAATATAATCTTCCTTACTTTCTAGTGTTTTAGTTTTCTTATTAAAATTGATATTTTTTTTTGTAATTAACACTGATTTAGTATTTGCTCTATTTTCAATAAATATGTCATTTTTAAACTTAGAATTTGTATCATAAATATTATCAGAAACTATTACTTCCGAAATACTATTATCTACTGGTTTTGTTAGTTGTTTAAAGTTAATTGTAGAAATCATTTTAATTCTATACTCATCACTAACTTTATTATTAAGTAAAGGAATTACTGTAAATCTATTATCATTATACTTTTTTTTCCCATCCAATAATATTGGCAATATAATAATTGCAACAGTAAAAATAACAATCATTCCAACCAATCTATTTCGAAAGTTATTAGTCATTTAACCTTTCCTTTATTATTTCTAACTTCATAACTTCAGCGACAGCATGAAATGAACCACAAACTAACACAATATCCTGTTTTTTAGCTTCTTTCATTACCTGAAACCAAGCATCTCTAACAGTATTAAATTGATATGGAGAATTAATATATTTTGCTAATTGGTAAACATTAGCGCCACGCGTTTCACCTGATGAAGCTAGATACCATTTATCAACTTGTGAATCTAGATAAAATAGAGTATTTTTTATATCTTTATCAATTAACATAGCTATGATTGCATAAACTTTACAATTTTTCTGTTTTGATAACCAAGATAGTTTATTAGCTAAATATGCCGCTGCGTGAGGATTATGCGCTACGTCTAAAATTACATAAGGTTTTTTACGAATTATTTGAAAACGTCCTGGTAATTTTGCCTTTATTAATCCTCTTTGAATTGCTTGCTCTGATATAATATGAATAAAAGTATTATCTTCTTTAATTAAGCAATCAATAATTGCTAATGCTGTTGCAGCATTGACTAGTGGAACATTAGGTAAAGATAATTTTTTAAAATTAAGATTACAAGATTCCCAATTCCAATAATTATTTTGTAATTCAAATTTCCAATCTATTCCTCGACAAAATAATTTAGCTCCAATAACTTTAGCTACTTTATTAATCGAATGCGGAATATCTAGTTCACCAAAAACTGCATAGCAGCCTGATCGGAAAATACCAGCTTTTTCATAACCAATATGCTCACGATCATTACCGAGCCAATTAATATGATCTAGTGCAATGTTAGTAATCACGCTAATATTTGGATTTACAATATTAGTTGCATCTAATCTTCCACCTAAACCAACTTCTAAAATAGCTATATCAAGTTTAGCTTTTTTAAATAATTGTAAAGCAGCTAAGGTGCTATATTCAAAATATGTTAGCGTAATTTTAATCATAGAACGTTTAGATTCGATATCAAAAAAAACTTTACAAAAATCCTCTTCAGGTAATATTTTACCTTGTATTCTAACGCGTTCAGTATAATTCAACAGATGTGGAGAACTGTAAACACCAACTTTTAAGCCAGTTTCAATTAAAATTGATTCTAATGCATGACAAGTAGTTCCTTTACCATTTGTTCCTGCAACAGTAATAACCTTTTTAGCTGGATTTAATAGTTGTAATTGACGAGCAATAACCATAACTCTATCAAGTCCCATATCAATAATTTTACTATGCTGATTGCTTAAATAAGTTAACCAAGTAGTTAAAGAAGAAGTAGATACTGGTATCATTTAAAATTTAAATATCTTTTCATTTTTTAATTTTATTTCTTGAAATTTTCATTTCATTACAAGATATGATAGTTATAGATCATCATTAGATTATGTGGTAATAACGTTAACTTAATTTTAATCTAGAATAGTTCTATGAGTTAATATAGAAAGTATTTCAGCTAATTTATTACGAATTTCAGGTCTTCTAATAATCATATCAATAGCACCTTTTTCGATGAGAAATTCACTTCGTTGAAAACCTAATGGTAATTTTTCACGCATAGTTTGTTCAATAACCCTTGGACCAGCAAAACCAATAAGCGCTTTAGGTTCAGCGATATTAATATCTCCTAACATAGCTAAACTTGCTGATACACCACCCATTGTTGGATCTGTAAGCACTGAAATATAAGGGATTCCTTTTTCTCTTATCTTTACTAACGCTGCACTAGTTTTTGCCATTTGCATTAATGATATTAGAGCTTCTTGCATACGAGCCCCACCACTAGCAGAAAAACAAATTAACGGACAACAATCTTTTAATGATTGTTCAGTAGCACGAACAAAACGTGCACCAACAACTGAAGCCATAGAGCCACCCATAAAACCAAACTCAAAAGCTGCTGCAATAATTGGAATCCCTTTAAGTGTACCTTTCATCACAATTAAAGCATCTTTTTCATGTGTTCTTTTTTGTGCTGATAATATACGATCTTTATATTTCTTCGAATCACGAAATCTTAAAATATCTTTAGGTTCTAATTCACTACCTAACTCAATTTTGATCCCATCATCAAGAAAAGAAATTAAACGTTGTCTGGCAGAAATACGCATATGATGATCACATTTTGGACATACAGCTAAATTACTTTCTAATTCAGCGCGATAAAGTACCTGCCCACAACTATCGCATTTTGTCCAAACTCCTTCTGGAATGTTGGCTTTGTGTGTTTTAATAATATTGCTTTTATTGAGAATTTTTTCAATCCAACTCATTAATAAACCTTAAACATTTATATTTAAAATTATATTATCAAATCTAATTATTATATTAAATTATTAAAGCACAGTCGTTAAAAAATAATTAAAAGTTTATTAATGACTATATATTTAGTTTAACAACTAGTTTTTCTTTAATTGATGATCGATAATAGCGATAAATTTAATAATATAAGAAAGATTAAAAATTAAAATAATTATTAAAATTAATAATTATTAATAATTATACTAGATACTTATTATGGTAAATAACAAAAAAATAAACTACATAAATAAATAATAAAAAATAATAAATCTTATACAAAATTACAAAAAACGAAATATATCGATACGACATTTTTACCATACTATAACAAATGAAGAAAAAATTTTAATAATAGATATTAATATATATAATGATAATTATTATTATATACTATATTTTCATAAAAATTTATGCGTCATTCTAAATGAAAACGATAAAAAATTTTCGAATTTTGATTACTAAATAAATCCTTACTGAATAAACTACTAATAGTATAATTACATCACCAATCAAATAATTGCATAAATAATTATTAATATTATCATTAATTTAATACTTAAATGGATCATCTTTCTATAATATAGTTAATTTATTATCTATAAAAATAGAAAATTGCCTTGTAAAAAAAAGAAGAATGATCATAATTAAATTTTATGAAAATATTAAAAATAAAATTACATATAGTAAAATATTATATTTCTAATAAGAAACTTAGATAAATAAAAATCAATATATATGATAAAATCAACAAAAAATTTCATAAAAATATAACTATAAATAACTTTAGAACTTGTTAATAAAATATAAAATTAAATTAGTTATTCTGGTAAAAAAAATGGTCCTTCTTTTATTTTAGGTATTTTATATTTTAATGGATAATCAACATCTATTAAGTAAAGTCCTTCTGCTTTTGCAGTTGCAGGTACTTTTTTCCTATCTTTTAACTTTATAATTTCTTCTATCCAATTGATATCTTTATTACCATATCCTATTATAAGCAAAGTACCAACAATATTACGTACCATATGATGAAAAAAAGCATTAGCTTTAATATCAACGATAATATAATTACCATAACGTCGTACATGGACATATTTTATATTACGATAAGGTGATTTAGATTGACATTGAACATCTCTAAATGAAGTAAAATCTTGTTCACCAATTAATGATTGAGCTGCAGCATGCATCTTTTCAGCATCTAACAATATATGATAATGGGCAACTCCTGTTGATAATATCGCTGGTCGACAACTATGATTAAAAATCATATAACGATATTGACGTGAAATTGCACTAAAACGAGCATGAAAATCTGAAATAACGATTCTGCTCCATAAAACAACAATATCAAATGGTAAATAGCTATTAACACCTACTGTCCAAGCAGAATCTTTACGTATTACAGATGTTTCAAAATGGACAACTTGTCCAATGGCATGAACACCAACATCAGTACGCCCTGCACAATAGATTTTTGTATATTGATTAGCAACTTTATTTATAGCAAACTCAAGGCAAGCTTGGATACTTTTTACCTGTTTTTGACGTTGCCAACCATGATAATGACTACCATCATATTTAATACCTAATGCAATTTTAATTATTGACATAATTAATTATGATTCTTTAACATTATAGTTATTCTTCCGCAACAATCTATGTTTATTTTTTTAAGATTCAAGAAACATAAAATTAAAATATTTTAATATTAAAAACTAAAAGATTATTAAAAATAACCTTTCTACATAAAAATAATTTTATTGAACTATAGAATTCTTCTTTTAAATAACTGATAATCTCTATAATTCAAATTATATAAAATATCACTATATTATCTAATCAGACATATTAAATCATTATATTTATGATTTTTATAATTAGCTTATAATAGTAATGAGTTAAAATATTGTTTATTTATCATAGCATTTATTTTCAATGAATAATTTGTTTAATAATTAAAAATTTTAATACTATTAATTCAATTAGATCTTATTTAGTATTTTTTCTAAAAATCTATAATAAATTTATTAATATTAAATGTCCTATAAAAATAGCTAACAAGTAAGAATTTAATAAAATAACTATCAATTATAGTAATGATATTATAATAATTATTATGAATTAATAAATCATGATTATATACTTATCAAATATAAAAATATCTTTTTCAGAAAATTTAATTGTTGTTAATAATCATATAATACTTCATGCAAATTATTTATTTCATACTATGAATATAGTTTTTACTATTAATAAAATAATTTATAATTTTATTAAAAGTAAAAACTATATATACCAATAATAAAGCTTATATTCATTAAATAATATAAATAATTAGTAATAAAAAAATAGGATAAATAGTTTTTATATTGAAATTTAAACATCTCTTTACTAAACAATAATTGTCTGGATTATTAGCATCATAAATTAATCTATCTTATATTAATATATTTTACTTATTATAAGATTTTTAATCATATTAAATATGCATTGAAACCGAGTTTTTTTAAAATATCAGCTACATCCGCATTATCACAATTTACTTTAAGAGATGACCATTCTCGCCGATCTGGATAAAATTTACGTAAATGATCAAATTGACCAATAATGTGAGCAACTTTTCTTAATTGAGAATCATCACGACGCAAATCGTAAACTAAATGCACTAAACATTTTAAATTTTCCTGAGTTAATTCACCATTAAAACTAATTTCGTTAAACTTAGCAATTGGCAATAAATTATCTACCTCTGTTTTTTTCGAATATCCTAAGAATTTCTTAAATACAGTAAAAATATAAACTGTGCCACGTAGTTTACCTTCAAGAGAATAACCAGCAATATGAGGTGAACAAATTCTAACTTTAGATAATAAAGGCAATAAGATATTAGGTTCATGTTCCCAAACATCTAATATAACATCAATTTTTTTACCATCTTCTAAAGCTTTTAATAATGCATGATTGTCAATAACTTCCCCTCGGCTAGTATTTATTATTATACGACCTTCAGGTATAGAAGAAAGTAATTCTTTATTTAATAAATGATAAGACGAATAACGAGAAGATTTACTTAAGGAAGTGTGAAAAGTTAAAATATCTGCTTGATTAACTAATTTTTCTAGTGGCCAAAATTGTTCACTGCTATCTTGAATATCTGCACGAGGTGGATCACATAGTAATGTATTGACACCAAAAGCTTTTAAATTTTCATTAAGACGTTTACCAATATTACCAACTCCAATAATACCAACTATTTTTTCTCGTAAATTAAAGCAATTTTGTTCAGCTAACAACAATAAAGCAGAAAAAACATATTCTACCACAGCTATTGCATTACATCCAGGAGCAGAAGAAAAAGTGATACCTTCTTTTTCTAACCAATGTTTATCAATATGATCAAATCCAGCTGTTGCAGTACCAACAAACTTTACTTTACTTTCCTTTAACAAAGCTTTGTTTACTTTAGTAACAGAACGCACAATTAACGCATCTACTTTTTCTACCTGTGATGATGAGATTAAACGTCCAGAAACTGCTTTAACTTCACCAATTGTTTCAAATAATTGCATTGCATAAGGCATATTTTCATCAATCAATATTTTCACTTATATCACGTCAAATCAATGTTATAAAAATTAACTAATAATTTTATCATTTAATAATACATAAAATAATTATTACATTTTAATAAAATTATCTATAATAAGTTATTTAGTAGCAATTATTTTTTATAAATCTTAAATTATCTTATTCTAAAGATATATTGAAATTGTGTATAAATTTAAATAAAACAAATTTAATATTTATCATCTTCTAATATTAAGAAATATTTAATATTTCTGTTTGTAATTTTATCAAAATTAAAATGTTTAAAACATAAATAAATAAAAATATTTTTATTAATCAAAATCATAGGATTTTTATTAAAAATATGATAAAAAATATTAATTTACTATATATAACAATAAGAATTGTTAACTACTAATTATAAAGTAGATACTTACATTTACTTTATTTTTATAATTATTTTAAATTAATTTTTATAATTTTATCTTTATACTTAACTATAATGACGTTTTATTCTAATAAATTTATCGATTTATGACTTAAATAATATATTAATTTTAGTTAATATATTATTTAATATATTTTAATTAATTTTGTTTCATCATGATATATATCAATATAATCTAAAATAAACTTATTATTAATATATATAAAGTTTTTTTACAAAATAAAAAACAATCTACTTAAAAAATATTATATATACTAAAATTTAATACTTTTTATTATATATTTAATGTCCAACAATAAATAAAATAAAAAATTCTCTAAATATACTTAATTAAATAAACTATTTTATATAGTGTATGATAATGTAAAATCTAAGTTTAAATATTATCTATTTATAATAGAAATTTTCTTTTTATTACTTTTAATTTTATTGAAATCAATTAATAAAATAAAAAATTTTTAGACAAAATACAAGTAATATTATTAATATTCATTACTATTTCCTTTTTTCTATAGTTATTGTATTATTATTAATCTTCTTTATTGTAAAATGGAAATATCAATATTAAATTAACAGTTATAATATATGGAATGAATTTTTTTTTAATTTTACTTTATATACTTATATATCTCAAAAATAAAGTATTTATTTAGCATATAATTATATTAGTTAAATTTTAATTGAAATATTAAATTTTAATATTCTTTTTAACAGTAATATTTATTAAGATTTTTATTATTCATTATTTTAATCATTAACCTCATAATTAAATGGTTTTTTATTCATTGAATAAACTTATATTTATTTGATATAAAGATAAAAAGTATCTAGTGATTTATTTAAGAAATAAAATTATTTTTTGTAATTATTAAATATTTATTACTATTTTTATTTGTTAATTATGTAGTTTATTAATTTTAATATTAATTAATTATATATTAAAATTAAGAGCTTTTTATCTATCTGAATAACTTTTATTATAATTCTATTATAATTTAACCTCTTATATCAAATTAGTATAAATTTACTATTAAAAATACTATTAATGATAATTAATATTAACATTATATATTTAGATGTATATATTTATATATAATATTTATTTAAATTATTTTCAATATAGCTTTAATGTTCATGAATTTAATAATGATATTTACTACCTTTATATTTAATGTTATATTTCAAATGAAATACTACTATTTTTACAACTGATGATAATATTTTATTATTTTATATCATTTTATCTTAAAAATTTTGTAATCTATTATATAATTTTTAATAATTTATTATATATAATTGCACATATAAAATAATTTATTAAAAATAAATAAATTTTATCAGAAATTATAAAAATAAACTAATAGATTATTAATCTAGAAATTATTCTTGTTAATTAAAATAACTATGAATGATATTTGCTCATTACTAATGAAGCATTAGTTCCACCAAAACCAAAACTATTTGACATTACAGTATTTAACTTTTTTATAGTTAGCTCCCTAATTATATTTATTTTTTTTGCTTTTTTATCTAACTTATTAATATTAATATTTGGGGCAATAAATCCATGCTCTAGCATTAATAAGCTATAAATAGCTTCGTGTACACCAGCTGCTCCTAAAGAATGCCCAGTCATTACTTTAGTAGCTGAAATTGCAGGAGTATTTATACCAAATACTTCAGTTATTGCTTCTAGTTCTTTTATATCACCAACTGGTGTTGAAGTACCGTGGGTATTGATATAATCAACTTGTTTAACATCTGCTAATGCAATTTTCATACATCGAACTGCTCCTTCACCAGAAGGAACAACCATATCATAACCATCTGAAGTTGCCCCATAACCGACAATTTCAGCGTAAATATGTGCATCTCGAGCTAAAGCATGTTTCAATTCCTCTACTACAACAATACCTCCCCCACCAGCAATAACAAAACCATCTCTATCCTGATCATAGGTACGCGAAGCTCTTTCTGGGGTTGCATTATATTTTGTAGATAACGCTCCCATTGCATCAAATTCACAGGTTAATTCCCAACTTAGTTCTTCACCACCACCAGCAAAAATGAGATCTTGTTTATCTAATTGAATTAGTTCAAGAGCATGACCAATACAATGGGCGGAAGTTGAGCAAGCAGAACTAATGGAATAATTAACACCCTTAATTTTAAATGGTGTAGCTAAACAAGCAGAAATACCTGAAGCCATCGCTTTAGTAACCATATATGGACCGACACCACGCAATCCCCTTATACGCATACCATTAGATCCAGCAACTTGATTACGTGGTGAACCACCTCCAGATCCAACAACTAAACCAGTACGAATATTTGATATTTGTTCTTCAGGCAAATTAGCATCTTGAATAGCCTCTTCCATAGCCAAGTAAGCATAAATAGAACAATCACTCATAAAACGAAGAATTTTACGATCTATTTTTTGTTTAATATAATTTTCAGTTAGCTGAATGTTACCCCATATATGGCTTCGTAAACCCATTTTCTCAAATTCTTCTGAAAATCTGATACCAGAGCGACCTGACTTCAGAGAAGTCAGTACCTCTTTCTGATTATTCCCTATACTAGAGATAATTCCAAGACCAGTGATTACTGCACGATTCATTAATTATATTACCTTATAGTCGAAATTAATTTACTTATAATTTAGTTTATCACTTTAACTTACACTTATAAGTTTAAAAAGTCCAATTAAGTAAATAATATAAAAACATTAACTTTTTCACCTTTATATTTTAAAAGAGATATATAGTATATTTTTATACTAAATTGATTAGAATTAGTTGATAATCTAAAATAGATAATTTTATTAATATAAATAAGATCATCTTAAATTAAACTAAGCTAAAATAAAAAATATATTTATCTGTATAAATATTTTGATGATGTTTATTATTCAATCAAATAACTAAAGAAATTCAGTTTTTTAATTTATATAAAGTTTATAAATCCGTTTTTTTATTTTATTAAATAATCTGTTATCAAAAAATAAGTTTTAGTTTAGATTAAATTTTGTAGAAATTTAATAAGTTATTTATTTAATTTTTATTAATAATCACTTACAATCTAGATTATAGTTTTCGATACTATATTCTAATTTAGAAAATATTAATTTCTATTTTTTATTTATCTAAATTTATTAATTTTAGAATATAAATTAAATAAACTGTTTTTCTAAACAGATTTGTTAACAACAATTTTTTAAATTATTAATAATATATCATATAAATAATTATAGAAAACAAATTAAACTATTCTTGATTTCTAATTTAATACTATTAATATATAATTAATTCATTTAAAAATCTAGTTTTTAGTAAAAATAGTTAATTTTAAAATAGGTCTCTATATTTTTTAATATCTTCAAATTTTTGAAGTTAAACTTCATTTACTTTAATATAATATAAAATATATAATTGTGTTATTTTTTACTATTTTACTAGTATTATTTATTACAGATTAAAAATAAGGTTTAAATGAAAATAAAAAACTTACATTAAATGTAAAATTTTTAATGTTTAATTAATTTAATAATAAATCAATAACATGATTTATAAACTTTTTATAATTTGTTTATTAAATTTAACTTATAACCTGATATGATTATCGTTATTATTTAGAACTTATTATTAAAAATAATTAATATTTCTTATTATATAAATAAAGTAAAAGTATATAAATTTAATATCAATAAAAAAATATATTATATTTTAATAACTATATACTTATCAAAATACAACTTTATATATTATTAATTTAGTTATAATTATATTTTATAAAGAGATTTTAATATTATTTACTTAATTTAAATAATATTAAATGAAATTTAAAAGAATTATATATTGTTTTATAACAATTAAATGATTAATATTATCGATTAACATTAAGATATAAATATCATTAACTTATTAACCTATAATATTTAAAACTATTGAAATAAAATAAAATATTATTAACAAACCTAGATAATTTAAATTAAAAAAATGATATTTTTAAAATAAAATACATGATAAAATATTTTTATGTGGTTATTTTATAACTTGTGTTGATAGCAAATAATATTTAAATATAAATTAACATATATATTTAAATATATATGTTAATTAAATAATATAAATAATTCAATAAGCAACTTTTATTTTTAAACTTAAATTTATAAAAATTTATTTATCATTAATATTTTTAGAATTTTTCTAGATAAAATCTATATAATATTGTATTATAAATTATTATTGAATTAGTTGTAGTAATTTTTAACTACTTACTTTTTATAGTAAAAGAAAGTAATAAACTCTTATATTAATTAATTTTAGTATATAAATTATTGTAAAATCATACAAATTAAATTAATTGATTAATTTTCTAACAAAGATATTCAACTATTGTTGAATAAAATTAAATAATATAACATTATAACGTAATTGAATGATCCAAAATGTAATAAATTTATGCAATAATCATTTTTTTAAAAGAAAATGTGGTTAATTATGATTAATTTTCAACTGGAACAATTTTAGAAGAAAAATATTAATAATAAAGGTTTTTTTTCAAAAAAATATTATAAAATAATTTAAAAATAATATTAATCACTTTTAGTTCTTTTTCTTTAAATAATATTTTTTATAATAAAGATTTACTAATTAGTATTTTTAATATTAAGCATAAATAGATATTTTAAAATATAATTCCAAGGTAATTAAATATCTGCAAATAACCTTTAGTCAAAAAAATAGATTTTGATTTAAAATCAACAACTAAATTATTTTAACTAATATTAACATATATATCAACGCCAAATAAATAATTTATTATTTTTTAAAGTTTAATTTAAAATATTTATATAAAATATTTTATATTTATTCATTTGTTTTATTTTAGTTTTACAAAAATTAAAATTTATTTATTTATCTCTATTTTCTACTATATAAAATATATTGAAATTTTTTTAATATTAAATTTAAGATCTATCTTAAGAAATTTAATAGTAAATTTCATTATATTATATATTTGCATATAAATAGACAGATTATTTATTTCAGTAAAACTTACTCAAGTAATTTATGTTATTTCTAAAAATAACAATGAAATATTTATATAATATTTCATTGTTATTTTAATATTTTTTAAATTATGTTGTTAAAGCATAATTCACCACATTGAGCTCGAGCACGTAAAAAATGATCTATAATTACTATAGCCATCATTGCTTCTGCTATCGGTATAGCTCTTATGCCAATACAAGGATCATGACGTCCTTTAATAACTATTTTAACTTCATTACCTTTCTCATCAATAGTTCTACCTGGTATACTAATACTAGAGGTTGGTTTTAAAGCTAAATTGACAATAATAGGTTGACTGCTGCTTATTCCTCCTAATATGCCTCCGGCATAATTACTAATAAATCCATCACTTGTTATTTCATCTCGATTTTCATTCCCCCTTAATGTAACTACCTTAAAACCAGCACCAATTTCAACACCTTTAACTGCATTGATACTCATCATTGCATGAACAATATCAGCATCTAATCGATCAAATACTGGTTCACCTAATCCTGCTGGAACATTTTCAGCAATAATGGTTATTTTAGCACCAATCGAATTACCTTCTTTTTTTAATAAACGCAATAAAGTATCTATAGAATCTAATTTTCTTGCATCAGGACAAAAGAAAGGATTTTGCGAAACTAAATCCCAATCTTTTAGTTCACAATAAATATCTCCCATTTGACTTAAACAACCACGAATAGTTATATTTAATTTCTGTTGTAAATATTTTTTTGCAATCGCACCAGCAGCAACACGCATCGCTGTTTCACGAGCTGAATATCGACCTCCACCACGATAATCACGTAAACCATATTTTTTATAATAAGTATAATCTGCATGGCCAGGTCGAAAAACATCCTTAATATTACTATAATCTTCTGATCGCTGATCCTTATTTTCAATTAACAATCCAATTGGTGTTCCTGTAGTTTTACCATTAAAAATACCTGATAAAATTTTAACATTATCAAATTCACAACGTTGAGTGGTATAGTAAAAATTACCAGGACGTCGACGATCTAAGTCTAATTGTATATCCTTTTCTGATAACATCATTCCAGGAGGAACCCCATCAACAATGCATCCTAATAGTAACCCATGTGATTCGCCAAATGTAGTAACACGGAAAAGCTGTCCAATTGAATTTCCAGCCATACTATTTTCCTTATTCTTTCTTTATTCATATTAAAAAATAATGAATAATTTTTTCATTATATAAAAAATAAATTATCTGGTTATTAAATAAATAATTAAAATATATCTTAATGTTAAATAATTTATTTCTACGTAATATGAACGAATATATTTCTCTATAATACTTGAATTTTAATCAATTAAAATAAATATTTATTTATAACTTAATAATATATAATTTAAATAAAAAAATTTTCTATTTAGAAAAATATTTAGTTTATGATTTAAATTTATTAAAAGAAATTTTAAAATATTAATATTACCTTATTATAACAAGAACTTAAATTTTATACAAGTATTTTATTGTATAGAAAATAATCTTTATATCCATATATTATATATTAGTAACTACTGAATAATATTTGATCAATATGATATTAATGAATAAATTTAGATATATAAATAATATCCTATTTCAAAATAAACTAAAAGTAATAATTTTATTTTAATTATTGTTAATTAATTAGAAGAAATATGAAATTTAATAATTTTTTATTTCTTTTTAAGAAATTAAACCAACCGACAACAAATAAAAATATATTATTAACTATATCAATATATATAGATTTAAACAAATTAGATAATCACGATCATAATTACGATTACAGAAAACGTTTATTCATATTAATTTATATATAAAAAATATTGATAATATATATATTTTATATATAAAGATATTAATCTTTATTATCTAAATAATTTATTTAATATATTATTCTTAATATATAGAATAAAGTTAATTTTAATTTATTATTTATATTAAATAATAAACGATCAAAAACTATTTTATTGTTTTAGATTATGAAATGTTAATAAATTCTAAATCAAAAAAACTTTTACTTTTAGAAAAATTATTTATTTTATTTTTAATAATAAAAATTACTTTTAAGATTTAATCAATATAGAATATAGATTACTAATCATAAATAAAAACATATATACTTATAATTTTATAATTCATCATTTATTCAAATATAGTTTTACTTGTTAGAAATTAAAAATAATTAGCTAATGAAATGTTTTAGTTATGAACTATAAAATAACTTATTAAGTTAATATAGTTTACTTGATCATAATTATATTAATTTCTAAAACAAATAATTAATAATTAGTTTATTTTCATTTATAAAATAAAATACAAGAAACTTAAAATAAACATATTATATTTTAAGAAAAATATTAAATATAGAAAGTTTTCCCAAAATGCATTGTATAAAAATATAATTTATACTAATAGTTAGTTGATTATTAATATACGAAAAAACAGGTTGTTATGAAAATAACATAATCATGCATAATTTAAAGTAAAGCGTATTTTTAAATATAAGTGTAAATGATAAATCTAAAAGATTTATCAAATCATTTACATTATAAAATATAATTACTATTAATTTAAGAAAAATCATATTTTATTTAAAGTAAAATAATTACTTATTTTATATAAACCTATAACTTTATAGAATAAAAAAGAAAATTATTCAAACAACTAGATAAACTATTATTATAATGGTATATATTGTCTCAAAATAATTATAATAACACAAATTATAATAAAGTAGATGCGATATTAAAAATAATATTTAAAAACAAAAAATATAATAAATTGTCTTATTTATATAATTAAATATTAAATTTAAATTATTTAAAGATAATAAAAATATTTAAGATAATCTTAAATATTAACTTTTAAAAAAAATCTTAATATCTTTATTAAGAAAATTAATAATAACTATTATGAATCATATATTATTACTTAATATATATAACGATCTGAAAAAATTAAATTAGTAATATTAATAAGTTTTTATGTATATGTTTAATTTTTATTCTTATATGAAAGATGATACATAAAATAATACATCATTTTAATAGGATTAATAATATTATATAATAATATAGAATTAATAGAATATTAATTCTTAATAAAGAATTATTTATTTTATTAGATAATATTACAAACAATTTAATATATATAATTTATTAACATAAGAATAAAATATAAAAATATGTTTTTTAGAATAAAATTTATATCTGGAAATAAAAGATCCTTTAATCAAGTAAAGAATAAAGAATAAATTTATTCAAATATATTCTATTAATGCAAATAATTATTTTCAATAATATAATAATAGTCATTTAAAATGAGATTAAAAAAATTAATAATTATAAAAGTATAAAAAATGAGTAATTATATAAGTTTTAAAGTTTCATTTTAATGATTATATAGTTTATAATAATAAAAAGATTGTTTTTTAGATAAACAATTAAATTATTAAAAATAAAAAATTTTGACAGTATTTAATTTCATTAATCATCGTAAATAAAACTTTCATTTAAATTTATAAAAATATAATGTTAATAAATTTAATACTAACTAAATTTTCTATTTTAAATCAACTTATTATTAAGATATTTTATAATAATCATATTAATTAAGATTATAATACTAACCAATATAGTTTATGAATTTTGCTATTTAAAAAGAAAGTAATAAAAAATTAAGATAAACTCAATAAATAATTAAGTAACTAAATTGACAGAATAATAATGAAAAATAAGTTTAAATTAATGACTGATGAAATTAACCTCTTTAAAGAAGCTACTATAGGAATTAAACCTTTATTGCATAATATTGGTAATCATATACCATTAAAACTTCATACAAGAAAAACACAACTTATTACAAAACGTGCGATCACAAAACAATTGGATACTAGTTATTTTTTTTCAGATGAATACCAACCAGCGCTAGAAACAGACGGACCAACTAGATATTTACGATCTGATATTAACCATTATGAATTAAAAAAATTACGTCGTAGTGATTATATACCAGAACTATTTCTTGATTTACATGGTTTATCAAAGAGACAAGCTAAACAAGAAATAGGAGAATTAATCTTAACTTGCTATAAAAATAATATACATTGTTCTTGTATTATACATGGCCATGGAAAATTTATTTTGAAACAACAAATTCCTCTTTGGCTTGCTCAACATCCAAATATTACTGCTTTTCATCAAGCTCCTAAAATTTGGGGTGGTAGCGCTTCGTTATTAATATTAATTGAAACTAATGATATTTAATAAATGTATAACAGATTTTATGAAGATCAAAAATCTTTCGTTATATTATTAATATTTTAATACTTTAATTAGATTTTTATTTATTTACTTATTAATATTAATTATATTGATTTTTATATTTTTTATATAAGTAATTATAAATATTAAAATATAAGTGAATTTTATTATACACAATCATTTAAGTTTAATACAAAATAAATAACTTATACTAAATAAAGACAATTCATATAATTCTTCTTATTCTATTAGCATAAGAAGAATTATAAATTAATTAATGATAAATTATGGATTTACATTAAAAATAAGTTTTAACTAAAATATATATTAGAATCGTAGCAATAATAATTTCTATATTTTTTAAAAGTTTTTAATAAATCACACATATTACGAAATTTATAAACACTCATTTAAATATTTAATTTTAATATGTTTAGTTAATTTCTAATTTGATTTTAATTCAGATTTTTTTATTTTCTTAAGAGAGACCTTTATTACTTTATTTATTATTAATTATATTTAGAATTAAATCGTTATGATATATAATAAAAAGTTATATAATAAAATATATTACGCGCATAAGATAACAATAATATTATTTTATACTGTATAGTTGTTATTTTATTATTTACTAATTTTGTTTTTTAGAAAAAAATAAGAAAAAATTAATAAAAGTAAAATTTTTTAAAAAATCACAATAAGCAAATTAAAGAATTTAATATTAAATTTAATAAGAAAATAGATTTAAATACATAATATTATTAATAATTATTTAATTTTATTTTTTTTAAATATTTTAATATATTAATTTATATCATATTAATTTATAAAAGAAAGTGAAATCATTTATAAAATTATTTAATAAAGAATACTATATTTTTTATACTTAAATTAATTTTATTTTTCAATAAACCTAAATAAAACTAATAAAAATAAAATTTTAAGTAATAAAAAATTATTAATATAATAAATTAAATTAGATAAGTTGTATTTAATTAAATTATGTAAGTTACTAATTATTTAATTTAATTAAAAATTAATATCAACGATAATGATATTAATTACACCATATTTTTACTGATAAAAATATCAGTAATTGTTTTATAACTTAGTTTCCTAACATAAATAATTACGTAAAACTAATTATATTTTATTGATCTCATTAAATTAATAAAATTAAATTATTTATTTAGATTATTATCAAGCTCTATATTTTCTTTATAAATCAAAGATTTATCAAAATAAAAAATATTATTTAATAATTATTATTTAGCTCTATTATACTCTCTATCCTAACATTTTATATTTCAAGATCAGATCTTCAAAAAATCTATAATAATTTAAATTCTTAAATTCTTTATAATTTTTATTATTAAATTGATATTATCTGTTATCTGTTAAATATAGAATATTATATAAATATGTATTTATATTTAATTTAATGTGCTTAGTTAATTATAATTAAAATTCAATTTTTTATAATCTTCTTTTTATTATCCATATCCATTACTTAAAAATATTTTTCACTAAACTATTACTATTATCGTATATACACCTATACTATTTCTAATTAATAATTCTTCTTTTATTTAAAATTTTGATCTTATGAATTTTTGTATATTTGTTAAAAATACGCATTTCATTTTTAATAAAATTGAAAAAATATTTTTAAATAATAAATCCTTAATAAATTATCAACAATTTTTAAAAAATTTTTATCTTTATTTCATGAAATAAGACTTATTTGTTTTTCCATGATCAATCTAATAATAACTATTATAATTACAACTATTATACTAAATTAATAATAATTTTTACTTTTATATTTATTTATTTTTTATTATCATAATAAGACATTTTTTATAAAAAATACAAATAAACTATATAAGCAAGATTTTCATTTTTTTATTAATTAGATTGGAATTAATATTTTAACTTAATGTTAACACTAATATAGTATATAATCCTATTAATATAGGATTATATAATTATTTTACCTTAACTACTTAATAATAAAAAAATTAAATTTAATATTTTATGATTAAATAAAATTAAATAAAGTAAATATTCTATCATTAATAAAATAACGTATTAAATCAAATAATTACATTTAGATAAAACAAAGTATTTTTTATTCAATAAATATAATTCAATTTGAAAAGTAGTCGCTGATTTTAATCATCTATATATAAATAGAGATTATTAATTACTATGATAAGTAATGATTGATAACTTTAAACATATGAATAATTTTTTAATCTATCATAAAATTATGTTTATTTTTTATTTATTTTAATAATAAAAAATTATATTAATATTCAATATCAAAAATAAAATACGCTTATTGTATTTTTTTTAAATAAAGAATTAGTATAAATTAAGTATTAATATATGTATTTACAGATATTAAATTTAATTTATTATTATAATGTAATATGTTTTTAGAAAAATTAAATTTTACTTCTAATTTAAATTTAATCTTAATAAAAATTAAATTTGATAAAATTTTAATATTATTTATTATTTTAAAATAATATACATAGTTATTTAAAAAATACATGACGTATTAATTAACGAACTTTAAAAATAACTAAAGAAGATTTTTAAATATAATTATCATTTTTTTAAAAAAAAATTAAAAATTATTAGTTTTATTATATAGTTATAATAGTGAAATTTTATATGAATTATTAGAAATAATTATTATAAATTTAACTATCATTCAAAATTATAATAATTTTTAAAAAATAGACTATGCAATTATTAACTTATATATTATTGGTAATATTTTAGATATAAAATAATAAAATAAAATAAATCTTAATTTATATAATATTTAAAAATTTATAGATATAATAAAAATATCATCTCTAAATAAGCTATTAATAACAGTTTAACCTATATAAAGTTAAGTAAATTCAAAAAATTTAAAATTATAAAAATAATAACAAAATTATTATTTAATAAAATTATAAAGGATTCGAAATATTCTTTAAGTTAATTATAAATAATATTTATTATTTATAATAGTTATTTTTATTTTATAGTGAAAATACATTTAATAATAATTTAATATCAACTAAAAATCACTTAATATTAATTTTAATTAAATAATTTCTTTAAATCAATTTAAAATATTAAATAATAAAATATCGTATTAAAATATAAGTAAAATTATAAATATTAAAAAATAAAATTATAATACATAAATATACTAAAATATTTAACAAAATAATTATATTATTAATTACATTTTAATTTTAAAAAAATAAAATTATCTTAACATCATAAATGATAAATCATAAAAACATTATTTTATTTATTGACATTTGAATTAAATTATAGAAATTAGATTTCTAATCAACAGAATTTAAATTTCCTTCAATTATAGCGGAATTAAAATTAATAGTTGGCTTGAACACGTCTCTTTGTGCTTTAAAATCTTTATTTTGAAAATAAGATTCTATAATTATCAAATATGGATCAGAAGAATTTTGTAAAATTTCAGTAAAATCTAATAAAAGCGCTCTATTTTCAATTCCTTCCAATAACCATTTTCCTATTGACATCCAAAATGTAAGATAACTTAACACTGGATAAGTTGTATCAACTAAATTACCAAAATCTTCCCGTAAAGTAAAACTACCATAACCTGGTAATACTATATATGGACCATATCCAACCCTATAGTATCCTAAAGTACTACCAAAACGATTAGTTTCTTCTTTAGCGAGCTTAGGATTAGCCATTGAAGCAATATCAACAAATCCTGCTATACCAAAAACACTATTTAAAAAAAAACGATTGAAATGTTTGATTCCCTGAAAAATATTTCCACATAGAAAATTATTTACCATACTAGCAGGTTCTTCTAAATTATATAAAAAATTAGATAAACTATTACGAACAGGCATAGGTAAATAATCACGCCAAATGATTGCAAGTGGTCGAATTATATGGCGATCAAGAATGTGATAATTAAAATTAAATATTCTTCTATTAAATTGCTCTAATGGATCGTATCGTTGTTTATTATCTATAAATGTATTAGAGCAGCTTTCAGTAAATAATAGAACAAAAAAAATTCCAAATAATCGACGTATTTTAAATCTTATTTTTTTATTCAACTAAATAATCCTCATATAAATTATTTATTCATAATAATATATATAATATTTAAATATTATTTTTTTCTTATTTAATAAAAAAATTTAATTATTGTTTATTTAAAAATAAAATATTCAATATATTATTATAATAATAGGATACATTAATAAGATAAATAATAAAAAATTATAATTAATATAATTAAAATTATAGAATATAAAATATATAAATAAATTAAATAACGAAACAGTTACACTATGAAGCAATTTATTTAAAAAACTAATATTTTTATAAAATCTATTATAAATTAATAAATAATATTAATTTAAATTTAAAAATACTAAAATTAATAAATTGTATCAATAATTTTATATTAATTAGTATATAATATAATGAAATATACAATTTATTTAGATAAATTAAACTATATTTTATATCCTCTTAGTTAAATGGATATAACAAGCCTCTCCTAAGGGCTAGTTGTAGGTTCAACTCCTACAGGGGATATTATTAATATTAAATATTAATCTATTTATTTTTAATAAAACACTTAAATATCAATTTTTACTAGTAGTGAATTAAGTTTAATTATAAATTTTATTTATATAAAAATTTACATACTAATTTATAACTTATTTAATATAGTTAAACAATTATTAAATTATGTTTAATAAATAAAATACTTTTTATTTTATGAAAAAATTAATAAAAAATATTATACATTTAGTATAATTTACTATAAATATAATAATAATAAATAATATTTAGATAAAAGTTATTTATATAGAAAATTAATAAAATAATAAAATTATTAAAACTAAAATTAATCATAATAATTATAAAATTATTATTTTATTTAACAAATAATTGCTTATCATAACCTTTAAATAAATTAATATTTTCTAAAAAATAATATTTTAACTCTAAATATTTTAACTTATAGTAGAATTACTATACTATTATTTATTAATGATTGTTATTACAATATTAATTTTTCTTTATTTTTAAAATAAGATTATTATATTTATATAAATAATCACATCTATTTTAGAATATTTACAGAATATATACATTATGGTTAATAAAACTGGATATTTTAATAAAATTAAATTGGTTTTAAATAAAAGATAAAAAAATAATTTAGTTAAAAAGTAGTTATATTAAAAATAAAAAAACTTATTAAATTTATTAAAAATAAATATTTTTTATTTTTTTTATAAAGATAAATATTATTAAAATAATGATAAAAATTCACGAATATAATAATCAATAATACTAAAATATATTAGTTATATCGCATACTATAAAGTATATTAATTTTTATACATAAAATTAATATCAAATATGTGAATTAATAATTCATCAGAAAATAATAAAATAATAATAAAAATTATTTATTACTTTAATTTCATATATAGATATTAACTTTTTTGATTAAATAGCATTAATATTTAATATACATATAATTTATTTAATTTTTAATTTTAAATTAAGATTTAATCGTAAATTAACTATTTTTTAATAAAACAATTATTACTAGCAAACTTTAATTTACTTTAGGCATCAAAATATTATAAGTGTTAAAATAGTAATTTAGCATTATATTACTTATTTTATATTATTATTAATAATGAAATATTTTTTAAAATTAATAATATCTATTATAAATATTATTAGTTATTAAGTAGAAATTAAAATAATTATTCTTTCATTATTTACTATTTTTAATCATCGTCTTATCTTTATAATATGTTTCACATAAAGAATAAAGTATTCTAAATAAGGTATATATTTAATATAAACTTCTAAATAGATTATTAGTTAATGCTATCAAAAAAATTTTAATCTTATTAATTTTATAATCTATAAATTAATAATAGATTACTTATTTATCTCAATCATTATATATTAATGCTAAAAAATCAATACTTAAAAAAGATATATTGATAATATTTTTAAATAAGAATATTAAGATATAAAATATTACTTTAAAAGATATTGTCTTAATGTTATTAATTATTAAGTTAATTTAATTAATAGTATATGAAAAAAGTTTATATAAATATAACCCATTTATTTACACGAAAGATAAAATAGATTAAGATGCAAAAAATAAAGATAAAAAATAAATTATTTATAAAATAATTTTTATATATAATGCTATTATTATTAATATTAAATTATAATCTTTATATATTAGTTAATAAAACTAGAATAAAAACGTTTATTTATATTCTAAAATTTAATGTTTCAATAAAATAAGAAAAATAAAATAAATATACAGAAATTAAATCATTATCATTAATGATATTTGTTATATAGAAAATCAGTGATAATAATGAATATTATTCTAAAATATAAATATTATTATAAGTAATGTTTATAATGCAATGATGTATAATAAGTTAATTAACTTATAATTATATGAATAAAAAGATCAAATACTTTAAATTAATAAATAGTTAATTATATGACATTAAATATTATCTTTTAAAAGTAGTAGATATTTTTAAAAAATTGTTAAATTAATAATAAATTCAGATGTGAAGTATGATATTAACAGAAACTGTTATATATTTTATTTTTATAAAAAAGCTTTTATTGGAAATAATATTTATTATTTTAGTATATTTCTATTCTACTAAATACTATTAAGTTATTAACTTAATATTCATTAACATAAATTATTAAAATTTTAGCATAATATAAGTGATAATTAAGTATATCATATATATCAATAATTATAACTAAATCCTTTAATAAAATAATTATTTATCTAACAAATTAATTAACTAAAGGATAATTGATTTATTTGAAAAGATAAAACTTTAATTTAATTAATTAGTTTTAATTATCATTGAGTAATCTAAATATAATAAAGTCTAATAATTTAACATATATACTTAATATTTAATTAACAAATCAATAATAATAATTAATAGTGATTATTATAAATAATAACATATTAATTATACTCTATATAGTAATTCAAATTTATATACTTAAATTATTATTAAAATATCAATATTATAGCAATACAGATATACATGATATTATTTCAGTACGATACAATACTAAAAAAATTAAAAAAATATAATACTACTTATTAACGTTAAAGATAGATTAATTTAAATAATTGAGAAAAAATTAGTAAAAATCTATAAATAATTATCATAAATAAAGATTTATTTATGATAAAATCATCATTGATATTTAAATTAATTGATTTATTAATATTGTGTTATATAAACTAAATAACTACTCTAATTATAATTAGTACTATTTTTTATAAATATCATAAAAATACAAATACAATATCCTATATAATTTTATAATATCATTATAGTTAAATAACTAATAGCACTTAAATTTTAATGATTATATTATTTTTATTTAAAAATAAAAAAATTAAAAATTATTTAATTTAAAATTAATATCAATAATATTCCAGATAAATATCTTATAAAAGCTTACACTTTTATAAATTAATTAGATTGGTGTATCATCTAAATAATGTAAATAATAGAAAAATAAATAGAAATATTTTCAGAAAAAACATTGAATTTTACTTGAATTCTCTTCAAAATAAGAAATAGTAGTTTAAGTTGTATTATAGAGAATGAAGTCACATAACTTGATTTTTTAAAAAAAACATTAGGATCAATAAGAAAAACTATTTTTTTAGTTTTAACTAATTAGTGATATGCAAGCAATATTATATAATTGTTAATCAATTAGATTTATTCACCTTTTAGAAACAATTGAAATATATATACCAAAATGGGATTTACTTAAATTTTAAATATTTTATTTTTTAATTAAAAGATATTTATCTTTAATAAGAATCAGAAATTACTATAAGCTTTTTTTAGAAAGAAAATTTAATATATTATTACATTTAAAGACCTAATTCTAACGATCGTAATTACACTATATCATAACCTCTCCATTTAATATTTTAATCTTAAAAAATATTATTTTTATTTTATAATAAATAATCTTTTTTATAAAAAATTGTATTTATATTAACAAAAAATCTACATTGCTTTAATTTTATTGATCTATAATAAATTGAAATCTTCTTTCAGTTTTTTTCTATTATTATCTCTAATTATAATAATAAAAATACAATATTTAGTAATTTATTAGTTCTGTTTCCTAAACAAAATAATAATTAGTTGCTATATAATAATATTCATTATTAAATTTTAATAAATAAATCTAAATTTATTAAATAAATTTAGATATCTTATTTCTTTAAATTATCTTAATTTAATATATTTAATTTTAAAGTTTAAAATTAAATTAAAATATTTACATCTAATGATTCTAGATTCATGTAAATAATTTTACTATAATAAGTAGAAAAAAATAATAATTAATAAAAATATTAATAATAAATAAAATATGGTTTCACATTTTGATAAATTAATTAATATTCTTATTATTATAAGAACAACGAGATAATTATCTTTTTGGAATTATTTAAGATTATAAATCTATAATATTTTATTTATTATTTTTAATAAAAGTAAAATTATTTTTACTGAAATATTTTAAATAAATTATTTAAAATATGTTATTTTAACTTATTAATGAGTAATAGTGTTTCGCATATTTACTTATTAAAGAGATACTAATTTTTTTTTTGCTAATTGTGCACTTAGACTACCAGGATACATTTTAATTATCCGTTGATAAACTGCACGAGCCTTCTCATTTTCTCCACTTTCTTGCATTAATAGTCCTATCTTATAAAATGACTCTGATACTTTTGACGAATTAGGATAATTTTTAACAACTGTAGCAAAATAAAAAGCAGCATCATTTTTATTTCCATTATTATAATTTAATTGACCGAGCCAATAAATAGCATTTGACTGATAACTAGATTTAGGATAAGTTCTGATAAAGTTCTGAAAAAAACTAATTGCTCGTATAATCTGTTGTTTAGATTTGCTATTTATAGCAAAAGCAATAGCTGCATCATATTCAATTTTTTCATTTGTGGATTTGATGGTAGAAATGGAATTGTTTTTATTATTATTATGAATATTTACATTTATTTTATTTGAATTAGTCATCAATGAATTTAAGTAAATATTAAGATCTTTTTGTTCTTTAATAACCTGTTTTAATTGATATTGATTTTCTTGAATTTGACCTCGTAATATATCAATATCACGTTGAGCATCCAATAACTGTCGTTGAATCTGATATAATAATTGCCCATGAGAATTAACTGCTGTTTCAATTTGAATGAGAAGATTACTTGTCGAATCTGAACTAATATTAACAATTTGAGATTTAGCAATAGTCATTACTGGAATCACCATTCCAACTAATATTAAAAAATTAATATAAAAATATTTAAAATTATTATTCATGTAATATTATTAATATATAATTACAGCTCGACGATTTTTTGAGAATATTGATTCATCGTGACCATATATAGCTGGTTTTTCTTTACCGTAAGATACAATAGAAACTTGATTACTATTTACACCTTTACTTTGTAAATATATTTTTATAATATTAGCACGACGTTCACCAAGTGCAATATTATATTCTGGTGAGCCACGTTCATCAGTATGACCTTCAATAATAATATTAACAGAAGGATTTTCACGTAGGAAAATTGCTTGTTTATTTAAAATATCTTCATATTCTATATCGATATCACTTTTATCAAAATCAAAATAAACGATATTATTACTTTGTAATTCTCGATTAATCTTTTTGTTGTAAAAAAATTGTTTTGTATTTAAGTTATCATTTGTATTTATTAAATCATTTCCATAACTATTTTTTTCATTATTTTTTTTTAAATTACATGCTGTAATTAGTAGGATAAATAATACTACTATTAATTGTTTAAGTATTTTATTCAAATGCATATTAATTAATTCTCTTTTTACTATTATAATATTTATTATATATCATAAATATGGTGACCAAGCAGGAAATCTTATCTGTCCATTAGCTGCTGATATGCATGCTTTAAAATGTCCATCGGTTGATACAAGTTGTAATACAGTTCTAAATCCTTGTGAGGAACTATAAATTATCATAGTATTATTAGGTGAAATACTAGGAGTTTCATCTAAAAATGTATCAGTTAAATATTCAATCTCATTAGCATTTTTAAGATCTTGCTTAACAATGCGTTGTTTGCCGTTATAAGAGTTAACCATTACCATAAATTTACCATCATGACTAACACTCGGATCCTGATTTTGATTAATTACCCAAGTTATACGTTCTGGAACACCAATATTAATATTTAATTTATATATTTGTGGCCGACCAGTTTCATCAGAAGTATAAATAAGTGTTTGACTATCTGGCATCCAATTTGGTTCAGTATTATTGTTACGACCATAAGTTATTTGATCAATTTTTCCATTTTTTAGGTCCTTTACATAAAGGTTTAAGCTTCCTGTTCTCGAAAGTACAAAAGCAAGTTTTGTGCCATCAGGCGAAAAAGTAGGTGCGCCATTATGACATGGAAAAGAAGTAACTGTGCTAACTTCACCAGTTACTAAAGTTTTGATAACTAAAGATGAACTACCGCTTTCAAAAGTTACATAAGCTATTTTTTCACCATCAGCAGACCAAGCAGGAGACATTAACGGTTCTTTAGAACGATGAATAATAAATTGATTATAACCATCATAATCCGAAACGCGTAATTCATAAGGAAATTTTATATCATTAACTTTTAATACATAGGATATACGTGTATTAAACGCGCCTCGAATACCAGTTAACTTTTCAAATACTTCATTACTGATAGTATGTGCTGCATATCGTAACCATTTTCGCGATATTTTTAATTGATTTTTAATTAACACAATACAAGGAGAATTTACGACATCAATAAGTTGATAATCAATAATATATTGACTATCAGATACAGGTTGCACATAGCCAATAACAATAGAATTTATACCTAATGCAATCCAAGAATTTGATATTACCTCAGACGCAATAGTTGGTTGTTGAGGTATATGATTATGATCAATAGGATTAAATTTACCACTATTTTGTAAATCAGCAGTAATAATTTGTTCTATATTATACGGTAATGGATCTGTTCCGTTCCATTTAAAGGGTACAATACCAATAGGCTGTGCAGTATTGACACCTTTAGTAATTTCAATACGAATTTCTGCATGAGCGTTTCCAATCCATATCATTATAAAACATAATAATAATTTAATTATGTATTTCATTTTTTTCTCTTATAATGTTTATTTATTTATATACAATAATTTAATTTTAATACTAATAAATATAAATATATAAAACAAAATAACTAAAAAATTAGTTAATTTTATTAATTATATAAAATTTATCTTATTTTTTAACTAAATAATATTAAATATTATAACGCTTCCATATTTATTAAATAAATCATAAATACTACGATTAGGTGGTTTTGGTATTCTGGCCGTTTTAGTTGCACGTATTGCTGCATCACATAGTGATTTATCGTTTAAAATATTATTTTTAGCAAAAATACTAATTAATGTACCGTTTTCATTAAGATTTATCTTTAATTCACATATTTTACCTTGATAAATATTAGCATCATAAAATTTATTTTCAATTGCGTCTTTAATTTTAGCAGAATAATTGATTAGCTCTGAACTTAATGCTTTGTTTTTTTTATTTTCTTTTTGATTGTTAGATTCAAGGTATCTTGTTTTCTCAATTGGTTTTTTAACTGTTAATTCATCAATAAGATCATCAACTATAACAGATTCTTTTTTTATATTTATTTTTCTATTAGTTTTTAATACTTTAAGTATTTTTTCATCTTTTAATTTTATCTTTATTTCATCTTTTATTAATTTATCTTGTTTTACTTTAACTTTAACTGCAATATCTTTAGTAATTTTATTTTGTTCTTTAGTTTTAGTCTTCTTAATATCTTCTTTTGTTTGCCAATGATATTTCTCTGTTTTTTCTTTTATTTTAATATTATTTTCTTCAGGAATTTTTAATTTTTTTTGTTCATTTTTTTTTTGTTGAAAATATTTTTCCTCAATAACATCTTGTTTCGCATTGTTTTTTTGTTCAAATTTTTTATATTTCTCTATTTCATAACCTGTATCAACAATAATTGTATCAATCACTTTATGATCTTGATCATAATTAATAAAATTAATAATTTGATTTAATGAACTAAAGATAATTAAACTAAATAGTAAAATGTGGAATAAAATAGAAAATATAATAAATCGATTTAATTTATTTTTTTTCTCTTTTATTTTTCCCAAAATTGATTTCCAAATAAATAATTATTAAATTATATTAAATAGGTTGAGTCATAAAACCCACAGTCCTAATACCAGTTTGATGAAGTATACTTAAAATTTTAATAATTTCTTCATAAGGTACATTCTTAGAGCTACCAATTAAAAAAAATGAATTTGAATTTTTTGCTAAAACATTTTTTATTATTATTTGAATTTTTTCAGTTTCTAAAATCTTTTTTCGATAATTACCAATTATGATACTGTATTGTCCTACTTCAGATATTTCAAAAATAATAAGTGATTTATTAGTATCTGACATAAATTTTGATTTAGGTGCATTTGGTAATTCTACTTTTAGATTTTGCGAAATAATTGGAGCTGTTGATATAAAAATCAATAACAATACTAATAATATATCTAATAAAGGAACAATATTGATTTCAGATTTTAGTTCACGCCTATATCGAACACGATCCATTTTCAATTCTCTTTATTTATTATCTTTAGAAAAAAAAGATTGACGATATAAAATAATTAAAAATTCTTCCATAAAATTATCATAACTTTGTTCTAATTTATTCATTTTTATATTTAGTAGGTTATAGGCTAATATAGCTGGAATAGCTGTAAATAAACTGATTGCAGTTGAAATTAGAGCTTCAGCAATACTTGGTGCAATAATTTGTAATGTTGCTTGTTGTTTGATTGAGGTCAATTTAATAAAAGAATGCATTATTCCTAAAATTGTACCTAATAATCCAATATAAGGACTTATTGATCCTATGGTACCTAAAAAATTAATATGTTCATCTAATAACTCTAATTCATGATTTATTGATAATCGCATAATTCTATATACACCCTTCACTAGTTCTTCTTTTTTATTAAGGTTAAATTGATTTAAGCGAAGAAATTCTTTGAATCCAGAATAAAAAATTTTTTCTAATCCAGTCAATATATCACGTCGAATTTGACATTCTTTATAAAGACGTGATAGTTCAATGCCTGACCAAAAATGATCTTCAAAAATTTTCATTTCCCGAGTTGCTTTATTTAAAATTATAATTCGTTGAATAATAATAGCCAAAGAAGTAATAGAAAATCCTATTAGAATAAATAGGATTAATTTAACTAAGAAACTTACATTTAAAAAAAAATATATTATATTCATGCAAATTATTACTTAAATTCTTTGATAAAAAAAAGTTAAGAAGTCTAGTTCTGTTTATTTTAAATATATCAATAAAAATAGTAATTATTTTTAATATTAAAATGCTTTTTAAAATATTTTTATATTTTATATCTAAATAGTCATAACTTGCATTATTAACTATAGTTAATAAAAATAAGTATTATTATATAAAATATAGATAAGATAGCAAAAAAACATTTTTTACTTCATATAATTATATTAATAAACTATCCACTATTAATATATTTAAATAAATTATTTATTAGAATAATTTTATGAATAAAGTTAAAGAGTAATTAAATATTAAATCATGATAAAAAATAATAATAAAATAGTAAATAATAAATAAAATAACATAAAACTATTTTATATAAAACTAGATAAAATATTAATAAATATATGATATACGATATTAAAATTAATAATAATCTTT
Organism: Arsenophonus sp.; assembly: GCA_052171275.1. Taxonomy (GTDB): domain Bacteria; phylum Pseudomonadota; class Gammaproteobacteria; order Enterobacterales; family Enterobacteriaceae; genus Arsenophonus. Next base: position 544,523 of record CM125795.1, on the reverse strand, counting down.
TTCTTTAATATAGAAAATAAATATTAAAAATAGTTTTAGTAAAAAATATTGAATATTTGAAAAAATAGTCATAAATGTAATAAAGTTTAAAAAAACACATAATATATTTTCTATATTAATAAATAAATCTTATCTACAGCTATAATTAATTATTTAATTTAGTTTTATTAATAATTTTATTTTTATAAAAATAAAATTATTAAGACTAAATTCATAGTTAAATTACAAAAAAATAATGTTTAAATTTGAAATAAAATATTAAATGATACTCATTCATTCAAAAAATAATATCTTTATTTTTATAAATAATAATAAAATAGACTATATTCATATCAAAACTATAAATTAAGATAAAGTTATTAAAATACAGTAATTATTAATACTACTATATAAATCTTATAAATTTATAATTAATATTAATAAATTTTATTATATTAAGCATTTTTAATTGAATATTTTATTATTTATAACTACAATAATGATGTTGAGATAATTAAAGTATTTATTTGAAAATTTAGATATTAAAAATAATTTAATCATCAAGATTAACTATAAAGATCATATATTAGTGGAATCAAAAATTAGATTTATACTAATTTAATGGTAAATAGACTTTCTATTAACTATATATGTAATATATTATATAAATATGTAATGATAATTTCATTATATTTAGATAATATTTGATTTTATTATAATAATATCAAATATTTGTAAATAAAAATCTATTTTATCTATCAATAAGTTTATAGATATAAACCAGAATTATAAGACAATATAAATAATATTGATAAATTAAAGATTGTCATATTATAAAATTTAAAAATTGTAAACTTAATTTTTAAAGAATACTATTCTAATAGATATTTTAATTTTATTATTTGCTTACATAAATATAATATAATAAAATTTTTAATTTTATATAAAGTACTTTCGTATAACAGGATTATTTCTATTAATAGTTTAATATTTTTAGTAGTATATAAAAACTTTATTACCATATATAAATATAAATTTTGATATTATGTATTTCTTAAATTTAAATAAAATAAATTTATCAAGGAAATAAATAATAATTATTATATTTAAGGATTTTAAAATTCCTCTACGAATTTATTTTCTTATTTAGTTTATAAATTAAATTAAATAATAGTGATTATTATCATGTTTTCATTTTATTTTCAAAAAAATTTTTTTGAACAAATAATCAATATTATATTGATGTTAAAAATAAATATTGTATTATTATAATAATACAATAGTGATATTACAAATAAATTTAACTTATTATATTAAGTTTAAAACTAATTTAAAAAATATTTTGACTAAAAATATTTTTTAATCAAAATTAAAGTAATAAAATTTTATATCCAGTAATTAAAATAATAATTAATATTATAAATAATAAAATAAATAATAAATTAAAATTAAAAAATATAATATTATTATATATATATTATGTATTATAAAATCTAAAAAACTTTAAACAAAATATTTTTTACTCTTTAAATTATTATCTAACTATTATAAAGTAAAAAAAATAAAATCAAAACATCAATTTTATATATTTTATAATAAAAATTAAAAATTTTTAAAATATAATAATTATGTTAATTATATATATAATAATTTATTTTAATCAATTTATTAATTATTTGTTTTTAACAACTATCAGAAAAGATTAGTTTAAAAACTGTTAATAATATATTAATAAATGTAATAATACTTAAAACTTTATTGTTAATAAAATTAATTATCATTATTTTTTAGGATAAAATAAAAAATTAATCCATATTTTTTATAAAAATAACATAAAAATAAATTATTTATTAATCTCTAATTGTTTAACTGCTTCACCAATTTCATCTAAGTTGCGAACTATTTTTACTCCTACAGATTCTAAAATAGAAAATTTATGATTTGCTGTACCCTTACCACCGGCAATTATTGCACCAGCGTGTCCCATACGTTTATCATTTGGTGCTGTTATGCCTGAAATATATGCAACAACAGGTTTTGTTACATGTTGTTTAATATAAACAGCTGCTTCTTCTTCTGCTATACCACCAATTTCACCTATTATAACAATTATTTCAGTTTTAAGATCTGCTTGGAATAGTTTTATTATATCAATAAAATTTGAACCTAAAATAGGATCACCACCTATACCTACACAAGTAGACTGCCCTAACCCTACATCTGTTATCTGCTTAACTGCTTCATAAGTTAATGTACCAGAACGTGATATGATACCTATTTTACCTGGTTTATGAATATAACCAGGTTGAATACCAATCTTACATTCACCAGGTGTAATAATACCAGGACAATTTGGTCCTATCATTCTTACTCCAATCTCATCTAATTTTGCTTTTACTATTAACATGTCTGATATTGGTATACCTTCTGTAATAGTGATAATTAATTTGATACCACTATTAATCGCTTCAAGAATAGAATCTTTACAGAATTGAGCGGGAACATAAATTACTGATGTAGTAGCACCTGTAGCTTTTACAGCTTCATTTATTGTATTAAAAACAGATAATCCTAAATGCTTAGTTCCACCTTTACCTGGTGTTACACCACCAACTATTTGTGTTCCATAAGCAATAGCTTGTTCTGAATGAAATGTACCATGATTACCTGTAAATCCTTGACAAATAACTTTAGTATTTTTATCAATTAAAATTGACATTACTTATTTCACCCCTACTACCTGATACTGATTTAATTGCCGCATCAGTTAAACTAGTTGCAATAATTATTTTTAAATTACTATCGATCAACATCTTAATACCTATTTCAGCACTATTACCTTCAAGACGAATAATAATTGGAATTTTTACTTCAATTTTTTTAATTGCTTTAATAATACCACTAGCAATTAAATCACAACGAACTATACCACCAAAAATATTTACTAAAATAGATCTAATGTTTTTATCCGATAAAATAATTTCAAATGCTTTACTTACCCGTTCTTCAGTAACACTGCCACCTACATCAAGAAAATTAGCTGGAGAACCACCATATAATTTAATCATATCCATAGTTCCCATCGCTAAACCAGCACCATTAACCATACAACCTATATCGCCATCTAAAGCAACATAGTTTAATTCCAATTCTGATGCATATGATTCACGAGGATCTTCCTGATAGATATCACGCATATTTTTTAATTCTATTTGTCTGTATAATGCATTACTGTCAACGCTAAATTTTCCATCTAAACAAATTAAATCTCCTTGTTTTGTTATAACTAATGGATTAATTTCAATTAAAATCAAATCTCGTTCTAAAAAAATTTTTGCCAATCCGATAAATATCCTAACAAACTGCTCAACTTGTTTTCCTTTTAACTCTAATTTAAAAGCAAGCTCACGTCCTTGATAAGGCATCGGCCCTGTTAAAGGATCGATAATGACTTTATGAATTAACTCTGGTGTTTTTTTCGCTACTTTCTCAATTTCTATTCCACCTTTAATTGATGACATAAAAACTATACGATTAGCACTAGAATCTATTAATGCACCTAAATAAAATTCTTTATAAATATCAGTAGCTTTTTCTATTAAAATTTCGTTAACAAGCTTACCATTAGAGTCAGTTTGATAAGTTACTAAATAATTTCCTAACCAATTTTCAGTAAATATTCGAACCTCTTCATTGTTATTAACGACTTTCACACCACCTGCTTTACCTCGACCACCAGCATGTACTTGACATTTTATAACCCAAGGACTATTACCTAATTTCATTGTAGCAATTTCTGCTTCTTTTACTGTTTTACAAACATAACCTATTGGTATTGGCAATCCATAGCGTGCAAGTAACTGTTTTGCTTGATATTCATGTAAGTTCATGATAATATATCCATAATTTAATAAGATAAAAAATAATAAATAAATTTTTATATATTTTTATTTAAAAATTAATCATTAAAAAAATAATTAAGCTTTATTTTAAAACTATAAATAATAATTTTTTATTTAAAGTTAATTATCTAAACATCCAATAATAAACGAGTCGGATCTTCTAACATATTTTTTATTGTCACTAAAAAGAATACAGATTCACGTCCATCTATTAAACGGTGGTCATATGAAAGAGCTAAGTACATCATTGGTAAGATCTCAATCTTACCATCATCAATAACCATTAATCTATTTTTGATGGTATGCATTCCTAATATTGCACTTTGTGGAGGATTAATAATCGGTGTTGACATTAAAGAACCAAAAACACCTCCATTAGTAATAGTAAAATTTCCACCTTTTAATTCTTCAACCATTAGTTTTCCATCACGTCCTTTAATTGCTAATTCTTTAATACGTTTTTCAATTTCTGCCATACTAAGCATATCTGCATCACGTAATACAGGTGTAACTAAACCCCTATCTGTTGAAACAGCAATACTAATATCAAAATAACTATGATAAATCATATCTGAACCATCAATAGATGAGTTGACTTCAGGATAACGTTTTAAAGCTTCAACAACTGCTTTAACATAAAAGGACATAAAACCCAAACGTATACTATGTCGCTTTTCAAAACTTTCAGCATAACATTTTCGTAAATCAATAATAGGTTTCATATTAACTTCATTAAAAGTCGTTAACATGGCAGTATTATTTTTTGCTTCTAATAAACGTTCTGCAATACGTTTACGTAAACGAGTCATTGGTACGCGTTTTTCATTTCGGTGAGAAGAAGTTAGTGATGTAATTGTAAATTCCTTATTATGTTGTTCAATTAATCTATTTGTATTTACCATTAATTTTCCTTTGATATGTTGATCAACATCATTACGCGTTATACGATTTCTTATACCAGTACCTTTAATATTAGATGAGTTTAAATCATTCTCTGCAATTAATCGACGAACAGCAGGTGTTAATATATTATGATTTTCTTTCTTAAGATTGATATTATTATCTTTAATTAATTCTGACTCATTAAGCTTTTCTTCTTCATTAATTGAAATTTTCATCTTTTCGTTAACATCTATATATCCTAAAAGTTGCTTAGATAAAACGGTAGCTCCTTCTTCTTCTAGGATTGATTTAAGAACACCTGAATTTGATGCTGATACTTCTAATATAACTTTATCTGTTTCAATTTCAACTAACACTTCATCCCGTTTCACCTGATCGCCTGGTTTCTTATGCCAAGTTGCAACTGTAGCATCTATAACTGATTCAGGGAGATCAGGAGCAAGAATTTCTATGCTACTCATTTTCTATCCTTTAATTTATTTATTTTTAGTGCATCATCAACCAATCTCTTTTGCTGTTCTTGATGAATATTCGCATAACCTACAGCAGGTGAAGCGGATGCAGGACGTCCAGAATAACTTAATAATGACCCTTTTGGGATTACTTTACGAATATCATGCTGACTATAATGCCATGCACCTTGATTAAGAGGCTCTTCCTGACACCAAATAAAATCACGAATATATTTATAAGGTTTTAAAGTTTTCTCTAAATCTTTATAAGGAAATGGATATAATTGCTCAATACGGATAATTATAAGATTTTTTTGTTTATTTTTACGACGTTGTTCAAGCAAATCATAATAAACTTTACCAGAACATAAAACAATGCGTTTTACTTTTTTAGAATCTATTGGATCAATTTCATTAATCACTGGTTGAAATTTACCATTTGCTAATTCTTCAAAAGTAGAAACAGCTAGGTGATAACGCAATAATGATTTAGGTGACATAACAATTAATGGACGACGTATGTTACGAAGTATTTGTCGCCTTAGCATGTGATAAATCTGAGCTGAAGTAGTTGGAACACAAACTTGTATATTTTCTTCCGCACACAATTGTAAATAACGTTCTAACCGAGCAGAAGAGTGTTCTGGACCTTGCCCCTCATAACCGTGAGGTAATAACATTACTAATCCACATATTCTACCCCATTTTTGTTCACTAGAGCTAATAAATTGATCAATAACAACCTGAGCTCCATTAGCGAAATCACCAAATTGAGCTTCCCAAATAGTTAAAACACGTGGTTCAGTTGAGGCATAACCATATTCAAAAGCAAGTACAGCTTCTTCAGATAAAACAGAATCCCAAACTTTAAATATTCCTTGATTTTTATGTATATTAGCCAAAGGAAGGTAAATTGAACCGTTAGTTTGATTATGAATAACTGCATGACGATGAAAAAAAGTACCTCGACCTGCATCTTCACCTGATAAGCGAACTTGTATGCCTTCATCAAGTAATGTTGCATAAGCTAAAGTTTCTGCTGCTCCCCAATCAAGAGGTCTTTTACTGCTTGCCATTTCTAAACGATCACTATAAATTTTTTCAACACGAGGGTGCATAATTATATCTTCAGGAATAGTATTCAAAGATTTAGCTAAATACTGTAATCGTTTTTTCTTAACTTTTGATGGATAAATTTCATTCCATTTATTATTTAAATAATATTTCCATATCGAATGATCTGTTCTCATTGGTCGCCATTCATCAACTACACGATCACCTTTATCTAATTTATCACGATAAATATTAATCATTTCAGTTACTTCATCATTTGTAATTATCTTTTCTGCTATTAATTTATCCGCATAAATTTTAAGTGATGTGGCGTGTTTTTTTATTCTTTGATACATAATTGGTTGAGTAGCACTAGGTTCATCAGCTTCATTATGACCATATCGACGATAACAAACTAAATCAATTACTACATCACGTTTAAACTTATTTCGAAAATCTAATGCTAATCGAGAAATAAAAACAACTGCTTCAGGATCATCGGCATTAACATGAAAAATAGGTGCTTGAACCATTTTCATTATATCAGTACAATATTGTGTTGAACGCGCATCCTTAGGATTTGACGTAGTAAAACCTATTTGGTTATTAATTACAATTCGTAATGTACCGCCAACTTCGTAACCACAAGCCTGAGACATATTCAGCATCTCTTGAACAACTCCCTGTCCAATTACTGCCGCATCACCATGGATTGTAATTGGTAATATCATATTATTAGAATTTTTATTCAAACGATCACGTCGAGCACGTACAGAACCAATTACTACTGGGCTTACTATTTCTAAATGTGATGGATTAAATGCTAAAGATAAATGAATTAAATCATTTTCTGTTTTAAAATCAGAAGAAAAACCTTGGTGATATTTAACGTCACCACTACCTAAATAATCATTATTTTTACCATAAAATTCATTGAATAGATCTTTTGATTGTTTACCTAAGATATTAACTAAAACATTTAATCTTCCACGATGTGCCATTCCTAATATTATTTCACTAATATTTTGTTTTCCTGCATAACGTATTAAATCTTTTAATGTTGGTATAAGAGAATCCCCACCTTCTAAAGAAAATCGTTTTACTCCAGGAAATTTTACTCCAAGATAACGTTCGAATCCTTCAGCAGCGATTAATTCTGATAAAAATCTAATTTTTTCTTGTTTACTAAATCGTTCACTAATCGATGTTAATAGTTCTAGATGTTGCTGAATCCAGAGTTTTTCTTCAATATTTACAATATGCATGTATTCTGCGCCAATCGAAGTACAGTAAATACGTTTTAATGCAGCATATAGCTCATTTAATTTCATCATTTCATGACAGATTCCAAAAGAACCAACAAAAAATGTTTTCTTAAAATCATCATCAGTTAAATCATAAAATGTAGGATCTAAATCAGGAACATCTTCTTGTTTCCATAGATTTAAAGGATCAAGATTTGAATTTTGATGTCCTCTAAAGCGAAATGCATTTATCATTTGAAAAACTTTAACTTGTTTTACATCAAAAGATGGATCAGTATTTAAAGTTTGATAATGCGTAGAACTTTTTGCTAATGAAAGAAAATATTTCCGTATTTTAGAATGAAAGAATTCAGTATGAGAAACTGAATCAATAGTTAGTTTATCAAAAATATTCCTCCAATCTAAATTAACTGAATTAGGATCAGTTAAGTAATCTTCATAAACCTGTTCGATATAAGACTGATTTGCACCAGCTAAAAAACTTGAATCTAACCAGTCCTTCATTACACGATTTTGCATTGTATTCCAATCCATCAAGTCTATTATAGACTTAAGTTTTTGTCGTAAATAATAGAATTGCACTTTATATATACAAGATTTAATGAAAATTCATTGAATCTCTTCTATCTATAATCATCAATAAATAAATTCTTCATTAGATTCCACTTTTTTATAAGAATCTTTAAAAACATGTAAAAAAATTAAGAATTACTTCTTTTAACTTAAGATATAAATTAAAAAATTAAATTTAAATTTTTTTTAATTTCTAATATTATTTTTTAATAATTAAAATTATATCTAAAATTATGCACTATATTTCAATAACATTAATTTAATACGACTAATAGCTTTAGTTGGATTTAAACCTTTTGGGCAGACGCTAACACAATTCATAATACTATGACAGCGAAATACGCTAAAAGAGTCATTTAAATTATCCAATCTACTATTGGTTTCAGTATCACGATTATCGATTAAAAATCTATAAGCAGTTAATAAACCAGCAGGGCCAATAAATTTATCAAAATTCCACCAAAATGATGGACATGATGTTGAACAACAAGCACAAAGAATACATTCATATAAACCATCTAATTTTTTCCTTTGTTCAGGAGTCTGTATATATTCACGAATCGGTTTATCCTTACTATTATTGATAATATAAGGCCGAATTTTTTCATATTGAGTATAAAATTTAGTCATATCAACAAATAAATCTCGTACAATAGGTAAACCTGGCAATGGTCGAATGACAATTTTTTTATTATTACGATATAAAGTCGACAATGGTGTAATACAAGCTAATCCATTTTTACCATTCATATTTAATCCATCCGAACCACAAACTCCCTCACGACAAGAACGTCTAAATGACAAAGTCGGATCTTTTTCTTTCAGTTTAATTAAAGCATCTAATAACATTATATCACGATCTTTAGTTATCTCTAAACTGTAGTCTTGCATACGTGGAATATTATCTATATCTGAATTATAACGATAAATAGAAAATTTAATTTTCATAATTTATATTCTCTAGAGTATTATCGATAATATTCATTAATAAGTACGTGGTTTAGGTTTGAAAGAATTGCATAATTTTGGTTGCATATTTACTTCTCGACGAGTCATTGTTCCAGATTGAGGTAAATAAATAGTATGGCATAACCAATTAATATCATCACGATCAGGATAGTCAGATCGATTATGCGCACCTCGACTTTCAGTGCGAAAATTTGCTGCTTTTGCTGTTGCAAATGCTGTTTCTACTAAATTATCTAATTCTAAACATTCAATTAAGTTTGTATTAAATTCACGTGAAGTATCATCCAACCTAGCATTTTTAAGACGCTCACGAATTATTTTTAATTCTTCTAATCCATTATTCATCGTATAACCTTCACGAAAAACTGAAAAATTATTCTGCATACAAGTTTGCAATGCTTTACGTATTTCTACTATATTATCTTCACCATTATTCATATTATTCCAGCGATTAAAGCGCATTAATGCTACATCAATATCATATTCACTAGCATCACGTACCGATAAACCTTGTTTTAATAAATATTCTTTTAAATATATCGCAACAGAACGCCCAAATACTACTAAATCAAGCAATGAATTTCCACCTAATCTATTTGCACCATGAACAGAAACACAGGCAATTTCACCAATAGCAAATAATCCAGGAATTATAACATCTTCACCTTTTTCATTGATCATCAACGCTTGACCGGTTATTTTAGTCGGAATACCGCCCATCATATAATGACAAGTAGGAATAACAGGAATATGCTCTTCAATTGGGTTAATATTAGCAAAAGTTTTTGATAATTCAAGAATACCAGGTAATCGTGATTCTAATATTTCTTTACCTAAATGATTAAGTTTTAATTTAACATGTTGTCCATAAGATCCATGATATCCCCTACCTTCACGAATCTCTATCATAATTGAACGAGCAACAACATCACGGCTAGCTAGATCTTTTGAATTTGGGGCATAACGCTCCATAAATCGCTCACCATTTTTATTGAGTAAATATCCCCCTTCTCCTCTACAGGCTTCTGTTATTAATATACCTACTCCAGCAATTCCAGTTGGATGAAATTGCCACATCTCCATATCCTGTAATGGCACTCCAGCCCTAACAGCCATTCCAATTCCATCACCGGTATTAATATAAGCATTGCTTGTTGATTGATAAATTCTTCCAGCTCCACCAGTAGCAAGAATAGTTGCTTTAGCTTTAAAATAGATAACATCACCGCTTTCCATGCACAATGCAGTACATCCGACTATATTACCATCTTGATTTTTAACTAAATCAAGTGAATACCATTCAGAAAAAATTGAAGTATGGTTTTTTAAATTTTGTTGATAAAGGGTGTGTAAAAGAGCATGTCCTGTTCTATCCGACGCTGCAGCAGTGCGTGAGGCTTGCTCTCCACCAAAATTCTTTGATTGCCCACCAAATGGACGTTGATAAATACGACCATTATCTAAACGCGAAAATGGTAATCCCATATGTTCGAGCTCCAATATGACTTCAGGTCCTGCTTTACACATGTATTCAATAGCATTTTGATCACCTATATAATCAGAACCTTTAATTGTATCATACATATGCCATTGCCAATTATCTTCATGAATATTACCTAGTGAAACACTAATTCCACCTTGAGCTGATACAGTATGTGAACGCGTTGGAAATACTTTAGAAATTAATGCACATGCCAAACCTAGCCGAGAAATTTGTAATGCTGCTTGCATTCCAGCCCCTCCAGCTCCAATAATAATTACATCAAATTCCCTTATTGGTAACTTCATTTAGACTCCAAATACAACAATTGTTCCATAAATTAAATAAGTTATTAATATAACAATAAAAAAAAATTGTAGCAATAATCGCAATAGAATTGATTTAATATAATCGGTTAGAACTTGCCATAAACCTATCCATGTGTGTATTAATGCAGAAATAAGTGTTAAAATAGTAAAAACTTTTGTCATAGAAAGAGCAAAAAAATTCAACCAAATAGTATAATTTAACTTATTTATTATAATAAAACTGATAATATAAAATATATAAAGAACTATAATAATAGCAGATGAACGAAGTAGTAGCCAATCTTGTGTACCAGTACTTCCTAATGCTGATGAATTAACTACCATAACAAAAAACCTGTTGAGATTGATAAAATAACAGTAACAATAAATGTAACTATGGTTGAAATACGTCCTATATATAGGCTTTCATTAATCAAAGCAAAATCCATTAACATATGACGAATACCGCTACAAATATGATATATTAATGATGTTAATAAAGTAAAAATAATGAACTTTATAAAAAAATTGCACATAATATTACTAACATAGTTAAAACCTTCTGGTGAAGAAAGCGATAACCCTAGTAGCCACAATAAAATACCAACAGTAATAAAACTAATAATACCAGAAATTCGATGTAAAATTGAAGCTATTGCAATAATCGGAAAATGAATTGTCTGCAATTGAAGATTTATTGGTCTTTGTTTTTTCATAATTTTTATAAAAAAGATTTTTATCTTTTTCTTTACTTCTGATGTTGAAGCAAAAATTAAATAACTATTATTATAGTAATAATATAACTCAAGTTAAAAATTAATCTATGATAAATTTTTAAAAGTTGTTATTTATTAATACTATATAAAAATACAACTCATGTGGTATAGTAAATCTTAAAACTTTATTTATATTATATAATTTTCATATTTCTATTGCAATTATATCATAATACCTTTGAATAAATTTAATAAAATAATAAATTTAAATTAAAATTTTAAAATAGATTATTAAATGGTTAATTATATCATTTAACACAAATTAATTATTTACATTATATAATTAAATTAGATTAATTTAGTCATTATTAACTTAACTAAACAAAAAATAAGAAATTATATAATAATAAAAATTATAAATTCATATCCATAAAAATATGATCTTTTTTATAAAAAAGATCTAAAATATATATAAAATATAATAAAATTATCTATTATTAAATTAAAATTAAAAAAATTTTTTAAAATTTTTTTAAAATAGCTCTAATTTTTAAGTAATTAAATATTATCTAAATTTAAAACGTTTTACTATACTTTCATTATTTTCATGAATTGTGGTTAATAAATACTAGGAGACTTCTATAATGACAAACAAAGAAAAAAAGATCATAAAGTTAGTCGACAAAAATGCAAAAAAAATTGAACTAGAAGTACTAAACCCCACACTTGGGATCGATGTGATTGATGTCAGAGGGTTGTGTTCTAAAGGTTATTTTACCTACGATCCTGGTTTTACTTCAACCGCATCTTGTGAATCTAAGATTACGTATATAGATGGAGATAAAGGTATTCTATTACACCGCGGATATCCAATTGATCAATTGGCTACTACGTCTACTTATTTAGAAGTTTGTTATATATTACTTTACGGTGAAAAACCATCACAAAATGATTATGATAATTTTAAAAACGTTATCACTAAGCATACAGTAATCCATGAACGAATTAGTCAATTATTACAAGGTTTCCATCGTAACTCTCATCCAATGGCAATTCTTTGTGGTATAACTAGCGCATTAGCAGCTTTTTATCATGATTCGTTAGATGTTAATAATCCACAACATCGTGAAATGGCTGCATTGAGATTATTGGCAAAAATGCCTACAATTGCAGCAATGTCTTATAAATATTCTATTGGTAAACCTTTTATTTACCCACAGAAGAACCTTTCTTATTCAGCTAATTTTCTTAATATGATGTTTTCTTCATCTTATGAAAAATATCACGTTAATCCAATCGTCGAACGAGCAGTTGATCGTTTCTTTATCCTACATGCTGATCATGAACAAAATGCTTCAACATCAACTGTAAGAACAGCTGGATCTTCTGGTGCAAATCCATTTGCTTGCATTACTGCTGGAATTGCCTCTCTTTGGGGATCATCACATGGAGGAGCTAATGAAGCTTGTTTACGTATGCTAGAGGAAATTCAAACTGTTGGGAATATTCCTAAATTTATCAAACGAGCAAAAGATAAAGATGATCCATTTCGTTTAATGGGATTTGGTCATAGAATTTATAAAAATTATGATCCACGTGCTACAGCTATGAAAAAAACTTGTGATGAAGTGCTTAAAGAACTTAAATTAAATGATAATATATTAGAAGTTACTAAGAAGTTAGAAGATATGGCAACTAGTGATCCTTACTTCATTGATAAAAAACTTTTTCCTAATGTAGATTTTTATTCTGGTATCCTTTTAAAGGCAATTGGAATACCAACAACCATGTTCACAGTTATTTTTGCTATTGCTCGTACAATTGGTTGGATTACTCACTGGAATGAAATGCATAATGAAAAATTAAAAATTTCTCGTCCTCGTCAATTATATACAGGATATAAACAAAAAGATTTTCATAGTGATTTAATTAAAAATAATTAATCATTTTAATAAAATTAAACTATGTCTTACTATTTATTTATATTTATAAATTAAATAGTAAGACATAGTTTAATAAAAAAATAAAATATTTTAGTATTTTAATTATCTTTTTTATTTGTTTTAATAAAAATTAAATAGGATTAGGTATATCAACAAAAGTAACTTCAAAACCATAATCTTTTTGTAACCATTCACCTAAGGCTTTAATTCCAAATCGCTCAGTTGCATGATGACCAGCGGCATAAAAATGAATCCCAATTTCTCTAACGATATGTATTGTTTGCTCAGAAACTTCACCAGTTACAAAAGCATCAATTCCAATATTTTCAGCATGTTGAATAAAATTTTGACCAGCTCCAGTACACCAAATAATAGTTTTGATATCTTTTGGGCCATTATCACCACAGTATAATGGTTGACGTGATAGACTATTATTTAAACGTGACATTAAATCATAAGCAGTTATTGGTTTTGAAAATTTACCAATCGGTAATAATGGAGTAATATAACTATCAATTTTAACTTCCATTATATTTCCTAACTTTACATTATTACCAATAATAGGATGAGCATCAAGAGGCAAATGATAACTATAAAGGTTAATATCATTACAAAGCAATGTTTTTAATCGCTTATGTTTTATATTAAGAATAACAGGAGATTCATTTTTCCAAAAAAAACCATGGTGAACAATAATCGCATCAGCATTTAATTTTATTGCTTCATCTAGTAATCTTTGTGATGCAGTCACGCCTGTTACTATTTTTTTTACTTCCGAACATCCCTCCACCTGAAGACCATTAGGAGCATAATCTTGATATTTATAAATATTTAAATAAGTATTAATAAGTTGTTCTAATTTAATATTATGCATCACTTATCTTTCCTTTCTAATAATAAAACTAATATTTTTTTAAAAAAACTTAAAAAATATATTTAAAAATAACTAAAAATAAGAAATTTTAAATTTACTTTAAAAAAAAAGTAAAATAATGTTTATTTTTTAATTAATCAATTATTTTATTAATTATATATCTATTTATTACATACTAAATAAAATATTAATAATATCTATTTAAGAAGATAGATTTTATTAAGATAAATTAAAATTAAAAAGAAGTTATTATTAATTTATCTTGAAAACAATTATATAAGAAATTAAAATTACTAATAATAAAAATAATAATTCAGCCAAAGATATAAAAATTTTATGCTAAAATAATATTAATTATTAAGTATATAGATATTTTTATCAAATAGTATTAATCTTTAATTATATAACTTATTTAATACAAGAATTAATAATACGACTGAATTACATTGCTTATTATTTTTAGTAAACAATATATAATATTAACCAATATTTTTAATTAATTTAATTATATTAAAATTATTTTAAGTACTTGAAAAACTTTTATTACTACGTATGATTTTATAATTTTTTATTAAAAATAAAAGTCTTTTTAAAAAATAAACTCATAATAAAAAATTATTAATTATAAAATAAACTAAAATCTATTATACTCTCTTTCATATTGCTTATGATTTATTTAATATTTATTCAAATATAAAATATTACTTTTATCGAAATAAAACAATATTTTAAATGAGTTAAAATAAGAAGTTTTTTATAAATTAAAAAATAATAGTTTATATAATAAAAAATTAGAAAATATATTGATATTCTAATTAATTAATTAACTGGAATACTTACTATTCTTAGTTTAAGAAAAAAAATTAAATACTTATGAGATATATAAATATTTAACTATTTATATATAATTATAGAAACTATGATTTTAAAAAAAATATATACGTAGAAAATATATTATAAATATTTATATGTAATAGTGATTCAATTAATTAGTTATTCACATTAATTAAATTCATATTAATATAATTTTTTATTTATGATAAAATTAAATATATCTAAACATAAAACTAAAAAGTAAAATAAGTTAAATAAACTATATAATTAGTATATTTATAAAAAAATAAAAACTAATTATAGTTATAAAATAAAAACTAACTTTTAATTAGTAAAACATCAATAATTTACTTAAATATCTTACAAGACATAAATATTTTATATTATATATATAAAAATAAATAAGATTAAAACTAAATAAATTTTTAATATTAAAGATTTATTTTATTTAAAAAATATTAGGATAATTTCTTAAGATATGTATTGATATACAATATCAAAATGAAAAACATGGTAATTATCTTTGTTAATATCATTTTTATAAGAAATAGGTATTATCTTTAAATGTTTTAAAAACTTTAAATAATAATAGATAATTTAAACTACTTTATCTTAATTTTAAAAAAAATAAATAATTTATCAAATATATTATTTTAATAAATAAAAATTTATTTGTAAACTAATTTAGTTTATATAAGTAGAACTTTGAATGAATTATACAAAGTGTTAAAATTTATAAAGTTATCTACTCTAGCGCATTTTATAGTATTATCGATATAATTATTTTAATAAATAAGATAGTATTTATATAAAGCATATATGTTATTTTAACAGTTTTATTAATATCATTAAATTGAATATATAGTTTATATTAAAATATTAAATTCATGGAATTATTATATAATTTTCTAACATAAACTAAAAAATAAATATGTATACATACAAATATATATTAATGATATTCTAAATATAAATATAATTCTTATAAAATTATTAATTAAAATAAAAAAATTATATTTATTAAGTATAATATTAAAATATTAATTAATAAAAGTTACTATTACTTATTGAAATATTTTCATTCTTTTAAAATTTTATGTTATTCTAATTTATTAAATATAAAATAATAAAAATCAATATTTACTTCAAATAAATAAAGATAACTATAATATTTTATAAAATAGTTTTATATAAATAATTAAGATAAAATCTAAAAAAATAAAATAACTAAAATAAGTAAAAATCTATAGAGCAAGAAAAAAGAATTGATTATCGTTCTCTTTATTTTTTTAATAATTAACTTTATAAATATTAAGATAAATATACTTAATTATTTCTTATGAAAAGGATATAGGGATTATAAGAAATTTTTTTAATAAAATACAATATAATAATTTCAAAAGTAATAAATTATTCAATCTGAAATAATTTTATTAACAATTTGTATCGCTTCTCGCTCAATTAACTTAAGATGTTTCTTACCACGAAAACTTTCAGAGTAAATTTTATAAACTTCTTCCGTGCCTGATGTTCTAACACTAAACCATCCATAATCTGTTATTATTTTTAAACCACCAATATCAGCCCCATTACCAGGAGCTTTTGTTAAGCGAGTGATAATTGGATCACCAGCCAACATATCTATTGATATCATTTCAACAGTTAATTTAGTTAAACATTGTTTTTGTTTATAATTAACTTTAGCATGAATACGACTATAGTAAAGTTTACCAAAATATTGAGTGAGATCTTGATAGTGTTGATGTGGATTTTTTCCTGTCACAGCGGTTATTTCGGCCGCTAATAGACATAGAACTATACCATCTTTATCGGTAGTCCATGTTGTTCCATCAAACTTTAAAAAAGAAGCACCAGCGCTCTCTTCACCAGCAAAACCATATCTACCTTGATATAATCCATTAACAAACCACTTGAAACCAACTGGAACTTCAACTAATTCACGACCTAAATGAGAAACTACACGATCAATCATAGTACTTGAAACTAATGTTTTTCCTACTTCAATCTCATTTTTCCATTGTGGTCTATGTTTAAATAAGTAATTGATAGCAACAGCAAGATAATGATTTGGATTCATTAATCCTGATGGAGTTATGATTCCATGGCGATCACAGTCAGGATCGTTAGCAAAAGCTAAATTAAATTTCTTACGTAAATCCAATAAACCTTTCATTGCCCATTTCGAAGAACAATCCATTCTAATCATACCATCTTGATCTAAAGTCATAAAACTAAATGTTGGATCTATTTGTTCATTAACTAATTCTAAATTAAGTTGATAATATTCAGCAATACGTTTCCAATAATTTATCCCAGAACCACCTAATGGATCGACACCTATCTTTAATCCAGATTTTTTAATAGCAGCCATATCAATAACTTTACTTAAAGTAATCACATAAGGTTCAATAAGATCTTGTTGCTTATAATGAGGATCTTTAATAGCTAATTGATAATTATTACGTTGAATAGATAATAATCGATTAGTTATGAATTGATTTGCTAAGCGTTCAATTTCGATTGTAAGAAATTCATCAGCAGGCCCACCATGTGGTGGGTTATATTTAATTCCACCATCTTCAGGAGAATTATGTGAGGATGTTATAACAATCCCATCAGCTTTTTCATTATATCGTTGATTATAATCCAATATAGCATGAGAAATAGCTGGTGTAGGTGTAAAACCTTCATTTTCTTGAGTAATGACGTAAATCCCATTAGCAACTAGTACTTCAGTAACAGTCATAAAAGCAGGAAATGATAAAGCATGTGTATCTTTTCCAATAAAACATGGTCCAGTAATACAATTTAATCGCCGAACTTCCACAATGGCCTGTGTAATAGCTAAAATATGTTGTTCATTAAAGTTATTGCGACAAGCACTACCACGGTGACCAGATGTACCAAATTTAACACTATGATCAGGATTTTTTATTTGCGGTTGTAACGAATAATATTGCATAACTAATTGTTTAGTATCAATTAAATCATTTTTATTAGCAATTTGTCCGGCACGTTTATGTAAAATCACTTATTTTATTCTCCAAGAAAAATATTGATAAAATAATAATAAATAAGTTATCAAGAATAATATTGATTTAAAATATATACTACATATCTTATTAATTAAATTTAATAGAAAATTATATTCATATCTCTTAAAAATTTTTTTAGATTTTTTTATAATTATTATTGATATTTCCAGTTTAGTTAATAAAACATATAAATTTTAAAAGTGTGAGATTTTATCTTTTATTATTATTGTATGTTAATATTAATTTATTTATTTCTATAAAATAGATAATATATTTCAAAATTTAACTTTTATAATTTTTTTATAAAAGTTAAATTTTGAAATTTTAAAAATAAAAATTTTTTAGCTGTAATTACTAAGAATCAAAAAATAAAATTTTATTTCATTTTTATGATATGAAAATTAATTCATTTTACTATTGAGATTATATTACTTATAGTTATATTAAAATTAAATAAAAAAATTAATTAAAATAAAATATCAATAAACATACTTAATATATAACTAATTCATATTCATATATATTATTCATTACATTATACATATTTATAAAATTGTAATTTTTAAAACTATAATCATTTTTAGATTATTTTGATCTTTTTTTATTAAGATTATTTCATCTAAATATAAAATATTATATAGAAAAATAAAATAATAAAAGTTTTAATTACTTAAACTTAGCTTTCTTTTAAAGGATTTTTTATTTTAAATTAATTTTGAAAATATATCAATAATTTTAAATTATCAATTTATATGAATAAGATATTCCATACAAATTGATAATATTGCTATTATTATTTACTATTTTACTTATAAATATATATTTAAATTTTAATAAACACTAAGTTTTATAATTATTAATTTTCATTATATATTTATCTCTTATTCTGTTAACTTAACAAATAGAATGAATTAATAGAATATTATACAACTATATCACTTAAATAATTTACATAAATTATTATATCTATAAACTAAATTTATATTATTCTTGATAATTCTATCATACTAACATATACTTTTTATTTACTAATTGAAAATTTCAATGTATTTACATAGTAATTATAAAATTATTTATATTCATTGAACTTAATAATTACAATCATATTAATTAATTACAAATTAGAAATTATTCTTTTATTATCAAAAAAAACAATACCAAATAGATATTTTATCTCATTAACTTATTTAAAATAAATTAATTTTATCCATATCATATTATTAATAGAAAAATAATAATAAAAATGAATAACAATCAGACTGTAATTTATAGAAATTTTCTAATTTTAATATTGTTATTAGTTAATTTATCTTTATAAATCATTATAAAATATATTATTCATCTTATAAAATAATGATAAATAAACGAGAAAAGTAGTAAATTCCAAAATAAGAAATCAATATTGTTATGTAAATCGATCAAATGAATCAATTTTAAATTTAATTTAAATTAAAATTATTTAATTTAGTAAATTAATTTTTCTGTTGTTTTTAATATAAAAATATTGTTAATTAGTTACAAACTGTTTTAATTTTTAATATCATATAGATAGTAGTTTATATTTATAAAAATCTTTTTATTTATATTAAAAAACAATTTTTATTATAAAAATTGTTTTTTTCCTTAATTTTAATAAATTTAAATTAAGATTATTTTTAAATAAAAAAATTTTTATACATACTAGAATATGTAATAAATATATATAAACCTATAAATTATTTCACAATCTATATTACTTATAAATAATTGTTTTTTGTAATTAAATTAATTAATTTTATTAATTTTATAAAATAGTTTTAAACAAGTAAATAATTTTTACTTTCGATTAAAATATAAGTAATTATAAAAATAATGAAATCATTTATTTTATTCTTTTCAAAAAAATCAATCTATTAAATAAAATTTCAATTAAACAATAAAATATTTTATTAAAATAAAATTAAAGTTGTTTTATATTTATTTTTTGATTTTTAAACTAAATAAAAATAACAAAAAATAATTAAATTATTATTAATAAGTTTGATGAAATAATTTAAATGAAATCATATAAAATATAATAAATAATTTAATATATTAATTATATCAATTATATAAAAATTAACAAATATCAAATTTTTATAAAAAAAATACATAGATTTTATCTATTTTCTTTTATGTAGAATTATTAATTTATAACAGAAAATTACATAATATATTAATATTATTAACCAATTACAATTACAAATATATCAATATTTTTTAAAAAACAGAAATTTTATAAAAAATTAATTATTAAAATAAACATTTGTTTAAAATAAACTAAAACAATTTAATATTTTAAAAATTCTTTTTTATAATTTATTATTAATATATAAACAAATATTTATTAAAATTTTCTTATTTTCTTTTAATGTTACATATATTAAAATCATTAATAAAATAATTATTCAAGTTCTTATGAGAATTCAAATAATAAATCATAAATTTTATAGTCTAAAATAAAACTTATTTTATTTTAAAAATAACTATTTTTAAAGTTTATTAAATACTTTTAATATATATCAAAAAAGATAGCTATGATTAGACTCTTTTTTTTTAAAAAATAATTCATCATTTTATAGCAACAAAAAATATAGACAAATATTTAACTAAAATAATGTTTATTATAAAAGTACAATTTTATTTAATTTCACTTAATTTAAAATGTTAATTTTATTTAGGATAACAGAATATGTATTTATATTCCTTATTTCCTTTGTTATTTACAGATAAAATATCTACTCATTTTATCATATATATTTTATGATATAACATAAAATATATATGACTATTCTATTGAATATTTTTAATAGAAACTATACACCACTTAGTGGCACATATATATCTGTTAAAATAACAGATGTATTTTATAAACATATTCTATTTATAAATTTTATTTAATTATACTATGAAATTATATATAATAAAATTCATGATTTTTAGTACTTTTATAATTTATTTAAAATTTATCGTATATACTCGATCATATATAGTTAATATATAAGAGTTATTAGTCCTATCGTTCTTGGTTTTAATAAATAATATATATTTTTTTAAATCTAAGGTTTAACATCATTAATTATTATTTTATTAGTTTAATATTAAACATTAATATTTCTTATTTTGAAAAATTTCAGTAAGCTAAATTACAGTTTGCTTTATTTTATTTTACTATTTTACAGTATATATCCTAGGGAACATTATTCACTTTTATTTCTTTATTTCTTAATTTAATTATCTTGAATTCTAGTGGTTTATTTAGTTATAATCTTATTTATTTTTATATAATTAAAATACTTAATTTTTATAGGATATCTAATTAAGCAGTTAATCATATTTGAGTAGCTAGAGATAATATAACATTTATATTTATAATTATTAAGAATCTATATTTTATGTATATACTATATATTTAATTATTTAATCTATTTTATTTAGATTAATATTTTTAATATATATTTATTTTTATTATGAACATAAATTTTATTTATATAAACTTAATTAATTAATATATAAAATTGAATTATTTTACGATCTATATAATAATGACAGGTATATTAAATATAATATACTTTATAAAATAAAGATTTTTTTGTATTTTAACATCTTTCAGTTAAAGTATTTATATCTATCTTCTGAATATTTAATTTATCTTACAAATATAATCACCAATATTATAATCAATTAATTAATTGATAAATTAGCTAACTTTTCAGTAATTTTTGCTACATAAAACTAGTAATTTTAATTAATAATATAAATCACTTTTCATTATCCTAACTAATTTTATATGTTATTTTAGTTGTATTTAAAATAAAATTATTATTTAAATAAATTTTAGATAATCAATAAAATAAATAAAAATATTTTACTTTACTAATTGCAATTTCTATTGCTAATTTATTTTCTTAAAAAATTTGTTATTAAGAATATGAAAGCGGTTTATGAACTTATAATGATCTATTTTAAAATATTTGTAATATTTATAACATTATAAATATTTTAATGATGCTATCATTTGTTTTTAAATAAAATGATAATCTGATAATTCAATAATCTAATGAATGCAAAACTAAACATTAGATGAATTATATAATATTTTTAAAATATAACTTTTTTTAAAAATATTTAAATTATCTATTTTTATATATTACTTATTTAATATATTTATTTAGGATAAAAACCTAATAAAAAGAATCTATTTATTAAATAACTAATATTTTTATATCTAAAAGATATATTTGATAATAAAACTATTAGATTCTAATTAGTTATAACTTGATTTTATTTTTTCCAATAAAGTAATAATTTATATAGTTATAAATAAATGCTTTAAAGTATATAATAATAAATTTATTATAAAATAATACATATTATTTTATTTACTAAAAATAATTTATATATAAATTTACAGATTAATAAAGTTTTTATATAAAAATATAAAGATGATTTAAGTTAATAATTTTTTAAATTATATTCTGAGATAGTAATAATCTTTCATTAATAAGTTAATGAAATTATTAAATTATTATTTTCTTTCTTAAATTTTAATTAAGAAACTAGAAAATTATTAATTTACTGAAAAGATCCTCTTATCTTACTATTGATTGATTTAATTTATATATTAAAAACAGAATGAATGATTTGTATATATTAACAGTGTTTTTATTTTAAATTTTAATAAAAAAAGACTTCTATACATTAATTTTTTATATCATAAATATTTAAAGAAACTTAATATATTAATTAGTAATATTCTTAATAATCGGATATATCTATCTTTATTCAAAGAGTGAATCTATACCTCTTTTCTCATAAAAATTTTTTAATAACAAAATCTATATTTTAAAAGTATTTATTTTTAACAAAGCTTTATATGATTTTAAAAATATTATAAGCAGATTAGTTTTTTAAAGTTATTTATAGTTAATTTTAATTATAATAAAACCATTAATTATATCTTAATTATAATTAATACTTCATTTTATAATAATTGTTTGTATCTTTATTTATTAAAAAAGATCTAAATAAGTATTTTAAACAACGAAAGCTTATATAAATTATCATTTAAATTCTTAAAATAATTAAATTGATTAACATTTAATTATTATAATTTTTTAACCTTATTTATTAATTTAATTAATAATTAAATTATCCATTATTATGTTTTTAAATAGAGTATAGTTATGACTTCTATTGTTATTAATTCATTTGTTATATATTTTATTTTTATTTATTAAGTATGTTTATTTATAATTTAACAGAAAATATTGGTTTAAAAGAATATAATATCACTTTTTTATTAAATTAATTATACCTTTTAAAATAATCAAAATAAAAAATACATTTATAACCTTAACAATAGACATTAAATTAATAGTTTAAAATAAAGATTTAATCTTTTAAAATTATATTACATTAAATCAAACCTTTAACTCTCTAAATAAAATAAATAGCAATGTTTTATTATAATATAACATTGAATCCTATCATAAAAAATTATATTTAAATAATATCGTATTTTACTATATTAATAACATAATAAAATATTATAAATACTTACTTTATTCTAATTCAAAAATTATCAATATATAAGTATAATTATTATAATCCAATTAAAATTTGAAAAATATATTAATAAAATTATTATAACTACTTACATTACTTAATCTAAAAGTGTTTTTATTAAAATCTCTATCTGGCTATAATTAATATTATCTTACTCGTGATATAACATATAAATAAATGTTTTATTTTTATAAAATATTTTATTTTTAGTAACATAAAATAGGAGCACTCACTATATACTAGATAATCTTCTATATTAATCATAAACTTTTAATAAAGTAATGACTAAGGATCGATAACTATTGAATAGAAATTATAAATTTTGATTTTAACACAATCATATATTTTAAATTATTAATGAAGTAATCTATATATTAACATCTTATTCAAAAAACTAATATTATAAAATATATATCATATGAATTTTATTAAAAAATTTTTAAATAATTAATAAGAAATTTAATATAATGTGTTTATATTTAATGAAGTTTTTATGATTATTAAAAATAAGTAGTTAAATTAAATTAGAATGTTAATCTTATTAAGATAAACAGTATTTATATTTAATTAATACAAAATCACAAATAAAATCAAAATAATCAAATTAACATTAAAATTATTTTAAATAATAATAAAATATTATTTATTCTTTTTATAGTTATTTGATATCATTTAATCAATAATATTTTTCTTTATCAATTGTATTTTATACTGCTAAAATAGTGGCAATAGTTGTATTATTAAGATAACGTATTTAATAATTTATCAAATTTTATTCATATATTAAATATAAAATAAAAATGATTAATCTTGAAATACTGAATTTATTTATCATTTTACTATAAAAAGATAATCATTTAAAAAAATCAATTATTATCTCAATATAAACAATTTTAAAAAATAAAATTAACTAAGTTAAAATGTGATAAAAATAAAAGTTTATATAAGTAAAATTAAAAAAATAATCGATATATTATTATGATATTAAATATAAATATACTAGTTCAGATATAAAAAAATAAATTATACTAATGAAGTAGTATCGATATTTTAGCGCAATTAGAAAATAAAAAAATGACGAACTATAATTAATTAGCTTTATATATAAAATAAAAATTAATAAATTAATACTAATTTTGTTAAAAATAACTATTTAATTGCTAATTTAATGGATATCATCTTTTCTGTATTAATCGTGTGTAATGATCTAATATTAACAAAATACTTTAATTAAAATTAAAAGGTTTATTTATTTTATGTCAATGATAGGTATCTTTTTCGGTAGTGATACTGGCAATACAGAAAATATTGCAAAAATGATTCAAGAAACCATTGGTAGTGCTGAAATTCATGATATTGCTAAAAGCACAAAAAAGGATATTGAAAAATTTGATATTTTACTATTCGGAATTCCAACTTGGTATTATGGTGAAGCACAGTGTGATTGGGATGATTTTTTTCCAATATTAGAAGAAATTGATTTTACAAATAAGATGGTAGCTATTTTTGGTTGTGGCGATCAAGAAGATTATTCAGAATACTTTTGCGATGCTATGGGCGCCTTAAAAAATATTATTGAACCTAACGGGGCTACTATTGTAGGTAAATGGCCAACAACTGGTTATAACTTTGAAGCATCAAAAGGACTAGCTGATGATAACAATTTTATAGGTCTTGCCATTGATGAAGATCGTCAACCAGAACTAACAGCTGATCGATTAGAAATTTGGATAAAACAAATATCTGAAGAACTAAATTTGTAAGTTATCGTCGATAAATATATATCAAGTTTTTTAATAAATTATAATTTTTATTAATTATATAATAATATTAAAGATATATATAATTATAAAATTAGTTTTAATAAACAATATATTGCCATTAATAATATTCTTTTATTATTAAATTCATTGTTAATATTGCTATAATTAAATCCGTATGACTTATAATAATAAAAAATTAAAAAATGCAGTACTAAAAATAACGATTCAGCGTTTAAAAATTTTAAAGGTATTACAATAACCAGAACGACATAAACATATTACTGCTGAGGATCTCTCTATGAAAACTTGTTTATATTGTAGAATAGATTAGTTTTGCAACTATTTATCGTATTATGAATCAATTTAGATATTATACACATTCTTATTCGTTATAATTTTGAAGACGATAAATCTATCTTTAAATTAACATAACAACATCATTATGATCCACATAATTTGTTTAGATTATAGCAAGGTTATTGAATTTAGTGATGAATCAATTGAAATGCGATAAAAAAATATCTTCATATGAAGATATTAAACTTTATAATAATAATCCTTATCTTTTTTTTGGATATTGTTCTAGAAAAAATTTCTGTGATGAAAGAAATTTTCAGTATCCTGTTAATCAAGATAACAATAAAAAAATAAAGTAATAAATTTTATTTCTATTTTATTTTCAACTAAAAAATAGAAATAAAATAAATTCTATTGAATTTTTACTTTTATTTTATGTTAGTATTTTATTAATAAAATACTAACATATCTTAACGTGCTACGTATACCAAGTATACATATATTATAGATTAAATATAATCAATAAAATTAATATATATCAAATCAATTATAATCCAACTCTAAATATTATGTTTCTAACTGAAAAAATCATTAAATATATAATATATATAGTAGTAATTAAATATTATCTTTATTTTTTTTTAAAATATTCATTTTTTATAAAATAGTTTAATTTAAATTAATTAATCAAGCTAAGTTATATTTCTGAATATTGTTTGAATATCTTTAATATGATAAATATTTTAATTTTAATAGCCTATTAAATCAATATTTAATCTATTGATCATTTTCTAATTAAAAGATGTATTTTTTATTTTTCATAAAATATCGATATTTATAAAAATATAATATATTTTGCATATTTACTTATAGTAGATATTTAATTTTATTAAGTAAATTACTAATATTTGCTTTTTGATAAAAAATTTTATATTCTTAATTCAATTACTTTTTATTTATTACTATAGAAATGATGGTGTAATTATGATATCAATCGTGCAAAATACTAATTGAATTTCATATTAAACTTTAATATAGAAGTATTAAGAATAAATTTAATTTTAATATTTTTAGTAATTTGTACTATATATATTTTTATCATATTTTAGATAAAAATTTTTTAATTCAAGATTATGACATTAATTATAATGAAATTGAAGTTATAAAAATATAGCTATAAACGAAGTAACTAAATAAAATATTATCTATTAATATTATTAATTACTTCTTTATATAATTAAATTTATTTTTTAATTAAATGATCTATTTATTTAACTTAATTCCTACGAAAATATTTAAAATATTAATATTTTAAATATTTTAAATAAATAATTTAAATCATCATTTATAATGGTATTAATTTTTAATTTTATATTTGAAATATATATTTTTTAAATTATTTAAATTTATAAACTTTAATATAATATAATATTATTATTCGTAATTATTAATTAATTTAATTATTATATCTTGGATAGTTGATCATTTTATTTCAAATAAAAATTAAAATATAAGTAAAGGTATATTTTTTAAAAAATATTTTTCAGAAAATATATAATTTAAAATTATAAAGTATATATTGTCATGTATATTTATGATATAAATTATCAACTAAATTACTTTTGATCTTCTATCTCTTAATCCAACAGTACGATTAAATACTAAATTCCCAATAGCATGATCTCGACTATCAGCACAAAAATATCCTTCACGTTCAAACTGATAAACTTCTCCAGGTTTTGAAGAAATTAAACTTGATTCAACGAATCCATGTCGGATCACTAAGGAATCCGGATTTATCTCAGATAAAAAGTTCTCTTCTATAGAAGGATTTGACACAGTAAATAAGTAATCGTACAATCTAATTTCTGCTGGTAAACTATGTAATACACTTACCCAATGAATAACCCCTGTAATTTTACATCCATTGGAAGGATTTTTATTTAGTGTATCAACATCATGAGTGCAATATATCGTTATAATATTACCTGATAAATCTTTATAAATTCTATTTGCTTGTATAATATAAGCATTACGTAAGCGCACCTTCTTACCTAAAACTAAACGTTTATATTGTCTATTTGGTTTTTCACTAAAATCAGATCGATCAATATAAAGCTCTCGACTAAATGGTACTTGACGAGTATGCATATCAGGTTTATTTGGATGATTATACATAGTCAGTATTTCTACATCATCAGACATGTTTTCAATCACTAATTTTATTGGATTCAATACAGCCATTACTCTAGGTGCATTATAATTTAAATCATCACGAATACAAGATTCCAAGACAGACATTTCAACAATATTATCTTGCTTAGTTACGCCAATTCGTCGACAAAATTCACGAATTGATGCCGCCGTATAACCACGGCGACGTAAACCTGAAATAGTTGGCATTCTTGGATCATCCCAACTTTTAACTTTATTTTCTGTTACCAACCTATTTAATTTTCGTTTTGAAATCACAGTATAAGCAAGATTTAATCGTGAAAACTCATATTGTTGTGGACGATAATTAACTGTGATATTATCTAATATCCAATCATATAACCTACGATTATCTTGAAACTCTGTGGTACAAAGTGAGTGAGTGATTCCCTCTAATGAATCTGAAATACAATGGGCAAAATCATACATTGGATAAATACACCATTTATTCCCTAATTGGTGATGTTCAGTATATTTTATCCGATATAACACAGGATCTCTCATAATAATAAATGGTGATGACATATCAATTTTAGCACGTAAGCATGCTTTTCCTTCTTCGAATCCACCAGCACGCATTTTATCGAAGAGATATAAATTATGCTTAATACTTCGATTACGATATGGACTATTTTTACCTGGTTCTTTGAAATTTCCTCGATATTTATGAATGATATCATGACTTAATTCATCAACATAACCTAAACCTTTTTTAATGATCTCAATAGCATATTTGTAAAAATTATTAAAGTAATCTGACGAATATTTGACATTACCACTCCAATGAAATCCTAACCATCTAACATCTTCTTGAATAGAATTAATATATTCAACATTTTCTTTAACTGGATTTGTATCATCAAAACGTAAATTACATTGTCCATGATAATCTTCTGCAATACCAAAATTTAAACATATTGATTTTGCATGACCAATATGTAAATAACCATTTGGTTCAGGCGGGAATCGAGTATAGATATGATTATGTTTACCTATAGCAAGATCTTTATTTATAATATGATCAATAAAATTTATCGGGCGAGCACATTTTTCTTTCATTATTATACCACCTTAATATAAAAAATCTTAATAATGATTTTATCATTAAAGAAAATTAAATTATAAAAAAATTTTTTATTAATACATATTATAATAAACTTTTTAAATTAATAAAAAATTACTTTAATACAATCATAAAATTTATATTTTGATAATAAAACTTATTATATTAATAATATATAATTATTGATAATTATCAATAATATTCATAATAATTTATTTTATTATTAATTTTATTATAATAAATATAATTAATATACATCATGTTATATATAATAAATTTATTTTTTTTCATTATTATTTCTTTTATAATTAAACATAACTATAACCAAACTATTTTAAAATTAATATAATAATATCAATAGATATTAATAATTATTTTAATATCTTTAATTACTTTTAATATAAAAATCAATTGATATAAAATTTATATAAATTTACCAAAAAATTTTATAAATTAGTTATTTAATAAATAAACCATTAAAAATAATATAAATATTAAACGGTTTATGAAAAAATATATTTTAAAACAAATTTATATAATAAATATAGTTAAAACTATTTACTATATACTTATTTTTTTATTTTTACCATTAACAAATAAAATATATTATATCTTTATTAAAATTCTATATATAAAGAAGTTTTCTTACTATAATGTTTTATTATTTATATAAGTACTTTCACTTAGACTTAAACAATAATTTAAATATTATGTTTATTAAAAGTAGTACATAACTTATAATATTAGTAATTTTACTAATATTAATAATTTAGTAACATTAGCTATAAAAATTATATATATAAATTTAAATAAGATAATATGAGTATTAATTACTATAAATTATCTATAATTTCACTTATTATTGTAAGATATAGAGATATGCTTAACGCTAAATATTTTATTATTAGTTTAATATAATTTTGTTATAATTATTAGTATTTTAATAATTATTTTATATTTCAAAATTAAAGAGAAAGAATAGTTATTTAACTAAAATTATTAGGCATTAAATAAAATTTAAAAATATAGTATAAATAAAATAAAATCAAATTTTAAAAATAAACATGCACTATACAATACAATTCAATTATTAGTTGATTAAAACTCTGTAATAATAATATATTAAAGAATTACGAAAACAAAAAATTAAGTTCAATATATTTTTAATATATTGATATGAATGGAAAATCATTTATTAAAAAATAAATTATATAAACAGTCTATAAAAATAAATTAGAATTTTGATTAGTAAGTAATTAATTTCATTAAAGTATAAAATATATTAATTATCTATATAAGATAACAATAATATTTTTATAATATATATAACAATCCATTTATATTTATATGATACTAATAAAATATAATTTTTTAACAACTTCAATATTGAAATAAATATTCAATTTAATATATAATATAATTTAGAATATCATCAATAAATATTTTAAAAGTATAAATTCTTAATCCTAATGAATAAAGTATATTTAATATTTTAAGTAAAGAGTATTTAATGTATTAAATACGAATAATCTAATATATTAAAATAAAAAACAATATATTTCTTAAAAATATAAAGTCAAATATGACTATATATATTATTAATTATCAATTAAAAACAATATTAATTTTATTAATTTAATATAATTTTATATAGTGAAAAAATTAAATTTTTAAAGATATTCAACTGATATTTAAATAAACTAATTATAAATTTCACTAAAATGATACGATAAATAAATAGATATCATTTTAATAGAGGATAGTTATTTCATATAAAATAACTATAAAAATCTAATTTTTAATAATTAAAAATTAGATTTTTATAGTTAAGATATTTTATAAAAAATCTTTATTTTTATATATAAAATATAAATAATTTTAATATATTTATTATATAAATACAGTATTTAATTTAATTGTATTAATTTTTTAATATGGATATAATTTATTTAAAAAATGGGATTTAGTTACAATATAATCACATATTATCGATTAATTTTTTATTAAATAACATATAATCATTACAATTTTATATTATTTTACGTCATTAAAATACAAAAATATTAAAAAATAAAGTTTATTACTATATAAGCTTTTTATTTTTTTAATAATAGAAAATTTCTTTTTTAAATATTAGATATACAATAATGTAACTTTCCATATTTTTCTCTTAGAGAAAAATAGAATATATATACTTATATTTTAATTATTAGAGATAGTTTATAGGATGATTTCAGTTAATCTCTATCTTAACAATTAAAATTTTTAAAATAAATAATAATTTAAATTTACGTTATAATAAAAGAGTAATTTATTAGTTAATTGTGATTGATTAGTTCTCAATTTTACTTATTTTAAACCTATAACTGATGATAATACTTAATATTTTTTATAATAATTAAATTTATATGAATATAGATTTTATATAAATTCAAACTAAATAAATTATAAAATATAATTACTTTTAATAATAATAAAATCTAATTTCACCTATTAGTAATTAATAAAACTTATGTATCCATTATAGAAATATAATCATTTTAATGATAAAAAATATAATAAATTTATAACATAGTTATAAGTAATTACTGTTAAAACTAATTAAATTAAAAATTATTGATAAATTAAATATTTTTTAAATTTTTATCAAAAAATAATAAATAAAATAGGATGAGTTAAATAGCTAATAATTTTACTAAAAATATGACATTGAATTATTTTAAAAAACATTAGATAATAATAATATTTATTTTTTTTAAAAAAATATTATATATATCTTGAAAGTAAAAAATATTAATAATATCGAATATAGATAATATATCAAACTTAACTTATACAAAACTACTAATTAAAATAACTAAAGCACTAAAGTTTACAAATTACTGTCTATTATTGCTAATAGTCTTTGTATATCATAAAAAGATTTAAAACAATATTTTATATTACTAAATTTACTGGTTTAAAAAAAATACTATAAATTTTACAAACAATTATCTTTAATGAATAAATTATCAAAATTTTCTTTGATAACATCAAAATAGATAACCAAGATATTTAGATAATAATTTATCTATTAATTAAAATTAATTTATGAATAAATTCTAACTAAATTATAATAATAAATAGCATAATAACATATATTGAATTATAAAACAACTTTTATCCACTGTAGATAAATTAATTATACTAATAACTGTAGAAGTTATTGATATTTTAAAGTTATTAACAAAATTAATAAATTTAATAAATTCAATATAATTATTTCAATATTTATTTGTATTAAAATTATCTAAATAGAATAAAACATTAATAAACTTAGATTATAAATTTATTAAATCTTTTGATATTTAATAAAAAATTAACTTTAAAAATAAAATTATTTAAATATATGTCAGTATATCGTTATTACTTAAAAAGTATCTATTAAATAATCATATTTTACTGTAAAAAAATTTTTACAACTATACGTATACAATAAGAAGATAATATTTATTGAATTAATAGTAATATAAAATATTAATAATGAATAAAAACGTTATGAAGATAATGCTAAACATTATACTAAACTATATACATTACATTAATAGTTAATTTAATAATGATAAACATATTATATACAATAACATTTATCTTTTCTCTTCTTTTCATTAAACTAATAATAAATTTTAACACTAAAAATTAAATAAAAAATTCTACTTTTTTAATAAAAAATATTAAATTTAACATATAATATATTATCAGTACTAATTTAATATTAATATATAGTTTAAAACTGAAGAATTTAAATTAAGGAAATAGATTAAAATTAAGTATATCATAACTATTGATTTCTTATAAAAACACCTGAAATCATCATTTATTTATAATGAATGATATTAATACATTTATTTTAAGATAAAAACCTTAAAATATTTTCATTATTTTAAAATTAATTATAACATATTAATAATGTATTTAATTAAAATTAAACATATAATTTAATATTATTAAAAATAAATTTTATTTTAAAAAAAAAGAATTTTCTATTCTAAAAGTAATATATTAAGAAATTACAATTGATGATCTGAAAAATAGAATCATAACTATAAAATTACATTAATTATTAATTTAATTTATAAAATAGTTTAGAATTTATTATTAAATTAATTTTTAAAAAGATTTTTTAAATTAAAACTCTGAATATTATCTAAAAATAATTAAATAAGTATAAAATAAATAACAAAAGTATTTTTTAATCTTTTGATTAAAAAATAATAATAGAAAATAATGCACCAATTATTTTAATAATCATAAAATCAAAAATTAAAATTATTTCAGTTTTTAAAAAATTATATTATCTTAAATAATATTATGCGTATAATATCAAATTTATTCAGAAATCTTTTATTAAAAAATCAATTATTTATATAAAACAAATATTTTAATAAAAATTATTTTTTAGTATTAAAAATCATTAGAAAACTTTGTTAATTAACTAATTGAAATTAATAATAATTATATTTCATAAATTTATTCAAATTAAATTTATAAAAAACTTAAAATAGATTAAAATTAAAAGTTAATTTTTATCTATTTTTTAATACTATATTATATATTTCTAAAATATATAAATACTAGTATTAATTAGTTCTAATAATAAATGATAACAAGACTATAATACTCTAATTTTATTTAAATTAAATTTAAAAAAATTTTTTACTTTCATAAAAAACTATATCTATAATTATAGACTATTTTTATAAAAATATAAAATTATTCATTCAAATTAATGATAAGATGTTATAAAATAATTACTTAAGATAAATGTATTGCATTAAATAATGCAAAGTGTTATATATAAATATATTTTAATTATTAAAATAATAATAGTGAATAAAAAATTCAAATTATAAAATAAAATTAAAATTTTATGTAATCTAATTACAATATCATAATTTCAAAATTATCATTAATAAATATTAATTTAAATTTAAATTATATATAACAATTAATCATAACTATATTTTAAAAAATATAATTTTAATTTAAAGTTAAATAAACTATTCAAATAATATATATAATACTGGTAATTAATCATAATATTACTATTATAATAATAATTATATAATTAAAATAGATGTTAATTAACTATGTAATATAAATGCAGGTTGAATTGAGTAAGCAAATAAAAAACTTATATTTGTGATCATTCAAAACAATTGTAATTATTTATAAACATATATTTTTTATCAAATAATTGTGTAAAGTCTTAAGTTATTTTAACTATAGATTAAAAAATACTTCACGTTTATGAAGTAATAAAATATATATTTAAAATAAATTAATAATTAAAAAATAATCAATAATAAATAAATTATTTAATTTTAATAATTAAAAATTCAATTAGATATTAATATAATAATATAATTTTAAATTGTATTACTACATTATATTTATTTGCAATCTCTATGTAAGATTAGAAATAAAATTTCTTATTTTATATTAAAATAAGATCAATTTAGTAAAAATTATACAAATAAAATAATTATTTCAAGTACTATTTAAAACTCTAGTAATTCATTTTTATATACATTTTTATACTTAATAAAGTAAATATGATTGTTAGTAATATAATTAATTGAATAGTTTCTATATTTTTATAAGATAAGCTAAACGAATGAATGAATCTATTAGAAGATCGTTATAACTATTTATGATTTTACTAATATAAATAATATTATAATTAATAACGTTATTTATAATAAAAATTATATAAACAATTTGAATAAAATTATAAAAGAACAATATTTATAATAAATAATTTTCTATTTAAATAGTTTAAAATTAATAGATAAAATAATTTATTATCAATTAACATAATTAATAAATAAAATATTTATTTTATAAAAAATTGTTATTATTATCCAATTTAATATATAAAAGATTATAGTATTATAGAAACTATAATAACTGAAATAAAAAATATCTCACCTAGTCATTATATAAAATTTAACCAAAATAAAAAATCAATAATATATTAGGAATTATTTAAAAACTTGAGTAAAATTTTGTTTATAATTAGTATAGTAATTTTGCTTTGATTAAAATTAAAGCTATATATTATACAAGAAAATATCTCCAGTATTTCTTTGAATAATAAATAAAATTAAAAATATACTTATCTATACTATTATTAATAATAAAAAATTATAATATAATTTATATATATCTTTATTAGAATTTTTAGTATAAAGATAAAAAAATAACGTATATATAATATTATATGTAAATTTATTCATTTATTATAACTTTTGTTCTTTTTTATTTTCAATTCTAGTTACTAAATTATTTAGTAAAAATTAATTTTTTAAGTTAATAAATTAACTAAATATTTTAGTTATCAATATTTATTGATAACATAATTAGATATAAAATCATCATTTATTTGATAATAAATTATTTTTTAATTTATAATTAATCTTAATGTTTAAAATATACAGTTATTATTATATACAATAGTATTATTTTGCTAATCTCATTAATAAATGATTAAAAATTAAACAAACAAAAATATTTTATAAAAAATATAAAAATAATTTGACGATTTTAGTCGATAAACGTATATTTAAAAAAATAAAAAATCCAGATAAAAATTATCTAAAAAAGATGGCTACGTAGCTCAGCTGGTTAGAGCACAGCTCTCATAATGCTGGGGTCATAGGTTCAATTCCTGTCGTAGCCACCATAATTTGTGGGAGTGGCGAAATTGGTAGACGCACCAGATTTAGGTTCTGGCGCTGCAAAGTATGCGAGTTCAAATCTCGCCTCCCACACTATTCTTTATAAAAAATATTTATATTTTTGGGGTATTGCCAAGCGGTAAGGCACCAGGTTTTGATCCTGGCATTCCCAGGTTCGAATCCTGGTACCCCAGCTTTTCAATGGACTTGAATAAATAATGAACACTAAACAAAATTTAATAAAATAAATTATATATAAATATTTTTAAAAGCTTAAGCAATAGATCTATAGAAGATCATAGCATTGATAATAAAAACTTTTAAAGTTAAGATAAAATATTTACTTTTGCTATTTACTTAAGATATATATCATATATGAATTAATATTAATAAATTGTTTTTATTATTTTAGTCATTATTACAATATATCCGTATTTTTCCAAATATTTAATATTCAATTTCATAAAAACTAAAGTTTAGATTTTTTAGTAATTAAATTTTAGAAATATCACTTCAATAATAATTCTCCTCATTTTTATTATTATTTAGTATTACAATTAGAATTAATTAAGAATTTTACTTTAATAAAAATTAAAGAGATATTGATTTATTTTTTTATACATTTATAATGAAAAGTTTATATCTATTCATGATAAAACATTTTATCATCAAATTAAAAGAAATCATCATAAACATAATCTATAATATGTATCTTTTATATACTATATAAAAAATTCTTCTAAATTAAATATTTTACTTACAATATTCATTATAGTAACATTATCTATAGATTTCTTGATATAATTTTATTAATCTTTAATATGTATATAATTTGTTAAATTCTTAACCAGATTAAGTACTAAAGTATTGTCTAATTATTTAATTTTAAAATACATAAATATAATGATTACCCCTCCTCTCAATTATTTATATTATAAAATATAAAAAGATATTTTAAGCACTAAACACAAAAAACTCATATTGTTATGATGGTATATTCTATATTTTATTAGAAATAAAAAATTTTTTTTCAAAATTAAATTTATTTATAATAAATTTAATAATTAATAAAATAAAGTAATCGTACTTAATTATATTTTATTATTATAATGCTAATATAATAACACTTACTCACAGAAAACGTACAAATTAAAATGATTAAAATAAACTACTATGTATGTAAGCTTTGATATAAATTGAAAATCAATTTATTAATATATAAAGAAATATAACTGTAAATACTATCTATACCAATCAGGTTATAAATTATGTTATCTTTATAATCCATAAGTGATAAAAATATTTTCTTTCTATTTTAAAATAGAAGTTAAGTTTTTTAAAAAAAATAAGATATTTAAACTGAAAATATTAAAGATATAAAAACATTAATTTCAAAAATAATCCAATAATAAGCATCATTGACCATATAAAAGTAGTTTATTTTTTACTAAATATTAATTTAAATTAAATTTAAAGTAAAATATTTTTATATTTTTAAAATATAACTTATTTATAGCACAAAGTTAAATAGTAGTAAAAATTGAATTACCTAACATCTTTAATATCTAATTATAGAATATAATTATTTTTAATTATAAAAAAAAATAAATAAGTCTTTAGCTTATTAAATAATATACTATAAATTAAAGATAATTTAATTGAAATAATTAATAAAATAAAAAAATTACAATAAAATTAATACCAACAAAAATTATGAAATAAAATATGATAAATTAGTTTATATTTATATTGATATAAATAGAATATATAGTTATATTTTATGTTAATTGGAATATAAGAGATAATATTGAATTTTAGCTTTTTAAATTAAAGAATATTTTATTAAAATGGATTAATAAAAACTAGTATAACTTCTCTATATCAACTTTATATATAATAAATCAAAAAGATTTAAACGTTAAAACTCATATATTTTATTTTATTCTATAAAACATATGAATTTTTATAAAAAATACAGGAATCAAAAAAATAATATTACAACTTATAAAGTTTATAAGTTGTTACTAAATGTAATATAGTTGCTATATTAAGAATCATCAAAGAATTTAATATAAATTTTCTAACATAATACTTTAGAGAATACTTAATATAATGCAGACATTTATGTTATCTATTAGGATGGAGAACGTGGAACCAACCAGATCAATAAATAAACTGCTATCTATAATAAATATAGAAAATATAAATTTAATGCTATAATTTCATTATGAAAATAATAATTAGTATGATAATAACAATAATAAGTACTAAATATATTTCTTATATTTTATTTAAAACTATTAATTAAATATATCATATATATGCAATTATTAATATTTTTAGTTAATTTTAATATATTAATTATGATAATTAGATATTTGAATTTTTTTTTATTTTATTTATTGTATATGTAAAGCCAATTTGATTTAGCTAGTAAGAATTATTTTCAATTAAATATATATATTAATCTATATAAACAATAAAATTTTATAATATATTATAAAGACAATATCTTTAAATGAATTGTGTTTGATTTTTAAAATAGCAATTAATACTATCAATAATTTAAATTAAAATTATAATATATTTTTCTCTTTCAATCTTTATAAAGTATCGTATCGATTCTTAAATTTTAAAAAGTAATCTTGTTTATATTTTATTATTAATAATAAAATATTAAAACATTCATTATAAATCATATAGATAATAAATAATTACTAAAATTATACATCACATAAATATAAACTATATAAAAACTACAATTATATTACTCTTTTAAATTTACGTAATCATTAAATATTTAATTAAAATCAAAGTTATCATTAATTATAAAATACTCGATGTTATTTATTAATGAATATAAAATATTATGAAAATTTTAAAAAACAATATTAATCTATATAAAGTATATTTCGTTAATTTTAGATTAATATTTTTTTTAAATATATTATAAATTATGAATAACTTAATCAAATTACGATATATATTCTCAATATATCAAAACTTTATAATATTTAGATAATCAGAAATTAAAGAAAAAAATCATAAACTAAATATATCTCAATTAACATAATAATAATTATTTAAATAAATTTAAGAATAAAAAATTAAATAAGATAAATAATATTAAAAACTATTAATGACAATAAAAAATTATTAATTAAATAATTAAATTACTATTATGAAAAATAAAAAAATCTTCTTTAAATAAAAGTATTTAAAAATGATTATTATCAAAACATTAATATAATAATAATCCAAACATATTATAAATTATTATAGAAATACTAGTAAAAATATTTTAATTGATTTTATTTTATAAACCTAAAGCAGATTTTAATATACTTTTTTTAATTATATTCAATCGCTGTACTAACATTAAAACTAAATTTCGAGCAAATTTTATACCAGTTAACTTAGTAGTAAATAATGTATAAATAGCATCCATACTTACCTGCATTAATCTATTATCTGCCATCCTGTCCTGTTGATAAAGAAGTAAAGTTTGTTTTGTATAGAATGGTGGTGATAAATGCGTTTTAGAATTAATCAATACCTTCAATAAAATATTAATATCTCGATAACCGAGATTAAGCCCCTGACCGCCAAGTGGATTAATAGTATGGGCAGCATCACCAACCAACGCCAAACCTTCTTCAACATAACGATTAGCATGTTGACGAATTATTGAAAAATTATCCCTAAAAAAAACTTGAAATTGACCAAGACGATCTGGGAATGCAAGAATAATTTCTTGTCTAAGTTGCAATATTGACATCGCTTGTAGCTGTCTTATTCGAGAAGGTTTATCATACCAAACTAAACAAGCCCAATGATCAAATAAAGGTAAAAATGCTCGTGGACCAGAAGGAAAAAATTGTTGCCAAGTAATATCTTGTTGTGCTTGATCCATTTTAATAGTAATAAGTAGACATAATTGATCATATTGCCAACCATTACTACCAATTCCAGCTAAAGTTCTAACCTGAGAATGAACGCCATCAGCAGCAATAATTAAATTAGTTAAGAATTGTTTCTTATCATTTAAGATAATTTTCCATTGTTGATTTTGACGATGCATTATTACTAATTTAGCTGGGCATAATAACGTAAGATTAGAATATTGAAAAAATTGTTTCCATAATGCTAATTGTAAAATACGATTTTCAACAATATAACCAAGTTCAGATAAACCAAGGCTCTTTGCTTCGAATATTACATTCGATTTTTCTTTTTCCCATACTTCTATTCTTCGATAAGGTGTTGCGCGAATACTTAAAATACTATTCCATACATTAAGTTGTTTAAGTAAGTTAACAGAAGTATAACTTATCATTGAGACACGCAAATCAGGATGTTCTAATAGAGAGAACGGTTTAGGTTTTTTATATTCAAGTAAAAGAACTCTCCAACCTTCTTTAGCTAATCCAATTGCCA
Source organism: Arsenophonus sp. (assembly GCA_052171275.1). Taxonomy (GTDB): domain Bacteria; phylum Pseudomonadota; class Gammaproteobacteria; order Enterobacterales; family Enterobacteriaceae; genus Arsenophonus. The sequence goes on along the minus strand of CM125795.1, from coordinate 504,137 downwards.
TAGCTGAACCTATCATACCAGCTCCAACAACTATAATATCATAATTATCATCTATTATATTCATGTTAATTTAACTATAAATATTTATTTATTTTAAAGCACAGTTAGTTTTTATTAACTTATCTATTAATAAATTTTTAATACACTGATCAATATTTACTAATATATATATCAATTTTATATTTTAATACATAAATTTTTAATTTAACATATTTTATTTCTAAAATTTTAAATATATAAAATACTATGAATAAAAAACTATATGTTAAAACATGGGGTTGTCAAATGAATCAATATGATTCATCAAAAATGATTGCTCTTCTAAATAATACACATGGATATGAATTAACAACGATTGCCGAAGAAGCTGATATTCTTTTACTGAATACCTGCTCAATTCGTGAAAAAGCGCAAGAAAAAGTATTTCATCAATTAGGGCGATGGAAAAATATAAAAAATATTAATCCAAATATTATTATTGGTGTTGGCGGTTGCGTCGCTTCACAAGAAGGGAATTTTATTCATCAACGCGTTCAAGGTATTGATATCATTTTTGGCCCACAAACTTTACATCGTCTACCAGAGATGATTAATCAAGTTAAAGATAATCAATGTCCAATTATTGATATAAGTTTTCCAGAGATTGAAAAATTTGATAGATTACCAGAATTACGAGCAAATGGTCCTTCAGCTTATGTTTCTATTATGGAGGGATGTAATAAATACTGTTCATTTTGTGTCGTTCCTTACACCCGTGGCGAGGAGATAAGCAGACCATGTGATGACATTTTATTTGAAATTTCAGAATTAGTTACACAAGGAGTACATGAAATTCACTTATTAGGCCAAAATGTTAATGCCTATCGTGGAACAACTTTTAATAATACAATTTGTTCATTTGCTGAATTATTACGTCTAGTTGCATCCATTGATGGCATTGATCGAATACGTTTTACAACCAGTCATCCAATTGATTTTACTGATGATATCATTGCTGTTTATGAAGATACCCCTCAGCTTGTCAGTTCATTACATCTACCTATTCAAAGTGGTTCAGACCGTATTTTGACTATGATGAAACGAACATATACAATTAACGAGTATAAAAATATTGTACATAAATTACGAAAAGTAAGACCTGACATCCTTATTAGTTCAGATTTTATTGTTGGTTTTCCTGGTGAAACAGAAGATGATTTTAAAAAAACAATGCAATTGATTATTGATATTAATTTTGATATAAGTTTTAGTTTTATCTACTCACCTAGGCCAGGTACACCAGCGGCTGATTTATCTGATGATGTTAGTGAAAATAAAAAAAAACAACGACTTTATTCACTACAAAAACTCATTAATGAACAAATAATGCACTATAGTCGAATAATGTTAGGTACAATTCAGCGTATTCTTGTTGAAGGACCTTCACGCAAAAATATCATGGAACTTTCTGGTCGTTCTGAAAATAATCGTGTTATAAACTTTGAAGGTACAAGAGATATGATCGGAAAGCTTATTGATGTTAAAATTATTGATATCTACTCTAATTCTTTACGAGGTAAAATAGTTAAAAAATGAAGATAATATTTAACATTAAAAAGTTAAATATTATCAAAATTAGCTTATTATTTTTTATATATAAAAACTATTTTAAATATTAATTATCAATATTAATATTTAAAACATATAGACTTAATAACAAAATAAAAAATAGCTTACCTATAACTAAATATTTTAGAATCATCTAACAAATAATCAAAAGTTTATCAAAATATTAATAAGTTATTTTACAACAATGTATGAATTAACTAAAAATTAAGTATTTATAACTGATTCATAAAATAAGTTATTTAAAATAAATTTATAAAATTATTTTATTATATCGAAATGATTGACAATATTTTCATATCATTCATATATTGATATTCTTTTTATAGACATGCTATAATTTAAAATAAAATATTAATCAATTTGATATAAAAGGTTAATTTCTTAAATAATTAATTAAAAAAATCAAGAAATTATAGAAAATAAATAATAGTTTAAAATAAGCATAATTTTATTAAACTAATAGAGTAGATTTAAGTTTGTCATACTATAGTAATATATTTAAATAATAATATCAATTTAAGTATTAGATTTTGTATAAATAACTAAAAATATTTAAACTGTTAGTAGTATTTTTTAAAGTTTTATAATTTCAAAATTACATTATATTATACTTATTCTTAATTTATGCTAGTTGAAACAATTTAAAAATTTAGTTTTTTAATAAAAAGTAAAAAATCATTTAGAATAGAATAATTATATTAGCACTAATAACAATTAGTTTATATGGTATAATACCAAGAAAATAATAATATTCCATATTTTAAATAAAATTAATAGTTTTATGATTAAATGAATAAAAATGCTCTTAATCTTATATTAAATTTAATTTTAAAAATCATAATTTTACCTAAAACCTAATTTAAATTAAATTTATTTTAATATAATAAATTTTATGTTTATATAACTAAATTAAAATATTATCTAAAGATAAAAAATATATAATTTCTTTTATATAAAAAAATATTATTTTAATATATAATTAAAAGTGTTTTTTAAAAAAATGTAAAAACAGAAAAATAAAAGAACAAGAATTAAAATTAAAGTAGTTACTTTATTAATAGAAAAACATTAGATCCTATCCATATTTCCATAATGTAGAAAAGGAGATATTTTCTTGCAACAAGTTATACTTGATCTTCAACTAGCCTGCAACGATCATAGTGCATTACCAAGTAAAAAAACATTACAACATTGGATTGAGATTTTTTTACCACAATTTCAATCTAAAAGTGAAATCACAATTCGCATTGTTGATATAGTAGAAAGCCAATATTTAAATCTAACATATAGAGGAAAAAATAAACCAACAAATGTTCTATCTTTTCCATTTAAAACGCCAAAGAATATTGTATTATCCTTACTTGGTGACATAGTTATTTGTCGTCAAATAGTTGAAAAAGAATCAATTGAACAAGATAAAAATATAGATTCTCATTGGGCTCACATGGTAATACATGGTTCTCTTCACCTTCTTGGTTATAATCACAAAAATGATATTAAAGCAAAAGAGATGGAAAAAATAGAAACTGAAATTATGCAAAAATTAGGTTATGCAAACCCTTTTCAATGCAAAAAGCTTAATTATTAAAATGATACTTTTATGCCAAACAATATATGATACGATAAATTGCATAGAGAACTATTAATAAAACTCCATGAGCGACGATCATCCTATAAATAATGATAATAATCACAATTCGAAAAAAAATTTTTTCGGACGTCTAAATCAATTGTTTCACGGCGAACCAAAAAATCGTAATGATTTAGTTGAATTAATTCGTGATTCAGAACAAAAAGATGTTATTGATCCTGATACTAGAGAAATGCTTGAAGGAGTTATGAATATTTCAGGAGAACGAGTTCGGGATATAATGATTCAACGCTCACAGATAATAACATTAAAAAGAAATCAATCATTAGACGAATGTCTTGATGTAATCATTAACTCAGCACATTCTCGTTTTCCGGTAATTAGTGAAGATAAAGATCATATTGAAGGTCTATTAATGGCTAAAGATTTATTACCATTTATGCGAACTAATACTGAGCCTTTTGATATTGATAAAGTATTACGTCCAGCAATTATTGTGCCTGAAAGTAAACGTGTTGATTTATTATTAAAAGAATTTCGTTCACAACGTTATCATATGGCTATTGTTATTGATGAATTTGGTGGTGTTTCTGGCTTAGTCACTATTGAAGATATTCTTGAATTAATCGTTGGTGAAATTGAAGATGAGTATGACGATAAAGAAGATATTAATATACGTAAATTAAGTAAACATACTTATTCTGTTCGAGCATTAACTCATGTTAATGATTTTAATAAAATATTTGGAACACATTTTAATGACAAAGAAAATGAAACCATTGGTGGTTTAGTTATGCAATCATTTGGACATTTACCTTCACGAGGTGAAATTATTACAATTGATCGATATATTTTTAAAATTATCCTAGCTGATAGCCGAAAAATCATTCAAGTTCAAATAAAAATTCCTGATGAAATATCTATTCAAAGAAATTTCTCAGAAGAATAACATTAATGAAAAAAATATCACTCTATAAATGTCACTTATTTCAAGGCTTAATGGCATTTATTTTAGGCCTATTTGGAACACTAGCTTTTTCACCTTTTGATATTTGGTTATCTGCTCTCTTTTCTCTTTTTGGCTTACAATTTTTAATTATTAATTCTTCAAGAAAAAAATCGTCTTTAATGGCATTTTATTGGGGAATTGGTTTATTTGGTAGCGGTATAAATTGGATTTATATAAGTATTTCTGATTTTAGTGGTATGCCATTATTGGTTGTTAATATATTTTTAGTTTTTTTATTAATAGCTTATTTATCTCTTTATCCAGTACTGTTTGCTTATTTACTCAATCGATTCTTTCCACGATTAAATATAGCTCGTTCTATTTTTGCCACTCCAGCAATATGGCAAATAACTGAATATTTACGTGGTTGTATATTATCTGGTTTCCCGTGGTTACAATTCGGTTATAGTCAAATCGATGGACCACTTAAAGGTATTGCACCAATATTTGGTGTTGAAATGATAACATTATTATTATTAGTTATTAGTGGTAGTTTAGTTTTTGCTTATGTAAAGCGTTTGGTTATCCCTCTAATTACAGCAATTATTTTATTATCTTTACCATTGATGCTTAAAAAGCATCAATGGTATACACCAGTAATAGAAAAAAAATCAAAAATTGTTTTAGTACAAGGTAATATTTTTCAAGGTTTAAAATGGAAATCAGATTTTTTTGAACAAACAATTAGTGCATATATCAATCTCTCTAAACCTTATATTGGTTATGCTAAAATTATTATTTGGCCAGAATCTGCTATTCCATCAATAGAATTAGACAATAATGTTTTGTTAACTTCATTAGATAAACTACTACATTTAAAAAATACTTATTTAATTACTGGCATTATTGATACAAAAGTAAATAAAGATGGGTTAAAAAATTTTTTTAATAGTATTATTGTGTTGGGAGATAATGAAACTTATCAATATCCAACCAAGAATCGTTATAAAAAACATCATCTAGTTCCTTTTGGTGAATTTGTACCATTAAGAAATATTTTTCGTCCAATTTCTCCTTTATTCAATTTACCAATGTCAAATTTTAGTCATGGTGATTATAAACAACAACAATTAATGGCTGGTAATATTCATTTAACAGCAGCTATTTGTTATGAAATTATTTTAGGAAATCAAGTTAGAGATAATTTTAAATCAGATACTGATTTTATATTAACTATTTCAAATGATGCTTGGTTTGGACATTCTATTGGTCCATGGCAACACTTTCAAATGGCACGTATGCGTGCACTTGAACTTGGCCGACCATTATTACGTGCTACCAATAATGGTATTACGGCAGTAATTAGACCTAATGGAGATATTCAAGCAGAACTTCCTCAATTTATTCGCTCTGTATTAAACATTGAAGTAACACCTACATCTGGTCTAACACCGTATGCACGTTGGGGTAATTTACCTATATGGATATTAGTGACTGTATTCATTATACTATCATACTTTATGAGACGAAAAGAAAATTAGTTAATTCAAAATATATGAATTAACATAATTTATTAATAACTAATTATATTATTTTATCAATTAATAAAATAAAATTGGAATTAGTTAAATAATATATTTTCTAAAAATTTTAATTTGTTAAAACTTAATATTTTATTAATTTATTTATATTATAATATTAGTGTTTTATACCAAAAAATTTTTAATTTTTAATATCTTTAAGAATCTAAAATAGTATAGATAGTTTTAATTACTTTTAGTCTTTCAATTAGAAATTGAATAATAATAACTACATTAAGTTATATACATGCTGTATAAACTTATTTTAAAAAAATTAATAAAATTATTAATAGTTTTAAACCTATTAAAATATTAAATAAATATTTTAAATAAGTTATATTTATATTAATTATAAAGTAAAATTTTTTAAAACTTTGATTAATAATATTAAATTTTAATATTCAAACTATTATAATATTTATAATTCATTTAAAATTTAAATATCCATATCCACACAGATAACATAAAAAATTTCAAAAAATAAAATTCATGAATATCTCTATGATATTAAAAATATTAAAATATGTTAAAATAGCTCTGATTACATAAATAAACTTTCTAATTTAATTACTTGTTAATCAATAATATTTCGTATTGTTCATTACTAAATAATGTTATTAAAAATACAGTTTATTTTTTTAAAGTATAATTTTCTATATTAAATTTAGAAAATTATTAACAAAGTAATTTATATAATGAAAGATTCCTTAAATCATAAATTAATCCTAATCCATTCATCTCTTTAATGACGAAATGATCGTTAAGTTGTGCAAATATAATAGTATTAAATAATATATAAATTATGATTCAATTTATATTGATAAATTCTTCTATATAAATTTAGAATAAGAAATCTTCATTTTAAATATATTTAATTTTATCATAATTATTTTATTAATAATTTTTCTTTAAAAATATCATCTAAATTTTATTTAGAATTTTAAATTAATAATAGTTATTATTCACTGCAATTATAGTATTTCTATCATAGATAAATAATAAGGTTTAATCGACGTTATGCAAAAAGAATATAGATCAAAAGAAATAGAACAATATGTACAAAGTCATTGGGAAAAAAAAGAAGCATTTAAAGCAATAGAAGATTATAAGAAAGAAAAATATTATTGTCTGTCAATGTTACCTTACCCATCAGGTCGATTACATATGGGTCATGTTCGTAATTATACTATTGGTGATGTTATTTCTCGTTACCAACGTATGCTTGGTAAAAATGTTCTACAACCAATCGGATGGGATGCTTTTGGTTTACCAGCGGAAAATGCTGCGATAAAAAATAATACTAGTCCAGCATTTTGGACTTATGCCAATATTGATTATATGAAAAATCAATTAAAGATGTTTGGATTTAGTTATGATTGGAGTCGAGAAATTAAAACCTGTACACCAGAATATTATCGTTGGGAGCAATGGTTTTTTACTAAACTTTATGAAAAAAAATTGGTTTATAAAAAAACATCTGCAGTTAATTGGTGTCCGAATGATTTAACAGTTTTAGCTAACGAACAAGTTATTAATAATTGCTGTTGGCGTTGCGATACACATGTAGAGCAAAAAGAAATTCCTCAATGGTTTATAAAAATTACTACTTATGCCGAAGAGTTACTCAATGATTTAGATAAACTCGATGGTTGGCCGGAACAAGTTAAAACTATGCAGCGTAACTGGATCGGTCGCTCGGAAGGAGTTGAGGTTACTTTTAAACTAAAAGATAAGAATGAAAAATTAATCGGTTATACTACTAGACCTGATATATTTATGGGTATAACTTATCTAGCCATTTCAATAACTCATCCATTAGCAAAAATAGCAGCAGAAAAAAATATTAAAATTACAAATTTCATAAATGAATGTCGTAATATTAAAGCTAATGAAGTTAAAACAGCTAAGATTAAAAAAATGGGTATTGATACTAATTTATTTGCAATTCACCCTTTAACTAATGAAAAAATTCCAATCTGGATAGCTAATTTTATATTAATGGAATATGGTACAGAAGTAATAATTGGTGTTCCTGGGCATAATAAGAATGACTTGGAATTCGCAACTAAACATAAGTTACCAATTAAAACTGTTATCGTTAATAATGAAAAACACTTACTCAATCTAACAATTGATCCGTTGACTAATAAAAATAAATTAATTAATTCAAATGAATTTACTGGTATGGATAACGAAACAGGTGGTAAAGCTATTACAGATAAACTAGTTTCACAAGGTTCGGCTCAACGTAAAGTAAATTACCGTTTATGCGATTGGGGAGTTTCTCGTCAACGTTATTGGGGGACACCTATTCCAATGCTAACAATGGAGGATGGATCCATTATGTCAGTACCAGAAAATGAGTTGCCGGTTATATTACCTGAAGATGTATTGATAAATGGAATCACTAATCCTATTAGAACTCATCCAGAATGGACAATAAAGAGAAAAATTAATGATTACACAGTATTACGTGAAACTGATACATTTGATACTTTTATGGAGTCTTCTTGGTATTATGCTCGTTATACCTGCCCTAATTATCATAAAGCGATGCTAGATCCAATTGCAGCTAATTATTGGCTTCCTGTTGATCAATATATTGGTGGTATTGAACACGCTATTATGCATTTATTATATTTTCGTTTTTTCAATAAATTAATGCGAGATATTGGATTGATAAATTATGATGAGCCAACTAATAACTTATTATGTCAAGGAATGGTATTAGCTGATACTTTTTACTACTTAGATAAAAATAAACAACGTGTTTGGATATCATCCAATGATATAACTATTGAACGAAATAAAAAAGGAAAAATTATTAAAGCAACCGATAAATACGGACATAAAATTTTCTATATAGGGATGAGTAAAATGTCCAAATCAAAAAATAACGGTATTGATCCAGGATTAATTTTAGAAAAGTATGGAGCTGATACAGTACGTTTATTTATTATGTTTGCTGCTCCACCTGAAATTACTCTTGAATGGAAAGAATCAAATATGGAAGGTGCAAATCGTTTTATTCGTCGTCTTTGGAGAATAGTTTTTGAACATACACAAAAATATAAAATAACTATATTAGATACAATCAACCTCACACAGAAACAAAAAAATATTCGTCGAGATCTACATAAAACAATAGCTAAAGTGACTGATGATATCAGTCGTCGTTATGCATTTAATACTGCAATTGCTGCTATTATGGAATTCATGAATAAACTAACTCATATAACTTATCATAATGAACAAGATTTTGCTTTAATGCAAGAATCATTAGAGGCTATTGTCAGGATGTTATCGCCTATTATTCCACATGTTTGTTTCATTATGTGGAAGGCACTAGGACATTCGGAAGATATTGATAATGCACCATGGCCTATCATTGATGAACAAGCAAAAATAGAAAATACTAAGTTAATTATAATTCAAGTTAATGGTAGGGTTCGTGGACGAATAACTGTTGATATCAATAATCTATCAAAAAATTCTGTTTTAAACATAGCAATGAAAGAATATTTTGTAGCAAAATACATTAAGGATATAAAAATCAGTAAAGTAATTTATATACCAGGTAAGATATTAAATTTTGTTGTTAACTAGATATTAATAAGGATGTAGAATATGCACCATTTAATTATCTTATTTATAACTTTAACTATATTTGTTATGGTTGGATGTATATCCTCATTGAAAGATACAATTAATATATCTAGAGAATTAAAAGAATTAAGATTAAGTATCAGTGATCCATACGGTAATTTAGCAACTGCAATTAAACAACAATTAGATCTAAATAATATAAAATTAGTAAATGAGAATATCCACAATCTGCCAATTTTAAAAATTATGTGTTCATCTGAAGACATTGAAACTGTTTCTATTAATCAAGATGGTAAAAGTGCGGAAAAACAATTAAACTTTTATGTTAATGCGCAAATGATTTTACCTAATGGTATAATTTTTCCAATTAAAACACATATCAGTCAATCTATCTTTGATGATTCTTTGAAAATATTAGCTAAAGACGTTGAAAATGAATTTATTAAAAAAGAAATACTTGAACAAACAGCTAGTCAATTAATTTTTAAATTACTAATCATTCATAATAATTTTAGAAATAAACATGAAAATTAGCTGTTATAAAAAAGAATATTGGTAGACTAAAAATGATTCGTATTTACCCAGAACAACTAACTTTACAACTTTCTTATAAGCTAAAAACTTGTTATCTAATTTTTGGTAATGATCCTTTTTTATTAGAAGATAGTATAGATAAAATTTGTCAAACCGCAAAACAGAAAGATTTTACTGAACGCTATACATATTTATTAGATACAAATACTAATTGGGAGAATATTTATTTTCTCAGTCAATCATTTAGCTTATTTTCTAACCGACAAATTCTTATCCTAACATTACCTAAAAATGGGCCAAATACAATCATGGCGAAAAATCTTCTTAAGTTAACTGGATTATTACACCCTGATTTATTACTTATATTACGTGGTATGAAACTAAGTAAAGCACAAGAAAATAGTTCTTGGTATAAAAAAATATGTGAAGATGTAGTTTATATTAATTGTTTGATACCTGAGAAATCAAGATTATATCATTGGATAACACAACGAGTAAAAATGATGTCTGCTTCTTTAGATAAAGAAGCTAATCAGCTTCTTTGTTACTGTTATGAAGGTAATTTGATGGCTATTAATCAAATACTTGAACGTTTATTAATATTATATCCTGATAATAATTTTACTTTTTCTCGTGTAAAAAAAGTTGTAGATAATGCTGTTAATTTTACACCTTATCATTGGATTGATGCACTTCTTGCTGGTGAAATTAAGCGAGGTTTATATATTCTTCAACAATTACAGCGAGAAGACTCTGAGATAATTATATTATTACATATAATTCAACGTGAATTAATATTACTCATAACATTAAAACAACAAAGTAATGATAAATATTTTAAAAAATTACTTGATCAATATAAAATCTGGAAAGCCCGTCGTTCTCTTATTATAACTGCTGTACGCCGTATACCACTTCGTAAATTACAAATTGCAATAGAATTAATTACTCAAGCTGAATTACATTTAAAACAAGACTATAATTATGATAAATCCTTTTTTTTAAAATTAGAAATTTTATCAATACTTTTATGTAAAAAATAACTTTACGAGAATTTTATTAATGACTCAACGAATTAAGAAAAAAAAAATTTATCTGTCCAGGCGATATTTGGTGGTACATTTGATCCAATACACTATGGTCACTTACTATCTGTGGAGTCTTTAGCTAAAGAAATTGGTTTGGAAAAAGTTTTTTTACTTCCGAATTATATACCACCACATAGACCAAAACCTAAAACGACAGATCAACAAAGAGTAGCGATGATAAAATTAGCTATCAAAAATAACCCTCTACTTAGTATAGATACTAGTGAACTTGAACGTAAAGGCCATTCTTATACTACTGAAACGCTATTCTCTTTGCGTCAACAAATAGGTTCTAAAAAACCTCTAGCTTTTATTATAGGTCAAGATTCACTGATCTCAATTAATACTTGGTATAATTGGCAAAAAATTTTAAATTTTTGTCATTTATTAGTTTGCAGTCGTCCAAATTATACTACTTATTTTCCAACTTTATCAATGCGAGAATGGTTAAATCACCATCAAGTTTATAATCCTGCAATACTAAAATATAAACCATGTGGTGCTATTTATCTAGCTAACACACCTTTATTAAATATTTCCTCAACTAAAATTCGTAAACAAAAACAAAATAAAAAAAAATGTAAAGATATGATGCCACCAGAAGTTTTGCATTATATTAATGAACACTATCTTTATTAAGATAAGAATTATTAATAAATAATAAAAATTCCTAAATTATTTTTAAATACAATAGAATTGATATTATTTTAACTTTTTTGGATTACAATTTTAGTAATACAATTCAGGTTATTTATCGTTAAACTAATTATAAACATTCTCAACTAATTTTACTAAAAAGATTGAAATATAGATTTCATATTTATTTTTAACTAACTTTAATAATTAAAGTTAATATTATTTTTTTTCTTTAATCTTAAAATTAAATTTTAAGATTTAATAATTAATTTAACAACAATATTTTTTTATATGTAAAAATTTATTAATATAAAAATACAATATGTTTTTATTATTTATATATATAAAATACAAATACTATTTATTAATTGAATAAATAGTAAAAATATTAAATCCATTATTAACTAACATTAATTTCAAACTAAAATATAATATTATATATTAAAATAGTAAAATATATCTTATTAATTAATGCGAAGAATTGTTTTTTATTAGATAAAAATAATTAAATAATGAAATTATTTAAAATAATAAAGAAAATAAATATCATCCTATATTTAAATTTAAAACTTTATAATTAAATTTCAAATTTATAACTAATTATTATTTATTGAAAATAATTGATTATATTCAAAAAAGTTTTATGATTATTTTTATTAATCATTAATGATATTATTTTTAATTCATTAGTATAATTTTTATTTTTTTGAAAACATGTTAAAAATTATAATTTGTAAAATTAAATTTAAAAGGAAGGAAAACATAAGTTAAAATTATTAATAACAATAACGATTTAATTACAATAAATATATTAAGTATAAATTTAGCAAATCGATAACTGTATAAATAATTTAATAATAATAAATAAAATAGATGTAATATTGAATTTTAAATTTCTAAAAAAATCATTTCTATAATATATATAAAAGATAAATAAAACAAAGTTAGTTACTATCACTGCTATCATAAATAATAATATTTTATTCTTCATTTAGGATATTTTTTATAAAAATACTTTACAAGGAAAATGGTATTATTATTAAATTATTTTTTACAATTAAGAATAACATATTTATATATAGGTTCATTAGTGTGAATGATAAAAAAAAACAAAAAAAAGATATCTATTTTCACGATTATAGCACTGAATCTATTATATTTATTCGAAGAGCATTAATATCTTTTATTATCATTTTAATATTAGTAAATATTTTACTTGCTAATCTCTATTATTTACAAATAATCCACCATGAAAATTACAAAACTCACTCGAATAATAACAGAATAAAACTACTTCCTACTTCACCAAGTAGAGGTATTATTTATGATAGGAATGGTATTCCAATCGCATTAAATAGAACATTTTATCAATTAGAAGTGATTCCTGAAAAAACATCTAATTTAACAAAAATTTTTACACAATTACGTGATGTGGTTGACCTCACTGATCATGATATATTAAGTTTTAAGAAAGAACGTAAATATTCACGGCGTTTTACTTCGATACCATTAAAAACTTCATTAGATGAAATACAAATTGCACGTTTTTCTGTCAATAGGTACAGATTCCCAGGTATTGAAATTAAAAGTTATCAACGACGCCATTATCCTTATAACTCAGCTCTAACGCATGTTATCGGTTATGTGGCTAAAATTAATGATAAAGATATAGAATATTTAAAAAATAACGGTCTATTAAAAAATTATACTGTTACCCACGACATCGGTAAATTAGGTATAGAGCGATATTATGAAAATATTTTACATGGAAAAATAGGATATAAAGAAGTTGAAGTTAATAATCTTGGAGAAATTATTCGTCAACTTAATGAAGAACCACCGCAAGCAGGAAAAAATATTTATTTAACCATTGATCTTAACTTACAAATTAAAATTAATAAATTACTAAGAACTAGTAGAGGTGCAGTTGTTGTAACTGATCCAAGAAACGGAGAAATATTAGCGCTAGTATCTACTCCAAGTTATGATCCTAATCTATTTGTTAATGGTATCTCTAATAAAGATTATCAAGATTTGTTGAATAATCAAAATCGCCCTTTAATTAATAGAACTACTCAAGGATTATATCCGCCAGCATCAACCGTTAAACCATTTATTGCAGTTGCTGCATTAAGTGAAAACGTCATTACATCAAATTCTACAGTTTTTGATCCTGGTTGGTGGCAGTTACCAAACTCTAAAAAACGTTACAGAGATTGGAAACGATTGGGGCATGGTAAATTGAATGTTGTTAGAGCAATTATTGAATCAGCTGACACATTTTTTTATCAGATTGCTTATGATATGGGTATTGATCGGATCTCTAAATGGATGAAAAAATTTGGGTATGGACAGTATACAGGCATTGATCTTCCAGAAGAGAATTCAGGTATCATGCCAACTCGCGAATGGAAGAAAAAACGATATAAAAAAGCTTGGTATCATGGGGATACTATATCAATAGGTATTGGACAAGGTTATTGGATAACAACTCCTATTCAAATGATAAAAGCATTAATGACTTTAATTAATAATGGGATCGTTAAAATACCGCATCTTCTCTATGAAGCTAAATTAGATAATGATTCTATCAAATTTTATAAACAAGAAGATCATATTCATCAAATAAACGATATTAATTCAAAATTCTGGAAATTAGCTAAAGAAGGTATGTACGGTAGCGCTAATGCAATAAATGGTACAGCAAGTAAAAATTTTGCTAAAACTTCCTATAAAGCTGCTGTTAAATCAGGTACAGCACAAGTATTTAGTTATAAAACATACAATATAAATAGATTATCTGAGAATTTACGTGATCATAAATTAATGATCGGGTTCGCACCTTATCAAAATCCAATTATTTCAGTTGCTGTCATTTTAGAAAATGGTGGAACAGGAATGGCTATTGGTGATCTTGTTCGTAATATTTTTGATTACGTTTTACTTGATAAAACAATATAGAAACACTAGATATAAATTTATTTATATAAAAAAATATCCAATATATAATGATTAATAACTCAGATAAATTATCTATTTTTATGCGTTTACATACTGATATTCCAATATTAATAATTATTCTTGCTTTAACAATTTATAGTGTAATTATCACATGGAGCGCTAGTGGTCAAGATATTGAAATAATACATCGCAAGCTAATGCAAATTGTCATTGGATCTATTATTATGATTATGATGGCGCAAATTTCACCACGTATATATGAAAATATATCACCTTATCTATATATATTCTGTATAATTTTATTAATTTTTGTTGATTTATTTGGTCAAACTATTAATGGCGCACAAAGATGGTTAGATATTGGTTTTGTTCGATTTCAACCATCTGAGATTGCTAAAATCTCGGTTCCATTAATGGTTGCACGTTTTGTTAATCGAGATCTATGCCCACCCACACTAAAAAATACTTTAATTGTATTAATACTTATATTTTTTCCTGTACTACTTGTTGCCATTCAACCGGATCTTGGCACATCTATTTTAGTAGCTGCCTCTGGTTTATTTATTCTTTTCTTAGCTGGCATGAAGTGGAAATATATTACTATTGCAACAACAGGAATATGTTGCTTTATTCCTATTCTATGGTTTTTTTTAATGCATGATTATCAAAGAGATCGTATTATAATACTACTTAATCCAAAAATAGATCCACTAGGAGCCGGTTATCACATTATTCAGTCTAAAATAGCTATTGGATCAGGCGGATTATTTGGTAAAGGTTGGTTGCATGGCACTCAGTCACAATTAGAATTTTTACCAGAACGACATACAGATTTTATTTTTGCAGTATTAGCTGAAGAGATGGGATTAATTGGCGTGATTATTTTACTCACATTATACTTGTTACTAATTATTCGCGGCTTAATAATTGCAACTAATGCACAAAATACTTTTGGTAGAGTTATTGTTGGAGGTCTAATATTAATTATGTTTGTTTACATATTTGTTAATATTGGGATGGTTAGTGGTATTCTTCCTATAGTTGGCATTCCTTTACCATTAATAAGTTATGGTGGATCTGCGTTAATTGTTTTAATGGCTGGATTTGGTATTATTATGTCAATTCATACTCATAGAAAATTATTATCAAAAAATTTATAAGAATGAATATATAATAAATATCATTTAATACTGACACTTTGATATTATAAAAAATAATTTTAGTAAGTTTTATATTTTACAAACTGAAATATTAAATATATCTTTATAAGTAGAATATTAAAATCTACTATATATATTTTATAATATAACACATAATCATTATATTTATAATTATAATTATAAATATAATAGTTAAAATTTTATAAAAAAAGTGAAATAATTATTAATTCAATTTAAAAAAAATCTTAAAAATATTTAAATAATAAAATTACCATTACTAAGTTAAAAAAACTATAGAAATAAAATATCTATTATGAATTTATAACTTTAAACACGGTATTTAGTTTCCAAAGATATTAAAATTATAAAATATTACAAATACAATAAACGAAAATTTTATGATAATTAATATTAGTGATAGATCTTATATTTAAATCCTAAATATAGTATTCTTATGCTATAAACTTTGTGACAAATTGTTAAACTTAATAGTAATTTTATACATATTAAATATATGTTATTTTAATTTTAAATACAAAACCTTATATTAGTTCAACTGAATTAATATCAATATTTCTTATAATATAAGCTAATGCTTTATTAAATTAAAAAAAAATTATTCTATAAATTTTTTTATCAATAAATAATTAATTGATAATGGAAAATTATACTTTATAATTAATTTTATTTATAACTAATTAAAACAAATATTAAAAATAACGAATATTTTATATTCATACTAACTTAATAATATTTATTATAATAACTATGATAATCATTTATATAAATAAAAATTAGAAACTAACATTACTAAACCGATATTTTATTAATATATAAAATATTATAAATCTTCAAGTAATAGTAAAAATTAATAAGCAAAAATTTATTTAAAAATAAATATATAGTTTACCTTGTGTAAACCACTTATATAAAATTATTTAGCAAAATATATCATATAAAATTTAGTTTGTTTTAAGATACTTAAATAAGATAGTAAAGAAAATATTATTAATAATTAAATTAGTTAAAATATCTATAAAAACAGATAACTTATTAATTAATAAATAAAATTTAATTAAAGTAAAATAAAAATAAACTATTTTAAATTTATATTTCAAAATAGAATATTACTTCTTTTAAAATTGATAATACTATATTATTATATTGTTATTAATATTTAACTAGTAATTAACTTATTATTATGAATAATATAATATTCTCATTATTTATAACTAGTCCAATAGTTATTATTACTATTATATTTTCAAATAATCTATTTGCTGAAAATAGTAATACTATGAAAATTAATATAATCGAATCAACACCAAGTATTGATGCTAAAGCATATATTCTTATTGATTATTATTCAGGCAAGGTTTTATCTGAAAAAAATTCTGATCAGCGTCATAATCCAGCTAGTCTAACTAAAATGATGACTAGTTATATTATATGTCAAACAATTAAATCCGGTAAAATTAGCATAAATGATATTGTTACAATAGATAAAAATTCATGGGCTATAGATAACCCAATTTTAAAAGGATCTTCACTTATGTTTTTAAAACCAGCTGATCGAGTTTCAGTTTCTCAATTAATACGTGGTATTAATTTACAATCTGGTAATGATGCTTGTGTTGCAATAGCAAATTATGTGGCTGGTGATGAAGATAGTTTTATTAAAATGATGAATATCAATGTTAAGCGTCTTAAATTAAAAAATACACACTTTCTTACTGTCCATGGCTTAGATGTTGATGGACAATATACTTCCGCACATGATATTGCTTTAATAGGACAAGCTATAATTCGTGATTTTCCTAAAGAATATGCTATTTATAAAGAAAAAGAATTTTCTTTTAATAATATCAATCAATTAAATAGAAATAGTTTATTATGGGATAAAAGTCTAAATGTAGATGGTATTAAAACTGGATACACAACTTCTTCAGGTTATAATTTAGTTGCCTCTGCTACTGATAGCGGAATGAGATTAATATCTGTTATATTAGGAGATCATAGTAGTAAAGAACGAGACATAAAAAGTAAGAAATTATTAAGTTGGGGTTTTCGTTTTTTTCAAACTATTAAAATATTACAAGGAGGAGAAGAAATTACTTCTCAACCAGTTTTATTTGCAAATATTAATGATGTAAAACTTGGTATTAAAAATGACCTTTATCTAACAATTCCACGAGGTCATATGAAAGATTTGAAATTTAATTTCATATTAAATAATACTAAATTACGAGCACCTTTAACAAAAAATCAAGTTGTTGGTACAATTAATTTACAATTAAATAATAAAATTATTGAACAACAGCCACTTATCGTACTAACAGAAGTAGTAAAAGGTGGATTTTTTACTACAATCAAAGATTATATAAAAATGTTTTTTATTGCTAATTATTAATTATTAAAAAATTATATTATTTTATTCTAATCATATCATATTTATAATAAAATATTACTATTTTATATTTTAATTTAAAATTTAAAAGATGAATAAATATAATATCTATTTTTTATTACTATAAAATAGACAGTATTTAAAAACTCATGAAAACTAAATTATATCAACTACTAAAATTTCCTTGCTCTTTTACCTATAAAGTAATTGGTTCCGCTAAACTTAAATTAACTGATCAAATAATTAAAATAGTACAACAGCATCTTCCTAATAATTATCAGCCATTGGTTAGGTTAAGTAAGAAAGGTAACTTTTGTTCAGTATCAATTACTGTAATTGCAACTAATATTAAACAAATAGAAATACTTTATGAGGACTTAAGTAAAATAAAATCAGTTCGTATTGTATTATAAATACAATTTATTAATATTTTATATAAATTAAAATATAATATTTTTATAATTTTAATTATATTATGAATTATATTAATAATATAATTCATAAAGGTAATAATATATGAATAGTATATCTGATTATCAAAAGCAAAAAAAAATATTTAAAAAAATCATTATATTACGTCAATTAGGTCTTCATCCCTATCAACCAATATTTGATTCAATGTATGAATTTACTAAAAAACGTACAATTGATACATTAGATGAATTTTGGTTAGTTGAGCATTATCCTATTTTTACTCAAGGGCAAGCTGGGAAGAAAGAAAATTTAATTTTCTCTGGAAATATTCCAGTTATCCAATCTAATCGTGGAGGACAAATAACTTATCATGGCCCTGGGCAGCAAATAGTCTATATTTTATTAGATTTAAAACGTAATCAAATTAGTGTAAGAGAATTAGTTATTGCACTTGAGAATACTGTTATTAATACTTTATCAGAATTTGATATTCTATCTTATTCAAAACGCGAAGCACCTGGTGTTTATGTTAAACAAAAAAAAATATGTTCTATAGGACTACGTATCCATAAAAATTGTTCGTTTCATGGTTTAGCACTAAATATTAATATGGATCTTACACCATTTCAACATATTAATCCTTGCGGTTACACTAATATTAAGATGACTCAATTAAATGAGTTAGTTCCGGAAAGTCAAATTAAAGATGTAAAACCATTATTAATAAAACATTTTTGCAAAATATTAAAGTTTCAATTTGAACTTGAAAAATAATTTGTTATAATTATTTAGAATTATTGAAATAAATATAAGCGCTTATACAAAATATTATTATTATATTGTGATAAGTTAAATGTAAATATTATTAATTTGCAACAAGTGACTTACAATGGAACTTGCATATAATTATAAATAGAATAATTAGAATAGAGCTCAATATTAATATAGTTGATACTGATAAAATGTCATTTATTCCTATTAAAACAGTAATTACTAATCATAAAAAAATTTTATCAAAACCTAACTGGTTAAAGATAAAATTTCCTATTGATTCAAATAAAATAAAAGAAATAAAAAACGAAATGCGTAAAAATGGGTTAAATTCTGTATGTGAAGAAGCTTCTTGTCCAAATCTTCCTGAATGCTTTAATTACGGTACCGCTACTTTTATGATTTTAGGTACCATTTGTACTCGAAAATGCCCTTTTTGTGATGTTAATCACGGACGTCCTAATCCTATAAATATTAACGAACCAATAAAATTAGCAGAAACCATTAAAAATATGAGATTAAAATATGTTGTTATTACTTCGGTTGATCGCGATGATTTACATGATGGTGGAGCTCAACATTTTATTGATTGTATTAGTGCTATTAGAAATAAAAATCCAACCATAAAAATAGAAACATTAGTTCCTGATTTTCGTAGTTGTATGGATCGTGCCTTGATAATCTTATCTACTACACCACCTGATATTTTTAATCATAATATTGAAAATGTTCCTCGTATCTATCGTCAAATTCGGCCTGGTGCCAATTATGAATTATCATTACAACTACTCTTAAAATTTAAACAAATACACCCTAAAATACCAACAAAATCAGGATTAATGGTTGGATTGGGTGAAAGTAATAAAGAAATAGTTGAAGTTATGCGTGATTTACGACGTAATGGTGTTACAATGTTAACTTTAGGTCAATATCTTCAACCTAGTAAGAATCATTTACCAGTAAAACGTTACGTTAGTCCTGAAGAATTTAAAGAAATGAAAAATAAAGCAATAGGGATGGGTTTCACACATGCAGCTTGCGGCCCATTAGTACGATCATCTTATCACGCTGATTTACAATCAAAAGGAACAGAAATTAAATGATTTATAATTTAATTTCTGTTCCTTTATAAAAAATACATTTACTTTTAATAAACTAATTAAATTAACGTTTTAACTTTTAAAGTTAAAATTATTTTTATATAAAAATCAAGTAATCTATCTACTTACAAAAGATAAAATCATATATTAATTATTTATTACTAAAATTAATAAAAATTAGTTAATATAAAATAAAATAAAAAATAATCAAAAGAATAATAATATTATTATATTAGTAATTTAAGTATTTTAATGCTCACATTCTTATATAACGTATATTTATATTTTAAATTAAATTTAAAATATAAATATATTAATTCGATATTATTAGAAATAATATAATATAACATAAAATAACAAGTAGATTAAAATTATAAAATTTTAATAGATACTAAATCCACTGTTTATAAAATTAAAAAAATAAGTTAATTTCTGTTACTTTTCATAAAATAATATTTTTTTATAAAACTTATTAAGTTAACTTATGTTTCTTTAAAATTACTACCGATACGATACACTTATTAAGTTTTATTTAAAATAATTTATTCATTATTAAAATATTTTATATAAGTTTTATAGAATATTTGGATATAAAGGATTTATATCCTCTTTTATTGATTAATTTAATAAAACAATATTTATTATTTTATTATTACAAACGAATATATAAATTATATAAATCCTCTTTAAAATATCTTAAAAATATAAAATATTAATGATAAGATAAATAATCTTCTTAAAATAGTAAACTATTTATAATTAATTAATTTTATCTCCTAAGCAAAAACTATCTTTATTTTTAAAAACTTCTATCTATCAGAAAATAATTAAAAATCATATAATAAAATATAGTTTTTATTTATTATTGGAATAATAAGGTAAAAAAAATTTTTTTCATAAATAAAATAAAGCTATATATGGTATGGTTGAATAAAAAATAAATCAATATATAGTATTATTATAACTATTAAATTATAAATTTAGTTATTGCAAAATTAAGGAATTAATAATGATTATCAAAGTGTATAGTAAACCAAATTGCGTACAATGTAATGCAACTTATCTATATCTAAAACGTAAAAACTTATCCTATGATATTGTTGATTTAACAAAAGATATCGAAGCACTATCTTTTATTATTAGCTTAGGATATCAACAATTACCAGTTGTCGTAGTAGATAAGAAACATTGGTCTGGTTTTCGCCCAGATATGATTAGCCAAATACTTAATAACTAAAATTATATGATGAAAACAAAATCACTTATTTACTATTCTAGTAGATCAGAAAATTGCCATCGTTTTATAGAAAGATTAGGAATTCATGCTACACGTATTCCAATTCATTCTAATAAAATGATAATAAATGCAACACAACCTTACATATTATTACTACCTACTTATGGTGGTGGTTGTAAAATAAGAGCTGTACCTAAACCTGTTATTTATTTTTTAAATCAACAAAAAAATCGAAAATTTTTACGAGGAGTTATTGCATCAGGAAATAGTAATTTTGGTGTAACTTATGCTATAGCAGGTAATATAATTTCCACTAAATGCCAAGTACCATTACTCTATCGGTTCGAATTACTTGGTACTGAATTGGATATTCAACAAGTACGCCAAGGGTTACAGCGATTTTGGGCTACAACAAATGCAATAAAGTAATACGGAGCTTTTTCTATGACGATAATACAGCATAAGGATCAACTTGATTATCATGCACTTAATGCAATGCTAAATCTTTATGATACAAATAATAAAATTCAACTTGATAAAGATAAGCAAGCAACTCATAATTACTTCCTACATCATGTCAATCAAAACACTATTTTTTTTGATAATTTACAAGAAAAACTAGATTTTTTAATTATAAAAAATTATTATGAACCAGCAATATTGGAACAATATCAATTTAGTTTTATTAAAAAAATTTTCAAACAAGCATACAATCATAAATTTCGCTTTCAAACATTTCTTGGTGCGCTTAAATATTACACTAGCTATACTTTAAAAACTTTTGATGGTAAGCATTACTTAGAGCGTTATGAGGATAGAGTTTGTATGGTTACTTTAACTCTTGCGCAAGGAGATCAGATATTCGCTACCAATCTTTTAGATGAAATTATTACTGGACGCTTCCAACCAGCAACACCAACTTTTTTAAATTGCGGCAAAAAACAACGAGGTGAACTTATATCTTGTTTCTTGTTACGAATAGAAGATAATATGGAATCAATAGGTCGTTCTGTTAATTCAGCCTTACAACTATCAAAACGTGGTGGAGGAGTAGCTTTCTTATTAACTAATTTACGTGAGACTGGTGCACCAATAAAGTTAATTGAAAACCAATCTTCTGGTGTAGTTCCTGTAATGAAAATGTTAGAAGACGCTTTTTCTTATGCTAATCAACTTGGTGTAAGACAAGGCGCAGGTGCAGTTTATCTTCATGCACATCACTTGGACATTTTAAGTTTTTTAGATACTAAACGTGAAAATGCTGATGAAAAAATCAGAATTAAAACTTTATCACTAGGTGTAGTAATCCCTGATATCACTTTTTATCTAGCTAAAAAGAATCAAGATATGCATCTTTTTTCATCTTATGATATTAAGAAATATTATGGTATTCCTATGTCAGAAATCAATGTCACTGAAAAATATTCAGAGATGGTAAATAATAAAAATATTCATAAACGAAAGATTAACGCACGTAAATTTTTTCTTATCTTAGCAGAAATTCAATTTGAATCAGGATATCCATATATTTTATTCGAAGATAATGCTAATCGTCTAAATCCTATTTATGGTCGAATTAATATGAGTAATCTATGCTCAGAGATATTACAAGTTAATGATGCTAGTATTTATAATGAAAATTTAAATTATCATTATATAGGTAAAGATATTAGCTGCAATTTAGGTTCAATGAATATAAGTAAAACAATGAATTCACCTGATTTTAGTCATTCAATTGAAGTTGCTATTAAAGCATTAACTTCTGTTTCAGATATTAGTGAAATCAAATCAGTACCTTCAATTCAAGAAGGCAATAAAAAATCACATGCCATTGGTTTAGGACAAATGAATTTACATGCTTATCTAGCATCTGAACACATCCATTATGGATCAGAAGAAGGAATTGATTTTACAAATATCTACTTTTATACCGTAACTTACTATATATTAATGGCATCTAATAGATTATCTATTGATAGAAAGCGTTATTTTAGCGGTTTTAAAAATTCTAAATATGCTTCTGGCGAATATTTTGATAAATATATTGATAAAAGGTGGCATCCTAAAACTGAAAAAGTAAAACAACTATTTAAACGATCAACTATTCACATTCCTACTTCTGAAGATTGGCAGAAATTAAAAAAATCTATTATGAAACACGGAATTTATAATCAAAATCTACAAGCCATTCCACCAACTGGATCTATATCTTATATTAATAATTCAACTTCAAGTATTCATCCTATTGTTTCACGTATTGAAATTCGCAAAGAAGGTAAAATTGGACGAGTTTATTATCCTGCTCCTTATTTAACGAATGAAAATTTAGAATATTATCAAGATGCTTATCAGATAGGCGCTGAAAAAATCATTGATACTTATGCTGCTGCTACACAACATGTTGATCAAGGGCTTTCATTAACTCTTTTTTTTACTGATGATGCAACTACTCGAGATATTAATCGTGCTCATATATATGCCTGGAAAAAAGGTATTAAAACAATTTATTATATTCGTATCCGACAATCAACATTAAAAGGAACAGAAGTAAAAGGATGTGTTTCATGTGCACTATAATTTATGGGTTTAACAAATGGCGATAACAAATTCAATAGTACATGCAATCAATTGGAACCGTATTGAGGATGATAAAGATCTAGAGGTATGGAATAAATTAACTACAAATTTTTGGTTACCAGAAAAAATTCCGCTTTCAAATGATATTCAAACTTGGAATACATTAATAAAAGAAGAAAAAAAACTAACAATACGTGTTTTTACTGGATTAACTCTATTGGATACTATTCAAAACAACGTAGGAGCACCTACGTTAATGAAAGATGCATTAACACCTCATGAAGAAGCCGTAGTATCAAATATTAGCTTTATGGAAGCTGTTCATGCTCGTTCATATAGTTCTATATTTTCAACACTTTGTTTAACTTCGGATGTTGATAATGCTTATAAATGGAGCGAAGAAAATAGTTCTTTACAAAAAAAAGCAAATTTAATTTTATGGCATTATGCAAATAATCATCCTCTTAAGAAAAAAATTGTTAGTGTATTTCTTGAATCATTTCTTTTTTATTCAGGATTTTACCTTCCAATGTATTGGTCGAGTCGTGGTAAATTAACAAATACTGCTGATCTTATTCGGTTAATAATTCGTGATGAAGCTATCCACGGATATTATATCGGATATAAATTTCAAAAATCATTAATTAAATATAATGATAAAGAAAAAAAGGAAATAAAAGATTTTGCTTACTTATTATTGCTAAATTTATACGAAAATGAAATTAAATATAGTGAATCACTATATAATAAAATTGGTTTAATAGAAGATGTAAGAAAATTTCTTCATTATAATGCTAATAAAGCATTAATGAATTTAGGTTATGAATCTCTTTTTCCAGAAATGCTAACTGATGTTAGCCCAGAAATTTTGTCATCGTTATCACCAAATGCTAATGAAAACCACGATTTCTTTTCAGGATCAGGTTCTTCTTATATTATTGGTAAAACAATTACTACAGAAGATGAAGATTGGAACTTCTAATTTATTAATATTTTGTTAAGTAAAAATAAAAATAATTAAATAAATTAAGTATAATACAATATAATATATGCTTAATTTATTTTTATAAAAATAAAAAGAATCATTTTTATATAATATAAAAATGATTCTTTTTAAAATCATTAATAATAATCAATTAACAGAAAATGAAATCTATTAAATTTACAAGTAATTTAATTTTAAAAATTATATTAATAATAACTTAATTGTATATAAATAATATTTTTTATATGAATATCTATATTAAAATAAAAATAAATTATATAATATATATTATGAATATAATTACTATAAGATAGTATGATTTATTAATATTTTTTAAAATATTTTATATAAGATAATTTAATATATGATTCTCAATATATTTAATTATATTGCAATTATATAGAATATATTATTTAATAAGATATAAAAAATCAATATGATGTTAATCAATTAATAATTTTATATTATTTAAAATGTTATTTTACTTAAAATAAAAATTTATATAAAATATTTAAAGAATATATCAATATAGTTTTTTTTACTAAAAATATAGATATAAAACTAATAAAATTGCATTAATTATTAATATTAATTTTGTTATTTATAATTATATTTCAAATATAATCGAACTAATTAAAAAAAATTGAATTTTAATTAAGTTAAAAATATTAAATTAAATTTAATAATTAAAATATGCAAAATATAATATAAAGATTAAAATTAATATTTTAATTCTTTTCTTTAATTTCATATTTCAATTTATTAAATAAATAGCACATTAAATATTTTATTAACAGTGTCATATTAGTAAATAACAATTATAAAAAATAATTAATCTATTTTATAATAAATTAATACTGAATAATAAATAACAATCTTAAAATTAACTATTAGATAGTATATCTTGAGATTCTCTTATTATATCAGTGATAATTATAATGAATAGTATTAATTTTTATTTTGATAGATAAAATATTTCTTTATAATTTCACTAATTATTAAAAAATTGAATATGAATTACTATTATTATAATATTAGAAACTTAAGAGTATTTTATTAAATATTGAATTGATATTAATAAAGATACGTGCAAATAAAAATCATATTATAATTATAAAATAATATTATTATATAATATTTTAAATTATTTATCTAATAAAAGATATAAATAAACCTTTTTTGTGGTAAAAAACTATATAAATCCTCTTTGTTTTTAATAAGAAGTAATCTAATAAAATCTTATATTTTCTTCTAATATTTGTTATATATTTATTTTTAGAATTTTATACTTGATAAATATTAAAATAAAATAATGAATAATAAAAATTATCGATCTTAGTTATTTAATAAAAATAAGCAAAAATTTAATAATAATATAATAATTATATTATTAAAACATATATTATATAGTATAATACTAAACAAATGATAATAATAATTTTAATATAATCTTATCAAATAATATTAAAATGTTATTTAAATAAATTTATTTTAAAGTATTATTTAATTTTTTTTAAAATTTAAAATAATTAAGATTATATCTTTTTATTTATAAAAAAATTATTACAATATAGATAAAATCTAGTAAATAAATAAAACTATTATAAACTAAGAAATAATTAATATTCTTAAATATTGTGACTTATATAAACTTATATAAATTAATTATTTTTATCTTAACTTATTAATTCAATATAAAATTTAAATATATATTAATTAATTTTATCTATAACAATTTTCAATAAACTATAATAATATTACATTTCTGTTTTATCATTATTTTAATATTACTAATATAAATAAATATAAAATAAAAATATAAATACAAATATATATTTTAATTTTATTAACTTTATTTTAATTATTGCATTTCTATCAGAAATAATAATTATTATGTCTTTAATGTTAATTTTATTTTTTATACCCTTTAATTAATCTATCATTAAAAATTTAGTTAATAACTAATAAATAGATAAACTAGATAATTTTTTTTTAACTATATAATACAAATTATATAAAATTTATATTTTTATATCTTTTTATTTTAATAAAATAACTATCTTATATTAATAATTTATTTATTAACATTATACTATTGATTATTTAATTAAATATTTTAGAATGAAACAAGTATCTAATAATATAAAATAATGTTAAATAATTATTTAAAATATAGTAAAATAACTTTTATTTAAATTTAAAATATAAAATATTAATATATATTATTATAATATATATTAATAAGATATCAATGTTATTATTAATAATAATAGTTATTCAAAATTTATGATTAAATTTGCGTTAACTAATTTAGATAAGATAAAATAATACTTAATCTAAACTTATCTATATAAGTAATAAATTTTGTTATTATAAATAGTATTACTACATGATATTATTAGGTATTATTCTAAATAAATTAATATTTAATTTATTTTTAAAATAAAAATAGCTAACGTTAAAAATATATGATTTATTGTCATACTGTTAAATTATTTTAACTATTTTCATAAAACTAAATTTATTAGTTTTAAATTAACTTGATTTAATTTTATAACATAAACTTTAACTTAATCATTTATCTATATGTAATTTCTATGGAGGAAATAAAATTTATAAAACTGTTTTTAATTGTATTTTGATAACTAAATTGATAGTAAACTTTTTACGTTTAAATCTTTTATTATGAAGATATAAGAAAATCTTATTAAAAATATTTTATAAAAAAATTTTAAAATTTTTTTATTAATAAATATTAATAAATATTAAGTTAAAAATATATTATTAACTAAATAAATTTAATATAATATTTTTAGTATATTCAAAAGTTTTAGCAATGATATTAATTTTATAATAACTAATTGTTATATTTTATATAAAAATATGAAAAGTTATTAAAATAAATATTTATACTATAAATAAATTTACATAAGTAATAAAATTTTAAATCATTTATGGAATAAAACCATTAATAAATATTAATATCATTAATATAGTATAACTTATTAATAATTAAATTACTTATTTATTTAAATAATAAAAAATAACAACAAAACTAATACCACTGACTGAAACATAGATTATAGATATATAAAACCATTAGGTGATAACTATTAAATGCTAATTATTTAATTATGATCATCAAACATAATTAAAACTAGCTATTTAGTAAAAATAAAAAACATGAATATGATCTTTTTTTTGTAAAGAAAATAAATCAGATATATAATAAAATTGTATTTACTAATAGTTTTACTATGTTAAAATCACTTATTTTTATGAAAATTTTAATTATAAATATTAATGTTAATAAATTCATGTATTCAGAATATTAAAACTTAATAAGTATATTAATAAATACTTTTATTTAAATTTAAATAAAACTTATATAGATTTTTAATATCTAAATAAAAAAAGATTATCTTAGTAAAATAAATAAAGAAATCTTGTCAATTTATATTTTATATAAAATTTTTATTTTATTATTCTATTCTATATATTATATTATATTATATTTAATATAATTTATTTAATTATAATTTTACAATTAAATAAATAAGTTATTTTTTGTTAATTATTATTTATTTTAATTAAAATATAAATTTTATCTAATATTAATTTCATATAAAAAAATAAATTTTATTTATAAAGTTTTCTAGTTAATAAAGTGGTTTAGTGATGATTATCTTCTTTACAGAAGATAATATGAATTTTGATTTCTATTTTCTTCTATAAAAAAATTTTTTTAGTAAAATATCTTATAAAAGATAAAATTTTTTGATAATTTGCTAAATTCATATTAACTACATGATCATATTATATTATTGGTAATTCATAAAACTAATCTTCTTTCTTATCTTATTATTGATATTAAAATATCTTTTCATTTCTTCATATATAAACCTTACTAGTTAATTAAATATTAATAATTTTATTTAAATAAAACAAGATAATATATTTTATTAAAATTACTTTATAATGAATTAGTTATATCTACTATCTAATAAATGATCTACATTAGATCATTAATATAAATATTAATTAATTATTAATATATATTATATATAATATATATTAATCAAAATAAAAAAATAAATTTGTTTAATTTAGCAAAGAATTATTATTCTACCAATAATGATAATGATAATGATAATAATTATATTAATTTTTATCATATAGAAAATAAGATACAATAACTTTTATAAATATTTTTTAACTATTTTAAAATGAAACTTTATTAATATTTTTATTAGTTAATTTTCATTGAATATTATATTTTAATACTATTACAATATAATCTTAATTATTATTCATATAGATATATACTTATTTTCTAAAATAATTATAAATTTTCTATATATAACTTATTTAATATTTAAATTAATAAAAGATTATATTTTTAGATAAAATATATTAGTTAAATAAAATATGATGATATTAGATTAAATTGTTTTTACAATTTAAAATATAGAAAAGCACTTAAAAAAACTATTATTTAATCATATAATCTATTTATATTTTCTTAATAATAGTTTTTAAAAAAAATATAATAATAAAGCTTACAATGTAATATATAAAATAAATTAAAATTGATATATTTATGTTTTAATTATTTGATTTTAATAAAATATTATTTTTTGTTTATCTATATAAAAATATATATTAAAATATAAGTTATATATAAAAATTTTAGCAATAAATCATAAAATAGTTTATTAATTAATATGGATATTAAAATTATTAACTATGATGATTTTGAATTCATAACTTAATTATAGTATTTTCTATTAAAATCAAGAAAAGAATTATTAATTTAATAAAAAATATATGAATATTTAACTGAGAATGCTAAAGATAATAAGATATATTAATTTTTAAAAATATAGTTATATTATTTACTATTCATTATAGAGATTATTTATTTCTTTGATATATAAATATTAACTTAATATAAAATATAACTTTTAATACCAAATCAAAAAAGTTTTTAAAAATAAATTTATATAGTAAAGATTCAATTATATATAAAAAAATTTTTTATATAAAATAAAGTTATAGATAATTATAAAATTAAAAAAAATTTTTTAGTTCATAAAAAATCTATAAAGACTTACTTATATAGTAAATTTTTAAAATTTAAAAATATAAAAACAATAAGTTAGATAATTAAATCAAAATAATTATTATTACAATATTAATTGTAATAAAAAGTTACTGATGAGAAATAAGAATTTTTGTGATATGATAAATTATATTATTAAGAAATATTCGAAATAAAATATAATAAATTATCTTGTTGCATCATTATTTAGAGATAGAACATCAAATTTTATCTTTAAAAGAAAAAACTATTTATTTTAAATTAAAGATAATAATTAATAAAATATCATTTTAATTATTTAATGTTATTTGATAATAGAAATATATAAATAATGAAAATTAGCAATTTTAATAAAAAAAATTCTATTAATATAGATTAACAAAAAATATTCAATTACTAAATAATTACATATTAAAAAAATAAAATCAAGCAAATTAAATATTACTACAAACTTCTTTTTAGTATTTTATAAGTAATTTGCTTTCTTAAATATGACAATATAAACTCTTTAAAATTATTAAAGTAATGATAAAATTATTTATTATAATTTTTTAATAAATTAATAGAAATTAATTATATTAGAAATAAAAATAAAATATTTTTTATTACTATTTTTTGCTATAAATTGAAATTTATAAAAAGCTTTTATTTTTGAAAAATAAAATAGATCTTTATTATAAAATTAATAATATCATGAAATTTATAAAGTTTAAAGTTATTTAAATAATAAAAAACAAGGATATTAATAATTAACAATTGAAAATATAATCTAGTATGTTCTGATATTAAAAATGATATAATTGAATGTTAGTTAATAAATAATATTTAATAATATTTAAACTTATATATATGATAGTTCTAAAAATTTACTCTAAATTATTTGTATCTAAAAAATAGAATATCATATAATTAACGATAAATTAAGTTTTAATTTTAATATCAACTTAAATAAAATATCATTAATTTTAATTTAGTAGTATGAATAAAATTAATTAATAACTAAAATCAATCGATCTAATAATACAATAAATGATAATTAAAAATAATAAATATACGCATTTTGATTAATGGATACAAAAAAATAAACTAATGATGTTATTATAAATATTTATTTTTAATAAATCTAAAACAAATAATAAGCTATAAATATATAATCTTCTTACTTTAAAAAAAGAAAATTTACATTGTAATGTTATATAAATCAAAAAAAATAAAATATAAACAATATCTTGAGCAATTAGCAAAATTATCTCAGTCTTCTAATGGCATCATCACTCTTTATAAAATAGAAAGTTTTCGAAATGCATTATTGCATAAAATAGCCAATGCCCAACAATATATTTATATTACTGCGCTTTATCTTGAACATGATGATACAGGACAAAATATACTAAATGCGCTTTATAAAGCAAAAATAGCTAGACCTGAATTAGATATCAAAATAATGCTTGATTGGCATCGCGCTCAACGTGGGCGAATTGGTACAGTTTCTACTACTATAACCAATGCAGATTGGTATTATAAAATGGCAATGACTTATCAAGGATTGAATATTGCTATTTTTGGTATCCCTATCAATACATATGAAGCATTAGGAGTTCTACATCTAAAAGGATTTATTTTCGATGATACAGTTATTTATAGTGGTGCTAGTATTAATAATATATATTTTAAAAAATATAAACGTTATCGCTATGATCGATATCATATATTAAATAATAGGCAATTAGCTTCAACTATGAAAAAATTTATTGATAAAAGTTTATTATCTTCACCAGCTATACAACGCCTAGATCAAGTAAATATTACTCGTAATATTGAAATTAAACATTTAATTAAACAATTTCGTAATAGTTTAAAAAGTTCTCACTATGAATTTCAAACTAATGCTACAGATGAAGAATTAGCAGTAACTCCATTAATTGGTTTAGGAAAAAAGAATGAATTAAATAAAACTATTATACATTTAATGAATAGTACAGAAAAAAAAATAATTATTTGTACACCTTATTTTAATTTGCCTACGATTTTAACTCGTATAATTAGTAAATTATTACATGATGACAAACAAATTGAAATTATTATTGGTGATAAAACAGCTAATGATTTTTATCTTCCACCAGAAGAACCTTTTCAGATTATTAGTGCATTACCTTATCTATATGAGGTAAATTTACGTCGATTTATATGTCGTCTACAATACTTCGTAGATAAACAACAATTAATTATTAGATTATGGAAAGATGGTGAAAATAGTTATCATTTAAAAGGAATTTGGATAGATAATAATTGGCAATTAATAACAGGAAGCAATCTAAATCCACGCGCATGGAGATTAGATTTAGAAAATGCAATATTAATTCATGATCCTCAAAAAGTTTTATTACAACAAAAAAATAAAGAATTAAAATATATAATGGCTAATACTCATATAATGACTCATTATAAAGAGCTCGAAAATATCAAATGTTATCCAATAAAAATTAAAAAACTTATTTATCGTTTAAGTAGAATACGCGCTGATAAGTTAATATGTCGTATTCTCTAATTAAATTAATTTAATTCTTCTACTGTTCTAAGTAGAATATTTCAGAGTATTGTCTTTACATAAAATAGATCGTATATTATTAAATAATATAAAATAATAACTTTTTAATTTTTAAAATAGTTAAAATCTAAAAAAATAAACTATACTATCTCTATGAATATAAGTTATCTATTTACAGATTATTTTATAAAAATGAATATATATAGATATTTATCTATATGATAAATAATTTATTATATTAATAATAATATTGAATTAAAATTTTTTATAAATAATTTTAATTTATTTTATTATTATTTATTATAGAATTTATAATTATGATACCTATAGTAGATTTCTAGTTTTATTTCATAACTTATAGAAATATTAAATACTATATTTATTTAAAAATATTACTGTATGTATTAGCTTAATTTCTTTTTTATAATATTAAACTATATTATGATTTTTATCTTGATAAACACTGATTATATTAAATCAATGAAATTATTATATTTTCTTTAAATAATCTCTATTTTTAAAACAAAACTTTTTATAATTAAGTTTTTAATTTATTTTTGTATTTAAGAATAACTTTAAATATTAATTGAAAATTATAATATTTTACTCTTTAAAAGTTCATATTAACATATGATGATATTATTATGTTATTCTAATCACATAGTGTTTTCTTAGCTATTATAAATTTATATTAGACAAATAATTTATATTAAAACTAATAGAAAAAAATAAATTA
Source organism: Arsenophonus sp. (assembly GCA_052171275.1). GTDB lineage: Bacteria > Pseudomonadota > Gammaproteobacteria > Enterobacterales > Enterobacteriaceae > Arsenophonus. The sequence continues at coordinate 470,548 of CM125795.1, read as the reverse complement.
TTAGTTCTTCTAAATATAAACTTGAAATGATATTATTTTAAACATATTTTATATGAAATTATAATTTCATTATTTGATTAATGATTTTTATCAATTAATTTATTAAATATTTTACGAATTTTCAGTATTAATTAAATTATTAAATTTAATAAAAAATTATAAAGATTTATCTTTTACAATTAAAATATATATTATATTTATAATTTTATTATATTTAGGTTAATTAAGAATTATTAGTTATTTCATTAAAATTATTTTTATATTAACTAGAGTTTACTAATAAAAATCAATATTTTTATCAAAATATTAATTGGATAAAAGTATTAATTTTAATATTATAATAATAAGAACAATTGATAATATTTGTTAAGTGTATCATCCCGTATCCACTTAACAATATGATATAATTTTATATTTAGTCTTTATAGACTTATTATTATTCAAATAATTAAGATTATTATCTTAAATAAGTATTTAGTTCTGTGATAAGTTAGACTATGAATATTTTCATCTTCTAATATTAGTTAAACTTCGTCATTAAAATGAAGTTTTTACCTAAATTTTTTTAGTTAAACTTATCTATATTTATTTCATAAGTATTAAATTTAAAAAGATTTTTATTTTTTTCTTTATGAATTATGCAATATTAATAAATTGTTTAATATAATTTAATGATATTATTAGCTATAAGATAAATATCTTATGAATTGTTTATTTATGTTAGTTTTATGATAATAGTAAAATAAATCATATTAATAAATATTTAGTTCTAGTATTATATTTATAATATATTTAATTAATAATTTAGTCTTAATCATTATTATTGAATTTAGTTAAAAAAATTAGTCATAAAATTTATTATTGATTGCTATTTAACATAAATTAATTATTTTATCATTTTTAAAAATTAATTTTTAAAAATTTTTGATAATATCTAAAATATTTTTTATTAAATATAATTTTTAATTAACCTTTATAAAATAATATATAAATTTTTTACATATACCTAATAATTAATTTAACATTAATTAATTTATTTTATATCTATCTTGACTAATAATCAATAATTAAATCATAGATCTATCTGAATTTTGATAAACTATTTTATATTTTTATATACATAAATATCTTTAATCTTAAAAATTTTTTCAAAATTACATTTGTTTTGATATTATTTATTTAAATTTATACTTTTAAAAACAAAGATAAAATCTTTTATAGTATTTTAAAAAAATAAATTAACTTAATTTAATCAATAAACTCTTTATAAAAAAATAAAATTTATTAATTTACTATCTGGATAACAAATTCAATTAATTTTAATTAAGATTAATATAAGAATTATTTATAATATAATACTTTAATTTATATTCAAATCTTTTATTATAAAAATCTATTTATATATTCAATTTATTTAATTAATAAATTGAAATACCAATTTATGTATATATAAGGACTCTTAGAATTAATTATCATATTAAAATAATATTAATTATATTTTTATCAATACAATTTTTTAAAATTAATTAATATTTTATATTAATTAATTTTTTATTTAAAAGAAAGATATGTTTATGCTATATTAATAATAGATAATATTTAGATAAATTTACAATTTATAATTAAAATTTCGCTTTTATACATGATTTTGATTATCTTAGATAACAAAAAATAAGAATAATAATCATTATTACATTATTCTATCTAATATAAAAAATATAAAATATTTTAATTACATTTTATCAAGCGATATAAAACAAATTTTAAATAAATTCTATAAAACTATGATAACTAAAATTTTGATATATAATTAAATTATAAAAAATAAAAAATAATCACTATAAGTTTATTATAAAAATCCATTTTGATTTTTAAATAGAATTTCTTATTATTATTTTCACTAAAAATTGTGAATTAATTAATTAAAATTAATATTTTTCTTTTAATTGTTGCAATATAAATGAAATATCAGGTAATTTACCATGCCATAATTTAAAAGAAAAAGCTGCCTGACCAACTAACATACCAATACCATTGGCATATTTTAATACTCCGTGTGTTTTTGCTAATGTTAAAAATTTAGTTTCATTTGAATGATAAAACATTTCATAACAAAAAACATTTTGATTAAATATATTTGATGAAATAGCAGGAATTGAATTCATAAGACTGGAAGATGTCGCATTAATAATTAAATTATATTCAAAAGAACAAACAGATTCTAACATTAATGAATTTATTCGTCCCATAGAAGAAAAATAATTTACCAATTCATTCGCTTTACTAAATGTTCTATTAGTAATAGTTATTTGACAACCATAATTTAATATAAGAGCTATAATACCTCGTGCTGCACCACCAGCACCGATTATTAATACATGCATTCCTTTTTCAATAAAATTTAAACGCTTAAGGTCTAAAATTAAACCTATTCCATCAGTATTATCACCTAATAATCTATGATCATTTAATTTTTTAATTGCATTAACTGAACCACATATTTTAGCCTGTTTAGTTAAAATATCAACTTTATTATAAGCTAACTCCTTAAAAGGTAAGGTAACATTTATTCCTTTTCCATTCTTAAAAAAAATATTTAATTCCTTTTCAAATTTATTTAAAGGAATTAAAATTTTTCTGTAATTATATTTAATACCTGTTTGTTCAGAAAATAATTTATGAATAAGTGGTGATTTACTATGTACTACTGGATTTCCAAATACTGCAAATTCTTCCATTCAACTTAACCTTTTCGATATAAATGACCTGTTATTATATCTCGAATTTCAGATGGATTATTACGTTTATCAATATATCCATCTAAAATACATACCTGATCACTGAACTGAGCAATAACTTCTTCTTTTGTTCTACATGGTAATAATCCACTTAAATTAGCACTAGTTGAAATTAATGGTTTATCATATAAAAAACAAAGATTTTTAATTAACTTTAAATTTGTAATACGAACAGCAAGTGAATCAAATTTTCCTGTTAACCATTTTGGTATATTTTTTTTAACAGGAACTACCCACGTTGTTATAGTCTTGGATTCTGTTGAGATAATCATTTCCTTTTGCAAATTAGTTAATTTATTATCATCAATATAAGATAATAATTGTTCGTACGTTCCAGCTATTAAAATTAATCCTTTATTCCACGAACGCTGTTTCAATAAAAATAACTGATTGACTGCTTTTTCATTATCTGGATCACACCCTAAACCAAAAACTGTTTCCGTTGGATATGCTATAATTTTTCCTTGATTTAGCGCTAAGATACTATTTTGAAATGAAGAAGATTTTTCATAAAACATATAAATTTATTTCATATATTTTTATTTATATTATTTAGTATAAAACTTATTTGCATAAAATATCTATATATCTTATGCAATATTTTTATTAAAAAGAAATTCTGATAAAAAGAATATTTAAACTTATTATTATAATTATTAAATACTTCATAAAATATTACATATTTTATATTAATTTATTATAATATAATATATGTATTTATTTAATATTTCTATTAAATAGATTATTAATTAATTTTAATATATACATATTTATAATAATTATTAAAAATTAATGAGTACTAAAAAATATCATTTTTAATAAAAAATAAGCTAAATTTATATAAAATTCTTTATTTGTTTAAGTAACTACTATTTACTTTAGGTTAATAATATAATTGTATGATTATACTTAAATAGGTAATAAGAAACAGTATAATAACTAATTTTTTTTATCTTTTAATTTTATAAAAATTACTTTTTATGTTTTATCAGATTTAAATTATTTAACTATAACTTATATAATAAATACAAAAATAATTTTATTATTTAACTTAAATTTCAATAATTAAATAGATATTTTTTAAAGCAATTAAATCTATACAAACGTTTTTATATAAGTTAAAATATCATAATATATTTTTTATAAGATAATAAATCTATAGATGATCAAAAAATTATTTTTTGATAAACCATTGAACTTAATTATTTAACAATTAATAAAATATTAAAACAAAATATTAAATAAAAATTATTATTTTTGATAATATCTATTGCTTGAATATATTATGTATAGATTATATAATTTATTTATTATTTTAATAGTAAAATACTATTATAATAATCATATTTAGATCTAGATTTTCATTCATTAAATAATTAACATTACTCAATAAATGAATAATTAATTAATTATAAATCAATCTATAAATTTTAATTAAATATTTTAGTTTTTATTTTATTATAAATAATCTTTATGAAAAACATTTATTAAAGAAATAAATAAAAACTTTATATTTAATGAACAATTAAAACATAATTAACAACAAATATATTTATTTTAATAATAAATATAAACAATTTTAATTAAATAAAGTAATAAATTTACACTTAATTTATATAATATTATTTAACTATAGAATTAATAAGTTTAAAATTAAAATAATTAAATTATGTGTAATAATAAAATCGTTACATATGATATTTTGAAAAAAATTTTTCTTAATATTGTTTAATTTAATCACTCTTCTCATAATTAAAAAAATATTTATATGATAAAAATGGGAAATATATACTTATATATAATTATACTTTTATTAAAATATATATTTATATATTTAATTCAAAATAAACATATTTTATTTACAACTAAATACTGTTAATAATAAAGATAAGTGTCTAAAATAGATGTTAAAAAATACTTACTTTAGATAAGACTTTAAACGTTTATGTCATTACTAAATATATTATATTATCCAGATGAACGTCTTCGAAAAGTTGCAACACCAGTAAAAAAAATTGATGCAGAAATTAAACATATCATAAATAATATGTTTGAAACAATGTATAAAAAAGAAGGCATTGGTTTAGCTGCAACTCAAATTAATTTTCATAAAAGAATTATTGTTATTGATATTTCGGAATCTCATAATAAAAAATTAGTACTTATAAATCCATTTATCTTAAAAAAATATGGCGAAATAGGAATTGAAGAAGGTTGTCTTTCTATACCGGAACAACGAGCATTTGTGTTACGTTCAAAATGGATCAAAATTAAAGCATTAGATATTAATGGTAATATTTTTCTATTAGAAGCAGATGATTTGCTTGCTATCTGCATTCAACATGAAATAGATCATTTAAATGGAAAATTATTTATTGACTATATTTAATATTAAAACATCAAGATATTATCCATAAAATAGAAAAACTTAATATTAATATAAAATAATATTTTTATATTTATAAAATAGGAATTTTAATCGTGTCTTATTATTGTTTACGAATTATTTTTGCCGGTACTAGTGATTTTTCAGAAAAACATTTAGCAGCTTTACTAAATAAAAAAGATAAATATCAAATTGTTAGTGTTTTAACAAAACCTGATAAACCAGTAGGAAGAGGACAAAAAATCAGATTAAACCCAGTAAAAATGTTAGCTCAAAAATTTAATATTCCTATTTTTCAACCAATAACATTAAAAACAATAGAAAGTCAATGCTGGATTAGAAATCAATGTGCTGATGTTATGATTGTTGTTTCATACGGTTTAATTTTACCTAAAATTATATTAAATATTTTACCTATGGGTTGTATAAATGTTCATGGTTCATTGCTACCTCGTTGGAGAGGAGCCGCACCAATTCAACGTTCAATTTTAGCTGATGATAAAGAGACTGGTATTACTATTATAAAAATGGATATTAGTCTTGATAGTGGAGATATACTTTATAAAGTAAGTTGTCCTATAGAACTAAAAGATACTAGTTTATCTTTGTATCAAAAACTTATAGAAATTGGTCCTATTGCACTCATACATACTCTTGACTTACTAATTTTAGGTAAAATAAAACCTGAAAAACAAAATCATGAAATTGCTAATTATGCTAAAAAATTGAGTAAAGATGAAGCATTAATTGATTGGATGATTTCTGCAGAACAAATTGAACGATGTATACGAGCGTTTAATCCTTGGCCATTAAGTTATTTTATTATTGAAAATAAGCTTATTAAGGTATTGCATGCTGAAGTTATTTATCATGAAATTAAAGAATTACCTGGGACTATTATAAATACTGATAAAACAGGAATTAAAGTAGCAACTGGAAAATATATTTTAAATATATTAAAAATACAACCAGCTTGTAAAAAAATAATGTTTGTAAGTGATTTTATAAACTCTCGCCAAGAATGGTTTATTCCAGGTAAAATAATAAATTCTAAATTAGAACAAAATTAAAAATAAATTTTTTACTTAAATTTAAGATTAATAAATAATTATATTAAATATGAACAAAAATTACTATAATATCAGAGTTATTTGTGCCAAAATTATTGCACAAGTTATTGATCAAAAACAATCATTAAGCACCGTGCTTCATAAATGGCAAAAAAATATATCAGATAAAGATAAAGCACTTTTACAAGAACTAAGTTTTGGTATACTTAGAGTACTACCTTTATTAGAATGGTTTATTCAACAATTAGTAACTAAACCATTGAAAGGGAAGCAACGAATCATTCATTATCTTATAATTGTAGGAATTTATCAACTTGGATTTACTCGTATCCCGGCGTATGCTGCACTGTCAGAAACAATTAATGGAACAATTCAATTAAAATTAACTAAATTAAATAGTTTAATTAATGGTGTATTAAGACAATTTCAACGAAAAGAAAAAATATTAAATGAAAGAGCTAGTAATAATGTAAAATACTTACACCCTATATGGCTATTAAAAAAAATTCAGCAAGCTTATCCTTCTCAATGGAAAAAAATTCTTGAAGCTAATAATCAAAAACCACCTATGTGGTTAAGAATAAATCAATTATATAATTCTACTAATGATTATTTAGTGCTATTACGAGAAGCAGGTATAGAAGCTAGTTTAAGTGATGATAGTAAATTTGCCATTAAATTAAAAAAACCGTATTCAGTTAATAAATTACCAGGATTTAATCATGGTTGGGTTACAATTCAGGATCTATCATCTCAACAATGCGTTGAATTATTAGCTCCTAAAGATGGTGAACATATCCTTGATCTTTGTGCAGCTCCTGGTGGAAAAACAACTTATATCTTAGAGCTTGCTCCAAGAGCTAATGTTTTGACTGTTGATATTGACGAACTAAGAATAAAACGTATCAAAGAAAATCTTAAACGATTAAAATTATATGCTAGAGTTATTATTGGTGATGGGCGTAAACCACATAAATGGATATTAAATACTAAATTTGATCGTATATTGCTAGATGCACCTTGCTCTGCAACAGGTGTTATTCGTAGACATCCAGATATAAAATGGTTAAAAAAACATACAGATGTCCAACGGTTAGTTAAATTACAATATGAAATATTAGAAGCTATCTGGCCTTACTTAAAGATAAATGGCATTCTAATTTATGCCACTTGTTCTATTTTACCAAATGAAAATAAAGAACAAATACAGAAATTTATTCTGCTTCATCCTGAAGCATCCTTGAATAATGACATTGGATTAGGAAAACAAATATTACCAAGTCAACACGGAGGAGATGGTTTTTTTTATGCTTCTCTAATAAAAAATAACACTACTATTTTGAATAAATATCAAATATAGCAGTGAGATAAAGATATAATGAAAATTATCATATTAGGCGCTGGGCAAGTTGGTGGTACGCTTGCAGAAAATTTAGTTGATGAAAAAAATGACATTACCGTCGTAGATACTAATACTGAACGATTGCGACAATTACAAGATAAACTTGATTTAAGAGTTGTTATCGGTCATGGTTCATATCCTAAAATTTTAAAGGAAGCTGGGGCTAAAGATGCTGATATGTTAGTTGCCGTAACAAATTCAGATGAAACTAATATGATTGCATGTCAAGTTGCTTATTCTCTTTTTAATACTCCAAATAGAATTGCTAGAATACGTGCATCTGCATACACAAAAGAAACTGAAAAGCTTTTTACTCCTAATGATATACCAATTGATTATCTTATTTCTCCAGAGCAGCTTGTTATTGATTATATTTATAAATTAATACAATACCCTGGTGCACTTCAAGTCGTTAATTTCGCAAGTGATAAAGTAAGTATTGTTTCTGTAAAAGCTTGTTATGGTGGTTCACTTATTGGCAATTCCCTTTCAAATCTACATGAACATTTACCTCATATTGATACTAGAATTACTGCAATATTTCGTCAAGATAAATCTATTCAACCAAAAGGATCAACAATTATTGAAGCAGGTGATGAAATTTTCTTTATAGTAGCTACTGAACATATTCGTACTGTTATGAGCGAATTGCAACGTCTTGAAAAACCATATAAGCGAATTATGATAGTTGGTGGTGGTAATATTGGCGCTGGTTTAGCAAGAAAGCTAGAAAAATGTTATAGCGTTAAACTAATAGAACATGATCAAGAAAGGGCAACCGAATTAGCAGAATTATTACATGATACAATTGTATTTTATGGTGATGCTTCTGATCAAGAATTATTAGCAGAAGAGCATATTGAACAGATAGATGTTTTTATAGCACTAACTAATGATGATGAAGCTAATATTATGTCAGCTATGCTTGTAAAAAAAATGGGTGCAAAAAAAGTTATAGTTCTTATTCAACGTTCTGCTTATGTTGATCTTGTTCAAGGAGGTGTTATTGATATAGCTATATCACCTAAACAAGCAACAATTTCTGCCTTATTAGGCCACGTGCGGAAAACGGATATAATAAATATTTCACCCTTATATAAGGGTGTTGCTAAAGCTATAGAAGCTATTGCTCACGGTAATCATAATACATCTAAAGTTGTTGGTAGAAAAATTTCAGAAATAAAACTCCCTTCAGGTACAATCATTGCTGCTATTGTTCGTAACAATGAAGTTATCATTGCAAATAGTTATCATATTATTGAAAATAATGATCACATCATTTTGTTCATTACTGATAAGAAACATGTTCCTAAAATAGAAAAAATTTTTCAACCAAACCTATTTTTTTTATAAAAAATCTGATAGATTTATATTAATTAATTTTAAAAACATTTGAGATTTTTAGAATTTATTAATTTATAATAAAATTAATATTATTATTTAAATATTTTTTATTTAATATTTATTATAAAATTTTTTATAAAATTTTTTAATAAATATCTTTATTTTTTTATTAATTTAGCAATAAAATTGCTAAAAAATTTATATCTAAATTCTTAGATAAAAATAAATATCAGGCATCTACATAGTATATATAATAAAATAAAATTTTATATCTCTTTTAATTTACTAAAAATATAAAATAATTAAATTTAAAATTAATTAATATAAATTAATTAAGTTATATTAATTTATTTCATCATTATATCTTATCTGTAACCGATAACTTTTTATTTTTTATTTCTTATTTTTCAATTGATTTTATAAATAAAGAAATGATTGCAGTGAAATTTTATAAAATTATTATTTTATTTATAAAGATTAAATATATCTTAATGATTTATTATATTAAATTCTAAAACATCAACTTATTTATTTTAAATAAATACTTATAAATTTTATTTTTAGTAATAAGAATAAATGTATAATTTTAATAATTATTAATAGAGACTAATTATTTATAATAAAATATAAAATTCAACAATTAATTCTTTAACTATCAATATTTATAAATTTATTAGAATAAAAGAGATAACTTCACTTTTATATTTAGACATTTTAATTAAAATATAATTACATCTAATTTATATAATCTCTAACCTTAATTTATTTTATAATTTTATTATCTATAATATTTGATTTACTAAAAAATAGAAAAGTAGTATTAAATATTAATAAATAATAACTTTTAAATTAATTAGAATCTAATGAGTAACCACGATTAATAAAAATATAATATAAATTCTAAGAGTTTTTTTTAGTTGAAATAACTTATTTTTTAAGATATAAATATTTTATAAAACATTATTTTTATAAAAATAATGTTTTATCTATTTATTTAATATCAATTAACTTAATTAATTAACTCTTTTAATATAATGTATAAATTATTTTATATTAAATTAATTTAATTATATAATAAAAAATTAAAATATAAAATTATTTTTAGATAATAAAAAACTATATTAATCATGTTTTTTATTTAATTTTAATTTGATTATATATAATTACTTCTGCTTATGGCAATATTTAATATCACGATCAACAAACTCAATGTAAGCCATAGGTGCATTATCGCCTGCGCGAAAACCACACTTCATAATACGAGTATAACCACCTTTACGTTTTTCAAATTGATGTCCTAGTTTATTAAATAATTTTGCCACAACTTCGTTATCTCGAGTGCGAGAAAATACAAGACGACGATTAGCTACATTATCGATCTTAGCAATAGTAATCAGTGGCTCAATTATACGACGTAACTCTTTAGCTTTTGGTAAAGTTGTTTTGATAATATCACGGCGAACTAAGGAACCAGTCATATTACGAAACATAGCTTTATAATGACTACAATTGCGGTTTAATTGACGACCGCTCTTACGATGATGCATAATCTTATCTCTTATATTATTAAAACATAAATTTCTAATCTCATTCATCAGCAATACTTGCTGGAGGCCAATTTTCTAAACGAATACCTAGCGATAAACCTCTTGATGCTAAAACATCCTTAATTTCAGTAAGAGATTTTTTACCAAGATTAGGTGTTTTAAGTAACTCAACTTCAGTACGTTGAACCAAATCACCAATATAATGGATAGCTTCTGCTTTTAAACAATTAGCGGAACGAACAGTCAATTCTAGATCATCAACTGCACGTAATAGAACTGGATCGAACTTTGGCTTCTCATCTTTAATTTCAATCTTAGCAACATCACGTAAATCAACAAAGGCTTCTAGTTGTTCAGCTAAAATAGTTGCTGCTCGTCGAATTGCTTCCTCAGGATCAATTGTACCGTTAGTCTCCATCTCTATAATTAGCTTATCTAAATCAGTACGTTGCTCTACACGCGTCGCTTCAACATTGTAAGCAATGCGCTCTACAGGGCTATAGCATGCATCAACTAATAATCGTCCGATTGGACGATTATCTTCTTCTAAGCGAATACGAGAAGAAGCCGGTACATATCCGCGACCTTGTTGTATTTTAATATTCATGTTGATAGTAGTATTTTCATCTGTTAAATGACAAATAACATGTTGCATATTCATAATTTCAATATCATCTCTAATCATAATATCAGCAGCAGTCACAGGGCCAATTCCAGATTTATTCAAACTTAAAATAACTTCATCTTTACCATAAGCTCTTACTGATAATCCTTTTAGATTAAGAAGAATTTCAAGTATATCTTCCTTAACACCTTCTTTAGTGCTATATTCATGAAGTACACCATCAATTTCAACCTCAGTTACAGCATAACCAGGCATAGATGAAAGCAAAATACGGCGTAGTGCATTACCAAGAGTATGGCCAAAGCCACGCTCCAATGGTTCAAGGGTTACCTTAGCATGCATCAAACTAATTTGTTCGATATCAACTAGGCGAGGCCTAAGAAACTCTGTCACAGAACTCTTCATTGTATCCTCTCTTTCTACTAAGCTTTATCGTTATTTAGAGTAAAGCTCAACGATCAAATGTTCGTTAATATCAGCAGATAAATCAGTACGTTCAGGAATACGTTTAAACACACCTTGCATTTTAGCAGAATCAACTTCTAACCAACTTGGCTTTTCACGTTGTTCAGCAAGTTCTAAAGCAGCTTTAATACGAGATTGTTTTATTGCTTTTTCATTTATACTGATAATATCGTATAAAGAAACCTGATAAGAAGCAATATTAATTATTTGATTATTTACCATAATAGCCTTATGACTAACCATCTGACGTGCTTCGGATCTAGTTGCGCCAAAACCCATCCTATAAACAATATTATCTAAACGACCTTCAAGCAAATTCAATAGATTTTTACCTGTATTACCTTTTAATCGTGTTGCTTTTTTATAATAGTTGCGGAACTGAAGTTCTAGAACACCGTAAATACGACGAACTTTTTGCTTTTCACGTAATTGGATACCATAATCAGATAGACGAGGTTTACGAGAACTATGCTGTCCTGGTATCTGTTCTAATTTGCACTTTGTATCAATCGTACGAACTCCAGATTTAAGAAAAAGATCTGTACCTTCACGACGACTTATCTTTAGTTTAGGACCTAAATATTTAGCCATTTCTTTCTCCAGTAATCCTAAAGAGCTCGATAATATTAAACACAACGTTTTTTTGATGGGCGACAACCGTTATGTGGGATCGGAGTCATATCAGTAATATTAGTAATACGGAACCCAGCCGCATTTAAGGCACGAATAGTTGACTCACGTCCAGGACCAGGTCCTTTAACCATAACTTCTAAGTTTTTAACTCCATACTCTTTTACAGATTCAGCACAACGTTCTGCTGCAACTTGAGCAGCAAATGGAGTAGATTTACGAGAACCACGAAATCCAGAACCGCCTGCGGTTGCCCAACCTAATGTATTACCTTGACGATCAGTAATAGTAACAATTGTGTTATTAAAAGAAGCATGGATATGAGCTATACCATCAAGAACTTGTTTTTTTACACGTTTACGTGCACGAATAGATACCTTTGCCATTATTTAACACCCTCGTGGTGGTAAGCGATTTATTTCTTTATCAACTTACGAGGACCTTTACGAGTCCGCGCATTAGTTTTAGTACGTTGTCCTCGTACAGGGAGACCACGACGATGACGTAAACCACGATAGCAACCAAGATCCATAAGACGCTTGATATTTATAGTGACCTCACGACGTAAATCACCTTCAACAATATATTTAGTAACTTCATTACGTAACCTATCAATTTGTTCTTCAAATAGCTCGCCGATCTTAATATATTCAGTGATACCACTTGCTGTACAAATTGACCGTGAACGTGTTTTACCAATACCGTAAATCGATGTTAATGCGATTACTGTATGTTCATTGTCAGGAATATTAATGCCTGCTATACGGGCCACTATGAACTCCTAAAAATTAAATTCTATATAATTTATATTGAAAAAGCCCACTTTCAAAATACATAAAATAGTTTATAAGTTTCTTGAAAAATTGATTTATCAAATCTATCCAGTTGAACTAAACTTTGCAAGAAAAATAGTTTTTTCTTTTCTTATCCCTGTCGTTGTTTATGTCTTGGTTCAATCTTACAAATCACATGAATAATACCATTTCGTTTAATAATTTTACAATTACGACATAATTTTTTAACTGAAGCACGAACTTTCATTTTTATTCTCCACTCCATAATATCCATTTATATGAAGTAAATTAATTTAAAGATGATTGTTTACCTTTAAGATTTGCTTTTTTCAATGCAGATTCATACTGACTAGACATCATAAAAGTTTGCACTTGAACCATAAAGTCCATAATAACAACAACAACAATTAAAAGTGAAGTGCCACCAAAATAGAATGGTACTTTCATTGCATCACGCATAAATTCTGGAATTAAGCAAATAAAAGTAATATATAATGCACCAACCAATGTTAAACGTGTCATTATTTTATCAATATATTTGGCTGTTTGTTCTCCAGGACGAATTCCTGGTATAAATGCTCCTGATTTTTTCAAATTATCTGCTGTTTCTCTCGGATTAAAAACTAATGCTGTATAAAAAAAACAAAAGAAAACAATTGCAGATGCATAAAGTAATACATAAAGCGGTTGTCCTGGTTGTAAATACATTGAAATGGCTATTAACCAACCCCAACCTGTTCCGCCACCAAACCAAGAAACTATTGTACCAGGAAATAGTATGATACTAGAAGCAAAAATTGCAGGAATAACTCCTGCCATATTTACCTTTAATGGTAAATGCGTAGTTTGTGCAGTATAAATTCGACGACCTTGTTGTTGATGTTTTATATAGTTAACAACTATTCTACGCTGACCACGTTCCATAAAAACTACAAAATAAGTCACAGTAAATACTAAAATTACAATTAACAATAACAAAAGAAAATGTAAATCACCTTGTCTAGCTTGTTCAATAGTATGGGCGATGGCTGATGGAATCTCTGAAACTATGCCTGCAAAGATAATAATTGAAATACCATTCCCTATGCCTTTTTCAGTGATTTGCTCACCAAGCCACATTAAAAACATTGTTCCTGTAACTAAACTAATAATAGCAATAAAATAAAACGAAAAATCAGGATTGATTATCAACCCTTGAATTTCAGTAATATTTGGCAAACCAGTTGCAATCCCAATAGATTGAAATATTGCTAATATTAAGGTTCCATAACGTGTGTATTGGTTGATTTTACGTCGACCAGCTTCCCCTTCTTTCTTAATTTCCCCTAATCGAGAATTAATAACGGTTAATAACTGTAAAATTATTGATGCTGAGATATATGGCATTATTCCCAATGTAAAGATAGAAGCACGGCTAAGTGCACCACCAGAGAACATATTAAACATTTCAATAATAGTACCTCTTTGCTGTTCAAGTAATCTAGCAAATATAGTAGCATCTATGCCAGGAATAGGAATAAAAGAACCAATACGGAAAACAATTAATGCCATAATAACAAACAAAAATCTGCGTTTAAGTTCAGATATACCACCTTTAGCACTTTGAAAATCTAAACCTGGTTGTTTAGTCATTTACAACTCATTCCTCAACTTTACCGCCTGCGGTTTCAATTGCATTTCGTGCGCCTTTTGTTACACGAAGACCATATACAGTTACTGGACGATTTATTTCACCAGAAAGAATAACTTTTGCATATTTTATTTGAATACCAATTATGTTAGCAGATTTTAGTATATTAAGATCAATGATATCTCCTTGAACTTTAGAGAAATCTGATAAACGAACCTCTGCAGTAATCATTTTTTTACGTGAAGTAAAACCAAACTTTGGTAAACGACGATATAAAGACGTTTGACCGCCTTCAAAACTACGGTTTATACTTCCACCAGAACGAGACTTCTGACCTTTATGACCACGTCCACATGTTTTACCTAAACCAGAACCAACACCACGGCCTACACGTTTATGTGTATTTTTAGCACCTTTTGCTGGAGATAGAGTATTTAAATACATTTATTACCTCTCAACTTTAATCATGTAGGAGATCAAGTTGATCATACCACGTATCGATGGTTTATCTTCACGTTCTACAGTATGTCCGATATGACGTAGACCTAAACCAATTAATGTTGCCTTATGTTTTGGTAAACGACCAATAGAACTGCGAATTTGTGTGATTTTAATAATTTTAGTCATATTGAAATTATCCAATAATTTCTTCTACTGATTTACCACGCTTAGCTGCAATCATTTCTGGAGATTTCATACTTTCTAAAGCAATTATTGTCGCACGAACAACATTAATTGGATTAGTTGATCCATAAGTTTTAGCTAATACATTATGAATACCTGCAACTTCCAACACAGCTCTCATAGCTCCACCTGCGATAATACCAGTACCTTCATTAGCAGGTTGCATAAATATACGAGAACCTGTATATGCACCTTTTACAGGATAATACAAAGTACTATTATTAATGGCAACATTTTTCATATTACGACGAGCTTTTTCCATTGCTTTCTGAATAGCTGCCGGAACTTCACGAGCCTTACCGTAACCAAAACCAATACGACCACTACCGTTACCAACGACTGTTAATGCGGTAAAACTGAAAATACGGCCACCTTTAACAGTTTTAGCTACACGATTTACCGTAATAAGCTTTTCCTGCAATTCACCAACTTGTTTTTCGATGTTAGCCATATTATAAAATCCCATACCATATATCTTTAGAACTGGAGGCCAGCTTGACGAGCAGAATCTGCTAGTACTTTAATTCTACCATGATATTTAAAACCAGAACGATCAAAAGCAACTTTTTTGATACCTTTTTCTAAAGCACGTATTGCAATTAATTTACCAACTACTGATGCAGCTTCTTTATTACCTGTATATTTCACTTGTTTATTAATCAATTTTTCTAACGTAGATGCAGCTAACAAAGTTTCAGAGCCGTTAGGTACAATGATTTGTGCATAAATATGACGAGATGTACGGTGTACCACTAATCGCATTGCACAAAGCTTATGAAGTTTACAGCGTGTGCGTTTTGCTCGACGGATACGAGCTGCTTTTTTATCTATGTTACTCATCACTTCTTTTTAGCCTCTTTATTACGCACAACTTCATCAATATAACGAACACCTTTGCCTTTATAAGGCTCAGGACGACGATAAGCACGCAATTCTGCTGCAACTTGCCCAATTACTTGTTTATCTGCCCCCTCCAATGTAATTTCGGTTTGTGAAGGGCATTTTGCAGTAATACCTGCAGGTAACTTATATTCTATTAAGTGAGAGAACCCTAACGATAAACTTATAATATTAGCATTTATAGCTACACGATAACCAACACCAAAAAGTTGAAGTTTTTTTCTAAAACCTTCAGTAACACCAATAACCATTGAATTCAATAAAGAACGGGTTGTACCGGCTTGCATCCATCCGTCAGCAAAACATTCGTAAGGTACAAATGTTAATTGGTTATTATCATAATTAATTTTAACAGCTTTATGAATTTTACGAGTAAGTTTACCATTTTTACCTATAATTATTATATTACATCCATTAAATTTAACTTCTACACCAAAAGGAATGACGATAGGTGTTTTTGCTACACGAGACATTCTCTTTCTCCCAAGTTAAGCTACATAGCAGATAATTTCACCACCTAAACCTGCTTTTCTAGCTATACGATCAGTCATAACACCTTTAGAAGTAGAGATAATAGCAATACCTAAACCAGCCATAACATTTGGTAATGCGTCTTTTTTCTTGTAGATTCGCAAACTAGGGCGGCTTATACGCTTAATATTTTCTACAACAGCCTTTCCTTGAAAATATTTTAATCTGATTTTCAATATTGCTTGATTAGTGTCATATTCAATTTTATAATTTTTGATATAACCTTCTTCCTTAAGCACAGCAGAAATTGCTACTTTTAGCTTAGAGGAAGGCATATTAATTACAGCTTTATTAGCAGCCTGACCATTACGGATTCGAGTTAGCATATCTGAGATTGGATCTTGCATGCTCATCCATATTTCTCCAGTGATTCAATTGTGATAAATTATTACCAGCTAGCCTTTTTAAGTCCAGGAATTTCACCACGCATAGCTGATTCACGTACTTTAATTCTACTTAAACCAAATTTTCGTAAAAAACCATGAGGTCGTCCAGTTTGACGACACCTATTCCGTCGACGAGAAGGACTGGAATCGCGCGGTAATACTTGTAGTTTGAGAATATTATTCCAGCGATCTTCATCTGATATATTTATATCTGAAATAATAATTTTTAATTTTGTGCGCTTTACAAAAAATTTTTCAACTAATTTTGCTCGTTTCATATCACGTGCTTTCATTGATTGTTTAGCCATAAATACCTTATTTATTTACGAAACGGAAAGTTAAACGCAATCAGCAGTGCGAAACCCTCATCATTTGATTTTGCAGTAGTGGTGATAGTAATATCTAAACCACGTATACAATCTACTTTATCATAATTGATTTCTGGAAAAATTATTTGTTCACGTACACCCATGCTGTAGTTACCCATACCATCGAATGATTTAGTAGATAAGCCACGAAAATCACGTATACGTGGTACAGCAATAAAAAGCAAGCGTTCAAAAAACTCCCACATTCTAGATGCGCGTAAAGTTACTTTACATCCTATTGGATATCCTTGACGAATTTTAAAACCTGAAATAGATTTCCGCGCTTTAGTGATAAATGGTTTTTGTCCTGTTATTGCTGCTAAATCAACAGATGTACTATCAAGTAGTTTTTTATCAGTAACAGCTTTACCAACACACATATTTAATGTGATCTTCTCTATTCTTGGCACTTGCATGACAGAACTATAACCAAATTGAATCATTAGTTTTTGAACTATTTCTTCTTTGTAATAATCTAATAGTTTCGCCATTTCATCTCATGCTCCAAAAAAAATCACTTAATAGTTTCACTGTTAGATTTGAAAAAACGTACTTTTTTACCATCTTCAATTCTGAAACCAACCCTACTAGCTTTATTATTTATTGCATTAAAAATTGCAATATTAGAAACATCAATTGCTGATTCTTTTTCCACAATACCACCTGGTTGGTTTATAGACGGAACAGGCTTCTGATGTTTCTTAACTAAATTTATTCCTTCAATAATAACTCTACCATTGGAAAAAATATGTTTTACTTTACCGCGCTTACCTTTATCTTTGCCTACTAATACGATTACTTCATCACCACTACGAATTTTCGATGCCATTGGTGTCACTTATCCTTACTTATAGCACCTCTGGTGCTAAAGAAATAATTTTCATAAATTTTTCAATACGAAGTTCACGTGTTACTGCACCAAAAATACGTGTACCGATAACTTGCTCATTTGTGTTGTTTAATAATACACAAGCATTGTTATCAAAGCGAATGATGGAGCCATCAGCGCGACGAACACCTTTTCTTGAACGAACTACTACTGCTTTCAAAACATCACCTTTTTTTACTTTACCGCGTGGAATTGCTTCTTTAACAGAAATCTTAATGATATCACCAATATCTGCATAACGACGATGCGAGCCGCCTAAAACTTTAATACACATTACATGCCTCGCACCAGAGTTATCGGCTACATTTAATATAGTCTGTTCTTGGATCATATTTTGTGCTCCATTAAATATTAATTAAAACTAAATATAGTTTATAGCATAAATTTAAAATACTATTCCTAATTTAGGATTAGTGATGTGATAATTATAACATCAGATCATTAATATAAATAGATAAAATAACTTTTACATTAAAAAACAGCTTTTTCTATAATACGAACAAGCATCCATGATTTCGTTTTGGATATCGGGCGAGTTTCGCAGATTTCTACTAAATCATCGATACTACATTCATTATTCTCATCATGTACATGTAATTTAGTTGTACGTCGAATAAATTTTCCATATAAAGGATGTTTAACAATACGCTCAATAGAAACGACAATAGATTTATCCATTTTATCACTAGTTACACGACCTTGCAAAGTACGTATTTTATCATTCATTATAATATGTACTCCTTTTCTTTTCAGATATTAATGTCTTAATTCGTGCAATATCTCGTCGTAATAGTTTTAACAAATGAAATTGTTGAAGCTTTCCACTTCCTAGTTGCATACTTAAATTAAATTGTTCACGCAATAGATTAAGCAATTCAGTATTTAACTCTTCAACGTTTTTTAGGCGCAACTCTTTTGCTTTCATTAAATTATTGCCTTAGTTATAAAAATAGTTTTAATAGGGAGTTTTGCTGCTGCTAATTTAAATGCTTCATGAGCTAGTATTTCTGGAATACCATCCATTTCATAAAGAACTTTACCAGGTTGGATCATAGCAACCCAGTATTCCACATTACCTTTACCTTTGCCCATTCTTACTTCAAGTGGCTTTTGTGTAATCGGTTTATCTGGAAACACACGAATCCAAATTTTACCCTGACGCTTGATTGCGCGAGTCATAGCACGGCGAGCTGCTTCAATTTGACGTGACGTTAAACGTCCACGATTTATTGCTTTTAGACCAAAAATTCCGAAGCTAACATCCGTACCCGTAGCTAAACCGCGATTACGACCTTTGTGCATTTTACGGAATTTCGTACGTTTTGGTTGTAACATCAGCGAGTCTCCTTACTTACGAGCTTTACGCTGTTGTTTTTTAGATTGAATTATAGGAGGTTTCTCTACTATTTGTTCAGTAGTCGATATACCACCCAATATCTCGCCTTTAAAAATCCATACTTTAATACCAAGAACACCATAAGTAGTATATGCTTCTGCAGTATTGTAATCAATGTCAGCACGCAACGTGTGTAACGGTACACGACCTTCACGATACCATTCAGTTCTCGCAATTTCAGCTCCGCCTAGACGGCCACTAACTTCTACTTTTATACCTTTTGCACCTAAACGCATAGCATTTTGTACTGCACGTTTCATAGCTCGACGAAACATAACTCGACGCTCTAATTGTGAAGCAATGCTATCAGAAACTAATTTAGCATCAAGTTCTGGCTTACGTACTTCAGTAATATTAATTTGCGCAGGAACACAAGCAATATCTGCTATTATCTTACGTAACTTTTCAACATCTTCTCCTTTTTTACCAATAACAATACCAGGACGAGCACTATGAATAGTTACTCGAATACTTTTTGCAGGACGTTCAATAACAATACGCGAAATAGATGCCTTTACGAGTTCTTTATTCAAAAATCGACGTACTTTGAAATCACTTTCTAAATTTGCAGCAAATTCTTTTTTATTTGCATACCAAGTAGAATTCCAGGGTTTAACTATACCGAGGCGAATACCATTAGGATGTACTTTTTGACCCATTGTTAATCTCCAAGGGTTTTTTTAGTAATCGGAAACAACTATAGTAATGTGGCTAGTTCTCTTTAAAATTCGATCTGCTCGACCTTTTGCACGAGGCATAACGCGTTTCATAGTTGAACCTTCGTTAACGAAAATTTTTTTAATTTTTAAATTATCAATATCAGAACCATCATTATGTTCAGCGTTAGCAATAGCAGATTTAAGCACTTTCTTTACTAATTTGGTAGCTTTCTTATTCGTATAATTGAGAATTTCAAGCGCTTGCAATACTTTTTTACCGCGAATTAGATCAACGATTAAACGAATCTTCTGAGCAGAAGAACGAGCATGGCGATGAATAGCAATAGTTTCCATCTCTTTTTATATTAACCCTTAACGTTTCTTTACTTTTTTATCTGCCATATGGCTTCGATAAGTACGTGTAGGTGCAAATTCACCTAATTTATGACCAACCATTTCATCAGTAATATAAACTGGAAGATGATAACGTCCATTATGGATGGTAATGGTCAAACCGATCATATTAGGAAAAATTGTTGAACGACGAGACCAAGTCTTAAGAGGTTTTTTATCACCTCTTTCCACTGCTTTCTCTACCTTATTCAGTAAATGTAGGTCAATAAAAGGACCTTTTTTAAGAGAACGCGGCATGGTTTATCCTCTAATTATTTTTTTGAACGGTTACGTACTATATATTTATCAGTACGTTTATTTCTACGTGTTTTCTTACCTTTTGTTTGAATTCCCCAAGGTGTTACTGGATGTTTACCAAAATTACGACCTTCACCACCACCATGTGGATGATCTACTGGATTCATTGCTGTACCTCGAACAGTAGGACGTATACCGCGCCAACGTATAGCACCAGCTTTACCTAAAACACGTAACATATGCTCAGAATTACCAACTTCACCTAATGTAGCACGACTATTAGAAAATATTTTACGCATTTCACCAGAACGCAAACGAATAGTTACACAACTACTATCTCGTGCAACAATTTGCACATAAGTACCAGCTGATCTAGCAAGTTGACCTCCTTTACCTGGTTTAATCTCAACATTATGAACCATTGAACCAATAGGAATATTACTCATAGGCAAAGTATTACCTGTTTTAATTTCTACATTTGGACCAGATTGAATTTCATCTCCTACTTTTAAACCTTTTGACGCTAAAATATAACGCCGCTCTCCATCCTTATAGATAACTAATGCAATATTTGCAGAACGATTTGGATCATACTCTAAACGCTCTATAGTGCCAGGAATACCATCCTTATTGCGTTTAAAATCAATTATGCGATAATGATGTTTATGACCACCGCCAATATGGCGCGTAGTAATACGCCCGTTGTTATTACGACCACCAGTTTTATTATTTTTTTTTAACAAAAAAGCATAAGGTTTACCTTTATAAAGTTCAGGATTAATCACTTTAACTACATGTCGGCGACCTGGAGATGTAGGTTTTGATTTAATAACTACCATTATTCTTACTTCTCCATTCAACTAAACTTACTCTACACCAGCAATTAAATCTATATTTTGACCTTTTTTTAAAGAAACATAAGATTTTTTCCAGTCCTTACGACAACCAATTTTTTTACCATGACGCTTTATTTTACCTTTAACTATTAAAGTATTTATACTACTTACTTCAACTTCGAATATTTTTTGTACAGCATCTTTAATTTCTGCTTTAGTTGAATACTTTGCTACTTTAAGTACAATTGTATTATTTTTTTCCATTGTTGTAGAAGCTTTTTCAGAGACATGTGGAGCACGTAATATTTTTAATATGTATTCTTCATGAATCATCCTAATATTTCCTCAATTTGCTTCACAGCATCAACAGTTATAATTATTTTATTAAAAGCAACTAAACTAAGAGGGTTAATATCTATCGCATTACAAATATCAACTTTATATAAATTACGAGCTGCTAAAAACAATTTTTCTTCAATGTTAGTTAAAATAATCAATACATTATCAAGAGTCATTTTCTTTAATTTTTGGACTAAAAACTTTGTTTTTGCTTCTTTTAAAATAAATTTTTCGACAACGATAAAGCGATCTTGACGTATTAATTCAGATAAAATACTTTTCAGTGCACCACGATACATCTTTTTATTTACTTTTTGACTATGATCCTGTGGTTTAGCAGCGAAAGTTACACCACCAGAACGCCATATTGGACTCTTAACTGAACCAGCTCGTGCACGACCAGTACCTTTTTGACGCCATGGTTTTTTACCAGAACCTGAAACTTCAGCACGAGTTTTTTGAGCACGAGTACCTTGACGAGCTCCAGCTGCATATGCAACAACTACTTGATGGATAAGCGATTCATTAAAATCGCGTCCGAAGATGGTTTCAGAAAGACTTATAACATTTTTTGAGTCTTTCGTTAACAATTCCATTCTTTGTTTCTCCAAGATTATATCTTAATAGCAGGTTTTATAATTAAATCACTTCCAGTTGTACCTGGAACAGAACCTTTAACCAACAACAAATTACGCTTAGAATCAATACGTATTATATTTAAATTTTGAATGGTTACACGTTCATTACCTAATTGACCTGCCATTTTTTTACCTTTAAATACTTTACCTGGAGTTTGGTTTTGACCGATAGAACCTGGAGCACGATGTGATAAAGAATTACCATGAGTAGCGTCTTGAGTGCGAAAATTCCAACGTTTAACTGTACCAGAGAAACCTTTACCTTTAGAGATACCAGTAACATCAACTTTCTTAACTTCAGAAAAAATTTCAACATTAATGTTTTGACCTACTATAAATTTTTCATTTTCACTAATATGAAATTCACGTAGAATGCGGCCGGCTTTGATACCAAATTTAGCAAAATGCCCAGCTTCAGATTTTTTTATACGATTTGCTTTTTTATTACCAGTTGTAACCTGAATTGCATTATAACCATCTGTTTTTATATTTTTAATCTGAGTCACTCGATTACTTTCTATTTCAATAACAGTTATTGGAATAGAAATACCATTTTCAGTAAAAATACGTGTCATTCCTATTTTTTTGCCAACTAAACCAATCATTATTTTAACCTTTTAATTCCACTCGTTTTATTTAATTGAATCAACCAAGGCTAATTTGAACATCCACACCAGCAGCTAGGTCTAAACGCATTAAAGCATCAACAGTTTTCTCAGTCGGTTCAACAATATCGACTAAACGCTTATGAGTACGAATTTCATACTGATCACGTGCATCTTTATTAACATGCGGTGAAATTAGAACTGTAAAACGTTCTTTACGTGTTGGTAAAGGGATCGGGCCACGTACTTGAGCACCTGTGCGCTTAGCAGTTTCAACAATTTCTGTAGTTGATTGATCAATTAAACGATGATCAAAAGCTTTTAAACGAATACGAATTCTTTGGTTCTGCATGAGGCCTAGAGCTCCAACTATTTTATAAACATAAAATATTACTTTCACTCTATAATATCATTTAATAAAAGAGTGGTAACTTTTCTAATAATAATCTTAAACATTAAAGATTTTATTTTTAATTTAGTTTAAGTACTTTTTATATAACTTTTACTAACACAAATAAATAAATTAAATAATTTATTTATTATATATAATTATAAAAAAATAGCAAGTAAAGGATAAAAAAATACATAAAAATTTATTTATAACATCTTTATACAATAAAAAATATTTAAATTTAAAAAAATAATAATTATTCATATATAAATAATTATTTAAGTAAATGATTACTATTTTATATAATCTATCTATAGAATTTTTCTAATTAAAAATTAAAAAAATTATATATAATTTATTTCTTACTCGTACTTTCATATAAATAAATAAATTATGATGATTAAATTTTTATTTATTTCTATAAAAAATTATTAATTTATTTAAAATTTTAAAATATTAATGATATGAGTTTTCGATAATAATACTAATGATTACTTTAGTTTTATTTTTTAAAAAAATAAAACTAACTGATTAAATCAACTTTAATTTATAAATATTTATCTTGAAATTTCTTATTTATAAATCATATTTTTTCTAAAAAATTTAATTAATCGTTATATAATGTTATTTATAAATAAATTAAAGATAATATACTTATTATGGTTAATTTATAATATAAAATATCAAATAATAATTAATAAAATGTTCCATGAGTATTGCTGATAGGCAGATTTGAACTGTCGACCTCACCCATACCAAGGGTGTGCTCTACCAACTGAGCTATATCAGCATATTTTGGAGCGGGCAACGGGAATCGAACCCGCATTATAAGCTTGGAAGGCTGAAGTAATAACCATTATACCATGCCCGCATACCATGAAGACTTAACTATAATAATTTATAAATTTTACATTAAATTCTTAAGATTAAGACATTAAAGACGAACATCCAACATTAAATTTAAATTATGGTAGTGGGAGAAGGATTCGAACCTTCGAAGTCTCTGACGACAGATTTACAGTCTGCTCCCTTTAGCCACTCGGGAATCCCACCTTTTAATTATTATCAAAATTTTAACTGTGCCGGCACCAAGAATTGAACTCGGGACCTACTGATTACAAGTCAGTTGCTCTACCAACTGAGCTATACCGGCATAACGTATTTTCTACTTATATATATGAATAATGGACTATTTAAAATAAAAAAATAAAATATTTTATTTATTCCATTTATTATTAAAATAATAAAGTAATTATTTTAATCTTTTCCATTGTTTTTTATATTAAATGCTTAATAAATTGTTATTTTATTAATTTATTAAAAAAAATTTTTTCTATCAAAAGAAATTTATATTATACAATAATATTACATTCTTAAAAATAAAAAATGAAGAATTTAAATTATTTTTAATGAATATAAAACAGAAAAACTTTAAATATATAAAATATTCTATTGTTATTATGCAATATATTTTTTTATTTGTTATAAACAATGACTATAGTAACTCATACAAAAGTAATCATTGACTCATGATCAAACAAAAACAAAACTTTTTTATAACTCCTTATTTAAAATTTAACAGAAAAGATTGGGCTATATTACGTGATTCTGTTCCACTAGAGTTATTAACAAATAACGAATTAATGCAACTAAAGAGTATAAATGATAAAATTTCAATGAATGAAGTAAATCAAATTTATCTTCCTATTTCAAGACTTCTTAACTTATATATAAGTTCAAATATATGTAGAAAAAATATTATAGAACAATTTTTAGGTATTAATAACACTAAAATACCTTATATTATTGGTATTGCAGGTAGTGTTGCGGTTGGTAAAAGCACAACAGCCCGACTATTACAGACTTTATTAAGTCGTTGGCCAATATATCGTAAAGTTGATCTTATTACAACTGATGGTTTTTTATATCCAAATCACATTTTAAAAAATCGTGGAATAATGAAGAAAAAAGGATTTCCTGAATCATATGATATGCATCGTTTAATAAAATTTCTTTCTGATATAAAATCAGGTGTTAAAAAAATTACTACACCTGTATATTCTCATTTTATTTATGATATTTTACCTGGTAAAAAACAATTAATTGAGCAACCTGATATTCTTATTTTAGAAGGTCTAAATGTTTTACAAAGCAATATTGATTACTTATATACTCCTCATCATGTTTTTGTATCTGATTTTGTTGATTTTTCCATTTATGTTGATGCTCCAGAAAATTTATTAAAAAAATGGTACGTAGATCGATTTTTAAAATTCTGC
Organism: Arsenophonus sp.; assembly: GCA_052171275.1. GTDB lineage: Bacteria > Pseudomonadota > Gammaproteobacteria > Enterobacterales > Enterobacteriaceae > Arsenophonus. Next base: position 444,305 of record CM125795.1, on the reverse strand, counting down.
CAAGGTTCTTTCTCTAATCCTGACTCTTACTTTTACCATTACTCTAAATTAAAACAAAAAGAATCAATTAAAACAGCTAAAACAATATGGGAAGAAATTAATAAAATAAATTTAAAAAAAAATATAATACCAACAAAAGAAAGAGCTAATTTAATACTAACAAAAAGTTGTAATCATTCGATTATGAATATTAAATTAAAAAAATAATTTAAAAATTAAATTTATTAATCCAACTTTAATTAAATCTTTTAACTAACCCTGCAGTAATGAAATCTCACCATCCATATAGGAAATAGTTTCACCATTTTGTTCTAATAAAATTGCACCTTGCTCATTAATTCCTTTCACGATACCAACCTGAAAATGATTACCAATGTGTAACTTTACTTTTTTATTTAAAAAAATATCCAATGTTAGCCAACGATTAATAAAAGGAGCAATACCATATTTCTCAAATTTTACTAATTCACGACGTAATGCTAAAATAATTTGACTAACAATAATATTTCTTTCTATTTTAATATCAACATATTCAAGATTAATCCATCTTTGATTAATATTGTATGTCTTATAATTATAATTCATTGCAATATTAAGCCCAATACCAATAACAATATTGGTTGCTTTTTCATTTTTAACTATCATTTCAATTAAAATACCAGCAAGTTTTTTCCCATTAAGATATAGATCGTTTGGCCATTTAACTTTTATATTACTACCATTTATTTTATTTAGATTTTCAGCGATAACAATAGCTATAACTAAACTTAATCCCATTACAGAATCTGGTCCTTGTTCTAAATACCAATATAATGATAAATAAAGATTACAACCAAAAGGAGAGAACCAATATCGACCTCGGCGACCTCTACCAGCAGTTTGATATTCAGCAATACAAACATCACCAGATTTTAATTGATCAATACATTCAAGTAAATATTGGTTTGTTGAGTTTATAATTGGTTTTATAATTATTTTTCCTTCTTTTACTAAACTATAAATTTGTTCATAGTTTAATAAATCCATTTTTTTGCTAAATTGATAGCTTGTACTATTATGAATAGTAGTATTAACCTCAATACCAAATTTATGTAGCATATAAATATATTTATTAATATAAACTCGTTTTATGCTAAGTAATTCACTTAACTGTTTGTCTGAATATATAGTGCCATCAGAAAGTATTCTTATAAGTTTTAAAAGGATGATTTCATCTTTCATAAAATAGCATCTATAGCATTTACTTCACCATTTTTACCTATAAAACGAACTTCTGGTTCTAGTATAATAGAAAATTTCTCTATAACTTTTTTATTAATATAACGAGCTAAATTTAAAATATCTTTTCCAGTAGCATTATTTTTATTAATTAAAACCAATGCTTGATCTCTATGTACTGCTGCACCACCATGTTCGTGACCTTTTAGATCACATTGATCAATTAACCATCCAGCTGAAAGTTTTATTCTACCATCTGATTGAAAGTACTCAGGACATTGAGGGTAATAAGTCTTTATTTCATTTGCAATTGCACTGGAGATAACTGGATTTTTAAAAAAACTACCAGCATTACCTACTAAAATTGGATCAGGTAACTTTCTTCTCCTAATTCTACAAATAATATTAAAAATATTTTCTGCTGTTACATTTTCTTCGATTAAAGTAGTTAATCCAGAATATGATAATATTGGTTCCCATAATTTATTAAGTTTTAAACCCACTGAAATAACTGCGAAATTTTCACGATATTTATGTTTCAAGATGCTATCTCTGTAACCAAATTGACATTCAGTAACGTCTAAGCGATATTGCTTAGCGTTATTTAAATCAATAATATCCACATAATGACATACATCTTTAAATTCTATACCATAAGCACCGATATTTTGTATAGGAGCAGCACCTACTGATCCAAGAATTAACGCCATATTTTCTAATCCATAAATACCATTTTTTATAAGATTTTTAACTAATTGATGCCAATTGTTGCCTGAACCTACATGAATAAACCATTCTTGAGATGATTGAGTTATTTCTAACTCAGTTATTCGATTTAAAATAACAACACCATCGAAATCATCAATAAAAAGAACATTACTCCCGCCACCTAATAATAAAACAGATAAACCTTTTATTTGCGCATAATTCCATAATGTAAGCAACTCTTTTATTGAAAAAGCTGAATATATTATTTTTGCCTTAGCATTAAGATTAAAAGTATTATAGTTCTTTAATTCACTATGATTATTATCATACATTATATTAAAACTCAATTTACATAAAAGTAACTAATATAGTACATTTGTATAAATCTATAGAGGATATATAAAAGTTATAAAATTAATATGTTTTTTACTCAATAAAATACAAGAAAGCCACTTCAAGAGTGGCTTTCTTGTATTTTATTAAAGTCTGGCAGACTTCCTACTCTCACATAGGGAAAACCCCACACTACCATCGGCACTACGGCATTTCACTTCTGAGTTCGGAATGGTATCAGGTGGTACCACCGCGTTATTATCGCCAGACAATTTTCTATTCTTCTTTTCCTCTATTATAACTCTTTAAAACTTTTAGTTTTACTATAAAATAATCTTTAATATAATTATCTTGAACAAGATAATTATTATTTTATAATTTTATAGATATATTCATAAATATAAATTTAACTATTTCGATTATCAATATTTCTTAATTTAACATGTTGTTATGATTAATTATTTAATTAAATTTATTTAAATTTTATTTCTAAAAATATGACAAACATTATAATTAAATAAAAAATCGAATCTTTAATAAGAGTTTTATTTAAGTGTTTTAAGTAATATTTATTTATCATTTATACTATTAAAGTATTTTCATTTATATGTAAAATTATATTTTTATATATTAAATTTAAAATATATATTATAGATAAAAATGATATATTGCAATATAAATAGAGTAAATATTTTTATATCTTTCTATCATATCATCATTTAGATATAATATTTAGGTATAAAGTAAATTTAATTAAATGCTTAAAAGAAGTAATCTTATTATTTTAAAAAATTTATTAATAGAAGTTATAACTTATCTTATATAATAATTCGTTAAACTTAATAATTATATTAGTAAATGATAATGAGAGATTTATTCTATTTTTACTTTTTTTTTTGAAATATAATATTATATTATAATAAAAAATACTGAATGTAAATAAATAATTTCAATTATTTGATTTTATATAATATAGATTAGAGAATAAAAACATCTTAATCACTATATTAAAAGATGTTATTACTATAAAATAACTATATAAATAAATAATATAGTTTTATAACTATAACAAAATATTTTAAGATCAGATTATCTCTAGATTAAGTTTCTGTTAACTATAAGATTATTTGTTTATAAATATTTAATTTTAAGTTTATGATATAACTAAACTTATGAAACATATTTCAGTTAAGAGTATTTATAAACAAATTATGATATAAATATTTCTTTATTAAGTAATTATAGACTTGTTTAAAACAGATTGAAATCTTTTCTTATTCTTTTATATCTTGATCTGACTAATATAAATTAATTTTTTTAATATATTGATGATTTTAATATTTTTCTTATTTTAAGATGAATTACAAAATACAATTGGTTATATTAGTTTTAACTATCTATTAATATTAATTATTCACTTATTTATATATAAACAGTATAATAATGATAAATACGGTAATACTCATCATAATCTTTATCTAGATAAAGCATTTATATATTTTGAATATTATTTAAATTAATGATAAACATTAATTTAAATATACTTAAATTAATAAGACATATCTTATATAAATATCTTTCTAAAAAGAATAATCAAAGTTTTTTACTATGTGTATAAGAAATAATTAAAATTAATTATTTAATCTAAAATAACTTAACTCTAAAATTAAATAAAAATAATATATTTATCTTAAAATACTTTTATGATGTTCTATAAGAGCGATAAAAAATTTTTTAACTTCATAAAATTATGTAGATTAAAATCATTAAACTACGTAATTTTTTCTTTTTCTTATTGAACAAATTTATAATATTTAATTTGAAAATAGATACCAAAATATATAATTAAATGAGATATTATTAATCATTTTTATAAAATTATTATAAAATATATATGAACTTATGCTCATACTTAAAATTGATAACCAAGTCAATTCCATTATAAACTATTTTACTTTTATGACGAAATTAAGATTGAAAATATAGTTTAATAATTTATAATTCTTTAAAAATATTGTTTTTAATTATCTTAATTAGTCTTCGAAACAAAAAAATTCGCTATATCATGATTAATATAATTATTATAATTCTTTATTTAATTTTATTTAGTTAATGATCTTCATTTTATCATCATCCACTATATTGGATAATATTTCAATATTAAGTTTTATATCTATGCTGGTTACATACAATAAATCTTTTGTATTTATAAAACATAATATGTTTTATAAACAAATATAAATAATTGTTATTATAACTATATTTAAGATTTAAATCTATAACTTTTTATTAACAAATATTAAATATATCTTTTTTCTATATGAGTTCAATGATAAAAAATAATTTGAATTCCATTTACATTAATTTCATTAAATGAAGAAATTTTTTTATTATAAAAACAACCTATATCTACTTTAAAATATAATTGATAAACTAATCTATATTATTATTAGATTGATTTTTAAAAAAAATTTTAAATTTTTAATCATTTAGTAGTTATAACTATATTTTATTATTATAAATAATCAAAATTTATCGATATTATCATACTTAAACTTTTAAGTTTAAAACATCCATTAGATAATAAATTATAATTTTAAAAGTAATCTTTTAGAAATCCTCGCGTAGGCATGGCGGCTATATTAAATAAATTAATATAATTTTAATCAATCGCACTTTTATACTTGTTTTTCAATAAATCTAAGTTTTATTTTAAATGATTGATCTTAAAAAAGAATTATTCTTATTTTAATAAAATATTTTTAAATAACTTTTTTCTGATAGTATATTATTTTATTATTAAAGACTTAATAAAACAATAATGAAAAATAAAAGATCACTATTATTTTAATTTTAAAAATGATTTTTCTCAATTATATATTTCTATAATATAAACTTATTACCAATAATTTTATTTAGGATTTTAAAGTAAAAATGCTTTTAAATTAACTGATAGTTATCTTAATTTATTCCAAATCGATTTTATTTATTTAAGTATAATATTTAAACCTTTAGTAAATGATATAAAGTTTTTCTAACTTTATAATATACATAAAATATTTATCATATATATTTACTTAAAATTAATATTTATATTCAAAATAAAATTATTAATTCAGGTAATATGATATTATATAAACTTACAATTATCTTTTTTTTAAATCTTAATTCTAATAATATATTTATATATATATTATTAGAATTAAATATTTTACTTTTATACTAAATTTCATACTATTGATTTTATTTAACTTTACTTATAGCTTTTAAAAATATAAAAATAAACTCTCTAATTATATTAATAAATCATTAGAAAATATTAACATTTATTATCAATTGTAAAAAAATATAACATCTTTAGGTGATCTTTCTTTATTAAGAGATATGTAATTTATACATAAATTACTTGGATTAATTAACTATTAATTGATATCATATCAATAATATTAATGATATTATTAGCAAATATTCTTTCTACTAATAATTTGATAAATGAATCTGATTATTTTTTTATAAAGATATATAAATATTAAAATGTTACTATCATTCTTATTTAGATAAGAATGATAAACTATATAAGTTATAATAAGATTATATAACATTCTTATAAATTTATTTATAATATTATCAATTGAAAATAATAAGTGTTTTTTGTAAGAAATAAATTATATATTAAGATAATTAAAAACTTATTTATCAGTAGTATGTAAAATAATATTTTCAACTATTAATACTAAGATATTATTAATTTCAATATATGAATTCTATAAAAATCTAGATTTTTTAGATATTTTCTTAGTTTACTATTTTATTTGAATTCATAAAATTTCCAATTTCTTTATGAAAGACTATAGCATATAACTTTACTACTATACTAAATATAGTAACTTATATACTTTTAATTACGTTTAATAACTATTTTTATTAATTATTACCACAGTCAGTTATATTTTTATTTATTTATCCTAAATTATAATATAAAAAACTAATATACATTAGGAATGTATATCATTAACTTTGCTTTAGACTATAATCAAATTTAAATAATCAAAAAAAATAATACTTTAAATAATTTATTTATATTTATTATTCTCTAATTATTAATTGTTTTTATTACTTTTAAGATTTAATTTTTAATTATTAAATGTATATTTATAATGATAGTTATATAAATTATTTACAATTAATGAAGTACTAAATTTATATAACTGTTTTATCTTATATTATTTATGAATTTATAATGATTATTTATATCTTTCTTTATAATGTTTTCTTTACTTTGAATTATTAAATGAGATAAACTTAAATAAATTAACTATATATTAAATCATTAAATATACAAAATTATAAGATATTTTATATCACTGAGAATTTTATAAAAAAAAGATTCTTTATATTATATAGATATATTATCAAAGTTATCTAAATAAATAAATTTTATAGAAAATAAGTAAATATTTAAATTAAAAAATATTCTTTAATATAAAGATAACTATCTTATTTAAAACAGTTATTTTCAAATATTATTTATATAATAATTAATAATTATAAAATTTAATTAATATTTTAAAATATTTTATCATTTTAAGGAAATTTATTTCATGTCACAATTTCGTCCTATTCAGCACGCTTTACTTAGCGTTTATGATAAAAAAGGCATTGTTGATTTTGCTAAAGAATTATCTTATCGAAACATTAAACTTATATCCACAAATAATACAGCTAAATTATTAAAAGAAGCTGGGTTAACTGTTATAGAAGTTTCAGACTATACAGAATGGCCAGAAATGATGTCTGGTAGAGTTAAAACACTTCATCCAAAAATACATGGCGGAATTCTAGGTAGGCGTGGGAAAGATGATGAAATAATGAAAAAACATAAAATCATCCCAATTGATATGGTTGTTGTTAATCTTTATCCTTTTTCTGAAACAATTACAAAACCAAATTGTACCTTAGAAAACGCTATTGAAAAAATTGATATTGGTGGACTAACTATGATTCGTTCTGCTGGAAAAAATTATAAAGATGTAGCCATCGTTATTAATATTCAAGATTATGATAAAATCATCGAAGAGATAAATAATTATCAAAATTCTATAACTGAAATTCTTCGTTTTAATTTAGCAATTAAAGCCTTTAAATATAGCGCAATTTATGATCAAAAAATTTCTAGATATTTTTCTAAATTAATCTCCAATTCTCATAGTGATAATAAAAAATCTTCAAATAAATTCCCTGATATATTAAACTTGAATTTTATTAAGCATCAAGATATGCGCTATGGCGAAAATAGTCATCAAGCAGCTGCTTTTTATACAGAAGAAAATATAGTAACTGGCTCAGTCTCTTCAATAAATCAATTACAAGGAAAATCACTTTCTTACAATAATATTATTGATACTGATACAGCATTAGAGTGTGTAAAAAGTTTTTTAAAACCTGCTTGTGTTATTGTTAAACATGCTAATCCTTGCGGAGTTGCGATTAGTATCGATATCTATACGGCGTACACTCATGCTTTGAAAACTGATCCAACATCAGCATTTGGTGGAATAATTGCATTTAATCGTGAATTAGATAAAAATACAGCTAAAAAAATTATAGAGCAACAGTTTGTTGAAGTTATTATTGCTCCAACTGTTAATAAAGTTGCCTTAGAAATACTAAGAAGTAAACAAAATATACGTGTTCTAACATGTGGACAATGGAATTCATCAAAAATTTCAAGTTTAGATTTTAAAAGCGTGAATGGTGGAGGATTATTAGTACAAGAGCGAGATATATGTTCAGTTAATAAAACTGATCTACATATAGTTTCCAAGCGTCAACCTTGCGAAGAAGAAATAGAAAATGCTCTGTTTTGTTGGCAAGTTGCAAAATTTGTAAAATCCAACGCAATTGTTTTTACTAAAAATAATATGACAATAGGCATTGGTGCTGGTCAAATGAGCCGCATTTATTCAACAAAAATTGCAGCATTAAAAGCAGAAGATGAAAAATTAGATCTCATCGGATGCGCAATGGCATCTGATGCTTTCTTTCCATTTCGAGACGCTATAGATGCTGCTGTAATAGTTGGAATAAATTGTGTTATTCAACCAGGTGGTTCAATTCATGATAAAAAAATTATAGATGCTGCTAATGAACATAATATCGTGATGATTTTTACTAAAATTCGTCATTTGCGACACTAATTTTAAAAAAATAAATAATATGAATATTTTAATTATTGGAAATGGAGGACGTGAACATGCTTTAGCATGGAAAGTATCACAATCACCTCTTGCTAAGAAAGTTTATGTTGCGCCAGGTAATGCAGGAACTAGTTTAGAGGAAAATCTAACTAATATTAATATTCCTGTTACAGATGTTAATGGATTGCTATATTTTGCAAAAAATAATAATATTAATTTGACAATCGTTGGACCGGAAACTCCCCTAATTTTAGGGATTGTTGATATATTTCGAGATGCATGTTTAACGATATTTGGTCCAAATCAAAATGCAGCGCAATTAGAAGGTTCTAAAATTTTTACGAAAGATTTTCTTACTCGTCATCATATTCCAACTGGTACTTATCAGTATTTTACCGATGTTAAACAAGCTCTTATCTATTTAGATAAAATTGGCGCTCCTGTTGTTATTAAAGCTGATGGATTAGCTTCAGGTAAAGGAGTTATTGTTGCTATGATTTTAGAAGAAGCAAAAAATGCTGTTCAATATATGATTGACGGTAATGCATTTGGAAAATCCAGTCGAAATATCGTCATTGAAGAATTTCTTGAGGGCGAAGAAGTTAGTTTTATCGTAATGGTTGATGGCGAAAACGTGATTCCTATAGCAACAAGCCAAGATCATAAAAGAGTTGGCAACAATGATACTGGTGAAAATACTGGTGGTATGGGTGCATATTCCCCTGCTCCAGTTATTACAGATATTATTCATAAACGTATAATGGATAAAATTATTTATCCTACGGTACAAGGTATGGCAATTGAAGGTAGGCGATATCATGGATTTTTATATGCAGGATTAATAATCGACAAAGAAGGAAATCCAAAAGTTATTGAATTTAATTGCAGATCAGGTGATCCAGAAACACAGCCAATTATGATGCGATTAAAATCTGATATCGTAGAGTTTTTTTTGTCATGTGCAAATGGGAAGTTAGTAGATAAAACATTAAATTGGGATGAACGTCCTGCTTTAAGCGTTGTTATTGCCTCTAAAGGTTATCCAAAAAATTATCGAATTGGTGATATTATTCATGGGATCACTAATGAACCAATAGAGATGTGTAAAATTTTTCATGCTGGAACAAAATTAAAAGATAATCTTATTATTACTAATGGAGGCCGTGTATTATGCGTTACTGCACTCGGAAAAACAATTCTTGATGCGCAAAAAAAAGCTTATGAACAAGTTGCGAAAATATTTTGGATCGGTTCTTTCTATCGTACTGATATAGGATATCGTGCAATAACTCGATTAAAATAAAAATTTTAAGTTTTTTGTTTATACTCATAAATAATATTATTTTATTGCAACTAATATTAACTTATTGCTTTAAAAATGTTTCTAATCAGACTATAATTAAATTTATATACTAGTAGTCTACATATAATATTTTTATGATTTATTGAATTTGTAATAAAAAAATAAAACGCAGATCATGTATTTTAAGCTATAGTTTAAAACAATTATTATTATAATAATAATTTTCTAATATATGTATTATATGATTGTTGAATATAATTCTATGAATAATTAAACAGATTTAATTAAAAGTATAAATACTATTCTTTTTAATTAAAAGAAGCTTTTCTATTATTTAATATACACCGTGTAAAATAATATCATTACATCAACTAAAGATTAACTTTTACAATATATAAATTATATATATTGTAAAAAAATAAAATCGATATTTTTATCGATGATAATCAGATATAGCAACTATTAAGAAAGTTTTTAAAGTATTTTAGATTTGTGTATTAAAAATAAATTAAGACAAAATACTCTTAATCAAAATAAATATAACATATCAAAAATTTAAGATTTTAAATTAACTAATATAAGTGATAAATAATTGTTTATAATGAAAAATATTTAGATATTTATTTAGTTTAATATAACTTTAGAATATTTTTTCTTATAAACAATTATTTTATAACTAAATTATTTTATTCTTTATTTTAGTTATTTATAAGATAACAATCTTACTAAATAAGATTTAATCTTTAAACTTAAAATTATTTATTTTTTAGAAAAAATGAATAATTTTATAATATTTTAATTAAAACTTAAAGATACAAAATTAATAAAGTTGAGTTTTATCAATTTTTTATTAAATTTCCTTTTTTAACCTTTATTTTTAATAGATTAAAATAAACATTCATTTGTAATATATTTAAAATTGAATACAGTTTTATTTAAAAGTTTATTTTTTGATATATTAATCTATATCAACTATATATCATATTATTTATAATATACTTCATAAGTTTTTGTTAAATAAATTTATTTATTATTTTAAGAATCTAAATATATTCTATATGTATAATTTATTAATATTTAAATATATAACATTATAAAGTAACTTATTTCTTTTATTTTTAATATAGCATGTTTAAATATAAAAAAGTTAAAAATAATACCTGTGATAATAAATTAAACTTTTAACACTATGCAAATAAAATAGATAATCTCAATATTAATGTTACTAATTATATATTTTATGCAAATTATATTTTAATAGTTAAGTTAATACTATTAATTTTTTTTTATAAAACATAAGTAAAAGATAAATCCATAATTTAAGATATACTATTCATCTTTAATAGTGAATAACTTATTTGAATTTTTAATAAGATATCATTTATTTATTAAATTATCTTATTATTAATACTATTTTAATATAAACTATAGTCTTTCATATAAATACTTTCTTTTATAACTATTGTTTACTTTAAAAATAAACTAAATTACTTAATTTATAATAAAAACTATTTATTAATATAAAAATAAACTATATATTTCTAATCATTAAATAATGATAATAATTTCATAAAGTTTTTAACTTATTATCAAAATTAAATTTTAATATCTTAAATAATTATAAATTTTATATTAAAACTAATATAATATCATAAAATATAATATAATATATATTATTGGATTTTTATTTAAAAAAATCTCCTATTTATAAAATGTTAATTATCAAGATATAAGGCATACATAACTAATTAATGAAATAATATATTATTAACTAATATATCACTCAATTTAAAATGAAATTACATTAAATAAATTTTTTTACTTATTTTATGATATAATTACTTAAATTAATTTATTTTATTTATTTTAATCATATTAAATAGTATATCATTAAAATAAACAAGTTTAACTAAATAAGAACTTTTATTACAATGATTAATTGATAACAAAATGTCTAGATTAATTTTACACATTAGTGATATATTAAAATAGTTATATCTCTTTTTTATTATAAATATTAAAATAATTTTTACTTAATTATTTATAATCAAATAGTTATTAATTTTCTATCTTTTTATAAAAAATCATAATAACTATATAATTAATTTTAATATAACATTTAATTAAATATTTAATAAAATAATTAACTTAACAATTTAAAATAAAATATATAATTTATTAATTATTGATTGTTATCAGATCATTCTTATGTTTTTTATTTCCAGAAATAAATGTTAATAAAATACTATTTAGAATAGATATATCTTAAATATTAAAAATTAAGTTAGTATATAAGAAAATTATATTTACATATAAATAAATAAAAAATACTCTTATATGAAAGATTATTCAAGCTTATATTCCTATTATTTTTTTAAAAAAATCAAATTTTATTATCTTTAATAAAAACTAAAGATAATAAAATATATTTATAATATATAAGTTATTTAATTTTTTTGTCTATTTACAATAAAAAATTTTTTTATCAATAATATTTATTTAATAAAAATTAAATTAAAATTTATATAAATATAACTTAAATTATATATAATTTATTAATTATAAATATTTAATATAGATTATGAATAATTTTAATTTATTAATATTTTTATTAAAAAAACTTTACTCATTGATGATATTTTATCGATAATTTATGTACTAAATTAATAAAATATTTAACATTATCTGGTAAAGTATCATGATGAATACCATGTCCTAAATTAAAAACATGACCATTTCCTTTACCAAATTTTTTTAAAATTATTTTAACTTCATATTTAATACGTTCTTTTGATGCATATAATATAGAAGGATCCATATTACCTTGTAATCCCACTTTATCACCTACACGAAGCCGAGCTTCTTTAATATCTGTCATCCAGTCAATACTTAATGCATCACAACCTGTTTCCGCCATTGCTTCTAACCATTGACAACCACCTTTAGTAAATAGTGTCACAGGAACTTTATAACCTTCTTTTTCTCGTATAAGACCATCAATAATCTGATGCATATAATATAGAGAAAATTGATAATAATCACGTCCAGTTAATATACCTCCCCAAGTATCAAAAATCATTAAAGATTGAACACCTGCATTAATCTGAGCATTTAAATAAAGAATAATACTTTTAGCTAACTTATCTAATAATAAATGTAAAACTTTTGGCTCTGTATACATCATTTTTTTAATGGAAGTAAAAACATTACTACTTCTTCCTTCAATCATGTAAGTTGCCAAAGTCCATGGACTACCAGAAAAACCAATTAATGGAACTTTATTATCTAACTTTTTCTTGATTGCACGTATTGCATCCATTACGTAAACTAATTCTTGTTCTGGATCTGGAATTGGTAGTTTTTTTATTTGAGATAAATAACGAATAGGATATTTAAACATAGGTCCATCTCCTTCTTTTTTTGAAAAATAAAGACCTAATCCCATCGCATCAGGAATGGTAAGAATATCTGAAAAAAGTATTACAGCATCCAATGAAAAACGATATAATGGTTGTAACGTTACCTGACAAGCTAGTTCACTATTTTTATAAAGTGATATAAAACCACCTGCTTGTTGACGAATTTTACGATATTCTGGTAAATAACGCCCAGCTTGACGCATAATCCATACTGGAGTTATATCAACAGGTTTACGTAATAGTGCGGATATATATCGATCATTTTTTAACATAAATATTATTATATTTAACCAAACAATAATCAATAATTATATTAATTATTATTATATAATTGCATTCTTTATTATTGATTAGTATATTTTGAAATAACGTAAATATTGTATTAATTAATATTATTATCAATATAAGTTATATATTTATTAATAGATATAATATTATACTTATTTTATAATTAAACAATTGTTATTACTAATAATAAATAGTGTAAAAGTTATACTTTATTTAAAAGTATTATTTTAGACTAATTAATTAAGAATTAATCCAACTTTAAGCTATTTTTTATTAGTAATAAATATCAAATAAAACTATTTGATAAATCATTTATTAAAAAATTTATCTATAAACATAAGAAATATATAAAGTTTATTTTTTATTAATTATTTTTTAACTATATAGAGCTTAATTTTTATATATTATTTATTTTAAAATCTTAAAATGTAAAATTATTGATCTTAAGTTAATATAAATTAACTAAATCTTATAAATATTTAATGAGTATTTTATTAGTAGTTTATTAATAAAGAAGTTAATATAATATAATTTAAATTGTCTTTCTTGTATAATCTAATAAAATACCTTTGTATTATCTATTATAGATATAGTAATATATATAAGATGAGATTGTAAATATATGATTAAACTTAATCTTACTTCAAACTAAATATTTATAAATAAAATAAGAATATAAATTATCTTAAAATAAGCAATTTTTAATAAAATTGATATCATTTAAATTAAATTATTTAATAAATTATTTTGGAAATTTTCCATATTCTTAATATGTTATCTTTAACAAAGCAATATCATTATCAATATAAATATTATTTTGCAAAAAAAACAACAAAAAACTAAAAACTAGTATTCTAAATAACCGATAAAATACATATGTTTCTAACACAGAACAATAAATTTAACAAAATATCTCATATTACTCAAATTGTTTATTTAGAAAGCTCTATTTCCATATATATTTTAATCTTTATAGTAAAAGTAAACTATTTATTTAAATAAATCTTAATAAGAGGTAATTATGATATAATTAATATATTTGTATTATAGAAGATTCTAATATAGCTTTAAATATTAATGTTAAATTTAAAAAATTGATAATTTATAATATCAATTGCAATAATCATAGTTAATTAAAAATTAATATTTTTTATTCTGTTTGATAACTAATAGTTAATATAAAATTAAATAATCTTTACTTAAGTAACTTACTAAAATAGCAGGACCAAAACTAAAATATAATCAATAATTTTTTTATATTACCAAAAAACGAATAATTATATTTAAAATCTAATTTACTATCAATTGTAAAAATATGAGGAACAAAGATATTAACAGAAAATTATTAAACTAACAGTTTAATACAAACTAAAGTTTAAAACTTAACTATTAATCTGAAAAATAAAATTTCCACATAATCATTTTAAAAAAAATATTATCATATATATTAATTATCAAAAATGATATTAACTATTTTTAATTTGAATTAATAATTATTATCTAAAATTCATTAGTAAAATTAATTATATTTTTTTTAAAATGTTAATTAAAATATTTAAATATAGTTAAAATAAAATATATATAATTTTATTACATATATCAATAGATTAAATATAATGTTATATATTAGATAATTTATAATAAATTAAGCATTATTTTTTCTATAAACATTTTATTATATTAAAAACTATATTACTTATAATAAGTAAAATTTCTTATTTTTGTTTTTTTAAAAACAAAAATTTGAATTTATACTATTTATTTTATACCTTATTTCATTAATTATATATAAAATATAGAATATATTTTATATATAATATACTAATCATAAAGAAAAATATCACTGAATTTTATATATTAGATAAATTGATTGAATTATTTTTACTAATATAATATTTATTAATAATAAAAAAATTACATTTTACATTATAAAAAAAAGAAATAATATATATTATGATATAATTAAAGAATTAATCTTTTATCATTAAAACAGATATTGAATATATTTTAACATTAATTAAATAATATAGAGTTAATTATAATATTTTACATTTACTAATACTTCAGATAAATATCTGTAGACATTTGATTATTTAATATAATACTATAAAATTTTAATAATTTTCTATTAAAGATTTATGATAATAATTAAATAGTATTTAATAAAAATAATAAAGTTTATAATATAATATATATAATTTAAAAAAAATCCTTATTTATAATAAGTATAAGAAATAATTCATGATGAAACTTAATAGCTATAACATTTCTACAATATATTCAACTTTGTTGTATAATCTACTAACTAACATTATATTTATATTCATCATTATTAATTTTAAATTAAAATTAATGAGCTTTTAAAAATAAAATTCAACTCTTTCTATCTAATGTATTTTTTATTTATTTTAAAAAATTAACTTAGGATAAAAATAGTCTACAATAATAAGAATGAGTTAATTTATTGGATTTTATTTTATTAGTTATTAACAATTTTACTATAAATAGTACTAATTATATAGTTGGATTATTGATAATTTTAGATTTATTTATTTTTATACATCATTAAAACCTTTATGTTTTACTATAAACTTAATAAACGTTATTTATTTTTACTATATAAAAGAAAAGTTTTTAACTTTATATTTTAACAAATAAATATATTAAGATAGTAAATATTCGTTATAAAATCTAATTTTTTAATACTTATCTTTTTTTAAAATCTATATTTAAATTCATCATAAATAAAAAAATATATTTATATCAATTGTATTCACATATATATTAAGTTGAATTATCATTACAATTAGTAAGACATATCTTCTTTTATTATTAAAAAAAATAAAAGATCATCTATAGATTTCTTTAATTTACATAAACAATCTATCAAAATATCTATTTTAAATATTTAAATCTATCAAGTATAATTATTTATACTTCTCAAGATAGAATCTTGAATAATTATTATTTACTTTTATTTATTAAATTAATAAAATTGATAATTTAACTACCAAATATTATTTTAATCAACAATCTATTCTATAATACACAATATCATTTTCATTATTAATATTTTTCAAATTTTATTTTTTTACTTATATAAATAATAAAATTAAAACATAATTAATTATTATTAATTAAATAGTATAAATAATATTATTTTATTTTTTAATTTATAGTTAAAACTATATTAAATATAGCTAACTTTTAAAAAATAAATTCTTGTTATTAACAATAAATAATAAACTAATTAATATAGTAAAAAGTTTTTAAAGTATTTATATAACACCTTAATATTATAAATTAATTCGTATTATAAATTATCAAGATTTTAAAATAAAAATATCTGGTTAATGATTTACTCAAGCATTAATTATAAAAACCAATCTATATTGCTAGAAAATATGATCATAATCTACTATTAAAATTATTAATTTTAATAGATATTTATAATAATAAATTTTATTAAGAAAATTTCTCAAGAAATATATAAATTATAAAACTTGAATAACATTATATATCAATATTATTTGATGAAAGTAGTGATAAAAGATATTATAGCTATAAAAACAATTTAAATAATAAAGATGTTTCATCATATATTTAAATATTAAAAATAAACATAATTTATATTCAATAATTAATTATATTAAGTTGATAAATTTATTTACTTAAACGTCTCTATTTATTAGAGTATAAAAAGTATTTTTAATTAAAAAATTAATTACATTAATTAATTTTTTGAAAAAATATCAAAAAAGTAATTATTTTACTAAATTAACAATATCAAGACTAATGTATTTATTAATAATTATCTATAATTAAAATTATCTATAGAGTAAATTTAGAATAATGTAATGTTAATTTTTTGTAATTTAAATTTTATCAAACAGAATAGTTATTTAAGGTTTAAACCTTAATAATTAAAGACTATCTAAATATAAAACATTTAATACCATATACATTATATGATATTAAATCATATTTTCTTATTATCGTAATAATTACTTCAATAATCTAATGAAATTGATAATTATAAAAGAAATAAAATTGCAATAATTAGTACTTTCTTACTGTTTATTAAAATTTTTTATTAGAAATATCTATTTAACAATTTTAGTCTAATTGATTATAATTGACATAAAAGATATATTTAATAATCAATTTGATTATTAAAATCCATTTTAGATAACTAAAATTAGTTAAAATTAATTATAATACATCATCAAAGGTAAAGTATAATTTATTTTCAAAATTTTGCTATTTTATTACAGATATATCTTTGAGATATTACCTTAAAGAGATCAATTATGAAAGTAAGAAGAATTAAAAATAGATAAAACGGTTATTCTTTATGTTTTATAAAATAAATTATAACTAGAATCACATTTTATTTAACTGTTAGAATTAGAATATTGATTGAAAATATAATCTATTTTTCTTCTATTATTTAGAAACTACATATCCTCAATATGTAAAAAATTTTATAATATGTATATGTATGTAATATATTTTCTTTATGATACAAAGTGTTAGATTGGAAATAAAATTATATAATTAATTAAATTAATGAAATAAAAGTAAAATATTTTATAAAACAAAATTATTATTTTTTCTTATCAATCAACAATCAAATATAAAAATCTTATATTTTAAATATACTAATAATATATTAACTTATCTAAAATAATTAATATATATAAATAGCAATAAAAAGTATTTATTAATTATAAATATGATGAATTTAAATTTTTAGTTATTAATTTTAAAACTTCAATAAATGTAATATGATTATATTTATCTTTATTCTGAAATATGAATAAACCTTATCATAATTACTTAATAACTTAGAGTAATAGAACTAACTTTTTAAAATTATTAAAATCATAGATATGATAAACATCATTAAAGTAACCAAATTAATTGTTATTTTATACTATTTTATATTGAAAAAACTTTTAATAGTAAATAATATAGTTATTGTTACGTCTGTGACCTAATGAAACTAAAATTTTTAAAAGTAGATATATACACATATTATATTGAATAATAAAACAATCAAGACTATAAAGTTTTTTAATATAAGTATTATATAATAATTATTATTAGTAAGATTTAACTCTTATTCACATATTTTTATTGCTAATTAATTGGATTATAATTTTTATATAAATATTTGTATAAATATCATTTTTAACAATAAAGATAAAATCTCGTTATTTAAAATATTCATTATTAAAAATAAATTTGTCTTAATAATTAATAATATATTTTAATCAAATTTATTTATTATTAATTAACAAAAAATTTAATAAAATTGATTATTAATGATTTAAATCATTAATTTTTTAAAAAATAATTATAATTAGGATATAAGAATAAATTAATTTAATAAATATTATAATAATTTATTTATTTTTTCTATAAAAAATTACTGTCTTAAATATTACTTAATACTTTTGTATTTAAAAGATAAAAATAAAATTCATCTATTAGTAATATTTTTATACTAGTTTATTATACTTATTTAAGAAATGTTAGATAAAACTTAATATTTAAAAGAAAATAAAATATTTATTTATTGATTTAATTTATAAATTAAATCAATCAAAAATCATTTAAAAATATTTTATCTTATCTCATTGTAGTATTGATTCTCTTTTTATTATAATTTATAGAATTTTAATTCCCACTCTCTTTACAGCTGTATTTTTAATCATTATTAATTATCTGTTATGATAGAAATAAAAAATTTTTTATCTGTGATTTTCTAAAAATTATAATTGAACAAGCAACTTAATTTAATCAACATAGTTATAAATGTAACGATTAATTAGCATCAAATTCATAAATGAAAATAATTTTATTAAATTAACTATGATCTTTTATTTTTTTTGATAAAAATATCATATTGATATATTAGATAAACTCAACTTTATCATCAATGGATCTTATTAAAATTATAAATATTTTTAATATAGATAATAATACTATATTAAAAAAAATAAAAAAAGAAAAGAGAAAGTTAATATATAATATAGATATATCATCATCATCTAATAATCATCAATATCTTAATTACTTATTATAATAAACTATTTATTTTATTTATAAAATATTTAAAAAAATTATTACTTTTACCATTTTTAATTAATAAATGTTTATTAATATAAACAATATTTAAGTTAATATTTATTTATACTATAAAATTAAGTTTTTTTATTATTAATTAATTAATTTTTTCATAATAAAATCATAATATTTGTTATTAACAATAACAAATATAATTAAATAACCTAATTTAGTTTATTAAACGTAATAAAATTATTTAAAGTATTATAAAATTTAACTATCTATGATTATTTTAAGTAATAAAAATATTATTAAAATTAATATTGATGTTTAACTATAATTTTAAAGAAAATTTTTTAATCATTTTAGTATATTATACTAAAAATCATTTTAAGCACATATAAATTTTATTTAATTGATAAAAGTTGTTATTTTGAATTTTTTATTTGATTAGCTATTTAATTTAGAATTAAATTTGTCTATTTATAATTTTAACCTTATTAATATTTTAATAATTAATTATTATCTAGTAATAATATTTTACTAACAAATTATTTCTCTATATTATTCATAGTATTTATATCAATTTCAATTTTATTATTATATAAATATACATAACTATTTTAAAATAAAAGAAATACTATTATTAAACTTTATTATTCTATTAAATAATCAGAAATATCAAAATTAAATCATTTAATGATTTAATTATATTTATTATTTTTTATATATAAAATAGACTAACTAAATAGTGTCAATATAAATTAATAGTAATAAGACATCATAAAAAATTAAGATAAAAACTATCTAATCATCTATAAAATAGGATTAATTATAAATCATTGTTTTATTTATTATTTATTTTTAAAAAAAAAAATCAAGTAATATTAAATATTAAAATATTAAAGTTACTCATGTTTATTGTATATTATAAATGGATATAACTATTTTAGTTGTATTTTTAATAATTAAAATTTTTATATAAAATATATTTTTAATAATACGATAAATTATTTTTAAGTAATCTTTTTATATTTTAAAATTGTTGTTGAGAAATATAACTATAGATTATTAATTTATATAAAATAAAAAAAATAAATCTTTTATTTTATAATTAACAATAACAAAAGATCTAAATTTAGATTATTTATATATAATAAAAACATCCTAAACATTAACAGAAAATAATCTGCTCTGTTATTAAATAAATTGTAATGAAAGAATATAATGAAACAATAAGAATTATACTTAACTTTCAATATTATTCAATTAGTTAAATACTAAATAATATAAATTAGCAAATAATTATAAAAATAATTAAAATTATCCTTATATATTTCCTTCGTATAAAGAAATTTTCTATGATTAAATATTATATAATCAATTTGATTATATAATTGTTTCATGAGATATGATCAAAAAACTTAATTTATTTTTTCCTAAAAATATTGTTATTAAATATTATTAATTAAATACAAATAAAACAAAATAGTAAAAATTATTTTTTTAGGTATAACATTTCTTTTTGAAATATTAAAAATAATTCTAAAAATAAAATAACTTCTTTCATTATAATTATCGAAATATTGAATAAAATATATTATTTTTTGAGTAATTTTATTAATTTATCTAGTTTAAAACTATGAAAAGTTTCTAACATTAAAATTATGTTTCTTTTAAAGATAACAAAAAATAAATATAAAATATTAAATTTTACGACAATAAAATATAACCGATTATTTTTATTTAAATTTCTCTATTTTATCTATGTTATTCATGATCTTTCGTTATAAAATCAGCATTCAATAATTCTGCCAAATTAGCAGTTGCTTTATCAGCGATAATCTGTGATGATTCAAGAGACTTATTAACTATATGTCTATTACGTATTCGATCTTGATGATATGCATAACCAGTACCGGCAGGAATTAATCGTCCAACAATAACGTTCTCTTTTAAACCACGAAGTTCATCTTGTTTTCCAGCAACCGCAGCTTCAGTAAGTACACGTGTTGTTTCTTGAAATGATGCTGCTGAGATAAATGATTCTGTAGCTAAAGATGCTTTAGTAATACCTAAAAGGTCACGATTATATATCGCTGGTGATTTACCTTCTTTATTTAATTTTTGATTTGCCACTTTAACACGAGCATATTCTATTTGCTCACCTTCTAAAAAATCAGAGCTACCAGAATCAATAATTGTTACTTTACGTAACATTTGACGCACAATGACTTCAATATGTTTATCATTAATTTTAACTCCTTGTAATCGATAAACTTCTTGAACCTCATTCGTGATATAACGAGCAACAGCATGTGCTCCACGCAAACGTAAAATATCATGTGGAGATTCAGGACCATCTGAAATAACATCACCACGTTCAACTCGTTCACCCTCAAATACATTAAGTTGACGCCATTTAGGGATCATCTCTTCATAAATATCAGCACCGTCTATTGACGTAATTACTAAACGACGCTTACCTTTAGTTTCTTTACCAAAAGAAACAATACCACTAATTTCAGCTAGAATAGCTAATTCTTTTGGTCGACGAGCTTCAAACAGATCAGCAACCCGCGGTAAACCTCCTGTAATATCTTTAGTACCACCTGATTCTTGTGGAATGCGAGCTAAAGTGTCACCAATATTTATTGATGCGCCATCACTTAATTGAACAATGGATTTACCTGGTAAAAAATATTGAGCTGACATATCAGTACCAGGAATTAATACATCGTTACCTTTAACATCAACAATCCGTAATGCAGGACGCAAATCTTTACTAATAGAAGTACGTTCAGAAGTATCAAGTACAACAATTGATGATAATCCAGTTAGTTCATCTGTTTGACGTATAATAGACTGTCCATCTAACATATCAGAGAAACGAATAATACCTTTAACTTCACTAATAATCGGCATTGTATGTGGATCCCAATGAGCAACGATCTCACCACTATTAACTACATTACTATTATCTTTGTTAAGGTGTGCACCATAAGGTACTTTATAACTTTCTTTTATTCTAGTAAATGCATCTACTACTTGTAATTCTGTATTTCGAGAAGTTATTACTAAATAACCTTCTGAATTTTTTACAAATTTAGCGTTAACTAACTTAATATTACCTTTATTACGAACTTGAATATTTGATTCAGCAGCAGCACGTGATGCAGCACCACCTATATGAAATGTCCGCATTGTCAACTGCGTACCTGGTTCACCGATTGATTGAGCAGCAATAACACCAACAGCTTCACCTTTATTAATAATATGACCACGTGCTAAATCACGCCCATAACATTTTGCACAAACTCCAAAATTAGTTTCACAACTAACAACAGAACGTACTTTTACGATATCAACAGAGTTTACTTCTAACTCATCACATAATTTTTCGCTTATTAAAGTATTACGTTTTATTAAAATATTAACTGTACCAGGTATTAATATATCTTCCGCTGTAACTCGACCTAAGACACGTTCACGTAAAGGTTCTTTAACATCACCACCTTCAATAACAGGCGTCATTAAAATACCATCATGAGTAAAACAATCGTCTTCAGTGACAACTAGATCTTGTGCAACATCAACTAAACGACGCGTTAAATAACCTGAGTTTGCTGTTTTCAGAGCTGTATCAGCTAAACCTTTACGTGCTCCGTGAGTTGAAATAAAATATTGCAATACATTCAAACCTTCACGAAAATTAGCAGTGATTGGTGTTTCAATAATAGAACCGTCCGGTTTAGCCATTAAACCACGCATACCTGCTAACTGACGTATTTGTGCTGCAGAACCACGTGCACCAGAATCAGCCATCATAAAGATACTATTAAATGAAACTTGTTGCTCATCTTGGCCGTCGCGATTAACAACTGTTTCAGTTGATAAATTTTCCATCATTGCTTTTGCAACGCGCTCATTAGCTGCAGCCCAAATATCAATAACTTTATTATAACGCTCACCTGCAGTAACTAGACCTGATTGAAATTGTTCTTGAATTTCAGCAACTTCAGATTCAGCTTCAGCAATAATACTAGCTTTTTTATCTGGTATTACCATATCATCAATACCAACAGAAGCACCAGAACGAGCAGCGTAAGTAAAACCGGTATACATAATTTGATCAGCAAATATAACAGTTGGTTTTAGACCTAAAACGCGATAGCAAGTATTAAGCATTTTTGAAATAGCTTTCTTTCCTAACGTCTGATTAACTAATGAATATGGTAAACCATTAGGTACAATCATCGATAAGATAGCTCGACCAATTGTTGTATCAACTAACTGTGTTCTAATCTCAATATCACCTTCATCACGACGAACTTCTTCTCTGATACGTACTTTAACACGAGCATGTAATGATACTAAATCTGATCGATAAACTCTCTCAGCTTCTTTAGGTCCAGATAAAATCATTCCTTCACCCCTAGCATTTATACAATCACGTGTCATATAATATAAACCAAGCACTACATCCTGAGATGGTACAATGATAGGTTCACCACTGGCTGGTGATAGAATATTATTTGTTGACATCATTAAGGCACGAGCTTCTAACTGTGCTTCTAAAGTTAGTGGAACATGAACAGCCATCTGATCACCATCAAAGTCAGCATTATAAGCAGCACAGACTAATGGGTGTAATTGAATTGCTTTACCTTCAATTAAAATTGGTTCAAATGCCTGAATACCGAGACGATGTAGTGTTGGAGCGCGGTTTAACATCACAGGATGTTCACGAATGACTTCATCGAGAATATCCCAAACAATAGCTTCTTCACGTTCAACCATTTTTTTAGCTGCTTTAATTGTTGTAGATAATCCACGTAACTCTAATTTACCATAAATAAATGGTTTAAATAATTCTAATGCCATTCTCTTAGGTAATCCGCATTGATGTAAACGAAGATAAGGACCAACTGTAATAACAGAGCGACCAGAATAATCAACACGCTTACCTAGTAAGTTCTGTCGGAAACGACCTTGTTTGCCTTTTATCATATCAGCTAAAGATTTCAGCGGACGTTTATTTGAACCAGTGATAGCGCGACCACGTCGACCATTATCTAATAAAGCATCAACCGCTTCTTGTAGCATTCGTTTTTCATTACGTACAATAATATCAGGTGCTGCCAAATCCAATAGACGCTTTAAACGATTATTTCGGTTAATAACACGACGATATAAATCATTTAAATCAGAAGTTGCAAAACGACCACCATCTAAAGGAACAAGTGGACGTAAATCAGGCGGTAATACCGGCAATACATTCAGAATCATCCATTCTGGATTATTATTAGATTGAATAAATGATCCTATTAGTTTAATACGTTTAGTTAATTTCTTACGTTTAGTTTCAGAATTATTTATATTTAATTCTTCACGTAATATTTGAGATTCTTGTTCTAAATTTAGATTTTTTAATAAAAATTGAATTGCTTCAGCACCCATTTTAGCATCAAATTCATCACCAAATTCTTCTAATGCATCAAGATATTGTTCTTCAGTTAAAATTTGACGACGTTCCAAGCTTGTCATTCCAGATTCAATAACAACATAAGATTCAAAATAAAGTACCCTCTCAATATCACGCAAAGGCATATCAAGTAATAAACCAATTCGTGATGGTAATGATTTTAAAAACCAGATATGTGCTGTCGGTGATGCTAATTCAATATGCCCCATACGTTCTCGACGTACTTTAGTCTGAGTAACTTCAACACCACATTTTTCACAAATTACACCTCTGTGTTTTAATCGTTTATATTTACCACACAAACATTCATAATCTTTAACTGGCCCAAAAATACGTGCACAGAAAAGACCGTCACGCTCAGGTTTAAATGTTCTATAGTTAATAGTTTCTGGTTTTTTAACTTCACCAAATGACCATGAACGTATCATATCTGGAGATGCTAAAGCAATCTTAATTGCATTAAACTCTTCAGTTTTAGTTTGTGCTTTTAAAAACTTCAATAAATCTTTCACGGAAGAGTGCCTTCTATTGGAGTTAAATCTGCTATGAAACTGTTTTTTTATCTATTTTTCATAAACTTAAATATAATAATTTATAAAGCTAAGTATAGACTAAACTTTATAATATCCATTTATTATTCGTCTTCTAGTTCGATATTAATACCTAATGATCTGATTTCTTTCAATAATACATTAAAAGATTCCGGCATCCCTGGTTCCATCTGATGGTTACCATCTACAATATTTTTATACATCTTAGTACGTCCGTTAACATCATCTGATTTAACTGTAAGCATTTCTTGTAAAGTACATGCGGCGCCATAGGCCTCTAAAGCCCAAACTTCCATTTCACCAAAACGCTGACCACCGAACTGTGCTTTACCTCCCAAAGGTTGTTGAGTAACCAGACTATATGAACCTGTTGAACGTGCATGCATTTTATCATCAACAAGATGATTTAGTTTTAACATATACATGTAACCAACTGTAACTTGACGTTCAAATTTTTCGCCTGTACGGCCATCATATAATACAATTTGACCAGAAGTCGGTAACTCAGCTAAAGTTAATAATTCTTTTATTTCTTTTTCTTTTGCACCATCAAAGACAGGTGTTGCAATTGGCATTCCTTTCTTTAAATTATGTGCTAACCGTAAAATCTCTTCATCAGAAAAAGTATTAAGATCAACATCTTGACGAGGATCATCTCCTAGGTCATAAGCTTTTTGAATAAATTCCCTTAATTTTCCTATTTCATTTTGTTGTTTTAGCATAGCGCTAATTTTATCACCTATTCCTTTAGCTGCCATACCTAAATGAGTTTCTAAGATCTGACCAATATTCATACGTGATGGTACTCCAAGTGGATTTAAAACAATATCAATAGTATTACCATCTTCATCGTAAGGCATATCTTCAATAGGATTAATTTTTGAAATAACACCTTTGTTACCGTGTCGTCCAGCCATCTTATCACCTGGTTGAATCTGACGTTTTACTGCTAAATAAACTTTAACAATTTTCAAAACACCTGGCGCCAAATCATCACCTTGAGTAATTTTATGACGCTTAACTTCTAACTTTTTCTCAAATTTAGATTTAAGCTCATTATGCTGTTTAGCTAATTGTTCTAACTGATTTTGTTTTTCTTCATCTTTTAAAGGTAATTCTAACCAACGCTCATGTGGTAATTTATCAAGTTTATAATTTTCAATCCCACTAATATTTAATATTGCTCTAATACGTGTGAATAAACTTAATTCAAATATATGAAATTCTTCTGTTAATTCTTTTTTAGCATCACGAAGTTGAATTTCTTCAATCTCTAATGTACGCTTATCTTTCTCTACATTATCACGCGTAAAAATCTGTACATCAATAATAGTTCCAGATACACCATTTGGTACACGTAATGAAGAATCTTTAACATCAGAAGCTTTTTCACCAAAAATAGCTCTTAACAATTTTTCTTCTGGTGTTAATTGTGTTTCACCTTTCGGCGTTACTTTTCCAACTAAAATGTCACCACCAGTTACTTCTGCGCCGATATAAACAATACCTGATTCATCTAATTTAGATAATGCAGCTTCACCTACATTAGGAATATCTGCAGTAATTTCTTCTTGTCCTAACTTAGTATCACGAGATACGCAAGCTAATTCTTGAATATGAATAGTCGTAAATCGATCTTCTTGTACAACTCGTTCAGATACTAAAATGGAGTCTTCAAAGTTATAACCATTCCAAGGCATAAATGCAACACGTATGTTTTGACCAAGTGCTAATTCGCCTAAATCTGTTGAAGGTCCATCAGCCAAAACATCACCACGTTCGATAGGTTCACCTAGTGAAACACATGGCATCTGATTTATGCAAGTATTTTGATTAGAACGAGTATATTTAGTTAAATTATAAACATCAATACCAGCTTCACCTGGATACATCTCATTCTCATTAATTTTAATAATTATACGAGAAGCATCTACATATTGAACAATTCCACCACGTTTAGCAACTGCTGTTACACCTGAGTCAACAGCAACAGCGCGCTCCATGCCTGTTCCAACTATTGGTTTATCTGAACGTAATGTTGGCACTGCTTGACGTTGCATATTAGCACCCATTAATGCACGATTTGCATCATCATGTTCAAGGAATGGAATCAACGAAGCACCAACAGAAACAACCTGTTGAGCTGAAACATCCATATACTCTATTTGATCTTGACCAAATAAACTAGATTCACCCTTATTCCGACAAGTAACAAATTCTTCAACAAATCTACCATTATCATCTAAAACAGTATTTGCTTGCGCAATAATATAACTACCTTCTTCAATCGCCGATAAATAATGAATTTCATCAGTTACAATCCGATTTTTTACCAAACGATAAGGAGTTTCTAAGAAACCATATTCATTTGTTTGTGCATAAACAGATAATGAGTTAATTAAGCCTATATTTGGCCCCTCAGGAGTTTCAATCGGGCATACACGTCCATAATGAGTTGGGTGAACATCACGAACCTCAAAACCAGCTCGTTCACGAGTTAAACCTCCTGGACCTAATGCTGATATACGACGTTTATGTGTAATTTCAGAAAGTGGGTTATTTTGATCCATAAATTGCGATAATTGACTTGAGCCAAAAAACTCTTTAACAGCAGCAGAAATCGGTTTTGCATTAATCATATCTTGAGGCATTAATCCATCCAAATCACCTAATGATAATCGCTCTTTAACAGCACGTTCAACACGTACTAAACCAATTCGGAATTGATTTTCAGCCATTTCACCAACTGAACGAATACGACGATTACCTAAATGATCAATATCATCAACCTCACCTTTTCCATTACGAATATCAATAAGTTTCTTCATAACATCAATAATATCTTGTTTACTTAAGATACTTGAACCTTCATTGATATCACGATCTAGTGATCGATTGAATTTCATAAGTCCTACAGCAGAAAGATCATAACGATCTTGAGAGAAAAATAAGTTATCAAATAAATTTTCTGCTGCTTCACGAGTAGGAGGTTCTCCTGGACGCATCATACGATAAATCTCAACTAGTGCACTTAATCTATCATTTGTTTGATCAATACGAAGTGTTTCTGAAATATATGCTCCATGATCTAAATCATTAGTAAATAAACTCTCAATAGTTTTATAACCAGCCTGCTTTAGACGTGATAGAATTTCTAGAGAAAGTTCTGTATTAGCTGTGCATATTAATTCTCCGTTATTTTCATCTAAATAATCTTTAGAAGCTACTTTACCTATAATATGTTCAAAAGGTACTTCAATACTTGTAATATTATCTTTTTTTAGCTGATTAATATGACGAAAAGTAATACGTCGTCCTTTTTCAATATAAACTTTACCGTTCACCTCAATATTAAAAGAAGCTGTTTCACCACGTAAACGTTCAGGTATCAATAGCATTAACAATTTATTATTGTATATTTGAAAAATAGTCTTTTCAAAAAAAAGATTCAGTATTTCTTCAGTATTGTAATTCATCGCACGTAGAATAATTGTAGCAGGTAATTTACGACGACGATCAATACGAACAAAAAGATTATCTTTAGGATCAAATTCAAAATCTAACCATGAACCACGATAAGGAATAATTCTTGCATTATATAGTACCTTACCTGAAGAATGAGTTTTCCCTTTATCGCTATCAAAAAAAACACCAGGACTACGATGTAATTGAGAAACAACAACACGTTCTGTACCATTAATAATAAAAGTACCATTATTCGTCATGAGAGGAATTTCACCCATGTAAACTTCCTGTTCCTTTATATTTTTTACTGCGTTTTCTATAGATTCACGTTCATAAATAACAAGACGTAATTTAACTCGTAAAGGTCCAGAATAAGTAATACCACGAATCTGACATTCTTTAACATCAAATATAGGTTCAGAGAGACGATAGCTAACATATTGTAATTCAGCATTACCACTGTAACTTTGAATTGGAAATACAGAACGAAATGCTGCTTCTAGCCCATTCCGACCATCTGAATCTTGTTCAATAAACTTAGCGAATGAATTAAGTTGGATAGATAAAAGATATGGAACGTCCAAAACTTGCGGACGTTTGCCAAAATCTTTACGAATACGTTTTTTCTCGGTATAGGAGTAAACCATAGGGTTCCTCAAATTAGATTGCTGATCAGTATCCCACTTTCTGCCAGTCCTAAAAGATAGCATCTACAACACTATTTTTTGGAACGAATATATTATTTTCATAATACTTATTACTATTTAGTCTTAGATTATTTTATTGTGTTATATATAACTAATCAATTTTAATTGTAATAGCCATACAGAGAAACTATTGAAGTTATTAATAAAAAAGTATTAAAATGATAAATCAGTAACTAAACAGTGTTAAATATTACTGATACCTAATACGATTTATGTCGCATTAGGTTTTGGTAACTAAAAATTATCAGCCATCATTCTATAAAATCTAATCATTAAACTTAAAAATCTCATCTAACTTCAACAGAAGCGCCGACTTCTTCCAGTAATTTTTTTAATTTTTCAGATTCATCTTTACTTACTGCTTCTTTTATTGTTACTGGAGATGACTCTACTATATCTTTTGCTTCTTTTAATCCCAAACCAGTTGCAGTTCGAACAGTTTTAATAACAGCAACTTTATTAGCACCGATGCTAGATAAGATGACATCAAATTCAGTTTTTTCTTCAGCGATTTCAGATGTACTTGGTGCGATAATAGTTGATTCTGATGAAGTAGAAACATTAAATTTATTTTCCATCATAGTAATCAATTCAACAATATCCATTACAGACATTTCTGCAACTGCATTAAGAATTTCTTCTTTTGTTATAGACATAACAATGATTCCTAAAATTCAGAATATTACAAGTTAAAAAACCAATAATAATATGGCTTATCAACTTTTTTTTTGATCACGCAATACAGCTATAAGACGAATAAGTTTACAAATAGAAGCTTCTTTTATTGTTGACATTAGACGTATAATTGCTTCTTCATAAGTTGGAATATTTGCTAATCGATCAATTTGATTAGCTGGAATAAACTCCCCTTCAAAAGATCCTGCTTTAATCTCGAATGTTGAATTTAATTTAGAAAATTCTTTAAACAATCGAGCTGCGGCACCAGGATGTTTTTTAGAAAAAGCGATTAACGTTGGGCCAATAAACGATTCTTTAAGACAATCATAAATTGTACCTTCAACAATACGTCGCATCAACGTATTACGAACAACACGGAGATAAATCTCTGATTCTCGAGCTGCTTTACGTAGTTCAGTCATTTTATCGACAGTTACACTACGAAAATCTGCAATAACAGCAGATAATGCACCTTTCAATACATGATTAACTTCAGCAACGATAGTTTGTTTGTCTTGAAAATTTAATGCCATTAATTTTTTACTCCTATATTAAAAAGAGTACTTTTATAGTAAAATAACATATTTATTAAAAATTTAATATGTTTAATTCTTAAATATGCTAAGAGTAAAATCTTAAAAATTAATATTAATAACGATTTTCATCATATATATATGATATTAAAATTATCATCTAAATCAATATATAATATATAAATAACATTAATATCAATAAAACATAAAATATAGATTCGCTTACTTCTTATTTTACGAGAATAGGTATTATAAACATAAAACATAAAATATTATACAAATTTAATATAAAAGGTAAAGATTAAATTATATTAAGAATAATTATTCTAACAAAGATAATTCTTCTTTATCAATGTTAATTCCTGCTCCCATAGTGCTAGATAAACTAATTTTCTTAAAATAAACACCTTTAGCAGAAGTTGGTTTTACTTTTTTTAATTCAATTAATAATGCTTCAAGATTTTCCTTTAATTTATTATCATCAAAGTTAATTTTACCAATATTAGTATGAATAATACCATTTTTATCATTACGATAATGAATCTGACCTGATTTTACATTTAGAATCGCTTCAGTAATATTATGTGTTACTGTACCAACTTTAGAATTTGGCATTAAGCCACGAGGCCCTAAAATTTGAGCTAACTGACCAATAATATGCATTGCGTCTGGTGAGGCAATAACAATATCAAAGTTTATTTCACCAAGTTTAATTTTATCAGCCAGATCTTCCATCCCTACTAATTCAGCTCCTGCTTTTATTGCACTTTCATAATTTTCTTTTTGAGTGAATACAGCAACACGAACAGAACGACCTGTACCATGCGGTAAAATAATTGCACCACGAATATTTTGATCAGACTTACGTGCATCAATACCAAGATTGACTGCAACATCAACGCTTTCTATAAATTTAGCAGTCGCTAACTTTTTTAAAAGAATAATTGCTTCAATAATGTTATATTGTTTAGTTACATCAACTTTTTTACGAAAATTACGCATATACTTAGTTAATTTAACCATTTTAATCCTCTATTACTAAACCCATTGAACGAGCAGTACCCTCAATTGATCGCATTATTGCTTTAATATCAGCCCCTGTCATATCTGCAGCTTTAGTTTCTGCAATTTCCAAAATTTTAGCGCTTGTTATTTTACCAATTTTTTCTTTATTTGGTTTACTTGAACCTAATTTAACACCAGCTGCTTTTTTTAATAAAACAGCAGCAGGAGCTGTTTTTATTATAAATGTAAATGAACGATCTGAATAAACAGTAATTATAACTGGAACTGGCAAACCCTTTTCTAAACTATCTGTTTTAGCATTAAAAGATTTACAAAATTCCATAATATTAACACCTTGCTGACCTAAAGCTGGACCAATAGGTGGACTAGGGTTAGCAATACCTGCTGCAATTTGTAACTTAACATAAGCTTGTATTTTTTTAGCCATATGTGTATATATTCCGAATAAGCCATAATATCGTATTCAATTATGAATACTAACCAAAATTATATATAAATTAACTTTTTTAATTTTTTAGTTATTAAAAATAAAAACAAAGAATTATAATCAAATTTTATATATTTTATAAACAAATTCTTAATTATTTTACATTTTCTCTACTTGATTAAAATCTAACTCCACTGGTGTTGCTCGACTAAAAATAGAAACTGATACTTTAAGACGACTTTTTTCATAATCAACTTCTTCAACTACACCACTAAAATCTGCAAATGGACCATTATTAACACGAACCATTTCCCCTGGTTCAAATAATGTTTTAGGGCGAGGTTTATCACCAACTTGCTGTAAACGATTCATAATTGCATCAACTTCCTTATCACTAATAGGAGCTGGTCTATCTGCAGTACCACCAATAAAACCAATAACTCGCGGTACATTTCTTACTAAATGCCAGTTATTATCACTCATAGTCATTTGAACTAAAACGTAACCAGAAAAAAATTTTCGTTCACTTTTACGACGTTGGCCGCTTCGAATTTCCATTACTTCTTCAGTTGGTACCATCACTTCACCAAATTTATTTTCCATAGAATGTAATTTTATATGTTCACGCAATGACCTAGCAACTCTAACTTCAAAACCGGAAAATGTTTGAATAACATACCATCGTTTTTTTGGAGATTCAGACATCTTAAAACCTCAGACCTGTAATAAATGAAATAGAACGTACCAATATACCATCTAATCCCCAAAGGATTAGAGCCATGAAGACAGTGACTATAACAACAATTAATGTTGTCTGTAATGTTTCTGAACGCGTTGGCCAAATAACTTTACGCATTTCAATTCTAGCTTCACTAGAAAATTTTAAAGCTTCTTTTCCCTTTATTGTCCATAACGCAATTCCGCCGGCAAATATAATAATAACAACAACTCCTATAATACGTAACAAAAGATTGTATTCTTTAAAATAATAATTACCAGCAATAGAAATAATTAAAAGAATTGTTACTGACAGCCATTTTGCTATATCAAAACTAAATCTATTTTCTTGGTGATTACTATTTAAACTCATAAATTAACCCAATTACTATGTAA
The DNA here is from genome assembly GCA_052171275.1 of Arsenophonus sp. Taxonomy (GTDB): domain Bacteria; phylum Pseudomonadota; class Gammaproteobacteria; order Enterobacterales; family Enterobacteriaceae; genus Arsenophonus. The sequence goes on along the minus strand of CM125795.1, from coordinate 410,782 downwards.
TGTATAATAAAAAAATCAATTTAACTCAAAAATAATTCAAACTTGATTCTAATACAAAATTATAACTATTTAATCACATTTTACTTTTATATACACTTTATAATATAAGCCAACATAAATATTTAACTACTAAATGATATAATTTAATAATTTTAAATATTTAATATTAATTAACTAATATAATAAACTATATAGCTTATTAATAAAATAGGTTAAATTTATTTATTTTAAATAAGTGTAAAAAGGGCATCAGATGATGCCCTTTTTACACTTATTCTTTAAATATCAAGCAATAATTTTAGCAACAATACCAGCACCTACTGTACGACCTCCTTCACGGATAGCAAAACGTAATCCTTCATCCATGGCAATTGGTGATATCAGTGTTACTTTCATTTTAATATTATCACCAGGCATTACCATCTCTATAGATTCCGGCAACTCAATTGTACCTGTTACATCTGTTGTTCTAAAATAAAATTGAGGACGATAACCTTTAAAAAATGGGGTATGACGACCTCCTTCATCTTTACTCAAAATATAAACTTCTGATTCAAATTGAGTATGAGGATTTATTGTACCTGGTTTTGCTAAAACTTGTCCACGTTCGACATCTTCACGCTTAATACCACGTAATAAAACACCTATATTTTCCCCTGCGCGTCCTTCATCTAATAATTTACGGAACATCTCTACACCGGTACAAATTGTTTTAATAGTTTCTTTAATTCCAACAATTTCAATTTCTTCACCAATTTTAATAATCCCACGCTCTACACGACCTGTTACTACCGTTCCTCGACCTGAAATTGAAAAGACATCTTCTATTGGTAACAAAAAAGGTTTATCTATTACTCTTTTTGGTTCTGGAATATAATCATCTAATACCTTTGCTAATGAAAGAATTTTTTCTTCCCATTTTTGATCACCTTCTAGTGCCTTAAGAGCAGAACCTATGATCACTGGTGTGTTGTCACCTGGAAAATCATACTGAGAAAGTAACTCACGCACTTCCATTTCTACTAATTCTAATAATTCTTCATCATCAACCATATCACATTTGTTTAAAAAAACAACAATATAAGGAACGCCTACTTGGCGACCTAACAAAATATGCTCACGAGTTTGTGGCATTGGACCATCTGTTGCTGCTACCACTAAAATTGCACCATCCATTTGTGCAGCGCCTGTGATCATATTTTTTATATAATCTGCATGACCAGGGCAATCAACATGTGCGTAATGACGTATAGGTGTATCATATTCTACGTGAGATGTAGAAATGGTTATTCCACGCGCCTTTTCTTCTGGTGCATTATCAATTTGATCAAATGCACGAGCAGTACCGCCATAAGTTTTCGCTAATACAGTAGTTATTGCTGCTGTTAAAGTTGTTTTACCATGATCAACATGACCAATTGTACCAACATTAATATGTGGTTTTTTACGTTCAAATTTTTCTTTAGACACGATTCTATTCCTTATAGAATTCTCTTAAACAATAAGAGAGAACTGAATTAAATACTTAAACTAAAATCTAATTATTTAGCTTTACGTGCTTCAATAATTGCTTGAGCAACATTGGTTGGGGCTTCATTGTACTTTAAAAATTCCATTGAATAAGAAGCACGACCTTGAGTTTGTGAACGTAAATCTGTGGAATAACCAAACATTTCTGATAATGGCACTTGAGCACGAACTGTTTTACCAGTTTCTGTATCTTCCATATTTTCAATCATACCACGACGACGACTTAAGTCACCAATTACATCACCCATATAACTTTCAGGAGTTTCAACTTCAACTTTCATGATTGGTTCCAACAAAATTGGACTTGCTTTCATGAAACCTTCTTTGAAAGCCATAAAACCTGCAATTTTGAATGCCATTTCTGAGGAATCTACCTCATGATATGAACCATCATATAATATCACCTTAACATCAACAATTGGATAGCCAGCTAAAACACCACTTTTCATCTGTTCTTGAACACCTTTATCAACAGCAGGTATATATTCTTTAGGTATCACACCGCCGACAATTTCATTATGAAATTCATAACCTATCTCGTGCCCTGTTTCCAAAGGCTCAACACGTATCCATACATGACCAAATTGACCACGACCACCAGATTGACGAATAAACTTACCTTCCTGCTCAACAGATTTACGAATAGTTTCACGGTATGCTACTTGAGGTTTCCCAACGTTTGCTTCAATTTTAAATTCACGACGCATACGATCAATTAATACCTCCAGATGTAGCTCACCCATTCCAGCAATAATTGTTTGACCACTCTCTTCATCTATTGATACACGAAAAGATGGATCTTCTTGAGCAAGACGACCTAAAGCAATGCCCATTTTTTCTTGTTCAGCTTTAGTTTTAGGTTCAATAGCAATTGAAATAACTGGTTGTGGAAATTCCATGCGTTCTAAAATAATTGGTAAATCCATAGCGCATAGAGTATCGCCAGTAGTAACATCTTTAAGGCCAATAGCAGCGGCAATATCACCAGCTCGAACTTCTTTAATTTCTTCACGCTTATTAGCGTGCATCTGAACAATGCGACCAAAACGTTCTTTCTTATCTTTAAGTGGATTAAGAACGGTATCTCCTGAGTTAACTACGCCAGAATAAACTCTAAAAAAAGTCAAATTACCAACAAATGGATCAGTTGCAATCTTAAACGCCAATGCTGAGAAAGGCGCATCATCACTTGGATTACGCTCTGTTATTGTTTTTTTACCATCAATTAAAATACTTTTAATTGATGGAATATCAGTTGGTGCAGGTAAATATTCAATAACTGCATCCAACATCGCTTGTACCCCCTTATTTTTAAAAGCTGAGCCACATGTAACTAAGATAATTTCGTTATTCAATACACGCTTACGTAATGATATCTTGATCTCTTCTTCAGATAGACATTCGCCATTAAAATACTTTTCCATCAACTCATCTGATACTTCTGCTGCAGCTTCGATCAACTTTTCATACCATTCTTCAGCTTGAGCTTGCATATTTGTTGGAATATTTTCATAAACGAAAGTAACACCTTGATCACTGTCATTCCACTTGATTGCTTTCATTTTAATTAAATCTATAACACCAGAGAATGAATCTTCAGAACCAATAGGTAACTGAAGTGGAATTGGCGTTGCTGCTAAACGTGTTTCAATTTGTTCAACAACTCGCAAAAAGTTAGCACCCATGCGATCCATTTTATTAACAAATGCTATACGTGGTACTTGATACTTATTTGCTTGACGCCAAACAGTTTCAGATTGTGGTTGAACTCCACCAACTGCACAGTAAACCATTACTGCACCATCAAGAACACGCATAGAACGTTCTACTTCAATAGTAAAATCAACATGTCCTGGCGTATCAATAATATTAATACGATGTTCATTAAACTGATTTCCCATGCCGGACCAAAAAGCAGTAGTTGCTGCAGAAGTAATAGTAATACCTCGCTCTTGCTCTTGCTCCATCCAGTCCATAGTTGCTTCGCCATCGTGGACTTCACCAATTTTATGACTAACTCCTGTATAAAATAAAATACGTTCTGTTGTAGTGGTCTTACCAGCATCAATATGAGCACTAATACCGATGTTACGGTAACGTGTAATGAGAGTTTTACGAGCCATTTTCCCCTCTCTCGTGACCATTCAATTTATATGAAACTAACATGGGTATTACCTATGTAAAACATAATTAGCGAAAACTACCAACGATAGTGTGCAAATGCCTTATTAGCTTCTGCCATACGATGAACATCTTCACGTTTCTTGACAGCGCTGCCTTTATTTTCTACTGCATCAGACAATTCATTTGTTAATCGAAAAATCATTGATTTATCACCACGTTTACGAGCAGCTTCAATAATCCAACGCATTGCTAATGCATTACGACGTACAGGACGAACTTCAACAGGAACCTGATAAGTTGAACCACCAACACGACGTGATTTTACCTCGACTGTTGGACGAACATTATCAAGAGCTATTTCAAAAACTTCTAAATGTTTTTTTTTAGTTCGTTGAACTAAAGCATCAAGCGCACTATATACAATTACTTCTGCAATAGATTTTTTACCATCTACCATCAAAATATTAATAAATTTAGCCAATAATTCCGATCCAAACTTTGGATCGGATAAAATTTTACGTTGACTGATTACACGACGACGTGGCATAGATATACTCCGTTTTTAAATTCATTGGTTATCCTTTCCAAGGCTCTACATATAAAGTTTATTTTAATATTAAAAAATAAATATTTAAACATATTTAATAAAATAATAATTAAGATCTTGGCTTTTTAGTGCCATATTTAGAGCGACCTTGTTTACGATCTTTTACACCAGAGCAATCCAATGCACCCCTAATAGTGTGATAACGAACACCTGGCAAGTCCTTAACACGGCCGCCACGAATCAAAATTACTGAATGTTCTTGTAAATTATGACCTTCACCACCTATATAAGAAGATACTTCATAACCATTAGTTAAACGGACCCGACATACTTTACGAAGTGCTGAATTAGGTTTTTTTGGTGTAGTAGTATACACACGAGTACATACACCACGTTTTTGCGGACAAGATTCCAATGCCGGAACATTGCTTTTCACGATTTTAAAACTACGTGGTTTACGAACTAATTGATTTATTGTTGACATTAAAAAACTCCTAATGTTTTTAAAACACGGATATTTTTCTTATTCATCCTTATAGTAAAATAATAAGATTTAAAATCTTATTTTCGATAGAAACGTGTGTCAAGATATATGGAGAATGGTTACTTATTGCCAAGAAAAATATTGTGAATGTTTTACTGTTAACTCTACGAAATTAATATAAGATATCTTATTTACATAAGATGATATATATGGCATTAACCCTCTCGCATCTATATCATCTTTTAAAGCAAGAACATTAATCATCTTATTTTTTAATTGCATTAAATATTTATTATCTTTATTACTTGATAATATTTTATGCCCCATTAAAACACCATCCTGCAATAATAATATTTCATCATTCTTTGATATTAGATTAATTAATGAATTAAAATCATTATAATAAGGAGAAGTTGAGATAGTATATAGCATTTTTTTCACTAAAAAGTTAGAATTACATCGTAATCTGCTAATTTAAGTTTAAGAATATCAGCAGAGATAACTGTTGATGGTAATATAAAACAATCAGATGAGAGACCTCTTGATTCTAAATCTTCTTGACAAATATAGCAATCATTGATATCGTATAATAATAACAATTTATATGTTAAAATATAATCATGTGATAAAATTTTATTTGGATTTTGTTTTATTAACAACTGACAAACACCGTCAGAAATGAAGAAAATACCAATTTTTTCAGTTAACATAGAGGTAGCTAGCAAAGCATCTAATCCTTCTCGACCACTAGAAGTTCCATGAGGTATTTTCATGAATATAAATGCTATTTTTTTCATATTTATCTCAGAATTGAATTGTACGATCGCAAATAAACATAGATTCAGCTAGACTACCTAATCCACTTAGTTCAAAATCTTTATCCAAATTAGCACAAGGTAAACGATTATTTTTAGCTTCAGTTTCATCAATAATACCTCGCCGTAAAGCGGCAGAAGAACATATATATAATTGACATTTTGTTTTGTGTGCTAATGTCTTCCATCCCATGAGTAAATTAAATTCATCACTAGATTGTGAAATTAATTGATTGCCATTATAAACGCCTTCTTGATAAAAAAAAACTCTTTTTAATATATGACCTTCCGTAATTAAAGTATTTGCAAATCGCCAAGCATTAGTAGCCTGTTGAGTTCCATAAGCAGGCTTTGTTACTAATAAACAATAAGTTAAGGATTTTTTTAAAAAAGAAACATTCATTTAATCTACTCACGATTTTTAAATTATTATGTTATATATTAAAGATATATTAGATGACTAAAAAGATATTCAAGTGACTAAAATTTAATTAATTCGATAATTAATATCGAAAATATATAATTTATCTAAAATTTTAGAATAATTAGATTTATTTTATATTATTTTGATATCTAATCAGCATCAAGTTGTTCGATAAAAAATTTATTTTTTTTCAAAAAATCATTAATATAAAAAGAAAAATTTATGTTAAAATGATTTCAAGCATAAATTTCCAAACACTAAATATTTTCTACATTAAAAATTACATATCTAAATTAATATTAATAAATATAGAATAAACTGGTGACTTTTTGCTATGCTAAATCAACTGTATTCAGTTATTGATTGAAATAATCATTTACTTTATTAAAAATATTACAATATATTTCAAATATGTAAAAATTTTTCAATAGATTTTAATCGAAGTATTTTTATTTTATTTATATAACATAGATAAAGTTAAATTAGTAATTAATTTGATTAATTTTAAAAACTATGTTTTTTTATTAAAACTTATTTAGAATATTATGACTCTGAATTTTCAATTTAATGAAGAATTGTTTTAAAGAATATCTACTAATTAATAATAATTAAATAATAAAGTATAAATTAATGCGATTTTTTAAAAATCATATACAGACTATCAAAGTCTTAATAATTTAATAAATAATTATTACAATTATTATTGTAGTTTTAGATAATTAAAACTACAATATATTTTCATATATTTATAATACTTTATTAATAATTATTATTAAAATAAACAGTGTTATTATTAATATATGATTTATTTAAAATAATGTATCTTATTTTAAATAATAAAAAATAAAGTGTTAAAAATATAAAAATATTAAACATAAACATAATGTTATATAAAATTTCATTATTTATTTTTGAATAAAAACATAAAATATTTTATAGATACATTACATTAAATAAAAAATTAATGATAACATTTATAGAAATATTTCAAAACTTAATTGATTATACATATATAAAATAAATCATTAATATTACAAATTCAGTATAACTAGGTTTATCATAAAAACAATATGGAGGTTTAATTATTATTTTTATATATTAAAAGCATTTTTAGTAATAAAAACTAAAATAAACTTTAATTATTAATCATTCATGAAATTTATGAAAATCCTTAAATATCAAGCTATTAATTGTGGAATATCATTTATAGTTCATAATTATATAATTTTATTAATTAATTAATATTTAATTAATAAAATTAATTTTATAATTTCATTCTATTTTTTTAATTTATTTTACCTCTTTTAAAAGAAATTAAATATTCATTATCTTAATTTATTATTTTTATTTTTTATAATATTAGAGATATATAAATTATTTTTAAATATCATAATCTTACTATTATCATATTATTAATAAATTTAGTTTTATTTAAAATTTATTTTTTATACCAGTCAAAAAGATAGAAAATAAATATCTATTAAATTAATATAATAGATTTTTAAATAAAAACTTTTCATCTAGACAACTTAAAAATACTTAATAAGTAAATGCTATCATAATTTTTATTATGAAATTTTTTATTCATATCATAATTTAATAATATTTAAAGTAGTATTTATTATCATAAAAAATGACAATAACAAAATTAGTTTTAATAATAATTTTATATAGTGATTTGATTATTCTAATATTTTTATAAAATTATATCAAAGCATAAATAAACTAATGAATTATGTTTAATAACATAATAATTTAATGAGATTAAAGATAATTTAAAAAATATAAAAATAAAAAAGTAATAAAAAATAAATAGATTTACTTTTAAAAAATATAAAAACTATAAATTTAAGAAATAAATTTTATTTAAAGAATATAAAAATACTATATCAAACAATTAAAAAATAATAATTTTAAAATATTTTAGTTAAAAAAAGATATGTAGTTTATTTTTAAATATTAGAAAACCAAGAAATAAATACTATTAACTTTAATTATTAAAACAAATCTAAAAACTATTAATATAAATAAAAAAACTCAAAAAACATATTTTATAATCAATTCAAATCTGAAATATTATTTATGTTAAAATAAAAAATTTAATTACAATCTCTATATAAAAGCCTCTTTATTAAAAATATCAAAATATTATAATAATAATTAATCAATGATATAACTCTATTCTCACTATGATGAATAATAAACATCTAAAGAATATATTAATTATTTCTAATAATATATCATATATTTTAAAAGTTTTGATAACAGCAATTGATAGGATGAGTATTTAGATATTAATTTTATATTTATAGATATTTAATACATTATTAAACTTGATAAAAATGAAATATTATTTTTTATTATTTATAAGTTGTTTACTATTTTATATATAAAATAGTAATAAAATAATTTCTTAGATCTTATTTAATTCCGTAGATCATTTAACAGTGTAGAGATATTTTGTTATCATAATCTTTAATTTTTATTAATAACTTCTAATATAATTAACTTTATAATTTTATTGATCTATATAATTTATGTAATCATTTCTATATTATAAAGCATTAAAATTTCGTTATATAAGTAATCAATTTATACCTAATTTATTAACTTCAAGTTGAGACTACTAAACTATTAAAATTAAATAATAAGTATATTTTGTATTGATATATTTTTATTAGATTATAGTTAATTTTTATAATAATTAGATTTAGATTTTACACAATTAATTTTGTGATTTACTAATGATAATAAATTTATATTTTAATAAAATTTAATTTTTATTAATGTGAACCAATTAAATTACTTTATTAATAAATAATATCTAGTTTTTTTATAAAATTAAATTCTTTTATATTTTCAACATTTTAGTTAAATTATTTATATATCTTTGAATATGATCAATTTCTTTCATGTAGTAACTATCGAATAATTAATCAATCATATTTTGATAAAATTGTTGAAATTGTAAATTAATCGAGAGAATTAAGTTGATAAACCATTTTATCATTTATAGCTTAAATTTTTTCAATGATTAATTAAACAGTTATTTTTATTTGCATAAATAACAAATTTAAAGTATAATTAAAACTCATTAATATTTAAAAAGAATAATCATTTTAATTTTGTTTTACTTAAATGATTAATAAAATCTTTTTATTTATAAGTTTTATAAATTTTAAAAAGAATTTTTTATTTTAAATAGATAAAATACTTTATTTAAATAATAAAGGTTTATTTTCTAAAATATTTTTAACATATTAATATATAAAACTAATCAAATAATAAAAGAATTGATATATTATTTAATAAAAATTAAAACTAGGTATTTATTTAGGTTATTTATCTACTTTAATATTAACATTAAATATAAATAAATTATATGTATATACTGAAGATTAAATTTTATATTTAAAAAAATAAATAAAATAATAATAAATTTTTAAATTATTATTAAATAATATAAAAAAGTTTCTCTTAACAATAAAAAATAAATAAGTTTATTAAATTAATAATTTATTTATCTTATATACAAATAAATGTTAATTTATAATATTATTATATATTTACTATATAAAATTAAAGAAAATTTACTATATTTAAAAAACGATAGCTTTAATTTAAAATTAATGAAGTAAATTATAGTTATCAATATTTATGTTAGGAACATAATTAATATTATTTTTAATATCTAAAGAAATAAATATTTTTTGATAAGTTAAAATTTAAGAATTTAATTTTAGTATATCATAAATATTAAAAGAAAGATTTATCGTATTTTATATTATCTAATTTTGATTAGGTTATAAAATGATCGTATTTATTTAACTTAGCAATAATGTTGATGCTATTCTTATTAATATAAAGTTCATATTAAATTCTTTTAATGATAATCTAAACAATTATAAATATTGTTAATAAAAAAACAAACATCGATATTAATCTTAATTTATAATAAATAGTTATATTATAAAATACTATTTAATAAAATTTAAACTATTAAAGATAATAAAAAATATAAATAGTATAAAAGAATACTAATAAGATAAAATCAATAAATATAACTTTAAATATTAAAAATAAATAATGAATTTCCAATAAATAACTTAAAAACTAAATAAAACTAATTGATAGTAATATTTGTGCAATCATGATCGTAAATTTAAATTTAAAATTACATAATATAAATTTTAAAATTCATATTTTAAAAAAAATAAAACTATAAAATATATAATGTTTAAAAAATATTAAAACATGATAAAAGTTTAAATATCAGATATAATTTAATTCAACATATACTTATTTTAAAGATAACTAATAAAAATATTACCAAAGAATGTTTAAATTAATAAGAGTTATTATTAATAATAATAACACTAGCATTTTACTATTAATGTGATTTATTAATTGTTAAACTGGTGTATTTATGATTAATAATTCAGTTATTCCTATCTCTATTATAAATAAGATAGAGATAGGAATAACTAATAAATGATTAGTTTATTAGTTATTATAAAATAAAAAATTAATAAAAAACACAATTAATTTTTATATTTTATGTTTAACTATCATTATTTCTTCATGAATATTTTTATTTATACTAAATAAAATAGTAATCTGGATATTCTAAAATAAGTGTTAATAATTTTATTATTTAAATATGATAACTATTAATTTTATAATTAATAGTTATCATATTAATTTATAATTTATATATTTTATTGTATAAACAAAAAAAAGCTAATAATTATAACTTTTATATTATCATATAATAGTATAACTTTATTAAAAATCTAAATAATTAATTATGTCGTATTATTTTTATAGTATTTGATAAATTATTTTATATTTATTATATAAATATAATAAATATAAAATTATCATTTCTTATAACTTAACTATAAATAATTTTATATAATCGATCAGTAAATATTTTTTAAAATTATTTTTACTGTTATTTACTTTTAAAGCTGATAACCTATCATAATAAAATTTATATTTAAATTTAATAAAATTTATTACTTAATATATATTTATTTAATTATTTTATAAATTAATTAAATAAATAGATATTAATTTTCAATTAATTTTATAATTATTATTTTTTAATATAATAAAGATTAAATTAAACTTAATATTATTTTATTTATACCTTATTTCATTATTAGTATTTAATAAGAATAAATTTAATTATTATTAATAATATATATAAAATAAATAATTTATTCATATATTTTAAAATAATGTATAGTAAAAAAAATAAAAAATTCAATTTTTTTATTAATAAAAAAATTACGAAAAATTGAATTTTATTTACAAAGTTATTTATACTTTTAAATATAATTAAAATTTTTTTTCAAAAGTATTTTAACATTTATTGATTTTTACTATTTTAGATATATAATAGAAATATTATCAAACTTTATACTACTATTACTAATATTGTGATTATGATATAATCATTAATGTATATTAGTCTACTTTTCAATGAATAGATATTGTTAAAAATAATTCAGATATTAATTTTATATTAATGATTTTAAATATTTAACTTTTTAATCAAAAATATATTTAGTTTAAATTAGAATAAATGACTTAACACTTATCTGTTAAGTTCAGTAAATTATCTTAAAATACGAAAATAATTGATTTTTATATCAATTTAAATTCTAATAATAAAATAGTTAATATATAAAATATTATAAATAATGTATATTATTGAATATAAATCTTATATGGTATATTATAAATGGTAAAATTAGTAAAATATAAATTTAAAATTTAATATAAAATTATTAAAAATAGAATAATATATACTTAAAAAATATAGAGTAACACAATGGTAATTGGAGATAAATAAAAAATATTATCCAATTAATAAACGATTATAATTTATTAAAGTAATAAAAGAAACTAAGCTATAATTAAGTATAATAACCATTATAAAAACTATCATTTATTATGATCGCTAATGTTTTATATTAAGAAAATATAACAATACAAATAAATATTTCTGATAATAATCATTTATATATAGATGCATTAAAAATGCATTAGATAAGTTACCAAATAATAATTTTTAAAATAAAACACTTTGGTTAAATTTTATTAATTAAGTAGTTAAATGTATACAAATAAAATTATAGAAATACTAAAATATAATTTAGTATAATAAATAAATTAAATACTTATATTAAAACGTATAATATTTAATAATATACAATAAGTTATAATATATAACCTTAATAAATTTTAGATATCTTTAAAGCTATCTAAAGTGATAAAAACAATTATCAATTGCTTTGTGTTTATATATAACTCAAGATATTATTTATGTAATAAAATAAATTAATTAAATAAATATATCTAAGATATTTAAATATTTTTTAATACCAAATGATTCACAAAAACTATCAGTGATAATAAAAAAATTAAAATTTACTAAATTAATGTATAAAAAATTTTTATCTATTTTTATTATTATTTTTTAGATAACTTGTATTTAATTTTATTATCGTTAGTTTATTAAACTAAATTGAAAAATTATAGTAAATGATTTAAATCATTTACTATAATTTTTCAATAACTAAATAATATAAATAGATTTTTCTTCTTAATTTAATATTTTATATCATTTATTTTTAATAAAAGTCATATCTTTTTTACAGTTACAAATTATTATTGAATCAATTTTAGAATATATAAAAAAGTTTATTAAAAATACTAATCGTTATATTATCAAATCATTTTATGATTTCTTATTTAAAGAAAATTTTTATTTTATATAATTTCTTTCTATATTAATATAGAAAGAAATTATCACTACAATATGAATAAATTTTAATTGTATTATTAAGAATTAAAGTAATATTATTAATATTCTACCAACTTATATATATAATATATAAGTTAAAAAACTAATTGAGAAAATTATTTCTTTCATTATGAATATAACATTAAAATCCATCAATAATATTAATTATTATTTAAGTTTAGTACATATAAATAAAATAACTAATACTTATAGTGATTATTTTTCATTAATAGCTTATAATTACTTTAAAATTAAAAAAATAATCAATTTTATAGTTATATATCTATACATTATATAAATTAATTTTTAATTGATATTTCTTTATTCTATACTTACTAATAATTTATTTTGATTTATTTTAATTATTAATAATATAAAAATTCAGTTATCCTTTTTAAAATATAAGTTATATTAATGATAATTATATTTATTTAATTATTAGTATTATATATCAAAATAATGTAAATTTTATTTATATAATCAGATTTAAAAATAACTATTCTGACTTTATTTAAGTAATAAAGTTTTCAACTTATACCAGCAGTAATATTCTATATTAAATTAAATTTTAATAAATTATGCTATGTATTTTAGTTACTAGTGGATTTTTATCTATATTAATTTTTTGTTTTAATTTAGTTTACAAATAAATTAATTTAATTTTATGTTTCAAATTAATTGAAATTATATTTATGATATTTATAACATTTATTTTAATATAATATTTATATTTTTTTATTTCATTTATTTTTATATAAATAATATCGATTAAAATTAAAATAATTGAATAAAAGAAAAAGTGTAAGTAAATATAAAAATATTTATTATTTAGTACTAAAATAAAATATATATAGTATCTACAAAAATCTGACTAATAAATCAAATAAATCTAAACAAGAAAATAACTAAATTAAATTAATAATTATTTACATATTATAAAAGTTATTATTAAAATAGAATTAATATACTTATTATTAATAATATAGATACTTATTTGATAAATGATATATCATATCTATATTTTAGATTAGAAATTATAATAAACTATATTAATTTTATTTAACAAAATTATTTATAAAAAACAATAAAATATTTTTTATTTAAAATAATATTGAAATAACAAAAATAAATTAAATAATTAAAAATCTTTTTGTAATAATTAATAATATAAATAAAAGTTATTTAGTATAATTATTAATCTTTAAAAAATAAATAAAAAATCAAACAGTATAAAATCATAAATTATAATTAATATTATTAATATTTCATACTAATAATATTAATTCTTTATTAGAACATAATTAAAAAATAATTATTTATATTTATAATCATTAATAAAAATTTTTAAAAAGTAAATTTAATAAAAAATCATTATTTGTAAACATCTTTATTATCTTTACTTTATTAAAATAAAAATAAATTAAACTATATTATTAAATATTTTAAATTATTTTATATCAATTTTAATTGATTTTACTTTTAATATATATTATAAATATAGAAAACATAAACTAAACTAGTTATTTTATTTTCTTATAAATTAGCTTCATAAAAAATAAATATTTTCGATTTAAAAAATCCTAAAAACATAAATAATTTAATATAAATATAGATTTTTATCTGTATTTAAAAATAATTGATATAAATATATTTATAATTTTAATTAAACTATAAACATTAACGAATACTTTTTTACTATTTTGCTTTCTTGAAAAATAAGATAACTTTAAATTAAATACTAAATGCTTATATTAGTTAATTATTTACTGATATTATATTAATTTTTCTATTTAATAAAAATTAAATAATTTATTTATTATAAAATTATAATTTTTTATTTTCTATTCAAATATTTTAATATTTTCAATTTATTTTAAAACAAATTTTATGATTCATAATAATCTTACTAAATCAATCTAATACAATACAACATAAAAATTAATTTAATACGATTATGTTTTAATTATTTATAATTAACTTTGTAATTAAAAAAAATAAGTCAACAACATAATGTTAATTATATTAACATAACTAAAATAAATAATTTTGAATATACGATATATTAATGATTATTTAATATGGTTCTTTATTTCAATTACTAAATGAATATCCGTATATTAAAACATACTGATGTTATATAAAAATCAATAAAATCTTATTTTTATAGTATTAAATTATATTTAATATCAATTAATAATTTATTTCATGTTAAGTATAAAATAACATAATATTGAGTATTATATCTAAAGTTATAATATACTATCAAATATTAAAACAACTTAAAATATATTTTAATAAGTACATATCTAGTTATATGACTCCAGAAATATAAAGTTATAGTTCATAACTATTTTATGATGATAGTTATTAAAAAAATACTTTTAAACAATTTGATTAAAGATTCTATCTTATAAAAAACTGATTATAATTAAAAATGAGAATAAATATATAATATCTATGATATTAAAAATGTGATTAACAAGTATTGTACTTCATTCTATGTAGATCATAAAAAATATTTTATTAAGATAAAAATTATAATGCTAAATAATTAGCAAAATTACTATATATTTTATATAAATTGATATATAAATATTATTTGATTAAGTAAAGAAAATAGAAGTAATTTATATATTTGTTGTTTGATCTACTTAATTAAGTAAAAAATATATTTTTATTAATTTATAATAATATTATAAATTACTTTATTTAAAAAAATCTTTACTAAATTAAAGTTTTTAATATGATTATCATTTTAGATTATAGTTATATTATTTTTATAACTAAAATTAATGTTGTTATTTTATAAAAGAAAATTAAAATCTCAACTACTATATATTAGCTATTTTTATAAAAATTCAATAAATTTAAATTATTTAAATTAAATTTAAATAAACTATAATAAGAAAAAACAAAAAAATATATAATATTAGATATTTAATACTTAATATAAAATAATTCTTATATAAATTTAAAATTTAAAGTTTTATTTCACTAAAATAATATATAATAATATTTAATTTTTATAAAAAATTATTACTATATAATAATATAATATTTTCTTAAAATAAAAAAATTCTTAATTAATATATTAACTCTATTATTAATTTTAAATAAATTAACTATTTAATTAAAATATATCAAAATAATATTTATTCGAAAGAATATTTAATAAACTAAATCAGTTTTTTTTAAAATAAAATATATTAAATATATTTATATCACTAATATTTTTCTTAAATCAATATTAAATTTAATATATAAAAATAAAATCTTTAATATAATTCATATTAATTAACATAACAAAAAGTATTTTTAGATATTTTCATTAAACTCATAAAATCAATTTATTTTTTTAAAAAAAATTAGTTTTCTAAAAAATTTAGACTTATCATTAGAATATATTATTATTCTAATTAATAATAATATATTCTTAAATAAGATGAAATCTTACAAAAAAATAATGTAAATTATAATTTACTTATATTAATTTTATTTTAATGATTATCTTAAAGTTTAATATATATAAAATATATATTTTATATATATTAATAACATTAATAACTTCTAATTACTTACTTTATAAAAAATAAATATATATTTTATATATATTAATAACATTAATAACTTCTAATTACTTACTTTATAAAAAATAAATATATATAATATAATATATTTTATACGTATAATTAAATTAATTATTATTTAAATTTGATTTTTAAATAAAATATTTTATCTAATAATATTTATTAAATATAAAATAAAATTAGTTATTTTAATTACTGAAATATAAGTTTTACTCTATAGAAGATTTTTCTATTTAGAAAGAATATATATGATATTTTATTTTTTTACTAAATAGTAAATATGTTTATAATATAATTATAATTATTAATTATTAAAATTCTTAAATCAATATAATCTATAATTAATATTAACTTTATTAAATTAAACAAATTACTATTGTTTAATATTTAAAATACATAAGATAAGTAAACTTAATAAATATTATTTATCTTTAAATTAAAGATAAATAATATTTAGAGGATTACAAGAATAGATTTTAGAAAGCACATATATACAACATTATTTTGTTGGTTTTGTCAAACTCCAATATTTATAAATACAAAATACCAATAAAAACATTTTTATTCATGAAAATAGAAAAATAGTGAATATTTTATTTTATTTTAAAATGTTATGTTAATGCTTCAATTAAATACGAAGAAAAAAGACATAATACTTTTTTATCTAAATCAAATATATTTTATTGATTAACTTAGAATATTTTAAAAATAACAATAATGAATAGTTTTTGTTAAAAAAAGCTAAAGATATCTATGAAATCGATAAGATTAATCATAAAATATTTAAATAATTAAATAAAATAAATCTAGATATTTTTGATTTGATTATTAGAACAATAGATAAAGTTATTACAAATAATTTTTTTTAAAAGCTGATAATCTAGATTTATTATATATTATTAACTATGTTGAAAAAATATCATTAAGTTTGGTAAAACTATTTAAAATCTAATAACAAATCCTTCTAATGTAATGCAAATTAAAAATAATTCGTTAAGAAATATTATAAAATAGTATACCATTTCACGCAAAACTATTAGATACACAACAAAAGTACTAGAAAATTAAAATCTAATTTTAATAAAATATAAAAATTGTTATTTATGATACCCATTAATAATTTATAAAAAATATATATTTTTTATGTATTTTATTTTAATTAAATATTTATTTACTTTTATTAAAGTAAAACTTCAATTATAAATTTATAATAGATGATAGTAATAAAATATTAAATAATATTTAAAATTTAAAATAAAATAAATATTTATCAAAAAATTAACTATATAATTATTTTTAAAAAAATTATAATATTATTAAATTAATCTAATATTAATCTATATTAAAATAAATAATAAAAATAATCCTTTTATTAATTTTAAAAAAATCTTTTTAAGATTGCTAATCTAGTCAGAAAATACTTATTTAAATAAGTATTTTTTTATTTATATAATAAAAATCTTATTTTTATATTTTTAATTATCTTTATTAATTAATATTAATAGTAATTATTTTTATTATTTTAATAATAAATTTTATTAAATTTTAATTTAAAAATAGATTATTCCTTATTTTAATACTAATAAAAAGTATTTTATTAAAAATAAAATAAATCTTATTTTAAAACCTTGATAATTATACCAATTTATTGAACATAAATATTAAAATAATATATAATTTATCATAAATTAATTTTTTATAAAATTATTTAATAATTTATGTACTTATTTATTTAATATACTTTCTAAATGAAATTGAACACTTATCAATAAATAGTTTTTATCTAATACCAATAATTTTATCAATACACATCATCCGTAGTATAATATCCAAATAGTAACCTTAAAAATAATTAAAAATGCTCTAGGATCAATAACTAAATAATCATAACTAGCAACTAGTAATGAACGATTTAATTCTTTAAAGATCCATTATTTTTTATGATAAATTACCAATACCTTACAATAAATTACTTCTCTTACATTAATAATGGAATCGCTAAAAAACTTGACTAATCTATTTTATAAATAAGACAAGTGTCAAGAATTTGGATTTTTTTAGTAAAATATGAAACTGTACTTAATAAAATAACAGAGTTATTAGATGTATATGGATCAGATTAAATAATTAAGTGTATAGGTACTCTAATATATTTATTTCCGGGATAGTTATTATATAATTGAGTTTAATAATAAAATTGATATCTAATTAACATAAATATTGATAAATATTATAGGTAAATGAAATTCATGATTATCAATTATTAAAATTATAATAATTATCCAACTAATTTTCATTGAAAACTCATTAATAAGTATAATTCTTATTTTATTAAGATAATTTTCATAAATCACAACATTATAATAATAGTTTTTATACAATAATTAAAATAATTTATATTGAAATTAATAATTATATATTGTTATATTGTAACAAATAAATTTTATAATTATAATAAATAAGATTGTAATTATTACAAATTTCAATAATATGTTTAATTTTTAGATAAAATTTATTATTAATAATATCAGTTATTATAAACTGCATAATAAAATTTCGTATATTTAAGTAGTATCTACTACTAAAATTTAAATATATATTTTTATATAAATTAAGATTTTTTTAAAAAGAATCTTTTAATTATTGAAGTAGACTATTAGTCAATAAAATACACAATATTGATTTATTTTTAGCAATATATATATATATTAATTTTTATCTTTATTATAAATTTAATAATGTTTATATTAAGTTTATAATAATTATATAATAGTGTTTTAAAATAACTATTCTTTATTAAGAAAAATATAAATAATATTAAATTAACAAACTGATAGAACTTTATTTTTTTATAAAAAAAGAATTCTATTATTTAACAGTAATTAAAAAATTGATCAAATTTAATAATAATTATTATTATAATTAAATTATTTTTATTGATATAAAATAATTTTATTACTTAATCTAAGTATAAAGATTTATAATAAAGAATTAATTTTTTGTTAAGAAATTTTCTTGTTAAAATTTTTTATTAAAAACAAAATGAGATCAAATTATCAATAATAAATAGTAATTTGTTATTTTCATTTTAAAATAGATACTTATACAATTTTTAATTATTTGATTTTTTATTATTATTTATTCTCATGAAGATAATCTATATAATATATTATGACTTTATTTTTAATTAACGAGTAAATTTTTATATAGAGTTGTTAATTTTTATTAATAAAAATATTTGATTATCACAATATTATTGAATAACATGATAAATAATTTTTATTAATTAAATTAATTTTAAGTTTTTATATATTTAAAAACTTAAATAAGTCCATAATAGTAAACTATCATGGATTCGACAGAAAGTAAAAAAATAATTTAAAATCTAAATTACCATTATTAGTAATTATATAAAAATGAGTATTTTTGTAATCAAATTTATTTATTTTTTTTGAATAAAAAAAGTTATATTGAATATTATCTCATATTATTATGATATATAACATATTTTATGTTATATTTAATTTTGAATATTTATTCAATCATATCTTATATTTTATTATATATTAAATATTTTATAAAAAACTTTTAATAAATAATAATATTATATATTACATATGGTACTATATTAATAGTACTTTAATTACATATTTTCTTATAAATATAATTTTATTTTATATTATAAAATCAGAGAGAAAATAATAGAAAACAAAAGCTATAATTACCATCAAACAAAATTTATCATAAGCTCATCTGATATTCATCATCTACCAGATGATCATGGTATAGAAATTGCTTTTTATGGTTATTCTAACACAGGCAAATCTAGTGCATTAAATGCACTAACACAACAAAGAAAATTAGCTAATATTAGTAAAATACCTGGTAGAACTCAGTTGATTAATCTTTTTGAAGTAACAAAAAATATTAAATTGGTTGATTTACCTGGATATGGTTATACAAAAGTCTCTAAATCACTTAAACGACAATGGCAAAAAAGATTAACTGAATATTTACAAAAAAGAAAATGCTTAAGAGGATTGATTATATTAATGGATATTCGTCATCCATTAAAAGATATTGATCTTCAAATAATTGAATGGTCTATGGTACGTAATATACAAATATTTGTATTATTAAGTAAAGCAGATATAGTGAATTCTAATAAACAAAAAAATCAAATTATAGAAGTTCGTAATAGACTA
Organism: Arsenophonus sp.; assembly: GCA_052171275.1. Lineage (GTDB taxonomy): Bacteria > Pseudomonadota > Gammaproteobacteria > Enterobacterales > Enterobacteriaceae > Arsenophonus. Next base: position 390,252 of record CM125795.1, on the reverse strand, counting down.
AAAATAGTAGATAGTAATATAGAAGTTGAAATATTTTCTTCATTTAAAAAAATAGGTGTTAATAAATTACAACTTAAATTAGATAAATGGATTAATGAACATTATTTTGAAATAATTAATTTAAATAATAAATGATTATAATATTTTATTTACTGTTAAATTTTAAGAAATAAAAATTAAATAATTTAGTTAATTATTTAATTTTTTTATATAAAATTTTTTTAAAAACTTTATCTATTTACACCATTTATTAATTACCTTACGTTATTTAAAACAATAAAAAATTGTTTTGTTATTTTAATAAAACTTAATTTAAATATTATTTTCTAATGAAATAATAATTTTATTAAAAACTAAATTAGACAATTGCTTATTATTTATATATATTTACAGAAATAAAATACTTTACCTAAAAGATTTTGAATTTTTTATCATAGATTGAGTTATTGCTCATTATTTTATTTGATGATTAATAAAATTAAATATTTAAAAAAATTTTATCAAAAAACATAAAATATAAATTTCTTTCAATAAATTTTATTATTTAATGTGCTTCATCCCAATTATTGCCAACACCAATATAAACTTTAAGAGGGATAGTTAATTGAATACTTTGTTCCATAAACAATCGAATTTTTTGTTTTGAAAAATCAATTGCAGATTCTTTTACTTCAAATATTAATTCATCGTGTACTTGCATTAGCATATAGATATCAGGTTTAACTGTTTCAATCCATTTATCTAATAATATCATTGTTTTTTTTATAATATCAGCTGCTGTCCCTTGAATTAATGCATTAATTGCTTGACGTTCTGATGCTTTACGTCTTATTATATTATAAGAGTTGATATTAGGCAAATACAATTTACGTCCTTCTATCGTTTCGATATATCCTTGCTTAGTAGCTTGTTTCCTTACATGTTGTATATAACTTAAAACACCTGGATAACGATCAAAATAACAATCTATATAATGCTTTGCTTCTTTAAAGGTAATTCTTAATTTATGTGACAATCCAAATGCAGTCATACCATAAATTAAACCAAAATTAATTGTTTTTGCTATATGACGCTGATCACTAGTAACATCATTTAATAGTACACAAAAAACTTCTGAAGCTGTTGCTTTATGAATATCTTTTCCTTCGGAAAAAGCATTAAGTAATCCTTTATCTTGAGAAAAATGAGCCATAATACGTAATTCAATTTGTGAATAATCAGCTGATAAAATTTTATAACCTTTACGAGCAATAAAAGCTTGTCTGATCCTACGTCCTTCGTTAGTTCTAACTGGAATATTTTGTAAATTAGGGTTACGTGAAGATAGCCTGCCTGTAGTTGTTGATGTTTGACAATATGAGGTGTGGACTCGTTTAGTTTTTGGATGAATCATCATCTGTAATTTATCAATATAAGTAGATTTTAATTTTGATAAGTTACGATATTGTAATATGATTCGTGGGAGTTTATGAATAAAAGCTAGCTCTTTTAAAGTTTCTTCATTAGTAGATGGTAATCCAGAAGAAGTTTTATTTATAACTGGTAATTGAAACTTTTCAAATAAAATAACTTGTAATTGTTTAGTTGATTCCAAATTAAATTCTTGATCAGAAATATCATATGCTTCTTTTTTAATTTCTATTAATTTGTTTGAAATTTCCTTAGATTGTTTAATAAGTTTATTTGCATCAATAAGTACGCCAACTCGTTCTATACGTGCTAGCACTTGTATTAATGGTATTTCTATCTGTTGAAAAATTTGTTTTAATTTAGGCTCTTCTTTAAGTTTAGACCAAAGTTTTTTATGCAAAAAAAATATAAGATCTACATTTTTAACTGCATAATTTGATGCTTGTTCAAGTTTGATTTTATTAAATGTTAACTGATCTTTCCTTTTTACTTTTATATCTTGAAATGATATAATTTTATGATTAAAGTATCCTTTTGTTAAATCATATTTATCAGAATATTTAATTCCATTAGCATTACTTAATATATAAGATTCCAACATTACATCAAAGACCATGTTTTTTAGATCAATGTTAAAATTTGCCATTATACCATAATTAAATTTTGAGTTTTTAGTAATTTTTTGAATATTTTCATCAACTAAAATAGGTTTTATCACAGTAATTACTTCATCTAATGATAATTGTTTCGGTGCGTCAAGATAATTATGTCCTAACGGAAGATAAGCACTTTTACCTTTTTCAGTGGCAAAAGAGAATCCAATTAGATTAGTTGATAACGTATCAAAGCTATCTGTTTCAATATTAAAGGCAAAACATTTAGATAAATATAATTTTTTGACAAATTTAATTAAATCAGCTTTAGTAAATATTATTTTATAGTATTTTTTTGATAAAATTTTAGAAGATATTTTATTTAAAGAACTATCGTTATTATTAATAGAAATAATCGTTGATAATTTATATATTTTTTTCATCAATCAAACCATTGTTTTGTAAATAAATTAACCAACGCTTAAATTCGTAACGATTAAAAAGTGTATATAATTTTTTTATATCTGGAGACTTTATAATTAATTCATTATAATCTTTAGTTAAATTAACATTAGTTTTAATTGTCGCTAATTTATAAGATAAAAAAGCAATTTCTTTATATTTTATCATCTTTTCTGCTAATGTTTTGGCTTTAGGAAATCCCAATGTCGCAATTGTTGATAAATTATTATAAATTGTCGAAAGATCACCAATACCTCTTAATAAAGCTAACGCTGTTTTTTTTCCAATACCAGGTATGCCAGGAATATTATCAGAAGAATCTCCCATTAATGCAAGGAAATCAATAATTAACTTAGGAGAAATACCATATTTATTAATGATATCCATAGGTCCTAAAATAGTGTTTGTTATAGTATTAATTAGTTTAATATCAGTAGTTACTAACTGAGCCATATCTTTATCTTCCGTACTAATTAATACAGGTAATCCTTTATTACTAGCCTGTAAAGCTAGTGTACCTATTACATCATCTGCTTCTACATCAGGAACAACTAATAAAGGAAATCCAATCGCCTTAACTATTTGATAAAGCGGTATTATTTGCTTGTATAAGTCATTTGGTATCTTTGCTCGCTGAGCTTTATATTCATAAAATAATTCATCTCTAAATGTTTTTCCTTTGGCATCAAATATTATCGCAATATGACTAGGTTTATATTGAATAACTAAATTACGGAGCATATTAAGAACACCATAAATAGCTCCTGTTGGTTCTCCTAATTTATTAATTAACGATGGAAAAGCATAATACGCACGATAAAGATAAGAAGAACCATCAACTAGGATTAATAAATTTTCTCTAATTTTTATCATAGTTTTCATGACTATTAAATTAATTAATAATAATAAAACATCTCTCTCGTTATAAATAGATATTTTATTTAAATTTATTTCAATTTATCATTTTTCTACTAATTATATATGGTGCAAAGATATTTTCTTGATAAGATAATCAATATTTTTTATTGATTATATTTTATATATAAACATATTAAATACAAAAAATAAAATTTAAATTATAATTTTATTAATAAAATTTGTATCGTGTTTCTGTTTTATATTTATTTTTTATTAAAATAAATATGTTAAAATGAAAATTGATTATTTAATTAGAATATTATATAAACTACTTATATAATATGAAATTATTAAAAATAATATAAAAAATTACTATTTACTAATTAAGAAATTTACAACATCTGAATAAATTTTAGCATAATTATTCATATATTTAACGTTTATACCTTTATTACATATCATATATTTACCGTTAACGAATATAGCTGGTACACCACGTAACCTAAAATCATTAACTGCTTTTTGTTGTTTTACAACTAACGATTTAACTATAAAACTATTCAATGTAATATCATATTCTTTGCTTTTAATACCAACCTCAATAAATATATCTTTAATATCAGCAGGTGTATTTATTGACTCTGTTTTTTGAATACCTTCAAATATAAACTGTGATACTTTATCTTCAATTTTTAATACCATTGCTACTGCCCAAGCTTTTGTTAGCTCAGGTCCTAATATACCTAAAAAATCAACATGATATCTTTTAATCTTAACATCTTTAGGTAAATTTTTTGCTACTGTTTGTGATATATGATCAATAAATTCAAATTGATAACAGTGATAGCAATAAAAAGAAAAAAACTCTACTACACGAAGTGTATTATCTACTTTTTTTTGTAAAGTAATATATTCAGTGCCTTCTGTGTAATTGGAAGCATAAATATTATAAGATATCACTACTACTATCAAAGCTATCAAAAATTTATTCATATTACTATTCTCCAAAAATATTTTTAATTTCTTAATACCTAAAATTTGGTTATAAAAGGCTACCAGATTAAGTTTATTAACTTAAATTTATTTAGAAAAAGTAACTATTATTTATTAAATTAAATCATCTTTTTTAACTATTAAAAAATAATAATATTAAAAAATTTAATTTTTAGAATTCTAATATTATTTTATAATGAATAATAAAACTAATACATATTACATATTGATATAGTTAATAATAATTGTATATTATCAATATATGCATATTCAGTCCAATATATGATACTATTAGTAAGAATTTAAATTAATGATATTATTTCAATATATTTTTATAGAATCATAGATATAATTCTTATATTATAACTTTGTTATGAGCTTATAATAATTAAATTTTATTAAATAAATATAATGGTTTCTTTTCAAAAAAAATATTACTTGTATGATAAATAAAATTTTTAAAAAAATAAAAATGATGTATTTAAAAGATAATTGTCTTTATTTCAAATTCTAGCTTATCAAAATTAATAGAATACTTAAGCTTAAATAAGCAATCGCATATAAGTAAAATAAATAAGCAGTAATAACTAATAAAATTAATTTATTAAAAGAATAATTAAATAATATCATTATTGATGATAATGCAATTGCAAAAATCTAATGTAAAATTTAATAACATAATATTTTATTTGATTTTTTTGGCAAGTAAAAAAAACTAAATTTCATAATTAATACTCTATATAATCTACAAACAAGATTTTAAATAATTTTTATTATTGTATAAAGAATTAAGTATTTAAAAAAAAATCAATATAAAAATATTTATTATCTATATCATATTATATTAATAAATTTTAAAATAGAAAAAATCATTATTTAGATTTTTTATAATTATTTTTAATTTAAATATCCACTATTCTTAAAACCTCACAAAATCGCTTCATATTATTTAAATGAAAGATCATATATTCATCATAAATAAATTATATAACCACAACTAACTCTCAAATAAGTTTTATTAATTAATTAATTATAATAATTAATTAAATTTAATTATAGATATTTTTTAAAAAGTTTTAAAAAAATAATTAATTTAATTTATAATATTCATATTTCTGTATTTTAAAATAAAAAAATTTTTCCTATTATTTAGTATAACTATTTAAAATTAATAAATTAATTATATAATAGATATATATATCTTAAATAAAATTAATTAAATTAATTTAATGATATCATATTGATAGTAAATAAAAATTTATAACTTTAATATATATTAAAGTTATAAATTAATTAATAAAAATTCATTTTCTAAATTAAATTTTATCAAAAAATTATTTTGGTTTTTTTAATATCTTTTCTTATAAATATTATTATTTCTATATTGCAATAACATTTAAATAAAATAATTTTAAATTATGAATAATGAAAATATCTGTATTATTTATTTATATAATAGAATTAATTAATCAGAAGAATAATCATCAATTAAATATTTGATTTTCGAAAAACTAGTTATTTATACTAAGTTTTTACCAGTAATTATTTTTAGTTTATTTTCAACAATCAGACACAATAACAAATTAAAATATAAATTTTAAAAAATATATTTTTATGATGAAAATTTCTTTTATATTAAATTTAAATAATATTTATTAAGCTATTAAGTTATCATAAATAAGAAATAACTATTGTTTATATAAACTATTTATCATAATTTAAAAATAAATAATATAAATATATGATTTAAATAAAATATTAATTTAAGTACTATTTAATGTTAAAAGTTTATTAATTATATTTTCTTTTAGATTAAAACTTATCTTAATGATAATATTTCATTGCTAATAAAATATTAATATATTGAGAATAACTTTCTTAATAAGATTATATATATTAAAATATCTTATATAAATATTTTAATATATTTTAAATATAAATTATTTAATTTATTACTTTATATACAATTAATTAAAAATATTTTTTATAAAATTATAATAAGAAGAGTTTTTTAAATCTTAAAGAGATTTATTATAAATTTATAATCATAATTATTCTAATGAAAAAAAAATTTTATTTGTTTTATTTATAATTAATACTTTATTGTCATTATTAATGAATAAAAAAAATAGTATTATTGTTTAAAATATTTTCTAAAAAATTTGAATAAATACATAAATATTAAAAAAATATAGATATTCACTTATACTTAAAATATAAATAAGTTATTATTAGTATTAAAATTTAATATTCATCCGGTTAAAATTTATTATATTTTAAAATATGTAAAATATAAACATTTTTTTTTAAAAAGATATTAAGTTTATTCAAATCATAAATTTAATAAATATTTAAAAATAAAAATATCATTCTTTAATAAATAATCTATAAATTCTTATCAAAAATAAAAATTTTTAAATAGAAAGAAGACTATTTTAAATAGAAAATTAAATTTCTTGAACTACATTTAAAATATGAAATTTTAATTTAAAATTAATGGAATATATATAAAATATCATTACGATATAATTTTATATGGCTAAATTTATTTAAATTCAATTTTTTAAATTCTAGAGAAAAAATTAAAATACTATTTTTTTAAAAAATATGTTTATAAGAAATTAAGTAAAGTTACAAGTAATAACTTATTACAAGTATGAATTATTTAACTTATATATAAATATTTAAAAAATATTATTTATATTTATTTATTTATGTTAATTATTACTTTAATGTAAAATTTAATATTTTATTTTTCATTAATATTTATAAATAAAGTTATTTAATATATAAAATATTATTATTCAAGAAAGATAATTTTTTGAAGATTATTTATAAAATAAATATAAATAATTTAAATAAAATAATTAAATGGTATAAATAAACTATAATTTAATTAATTTTGAATAAAACATCTATTATAAAATAAAGCTTATAAAATAAAACATAAAACAATAAAAAAATAATATGTATTATATATATTTTAAATTGTATAAAGTAATTTAATAGCTATTTTATCTAGATAAATTTAATAAGTTTATCCAGATATAGAATTGAATAATGTTTTTGCTAACATAATTTATATGCATTATTATATAAAAGTTAGCTACTTGTTTTGAATAAAAGATAATGATAATAGAATTAAATATATGAGTTTAACTATTAAATTTTAATTAAATTTTAATTTATAAAATTATAGTATAATAAATAATTATAAATTAGTTTTAATATCGTCAATAATAGTTATTATATAAAGTTTTATCTAATTTATTATTACAATAATATATTCTTTAGATCTGATATAAAATTATCAATAAATTTTAAATATTTCGTATTTTTAATTTTCTAATGAATTTTATTATACTTTACAAAAAATATTTAATTTTAATGATTTATATAAAAATACCTTTTTGGTAAATATTAAATTTAAATAATTAACATAAGATTTATCTTAATAAGAAAAATTATTTCTATATAGAATAAAAAGGATAATTGATAAAGATAGTTTATTCATAAAATATTTATAATATTCATAAATAAATTATATTAAGATATATTTTTAATAAATTACTTAATAATTATTATATTTAAGAAATATCGTTTATTTATTACTATAACATCATAATTGAGAATAACAATTCAATATAATTTAATATATTGATGACTTATTGGTATTAACTAAGATTAAAAAATCTTGATAATTAAATTTATATAGCAATGAAATAAATATTTAATTATATTATTAATAACATGTAATATGCGATTAATAATACAACTTATTATTTAATAGATTTAAATAATATTTAAATTTATTTTAAAATATTAATATTTATATTAATAAATTCATTATCTTTTTATAATGAAAAAAATCTATATTTATTTTTTATCCTATTAAAGTTTCTATTAATTTTATTTTTTATATTTAATTTTAATTTTTAATTTTTTATAAAATAATCTTAATTTTATCTTTATTTATTTACTATTATAAATTAAACTTCTATCTATGAATATATTTTAATTTTTATATATCGATTTTTTTACTAAAACACTTAGTATTTTTTAATATAATTCTATATAAAATATATTAAATATTTAATATTTAGTATATTAATAATAAATATCAGTAAATATAACATTTCTAATTTTTATTGTTGAATAATATATTTTTATATAAAATCTATATTTTTTATTATATAATATTAATAAAATATAATTTAAATTAAATAATTTCCTAATAATTAATATCATATACATATGATATTAATTATATTATACTTAATAAGTAATATTTATATAAGAAATTTCTTATGTATAAAAACTATCATTAAGCATATTAACTTTATTTAAAATAAATAATTTATATAATATTAGAACTGATAAAAGTCTTAATATTTAACTTTTTTTTTAAAAAAATAAAATTACTTAAATTTAATTAAATTACTATATTAAAAATGTTATAAACATATAAAATATAATAAACTATATAAAGTGTTTTTAGATTTATTGACAAAAAAATCTTTTTAAAATTATATATATCTATATAGTAGAATTTCTATTTTAACCGTAAAATTAAATAAAATTAACTATACTTATATTTTTTTGTTTATTTATAGATCATCAAATTATATTTTTTATTTTTTATAAAACTATAGTAAAATTTATTAAGAAAAAATGAGTTACTTTATAAAATTTTAATTTTAATTCATGAAATAATAAATAGTATTAGTTATTTTATATTTTAAGATTAAAATTAAGTATTCATAATAATACACATATAGATATTTAAGATGATAATATTAAAAATATAAAATACTTTAATTTTTAAATAGTATTGTATATAATTAAATATTATTTATTTATAATAAAAACTATTTAGTTGATAATATAATAAAATTAAGTTAACAGTAAAATAATTTTTATTTACATTAAATTTTGATATAATATAGAATATACATATAAAAAATAAAAAATTTAATAAAAATAGTAAGTAGAAATAATTTAATTTTAAATATATACGATTATTATTAATTATAATAATAAAAGTTTACTTTCAATTGTTAACTAATCATAAAATAATATTTATTCATTTAATAAGACTTTAAATATTCAGTGATGCATAAAATAAAAACATATAAATAAATGATATAAACAAATGCTATTGATTTTAATTATATAAAATAATGATAGAAAAAGAAGGAATTTAGAATTTTAACATTAAATAATACTTAAAGTAAAGTAGAATATAATGAGTTAGTTTATTTATATTATTGAAAATAAAACATTTGTATATTTTTAAACTAACATAAATTTCTAAAAATATTTTTATATTATATTTAAAAGTTTAAAACAATACGACATTAAAATAATCAAATGATATTCTAATATATTTTATATACTAACCTCTTGCATCATAATAAATGCTAAAGAGATTTAAAAAATAATAAAATTAGAAAATTTTTTTTGATATAATTTATTAAAATATCTATAAAAGATCTCTAGAAAAAGAATTTAATATTTTATAAAATTTATCTTCATATTATTAAAATATAATACAGATACTATTTTAATTCCTAAAATGATATATTTATCAAAATTTGATAATAAAATATTATAAATATTCAAATATATATGAATATATAATTTTTATTATGAATATTATATATAATATATTTATACATATCATCAGTATTTTTTGTATGTAAAATAATTTACGAATCATTGAATCATTATAACAACTCTTTCAACTATCATTAAAAACATTTTAATGATATGAAAACTTTATCTATAAAATGTTTTTGTTGATAAATTTATATATAAACAATGATTATATACAACATCATTTATATTTGTGATACTAAAATCGCTTATTAAAATAATAATTAATTTACTATTAAGTAATTTTTTATTAAAAATAATTATAGATTAAAAACAAATTTTTTATAAGTTTATTACATATTTTAAAAAAATAAATTTTTTAACATTAAAATATTAATAATAATAACTATAAATCATATTTTAGTTAATTTTAGATTATTAATATGTTTTTGTATAGATTTCAAATTTATATATTATAAATTTTATTTGGATTATCATATCAATAGCAACATTTTAACATATATAATTTTACGCATAGTATATAAAAATATATACTTATAATATTTAAAATATAAATTTTTTTATATTTTATATATAAAATATAAAATTATATAAATATATTAAGTTATTTTATGTTATAAACTAATATATTTAATAAAAATTAAATAATTTATAAAAATAAAATAATAAATATAAATATATTAAGTGAAAGAATTAAAAAATATTTAATAATATTTAAATATTTTTTATTAATAACTATTTATTAAGCTATTTAATTAATTTTTAAATTAAATATCGTATGACAATATTTAGATAATATTATCACATACGTTAATTTATTTAATAGAGAGTTCATATATAGATAATCTTATTTTTATATAAATTATTTTTAATAAATACTATTATTTAGTTTTTTGAGATCATCATATACAGTTATATATAGTTTATATCTAAAAATTAATTAATATATTCTTTATTTTTTAAAATATCTATAATATAAAATACTTTTTTTAAATAAAAATTGTATATGAAGAAATAACTTTTTATCTAAATTAATATAACAAAATATCTAAATAAGATTATAAATCATTCTATTATTGATATAATAAGATATAAAATGTTCTTAAGTAATAAAATTCTATAATTATATAGCTATTGTATTAATACGCGTTTAACTATTCTTATTAAAATTTTTTATTTTTTATCAATTAAAATATTAATTAATAAATAGTTATTACTAGCAATTCAGAAAAAAATAATTTAAAAATTAAAAATTTAAGTAAGTATATTAAGATTAAATTAGATAAATTTTATTTTAATAAATTTATTATTAGTTAATTAATATAATAATGACTAATTAATTTTGTATAATTTCTTTTTTTCTAATGAAATTTTCCAATATAATTTTGCATAATCTTTCTCATTATTAAACAATTACAACAAATAATATTAAAATTAAATAATTATTTATTATAATTAATTAATTTTTTTAAAAAATATAATAAATTTTAATATGTAAATATTAATATTTATATTACTTTAATTTAAGTTTTAATAGATATCAACTTATTTATAAGATAAAAATCTTTCTTAAATATAAAATTATAAGATTTGATCGGCGAGAGAGGATTTGAACCTCCGACCCACTGGTCCCAAACCAGTTACGCTACCAAGCTGCGCTACTCACCGAATAATAACCATCCTACATTGTCATAATAAGCTAGTCAATAATTTTAGTTATTTTTAAGCTTAAAAGTAAATAATTTATTAAAAAGAAATATTTTTATTCAAAAATAAAATATAATTATAATATTAACTTTATTATCATAATTAATATAATGATAAGATATTTTATATTACATAAAATATCTTATATAATTTATCTTAAATAAAAAATATTTAAATTAATTATTAAAAAAATTAATATTAATTTTTATTTTTATAAAAATTAACTGATTAGTTAGCAATAATTATTAAATATCAATTTATTAACAGAAATTTAAAAAAATAGTTAAATCTTTCTAATGAAAAATATTAAATTCAGTATCATATACTTAATTAGGCATTAATATATTTAATTAATTTATTAAAATCAAATCTAATATAAATTATAATATCACTATTCAATATCTGTTAAAAATAAAATTATTATTAATAATAATTTTATTTATTATAATTTTATTATTAATAATTATATATTAATATTAACTATAGATAAAATATCTTCATCTTTAATATATATCAATATCTTATATAAAAGTTAAATTTATTTAAAACATAAATTTATTTAAATTACAATTTAATTGATCTTATAAGAATCTACTTAATTAATATTAATTAAATTTAAAATCTTCACAATTCATAAAAATTAAACTATTAAATTAATTAAAAATAAATCTTAAAATACTTATTTAATAATATTAAAATTTAATAACTATAGTTACAAATAATAAAAATTTATTTATATTTTAACAACATTTTTAAAAAAAGTAATAGTTATATTTATTATACATAACTTTTTTATTTTTTAATAAAGATAAAATATTTGATAATAAAAATGTATTTATAATTGATTAAATTAATTTTTAAGTTCTTAAAATTACTATAGTAAAGAGATATCTGCAACACGTAAAAATAAGTCACGTAATTTCTTTAATAATGTTAAACGATTTATTCTTAATAGTTGATTTCTATCAATAATCATTACCTTTTTGAAGAAAGAATCGATAACTTTATGTAGTGAAGCTAATTCAATTAATGCGCTTTTATAATGTCTATCATCAAATAAAGGAGATAATTTATCTTCTAAAATAACTAAATTATCTGCTAAGATAATTTCTTCTGGTATTATTAATAATACAGTAGAAACACTTTTATTTAATTTTTCACTTGATTTATTAAGAATATTAACAACTCGTTTGTTAGCAATTAACAGAGTTTTAAATTCCGGTAAAGTACTAAAATAAGTAACAGCTTTTATTCGCAAATCAAAATCCATCAGATTAATTGGACGACAAATTAAAACAGACTGTATAACGTCAATACGATATCCTAAATCTATATATAACGTACGAAACCGTCCAAATATAAAATTAATAACATCATTTATAACATTTTTATTTATTAGTTTACTGCTATACAATTTAACCGTTTTCTGCGTTAATGCTAATAAATCTAAATCGTAACTTTTTTCAATAATAATACGCAACACGCCTAGTGATGCACGACGTAATCCAAACGGATCTTTATCACCTTTTGGTTGTTGGTTAACACCAAAAATACCTACTAAGGTATCCATTTTATCAGCTAATGCTAATGTAGCTGCAATATTATTTGATGGCAAATCGTCACCAGAAAAACATGGTTTATAGTGTTCTTTAATTGCTATTGCTACATCTTCTTCTTCACCATCACGTCGAGCATAATACATTCCTATAATACCTTGTATATTCGTGAATTCAAATACCATATTAGTCATTAGATCACATTTAGATAATAAACTTGCTCTAATAGCATGATTAACGTTTACACCAATTTTATCTGCAATCCAACCTGTTAATACTTGTAACCGATTTGTTTTGTCACGTAATGTACCGAGTTGATTATGAAATAAAATTGTTTCTAATTGTGGTAAGTAATCTTCTAATTTTTTTTTAGAATCTATTTTTAAAAAAAAATAAGCATCTGTTAAACGTGGATGAATTACCTTTTCATTTCCGATAATAATTTGTTGTGGATCAGAAGATTCAATATTAGCGACAAAAATAAAATTTGACATTAAGTTACCAAACTTATCATAAATAGGAAAATATTTTTGATTATCTTTGATAATGTTAACTAATGCTTCCATTGGTATTGATAAAAATTTCTGATCAAATTTTGCAGTTAATACAATTGGCCATTCAACTAATGAAGTCACTTCTTCTAGTAAATTATCAGATAATTCAACAAAACCACCTAATTTTTGTGCTATCTTATTCGCATTATTTTTTATTATGATCTTACGCTCTTCGTAATCAGCAATAACTTTACCATATTTACGTAAAATTAAAGGATATTGCTCAGCCGAATCAATAGTTAATTCAGTTTTACCCATAAATCTATGACCACGAATAACACGATTACTCTGTACTCCGAATATTTCACCTTTAAGTAGCTGATTATTCAATAACATAATGAATGTGTGAACAGGACGTATAAATTGTGTTTCATTATCACCCCAGAACATTGGTTTTTTGATCGGCAATAAATTCAACGAATTAATTACTATTTCAACGAGTAAACTTTGTGTCATTCTACCCTTATTAGTTGATTGATGAAATAACCATTCTCCCTTATCAGTAACTAAACGTTGAGCTTGTTCAACAGAAATTCCACAACTATTAGCCCAACATTTAGCAGATTTAGTAGGTTTACCTGTACAATCAAAAGCTTGACTAATTGCTGGGCCACGTTTTTTGATCTGATGATCACGTTGATATACAACTAAATCTGTTACTTTTAATGCTAAACGACGAGGAGATGCATACCAAAGTACTTTGCCATATTTTAGATTAATCTTATCTAGTTGATGTTTAAAATTTATCGAAAATGATTCACCTAATAAACGAAGAGATTTTGGTGGTAATTCTTCTGTACCAATTTCTACTAAAAAAGTACATTTCATAAAATAATAGCCTATTTTTTATTTCTTAATTTTACATATTGGGAAACCTAGCGCTTTACGAGAAGTATAATAAGCTTCTGCAACCTTTTTTGTTAAGGCTTGAATACGTAAAATATAACTCTGACGTTCGGTAACTGAAATCGCTTTTCTTGAATTTAATAAATTAAACGTATGAGCGGCTTTTAAAATACGTTCGTACGCTGGTAAAGATAATGGTGTTTTTAGTGATAATAAATATTGCGCCTCTTTCTCATGTTCTTCAAAGCATTTTAATAAAAAATCAACATTTGCATATTCAAAATTATAAGCCGATTGTTCAATTTCATTTTGATAGTAAATATCACCGTAAGTCCTTTTTCCTAAAGAAGTATTAGACCAAAGTAAATCATATATACTATCTACATTTTGAATATACATAGCTAAGCGCTCAAGACCATAAGTAATTTCACCAGTAACAGGTTTACATTTTAAATTACCAATTTGTTGAAAATAAGTAAATTGAGTTATTTCCATTCCATTTAACCAAACTTCCCAACCGATTCCAAAAGCTCCTAAGGAAGGATTTTCCCAATTATCTTCAACAAATCTAATATCATGAATAGTTGGATCTAATCCTAATACTTTCAATGAATCAAAATATAATTCTTGAATATTATTTGGTGAAGGTTTCATAATAACTTGAAATTGATAATAGTGTTGAAGGCGATTAGGATTTTCACCATAACGCCCATCAGTTGGGCGACGAGATGGTTGAACGTAAGCAGCAAAAATTGGCTCCGGGCCAAGTGCTCTTAAACAAGTTATTGGATGTGAAGTTCCTGCGCCAACTTCTATATCAAATGGTTGAACAATCATACAACCTTGATGCATCCAGTAATCCTGTAATGCTAAAGTTAATCCCTGAAATGTTTTTATATCAAATTTTTGCATGTTTAAATTTACGTAATAAGATAGATTATTGTTTTAAGTAACGCAGTTTTATTTATCTATTAAATAAATAAATATTTACCATTAATTAAATATTAATATTTAAAAAACCTTTATGAAGTAATCTTATAGATATAAAATTAATTAACTTATTAAGACTAATATATTAATGTATTATTATTAATAATAATACATTAATATAAAAGTTGTTAGTTATAGAAAAATATTTTAAATTTTAATAATATATAATATTAAAAAAAACTAAAAATCATATTTTAATTTAATTTATTCAATAAAAATATTTATAAAATAAAATAGTTAATCTATTAATTATAATTTAAGCTTAAAATTTAATTTTTCAATTTTAATTTTGAAATTAGTATAATCAATAATACTTATATTATTATAAATAATTTCTATATTTTATATATAGCACTTTTTTTATAGTAACGCTATAAAACTAAGTAAAAAATAATAATTTTATAATTATTAATAAAATATTATTGTTTTACATTGATTATAGATAAATTAATGTTTGTCTATATTAGTTCTAAATTTAAATTTAATATCAAATAAAAATAGTATTTTTAAGAAATTATATAAACAAAAAAACTAAAAGATAAAATATTAATTGTATTTTTAAAAAAAATAAATAAGAAATTATTGAAATTATTTGTTTTTACTATATAAATTATTAATTTTTCAAAATACTATAAAAAAGAGAAAAAAAATGAATATTGATTAGATTCTATTAAACATTGTTAGTAATTTTTCTATACATTATTCTGATTTAAGATATTTTTATATATTTTAAAGAACTATAAATAACATGATTAATATGACTAACTTATAGAAATTTTCTATGTTTATTTTTTAATTATTAATAAATTTTATTTCAACTATTAAGATAAAAAATGAACTAAAATTTAATTTTCTTTACTTAATTTAATTACAATAAAAAATGTATTATAATTATATACAACAGTTAATAATATTAGATATTATTTTATTTTCATTATTCATAAAATACTAATTTTAGTATATCAATTAAATTCATAGATGATACTTTTTACTAATTAATATTTATTAATATCTATATGGTTATTATATGACAAATACATAATTTATAAGTTATATATCTAATGATAAAATTTATAAAATTATCATTTAATATATTATACTTAAATATATTACTATAAATATATTAGAATAGTACTATATTAAAATAATTAATTTTACTCTTAAGTAATAATTTCTTTTATTTGAATTATAAATAATATTTTAATTAAATATTAAAAATGATATTAATATTATCTTAGTGTAAAATAAACTGGATATATAATTAATTTATTCTTTTAATAAAAATGGTCTATAATTGTTGTTTAAAGTTAAAATATTTCATATTTTTTATTAAGTTAAAATAATAAATAGTATATTTAATTAATATTATAATTTAATTATAAGAAAAGATTTTTTATATTGTATTAATAATCATAAAAAATTAGTAATACTAACAAATTTTACCTATCTTAATAAATTTCTGTTAAAAAATAATTTGAATATATAAAATTATATATTTTTTATTTATATGCTAATTGATTAATTTTATTAATAATCACCGTAAAATTTAAATAAATACGTTTTTCAATAATTAAAATTAAAAAATATCATCAGATTTATTTGATGATATTATTTTTAATAATTAAAATAATTAATATTTTGAAATATAAAATATTTTAAAAAATTTATAATAAAAAGAATTTATAAATTAAAAAAATAATTTATATAACTTTATTAATTAATACAGTTATATGCTCATAAATAAAATAAATTTATATTAAAATAATTAATATTTTAATGATTATAATTAATTGTTATATAATGCTTTTAATTTAAATGAATATTTAAATATTCATTTAAATTATCTATAAATGTTAATCTAGATTAATTAAATATAAATAAATTATAAATCATATTTATATTATTTAATATGTTATGTATATCATATTAAATTATTAAATTTAAATAATTATATTAAAAATTTATATTTTGCTTTTGTTTAAATAGGATCATTAATAATTAATTTTTATTATTTTAAATTTATTTCATACTTTATATAATTTAAAATTTGAACTATAAAATATAAAATAGAATACCTATAGAATATAATTTCTATAAAAAATCTTTATTATTTATTTTTTAAAAAAAATTTTTTATTAATTCTTATTGGCTAATGATATATTTAAATTTTTAATAAAAATGTAGCTTGTTTACATGGTAATTAGTTTAAATATATTTAAATATAGATTGTAAAATCTATTATAATAATTTAAATGTATTTGATTTTCTAAAAATAAATAATATTATTTTATAAATTTTATATAAATTAAATAATTTATATTATTATATATAATTTCATTAATATAATTGTATAATTTATTATTTTTAATATTATTATATAATAATATTATATTATATTATATTATATAATAATGATTACTTCTATTAATCATATGAATAATTAGAAATATATAATTAATTTCAAATATAATATTAATTTTTTAATCTCTTATATCGTAAATACGATATCATACCTCATGTTAAAATACATAAAGTGATTTAATAATTAACTATATTTTAATCAATAGAAATTGATGTTAAATAATATTATTATGTTATTTTATTTATAAATCAAAGATTTATCAATATTATTTTGATATAAGAAAATAATATTTTTTCAAAAATTAATTCATTATAAAAACTAAATAATATTAATTTAATATACTTTTATATATAAAAAATTAATTTAAATATAATTTTTAATAATTTCTAAAAATATTAAGTTAAAATATATTTTATTTTCAATAATACTAATGATTATTAATATTTTAATTATGATATTATTTTAAGCATAGATTTATTTTTTTAGATAAAAAACTAATAAAATATTAAATAAATTTTATAATAAAAGTAATTAATATAAAATATTTTATATAAAATTATTTATCTTTAATAAAAGAAATTAATTTAACTTATATTTATTTTTAAAATTTAAATTAAGTATGATATTTTTTATTAGAATAAATATTAATTTTTATTAAAATTAATATTTATTTCATTTGAATATAAAAATTAAATTAATATTAATGTGATATTTTGATATCACAAATCAATTTATTGATTTCATATTCATTAAAATAAAAAAATTCTTTATCAAGTTTATATTAATATTAAAATTAATTATTTTAATTATTAATTCAAAAAATTTATGAAAAAATAATATATGATATATTATAAATAATAATTATTTATTTATTTTAAAAAATTTTTTAAAATTTTTATATCGATAATCAACTATTATAAAAAACATATTAACTATAAAACAAACTTTTATTCATTTATTATTGATAATACTTTTTATTTAAATAAAAATATTAAGTTAATATTATTAATATTAAATAATTAAATAATTTTATAAAAATATTCATTTTAAAATAAAATTAAAAAAGATAATATCTTATATTAATATAAGTTACTTCATATTATGAAAATAATTATTTTACAATAACATAATATATTTTATTAATAAATTTTTATACATTTCATTAGATATAACGTAATTAATATTGTTAATTTAATTAATAATACATTTTTAAAAAATATTTTCTATACACAAAAACTAATAAAAAAATATTAAATATTTATATTGTATGATAATATTTATCATATGTTTTATCATAAATATTAAATTATATAATTTTTATAAAATAAATAAATTACTTAATTATAATAAAATACTATTTTATAGTATTAAAAATGAAATATAATTAAATTAAATTTATAAATTTAGTATATAATCTAAAATATATTATAACATAATAAATTTGTTTTTAAATTTATTTTTTCTTATATAAATGAAGAATTCAAAACAATTTTATTAGAAATTTTAAAATTAATATTTTTCATTAACTATAATAAGTTCATATAATAAAAAATTAAATATTAAAGATAGTGAAAATTTTGTACTAAAAACTATTTTAAAAATCAGTAAATTATATTTTTACCATATATTATTAATATATTTTAAATAGATAAACATTATTAATATTAATTGGATTATGTAATAATCCTTATTAGGATAATATTTAATATCAAATAAATAAGTAATTGTTTTATTTATATACATATTCTATAAATTTAAAAGAAATAAAAACAATAAAATAAATTAGAAATAATTAAATATAATAAATATATTATCAAATTTATTATTAATACTAGTTAAACATAATAATTATAAATTATTTTATATTATTGTATGATAATTTTATTTTATTAAATAAAATTATTTTAATCTTTAACTAAATCATTTATTTATTAAAATTTTTATATATTTTGTATATATTATTAAATAAATTAAATTGTTATTAGTAATATTCTATATTTTTATTACTCTATATTATTTTTATAATGATTAATAATTCTATTTTAGTTTTTTAAAAAAACTAATTTTCAATAATTTATTATCTTAATTTTTAAAAAATATGAATATATTTAAATTTGATATATCAATCAATATTATTTATGTACATATTTAATATTTTAAAAAAAGTGTTAACGTTAATAACTTTTATAAAATTAATAATTTTAATTATGTATTAATAATTATTTTTTGTTTTTATCAATTTAAACAATACTTTTATTATTAGATTTTATAAAAAAGTAAATTTTAATATTTATTAAAATTTTTTAATAAACAATTTTTTAAAAAAAAATAATTAAATATTAATAAATAAAAAAATATTATATATAATAATTAAAAATTATTTAATTTAAATCGGATTAATGTAATAAAACTAATATTTATATAAAAATACGTTTAATATAAACGTTAATTTTTAATTAAATAAATTTTAATTTTTTATATTCAATATACTATTTTAATTTTTATTACTTAGTTTATATATTATTATATTTTTTGTTATAAACAAATACTATATTAAAAATAATTAATAAATTACTAAATATATTTAGTAATTAAATTCTATAAAATAATAATTTTTTAATTTATTAATAATAAATATCAACATTATATTTTATTATAAATAATATATAATTATATCTTATTCATATATAATAAAATTATATAGATTTTTTATTAAAAATAAAGTTTTTTATAAAAAATAATTTTTTTAATATAAAACATTTTTTATATGACTAAAATCAACAATTTTAATAAAAAAATTTATATTAATACTAAATAATATTTTTATAAAAATAATTAAATTAATTTAAGTGTAGATTATATTGAATAATAATTTATTAAAAATATAATTTTAATATAAATAATATTTTATAAACTAAAAGGCCTATATTATAAATTTATTAAAATTTAATAATAAAGAAATTGGAATAATAAAATAACAATACTATATGTTATTTACAATAATATAATACTTATTAAATCCAATTACTTTATCATAATAATAGTTTTAAAAATATAAAAAAGATAATTAGAAGCTATTTTAAATTTTTTAATTTTAAAGTTAGATTTAATAAATATATTTTTTTGTTTATTTTTTTAAAATATTTTACTTATATTATAGATGTTTATTTTCTATTTTAATTGATATTAAATTCATAAAATTAATAAATATAATATTAATATTTTTTAAAATTAACTTCTATTAATTTTTTATAATAACATAAAATATTAAAAATTAAAAATTTACTTATCTTATAATATAATTAAATAAAATATCATGTAATTTATATTTATATTTAAAAATAAAAATATAAATTAATTATGATTAAAACTATTTTTAATTATTTTTTATTTATTTATTGATCATTTAATTTATATAAAAATTTTAATAAAATTTAGTTTTCTTCCTAATTTCTCTCTTAATGTAAAATAAATAAAGAGTTAGATAGATTTATTGTTATCATACTTAATAATAGTAATTGAGTTTTTCATAAAATTTATTAATTTTTAAACAATTATTAATAGATATATCTAAGTATTTACTTTAATTAAAATTAATAAATTATTTTTCTCTTAATAAGAGATTAGATATTAAATTATAAGCAAATATATTTAATTAAAAAATAAATTCGAATATTAATTTTAAAAATATTAAATTAATTTAATACTAGTTAACAATTATATTATTTTATTTATTTTAATTTTCATAAAATCTTATTAATTAAAATAAAATTTAATTATAAAAATTTATTACTAATAAATTTATATTAATCCACTTAGCTTAATAGTATATTTAAATATTAAATTAATTTTAAATATTTAAAAAATAACTAATAATATTTAATATTATTTTATTTTTAAATTAACAAATCCTAATAAATATATCATTACTAATTTAAAATTATATCACAATACCATTTAGTTAAATTATATATTGTTCTATTTTAAAACAAGGCTTATGACATTTTTAATATTTTATTTTAAATAAGATAATATTTACTTAGACACTAAAAATATCATTTTCATAAATCTATTTAAATTTAAATTATCTATTTATTATCTCTGTTATTATATAATTATAATTAATTTTTTTATAATAATGATTATTAATATAATTAATATTATTTATTTATATATAAACAATATAAAATTAAATATTATTATTATATTTTTTTAAACTTAATAATTTATTCGAACTTTTATAAAATTTTTTTAAATAAAACATTACTTAAACTATAAAATTATTCGTCAATATATATAAAAAAAATTTATTACTTGATTTACAAATAATAAACTTAATAATTTTATATTTCTATTTAGTTTAATATTATTTAAAAATTAACTATTAAAGATTTATTAGTTATTCATTAAAAAATAATGATATCAATTAATAATTATAAATTACTTTACTACTAACGAATAAATTATTATTCAATTATATTATTAATAATAATAAATTAAAATAAAATATATATTAATATTACAGGAATTAAATAAATAGTTATTTAATTTATAAAAATTAAAAGTAGTGTTAATAAAATTAGATTTAATAATCTTATTAAATAAATTGAATAATATAACTATATTATTTAGAAAAAACTAATTATCTATTTAAAAAATAAAATTTTTTTAAAATAAAAATAAAAATTTGAATGTTTTAATCGATAAAATCACATTTATTATGTTAATAATAAATAATATGTTTATATGATCTTCTTATTTTTAAGACAACAATTATTAGAATATATTTATTTTATTTTTCTTAAAAAAATAAGTTTTATCAATAAAGTAAAATATAAAGATTATTAATTAATATATTTAAATAAATAACTAATTTTAATCAAAAAAATAAAATTAATTATAAAATTAATTTTTTAAATAAAAATACATATTTTATTTAAAAAATTATTAAAAAAATCTTATTTTTATTAATATGCTATTATTTTAAATTTTAATATTAATTATTGAATTAAATATTTTAGTATGATATAAAATTATCAATTTAAATATTTTATCTATTTTATATCTTTCTTTTAATCATTTTTTAAAATATATTTATAAATAATCTATATTAAAATATATATATTAAAATTAAAATTAATATAAAATATTTAAATATAAATAATAGAGATTATGTTTAAAAACATCACTAATCATTATTAACTTTTAGTTTCTTTGTTTAATTGATATTATTTATTTGTTTATTAATTATTTTAATAATAGCAATATTTTATAAGATCTTTAATTAAATAACTCAAATTAATATTTTAAAATAATTAAGTTATAAATAATAATTAAAAATATTAATATTTATATTTATTTTAACTATATAATTAATGTTATTTTATATATTAAAATAATAAATTAAATTTAATATTTAATTATTTATACTATGACTTTTATATTTCATAAAATATAATTATATAATTGTAACTATAAATTATTAATCCTTTTTAATTTTAAAAAAATATTTTATATAAAAATAATCTAATTATTTTAATAATAAATATTATATATATTTTATGTATTTTAAAATCTAATATATAATATTAATAATATATTAAATATATATTAAATATTAGAAAAATATATAAATATATAATATAAAACTACTTTTTTCTTATTAAAAAACTAATTTCATTGGAAATGATAAATTTATAAATATTAATAAAAAATTATTTTTTTATTAATATTTATAAATTTATTTTTTAATTATTAAAAATCAAATTTTTTATAATCTAATTTATCAATGAAAATTATATTTGAAAATGAAAATTAGATAAAACATATGACTATAATAAAATTATTTTATATCAAGTTTAATTAAAAATATTTTTTAAAAAATAGAATCTTTTAATCAAAAATTAAATTAAATTTAATTAACAAAAATAAAATTAATTATAACTATTTAAAAAAATAGAAAATATTAATTATTAGTAAAGATTAAAATCAAAAATTAAATAAAATTAAATAAATTAATGTTTAATATTTATTAAGTTTGAAAAATTAATTAAGATTAATATCTTATCATACCATTCTAGTAAAATATTATTTATAAGATAATATATAGATTAAATATATTATCAAAGAAAATTTCTTATTTACTCTAATCGTAAATATTTAATCATAAATTTAATGAAAATCAGTAATAAAAATATATAAAATAATATCATTATATTAATTATTAATTATATTTTTAAGATCATAACTTTATTAATTTCTTAAAAATTTAAATTAAATAATTTATATTTCAAAAAGCAATTATTGAATATATTAATATTATATAAATAAATAATAATTATATCATTAATAATAACTAGTAAATTACTTTATGATTATAAATCACTTTATATAGTGATTTCTTTTGATTTTATATTATAAATTTAATTTAATATAAATCTTTTATCATTGATAATGATCATATATAAAATATATATAATTTAATTTAAAAACTGATTATATATCTATTTGTATATGCTTGATAATATATTTTTTATTTTATTTAAATAATAATTTTAAAAATAAATTAAATTATATTAATTTACATATCTTTAATCAAAAACTAATTTTACTTTAATAAAAAAGTAATAGAATTAATAATGAGATTAATAATAAACATTTATATATTTTATATTTATAGATATAAAATATAAAATATATAGAATTAAATGTATCGTAGTATACTTTAATAATATAATTGTTTTATTATAATTTAATACTTTATTTTTATAATTAAATACTATTTTATAATAACTTATTTAATTAAAGATTAATGCAATAAAATTATAACTATATTTTAACATCTATAAAGTAAATTTATTAATTAATAAAATTAATAAATATTATTTTTTAAGATTTATATTCTATTAATATTTATATTAATATATTTAGTTTTTATAATTAGAATTAGTTTTATCATTATCCGCGATAATGATACCAATATTGTCTCATTAATTATATTATTATAATAATGATATATTTTATTTGTTTTAGTTATACTTAAAATTTTAAAATTAACAAATTATATAGATTTTATATATAAATTTAATATAAATAAAACGATAAACTAAATCTACATATAATATTATTATTTATAATTAAAACTTAATCTTAATTCAATTTTAATTATAAATAAATCAAAATAAACTATTTTAATAAAATAATTAAAATAAAATAATAACATAGATTACTTTAATATTTTATAAAAATTAGTTTTTAACTTAATTAAATTAATTCGAAAAAACAATGATAATAATTAATATTATTATTCTTTATCTATCTTTTTTGGATAAACAAAATATATTTTTTGATAATTTTACTTATTGTAAAAGTATTAATATACTGTAATTTATGTTTGAAATGACAAATATTTTATTATTGATTTTAATATTAATTTTTATTTTCAGTATGACAAATAAAATTACTATTAAACTATACATCAAAATTAATTATTAGTTATTTTATAACTATCTATTTATATTAATTTATTATATTAACTAGATTTATCAAAAAATAATATTTTTTATTAATTAAAGATTTATTATTTATATAACTTTGTTATGAATAATAAAATGAGACTAATTATATATTGAATAGTATAAAAAATACGATATCTGTTTAAATTTTAGATATTTTAATATTATTGTTTATTTTATTAGAATAATTCAATAAAATTTAAAATAAATTATAATTATTCACTGATATTATAACTTTATATATAAAAACTTTAATAATATATAATAACTTATATAAAAATATAATTATTATCTATCTTAATACAGTAATTAATTACTATTTATTTATATAGTAATTATCTATTATAATTATTTTTATTTTAAAATAAATAATTTTGATAAATAAAATATAATTAAATATAAACATATTTCATTTTAATTTTTATCTAGTAATTTAATTACTTTAATTTTTAAAATAGTTAATTAACTAATTAATATATTTATACTAAATAAATTGAATCAATTTTTTATATATTTTTATGATAAAATATCACTAGTAATTTTTTAGAAAAAAATGAATTGGATTATTTTATTAAATTTTTTTAAAAAAATTTATCAATATTTTAAAAAATTTTTTAAATTTAGAGCTTTATTTGTTATAATACTAATTTTAATTAATAAATTAAATTAATAATTTTATAATTCTTATTAATCTTGATTAATGTCTTTATTAATTAATTAAATTTTGAGTTCTTTTATAAGTTATATTAAGTTGGAAATAATATAATATTTATATTTTACTTAGTAAAATTAGTTTAATTAATGATAACTTTTTTATTTTTTGTATAAATAAAAAATAAATAATATTAATTTATAATTAATTATTTTAAAATTTAATAATTTCATGATTATATAATATATTGAAATTAACTTAATTAATTTTAAGATATTAAATCTTAATAATTTAACTAAAGATAAATCTAACATTTTATTTTCTAATAAATATCTTAAAATAAAATATTTATTATTTGTATAAAGTTATATATATAAAGTGTATATAGATCTTACAAATGATATTTTTATAAAAAGTATGATTTGATTATAATTAAACCCTAAACAATTATATATTTATTAATTAATTATATTAATCTAATTATTAATAATGTTTTTATGTCTAAAATCATATTCCTAAATATTTAAATCGTATTTAAATATTCCGATTATTTATATTAAGCTAATTCTAAATAAAATTTCAGATTTATTTTTTTATTGAGTAAATAAATTTTATTTGTTAATAAGTTAACAAATTATTATTAATTTATATTAATTAACTTAAAATAATTTATTTATAATTTAATAATTATTAAATAATTAATATTCTAATGCATATTAAATAACATAATTTAGAATCGTTTTATAAATATTAATTAGATAAGTTTTAGATAAATTAATTTCAATTAATATCATTATATAACAACTAATTAACACAATCAATTTAGTTTTAAAAGATTTATATAACATAATATCATTAACTTTGATAAAAATTAAACTCAATAAAACATTATTAATAAAGTAACTTTTATAACCTTTTTGTTTAAATAATATAAATAAGTTAATTATTTCCCTTTTATAACAAGTTAGAAATAAATAAATTTTATATATATTATATTTAGATAATTTGATTAGTTTTTCTGAAATTTAAAATTTTTCATAATTTCAGTTATTAAAAAAATTTTTTAATTATTAATAAAAAATATCTTTTCTTTTATATTACTATTTTAATCTTAAATTAACTATATATAATTTTTATATACAAAAGAGATATTTAGATCAATTATTAAATTGTCATTTTTCTTTATTAATAATTTTATTTTCAAAAAAAAATAAGAATAAAAAATTCTAATGTTAGTTAATTAAAAATTAAAGTAAAAATCTTATAATAAACAGTATTGTTCTTTCACTTTATTTTATATATTATTATAAATAATTAAATATTTTTAATATAGAATTTTAATTATTAAAATTTATAAATAAAATAATTACATAAGATATTGTCTACTAATAACTTTTTATTAAAAAACAATCAGAAAAGTAATTATATATTAAAAATAATTATTTAATCAATCATGATACTAAAACTATATATTATTAATTATATATGTGTATATTTTTATATAAATTCTTTTTTTTAAAATTATTGATAATCAATTTAATCATAAATTATTATGATCAATGGAACATTATATATTATATCCGCACCAAGTGGTGCAGGTAAATCAACTCTTATTCAATCTTTATTGAGAATAAAACACTTATATGATATAGAAATTTCTATTTCGCATACTACTAGAGAAATGCGACCTGGTGAAAAAAACGGCAAAGATTATTATTTTATTGATAAAAGAAAATTTAAACAAATGATTAATCATAATGATTTTCTTGAATATGCCATTGTTTTTGGTAGTTATTATGGAACTTCTCGTGCAATTATTGAAAAAAAGATTAATAATGGTATCGATGTATTTTTAGATATTGATTGGCAAGGAGCGCAACAAATTCGAAAAAAAATGCCATTTATTTGCACTATTTTTATCTTACCACCTTCTAAAAATGAGTTATTATTACGTTTAGGTGCACGTAAACAAGATAGCAAAGAAACAATTAATTACCGCATGGCAAAATCAGTTACTGAAATAAAACATTATAACGAATATGATTACATAATTATTAATGATGATTTTAACACTGCATTAGAAAATTTAGAATCTATTATTAAATCTGAAAGATTACGATTAGATCGACAAATTGAGAGACATAATATTTTGATTAATAAATTATTAGCAGACTAAAAAAAGTTAAGTATCATATTTAATAGTTTTTTTATCTTTGGAGTAATATTATGGCACGTGTAACAGTTCAAGATGCTGTAGAAAAAATCGGTAATCGTTTCGACTTAATTTTAGTAGCGGCTCGTCGTGCGCGGCAATTACAAATTAGAGGTAAGATACCATTAGTTAAAGAAGAAAATGATAAAGTAACCGTTATTTCATTACGTGAAATAGAATCTGGATTGATTAATGCTAAAATTCTTGATATCCGAGAATATAAAGAATAATAAGAACAAAAAGTTACAAAAATGAAAATAATATCCGATATTAATAAAAGTTGTTGTTAACTAAAAGGTAGGCCTGACTTGCACTTATTTGAAAATCTTAATCAAATTGTTCAGGAGTATCTGCCAAAAAAGCATATATCGTTACTGAAACAATCTTATATTTTTGCTCGGGATGCACATGAAGGTCAAATCCGTTCGAGTGGCGAACCTTTTATTACTCATCCTGAAGCAGTAGCACGTATTTTAGCAAAAATGAATTTAGATCACGAAACATTAATGGCAGCATTATTACATGATGTAATTGAGGATACATCGATAACTTTTTATGATATAAATCATATTTTTGGTAAAACTGTTGCTAGTCTAGTTGAAGGTGTATCAAAACTGGATAAACTTACCTTCAGAGATAAAAAGGAAGCTCAAGCAGAAAATTTCCGAAAAATGATTATGGCAATGATTCAAGATATACGCGTTATCTTAATAAAGCTTGCAGATCGAACACATAATATGCGTACTCTTGATTCTTTTCGTATCGATAAACGTCATAGAATTGCAAGAGAAACATTAGAAATTTATAGCCCAATAGCACATAGTCTTGGTATTAATAATATTAAAACTGAACTAGAAGAATTAGGTTTTAAAACACTTTATCCAAATCATTACCGAGTTATTAAAAAAATAATAAAAATAGATCGTAGTAACCGAAAAGAAATAATACGAAAAATATTAGTAGAAATCGAAGATAGGTTATTAGAAACAAAAATACCTTGTCAAGTATCTGATCTAGAAAAACACATATATTCAATATATCGTAAAATGAACATAAAAGAACAACGATTCCATTCAATTATGGATATTTATACCTTTAGGATTATTGTTAAAGATATTGATACATGTTATCGCGTTCTTGGACAAGTACATAGTTTATATGATCCTAGACCAGGATATATGAAGGATTATATTGCGATTCCAAAAGCAAATGGTTATCAATCTATACATACTTTAATGATTTCTCAACATGGATTGCCAATTAAAATCCAAATTCGTACAGAAGATATGAATCAAATAGCAGAAATTGGTATTGTTGCTAATTTGGCATATAAAAAACAATGGGAATCTATAATGTAATGACTGAAATCAGAGTATAACACTGGATAAAAAAGCTATTAAAACTTTAAGAAAATCCATATAATTCTTTTGAATTTATAGAAAATTTGAAATCTCACCTTTTTATAATGAAATATATCTTTTACTCCAGAATGGAAAATTATCAAATTACCTAATGGTTCAATACCAATTGATTTCACCTATGTTGTTCATACAAATATAGATAACATCTACGTTGAAGAAATAAAGTAAATAAATAAATACTGTTCTTTGCCTCAATCATTAAGTATTAGACAAATTACTGAAATGATTAAAAAATAGATATTTATAAAGTTAAATCCATCATGGATAAATTTTATTGTTAGTTCAAAAACTATGGTAAAAATACATAAATTACTTGAGAATCTTAATACAAAAGATTCGGTTAATTTAGAAATTGGCTTACTTAATTTTATACTTTAGGAAAAAATAAACAATCAAAATAATTTCCATCATAAAGATATCAATAAAGAATTAATAAAAAATAAAAATTTACTTAATTAATGACTTACTTTATGTAAATTAAATTTACTAATACAATAAATGTTATTTTTACACGTAATTTATTAAAAATAATAATACAAATAATATTATTATAATTTATAATAATAGACATTATAAATTGACGATAAATGGAATAAAAAACGCATTAATTACATTTTCTGAATCATATTACTCTATTCCTAGAGAGATCATCTTATTGATGATAATATCAGTTCAAATAATGTTTTAGTTATAGATTATAAGTCTTGACAAAATATTATAAAACATAAAAAAAATCAGAAAATTTTATATAAATAAAATATGACGAAAAATTAATAATAATTTTATTATTTAGATTAAAGTTAATATGATTAATCATCAATTGGTATTAGATAACTTAATTATAGAAATTAACAATATGAATTTATTATATTCAAAGTATAAACACCAAAGTAAAAGATTAATCTATCCATTTTCTATTTATTCATTTAACCACTAAAAATAGTATTCCAATTAATTAAAAGCATATATTATAAATGATTGTTTTACATATCAGTTGTAATCTATATTAATTTATAAATATATAAAATATATAGTAATACTTATAAAATCATCATATTATTACAAATTATTAAATTTAATATAATATTATTATATTAATAATAAATATAAACTATATAATATTTCTATTATGATATTGACTATAAAAACTACTAATTATTATTTAAATATCTTAAAATTCATATTTTAAAATAAAATATTAAAAAAATTTATCTTCTTTTATAAAATTAATTTAAATCTTTATTTAAAGAAATGAATAATAACATTATTAAAAATTTTATATTCATCATAAAGTAAATCGTTAATGTATAGGAGTGCAAATATTATCTTGATTATTTTTTATATAAAGTATCATTTTTCTTTAAAAGATTTTTAACAAAATTTATATTAACTTTATGTAATAACAAATAATTTTTCAAATAAATATTTTAAATAATTCATTATTATATATAATATATAAAATATAATCAACCTATTTGAATCTCTCTATTCTTCTAATCAATTATTTAGAAATAAGGATAAAAATAAATATTTATTAATAATTATTTTAAAAAAGACTTAAAAGAAAAAATAATAAGATTAATGTTTAATAACATTTATTTAAACTAATAATTATTTTAAAATATTTATATTTTAAAATAATTATTTAGATGAAAAATATTTTAAAATATTTAAATTTATTTCATAATATTTATTTATATGAAAAATATTATGAAATAAACCGCAATTTAAAAATTTTTTTATATAATAAAAAATATCTTTTGATATCTTCTTAGTATTTTAAAAAAAATACTTATTCTTTTATAAAGAACAAATAATTAATAAAACTAAAGCTTTATAATATGTATTTTTTTACTTATTTTACACTATAAAAATTAAAATTTAACTTAATATTTTTAGTAATTTTTAAATATTTATATTTATAATTATAAACAAATAAATATTATAAATTAAATTATATTTTAATATATATAAATATATATCTTAACTAAATTAGTATAATACAAAATATTAAAATCTTATTTTAATATTTCTTGCTATCACAAGAGATAGATCTAGTTTATGATATGCTGTTACTTATAAAAAATTTTTTTTAATTTATATAAAATATTTATTTTCAATATAAAATAGAATCCAATATTAATTTTAAATTAAATTTCTTAATATGATAATATAAATTTATTTAACAAATTAATAATTAATTACAGATAATTATATATAAATTTATTAATCATACTATAATGATATATTCCAATTAATTCAATATAACCTTATTAAAAACTATTCTAACCATTAAATGTATATAATATAATAAGTATATTTTAAATAATAAATATTAATAAAAAACTCGATTAACATCTAACGACTTATTTTTTTATTAAAAAGATATTTTAACTATTCTAAAATAATTATAATAATTTAAGTTCAATTAATATCAAAAAATAAATTAATAAATGTTTTATTTAATTAATTTATTTTTTAAATAAAATATAACAAATTATTTTTTATAAAAAATTAAAAGAAAATAATTAAAATAAAATTATAATATATTTATTTCAAAATAATAAATGTGAATAATAATAAAAGATTAATAATATGAAATTATTTTTATAATTTATTATATCGAAATGATATAAAATAACAGTAATAAATATAATCAATTTACTAATAAAATTATATATTAATTACTTTTAAATAATTAAAATTTCTTATTATTTAAGATTAAAACATTATAAATATAAATAATAAAAAATTTATAATAAAAAATTAATTTAATTTTCAATAGAAATATTTCAAAAAAATACATATTAACAATCTTAAAATATTATAGTTATACATAATATTTTATTGAAAATATTTATCGTTATATTAATTTATTACTTAATAAATAAGATAATATTAGTTAGCATATGCAATACAAGATAATTCCTTATTAAGATATATATAATTTAATCATATAATCTTCAAAATAAAGATATGTTTTATGTCAATTATAATCCAAGTTAAATTCTTTTGTTAGAAATTAAAATTTCTATATAAGTATGCATAGATTAAAAGTCTTGATATATATCTATCTTCATATCTATTATTATTTAGAAAAATTTTTTCTTTATATATATTTTATTATCTCATAATAAACTTTTCAAAAGTAGAAAAAATAAGATAAATTTTTTACAAAAAACCATGTATGAAAATTTAACTTATATCACATATTATCAAAATATAGAATCTATTTAAAAAAATAAATTTTAAATATATTCAAAAATAAAGTTCGGATAAACGACTATAAAAAAAAGTTAAGATAAATAAGATTAAAAATTGTTTTATAAAAAATAGACTTGAAATTATTTTATCAGCACTTCATCTATGAATTCTAAATTCCAATAAATTTTATAATAAGTTATTAAAAAATAATTCTACTAATATACATCTATAAATAAAAAAATTTAACTATTTCTATTTTATAGATTGAAAATAAATAAAATAATTATTTTAATAATAATTTAAATTTAAACAATCAAAACAGTTTAAATATTATTTATTTTATATTTATATTAAAATTAATTATTTGTTAACAAATAATTAATATATCATTGCTAATGATATACTTTATTTTGACAATTATCAATTACTAGTATAGCTATATTGGCGTTAAAAATTTAGAATATTAAATAAAAATATATAAATATTATTTTTATTAAATTATAAATCATAAGTTATTTTAATAAGGCAATAATAAGTTAAATTTTTTAATATATCTTATTTATATTCTTTTAGTTAATTAGATATTATCAATTTAAAATCAACCAATTTTAGTTATGTATATTAACATTTGTATTATATTTAAATTAATCAACATTATCGAATATTAAACTAAATATAAATTTAATAAAAGAAGAATTTAAATTATAATAAAGAGAATAGTTATTTAAAATTAATATTTTTATATAATAACTTTTCTTTAAGATAAAATCTTAAACATATATTAAAATATATTAGTAAAATTAACTAATTTAATATTTAAACAATGGATTAATAATTTTTTTTATTTTTTAATTAAAAGACAGTTTATTCTTATTATTTAAATGAATTAAATTCATAAGAATAAAAAAATATATATAAAAATAATATTAGATTTAAATTTAATATTTAAAAATTATTTATTTATCATTTTAATCATTTAATATTAAGAAAAACTAATACAACTAAACTATTACTAAACAATACTATATAATGAAAGATTAGTAACAATATAAAATATATAGTTAAGTAGTATAAATTAATCCTAAACTAATAAAAAATATATTTTAATTTAACTTTATCTTCCTAATACTAAGTGTATTGACATTAATTATTAGATAATCAATTCTTAAATTTACTAATAATTTATTTTATATGAATAGAATTTCATAAATTAAATAATAAACTAAATTTTATAGTTTTAATTAAATTTACAAACTTAATATAAAATATTTACTTTCTTATTAAAAAATACTTTTATTTAAGATTTTTTTTTCGATAAGCACATCTACGATCATTCTCCTTTAAATAACGTTTTCTTAAACGAATAGATTGTGGAGTAACTTCTACTAATTCATCATCATCTATGAATTCTAACCCTTCTTCTAGTGTTTTTTTAATAGGTGTAGATAATGTTATCGTTTCATCCGTTCCTTTAGCACGTATATTAGTTAATTTTTTACTAATTAAGCAGTTAACTGTTAAATCATTATAACGAGAATGAATGCCAATAATTTGTCCTTCATATACTTCAGCACCATAATCAAGAAATAATTTACCACGATCTTGTAAATTATAAAGTGCATAAGCCACCGCTTTACCTTGACCATTTGATATCATAACACCATTTTGTCGATGATTAATTTTTCCTGGAAGAACATCATCATAGTGACTAAAAGTTGCATATAATAAACCTGTACCTGATGTTAAGGACATAAACTTTGTTCGAAAACCAATTAGTCCTCTACTTGGAATGGTATAATTAAGCTGTACTCGACCTTTATTATCATACATCATATTCCGTAATTCACCTTTATGTTCACCCAAAACCATCATAATATTACCCTGGTGCCGATCTTCAATATCTACTATAACTTCTTCAAATGGTTCTTGTTTATGACCTTCAAATTCACGAAAAATAACTTTTGGTTTAGATACACCTAGCTCAAAACCTTCACGACGCATATTTTCAATCAATACAGAAAGGTGGAGTTCACCACGACCAGAAACAAGAAAAGCGTCTGGATCTTCAGTTTCTTCTACACGTAGTGCAACGTTATAAATTAATTCTTTTTTCAAACGATTTAAGATTTCACGAGAAGTAATATATTTCCCTTCCCTACCACAAAATGGTGAATTATTAACACAAAAATACATACTTATTGTTGGTTCATCAATAGTCAGTATTGGCATTGATTCAATATTATTTAAATCACATAAAGTATCTGATATATTTAGTTCACCAAGACCAGTCAAAGCAATAATATCACCTGTTTGAGCAATTTTAGAATTAATACGCTCCAATCCTAAATGTGTTAATACCTTACCAACTTTACCACTACGTATTTTACCTTCGCTATTAACTATAACTATAGTTTGATTAGGTTTTACTGTACCACGCTTAATCCGACCAATACCAATAATACCTAAATAATTACTATAATCAAGTTGAGATATTTGCATTTGAAAAGCGCCAACTAGATCAATATTATATGGAGCAATATACTTTATAATTGCTTCATATAACGGGGTCATATTCAACCCCATATCATTATAATTAGTTCCAGCTATACCTTTTAAGGCTGAGGCATAAATGATAGGAAAATCCAATTGTTCATCAGTTGCTCCTAAGTTAATAAATAAATCAAAAATTTGATTAACAACCCAATCAGGTCTTGCGCCTTTTCGATCTATTTTATTGATTACAACAATTGGTTTTAATCCATGAGAAAAAGCTTTTTTTGTAACAAAACGTGTTTGTGGCATAGGACCATCTATAGCATCAACTAATAGTAATACACTATCAACCATTGACATAACGCGTTCAACTTCACCGCCAAAATCAGCATGTCCTGGAGTATCAATAATATTAATTCTATAATTATTCCATTTAATTGCTGTATTTTTTGCAAAAATTGTGATACCCCTTTCTTTTTCTAAAAAATTTGAATCCATAATACGTTCATTCATATTATTACAGTTACTAAATGTATCAGATTGCTGTAATAATTTATCAACAAGTGTTGTTTTTCCATGATCAACATGTGCAATAATAGCTATATTTCTTAAATTTTCAATAAGCATAAATTTTTACCATATTTTTCTTAATAAAAGATATTAATAAATATCTATGATGTAATGTTAGTTTATACATAGTAAATATATTTAAGTATATTATATTTATAATTACATGTATTATTGACATAATGAAAAAAAATTAAAACCTATATCTAAATAAGATTATTTTTTAAAATTAAATAAATAGTTATTAAATATAGCGATAATTTATTAATGAATAAGTTAAAATTTTATCCAATTTAAAAGATATTTTTAATATTTTAAAATAAAAAGATTAATATTACTTAAATTGAAAAAAATTTTAATAAAATCTTAAAATAAATTTATTAACATAAATTATGTTAATAATTTTTAATAAAATATTATTGTTCAATATATCAAATTCACTTTGAATATTATCAATATATTTTTATTATTTAATATATTTTTATTTAATAAATAAATAATCATTATTTATTTATTAATAAAAATTAAAATATATTAAAATTAATAATTGTTCTTCAATATTAGTTTTAAATTAATTTTTTTATTTTTTAATAAAATAACTAATTATAGAATTAGTTATTAATTTAAATTAAATATCAATAAATTTCTAATAAATGAATGTTTTATACGATATAAATATTACAATTTATTATAATATATATACTATAGATTCAATAGTCACAATTTTTTTAAATATATTATTATACAAATTTAATTTATTTTTTATATAATTTATTAGAAAATAAGATAAAATATAAATTTCACTATGAAATTAATTTTTATGTTTTATAAAATAAAAAAATTTTTATTAATTAATTTTATTATATTTATATAATTTATCTTTTATATATAACTATATGATATAAAATATTAACAATAATTATTTATTTAAAAATAATTTGATTTATTTCAATTATTTTAGTAAAAACTTATATAAGATTCATAATATTCAATATCTACTATATTTTAATATTATAACTATTAAAATTATTTATAATATGAAATTATATTTATTCAAATAGATAATAATAGAAAATCTTTAATATAAAAAATAATTGATATTAATATATTTTTTAGCAAAAAATCAATAAAATCATCAATATTATCAATACTATAATAATACTATTAATAATAAAATTAAAAGAATTATTATAAACATCTTGTAAAACTATGAATCATTCATAATTCAATGTAATAAACACTATTAATATTTTATTTTTAGAGATAAAATATATTTTAACATATTTTAGATGTTCTATCTAATTATTTATTTAAAAAAATGAAATTATTTTTAAACTAAACAATGATTATAATATTTAGTTAATCATAAATAATTTTTAATAAGGTATCATTTTTAACAGTATAATATATGGATTATTAAAAATAATATTACTTACACAATATATAATAAAAGTGTTTTTATACTAAAAATAAATAATAAAATACTATTTATTTTATAAATAGTATTTTATTATTAAACTTAAATCCATATAAAGAAATATGATAGTTTTATAAGATATAAAAAATTAAATTATTATATTCATAAATACTTATTATAAAAATTATTTCAATT
The DNA here is from genome assembly GCA_052171275.1 of Arsenophonus sp. Lineage (GTDB taxonomy): Bacteria > Pseudomonadota > Gammaproteobacteria > Enterobacterales > Enterobacteriaceae > Arsenophonus. The sequence continues at coordinate 352,630 of CM125795.1, read as the reverse complement.
AAAGATATAAATTATTTTTTAAAATATTAAATAAATACTTAAATAAGTTATTATTAACAATTAACTAAAGAAATTTTAATAATTAACTAATTTAAAAATAAATTATAGTATTATTATATTTAATATTTAATTTTTATTATCAATAGATAATTTTAATATCAATAATTTTAAGTATAAAACATCAATATATAAATAATGTTAATAATTGTTTATTTATATTAAACAGAATTTAAAAATAATTTTAGAGTGTTTTTAACGGTATCAAATAACAATACAATATAAAAAATAACAAACTTTACTTAAAGTAATTAAAAAAAATATTTTTTTGATATCTTATTATTAGTAAATTTATTTCTTATTTAATAAAATATCTAAATTATTAAATATAACTAATATTTACATTGATAAGTGTATAATTCATATTTTCAGTTCAAATTACATAATTTAGATTATATATCAAATGATTTATTTGTATATTAAATCTTGTTTATATATATCAATTTTTATCTCTATATTTATAAATTTATTATGAAGTTTATTAATAACTTGATTAAACATCAACATAATATTATATTATATAACACTTTATATTTTAATTAAAATAAATATAATTTATTGGTATTTTCAATTTGATTTTTAAATTAAATAAAACTGATATCAAATCAATTTTTAAAAAAATATAAAATATATTAAAAAATAATTATTATTAGAATTAAAACATTAGATACTTATTAGCAATAATTTGCATAAAATTATAATTAATAACATTAATATATTTTTTACTAAAAAATTAATATTTTAATTAAATCTAATGTTAAAATAACTTAAATAACAGGACTACAATAATTATTAACTACACATTTGAAAATAAATTTAAAATAATTAATAAGTATAGAAATATTTTTCTGGTTTATTAATGATAATTTAATCCAATAAAACCTGATATTATATCTATCAAATAAAATAAATCTAATACGTTTTTTAACCTGGAATAATTTCTTGTGTAATCTTTGCACTAAATTTGATGTTTTTGTTGAGCGTAAAACAGCTACCATACTGATTTCTTTTTCAGAATACCAAATGAATTCAACTGGTTGATCTTTTAATTCTTTATAAAAAAAATGATTATGTAACGGATTTTTTCTAACACCAGCTCCTACAATAGCAAATAATGAAAAACAATCACATAATAATGATAATCTTTTTACCATAAAAATATCTTTCAGTATATTTAAAACACTACTAGCGATCTCTTGTGTATAACATAATTGAATTAACTTTCTGTTTGGATGTAATCCAGTAGCCAATGGCTGTAATTGTTTAGATTTTAATAATAAATCAATATCTTTATAAAATTGATTAAAATTTTGTTCGTTTTCTAAATTTAATTCAATTAAATAAACATTATCATGACTTATAACAATTCTAGCACCGTTTTTTGATTCCAAAACACGTTGTATTTTTGTTGAACCTTGTTCTGGTTGATAACTGCATTTAAGTTGCAAATCAATATTAGTGTCATAAATTGGCTGTAATGTACGAGTATGAAGTACTGATACTGATAAACGTGCTAATTCAATAGCTTCATCAAAACGCAATAGTGGTAACAAATAAGCATCTTTAACTTTATGCGGATCAGCGCTATATATACCAGCAACGTCACTCCAAATAGTTATTTTATTAACTCCAGCCAATGCACCTACTTGAGTAGCTGAATAATCACTGCCATTACGTCCTAATAATACTGTTTTACCTTTTTTACTTCGTGCAATAAAACCAGTTACAACTAATAGTTTATTTGGATATTTTTTTAAGAGTTCTTTTAGTAATGGAAGTGAAAGAGTTTCATCTACTTGTGGTTGAGCTGCAAATTCTGCACGAAGAAATAATCTAGCATCTAACCAATGATTTGGTAAACCGAATTCTTCCAATACACTAGACATCAAACGTGCAGACCAAATTTCTCCATGACCAACAATTTCTGCATAAATATCATCATAAATTTGTTCATCTACTAACTTATTTAAACGATCAAAATCAGCTAAAAAAGCTAACTTTAATACCTTAGCTTTTTTGATAGGCAATAACCCAACAATAAGATTTTGTTGGTAACTACTAATTGTCTTCTGCACTTGATTTGCTAAAATTCGATTAGTTTGACTTATATTTAACCAATTAATTAACTGATTGGTTGTCGTTCCTGCCGAAGATACTACCATTAAATCGCCTGGTTGACTATAATTTATCATAATATTAGCAACTCGTTGATAAGATTTAACATTGGCTAAACTACTTCCTCCAAATTTATGTAATTGACGATAGTGATATTTTACTACTTCAGATGTTACTCTATTCATTATAAAAAATACCTCTTCGGCACTAACTAAGACATATTAACTAAAGTTAAATAAAAACTATTTAAAAAAATTTAATATATTATAATTGTTATATTATATTAAATAATATGATACATATATAGCATATAATTAATGATGTTAATTAACATTGTTTTATTTAATCAAAATAATTTTTACACTAAAAAATAAAATATAATCAAGTTTAATCTCAAAATAAAAATAAAATTATTAATATATTCGCAAATCCAAAATACTTTACATTTAAATTGAATAATGTTATTATTGCTAATAATATAAAATGAAAATCATAAATAATAAATTATTGTAAATTTATTAAATAATTTTTTAATTATAAGATTTATTCATAAACAATTAAATAAATTAAATCTTTTATTTATTGATTTTTTTCAGATTAAAGCATTTTAATGGCTAAATTGAATAAATCATTATGTCGATCTTATTTACAACAGAGTAAATGGATAGCAAGTAAAAAGTATTAAAGCATTTTAAATTCCCATTAAAAATGCTTTAAACATTGACAACGAATTTTTTCGTAGATAAAATTAATAATTTATTTTTTTTGACAAAATAGTGAATTATTATATTGAATGTTTTACATGCGTTTATTTAGAATCAATCATTTCCTATTATAATTATAATTTAAGTAAAAGTCGTAATGATTAAATCCAAAAAAAAGTCATTAAAAATAATTTTGTATCTATCAATAATAAAGATACTATTTTTTTATGGCTGGAATATTAAATCGTTGCTTAAATCGATCTATACGACCACCGGTAGCCAAATCACGTTGTTTACCTGTATAAAATGGATGACATTTACCACAAACATCTAAATTTAGATCATGATTAACAGTTGATTTAATTCTAATTATATTACCGCAAGAACAAATTACTGTAACTTCATCATATTTAGGATGAGTATTTTTTTTCATAGTATAAAAATCTCTATTTATAAAATATTTCTAGATAATCTTAAAACTACAGTAATGTACATAAAATAAATTACAATAGTAATTATTAATGGTAAACTTAACTAATATAATATAATTATTATATATAAAATCTATTTATAATGCAATATAAATTATTTAAATAATAAAATTATAATAAATTTATTTTTTATAAATATTATCTCTAATATTTATTATAGGTATACTTAAAATGACTATTGTGCAAGTTGCACTACATATTCCATTAATGAAAACTTTTGATTATCAATTACCAAAAAATATTTTTTTTCCAATCAAAGGTTGTCGTGTAGTAGTACAATTTGGTAAGCAAAAAAAAACTATTTTAGGTATTGTATTATCGCATAATCAAAGTAGTAAATTTAATTATAGAGAATTAAAAACTATTGAACAAGTTATAGATCAAGAATCATTATTTTCAGATAATTTATGGTCGTTATTACTTTGGGCATCTAAATATTATCATTATCCTATTGGTGAAGTATTATTTCATACACTACCAGTTTTATTGCGAAAAGGTGAAAAAGCAGCATTTTCTTCAGTATGGCAATGGCAAATCACTCAACAAGGGAAAATTCTTCCTTTAAATGAACTTAAACAAGCACCAAAACAACAACATGCTATAAAATTATTACAACAAAAATCAATTTATCATCATGAAATAGTGGAATATGAATTAAGTAAAAATTCGCTACAAACACTAAAAAAGAAAGGTTTAATTCAACTATTATCCGTTCAACCAAAAATAAAAAATTGGAATTCTAATTTTTATATTTGCGACAAAAAACCAAAACTAAACTTAGAACAATTAAAAGCAGTAGAGGCAATAAATTCTAAACTAACATTTATACCTTGGTTATTAATTGGGATAACTGGTTCTGGTAAAACAGAAGTTTACCTTAATGTTATTGAAAATATTCTAGCACAAGGAAAACAAACATTAGTTCTTGTTCCTGAAATAAGTCTTATTTATCAAACTATCCAACGTTTCAATAATCGGTTTAATACTCCTATTGATGTACTTCATTCATCATTAAATAATAGTGAACGGTTATCAGTTTGGTTGCGCGCAAAAAAAGGATATACTTCTATTCTAATTGGTACTAGATCAGCATTATTCACTTCTTTTTCAAAGCTTGCATTGATCATTATTGATGAAGAACATGATAATTCTTATAAACAACAAGACGGATGGCGCTATCACGCTCGCGATCTAGCTGTTTTTCGTGCTAAAAAAGAAAATATTCCGGTTATTATGGGTACAGCAACACCTTCATTAGAGAGTTTATATAATATCAAAAAAGGAAAATATCATCGTTTAGATCTAACTAAAAGACCTGGAAATGCTAAATTAGCGAATCAATATTTAATTGATTTAAAAGGCCAATCGTTAAAATATCTCATGTCAAAACCATTAATTCAGCGTATTAAAGATCATTTGATAGAGAATAATCAAGTTATGCTATTTTTAAATCAAAGAGGATACTCACCAATATTAATTTGCCATGATTGTGGCTGGATTGCTAAATGCTTACGATGTAATCATTATTATACACTACATAACTATCAACATCGTCTAAATTGCCATCTGTGTAATACCAAATTATTAATTCCAATACAATGTTTTGATTGTGGATCAACTCATTTACTTCCTATTGGTTTAGGAACCGAGCAGTTAGAGGAATCTATTAATAAACTTTTTCCTAATATACCAGTTACTCGTATTGATAAAGATACTACTCAACATAAAGGGGAATTAGAAAAACAATTAGACCTTGTTTATACAAATGGAGCTCGTGTTTTAATCGGTACTCAAATGCTAGCTAAAGGACATCATTTTCCTAATATTACTCTTGTTGCTTTACTGAATGTAGATAGCGTACTTTTTTCTAATGATTATCGAGCAACCGAAAGATTTGCTCAACTTTATATTCAAGTCTCTGGACGTGCTGGTCGAACTGGTAAATATAGTGAAGTAATATTACAAACACATTATCCTGAACATCCATTATTATCAACTTTATTAAAAAGAGGATATAACGAATTTGCGTTAGAAACACTAGAAGAGCGACGAGATGTTTCTTTACCACCTCACAGCAATCATATTATTATTCGTTCAAAAGATCATAATAATGAATATGCATTTGATTTTTTAAATACATTCAAGAAACAAATAGAGAAACATCATATGTATAGTTCAGAACTTTTATTAATTGGTCCTACACCTGCTGTTCAAGCTAAGCGAGAAGGTTATTTTCATTGGAAATTATTACTTCAACATTTTTCACGTCATTATTTACAGAAATTAATTTCATATATATTACCTAAAATAATAAAATATCCCGAAAGTCGAAAAGTAAAATGGAACATTGATGTTGATCCAACCGAAAATTAGTTATTAAAATTAACGTTTTTATTAATTAAGTTAAAATAAAGAAATTAATTATATATGTATACTACTCTATAAACAATAATAATTGAAGTAATAAAGCATATTTTTAATACTTAACACTTAAAATATTTTAAGTAAATAAAACTATATAATTTAAATTAACATAATTAATTATTAAAATTAATTATGTAAAAACAATAAAAATAAAAAATATCATAAAACAAGAATAAAATATTACTAATACAATATATATCTTATATAATAATGAATATTATTTTAATAAAAATTAACTCATATAGATCTAATTTTATTATAAAGTGTTTAAAAAATTTAAAAAATTATATTTAAAATATTTTATAAAATCTTATTTATTTAATATATATATATATTTTATATATAAAACTATTTATATTGATATATTTGGTATTATCAATTTTATTAATCCTAATATTATTAGTGACATTTAGTAATATCGATACCGTATAAGTATATACGTTGATTTTTTCTTATAATAAATCAATTGAATGATGTTATTGTATTATAATAAATTATTTATTAAATTTTAAAAAAAATTAAATAATTTATTTTTATTATTTAATTATTATTATAAAAATAATATATCTTAATTCAAAATTACTACTATAAATAAAAATAATCTAACTTATTCATTTAATATAATTAATTATTACAAGAACCAGTTTATAAATATATTAGTTTAATAATAAACTGAATAATAATTATCTTCTTTAAATATATAGTGTCATGGTTATATTTTAAATAAATAAATATAAAGTATAAAGGTTAATCATATAATAATTATATATTATTAATGATAATCTCAACGTTTAAAATTATAAAAGTAAATTGTAATAACTAAAAATATTTAATATCATTAAAAACTATATTTAAGAGAAATATAAAACTATCTATTATTATTAATTAAAAACTGTTTTATTACAAATTAATTATTAAGTAGTGATATTATCATATCATTTAAAATTCAAAATAATGAAATAGATAAAAATAGAAATTTTTTAAACTTTAATTAAAATTATCTATGATAAAAAGATATTTATCTATATCATTTAAAGATAAAGCTAATCAATTTTAAATTAAGTTTAAAAAATAATATATAAATAAATTAATTTAATTTTTATTAATAATTTAATTAAAAATTTAATAAAAAATTAGATAAAACAAAATATAAAATATTAGATAAAATTAAAGATTAAAACAAAAATGGAATTAAGAAATAAAAAACCATTTCTTATAATAGTTATTATTATTTTTATTGTAAATTTTATTATGTTTTATAAAAATAAATTAATTCCTATCTATAATAATAAAATAATATTACATAATAATAAACGATAAATCAAAATCCTCATTACAATTTATATTACTTAAATCAAAAGAATAATAATGATATTCTATAAAAAATAGAACTTAGAAAATTAAAGTACTAATCAATCATATCTTAAATATTTAATATAATAAAATATTAATAATATAATAAAATTAATCAATGCAAAACGTTGACAATTTGAGTAGTATTTATACTTATAAGTGCAATACTATCATTATATTTATTTAAAACATATAATATAATAATATTTTTTGGTATGTCATCATTAATAATTTAGTTAATAAAATTAACTAAATTATTAAAATAAATACAATAATCCAATTAATCAAAATACATATTATAAAAATAATACAATTATTAACATCATTTAAAAAATATTAAGAAATAATAATATATTAAAGAAATGTAAGTTTATCATTATTAAATTTATATAGTATAATTAACTTAATATAATATTAAAATCTTCTAATAGTTAAATATTATAAGCAAAAACATCAAAAATATTATAAATCGTTAAATCTATTGGTGTGTGCATCTATATTATTTCATAGAAATAAGGGTTGAAAAACGATTTCCATTACCCCATTTGTATTTATAATAAATTTAAAAAAAATTTTTGTAGTTTTATATGATAAAAACCTAAAATATATTTATATACTTCCTTAATAAAATAATCAAAGGTTAACTCATGACTACAATTATAAGTGTTCGCTATAATGGTCAGGTTGTAATTGGTGGTGACGGTCAAGCAACGATGGGTAATATCGTTATGAAAGGTAATATTCGTAAAGTACGTCGCCTTTATAATGATAAAGTCATCGCAGGCTTTGCAGGTGGTACTGCTGATGCATTTACACTCTTTGATCTTTTTGAGCGGAAATTGGAATTACATCAAGGGCATCTAACAAAAGCCGCCGTTGAATTAGCTAAAGATTGGCGCACTGATCGAATGTTAAGAAAACTCGAAGCACTTTTAGCTGTTGCAGATGAAAATACTTCTTTGATTATTACTGGTAGTGGGGATGTTATACAACCAGAAAATAATTTAATTGCTATTGGTTCTGGTGGTGCCTATGCACAAGCAGCAGCAAGAGCTTTATTAGAAAATACAAAAATGAGCGCGCGTGATATTACAGAGAAAGCCTTAAGTATAGCTAGTGATATTTGTATATATACCAACCATAATTTTAACTTTGAAGAACTATCTTCAAAATCTTAAGGATTTAAACATGTCTGAAATGACGCCACGTAAAATTGTCAGTGAGTTAGACAATCATATTATTGGTCAAAACAAAGCAAAACGCTCTGTTGCTATTGCGCTACGTAATCGATGGCGCCGTATGCAGCTTGATCAAGCATTGCGTCAAGAGATAACGCCGAAAAATATTTTAATGATTGGTCCAACTGGTGTTGGTAAAACTGAAATCGCACGTCGTTTAGCAAAATTAGCTAACGCTCCATTTATTAAAGTAGAAGCAACAAAATTTACTGAAGTTGGTTATGTAGGCAAAGAAGTTGATTCTATAATTCGTGATTTAACTGATGCTGCTGTAAAAATGGTAAGACTTCAATCTATAAAAAAAAATCGTTACCGCGCAGAGGAATTAGCTGAGGAACGTATTCTTGATGTTTTATTGCCACCAGCTAAAAATAATTGGGGGCAACCAGATTCACATATAGAACCTTCCACAGCACGTCAATCTTTTCGTAAAAAATTAAGAGAAGGAAAACTAGACGATAAAGAAATTGAAATTGAAATTGCTATTATACCGATAGGTATTGAAATTATGGCCCCTCCAAGTATGGAGGAAATGACCAGTCAATTACAGTTTATGTTTCAAAATATAGCCGGTCCAAAGCAGAAACTTCGCAAGATGAAAATCAAAGAAGCTTTTAGAGTATTAATAGAAGAAGAATCGGCAAAACTAGTTAATCCAGAAGAACTAAAACAAGAAGCAATTGATACGGTTGAACAACATGGTATTGTTTTTATCGATGAAATAGATAAAATATGTAAACGTGGGGAAACATCTGGCCCTGATGTTTCTAGAGAAGGTGTGCAACGTGATTTATTACCATTGGTTGAAGGTTGTACGGTTTCCACTAAACATGGTATGGTAAAAACTGATCATATTCTATTTATAGCTTCTGGTGCATTTCAAATTTCAAGCCCATCTGATTTAATTCCAGAACTACAAGGTAGACTGCCAATAAGGGTAGAGTTACAAGCATTAACGGTAGAAGACTTCAATCGTATTTTAACTGAACCTAATGCATCTTTAAGCTTACAATATAAAGCATTGATGGCAACTGAAGGTTTAAATATTGAATTTACCTCAGAAGGAATTGATAAAATTGCTCAAGCAGCATGGCAGGTGAATGAAAAGACAGAAAATATTGGTGCTCGTCGATTACATACAGTTCTTGAACGATTAATGGAGGATATCTCTTTTGATGCTAATGAACGGAATGGTCAAGATATTACAATTGATGCTGATTATGTTGCTAAGCATTTAGATGATCTAGTAGCAGATGAAGATTTAAGTCGATTTATTTTATAATAAAATATCATTAATTTTATTGATTACATTTATATAAATATTATAAAAGTTATTGTTATTTTTATAAAAATAAATTTATAAATTAACTAGATAAATTTATCTATATCTATATATTTCAATATAAATAAAAATTTAATTTTTAAAATATTATAAAATATTATTTATTATTTATTTTAATATTTTAATTTATTTCATAACTGATATTCTAAATAAAATTATTGATATTTTTATATTTTCTATTATATTAATATAACAGTTAACTTAATATTACATTGTAGATTTTATCTATTACAAAGAATGACTATAGTGATAAAATTAAAAGATAGTGATATATAGCATTTGATAAAAATTATTTAGACAACTGTAAAATATATAAAATATATTATCAATCTAATATAATAATAAAAATTATAATTTTTATTATTTATTTAACTTAAATATCAATTTCAATGGCAAGTAAAAAAAATGAAAATTATTATTAAGCCTTTTGATATTTAAAATCATTGATATAGCAATTAAGTTTATTTATATATTTAACTATTTCTAATTTTATAAAAAAATTAATGATTCTTAAAATAAATATGTAGATAAGAATTTTATGAAATTTAGTAATACTGATAAATCTATCGCAATAATATATTTACTTATAAATTTATATAAATAAAAATGTATAGTTGAGTAAAAAGTTATAAAAATTTAGTATTTTTTTAATTTATTTACTTCTCATATATAAAATTAACATATGTGATATATTTTATATTATTAATTAAATATAAAAAATTATGATTTTAAAATTTAAATTTAATTATATATTATATATTTTATATTTTATATTTTATATTTTATATTTTATTAATTAAGCATCTTGATATAAATCTCTAATAATAACACAATTACTTAATTATTTTATAATATTTTAATTAATTATTATAAAGAAAATAATTCATAAAAACCTTCTTTTTATAATAACTTTTCATATAATTATATTTAATAGTATAGTATGATTCAGATAATTTCATACTTATTTAATTTATTCATTCATAAAATATTCAAGTTTTATTAAATCCAATTATTTTTACTAATGATTACTATTTAAGATATATTAATTTTAAAATTATAATTAATAAGAATTATATTCTACAAAATAAATAATTTATTATATTATTTAATTTTTTATTACTTATCTTAATATTTCTTTTAATTTGTCGAATTTTACACTAAAAAATTATTCACATATACTTAGTACTAATACTATTTTTTATATAATAATTTAATTATCTTTATATCTTTAGTATTATTAAAATAATGTATTTATTTTTATATTTTATAAATTGTTTAATTTTCAATAAAGTAGAACAATAAATATTATAATCAGTTATAAATTTATAAATTAATATAGTTTGCCTTATATCTTATTTTTCATTTTAACAATTATTTTATTTTAATAAATAACAAAAATAAAATAAAAGAAAATTATAAATAATTAAAACATGAGCATTGTTATTTTATTTTATTTATTTTTTTATGTAATAAATTAAAAATTTTATTATGGATATATTTAATTTTTAATAAGAAATTTTAATTATTAAGAAGAATACATAAAATAACTTATATGATAATTAATTTTTTAATATATAAAAAATTTTATAATACTATAAGATAATTAATTTATTTATGATCATTAATCAGCTAATAAAATAGATAATTAATTATTTGATTTTACAATAAACACACTATTTAAATAAGCTATAAATATAGTAAATATTAGTGAGAATTTATTAAAAAAAATTAATTGATTTTTATTTAGTATAAGTTTAGCTATGAAAATAGAAAATAAAATTTATATATAAAATATATCTAAGTTAATTTAGGCAAATGTTATCTTTTAATAAAGTATTATTTATATCTAATAAATAATATATTTCTCTTATATACTTTATTAAAATTTTATTTTTAATAAAAACAGATAAAAATAAATAAAATAAGTAAGAATAAAAACTAAATTTATTAGTATTATTTTTAATATAATCTGATTGTTCAATAATTATTGAACATCTTCAATTCGACTTAATAAACCTCGTAAGCGCTCTTGCCATGCATATTGTTCTTTTTTTAAATTTTCATTTTCATTAGTTAATATTATATATTTCTCTTTAGCACTTACTATTTCTTGATATAAATTATTATTATTTTCTTTTAGTTCTATAACTTTTATTCGTAAAATTTCAATAGTTTCAATGGCTTGTTTAACTTTAGCTTCTAATTTTTCAAAAACTTCAAATGACATATATTCCACCCTCTTTTAACAATACTATAATTTTAACAAATCATTCTTTATACCCCTATATAGTTAAAATTTCTGTATAAATTCACTAGTCTAACTTTAATTATTTCTATTTATATCTAATAATTTATAAAAATAGATTAGATAGAATATCAGTTTTATCCTCTTTATAAGAGGTGATCTTACTTATTTATTCATGTGATTTAACAGATTTAAATATTATTATTTCTATTTATATGTATCTATTCAGAAATAAAATTATTAAAAGTTTTTTTGAAAAATAATAAAAAAGAAATTTGATTACTTAATATTCATACTATCTTTAGAAGATAAATATTTTAATAAAAATTATTTTAGCTACACGCATTATTAGTTAATATTTATCTATGAATTTTAAATCTATTTTATATTAATAAATTATGCTTAGATTGATATTATAAACATAAACTATATCATTTTTATTTATTGTAAGCATGGAAATTATTTAAAATTAAACGTACGTACTTTATAATAGTTACATGACTATATATATTCACTTTGCACTTAAATACAATCATTATTTTTATTTTTAATAATTTGACTACTTTAACAAAAGAATTGTGTTTTATTTTTATAAATATTGTTAATTTTATATATAATAAACTCCTTTTATATATAAAAAACTTCAATTTATTTATAAATTATAAAAATATAAGATAATATTCTGTTTATAAATAAAATTTATTTACTTATGATATTTTCTATTTACTATTTAAATAAAACTAATATTCTTTATAGAATTTATATTTAAATTCATGTTAACATTATTTTATTTCATAAGCTATTCAGTATAATTTATATAATAATATAATATCGCATTTTATAATTCATAAGTATTATTATACTTATTTATATTATATTTTTTATAATTATTTGTAATGTATTAATTACTACTATACTTTTATTAATAAGATTTATTTTAAAATATTTATTATATTTTAGTTTTAGATCAATGGTTAATCTCTATAACTATCAAAATCAATATTGATTAACTAATAAATATAGCTTAAATTATTAAGAAATGTTTTAATAAACACTAAAATAATATTATTATTATTTTTTTATTTATCAAAATTTAATTATCTACTATTAAACCATTAAAATATAAATCTAAAACTCAAAATAATTCAAAAAAGTAATATGAAGTAAATTAAGAAATTATTATAATAATTAAAATAATTATAAAAATATATCTCATTAATTAATGTAACACTAATGTAAAATATGATCTTTAATGGTAATCATTATGTTAATAATAATTTAATCATAAACTTTAATGAAATTTACTAAAATTAGACTAAATAAGTTATAATCGAATAGAATATATATAAATAAAAAATATTAATTTTTTTATAAAGTTAATACTAATGGCTTATGTTACACATTATAGTGATTAATTTATTAAAATTAATATAAATAATATAAATAAGAAAATATTATTATTTGATAAAAAATATGTATAATAAATTTGTAAATATAATTTTTATTAATATCATTAATTTTAAATCAGAATGAAATAGTATAATTAAAATTTTCAAAGTAGAAAAATATTTTTATAAAAATATAATTTAATAGATTACATCGATTTATACAATATTAAAGTTAAATTGAATATAAAATAATCTCAAATAAAATTTATTCAAAAAATATTTATTTTTTTGAATAAATTTTATTATTATCTAATTTAGAATGACGAAAAATTTTTTTAAATTATTAATTATACTAATATTTTTATATTATGTGATATAAAATTCAGATATTTAAATTAAAAATTTAAAATTTATATAAAAGATTTAATATTTAAGATATTGTAATATTATGAATAATAAATCTATTATTAATAATTAATACACAAAAAAATCAATACTAATAACAAAATCTAATATATATCAATAGTTTGATAATTATTTATCAATAAATCATATTTTCTAGCATATTATATATTTTTTAAAAAAATATATAAGAATACTTCTATAAAAATCTTTTATATTAAAATATCTATAAAATTATACTTAATATTATTAAGTGCTATTATATAATATTAATTCAAAATATAAAATTTAATATTTAAAAAAAATTTTATATTAATGAAAATTAATTTCATATAAATATCATATGAATAATTTAAATTAATCGCATGACACTAGTAATTTTAAATATTGATTATCAAAAATTGATAATAATACTGCTTATTTCTGTAATCTACTAAATAAATTTATCGATATCGTATATAGAAATATTTTATTTATTTAGTAAGATTTACTTTAATACTTACAATACCGATCGTACATATATATTATTAATATAATATTAAAATCAACAACTAGACATACAATATTTATCCTTTTATAAAAAAATATAAAAACCAACAAAATATCCATTATATTTTATTATCTGTGTTAATATTGCGCTACATTTAACTATTAATTTCTTAATATAATTAAGATATAGCGCATATTATACTAAATTTTTTATCTGATAATATCATTTTTTATAAAATGATATGCTATATATTTGATTTACTTTAAAAAATTATCATTTCTAATAAAATTAGAATAAAATTCCAAATATATATTTAAAATTATTTTAATTTCTTAAATTAAAATAATTTTAAATTAGTATAACTATATTAAAATATAAAAAAGTTATTTTAACAATAAAATATCAAAAATCAATTAATTATTATTTTATTTTTTATAAATAAAATGTCATATGAACATATTATAAAATATATCATATCGCTAAATTATAAAAATAAATATATGAATATTATTCAAAATAAATTAGTTTTTATAAAGTATTTTAAAATATTTTTATGTATCAATTTTCTAAAATTAATATAATAATAAATAAATTATTGTATAATAGTATGATAAACTCATATATAGTAATAATCTTAAACTTTATATAGATAAAAAGAATTTATTTTTAGATAAAAATTATTAAAAAACTTTTAAGTAATATTTTATTTTAAAAAAAATTTAAAATAAAATATAAAAATATTGACTATAAAATATTATCTATAATATTATAAATAGTAATCTAAATTAACTTTTAATAAAAACAAAATTTAACTTTATTAAAATAAATAGCATTTAATATAATAAGAGATATTTTATATGATAAAATATTATATAAGAATAAACTCACTAATAAAACTTTAAATTAATAAAAATAATCTCTTTCTATTAATTTTAATAAAAATTAATAACATAGAAGCACTTTTATTAAAGGTAAAAATCAATGTCAGTAATAACAATATTTTTATTTATCTAATTAATGAATTAATTTTTAAAGATTTGATAAGATATTAATCAAACTATGATTTTTATTAATATCCAAAGTCATAGGGATTATATAAAATTGATTCTTAATAACTTAAATTCTATTTAAAACATTATTTTTTAAGCATTTAAAAATTAATTATTTAGTTAATGTTAATTAATAATCAATTATTTATATTAATATAATAAATATTCAACTAGTTTAGTTATGGATATAATTCGATAATAACTAATTACATAATAAAGCAAATAGATTTTTCAAAGATCAACTTTTAAATAAAACAAAATTAAAATAATTTTTTATAAAAATCTATTTTCTTCAATTATTAGAATTGCTGTTCTAATGAACATATTTAAATAATAATTGTATAATAATTTATTTTCTTTACTTTATATTAAATAGTAAAAGAAAATTATTCTTACTATATTATAGATTTAAAATAAGAATTATATAAATGATTTTATAATAAAGAATTATATTAAAAATTTTAATAAATAATTTTTTATAAACTATAATGCTAAATGATAATATATAAATTTAATAGATTTATAATAATTAATATTTAATTCCTAAATTATCATTAAAATAACCAAAAAAATATTTAGCTTTATTTTAAACATCTACAATGAGTTATGACCATATAATAAAATATATGATTTTATTATATCTGATAACTATAATTCAAAATTTAAACTTAATATTTAATTTTAATAGAAAAATTGACTTATCATATTAAACAATAAATAATAAAATTAGTTTATATTAGTTATTTCTAATAATTAATTTTAATAAAGCTTAAAGAGATAACAAGAAGAATCTGTTGATGAAAATATCAAATAAATAAAAATAACTTTAAAAGTTAAAATAGAAATTAATATCTAATTAATAAATAAAATTCATAATACAAACTATTATATAACTATTATTCTATAGGATAGATAGAAATACTAATTTCTTTTCTTATAGTTAAAATTTTATTATTAGTAATATTTATTTATAATTAATTTTAAAAAATATCAATTATTAATTAAAAGATAATTCCAATTATATTTATTTTAGTAATATCTTAACTAATTTCCATATAATTTTGTTTATAATTCAGATTATGATTAATTTAGATCTTTTTTAATTAAAATTAATAAAAAACTATCACTATTTCACTATTAACTTAATTTACTTAATAGAAATAAATTAATTATAAAACAATCATAACAATCAAAATCATTATTTACATTTTTAATGGAGAATAGATAAAAAATACTCTTATTTTTATAAAAAAATTAATCATTTTACTTAAATTTTATAACAAAGAAAAAACTTTTTACTTTTACTTAACAAAAAAATACTATTTTAAATTTACTTTTATATAGATTATTTGAATAACAAATTATATACACAAAAATTGATATTTTAACAATTAAATTACTCAATAAAAAATTCTGAAGTTATATGATAACTAATAAAAATTAACGATATATTTTCAATCTTATATGTTAGTATTCTTTTTAATACAGAAACTTAATATAATTTATATCAATATAATAAAATTAAATTAATCGCTGATCTCAACCGTCAATGTTATTATTAAATAATGAATTTAAATGTATTTAGATACTACAACTTAATTAAATATTACTATAAGATAAATTTAATCTTGATTGATAAAAATAGTAATTTTATATATAAATTACTATTAAATACTTATAATAATTATAATTATAATCAATAAATTATTAAAATAGTCATATTTTATTTAACCTACTATAATTAATATAACCTTAATTTTTTATATATAATACATAAATAATTTTAATTCAATTTATTAATTAAAATAATAAATTAAAAATTAAACAATTAGTGTTTAATAAAATTAAATCAAAGTTATATTTAAAATAGTTACAATAGTTTTAAATAACTTATTTATCAAAAATAATAATAATTATTATATTAATAATAGTTGAATAAACATAGATTTAAATAATTATCAATATTATGATATATTAAATTAATTTATCGTATCAATCAAAATATAGGTTAAACAATAAATTAAAAAAATTAATTCATAGACCATTATCCTATTAAAAAATTATTCAAATAATTAATTATATAACGTACTTATTAGTTAATAAATTATTTAAAACAAATAAATTATAATTCTTGTTATAAGAAATTATTTTTTTATAAACAAATACTAATTCAATAATATTGATAATTATATTCTAAATATAAAAATATATTACTTACAATACACATTGAAAAATATTAAAATAGAAGACAAAATGAATTTATATTATCTAATTACTTACAGATAATTTTTTATTAAAAATAAAAATAGTTTAAAATAGAATTTTGCTTTAAAAATCATATTTTCTATAAAAATAGAATTTTTAATTAATTAATAAAAGCATTATTACTTAATTATTTTTAGTATATAAATATTTTATTATATAAAAAATATTTTTATATTTATGTTTAAATGCTATCTAATATAATTAGATAGCATAGTAATAATAATATTAACATCTTAAAATAATTATAAAATTTAATAAAATATACTAATAATATCTTCAGAACAAATTGAACTATATTTTGCAAACTATTATAATAATATAAAATATACTTCATAAAACTAGACATGAATAAATTACAATATCTCATAATAGTAACAGCATTTGCTAATAAAGTGAATATAACTTAATTAAAATACTAAATAATTAATAATAATCATAAGTTTATAAATTAAAAATAACTAAATAGATTTTTATTAAAAATAAAAATATAAAATATATAATATTTTAATTAATTAAAATATTATATATTTTATATTTGTTTATAAGACATATAAAATTTAAATAGAATTAAAAAATATATATAATATTAATAATAATACTATTTAAATTTAACATTTATACAAATAGTAATTTATTATTTGATTCAGATAACATAAAACTTTATATATAAAATATAATATACAATATATCTATCAATTATTACAATACTTGATAATAATAAATAATAAACGAAAATATATTTAATTTTCAAGGATTATACGATAAACTTAATATAATTATTTTCATATATCAATCTAGATAAAGATATTTTAATAAAATTAATAAAAAACAAATTATAAAAAAGTTAAAATAGCTTGATTACTTTTATAATCATAAATAAATATTTATTAATAGATTAACTAATATTTTTATATTCAATATATTTATTATTATAAAAAATATTTTTTAATTTAAAATTATATAATACATATATAGTTTTAATTTATATTCTAATTAATATTAGAGATTTTAAAAAGATATTATAGTAAATTTACTATAAAAATATCTGCAATAATTCAGTTAATAAAATAATTATTCTTATTTTTATAATAAAATAGATAATAAATATTATTCTAAATAATAGAATGAAATTAATATTTTATTGAATTTAGATAAAAATAATTATAAAATATAAAATAATAAATAAATATAATTTTTTATTTACTTTATTTAACTCAATTAAAATATAAGAATCAATTAGAAGTTAAAATTTATTAATTTTTTATATTTTTATTGATATTATAAAAAATAAATAAAAATACCTTATGATAAGAAAAAATACATGATAAAATTTATATGTTAATATTAATTAAATATAATTAAATTTAAAAATCAAAATTAACTAATTAAATTATTAATCTCCTAATTAAATCTTTATTTTATTTACTTATTTTATAAATTTATTTTGATAATATATCTAATAATAAAAGAATAATTATTTAATTAATAAAATTAAATACATTCTGAATAATAGTTTTACTTAATTAAAAGATAATATTATTAATATAATAATATTTTATTTAACAGATTTTTGAGGCAAATAATATGACAAATTGGGTAATAGGAAAAATTATCAAAAACCATAAATGGACAGAATCATTATTTAGTTTGATTTTAAAAGCACCAATAAAACCTTTTATTGCTGGACAGTTTGCTAAACTTGCTTTAGAAATAAATGGACAACGTGTTCAACGAGCTTATTCTTATGTTAATGCACCTAATGATAATCAGTTAGAATTTTATTTTGTTACTGTACCAGAAGGAAAATTAACGCCATATCTTAAAACATTGAAATATAATGATTCTATCTATATAACAGAAAAATCAGCTGGTTTTTTTGTATTAAAAGAATTACCTGATTGTGAAACGCTTTGGATGATATCAACAGGTACCGCAATTGGACCGTTTTTATCTATTTTACAATTTGGTGAAAATTTAGAGAGATTTTATAAAATAATCTTAATACATGCAGTCCGATATTCTAAAGATTTAAATTATTTACCATTAATGAAAATACTTGAGAAAAAATATAAAGGAAAATTAAGTATTCAAACAATTATAAGTCGTGAAAATAAAATTAACTCACTCAGAGGTCGAATTCCAAAGCTAATTGAAAATGGTAAATTAGAGAAAGCAGTTAAATCAAAATTTGATCCAATAAATTGCCATGTTATGCTTTGTGGTAATCCAGAAATGGTTAAAGATACACAGAAACTTCTAAAGATAGAAAGAGGAATGAATTTAAATTTACGTCGTAAAGTTGGACAAATTACAAGTGAACAATATTGGTAATTATAAGATAAAGAAAAACAATAAATTATTAGAGTAGACTTATTAAATATTTTATAGAAATGATTTAATTTACTTTATAAAAAAGATTCTAAATATATTTATATAAAATAAATTAACCAATAAATAATTATAGATACATTCTAACATTTTTTATAAAAGAATTAATAACTTATTATTAATAATAAGTAGAAAATTAATAATAAACCAATAATAAATCATTATAATTTATTATTATATAAACGAGATTATTAAACGTTAATTTCCAGTAAATAAATTAAAATAAGAGCAAGAATAGTAGAATATAAAATAAAAAAACATAAATTATAAACATATTAACTATTAATAAAATAAATTATTAATATTATTAAATAATACTATTTAAATTAGCTTATCAACTATTAACTAGACTATGATATATATTTTATTTATTTTATTTACTCAATTTATTATAGGAATTAATATTTTATAAGAAAAATAATAATAAGAAGTTATAATAATATTAAATTATTAATTAATAATAACATATAAAGTATTCATTTTATTACTAATAGAATTTCTAATCTGCTAAAATAATTACTAAATTGTATATCTAAAAAAAATAAATTTTGGTTATTTATTAATATGAATTATTTTTAACAGAAAATAATTCCGGTTTTTTAATAAAAAACAAAGATAATCAAAACATAATAATATTAAATAAAGAATTTAATAAATAAATTAAAAAATAATTAAAATAAGGATATTTATTTCATTATATTTTAATTATTAATTATAATTAATAATTAAAATATATTTATTTATTGCACTTAACTTAAAAGTTAAAAAATAAAATATGTAGATAATTTTTCTATAATTAAAAATGAAAAATCTATAAAATTAATTGGATTATTATTAAAATATTATATATTAATATTCATTAATAATCTTAAATTCAATTAATAATGCATTTTAATTAACTATTATATTTACTTATATATTAGAAAACATAATCAATTTAAAGCAATAATGTAATAACATTACAAATAAATAATGAAAATAAAGTTATTTAAATGATAAGATATATGTTTACATAAGTTAAATACATTTAATAATTATTAACTATTTTCTCACTTATTATTAAATATTTTTAGTTGGAGTAAAACTTGCGACGTCCATTAGTAATTGGTAACTGGAAACTAAATGGCAATAAAAAAATGGTTGAAAAACTAATTAAAAGCTTATGTAATGAATTACATAACATAAATAGCTGTGATGTAGCAATTGCCCCACCAACAATTTATTTGTATCAAGCAAAGCAAGCTTTAACAAATAGTAAAATCGCACTTGCTGCACAAAATGTTGATATTAATTTATCAGGTGCTTTTACTGGTGATACTTCAGCAGAAATGCTGAAAGATATTGGAGTAAAATATATTATTATTGGTCATTCAGAACGAAGAATTTATCATATGGAAAGTAATGAATATATTGCTCAAAAATTTTATGTATTAAAATCACAGGGATTAATACCAATACTATGTATTGGTGAATATAAACAAGAAAAAGATGATTCTAAAACTAAAGCAATCTGTGCTAATCAAATTGATATAATATTAAATAATTTAGGTGTATCTGCATTTAAAAATAGCGTTATTTCTTATGAACCAACCTGGGCTATTGGTACTGGAAAATCAGCAAATCCAATCAATGTACAAAAAATTCATAAATTTATTCGCAATCACATTGCAAAAAAAGATCCATATATTGCCGAACAAATAATAATTCAATATGGTGGTTCTATAAATGTTAATAATGCTATCAAGTTTTTTATTCAACCAGATATTGATGGTGTATTAGTTGGTAATGCATCATTGAAGGCTGATGATTTTGCTACTATTGTCAGCATTGCACAACAGCAAAAAAAAACATCTTAGTTATAACATATCATAATTTAAACATGTTTTATTTATTTATTTTAAAATTTTTTGTAATCAATATTAATTATATAATTATATAATTAATAAAATTTGAGATCAATTTAAATTTAATTGTAATAAAATATACTGATCTAATTTTATATTATTTTAAGTGCAATAAAAATATGAATTTTTCAAAAAAAATAAAAAGTTTATATACTATACTACCATAATATAATACTCTATACATATTAAATATAATATTGAACATATGTTGAATCTATTTATTTTTTTTAATTTTCTTAAATTAAAAACAATCAGTATAAGTAAAATAATCTTGTTATTATTTTCTCTGTAACTATTTATTATAAAATAAATTAATATAATATCACAGTTTTATATTTTTTATTTATTTTATTTTTAATTATGAATTAATATATATCATCATTTTTAATGATATATATATCAAATTTTATCTAAAAATATTAGATCTCTCATAAATTACTTAAAAGTAGATTTTTTAAAAAATTTTTTTATTAAACTATTAGTATTGTTATAATTAACTCATAGCAATTTTATAATTATCTAAATAAATTATTTATATGATTAGATAATATTTTAATATTTATATTAATATTTAATTTACTCAAGTTATTAACAATATCTGATATTATAATAATAACTATTATTAAATTATTAATAATATTAATAATAGTTATTATTTTTCTATTATTAATTATCGATAATATTTATTATTATTTAAATTAAATTCAAAAAATAAAAAGGATAATTACAGTAATAATTTTAATTATTAAATCTTAAAATATAATAGTAAAAAATTAGTTAATTCTATGAAATATATATAGTAAATTATACAACATCTAACTTATATCTTAATAAGAAATCTTTTTATTTAGATATTTTATAATTATATTGGATAATAATATTATTTATATATATTAATATTAATAAATCTTTCTTTTATCAAATAAATAATTTCGATATAATTTGTAATTATATTATATTTTCAATTAATATTTTATTTTTTTATTTTTAATTTTATTAAAATACTTGTTAATTTATATTAATAAACTAAAAAATAATTTTTATTATCATTTAATTTTTATTATAACTTATTTTTATAAAAATATTATTTTACATACTTGTATAATCAATATTAATAATAAAAGTTTACTAACTTTTTATATGTTTTAGATAAAAATAATATTTTAATTATTAATGATAATATTTGTTTACTCTATTATTTTTAATGATTAAATTAATTTATAATAAAAATCAACTATGTCTTAATTTATTCATTTTATTAATTATTAATATAATTTTTTTAAATTTTATTTATAATAATATCAAATAGAAGATTAATTAGAATAGAACTCTATTTGATATTATTATAAATGTTAAACAAGTATAGAAAGAATATATAGAGTTATAAGATTGATAATCATGTTTATTAATTTAAATATTAAATTCAATTATTTACCTATCTTTTTAAATTTATTAAAAGTAAAATAGAAATTCAATTTTAGAGAATATCTATAATCTGAATTATTATTAAATTTATAGTTTATTGAGTATAAATAACATATATATCTCTTAAACAACTGAACTTAAAAATATATTATTATAAATATATAAATTATTATATTAATAAATAATATAAATCTGATAAATCAACTTTTATATAGATATTAATTATATAAAATCTTATATATATTTAAATCTTAAATAATATTCCAACTAATTTATAGTTAATAATAATTCCTATAAGCTTAATTTAACAATAATCATTTAAAAAATAAAATAACTTTCTAATTATTATATAAATCATTAATTTATATTAATTAACAATTACTAATCGTTAAATTAAAATCAATGATTTTAATTTACATTTATCAATATCTTCATCTTGAAAGCAAAAGAATTTTCGTTTAGAAAATTTGTTTATTATATAGAAAAAATATTAAAAAATAAATATTAAAGTTTTAACTAATATATTTAATATTTTTAATTATAATTTTAAGTTAAAATCTTTATAGAAAGTTATTCTTATAATACAAAACTATCAAACTATTTCTATTATTATGAATAATATAGATTTTATATGGGTATAATATTATTTATATATAAAAAATATATGCATATTACCAATAAAATTGCTAAATATATGCTTAAAAATATTTTTATTTATAAATTGAAAATTAATTAAATTCATTAATTATAATATTTATTAAATATATCGTTAATTCATTTAATAAACTTATATATTAATTTAGTAATATCAAAATTTAATTAAAATATAATAATTACTTTCATATAGATAATAGAATAATATGAGAATTAGTAAACATTAAAAATGAGATTGTTGTATATATGATAGATATCTATAAATATTAGATTATTTAGAATAATATTCTCATTTAAAATTTAAATTATTTCTTCAATAAAATCTTAAACAACAATTAGATAATATTTAATGATAAGAATAAATTTAATAAAATAACAGAAACAGTATTTTAAATACCATTCTTATAAAATATAAAAATAAATTCATAAAAAAAACTTAAAACAATTATTATTTTAATTTACTTAATTCATTTTATAATAATGATATTTATAAAATATATATACTATTTCTGATATTAACTTCCTTAATAAAATATATAAAACCATTGAAATAATATTTAGTGTTATATTATAACAATTTACTTTAGTTTAAAGTAACTAGATTTTTTATTTTCGATAATATCAATGAAAAAATAGTTTATGATATAAAAATTTTTTTTAAAAATAACTTGATATTATTTATATCAATAAAATATTCTTATATTATCCAGTTAATTTTATATATAACGACCTTATAATGCTGATTATATATAGTATACTTTATAACTTGTTTGCTTTGTTTTGTCACTAAAATATTTTAAATTTAATTAAAGAAATAAATGTTATTAAAGATTTATTAATCGTAAAGACAGTTTTTAGCATATAATTAAAAGTAATTTTATTTTATATAATAAACTATTATTTTCATTATTTAATTTTTCCTATTTATATAGTAATTCTAAAGTAGAATTAATAAAATAAATTTTGATACAGATAAGAAAGTTATATTATCTAAAATTAATTTCTTCGTGTTTAAAAAAATGAAATTTTTTGTAAAATAATTAATATTAATTAATAATTTACTAATTTAAAAAAATCTATATCTTAATATTCTTAATTAAAACTATCAACTTTCTTATTTTATTTTTTTAATTTCTATCAAAAAATAAATAAAAAATATTTTTATAAATTATAATTTATAAGAAAATATATATAATCATAATCTGATCTGAATTTTAATTAAATAAATTAATTTTATTTTTGATAAAAAAAAGTCCATAGTACTTTTAATATACACCAATTTTAATTGGTTATTTTATCTATATAAAAATATATATGGTCTTTTATTTTATTCAGCAATTAGAAATATGTTCTGAATATAATTATTTTTAAAAAATAATTATTAAAGAACATAAAAACTTATGTCCTAATCCTTTTAATTTATAAAAAAGGTTTCTTTTTAAATATCCTAATATTTAGATATCATCAGAAAATTGAATTATTTATAACAATATATTATATAATAAAAAATAGATAGACAATTTACTAATGTATTAAGCTCAATATTTCATATATAAAATATATGTAGAAAAGATTAGTATTTTTTAAAAATCTATAATATCTATTTTTTAAAAATAAAATTAATAATTATTTCTTCTTTAAAAATATATTAATAATAAATATAAAATATTATGTTATTATTATTTATTACATATTTTAAGTTAAACTATATCTATTTATAAATTTAAAACAATAGATTGATTCTATTGAAAACTGAAAATAGTATAAATTTATTTATATAAAATAGTTTCTTTATACAAAACTAATTAAATTGTTTTAAATAATATAAATAGTGATTAAACATAACTTTATTAAATGATTTAATCGTTAAAATCATATATTTATTATTATAATAAATTATAAGCTTAAAAAAATTAAATATAATACATAATTATTTGATTATATTAGCTATCTCTCTGTTAAATTAAGTTTAACAGGTATCATTAGTATGATTATAATTCGGTATTTAATTAAAGAGACATTGAAAAATCAAGTTGCAATATTTTTTATATTAATTTTAATTTTTTTTAGTCAAAAAACAATTAATATATTAAATTCAACAATTAAAGGAAATATTCCTTCCAATTTAGTTCTTCCGCTTCTCTGGCTAGGTATCCCTGAAATGGCACAATTGATTTTTCCATTAAGTCTATTTCTAGGGTTATTAATGACATATAGTAAGCTTTATATTAATAGTGAAATTATTGTTATGTATGCCTGTGGTTTAAGTAAACAAATATTAATAATAACAGCTTTAATTTTGTCATTATTTACAATTATAATTTCGGTAATAAACGTAGATTTAGTGTTACCTTCGTCAGCAAAATACCAAGAACAAACGTTATCTAATGAAAAAAATAATCCTAGTTTAGATAATATTGTTGAAGGAAAATTCAAAACAACCAAAGATAAAAATATTGTTCTTTATATTAGAGATGTAACAGGAAAAAATTTTACTGATATCTTTATGGCACAATTAGTACCGATTAATAATCAACCACCATCAATTGTAATTGCAGAAAGTGGATATATACGAAAAGATGAAAATGGTAATAAAATTGTGATATTAGATAAAGGAATTCGTTATGAGTCTGAAATCTTATTACGTAATTTTCGGATAACAGAATTTAAAAATTATCAAGCAATAATTAATCATAAAGATATAATAATTAAAAATAATAAAATAGAGCAGAAGGATATGTTACAATTATGGCGTAGCATAGATATTAAATCAAAATTGGAATTTCACTGGCGATTAACATTAGTTATTTCGACACTTATTATGGCTTTACTAGTTGTACCATTAAGTCATGTTAATCCAAGGCATGGAAGAGTATTAAATATGTTACTTCCTATCTTACTTTATATGATATTTTTTTTATTACAAAGTATGTTTCATTCAAATGTAAAAAAATATAAATTTGATCCTAGAATAATGATTTGGTTAGTTAACGGTATTTTTTTCTTATTAGCTATTATATTAAATATTTGGGATACTCTTTCTATGCGTATACTTCGCGCTAAGTTTTATAAAAAAATTATCCGATGTTTTATATATTAGATAAATATATAGGGCGTACTATTTTTTCTTCAATCTTAATGACAATTTTTATGTTAGTTTCATTATCAGGAACTATTAAGTTTATTGAACAATTAAGAAAAGTAGGTGACGGAGATTATACTAGTTGGAATGCAGGAATATTTATTTTATTAACTGTTCCAAAAGATATTGAAATCTTTTTTCCAATGTCAGCACTATTAGGTACATTATTAGGACTTGGCGCTCTATCAACCTTTAATGAATTAGTTGCAATGCAAGTTGCTGGTTTTTCTCGTCTTCAAATTGCAATTTCAGTAATGAAAACATCGATTCCTTTGATAATTATCATAGTGATTATTGGTGAATGGATTGCACCTGTTACAGAACAGTGGGCACGTAATTATCAAGCTGAAAAAATTGTTGGACGGTCATTAATAGTCACAAATCATGGATTATGGGCTAAAGATGGTATGAATTTTATTCATATTCAGCATATTATTGATAAAAATAAAATAAAAGAAATCTCTATCTATCAATTTAATGAACAAAAGAAATTACAAGCAATTATTTTTGCAGATTCAGGTTCTTATGATTTTCATACTAATCATTGGAAATTATCAAAAATATATAAATCATTGATTAACAATGGAAAAGAAATTATTAACTCACAGAGTTTACATATGGATTGGAAAACTAATCTAAGTCCAGAAAAATTAGAAATTATCTCTCTAGAACCTGATTCATTAGCAATAAGCGGTTTATATAAATATATTAAATATCTTAAAGAAACTGGTCAAAAAGCTTCGATTTATCAATTAAATATGTGGAAAAAAATTTTATCACCTTTTTCTATTAGTGTTATGATGTTAATGGCAATATCATTTATTTTTGGACCACTGAGAAATGTATTAATTGGTGTAAGAGTATTAATTGGTATTTTTAGTGGATTTATTTTTTATTTATTAAATGAAGGTTTTGGTAACCTAAGTTTAGTCTATGATACTCCTCCATTGATAGCAGCAATATTACCAAGCATATTGTTTTTTATATTTAGTATTTTTCTTTTGATGCGTCATCAATAATTAACTTCTATTTATAATAATTATGTCTATCAAATAAAATACTACTAACTTATTATAATATTTAAAATTTATTTCTTATTATATTAATTTAATTATTATTATCAGAGTTTTTAATATTTTTTGATAATATTCTTTTTAAAAAATATTTTGTTAGTTAAGAGAAATAATTATGATTACTAATTATTTTTTATTAAATTATTTATCATTTTTTTTGATTTAAAGACTAAATTGGTTTATTTATTAAAAATAATCCAAGTAATATTATAATATTAATGAACTATTGCAAAATCATTCTTATATATCTATTTAAATCATAAGTAAATATTTATTTTTAGTAAATTCACAAATAAACAAATTAGTTAATTTATATAAATTCTTATAAAACTAAATATTTTATTCCATATAATTCTATATTATATCTATATTTTAAATCTTAATAAATATCTTGATAATAAGATATATTATTTAAATTATATTTAATTAATTTATTTATCTATTTGGCTATACTATTAGTTAACTAAGGAATTATTATAGATAATATATCTCTTATCTTAAGAGATTAAGATTATATAGAAGGATAAATAATAATATTTATTATTTCTAAAATAAATACTATAATATAATAATTAAAATTATTAGCTATCATTAATTAAAAATATTGATCAATAATTTATTTAAAATTAATAAAATATATTTTTAATTGTTAAATAGGATTTTATAAAAAGATTTTTTAATATCTTTAAACTATTATATCAATAAGTATAATAAAAAAATATTATTCTAAATAAAAATAAACAATTTTAATTTTTTAATAAATTTAATTTACTATTCTTACTTATGTAAAATAATTTATTTAGATTGAATAAAATAAATTTGAAATATATTATTTTATTAATAACAAATATGGTTTACAATAAATAATTAATATAAAAATTATTTAAAATATTATAAATATATAATTTATTTTTTGATACTATACAAAAAAATTTAAATATTAAAATAACTATAGTTTTTATGCAACAATGATAGATATTCATATTTTTTTAATTATTTTCTAATTTAATAATTAATTAACTACTTAATAGTTTATTCAATGAAACAATATATTGTTAATAAATTAAAATTTGTTAATTTATGTTATATTTTTATTAATTTAATATAATAATATAGATAATTAACTGTTTTAGTTAATTATTATTTATAAAAATAAATATCATCTTCTATTAATCAATTTCAGTAAAAAATTAAATAATAGTAAATTAAGTAAATATAAATTTTTTATTACTAAATAGTAGTGAATAAAAATTTATAATAATATTAGTAACGATTATAAATCTTTAGATAAAAACTTTTTATCTATTATTAATAATAGATAAACTATTAAGTTATAAAATATAGTAAAGACTAAAAATTATTTTTAATAATAAATAAATTATTATTTTTAATAAATTATATTAACTTAAACAACCTAATGAATAAAATATATACTTTTAATTAATATTAAATAATAGAGAATATGATTCTATGAATATAGAAAGTTATATTTAATTTAGTGTATAAACTATTTTTAATATTTTTTTAAATTTTAAAATATATTTAATAATTCAAATTTAACTAATAAAAAAATAATGATAACAAACTAATCTTCATTTTTAGATCAATCTAATTAATTATAAAAACTCTTTAAGTTTATCTCACATAATATCAATTTTACTATTTAGAATTTTAATAAAATTAAAGTATATATTTAAAAAAAATCATAAGTAATGAGATTAACTATTAATATCTATAAATAATAATACAAATATATATTGTTATCAAACTAAAATCAAAAAAATAATATTATTATCTATAATTATTAAAATAATTTAAAATAGAATTTTATTCTTTAAATAAAGAGCATATTAATTTTCTTTAATAATTCTTATTTAAGAAAATTTATAAAATAATATATTAAAAAGATAAATATATTAATTATTAATAAAAAATTTATATTTTTAATTTGTGAAATGATTAAAAAAAGTTTATAAATTGGATTATGAGTTTATAATAATAATATTTAAATAATAAAGCTTTGATTAAAAACACTATACTAAATTCATTCTATTTTTCCCTTTTTAAGAAAATTATTTTCAAAAAAAAATCAGAAATTTATTTATATAAATTTTCATTAATTATTATATTAAAACTTTTTATAAAGATAAAGATCTAAGAAAATAAGTAAATAAAATGCTTTATCAAACACAAGATTAAAAAGTCATTATAATTATATAAAATTATTATATGTTATAAAATATAAATTTTGATTAATAAAAATTTATATCTATGTTATGAAAAAAATAATTTAGTGGCTAATAAGGTTCATTAGTATCTATTGCTACAGTATATATAGATAGTTAATAGTACCAATTTTTTACTATATAACTTATATAATATTTTTTTTCAATAATCCAAGTAAATTATTAACAATATGTATTTATTTATATAATAAATAACAAGAATTCACTTTGATTTCTAATTTTAAAATATTACTTATATTTTAACTATTTATAAAACTTTAATGTTAAAAAAAAATTAAATATACTTATAATTAAAGATTATTTACTTTAAAATAACCATATTTATATATTAATTATTTAAAAATTATTATGTTTCATTTTTATTATTTATTTAAATAAAAATGCTATTTAAATTAATAAAAAATAAAAATTTAAGCTATAAATTATAAAATAGTTTTATTAACTAATACGTAAAACAAGTTTCTAACTGGATAGATTTTGAATCTATAAGTAATAATACTCGTTTCTTTTATCAAAATAAAGTGGATAAATTAAATATTAAAGAAGACATACAAACAATATTAATTAAAAAAAATTAAAATATAAATATTTAACGTTAAAAACTTATAATATATATTAATCATTAAGGTGATTTAATAACAAGTATATCTAAAGTAATTTTAGATTAAAATATTTTTTATCTATAATAAAATATATTAGTCGCATAATAAACATTATAATAATCGATAAAAATTGAATGATCAGAAAAATAAAATATATTATACTAATATAAATTAGTATTATTTTGATAAAATATATCTTTAAGTATAAAGCAACTAATATTATTTGTTAATATAAATATATTTAAATATTTAATGATATAAAAATAAATTATCATTTGAACTGTTCTTCTTAAGATCAGGCTATATTATATAAAAATTAATAATAGAATAAAAGATTTTGAAGAAGTTTAATGCTTATAACAACAATCTATAAATAAAATATCATAAATTATAAATTGTTTGTATTATAAAATAGATATTAAATATCAAATCATTATTAATGATAAAAAATATATAATTTAATTCAAATATTGTTTTTAAAAAAAAGTATATTTACTTTATTAAAACAATTAAAATAATATCTATTAAAAGATTTATGTATCAACTTTACATTCAATATATAAATTATTTTTTAGATTTAAAGAATAAGATTAATAAACTATCTTTTAGATAATCACCATACTATTTTTTGAAAAAAGAAGATACTTGAAAATTCTTTAATATATATTTAAATATACTTATAAATTTCATAAAATATAATCAAAAATTATCATTCAAATCTTTAATAAGAAAGATTTGTCTTATTTTTTTAGAATAAAACTACAGATAATTGATATGTTTCATATACTAATATTCTATATTTGAAAAAATAAAAATAATAAATGGCTAAAAATAGATTCTTTTTCTTCTACTAAAAATATTTAGTGTCAAATAATTTTGAATGCAATTTAATTTATTATAAAAATAATATTTTATCTAAATCTATTCTATTACAATTACTAAAATCAAATAATATAATATATTTAAAATAAACTTCAATATAAAAATATTATATAAAAAATAATAGATATTTTAAATAAAATTTGTTTACTTAAATCAGTTTTCTCTATAATTTTAAATTTTATATAAAAACTATAATAATATTATAAAGAAAGTTATTAACCATGTAATAATATAAATAGCAAAATAATACTCTATGTATATTTTAATTAATTTAACAGAAATAAATAATAATTATACTATAGAATAAATTATCATTACATTAAATTCTATTAATATCTTAAAACATAATTTATATAAACTTATAAAATAACAAGTAGCAAGCTCTATTAAGTATAAATATTTATAGTATTATAGTGATTTACGATAATTATATAAAAATCTAATTAATTATATTTATCTGATATTTACAAATACTATCTATATATTAGTTAATATAACTATATTTAAATAGATAATAATCATAAAAATTTTTATCAGAAAATAATGCTATTAAAGAAGATAAAAAAACTAATTCTAAATTTTTATCTATAACTATAGAATTTAATTCGATAAATATTAATATTTATTTAAATAATATAAATAAAATATATTCATCGATCAAGCTTATTTATATTAACTCGAAATGATTAATTATTAATTATATATGAATTTCTATTATTATAATCTATCATTAAATATAATTAATATTATCTATATATTAACTTAATAGTTTTATGATATTATTAATTTTAATTTACTAAATTAAGAATGTTAATTCATAATTATATTATATTGGATAACTATTAAAATATTTTGAATGATAAAATTTATTATATTGATAACATTTTAACAATCATGTTTAACATTATATATATAAAAATATTTAATACTTATTCTTAATAAAAAAGATTAATTACTTACAACATAATAATTTATATATATTTTTACATAGCAATATTCTAATTAATTTATCTTCTAACTTTAAATAAAGACTATATTATTTATACTTTTTAAGTATAACAATTAATTGGATCTAGAATTATCATTCTTTTATTAATACATATAATATTTATTTTAAATAAAAATAGTAAAATAAACCATAGTTTTTACTATATATATAACTAAAAACTTTATAAAAGTTATAATCAAACTTTCTTAATTTTACTAAAATAGAAGATTGTTCTTAAAGAAATATTACTAATATTATATTTTTTAAAATATTCCATAAAATAATCACTAAAATAATTAAATATCACAGGAAAAATTAATAATACAATAAAAGATAAAATAAGTATAATAAGCAGCAGTATTTTATATTATTTTCTTAATTTTATTAAATTTTTTGCTGATTAAAAATTTATAAAGAATAATTAAATCAGTAAATTTGTAACAAAATACTCTAAATAACACTTTTTCTAAAATATAGATTTTATGAAAAAGCAGCTTTTTATGTAATAGAACAGTTTTCTTCACAAGAAAAATTTGAAAATCATCAATGGTTAACTTGTCATCTAACAACAAAAATGCGTATAGGTAAACGTGCTTTAATTGCTTGTGAAGATAAAATAGAAGATAAAAAGCTAGATGAAATACTTTGGTAAATAGAACCTTATCAATTTATACCACATAATTTAGTTGGCGAATGATCTCATTACATTAAGTCACTATTGAACTTTATTAGCCAACGAGGGTTTACTCTATAGAAAGAGATATATTGATAGATATCAGATAAACATTTTCAAATTTTGCTAGAACATTCCATGAAATAATAGATTTCGTACCTATTGATGAATATTTAAAATAGTTTGCATGTGAACGATATAAAATATATCTTAACATTGGTTTTGATTTAACCATAATAGTATTAATATTAACTAAATAAATAACAAAACAATATGAAAAAACAGTCTATAAATCAAACTAAATTTATATCATCTCTTGATAAAATTTATCAACCAGATGAAATTGAGCAGTCCATATATGAATACTGGGAAAAAAATGGTTATTTTAAACCTAACGGTGATAAAAGAAATGGAAGTTTTTGCATCGTTATTCCACCGCCAAATATCACAGGTAATTTGCATATGGGGCATGCTTTTCAACAAACAATTATGGATATCTTAATTCGTTATCATCGTATGCAAGGAAAAAATACGCTATGGCAAAGTGGTATGGATCACGCTGGAATTGCAACTCAGATAGTTATTGAACAAAAAATTGCTATAGAAGAAAACAAAACTCGTAATGACTACGATAGAGAAGCATTTATTAGAAAAATTTGGCTATGGAAAACAGAGTCTGGAAATAATATTTCAAAACAAATGCGACGACTTGGCAACTCTATTGATTGGGAACGAGAACGCTTTACTATGGATGAAGGTCTTTCAAAAGCAGTGAAAGAAGCATTCATTCGATTATATCAAGATGATCTTATTTATCGAGGTAAACGATTGGTTAATTGGGATCCTAACTTACATACTGCTATTTCTGATTTAGAAGTTGAATATCGAGAAGTTAATGGTTTTATGTGGTATTTACGATATCCTCTTGCCAATAATATAAAAACAAAAGAAGGTGAAAATTATTTGGTTATCGCTACTACTCGGCCAGAAACTATGTTTGCTGATACTGGTGTCGCTATTAATCCAGATGATTCACGTTATGAGAATTTAATTGGCAAACAAATTTTATTACCATTAGTTAATCGTTTGATTCCTATCATTGGTGATAAACATGCTGATATAAAAAAAGGTACTGGATGTGTTAAGATTACACCAGCTCATGATTTTAATGATTATGAAGTTGGTAAACGTCATCAATTACTTATGATTAATATTTTTGATATTAATGGACAAATACAAGAAAAACCAAAAGTATTTGATAGTTTAGGGAATCCAAATGCTATTTATATAGCGAGAATTCCTTTATTATTCCAAAAAATGGAGCGTTTTAATGCTCGTAAAGCAATAATAAATGAATTAGAAAAATTAGGATTAATAGTGACTATGAAACCACATAAGTTCACTGTTCCTTATAGCGATCGTAGCGGTGTTATTATCGAACCAATGTTAACAGATCAATGGTATATTCGAACTTTACCATTAGCAAAAGAAGCAATTATAGCAGTGAAAGATGGTCGAATTCAATTTATCCCTAAACAATATGAGAATATGTATTTTTCATGGATGCAAAATATTAAAGATTGGTGTATTTCACGACAATTATGGTGGGGGCATAGAATACCAGCGTGGTATGATAAATTTGGCAATATTTATGTTGGATATGATGAAAATCAGGTTCGTTTAAAGAATAATTTAAGCAAAAATATCAATTTATATCAGGATGAAGATGTATTAGATACTTGGTTTTCTTCCAGTCTTTGGACTTTTTCAGCATTAGGTTGGCCAGAAAATAGCGAAGAATTAAAAACTTTCCATCCAACAGATATATTAGTTAGCGGTTTTGATATTATTTTTTTTTGGATAGCTCGTATGATCATGTTAACTATGCATTTTATCAAAGATGATAATGGTAAAGCGCAAATTCCTTTTAAAGTGGCCTATATAACTGGTCTTATTCGTGATGAAGAAGGGAAAAAAATGTCAAAATCTAAAGGAAATATAATAGATCCGATAGATATGATAGATGGTATTTCTTTAGAAAATCTACTAATAAAACGTACTAGTAATATAATACAACCTAAATTAGCTGAAAAAATTGCCAATCATACTAAAAAAGAATATCCAAACAGTATTAAAGCTCATGGTACTGACGCTTTACGCTTTACACTCGCAGCATTAGCATCAACAGGTCGAGATATCAATTGGGATATGAAACGTCTTACTGGATATCGCAATTTTTGTAATAAACTCTGGAACGCAAGTCGTTATGTTTTAATCAATACTGAAGGACAAGATTGTGGTCAGAATGAAAAAAAAATGACTTTTTCGCTGCCTGATCGTTGGATCAAAGCAGAATTTAATCAAACTATAAAATTATATCGTGAAGCACTAGATACTTATCGTTTTGATATTGCTGCCAATATTTTATATGAATTCACTTGGAACCAATTTTGTAACTGGTACTTAGAATTGTCTAAATTATCTATTCATAAAGGAAATGATACAGAAATTCGTGCAACACGTTATACATTAATTGAAATACTAGAAAGCTTATTGCGCTTAACTCATCCTATAATTCCATTTATTACTGAGACTATTTGGCAACGAATAAAAATAGTTAAAGGCATCAAAGAAAAAAGCATTATGTTACAACCTTTTCCAATTTTTCAAATTATCAAAGTTGATAAAGCAGCGCAGCATGATTTAGAATGGATTAAAAAATTAATAATAACAATACGTAACATTAGAGTAGAGATGCATATTTTGTCAAATCAATTATTAGATTTACTATTATGTAGCAATAATTATACAATAAAACGATGCGTTAAAGAAAACATAATTTTTATCAAAGAAATAGCTCATCTTAACTCTATTACAATTTTAGATGAACTTAAACCAACACCATATGATGTGATTAAACTAGTAGATAATGTAGAAATATTGATAAAAATAAAAAATTTAATTAATAAAAATGATGAATTAATGCGCATAAATAAAGAAATAGATAAATTAACTAATGAAATATCTTCTATTCAAAAAAAATTAAATAATTATAACTTTCTTAACTTAGCGCCTGTTGTTATTGTTGAAAACAAGCGTAAAAATCTGAAGTTTTATTTAGAAAAAAAACAAAAATTGATAAATCAAAAAAAGAAATTATTAACTTAATTTGATAAAATAATACTATTTATATATATTAGTGTTTTTATTTCATAAATTTATTATGATAGTCATCTTATTTGAATTAATATCCAATAATAATTAATTAGTAATATTTTTATTTAATCTTGAATAAAAGAATTCTAATTTGAATTATTTTATTCAAGATTAATATCTTATTATTTCAATATTATAATAATTGGATTAGATTAATATAATCTATTTAATATGAATTAAAGATTAAATTAATTAACAAACAATTTTTTTTAATTTAATTATATTATGTAAGAAATCTAACTATAAAAAAGAGATATATCAATATTTAATTAAATTAATTTTAATTTTTAGTTTTTAATATCATATATTTAATCATATAACTAAATACAAGTAATTAATATTTTATAATAATTTTAAATTTAATTTTATTTAAAAATAATTTTTTATTATACTTAAATTATTTTAAATACTACTATCTTATTATTCATCTTTAATAATTTAAAGATAATAATTTATTATATTTATTAGTTTTTATTATTTTTCTTTAAAAATAAATTTATTTATTGAAATTTATTGTTAATAAAGTATTTTTTATTAATTACGATATATATTCAGTATCAATACGATAAAAATTTTTATATTCTTCTGTCTTTAGTTATATTTATCTATATATTTTTAAAAATAATATTAATCTTTAATATATTTATATTATATACAATATTTGATATATTAAAAAGAATAAACTATTAATTACATTTTATAGATTTATATATAAATATGATATTAGATAATATAATTGTATTTTATTTTTTATTATTTAAAATTTATATACATCAGATATTGCTTAAAATATAAATAAAACGTCTAGATTATCTATCAGAAGACTATGATTCTAAAAATTAAGATTATTTTATTAAACTCTCTATTTGTAACAAATTGTTAATTATAACAATTTCTCAATTAAATAATCAATAACAAATATTTAAAATCATAATAAAATAAAAAAATTTAATTACAAATAAGATGGTAAATCTTTAAACTAAAAATATTAAAAATATAAAATATATTATTTTGAAAATAATCTATAAGTAAATATATTTAATTATAAAGGTGATTAAATTTCTTAGATATATAAATTTATTTAACATAAATATAATTTTTTCTTTATTTATAAAAAACATATGTTGAGAATATATATTAGAATACAAAAATAAGTAAATAAAAATTAATAATATAAAAGGAAGATGAACTATTTGTTAAATTAAATATAATTATTTTTTATTGAAAAAATAAAAAGTTTTAATGATGAAACAAATAAATTTATATACTTATGTAATAAGTCATAATTATTAAAAGTAGTTATATTAAAATTCAGTAATAAAATAGTAAATATTATAAAAAATTGATATTAATTAAATAATTTTAAAAATAAAATATAATTAATTTAATTGATTTTAATAAAAAAGATTAAGATATTTTAATCTTAATGAAAATTAAAAGAGTTATTGGCATGATATAACAATATTCTATATTTACCTTTAAAAATATAACTATATAATTAATAATAATTAATAATAAATAAAATATAATTTATATATTATCAATTTATCAAATCACATCTAAATAATAAGAATATATTAAAATCTTAATAAAAGTTTTAATATTCTATATAGAAATCTATAAAATACTAAAAAAGCTATGAAAATTGCATTACAAAATAATTTTTTTTATTAAACTCTATTAATTTGCAATAAATACTATAGTTATTATATTAATCTAAATTTTAACTAACAGAATACATTAAAACAATAATATATATAAATATATATAATAAGTAAAAAATATTTTTAAAAAAAAGAATTTTATATTCTGATATATTATAATTTTATTATTATAACTTAAATATATTTTAATAAAAATTAAATTAAATTACTTATTATTACTTGATAAAAAATTTTTTAATTATAAAGCTAAATACAAAAATAACTAAATTAATAAAATTAATTATTAATTAGCAAGCAAAAAAAATAAATATTCTAATACTAAATTATTAATTAAGTAAATAATTATAGAATATAATTTATCAAATTATTAATTAATATGAATAGAGTAAAAATCATTTTTAATAAAAAATAAATAATTCTCATTTTGAATTTAATTAATCACTTTTAATGAAATTTCATTATTTTTTATAAAAGAATTGCTATTTCTATATAAAAACGTTTATTTCATTAAATTTTTATAGAATAATGTTTAATTTTATTAAAAATATATTTATAAGCAATAAGCTATTTAATTATTTTAATTACATTCTTAATTAACTCTATTTATTCAATCCCATCAATGAAGAGATTTTGGTATATTACTTAGATATAGAATAAGGAAGGAGAAGTAATATGATTATTAATCCATTATATCTTCGAAATATAATCTCGATTAATGATTTAAAACGTGAAGACCTACGTGCTGTACTTAAAGTTGCTAAATTATTAAAAAAATATCCAAAACCAGATCTACTAAAATATAAAGTAATTGCTAGTTGTTTTTTTGAAGCTTCGACTCGTACACGTCTTTCTTTTGAAACAGCCATTCATCGATTAGGGGCTTCTGTAGTAGGTTTTTCTGATAGTAATAATACCTCATTAAGTAAAAAAGGCGAAACATTGGCAGATACAATATCAGTTATTAGCCAATATGTTGATGCTATAGTTATTAGACATCCACAAGAAGGAGCATCACATTTAGCAGCTGAATTTTCAGGGAAAATTCCTGTGATTAATGCTGGTGACGGTGCTAATCAACATCCTACACAAACATTACTTGATTTATTCACTATTCAAGAAAGTCAGGGTAGCTTAAATGGTTTACATATTGCTATGGTTGGTGATTTAAAATATGGTCGAACTGTTCATTCGTTAGCACAGGCATTATCAAAATTCGATAATAATCATTTATATTTTATTGCTCCAGAAGCTTTAACCATGCCTAACCATATTCTCCATCTATTAGATAAAAAAGGAATAACATATAGCTTACATGACAACATGGAAACAGTTTTATCAAAACTTGATATTCTTTATATAACACGAGTACAAAAAGAACGTTTAGATCCTTCAGAATATGCTAATTTAAAATCTAAATTTATTTTAAACAAAAACGAGTTAGTTACCGCTAAACTTAGTATGAAAGTTTTACATCCTTTACCACGCATAGATGAGATTAGCACTGATGTTGACAAAACCTCTCATGCTTACTATTTTCAACAAGCTAACAATGGAATTTATACTCGACAAGCTCTTTTAGCGCTAATATTAAACAAAACTATTAATTTATGAGGCACACAATTATGGCAGTTAACCATAAATTACAGGTTGAAGCAATTAAATGCGGTACTGTTATAGACCATATTCCTGCTCAAATGGGTTTTAAGTTACTTTCATTATTTAAATTAACAAAAACTGATCAGCGTATCACAATAGGTTTAAATTTACCTTCTAATCACTTAGGTAAAAAAGATCTAATTAAAATTGAAAATACATTTCTAACTATTGGACAAGCGAATGAATTAGCAATGTATGCTCCACAAGCTACTGTTAACTGCATTAAGGATTATAGAGTGGAAAAAAAACTATCAATTACCTTACCTAAACAAATTGATGTTGTTTTAATATGCCCTAATAGTAATTGCATTAGTCATAATGAACCTGTTAATAGTAGTTTTAATATTAAACAAGAGCATAATGAAGTGATTCTAACATGTAAATATTGTGAAAAAATATTTGATAGACATGCAGTAATTAATAATATGTAATCTAGATATTATATAATCCATTTGCAAAATATTAAATACTATGTTAAGTGGTAGTTATAAATTCACTATAACTTAAGTCCTAAGCTAGGAATTAGAGTAAAATTTATTTTATATAAAATTAAAATTAAATGATCAGTAATCTAGATATTAAAACTATTAAGTTTAGTAGTGTTAATCTTTTATAAGACAGATCATTTATATTTTAAAAAAAAATTTATTTAATATTAAATTATTGAAATATTTAAAAATATTATTTAATTAAATAATATAGTTATTATATTAGATAGCCTTTAGATTATATTGAAGATATTAATTTTAATTAAATATGATTAATATTATTGATTTTTATAAATATTTTAATGGTTTTAATTAATTAAGTTTATTATTTTTATAAAGTTTTTTAAGAAAAATAAATATAGTTTTATTTTATTGATTCTGCTTTAATAATTATCTTTTAGCAAAAACAATAACATAAAATTAATATAATAAATATTAAATAATAAATATTATTTAATTTACTTTCATACATAATAAAATTTAAATAGTATAAATGATTAAAATTATTAAACATTTAATTAAATCTATATATTATTATTAATAATTAGTTAAATATGAATATATTTTTATATATAAATTAATAAAATTAAACTAAATAAAAAGTATATTATATATAAATAAATTTATAAAAATAATATTTTTAATTAATTATGTTTAAATTATTAATAATAATTTAAACATAATATAGAATAATAATAGTTAATTAAACACGATATTGTTATTAATTTATTTTTAATAAAATTGATAAGATAAACTATAATATGAATAGTCTAAAGCTATCATTTATATTTTAATTAATTAATATTATATATATTATAAGATTGCTTTTTAATAAAAATCAAATATTAAGTAAACTATTTAGGATTCTTAAAATCTATAATATTTTGAATATTAATTGAAACAATAAAATTTAAAAAAATTTTTTTCTAAAATTAGATTAAAAACTAATTATAAATAAAATGTTATCAGAAATATACTTATATTTGATTATCAAATTGATATACTATATTAAGTAGTTTGATATTTTGTCATTAACAAGTTAATAGAAAAA
Organism: Arsenophonus sp.; assembly: GCA_052171275.1. Classification (GTDB taxonomy): domain Bacteria; phylum Pseudomonadota; class Gammaproteobacteria; order Enterobacterales; family Enterobacteriaceae; genus Arsenophonus. Next base: position 311,015 of record CM125795.1, on the reverse strand, counting down.
ATAAAATTATTCTTATCCAAAAAATAATTTATTAATGTTTAATTTTATTAAATAATTATGCTAAATAATATCTTATTTTAGTAAAATGATACGATTATCATCATATAAAAACGTATTTAAATTTAATATCATAATACTAACTATTTATAATTTTTATATACTTAGTTTTATAATAATCTAATTTATTTTACTAAAAAATAAAATAAAAATAAATTATGATAATTTTAAATCAACATAATATAAAATCAAATATTTTCTATGTAGGAAATATATAAATATATTTTTTTATATTTTAATTTAATTTTTAAAATGTTCAAAACTAATAATTTAACTAAAAATTTATTTTATAAAATTTCCCATATATCCATACTATATAAAATTATAACATTTAAAAAATAGTTTTCTATCTATAAAAATATTAATTACTAGTATTATAAATAAATTATTATATTAAATATCTACATTAAATATATGATCTAAAATAACTGTATATAAATGTTTTTAATATCATAATAAAAAAAGTATTATAGACTTTTTAAAATATCAAATAATTAATATAATTTTTATAGATTCATAAAAACTAAAACAAATTTTTTATTTTAAAACTGAAATAATAATATTAATTACATCAATATTATTGATATACACTATATAGTTATAAAAGATAGTGGTAACAAATAATAATTTTATAAAATTTTATATAATAAATTAAATGACTACTGAAATATATATTGATAAATTAAATTATCAATTTTGATAATATAAAAATAATCATTTAATTAATCTTAAAGTGATAATTATTTGCATTTTTTTTAAAATAAAATTTTATTAGATAAGTATAACTTATCTAATAATAAGTTCAATTTGTTATTAAACTTTATTTAAAGCATATTTATTAAACAAAAATATAGATATAAATTAAGCTATGTTAACTTATAAATATTTGAATATACTATAATATTTAAAAAGAATAAATAAATTATAATCACATAAATATTTTATATTATTATTAATAATATAAAATATTTTAAAAAACCATTTTATAATAGAATTTATTAATCATTAAGTGAAACAATTAAAATATATTTATAATAATAATTATCTATGATTAATAAAATTATAATTTTATTATAATACTAAGTAAAATAATATTTAAAAAATAAATAATCAAATTAATTTACATTAAAAATCAAAATAATTTATTAGCTGGATTATATATTGATAATAAACTATTAATTCTATAGATTTATTAATCTAATAATACTTAATAATATTAAACATATTATTAGAATGCAAAACTAAATAATTATAAGAAAGATATTTATACTTTAAATTAGTATATAAAAGATATAAAAGATGTTATTTTAGAAAAAGTGATAAATATCATTGATCATAAAGATAATTAAATTGTTATATAATAAAATTAAATTAATACAAATATAAATTTTTATATTTATATATAAAACAAATAAGTCAATAGCTAAGTAAAACTTATATTAAATAATGATGTTAATGTTAAAATTAATAAATGTGTTGTTCAAAAAAAATATATAATATTAAATACTAATTTTAAAAAAATGAAAATATATTATTAAAAAATCAATAAAATAACAGATAAAAAATAAAGTTTATTTATTATTTAATCTATATATTAAATTAATAAATAAAAAATACGATAGTCAATAAATTTATCTCTAGATTATATTTATTACTGTTATTATAGAGTATTATATTAAAGTATTTATTAAAAATCTTAAAAGTAAATCAATCTGCCATTCTAAAAAATTCTTATATTTTATATAATATCATATAATTAATATTTTAATATTCAGTTGAAAAAAAATATTTATAATAAAATATTATATAAGATTAAAATCTTTATAAAAACTAATAATATCAATAATTAAAATTAGAGCTAATTTAAAAATAATAGTTTGTAAAATAGATTTAAAACCAACATATAGATATTTTAACGATAAAATATAGTATATTAAGTAAAACTTTACTTAATAATGGATTTATTTAATGGTATCATAAATATACAAAAATAATATTATAGAAATCATTTATAAATTTAAAAAAATATATTAACATTAATAAATGTTATGATCAAATATCGAATTATTATATTTTAAGTATATTTAATATAATAATTCTTTATATCATATTATCATCTATATTATTAATTTATAATACGATTTATTTAAAAAATAAAAAATAATGTAATTTATAGTTTCATAATAAGGTTATTATTACTAATAAATAATGAAATAATATATGTTATTAAAATTTATTTATACATATAAAAAGATATAACTTATATTTAATACGTATAAAGATTAATAATAAAATTGTTTAGTTAATTAAACGATATAGATAATTTTAACAGTATTAAATTTATTAAAACAAATATAACTATATTATAAAATATATGAATATCTTATATTAGTAATAATCAATAATAATTTATCAAAAATATAAAACTTAATATTTATCAAATAATATTTATGTTATTATCATAGTATAATTATTTTTAATTATTAATTCTCTTAAAATAAATGAAAAATATTTATATAAGTTATAATAAAAACGTACAAAATAAATTTTTTATTTAAAAAATCTTACAAGATAAATAAATTTTATAAAAAAAAATCAAGATACGATTAACATTCGCTTAATGTATAAAAATATTATTATTTTATAATAGAATTAATTTAATAATTTTATTATTATATTAGATTTAAACAAAAGATTAAAAATAAAATATTAAGAGATAGTCAAAATATCTATTTATTTAATATTTATCTTTTTTAAAGATATCATTTATCATACTTAAATAACTATTTTAGATAAAAATTATTTTTATGAGTATTGTTTATCTATTTTATTTTCATTAATGAACAAACAAACTTAAATAAAGTATATATATAATATTATTATATTAATAACTAAGTAAATAAATATGAAAGTTAATTTAATTATTATAGATCACATAAAGAAAATTACTAATAAATATCTAGTACAAGATATTTTTATTAAACATTTAATATATTATAAATAATAATAAATTTCATATTTATATTAACTCTTTTATATTATTAAAATCTATAAAAAAATAAAATAAAATAAAAATAATTTATTATTAGTTAGTTTTTAAAGCAATAAATTGCTTAAAATGAAGTATTAATTTGAATCTTAGAGATATTACATTTAATTTCTATCATTTTCATAAATCGTGGATTATAAGAATATTAAAGTTTTACTTTATTAATTAAGAAAAATAAAAAATTTAATTTTTTATCAGATTTGATGATTGAAATCATAGAATTTATTACTAAATAATTACTTGCTTTAATTATATAGATTTTGCTCAATTAAAAAATTGATTAAAATTACTACTTTAATTATTGTAGATAAAAGATCTAGAACTAAAGTTTCTTTTATAATAATATTATAATTATATTTAAATAATATGATATAATATTAACTATTTTCTAAAATCTATTATTAATTATTTTTTCTTACAGAAAATAATCAAACAATATCAAACTAATCATATTTTTATTTTTTATATTTATTATTTTTTAAAAATACTATATAAATCTAAAATAATAAATTAACATATAATTTGACCATTTGAAAATAATAATTATTATATCTTAATTATTATCTTATAACCACACGTTTTTATTTTCGTATATATTTTCGCTATCTCTTTCTATAATTTTATTTCAATCAATAGAAATTGATAAATAATAAAATAAGATTATTTTAAGAATTATTATTATTCTTATATGATAGTTATGTTTTATTTTTTTAAATATTTTATTTTAATTTAGTAAAATAATAAAAATTATAATGAAAATATTAATTTTTAATATTTTTTAAACATATATCTATATATATTATGCTGATATTAATTTTAAAGTTAAAAATATTAAGAATTTAATTAAATAAATATTCTTTTAATAAAATATCCAATTAATTTAACATAATAATTAAAAAAAAGATTATAAAATATTTAATAATATTAACTATTTAGTAATTTATATTAAAATTTATAAAAATAAAGTTATATTTATTTCATTCAATTATTAAATAAAGAGATGCATTTTTTAACTTTTTAAAATCTTTATGATTATTTTTATAAATAACATATTTTAACTATTGAGTATTTAAAGTATAAAGGAATAGATAAATTATTTAAAATATCTTAAATTAAATATCTATATTATAGTAATATTTTTTCCAGATTTAAATATATAATTTATAAAATAAATTTTATACACGAATTAATAAGAAAAATATTGTTTATAGATCTAGAATATCTAATTAAATTATTCCAGTATTAAATATATTAAAATTATAAATATTTTTGATATCAAAGCATACTTCACTCTTAAACTACAATTAAAAAGTAGATTATTACCAATCTATAAATCAAAAAAATATAAATTTTAAATTAATAATGATATATAATAATCAATAGCAATAAATAGCAATCAAATTATGTTCATAATAAGGATACATTTATATCATAAAATACAAATTAAACTTTCGTTTTTACTTCACTAACTTAATAAGTATATAATTAGAATTAAATTCATTAATAAATTCAAACAATAATAAAAATGTCTGTTATAAACAATGTTATTTATATAAAATATTTTATATAAGTAAAAAACTAAAGTTATTGATTAATCTAATATTATATTATCAATAAATATCGTTAATTAAATTATTAATTTTAACATTGATGTTATTGATCAATAATAAATTATGTTTTTTAATAAAAATGATCTTAATTTTCATTACAGTAATGATATAACTATTTAATGAAAGTGATATAGAAAAATTAATAATTTTAAAGATTAGATATTCATAAAATTTACTAGACATGCAACCTATATTTTATAGACTAATTTATAAAATATAACGTTCTTATTATAGTAAATTTATTTCATAAAAAATTTTTAAAAAAAATAAGATCTATTAAGCATTTAAAAAAATATGTTTAAATAATAAAACTAAATGATATTTGATTAAATGTATTAAAATAATTTAATATTTTTATTTTTCTTTTTAATAAAATATCTTAGCTATGTTAAGATCAAAATGTTTTTTGGTCTTATTAGTTAATTTAATAACATAACGTATTATTATCTTTTTTATATTAACTATTTTGTTCGTAATATAAATATCCAAAAGAAGTATCATGAATCTATCTATATCTCTCTACGTATATTAGTATAATTTATTATAGACGATAATACAAATATTATAAATTATATAGCGATATTATCACATTCATAATTTATAAAAGAATAAAATTTATACTTATAGAATATTTTATTAATATTTCTATATTAAAGAATAAATTTAGTTATAAATATAACTATAAAATCTTTATTATTTTATCAAATATTATATATCGTTTAAGTTTAAAAATAACTCATTGTATTTTATAATAAATATTTATTTTAATAGATTATCTATTGATTAAATAATTTATATTTCATAAGTATAAATTATAATTCTGTATATCAAAATATTAATTATTTTTTTATTTTAAAATATTTTAAATAAGATTAATTATATTTAATAAAATAGTAATATTAATAAAAATGTTTTATAGATAAAAATCCACCTAATGGTTATAAAAGATATAAGATCTTACTTGTTATATAGTATAATACAGATCTATTTTCTATATAAATCACAACTGAGATTAAATTGCTGTAATAAATATTACAAAATAGATAAAAAATTATCAAGATCTTTTATATCTTTATTTATAATTAATATTTTATCTATTATAATATTTAAATTATTCAAATTTTTAAATATTCTAAATATCATAATACCTATTATTTTATTGTTACTAAAATTACTTTTTAGAAATAGTTAAAAAAATATTATTTGACTATATATTATAACTTATGAATGTAATCTTAATTTAAATAATCCATGAATTTAAATAATAATTATTATTTTAATATATATAACTCTTTCAATGATATTTACTAAAAAATAAATTAATTTTGTTATATTCAAATTCTATATATATTACATTCTTAATGCTAAAATGCTTTTTTTATCTTATTGATTTACTTATTTTATTAAATAATATAGATAAAATCTATTTTTACTAAATTAATTATGTTTATAGTTTGTTTATTAAAATTAAAACTTTTTTTTAAATATATATTTAATTTATATATCCATTTAATATTTAGTAGCTCCACTTAAACATAAGTATTTCATTATTAATGATAATATTTATTATACATAATATAGATTTGATTTATTAATTTATATTTTTTATTTTGAAATTATTAAAAATAATTTCTAATTATATATATTTATAATTTAATTAACAATACTCATACTATTATTATAATGTTAAATAATTTATTTAAAAGTAAAAATACAATAAAATTTAATAATATTACTGATACTAATATAATATTTATTAATCAAATAATAGTAATATATTTTATATCTTATCATGTAGGATAAATTATTATTGTAATTTTAATTAATAAATTATAATATATCATTATTATATAATAACTTAATAAATTATTTATTTAATTAATATTAGTATTAATTTTATTTTATTTAATTATCTAAATATAATAATTCTTTTATTAAAAATATTTTTTAATTTTATTAGATAATCATATTAATATTGAATATATGTATTTACTGTTTATATCAAAGCATCAAAAATTTTAATTTATATTAAATAGTATATTCTAAAAATAATAATTGTAATAATATTAGTATTTATTTATTACTGTTATTTATTAAAAAAAAAGTAAACTTATTTATTTTTAATCAATTAATTATGTAAAATTTTCTTATTTTTTTATTTATGTTGGTTCTAATAATTATATTTTTAACATTGTATTACTTTTAAATAAAATAATGTAAGGTTAAAATAATAATTTTTTAAATAATTAAATTAAAAATCTATGTTAAATCTTCATTTATGCGTTATCCATAAAAATCATATCACTAATAATATATGAAAATTAAAATATAAATTGAAGGAAATTTTATAAATTATTAAATTATAATTTTTTAAGATAAATTCTTAATAAAAATGCGAATAAAAATAATAAATTAATATTTATTAAATACTTATAGATTAAAGCTTAATACTATACAAAATATATTGTTATTTATTATCTAAATTAAAGATAACTCATCATACAATTAGTATTTAATTTATTAATCAATGATAAATAATTTTAATTATAATAAATAATCACATAAACTATATTACCTATGAATAATATTCTATAATTAATAATTATCATTAAAAAAATTTTTTTAACATTTATATTCTATAATGCTAAATATATTAAATTAAAAAATAATGTCAAAATTCTATTTTTTGAATAGATATTAATTTTTTATACATAAAAGTTGTATTTTTAATTATAATAATGAATTATTAAATATTAATTTTATTAAAAATAAGGTATCAATATTAATTATTTCAATGTTATTTATCATGTAAACTAAATTAATTTATTTTTTAAAATATAAAAACGACTTATATTTTACAAAAAAATTAAAATTTTTAACATTGACTATATAATATTAATTATTTATTTTTAATAAATAATTAATATTATATATTATTCATAAATAATCTTTATATTCGATATTGATAGTCAAAATTAAAAAATTACTTTATAAAACAAAAACATATATTATTTTAAATATAAAACTATATTAGTTTATTATCATTACTAATATTTGGTTAATATAATTAATATTAAGCAAATGATTAGTATATTTAGAATCATGTTTTTTAATTATTTTAAATTATTTAAAAGAATATAATCATCTTAATCAAAGGTAAATGAGAACTCAATTTAAATAAATTCAGTTTTTATTTTAAATAAAATTTAAATATTTTTTAACATTATATATTATGATTACCACGTCGACGTAATCCAATATTATTCTGTATTTCATTACGTCGATAAAATCGTCCTCGTTCACTATTAAAACGTCGTCCTCGTTCAGACAATTCACTACTATCATGATGTTTATTATATCGACGTTTAAAGGACTGTACATCACCTAATAATTGAATTTGTATTGGTTTATTCAAAATACGTATACGAGTTAGATGATTTAATAATTGATTTGGAATGCCCTTCGGCAATTCTATAGTTGAATATGAAGAAAATAACTTAATGTTACCAATATAACGACTATTAATATCCGCTTCGTTAGCAATTGCACCAAGAATATGACGAACTTCAACACCATCATCACGACCAACTTCAATACGATATAATTCCATATCACATGAATTAAAATGCTCGCGGCGCATACTGTAATTAGAAGCATTATTACTACGACGATTAGTGTCACGAAAATTAAATTCATGTTTTAACCGACGAATTGGATCTGGTGGTAATATTAACAAACGATCACCTTGAGCCATTTTCAATAATACTGAAGCTAAAGTTTCCATATCTAATTCTTCATTAGAAACTAATTTGGTCAATAATAATCTATATTTTTCTAAATCATTACTTTCTAATTGTTTTAGAATATTTTCAGCAAATTTAGCTTGACGACGTTCACTTAGAATGGCAGAACTAGGTAACTCAACTTCACTTATTGATTGTTTTATAGTACGTTCAATATTACGCAATAATCGGCGTTCACGATTATCAACAAATAAAATAGCACGTCCAGATCGACCAGCTCTACCAGTACGACCAATTCGATGTACATAAGATTCAACATCCATAGGTATATCATAATTAACAACTAAACTAATACGTTCAACATCTAAACCACGAGCTGCAACATCAGTAGCAATTAATATATCAAGTCGACCATCTCTTAATCGTTCTAATGTTTTTTCACGTAGAGCTTGGTTCATATCACCATTTAGAGCAGAGCTATTATAACCATTACGTTCAAGAGCTTCAGAAACTTCTAATGTAGCATTTTTAGTGCGAACAAAAATAATTGCTGCATCAAAATCTTCTACCTCTAAAAAGCGAACTAATGCTTCATTTTTACGAATACCATAGACAGACCAATAACTCTGAGTAATATCTGGACGCATTCTTACACTAGATTGCATACTAATTTCTTTTGGTGATCTCATAAATCGACTAGTAATACGACGAATAGCTTCTGGCATCGTAGCAGAAAATAATGTTGTTTGATGTTTATTTGGAATCTGACTCATAATATTTTCAACGTCTTCAATAAAACCCATTCGTAACATTTCATCAGCTTCATCTAAAACTAAACCATGTAAACGAGATAAGCTTAAAGTTCCTCGTTTTAAATGATCTAATAATCTACCTGGTGTTCCAACTACAATTTGAGGGCCTTGTCTAAGTCTATATAATTGCGAATCATAACGTTGTCCGCCATAGAGTGCGACTACATTAACTGAATGCATATATTTAGAAAAAGAACTCATGGCTTCTGAAACTTGTACAGCTAACTCACGAGTTGGTGCTAATACCAAAATTTGAGGAGATTTCAATGTGATATCTACATTATGTAATAATGGTAAACTAAAAGCTGCTGTCTTACCACTACCGGTTTGAGCCATACCTAATACATCACATCCATCCAACAAATAGGGAATACATTGCTGCTGTATTGGAGATGGTTTTTTATAACCAAGATCATTTAGCGCAGAGAGAATTGGTGCTGATAAGCCTAAATCAGCAAAAGAGATTTCAGTCTCATTAATCATGTAAAAATGCCTCATTTATTATTATAGCCAGTTCAGATGATTTTATGAAAAAATTAATGATTCTCATTTAAATATAAACTGGCTTAAATTAGTTATTATACGAATAATAAGCCCTCATCATAATCTGATGAAGACTTTTAAAAGTGATAAACAAGTTTGTTGTTATTTTCAGGCTTAATTCTGAAAGATCATTCTTATACTTATCGTCATAAAGTTAATTCTACAAAAGATCATAGAAATAATTAAATAAACCAATCTATAAGTTTCTGACCAGCATAATTTAAATAACGATATAATTTTCATTATCTACTAAATTTAGATAATATTTATTTAAAAATATAAATTTTAATTTAAAATAGTTAATAAAAATATTATCTTTTAATTATCTTTTTAGATAAACAATCAATATTTTCACTGACTTTATCTAATAGAAGTATTAAAGATTATATCTTAAACTTTATTCTATTGTTCTTCTTCTTTTGACCATAATAAGATGAGAATTACTTTATTCTATTTTATGTTTATCTCTTTTTTACAATAAATAAAGCATTTCTTACTAAAGAGATTATATACATTAATCTTGTTTCTAATTTATTAGAAGATATAATAATCATTTATTAATCGATATCTTAAGACATAATAAAGCATAATATAATCCAGATTTATTTTTATAAAGTTAAAAGTTTAATTAAACTATAATTGCTTGCTGTATAAGCAAAAAATTTCTTAACTACTGTACTGAAAATAGATTTTTAAAAAATTCTTGAATATCAAAATATATAGGTGGTAAAATAATAGAATCATTATACGCTAACGCTATAAATATAATATGATAATATCACATATTACATTGCGTTTATATAAAAACATACATATTCATTATTAAATAATGATAAGATAATAAAAAATATAATATATAAAATAGATATTAGTAATTTTTATAATTAAAGTGGTTATATTTAATAATAAAGATTAATCTTAATTCTAGTTTTACTATTGTATTTTTTTTTAAAAACAAAAAAGTAATCGATATTATTATTAATATTTTAAATTACTTAGAAGTCATTTATTAAAAATAAATATTTTCTCTTTTTAGAGAAAACTAAGTCTTATATAAAATTGTTCTGTAAAATCTATATCTCTGTTTCAACTAACTTTTCAATAGAAGTAACTTCTTTAATACTGAGACGAATTCGCCCATAACGATCAATTTCCAATAATTTAACAAGTACTTGCTGACCTAATTGTAAGTAATCAGTAACTTTTTTAACTCGTTTTTCTGCTATCTGAGAAATATGTACCAATCCTTCTTTGCTGCCACTAATGCTAATAAAAGCTCCAAAATCAACAATACGCGTAACTTTACCATGATAAATGCGATTAACTTCAACTTCTACAGTAATATCTTCAATACGACGAATAGCCGCTTCTGCCATAGAACTATCAATTGCAGCAATTTTTACTGTACCATCATCATTAATCTCAATTACAGTACCTGTTTCTTCTGTTAATGATTTAATAACAGAACCACCTTTACCTATAACATCTTTAATTTTATCAGGATTAATATGGATAGTATGAATTCGAGGAGCAAATTTAGAAATCCTTTCACGAGGAAGATTAATTGTTTTTTCCATAATGTTTAGGATATGTAAACGAGCTATTTTTGCTTGATTTAATACTAATTTTATAATTTCATACGTAATACCATCAATTTTAATATCCATTTGTAAAGCAGTAATACCATTACAAGTACCTGCTACTTTAAAATCCATATCACCTAAATGATCCTCATCACCGATGATATCGGAAAGTATAATAAAATTATCATTTTCTTTTATTAATCCCATTGCAATACCTGCTACAGGTTCTTTAATTGGAACACCGGCATCCATTAATGCTAATGATGCTCCACAAACAGAAGCCATAGAAGAAGATCCATTAGATTCAGTGATTTCAGAAACTACACGTAAAGTATAAGGAAATTCTGATTGATTTGGCATAACAGCTAATATTCCACGTTTAGCTAAACGACCATGTCCAATTTCACGTCTCTTTAAGGAACCAATAATACCAGTTTCTCCTACTGCATAAGGAGGAAAATTATAATGAAATAGAAAATAATCAGTATATTCACCCATAAGATCATCAATTAATTGCCCATCACGTTCAATACCGAGAGTTACAGTTACTAATGCTTGAGTTTCTCCACGAGTAAACAATGCTGAACCATGAGTACGAGGTAATATACCAATACGTATATCAAGTGGACGTATCATATCTTTTTCTCGACCATCAATTCGTAGTTCTCCTTTTAATAGGATAGTACGAATAACTCTTTTCTGTATTTTGATAAGAATTTCATTTATTTTAGTAATATCTAAATATTCATTTTCTTGTAAAAGCGTATAAGTAATATTTTCTCTAATTGCATCAAAATTAGTATAACTTTCTTGTTTTTTTTTAAAATGATAAGAATAAATAAATTGTTTTTCTGTTAATTCATAGATACGATTATATAATTTTTCACTAACTTGTTCTGGTTGCCAATTCCATTTTTCCTTACCTATTTCATTTGCTAATATATTAATATTCTCAATTATGATTTGCTGTTGTTTATGACCAAAAATAATTGCATTAAGCATTTGATCTTCTGTCAATAAATCAGCTTCAGATTCTACCATTATCACTGCATTGGTTGTGCATGCTACAATTAAATCTAATCGACTGTTTTTTAACTCATTAGAATTAGGATTTAGAATATATTTATTATTTACATAACCAACACGAGCTGCACCGATTGGTCCATAAAATGGAATATCTGATAAAGATAATGCAGCAGAAGCGCCAATCATAGCAACAATATCTGGATTTATTTGTGGATTAATTGATACAACTGTAGCAATAATTTGTATTTCATTTATAAATCCTTCTGGAAATAATGGGCGGATAGATCTATCAATCAATCTAGAAATTAATGTTTCAGATTCACTAGGGCGACCTTCACGACGGAAAAAACTACCAGGAATTCGACCAGCAGCATAAGATCGTTCCTGATAGTTAACAGTAAGTGGAAAAAAATCCTGTTTTTCTTTCACTTTTTTTTGCCCGACAACAGTAACAAATACGGATGTATCATCTATATTAACCATAACAGCCGCATTAGATTGACGTGCCATTATACCAGTTTCAATAGTGACGGTATGATCGTTATATTGAAATTTATGAACAATAAGATTAAGCAAAATAATACCCTTTTAAATAGCTGATTATTTATTTAATAACATTAATATTTTTATTTTTTATTATATAAAGACAATTAATAATAATTATAATATGTTATCTATTTTATGGAAAAATATTTTTAGTAAATAAAACTAAAACTTAGTATAATTAAAGATAGTATTTTTAAAAAAGAAATAATCTATTTTAAATTATTTAATAAGTTTTAATTAATTATTAAATCTTTACCTATTTTTAATAGAAAGGGGCCAATGTTGGCCCCTTTCTATTAAAAATCAATTAATCAACGACGTAATCCTAAACGTTCAATAATACTTGTGTAATCAGAAATATCTTTACGTTTAAGATAGTTTAATTGTTTGCGACGTTTTGCAACCATTCGTAATAAACCTCGTCGACTATGATTATCATTTTTATGCCTTGTAAAGTGATTTTGTAAATGATTGATTCGAGAAGTTAATAAAGCAACTTGAACCTTAGTAGATCCAGTATTATTGTTATCAGAAGAATACTCTGAGATAATTTTTGCTTTTGTTATAGCACATAAAGACATAAATATAACTCCAATTTTTTATTAAGGATAAATAGAGCAAATCTACAATTTAGTATTTGTTCCTAAATAAATTATTATTTTATTTTACATTTTAATCAATTAAAACACAATACAACATTTTGATTGAATTAAATACTATCAACAAGTAACCTATATGGAGCTATTTTATTATTCTCATTTATTTTAGCGATACCAATAAATTTATGAATATTACCTTCCGTTACTCTAATTATATTATCTTTATAAAACGTGTGATTAGTAATCATAATAGACTGTCCATGCTTAAAACGTATTGCAGCAACTGGTGAAATATTAACTTCAGGAAAGTGGTTAACAGCTGTATCAATCGGCAACAATAAAGAATCTAATTGTTTTTCTAAATAATCATTCCTAAATTTTACTTTCTGATTTAACATATATAATTGTTCTAATGTTATCATACGTTCATAAGGATAATTAGCTACTTGTAAGCGTCTTAAATAAATTATATGAGCACCACAACCTAATATTTCGCCTAAATCATCAATAATGGTCCTTATATAAGTTCCCTTAGAGCAGTGAATTGTTAATTGTAATTCATTTTTTTGCCAATACTCAAATTGCAAATCATAAACAGTAATCATACGACCTTTACGCTCAATAGTAATACCATGACGAGCGTATTTATAAAGTGGTTTTCCATTATATTTAATGGCAGAATACATAGATGGTATTTGAATTAAGTTACCACGAAATTTATCTAATGCTTCATTAAGATGCTGTTGTGTTATTTTAATAGGACGTTGAGAAATGATTTTACCATATGCATCTGATGTATCAGTACGTTGTCCTAACTTAGCAATAGTGCGATAACGTTTATCTGAATTAAGCAAAAATTGTGAAAATTTAGTTGCTTCACCTAAACAAATTGGTAACATCCCGGTTGCTAATGGATCCAGCGCCCCTATATAGCCAGCTTTTTTGGCATTAAATAAACGACGTGCTCTTTGTAAGGCATCATTAGATGAAAGTTTCTCTGGTTTATCTAGTAATAATATCCCGTGAACTTCACGAGTAAGATAGTCTAGTTTCACTTATTTTTGATCATCTTTAATTAATATTACGACGATTTTCATCACTACGTATTACGTCGTTAACTAAATTAGTCATATAGATACCTTCTATCAAAGAACTATCATAAAAAAAAGTTAATTTAGGAATAATGCGTAATCGCATAGATTTAGACAATAAAGAGCGAATACATTTAGACATATTACCATTCAATACTTGAATTCCATTTTTAACAATATCTGTTTTATTTTCTTTATCTAATATATTTAAAAAAGTCACAAATATTTTAGCACAAGTCAAATCACGAGAAATCTTTACCAATGAAATAGTAATCATTTTAACACGTGGATCTTTAATTTCTTTATGAATAATAATAGCTATTTCTTTTTGTATTTCTTTCGCTATGCGTTGAATACGATCAACCTCTCTTACCATTAATATAAATCTCCTTAAAATAATATAAATAAATATTTATTTATTAATAATAAAATTAAAATATTTCAACAATTTGTAACTATTTTATCAAGTTTAAATATATATTTATATATTTTATATATGAAAGATCTTAAAAATAAGTTATATTATTTTTAATAAAATATTTAATTAATATTACGCTTTATTTCAATGAATTCAAATACTTCTATTTTATCACCAATACGCACATCATTATAATTCTTCACACCAATGCCACACTCAATACCATTACGTACTTCATTAATATCATCCTTAAAACAACGCAATGATTCTAATTCACCTTCATAAATAACTATATTCTCTCTTAATACACGGATAGGATTATTGCGTTTAATTACACCTTCAACAACCATGCAACCAGCTATTGATCCAAACTTAGGAGATTTAAAGACATCACGTACTTCTGCCAATCCAATAATTTGCATTTTATGTTTAGGCGATAACATGCCATTCATAGCATTTTTTATATCATCAATAAGATTGTAAATAACTGAATAATACCGTAAATCAAAATTTTCACTTTCTACAATACGTCTTGCAGTAGCATCAGCACAAACATTAAAACCAACAATAATTGCATTAGAAGTAGAGGCTAATGTAACATCTGTCTCTGTAATAGCGCCGACACCTGAACCAATAATTTTCACTTTTACTTCATCAGTCGATAAATTTTTTAATGAATTAGTAATAGCCTCACAACTACCTTGTACATCTGCTTTGAATACAATATTTAACTCAGAAATTTTACTACTTTCCATATTGGCAAACATATTTTCTAATTTTAACTTTTTCTGACGTTCTAATTTAATTTCTCGAAATTTATCTTGACGATAAAGTGCAACTTCACGCGCTTTCTTTTCATCTCTAACAACAGTTGCTTCATTACCTACTGAAGTTACATTTGATAATCCTAAAATTTCGACTGGAATAGATGGTCCAGCAAAATTAATATCTTCATTCAATTCATTTCTCATGGCGCGAATGCGACCATATTCAAAACCACACAGTACAATATCACCTTTATTGATAGTTCCTTCTTGAACTAAAATAGTTGTAATTGAACCACGATATTTATCTAAATAAGATTCTATAACAATACCACGTGCCATACCAGTACGAATAGCCTTTAGCTCTAAGACTTCAGCTTGCAATAAAATTGCCTCTAATAATTCATTAATACCTACTCCATTTTTAGATGATATATTGATAAATTGATTTTGACCACCCCATTCTTCAGAAATAATATCATATTTAGATAGTTCATTTTTAATTCGATCAGGATTAGCTTCGTGTTTGTCAATTTTACTAATTGCAACAACAATAGGTACATTAGCAACCTTAGCATGTTGAATAGCTTCTATCGTTTGAGGCATAACTCCATCATCAGCTGCAATAACTAAAACAATAATATCAGTTACTTTAGCTCCACGAGCACGCATCGATGTAAATGCAGCATGACCTGGTGTATCTAAAAAAGTAATCATACCTTTATTTGTTTCAACATGATAAGCACCTATATGCTGAGTAATTCCTCCAGCTTCAGAAGATGCAACTTTAGTTGAGCGAATATAATCAAGTAATGAAGTTTTACCATGATCAACATGTCCCATGATCGTTACAACTGGGGCGCGTGGTTCTGCAATTGCTTCATTTTTATAACGATCATTTAAAATAGATTCTTCTAGTTCATTTTCATGGTGTAAGATAACTTTATGTCCCATCTCTTTTACAACAAGTTCTGCTGTTTCTTGATCAATAATCTGATTAATGGTTAACATCGTACCTATCTTCATCATTGCTTTTATCACTTGAGAGCCTTTAATTGCCATCTTATTTGCTAATTCAGAAACTGAAATTGTTTCTCCAATAACAACATTACGGTTAATAATCGAAGCAGGTTTTATGAAACTTTGTTGTAATGAACTAGTTTTTTTCTGTTTACCTCTAGTTTTATTAGTGCGGAAAACAGATCGCTCTTCTTCACGATCAGCTTTTTCAGAAAGTTTATTATTTTTCTTTTGCCGAATAGATTTTCCACCTCTACTTCTAATACGACGACCTTCTTCTTTAGCATCGTTTTCATCTTCTGCTTCACGAGCATGACGAGATGTCGTTGTATGATAATCTTGATCATTATCATCTACTTCATTATCACTGTTCCAACAAGCATAGTTATTTTCTGCCATACGACGAGCTTCTTCAGCAATTCTTTTAGCTTCAACTTCAACTTTGCGACGCATCTCTTCTTCAACTTTATGTTTAAGCTCTTTTGCTTCAGTTTCACGTCGTTGTTTTTCTATATAAACAGCTGAATCTTGATTCAATTTAACTGATTTTTGATTATTTTTACCTTGTTTTACTTTCTCTTTTGCCGCTGCTTCATATTTAGCTTTTCTTTCTATTTCACGTTTTATTTTCTCTTCAGATTTTATTTTTTCTAATACATCCTGATTAATATATGTATGCTTTTTACGGACTTCAATATTAATTGATTTACTTTTTCCACCCGCGCTTGGTATACTTAATATACTACGAGTTTTTCGCTGTAATGTTAAATGAATGCTGTGATTATGGATATTACCATCTTCACGATTTAAGTATGTAAGTAAATTTTTTTTCTCATTTTGAGTAACAGCATCATTTTCAGTTTTTTTTATCCCAGCATCAGAAAATTTCTGTATTAGTCGTTCAACTGAAGTTTGAATCTCTGCTGCTAATGATTTTACAGTTTCATCTTCCATTCCGTTCCTTCCTGTTACAAATTATTTTGGATCATTGCCAAACCAGCAAATATTGCGCGCAGCCATAATAATTTCACCAGCCTGTTTATCATTCAGCCATTCTTTAATATCTTTAAGATCATCTATCCCTTGTTCAGCAAGATTTTCCAATGTACAAATACCATGAGCAGCTAAATTCATTGCTAAAGCATGATTCATACCAAATAAATTCAAAAGATCTTTAGTTGGTTGATTATTCCCAATGCTTTCTTTTTTAGCTAACTCTAATGTTGTTAATACCGCTTTTGCTCTTTCACGCAAAACTTCAATAGTTTTTTTATCAAGATCTTCAATTTTTAATAATTCATTGATTGGTATATAAGCTAATTCTTCTAATGTAGAAAAGCCTTCTCCAACGAGAAGAGTAGCAAATTCTTTACTAATATTAAGATGTTTAATAAAAGAATTAATAGATTCATCTGTCTCTTCTCGACTCTTAGTTTCAAGTTCTTCTACAGTCATAACATTCAATTCCCATATATCAGATCCACGATGTTTTTTCAGTAATTGGGAAGCTAATCGAATATTTTGTCCATTTCTTCCAATCGCCTGAGCTAAATTGCTACTTTCAACAGCAATATCCATTGTACATTTGTCTTCATCAACTATAATAGAAGAAACATCAGCTGGTGCCATAGCATTGATGACAAATTGTGCAGGATTATCATCCCAAAGAACAACATCAATACGTTCACTGGCGAGTTCGCTTGATACAGCTTGTACTCTAGCTCCACGCATTCCAACACAAGCGCCTACTGGATCAATTCGTTTATCATTTGTTTTTACAGCAATTTTTGCTCGTAATCCTGCATCACGTACAGCAGCTTTAATTTCAATAATCTCTTCAGCAATTTCTGGTACCTCAATACGAAATAATTCGATTAGCATTTCAGGACGAGATCTGCTAACAAATAATTGTGCTCCACGTGCTTCTGGACGCACATCATATAATACACCACGTACACGATCACATAATCGAAAATTTTCACGTGGTAACATATCTTCTCGTAAAATTATTGCTTCAGCATTATTACCTAAATCCAATGTAACATTTTCACGATTTATTTTTTTTACAATTCCAGTAATGATTTTACCTTTTTGTTTACGAAATTGCTCAACAACCATAGCCCTCTCAGCTTCACGCACTTTTTGAACAATAACCTGTTTTGCCGTTTGAGTAGTAATGCGATCAAAAGTAATAGACTTCATTTGATCCTCTACATAATCACCTAATTTAATATCTAAATCTTCAAATTTTGCTGCATCTAAAGTAATTTCACGAGTTGGTTGCGTAACTTCTTGAACTACTAACCAACGCCGAAATGTATAAAAATCTCCTGTTTTACGAACAATATTAACTCTAACATCAATTTCTTGATCATATTTTTTCTTTGTAGCTGTTGCTAATGCTATCTCAAGCGCCTCAAATATTTTTTCACGAGGAAGAGATTTTTCATTAGAAACAGCTTCAACAACAGCTAAAATTTCTTTATTCATATTAATTATCACCTTATTCCTTTATTATGATCTTGATACAGCATTAGTTTTTCAATGTTTTTAATGGAAATATTTAATATTTATCACCCATAATAAATAATCATAATTATTTTGTTATTAGTGTTTTTCATTATTATATACCTCGCTATTTTATGATTATTTTGCGTTACAATTTTTAATTTTAAAATTTACTTTTTAATAAAATATAATAATTTTCAAAAATAAATAAATCCTACTTTCGAACTATAATTAAAAGATATTTTTAAAATATAAAACCATGAAACAAAATATTTAAAATAAAAAATAACACTAATCAAGTGATCAATATTGAAATAATTATAAATTAATAAATCACAATGCTTTATTAATAAATATAAATATGAAATTATAAAAAACCATACGAATAAATTCGAGACTAATAAATTTAAAATAAATAATTTTTATCAAAATTATAAAATAATTTATATTAATCTTTATTCTAATTCTAATATGTACAAAAAATCCAATTTAAAACATAAAAAGTTATAACTTAAAAGCTAAATAAATTATTTATTAATAATAAAAAACCCCGAACCCGGGGCTTTTTATATGTAATTGGACCCTATAAAATATTTGCGAGTAAATTTATAAATACATACTCGGATACATTTCTATTAGACTAAGATAATCTAAATAAACACATAAAATAGATAAAAGATAAAAATGGTTGCGGGAGTCGGATTTGAACCAACGACCTTCGGGTTATGAGCCCGACGAGCTACCAAACTGCTCCATCCCGCGTTTATAAACTTTTATAAAGTTTAAGATTATAATATAAAAAAAGCAAATTATTTTTTGAAATTATGCCAAGGACGGGACTTGAACCCGTATGCCAGTTTTATAGGCACTACCACCTCAAGGTAACGTGTATACCAATTTCACCACCTCGGCATATTTAATAAAATATTTTTATAAAAATTTATTACTAAAAATCTTATTTAGTTAATATGGAATATCGTTTTTTAATAACTCAGATTTTGTTTTAATCTTAGTTGATTTATTAGTTTCGAAAGATTCACCAATATTTTTCCATTTACTTCCAATCAAGTTTTTATTATAAGTTAAATTTCCTAAAAGTAAACTAATAACAAAGAATAATGTTGCAAAGATAGCAGTTATTTTTGTCATAATGTTATTTGATCTAGATGAACCAAATAAAGTTACAGAAGACCCTATAACACATGAACCTCCAATATTAGAGTTTTTCCATTGTTGCATTATTATCATACAAATCAAAGAAATTGATACTAATAAAAATATAACTAAAAGAGTTGTATACATAGTTAATTAACTACCTATTTAATTACAAAGTTTAATATAAGTTATTTATATAATTTTATTATTTAAATAATTATTTTAAATAATAAAATTTTAATTATATTACATTTAATAAACAAGATTATTATACTGATATTTATAGATATTAAGAAATAATAAAACAGTTAGATGAAATTATCTTTAATAAAGCAATTTAATATCTTAAATAATTATTTTTAAAAAAAATAATTATTTAACTATTTTCTACTTGTTTAACTACATCAGCTATAAGATTAGCCATTATTGTAACTTGATTTTTACTTTCACCTTCCACCATAATTCGAATTAAGGATTCAGTACCTGATTTACGTAATAAAACACGTCCTATACCTGATAATTCTTTTTCAACTTTTTTCACTACATTTAAAACATCAGATGTAGCTAATGGATTATTAGTACCGGAAAAACTTACATTTACCAATAACTGAGGCATTAATTTAATTTCATAACAAAGATCATAGAGACTCATTTCGTTACGAATCATTGCACTTAAAACTTGTAAACCAGCAATAATACCATCACCTGTAGTAGTTTTATTTAGCAAAATAATATGTCCTGAATTTTCAGCACCTAACCTCCATCCTTGTTCTTGTAACTTTTCGAGAACATAACGATCTCCTACTTTTGCTCTAATAAAAGGTATACTTAATTTTTTAAGAGCTAACTCTAACCCGATATTACTCATTAATGTACCGACAACGCCACCATGCAATTGATGTTGCTGAAGCTCATCACGAGCAATAATATAAATAATTTGATCACCATCTATTCTATTTCCTAAATGATCAACCATTATTACCCTATCACCATCACCATCAAATGCAAGACCAATATCTGCTTTTTCTTCAATAACACGTTTTTGCAACATTGTAACGTCAGTAGCACCACATCCATGGTTAATATTAAAACCATTAGGTTCACATCCAATAGCAACAATTTCTGCTCCAAGCTCAGTTAAAACATTCGGCGCAATATGATATGTTGCTCCATTAGCGCAATCTAAAACAATTTTTAATCCATTTAAACTATGTTCATTTGGAAAAGTGCCTTTACAATATTCTATATAACGTCCATTAGCATCTGCGATATGATTAGCACGTCCTAATTTCGCAGATTCTACACAAATAAGTGGTTTTTCCATTTCTGCTTCTATTGCTTCTTCTACAATATCAGGTAATTTTGTTCCATTAATTGAAAAGAATTTAATTCCATTATCATAATAAGGATTATGTGAAGCTGAAATAACAATACCTGCTTCAGCACGGTATGTGCGGGTTAGATAAGCAATTGCTGGAGTTGGTATAGAACCAGTAAATATAGCAGATAAACCAGCTGCAGAGAGACCAGCTTCTAAAGCTGACTCCAACATACAACCTGATATACGTGTATCTTTACCTAAAATTATTTTTTTAGAACCATGATGTGCTAAAACTTTACCTGCAGCCCAACCTAACTTTAAAATAAAATCATGGGTAATTGGATTTTCTCCTACTTTACCACGAATACCATCAGTACCGAAATATTTTCGTTTATTCATAATAATAATGTTTCCTTTACTGAGAAAGGGTTGCGGTTGCTTGAACAATCTTCATAGCTTGTACAGTTTCTTTTACATCATGAGTACGAATAATATGTACTCCATGTACAGCTGCGATCACTGCGCATGCGATGCTGCCAATAAGTCGCTCTTTTATTGGTATTTCTAATAATTCACCAACCATTGATTTACGAGACATACCAACTAATATCGGCACCCCAAAAGTATGGAATTCATTTAATTTTGCCAATAACTGATAATTATGTGATAAATTTTTACCAAAACCAAAACCAGGATCAATAATTAAGTTATTTTTTTTAATGCCGGCAGTCTCACAACGATTAATTTCATTTAATAAATATTGCTTTACTTCTTCAACTACATTTTTATAACTTGATATTTTTTGCATAGTTTTAGGTTGACCTAACATATGCATTATACAAATAGGTAACCCAATTTCTCTAGCAGCTTCCAATGCACCAGTTTCTTTTAACGCTCTGACATCATTAATAATATGAACGCCTGCTTTAGCTGCTTCCTTCATAACAATAGCCTTAGACGTGTCCACAGAAACCCAAATTTCAAAACGCTTAGTCACTTCATCAATTATTGGGATAACTCTATCAAGCTCTTCCTGTAAGCTTATCTCAGTAGCACCAGGACGCGTTGACTCACCACCGATATCAATAATTTTTGCACCATGATCCACCATACTTGCTGTATGCCTAAGTGCATATTCATAACGATTATATATGCCACCATCAAAAAAAGAATCAGGAGTAATATTTAATATTCCCATAACTATAGGATGATTAAATTCAAGATCCATTTTTTTAGCAGTAATTTTCATAATCATCTTATTTAACTAAATATACTTATTATACCTATAATAATATGTTTAATTCTTTATTAATTCTATATAAAATCTATTATTTAATAAGTTTAGTTGTTAGATTTACAATCATAATTTCAATCTAAATTATACTTTTATCTCAAAAATAGAATAAATATTTTTTATAGTCATCATTGTGACGAAGATGTTGAAATAGGATTTTTATTATCATTATCATTCCAGCCATCAGGTATCCTAACTGGACGACGGTTCATTAAATCATCAATTTGATGTGCATCAATAGTTTCATATTTCATTAAGGAATCTTTCATAGTGTGAAGTATATCCATATGATCATTTAAAATTTGACGAGCTCGCATATAATTGCGATCAATAATTACTTTAATTTCTTCATCAATTATTTGTGCTGTTTCATCAGAGATATGATTAGATTTAGTAATAGATCGACCTAAGAAGATTTCACCTTCCTCATCAGCATATAGTAATGGTCCCAATTTTTCAGAAAAACCCCACTGTGTCACCATATTACGAGCAATATTAGTTGCTACTTTAATATCATTTGATGCACCAGTAGATACTTTTTGTGATCCATAAATAACTTCTTCTGCTAATCGTCCGCCATAAAGAGTTGAGATTTGACTTTCTAATTTTTGTCGACTAGCACTAATCTGATCACATTCTGGTAAGAAAAATGTGACCCCCAATGCTCTACCACGAGGTATAATTGTTACTTTATGAACAGGGTCATGTTCAGGTACGATTCGTCCAATAATAGCATGACCAGCCTCATGATAAGCAGTAGATTCTTTTTGTTCTTCTGTCATAACCATAGAACGACGTTCAGCACCCATCATTATCTTATCTTTTGCTTTTTCAAACTCGACCATGGTTACAACACGCTTATTTCCTCGAGCAGCAAAAAGAGCTGCTTCATTAACTAAATTAGCTAAATCAGCACCAGAAAAACCAGGTGTTCCTCTTGCTAAAACTAAAACATTAACGCTAGGATCTAAAGGTACACGACGCATGTGAACTTTTAAAATTTGTTCTCGACCACGTACATCAGGTAAGCCAACAACAACTTGTCGATCGAAGCGTCCAGGACGCAATAATGCCGGATCTAATACATCTGGACGATTTGTAGCTGCAATAACAATAACACTTTCATTGCCTTCAAACCCATCCATTTCTACTAACATTTGGTTAAGAGTTTGCTCTCGTTCATCGTGACCACCTCCTAAACCTGCACCACGCTGACGACCAACAGCATCTATTTCATCAATAAAAATAATACATGGTGCCGCTTTCTTTGCTTGATCAAACATATCACGAACACGAGAAGCACCAACACCAACAAACATTTCCACAAAATCTGAACCAGAGATAGTAAAAAATGGAACTTTTGCTTCACCAGCAATAGCTTTAGCTAATAGAGTTTTACCAGTTCCAGGTGGTCCTACCATTAAAATTCCTTTAGGAATTTTACCACCTAATTTTTGAAAACGAGCTGGTTCACGTAAATATTCAGCTAATTCACTAACCTCTTCTTTTGCTTCATCGCAACCAACAACATCAGCAAAAGTTGTTTTAATTTGATCTTCTGTTAGTATACGTGCTTTACTCTTCCCAAAAGACATAGCACCTTTCCCACCACCACCTTGCATTTGACGCATAAAAAATATCCAAACCCCAATTAATAAAAACATTGGAAACCAAGAAATAAAAATAGTTGCTAAAAAACTTTGCTCTTTAGGTTGTTCACCAATTACAACAACATGTTTTTCAAGCAAAGTATCTAACAATCTTGGATCATCTCTCATTGGAATATAAGTTATATAACGACTGTTATCACTTTTCTTAACATTAATTTCACGATCAGAAATTCGAACTTCACGTATCTGATCCTGAGTTAACTCATTCATAAAAGTAGAATAATCCACCATACGACTATTTGAATCGCTAGGACCAAAACTCTGAAATAAAGACATTAGAACTACCGCAATGACTACCCAGAGAATTAGGTTTTTCACCATGTCACTCAATATATAAACCTCTTACTACAATTATAGTTAAATATAAATAATGCATAGGATACTATATTTTACGTCCTGTAGCCACAATGTAAACTTCACGTGAACGTAAACGAGAAGCATTTGGTTTTCGAATCTTAACTTTTAAAAAAAGAGAGTGAATTTCTTTCAGATATTCATTAAAACCATCTCCATAGAATATTTTAACAATAAAACTGCCTCCGATAGCCAATATACAACGCAAAATATTAAGCGATAATTTAGCTAAATAAATAAATCGAGGAATATCAATAACAGGTATTCCACTCATGTTAGGAGCCATATCTGACATAACAACTTGAATTTTTTTTTCACCAATTAATTCAAATAATTTCTTTAATATTTTATTATCTTGAAGATCTCCTTGTAGGAAATCAACTCCAATAATAGGATCTATTGGTAATAAATCACATGCAATAACTTTTCCTGTTCGACCAATTTTACTTATTGCATATTGAGACCAACTACCAGGTGCTGCACCTAAATCAACAACATTCATACCAGATTTAAATATTTTATCACTTTTATTTATATCATCTAATTTAAACCAAGCACGTGAACGAAGGTTTCTTTTTTTTGCTTGAAAAACGTATTTATCATTAGAATGTTCCGATAACCATCGAGTTGAACTTATTGAGCGTTTTCTGTTAGTCACTATTTTCATTTTTATAAAAAAATATTTATTTTTTAATATTTAAAGTATACAAGATTATAAATTTTAATTATATTAAAAAGATGAAGATAAAATATATTGTTTCAATATTAGTAAGAAACAATAATTTTTAATAAATAGTAAATATCATACATATAAAATTTTTTATTAAAAATATGTTATAATTATAAATAAAATAATTTAATATGAATATATTTTAACAAAACTAAATAATATATCTAATAACAAAACTCATTAAAACAAAATAACAAAACTAAGACTAAATAAGAAGAAAATTGATATTAATAAACATGTTAATTAAAAAAAATTGATACAATAAAAAATGCGAATTATGTTGATAATAATATTGATATTTTATCATATTTTTAAACATATAAGATACTTTATCTAAATAATTTCTTTATCTTTCTCATTAAGAGAATTAATATTTTACCACATTGTAAAAATTCCAGTATAATTTTTTTACTTTTTAAAAAAAATAATGATATGTAGATATATAATACATATTTAGGGTTTAATAAAAAATTAAATATATTCTACTTTTAAAATTTTATATTTAATTTCGCCACTAGGAGTTGTTATAAATATAACATCGTCTACAGTCTTACCAATTAACCCTCTAGCTATTGGTGAATTAATGGAAATAAGATTTTCTTTGATATTAGCTTCATCGTTACCAACGATACGATAAACCTGATCTTCATCTGTTATTATATTTAAGACAGTAACCTTTACACCAAATATTATACGACCTTCATTCTTTATTCTTGTTATATCAATAATTTGCGCATGAGATAATTTAGTCTTAATTTCTTGAATTCGACCTTCGCAAAATCCTTGTTGTTCACGTGCTGCATGATATTCTGCATTTTCTTTTAAATCACCATGTTCACGTGCTAATGAGATGGCAGAAATAATTTCAGGACGCCTGATTTTTTTTAAAAATTCTAACTCTTTTCGTAATTTTTCTGCACCGAGTACCGTCATTGGAATTTGTTTCATTAATATATGCCTTTAAATTTATTTTTTCATAAAAATAAAAATTTTATTTACTTTTCTATTATTAAAGCGAATTAGAATTTTTACAAATAAAATATACTAGTAAATAAAAAGATATAAATCTATATTTACTTAACTATTTTATTAATTTTCAAATTTAATTATTCTATCTTTTAATAAGTTATTCTAACGCGATACTTAATTAAAGTTTATCCTTATATTTTCATATTAAAACTTTATTATTTTTCATAATATCTATTTTATATAAATATTTATATTTTTTAAAAAAATAAAAGACGATATTAGTTATTTATCTGTTTTCTATATTAAATTAAGAAATGATATAATAATTTCTTGAAACTATATTGATTATTTATAATTGTAAAAATTTTATTTTTATAAGAGAGAAAAATTATAGAAAAATATTTTAGTAAACTATTTGATTACTATATCCAGTAAATAGTATTTTATTTAAATATATTAAAATATTACATATGACCTATGCTAGTCGAATCATTTCAATAATGCATTGGATTATTAATTTTTATCGAAAATTTTAAAAAATTAAATGAAAATTATTTGTATTTTTTTTTAAAAAAATGATTTAAATCATTAAATTAACTACAAAACTATCAAGTTTTGAAAATACTAATAAATTCATAATATAATAATTAAATTAAATGATTAATTATTAAATAATTTACTAAAGTTTAATTTTTAACAAATAAAAACCATAACTAAACTACTTAGAATTAGAATTTTAAGTAAAAATAAAATAAGTATGGATATTATATTTTAGTATTTAAAAAATATTACTATCTCTAAAATTATTTTTATTAATTTTAAATAGTACTCACAAATCATTAACGATATTGTTTATCTACGCATTGAATCTTATTTTTTATTTTATTAATAATTATTTATTAAAATAATTATTTTTTCTTTTTTTTGTATTATCTATTATAAAATCTTTTTATTAAAATAATTTTTAATGTTTATCTTAAGAAATTAAGACTTATTTAAGCAAATTAATGTACTATCTTCAGATATATTTTTATGAAGAATTTTCATTAAATATCTCATAATATCCAAACAAAGTAACTTAACACCTAGTTGAGTTATAGCAGAAATATGATAATATTTATATTGATAATTTATTGCTTCAATAATAATTTTTGAACGATTATTCATTTCTTTATTGGTTAATAGATCTATTTTATTAAAAATTAACCAACGTGGCTTTTTTGCTAATTTCTCGCTATATTTTTTTAGTTCATTATCAATTATTTTAATATTCTCAATCGGATCAGAACCATCAATAGGGCAAATATCAATAAGATGAAGGAGTATTGTACAACGTTCTAAATGCTTTAAAAAATGAATACCAAGACCATATCCTTCTGCAGCTCCATTCACTAAACCAGGAATATCTGCAATAACAAAACTTTGTTCAGTATCTATACGCACTACGCCTAAACTTGGTACCAAAGTAGTAAATGGATAATTAGCAACTCTTGGTTTCGCAGAAGAAACTGAACGAATAAAAGTAGATTTCCCTGCATTTGGAATACCTAACATACCAACATCAGCAAGTAATATTAATTCGAGAAACAATTCTTTTGTTTCTCCTTTTGTTCCAATTGTTTTTTGACGAGGAGTGCGATTAATTGATGATTTAAATCGAGTATTACCTAAACCATGGAACCCACCTTTTGCAACCATAAGACATTGTCCATGACTGATCATATCAATAATTCTTTCTTTTGTTGAAAAATCATGTATCCTAGTACCTACTGGTACTTTAAGTAGACTATCTTGACCACGTTTTCCAGTGCAATCATAACTTTTACCACTTTGTCCATGTTCAGCTCTGAAGATTGTTCTAAATCGATAATCAATTAATGTATTAAGATTTTTATCAGCAAACAAATAAACATCCCCACCATCCCCACCATTTCCACCATTAGGTCCGCCATTAGGAATATGTTTTTCACGACGAAAGCTAACGCAACCATTTCCCCCATCACCAGCTATAACTAATATTTTAGCTTCATCAACAAATTTCATTATTTTTCTCAGTATAGAATGTGATAGTTTTATTTAAAGTAATATTATAAAATATCTACATAAAAGTTTGCTAAAATTACCGATGGTATCTTTTATTATAAAATTCTATATTTAAAAAATAAAATACTATTCAGCTTCAATATTAACATATTTACGATTTATCTGGCCTTTAACTTTAAATTTAACTTTTCCATTAACCAATGCAAATAAAGTATAATCACGACCATAACCAACATTATCACCAGCATGAAATTTAGTACCTCGCTGACGAACAATAATACTACCTGCTAATACAGATTCACCACCGAATCTCTTTATACCCAATCGCTTTGCTTCCGAATCGCGTCCATTACGAGTTGATCCTCCAGCTTTTTTATGTGCCATTAAAAGGACGATCTCCTATTTCTTAATAAATATCAGTTATTCTAACATCAGTAAACCACTGACGGTGACCTTGTTGTTTACGACTATGTTTACGTCTATGAAATTTAATAATTTTAATTTTCTCACTTCGACCATGTGAAATAACTTCAGCTTTAATTTTAATACCTTCAACTAAAGGAGTTCCTATTTTAATATCATCACCATTAGCTACCATCAATACCTTATCAAACTCAATAATTTCGCCAGTAGAAGCATTTAATTTTTCTAAACGAACTGTTTGGAAACAACTTACACGATATTGTTTAGCGCCATTTTTGAAAATCACGTACATATAAAAAAACTCCATTTAATGTACACTAAATTTTATTTAATTTTATTGTAGATTTATAAACTACTAGTAGTATAACATAAATTATATAAACATTATAAAATAAATATAAAATTTAATCTTATAATATACATATAAATATATAAATGCATTTATTTTTTAAATGTTAATTTATACTGTGTTTTACAGTACAATTAATTAACAGAACAAAATAAAATTATTTAAATATTTATATTTAAATAAAACTAAATTGATAAAAGAATTTACAAAATGAATTTAGAATCAATTATTAATCTAATTGCAAATGACATGGAAGAAGTTAATAAGACAATCTTAGATCAATTAAATTCAGATATTCATCTTATTAATCAACTAGGTCAACATATTATTAATGGTGGTGGTAAAAAAATTAGATCTATGATTACTATCTTATCTGGAAAAGCTTTAGGGTATCAAAGAGAAAAACACATTAATGTAGCAGCATTAATTGAATTTATTCATACAGCAACATTATTGCATGATGATGTTATTGATAAGTCCACCTTACGACGTGGTAAGAAAACAGCAAATGCTGTTTTTGGTAATGCCGCTAGTATATTAGTAGGAGATTTTATTTATACTCGATCATTTCAAATGATGACAAAACTTGATTCTATGCCAATTTTAAAGTTAATGTCTGATGCA
The DNA here is from genome assembly GCA_052171275.1 of Arsenophonus sp. Classification (GTDB taxonomy): domain Bacteria; phylum Pseudomonadota; class Gammaproteobacteria; order Enterobacterales; family Enterobacteriaceae; genus Arsenophonus. The sequence goes on along the minus strand of CM125795.1, from coordinate 280,714 downwards.
ACAAATATTATCGTAGAGGGTGAAGTATTACAATTAATTAATTGTAATAATCCAAATATTACTGAAAGTACTTATATGCAAATAATATATAATAAAACTGCACGCTTATTTGAAGCAGCTACACATGCATCAGCAATTTTATCAGGTGCTAATAAAGTAGAACAGCAATCTTTACGAGATTATGGTCGTTATCTCGGTACTGCCTTTCAATTAATTGATGATCTTCTTGATTATGATTCTAATAGTAAGACTTTTGGTAAAAATATAGGTAATGATCTAAATGAAGGAAAACTAACACTACCTCTACTTCATGCAATAAAAAAAAGTACTATAGAAGAGTCTACACTTATTTGCAATTCAATACTAAAAGGTAATGGGCGTCATTTACTTAAAAGTATATTAATCATTATGAAACGTTACGGATCCCTTGAATATACTAGAAATCAAGCGAGAAAAGAAGCTAATAAAGCAATTAAAGCTCTTGATATTTTATCTAACACATCATATAAAGATGCTCTAGTAAGTTTAGCTTTTATTTCCACTCAACAGACATCGTAAAAAATTTACTAAATAATACTTAATTTTATAAAATTATTTTCTATCAAACATGACTTTGTAGAAATTTATATAAGCAATTAATTTCTAAAAAATCTTTTTATATAAAATTTAAAATTTTTATATTTTTTTATCAATCTATCTATAAGATGTATCAAATATTAAAAATATTTTTTATTTTTTCTAGAAATTAACACTGAATTAATGTTTTATTTAAAAACAAATATATTAAATATATCTTATAGATAGATTGTTAACTTAATATTTAATATTTTTTATCTTAAACAATCTTTTTAAATTTTGATATTTTAAAAAGATTTTCAACTATTAAGTTTATACTTTTTGTTATAATACAAATAAAAGAATAGAAAATATTAATAACTATATTATAAAAAATAATTTAAGATTATCAATTTATAAATTTAATAATTTATTTAGATATTATAAACTTAAAAATATTTATGATTATAGATTTTTTTAAAATTTCATTTTTATTTAAAATAATATAATTATTATAATTTGAGAAAAAGAAAGTTATTAAAATGAATATTTAATTAACTTTAATAGTAAATTTTTAATAAACTATTAATATAAATTTATAATTTGTTATTTATTTAAGTAATAATATTTATTTTTAATAAAATCTTCACCTAATTTAATATCTTTATTAAGTACATCTAACATGTTTTCTAATTTATTTTTTTCAAATTTATTCATAATATTAATAGGTAATCTTTCTGCAACACCATTTTTACCCAAACATATTGGTTGAGCAAAAAAGCTAGCATATTCACCATCACTTTCCACATATGCACATTCAATTACATCTTCTTTTCCAGTTAAAGCATTAATTAATGATAAAGTAAATCTATATCCGGCTTGTGCCATAGAAAGCGTTGCTGAGCTAATCCCAGATTTTGCTTCAATAACTTCAGTCCCGGCATTTTGAATACGTTTAGTTAATTCTTCAGATTCTTCTTTTGTAAAGTTAATATTTGGAATTTGTGAAAGTAATGGAAGAATAGTTTCATTAGAATGACCACCAATAACTCTTACTTCTATTTCTTGAGGATTTTTACCTTTCATCTCAGCAACAAAAGTATTTGAACGAATAATATCTAATGTTGTTATACCAAATAATTTGTTTTTATCATAAATATTAGCTTTTTTTAAAATTCTTGCCGCCATTGGAACAATACTATTAATTGGGTTAGTGATAATTCCAATTAATGCTTTAGGGCAATATTTAGCAATTTTTTGAATTAGATTTTTAATAATACTAGCATTGATATTAAATAAATCTGAACGATTCATTCCTAATTTTCTGGGAACACCTGCAGAAATTAATACTATATCGGTATTATCAAGTACTGGCATAAGATCTTCACCAGAAAAACCAATTACCTTTATATCTGTTGGAATATGACTTAAATCTTTAGCAACACCATAGATTATAGAAACAATATCATAAAGATAAAGCTCTGAGCCTGATGGAAGTTTATTTTTAAGAAGAAGTGCTAGTACTTGGCCAATATTACCAGCTGCACCAAGAATGGTTATTTTCATGTTAATGTTCCTTTATATAATAAAGATTCAAAATAATTTATAAAATCTTAATTTATTATATATTTGTCTTTATTTATATAGCGTACTTATTTTATTAATTAAATTAATTTTTATTAACAATAATAAATATTGTAAAATTTTTCAAATAAAGTTTTAATCATTAATTTAATGAACTGTTTTTTAATATTATTAAGTAGAATAATATATTCTATATGAATTATAAATAATTGCTATTTTATAATGACTATTGTTTTTAAAAAAAAGTTTAACTTGTGTTTTATAAAAAAAATAATAAACAATTTTTATGATTATTTATTATTATCTTTATTTTATTCTAAATTACATAATCGTTGAACCATCAAATTTTTTATAAAAACCTTTAAAAATAAAATTTATTTTATAGATATTATAGAAAATATAAATATTTTCTATAATATAAAAAATATAATAAAAATTATATAGCTTATAATAAAAGAAGAACAATTTTGATAATAAAGTATAATTGTTATATCATAAGTCGTTTTTAAGAAAAAATTTTCAAAAACATAAATTTAAAAAATATAAAATGAAAATTAAATTTTAAAAAATAAATAATCATAATATTAAACTAAAAATAATTTATTTATTTTCTATCAGATAAGTAAATCGTTTCTACAATAACTGATTAACTTAATTTAAGTATTAAATATTAACAAAATAAATAAATTATTAATTATTTGTATTAAGATACATTAACTCGGAATTACAAAGTTTATTATTTTTCTTAAAATTATTAGTTCTCAAAAAAAATGAAGTTATTATCATCATATGTTAATATGATCTATCATAATTTAATTTTAGTATTTTGAAAAAATAATTTTATTAAATCATTTTAAATTTATTTTAATAATAATTAAAAAACAAATTATTATATTTAATTAACATGATAATTTCAAATAAATTTCTATGTTAATTAACAAGATAATAAGGTTATTAATCTTTATTTAATATTATCTAAACTGAATGAATAAATAAGAAAAATAAAAAAATATTTTTAAAGATTATATAAAGTTTAGATAAAGGAAATTAATTTCTAAAGAATTACAATGATTTTTGTTAAAATAATATGATTTTCCTCGTTATTGTTATTTTAACAAAATTATATAAAAATTATTCATTGTTTAAGATAAAGATATTAATAAAATTAAATTTGCTTAATGTTTTAATAGAAAATATATATTTTAACGTTAAGTAGAAAATTTAAATAAAATCTATAATATTAATGAATTAAAATTCATTTATAAGTTTTTATAAACATAAAAAATATTTTAATATAAATTTCTTTTTCTATTTAATCTTCCTTTATATCATATTAGAGTTTTAAAAATATTTTATTAAAGTAAATTTTTATAACTAAAATATTAAAAACATTATTAAATATGATAAGTATAATATCTTAATAATTTAAAATCTATATAGTAAAGTTATATGCTTATTACTAGTATTTTACTTTAAAGTTCTTCTTTAAACGACATTCTGTCTATCTTATAAATAACCATATTTATTTTCAAAATAAAAATATATTTAATGAAATATACGTAATTATAGTACATAATTATATTATGTAAATAATATATATAAATATATATCAAAAGTAATATTTCACTACCAATTTATAATTTTAAGATTATATATATTATATTAATAATATTTAAAAAATTTTTTATAAAAAATTAACTTAAAAGAAGTGATTAAAATTAATTAAATACACAACATAAATTAATTTTATAGATAAATTATAAATGTAATTTCTATTATATAAAATATAATGTAATTGCAATATATATATGGTGGCCAAGTATATTTGGATAAAATTAAAATAAATCAACTAATAATATTTAGTAAAATATCAAATATTATTCAATAATAATTATATTAATATATATTTTTTTATTCTAATAAAATTTCATGGTAAAAAAACAATAGTCTTTATGTTTAGTTTTTTTATAAAAATCTAATAAGCTATAAAAAGAGTTATATTGTATATAATAAAAAATCCATCTAGCTTTTATTGTTAACTTTATTTTTATAATTAATCACCATTTGATATTGAAGTTTTCTTTCATTTAAAGTTAAAATCATCTATTCTATAATTATTTATCTTTAAATAAAGGATATTTTATGAGCTTAAATAATATTCCAGCAGGAAAAGAATTACCTGGAGATATATATGTCATTATAGAAATTTCAGCAAATGCTTCTTCGATAAAATATGAAGTGGATAAAAAATCTGGTTCGATCTTTGTAGATCGTTTTATGTCAACTGCTATGTTTTATCCTTGCAATTACGGTTATATTAATCATACTCTATCTCTAGATAATGATCCAGTTGATGTTCTAGTTCCAACGCCTTATCCAGTACAACCAGGAACGATAATACGTTGTCGTCCAATTGGTATATTAAAAATGACTGATGAATCTGGTGAAGATATAAAACTAGTTGCTGTTCCTCATTATAAATTAACTAAAGAATATAATTATATTAAAGATATTAACGATTTACCTGAATCATTACGTTTTCAAATTAAACATTTCTTTGAGCATTATAAAGATTTAGAACATGGAAAATGGGTAAAAGTTAAAGGCTGGGAAAATGCTGAGATAGCAAAAGCTGAAATTCTTTCTTCTTTTGAACGTGCAGCTAAAAAATAATTATTATATAAGAAGTTAACAAAAATTCTTTTTTATCATTAATAGAAAAAATATCTATTAAAAAAATAAATTATTTATTTTTTTAAAATATTTAACTAAAATTATTATTTTAAATTTATTAAAAATAATTTACGAATATTTATAAATATAAACTTACTTATTTATTATAATGTATAAGCTAAATATTAAATTTCTTTCACAACATTTCTAAAAATTTTTAACTTATTAACTTAATTAAAAATTGGAAATTTATAATATAAAATAAAAATTTCAAATAATATGTATTTTACCTCATGTGTGGTTGCTAATATTATTACTAAATGGTAATAATTTAAATCATAAACTTTATTAATTTTAAAAAAATATTTTCTACTAATAAACATATAAAAAAATATATAATTCAACAATAAACCATATAATTATAACTAAACATAATATAAATTATTATAAGCACAAATAAAACTTAAATCAATAAAATAATCTAATTTCTGAAAAACTTATCAATATAGAAATATTGAATGTAATTTTAATATTACAATAATAAAATAAAATTAGTATAGTAATAAAATTATGTATCTCTATACTCTAGTATTTAACTTTAAAAACATTAGTTATATTACTAGTTAATAACTTAATATTTTTTAATTAATTTACTTTAGCAATAAGTCTTATATTAAATAAAAAACATCAAATGCTTTATAAAAGTTATGAATAATTATTTAGGTTTAAACCTTAAATAATGAAGATAAGTTAAGTAGTAACTATATTAGTATTACTTTACTGAAATACTTATTTTAAAACATATAATAATTTTTATGACTTTATTAAATAAAACTTCTTTTTATTAATTTTAATCAACTTTAAAGCTACTTGTTTTAATTTATTAATTAATACTTTAACTATTAGATCATTGATCATATTATAATTTATATTCTTATTATTTTGAAGGTTTCCATATATAAAATATCCGCTTAACAGAAAACTATAAAATAAAACTTATACAATATTTTTATAAAACTTATTTATAATATAAATGAATATTTATATTCAAAAATATTAATTTATATATTTAAATATAATATTTATTATATTTAAATAATTTTCATTCCATTAATGATATTTTGAATAAAGTGTATAAAACTAAGATTATTTTTAATTTTAATATACAAATTAATTCATAACTATATTGATATATTTTAATTTTTTGTAAATTCCTATCTTATATAGTTTTTTTAATAAAAACTATCATATTTATTTTAATAATAACGTACACTTAATAAATACAAAAGAAACATTTAGATTTCAATTAATATTTTATATATTAAACATAACTTTAAAAAAATATTCAAGCGATCTTAATATTAATATAAATCATTATCAATATACTACCAATAGTTCTATTATCTATTTGTTTCAGCAAATAGATAATTACTAGATTTTTATTTTATATTAATTCACTTGTTTGATTAATTTTAAATCACTTATAATTTATTAATATCTTTAATTAAGTATTAATAGTTTTTATATAATTTAATTTTAAAAAACTCTAATTTGCATTAAATAAGAATCAATATCATTTATTTTTTTATACTAGATTTATAGAAATAAACAAATTATGATTATACTAAATTAGATTTTTTTTAACATTATTAATATAAAACTGAAAAATATTTAAATTGCTATTAATTTTTATATTTATTTAAATTTGAATAAATTAATTCTAATATAGAATTTAATCTAATATTAATTTTATTTAAGAACTTATAATTTTAATTTAAAATTATTAATCATTACTTTATTTAAAGATTTACTATTATTAATTTATATCAATTAGTTTAATAGAGTTTTATAACTCTAATATTTATATTTAATGATGTTAATTGTTTGATTTTTAGATAACCATAAGTAAAATTTAATATTTTATAGTGAAAATTATAATTTTAGTTTATTTTTTTATAAAAAATGTTAATAATCTAAATTTAAACTATTAAAATCATTTTATTAACACTAAATAAAAGTTATTTTAATAATAATATTTACATTTTAAACTATATTAATTTTATTGTTTTAACAAAAAGAATTTTTAAGCAGTTTAACTACGAAGAAGAAAACTTCAATTTTCATTTATTATTTTACATATTCAATTTTTATTATTAACTCTTTAATTATAATTTAACAATTTACATATATAAAATATTAAATTTAATAAAATTATTATTACTTATTTTAGTAATTGAAATTACATTTCAGTATTGAGTATAATTTAAAAACATGTTTTAATCGATACTTTTTTAATAACATATTATTTTTTCTTTTATTTTAATATTTAAGTATTAAATTATTAATAATTTAATATACTTCTTGATTTGATAAATAACGTGTTATTAACTTATCGTTATTTTATTTATTAAACAATATATTATATTAAAATTTCCTTATTAATAACTAAAATTAATTTTGTAGTTTTATTTTATCAGTAATAATATCAATTATAAATTAACATAATTTAAAATCACTTTGTAATTTTAATTATTTATTTATTATGATATTTGATTTAAAATATAATAAAATAATTTATAGTTAAAAATTAATATTTTAATTGTTTAATTTAATTGATGCCATATTTTATTCATATATCAAATAATATTTATTATTTATTTAAACAAGGAGTAAATTTAAATTTATTAATGATGATAATTAGAGTTTTTGATTATTAATTTGTTTATAAATTAATTATTTATTTTTTTAATTATTTATATATAAATTTAACTAAATGATTAATATTATTATTTAATCTAACTAATAAAAAATAAGAGTTATTAAATTTAATATTAATATTTTTAGTTTTAATTAATTTTAAAAAGATATAATGAATAGCTGAAAATTTAGTTAAAAATTTTTGATGTAATTATTTTTTTCAAATATTTAAATCTTTAATATCAATCTTTAATATTGACTATTTATTCAGTTGAAATCATTTTCATTTACATATAATTAAAAATGTTTTAAAGAATTGATTTGAAATTAAAGATTAAATCTTTTATCAAAATCATTGAAATAAATATGAACAACTCTTATTTAATAATAAACTATTTCTAAATTAAAATCATCAGACCTAATTTAAATAAATATAATTTCTGATCTTAGAGGAATATATATATTACTATCATATTAAAAAATAATTATAATTAAAAAATATTTGTCTAATCAATTATTGTTAATAACGTTAATTATAAAAAATAAATTAATAAGTTTTAGTTATTTTATAACTGATTACCTAATCTAGTATATATAAATTATAGTTTATTACAATAATATTAATATTTTAATAAATTAATTATAAATCCTATAATATAGATTATTCGATCTTGTCTAATTCTTGTTAACTATTAATAATCCAATTAAAATTATCATTACTATAACTTCTAATAATATAATAAATTTTAATAAACAATAAAAATCATATTTAACTTTGTTTAATTTATTATTTTTATCTAATTAAGATAAACTATTATAAAAAATAATGTTATTTTTTATAATAGTTTTTACCAAATATCTTATATTTTAATATATATAAAACTTATATTTAAATATTAAGTAGTTTTATAAGCATTAATAATCATATTAAGATATAATCTTAAACTAGTTATCTGTTATAATTCTAATGATAATCATAAAAAATATAGATAAACAAAATAATATTTTTTTATTATATTTTAATTACGTAAACTAAATGTATTTTAATTAAAATTAACATTAATTAACTATTTCTTGAATAAAATGCAATAATAAATCTAAATTATTACATAAATATTTCGTATAATTTTAATCAGTAGATCGATATTTAGTTTAAACAAATCAATATCATTCAATAAAAATTTTTTATAGTAAATACTATAAGAATTATATTAATAGTTTATTTATGTTATTATAAATTTTAATCTAAAATAAATCTATATTTTACTAAATAGAGTTGAAATTTATTTCAAAATAATACTTCTTATTAGTAATTCTTTAATTATCTATATTTTCACCTATTATTTTATTAAATAATAATTTTATTTAAGATTGATTAATAAAGAAATTTTTTTAAAGAAATTAAAAAATAGATCCATTCATTATTGTTCATATTATTGAACATAACATATTATTTATATGTATAATTATATATAATAAAATTATTTATAGTTCTTATATATAAAACTAATAACCTAATTAAATTAAGGATTTTTATTTTATATGAATAAGATGTTAAATACATATTAAGTTGATTATATTCTTTTAGGTACAAGATAAAAAATTTTTTATTTTTTTAAAAAAATAAAAATAAATATAAATCACATATATAATAAATTATGGAATAAATATTTATAAATATGAATTTGATTATAATGATTAATTCTGATTTTATTAAATTATATTCTTTCTATTTTAACCTCTCTATTTTTAGATTATTATCTATATGAATAAATAATAGCATTAATATATAAACAATATTATTGGTATTGATAACTAATAGTAAATTTCAGTATTTTAAATAAACTTCTTTATAAAATAAATTATAATAGTGATATTAGCATTAAATCAATATAAACCTATAAATGTTATCTTCTAATAATAGTTTAGTTTATTACTATATATTTACAATAGCCAATAAAATATTTTTAAGTAAGATTATATTACTATATAATCTAAGTCATCTAATAAAAGGATCCTCATATTGATACTATTTTTTAATATATAAAATTATATTTTTCTAAAACACTTATGATATATAATATATATACTTATCCATATATATCTTAAAAAAATTAATTATTATAATTTATATGTATGAAAATATAAGTTAATAATTAGAATTATATAATTAAATTAAAATATGATATAAAAGTTATTTCCTTATAATTTTTATTATAACTCATTAAATGAAATAAAATAATTATATTTGATATATATATACAAAATAATTTATTCTTTCTTTATATAATTTATCAGATTGAAAACTAAAATATAATAGATTTTTTTTATAAAAAAAGAATTAGTCATTATTATGATAAATAAGATAAAATAACTAAATTTTATTAAAATTTTATATCAATATATTTTCACTCAAAGTGCATTACGTAAAAAATTTTTAATTGCTTTATTAGCAATAATTTTTATTATATTTATTTATAGTTTTTTAACTAGATTTAAAAAATATAATATTTTAAAAAATTAAAATATTTATAAAATTAAAATTTCGTTGAAAGAATGTCTAATAATTATAATTATTTCAATTATTCTTTTTAAGAATAATTGTTATAGAATTAATAAAAACTATCATTTTTCATTAATTAATAAGATAATAAACAGAAATTAGAGATAATTCAATGATTGATTTTAATCAAGATTAATTAAATAAGCAATATAATAACTAATATAAAAATCTTTTATTATATTTAAAAAAAATCATGGATATAATAATTTACAAATACTATTTGTTCAATATATTCCATCTATTTATTTAATTATTTAATTTTTAATTAATAAAATAATTAATAAAAGTAATTAATTTTATCATATAAAAAAATTTATCTGTAAATATCAAAATTATTTTTATAATATATAATTTAATTGAAAATTAACTAGTTAAGATCTTAATTATAGTAAGGTGGAATATTTTGTTTAGAGATAAAACATAATAATAATTTATAAGTTAAAAATTAATTTTATCTACTTCTGTGATAATTTATTTTTAATAATTATTATTAATAAGTTATATTTAATATAAAATCAAGTAAATAGTTTTAAAAACTAGAAAAATTTTCTAAATTTAAATATAATAATAACTTATTATTATATTTTATTAATAAAGATATTATATAGATTTATAGAAAATTTATAATATTTATAATTATTATTATAAAATAATAATAATTATTTTTTTAAAATCATAACGATGAAATCGATTAAAAATATTTTTAAATTTTTAAATTCAATAATAAATTACATAATTTATTATTGAATATATATTCTCATTTATATTAAATGAATAATTCAATATTACTATAAATATAAATAATTTAATATCTTAATAAAATAATAATTTTTAAAGCATTTTAGTGAAAAAAGTTTATTTTGAACTAAAATATATTGATATTAATTATTTATAAAAATAAATATAACATGTTATTTATTATCTACTTTTTATACTATCTATATAAAGTAAATTTTTTTGTAGTATATTTGTTTATATAATTTATATTTATCATAATTATAGATTGTAATAAATAAAAAATTTTAAAGTAAAAATTTAGCAAAAAATTAATTATATTTATATATTATACTACTGTCAACAACATTTTTTACTAGTTTCATTTACAATATTAGTTATTATTTTATAAACGTATTTTAAAAAAAATAACTTTAATATATAGTTTGTTAGATTTTAATTTTTATTTTTATTGTCAATATAAAACTAAATTGAAATATGAAGTTATTAAAATATATTATTTTATAATTTTGTTGATAATTTATAATGTGTTCTTTTATCTGAATTATATTTGATTTATATAAGATAAATTAAAAATTATTTTTTTTGAAATATTTTATTTTAATAATTAATTTTATTAATCAAATAGTTAAAATAAATAATTTATATAGTAAATATAGATACCATATATATATTAAAAAATATTTAACAATCTGCTAAACTTTTATGTTACTATTTTATATAATATTTTTTATTAATCTATTTATTTTAAAAATTCTATTGTTAAATAGAACGGTTTTGTAAATTAATAACCAAAAAAAATTAATATCAAACAATTTAATATTAATTTAAGTTAGTAAAATAAATGATATATAACTTTATTTTTAATAATATTGATAATCAATATTAGCATGAGATTTTATATTTAACATTGTTAAATTAATTTTATATTAATAAAACTTATTTTTAATTATTTATTAATTAATAACTAAAATAAAAAAAATAAGAAAATTATTTTTTACAAAGACTAATCTTTTAATTAAATTTTAAATTTTATATATAAGCTATATAATTTTAATTAATATATAATAATAAAAACAATATTCTAAAATGAAATAAAATGTATTGTTTGATTTATTTCGAATATCTTTTTTGATATTAATAAATTGAAAAGTTCCATAGTAAATATATAAACAAATAACATTAAATAGTTTTATGAAAAAATAATAATCTTTAAAGATTAAAACTTTAAACATTAAATCAATCTTTAACAAATTAATAAATTAATTATTTATTTAATTTTTAAAATATAAATAAATTTTATTATTTAAAAAATAAATATTAAAAATATCATTTTAACAATATCGAAAGTTAAATTATTAAATAAAACTATAGTTTTAAAATTAAATAAATTTTATGAAAATAAATATAAAATATGATATAAAATAATTAAAATTGATATAAAACTTTATCAATTTTTTATAGAGAATTTCTATTTTTAAAAAATTGTTGAAATAATATTTATTTTATATATTTATTAATACTAATTAATATTAGTATTAATAAATATCATTAGATGAACTAATTTTTCATATGAATAAAAAGATTTTTCATGATTTTATTTATTAAATTTAAATATTACTTACTTCGAATTTTAGCTAATAATATATCTTTTCATTTCATGAGATTTTAATATTAAATATCTATTTAATGGAAAATTAAATTTAAAAATAATATTTTTCATATTATTATTTGATTTATTAAATAAAAATAATAATTTAACTTTTTCTTTACTTTATTATCAAAAAAGTTATTAAAAATTCATTTAAAAAAAATTTTACAAAATAAACTTTCTTTAAAATTTTATTTTTGATTTTCAATAACATTTAATAAAATTAGATAAAGTGATAATAATAAAATTATTTTAAATAATATTATTTATATTTTTTATCTTATATTTGAATAACTTTTTTATTTATAATTAAATGATAATTTAATCTTTTTATTAAAAAAACTTAAGATTTACTATGATAATAAATATTTATAATTTATTGATTACTATTTTAGAAAAAAAAATGAAAAGATTAAATATAAAATATTATATTAATAATAATTTTATTAACTCTTTCTTTTCTGATATTAATTAGAAAATTATAAACCAATAATTATTTATTAGTTTATATAACTATTTACTATCTTTAATACTATAAGTTTTAATAAAGAAAATAATAATTTTATTTATAAATAGAATATAATAACAAATAATTTTATAATAAATAAACTAATCTTATCTATTATTAGATATTTTTATTAAAAACTAAATGAATTATTATTACAAAATAAATTAAACAAAATATATTTGATTTAAAAAATATTAGATAACTATAATATTAAAACTAATATTACAATTTTATAAGACTTTTTTATTAGTAATAATATTATATATATAAAAATGAAAATTTCTATTATATAGATTAATATTAATAATATTATAATAGTCTATTTAAAATTTTTTAATTTAAATTTAAAAAATTTTGTTATGATAATTTCAAATAAAAAGTTTTATTTAATTAAAAAATCTTAAAAAATATTCAATATTTAATTAATTTTTTATATTGATAAAAAATTAATTAAATATTGAATTAAATAAAAATAATGAAATTATTTAAAATTTAAATTCAATGAATATTTTTAGAAAAAATACTATTTTATCATATTAATGATATTGCTTTTAGCGTATATGATTAAAACAATTATATATTATATAATTATATTTACAAATAAATTTAATAGATTTAAAGATAAATAAATATTTTATCTACATATATAAAAAAATATATGGATAAAAAATTTAATTAACATACTATTAAGATTATTTTATATTTATATATATTAAATAATTAATTTATTATTTATATAAATAAAATAATAAATAGATTTATAATAATCTTAATAAATTAAGATTTAAAACTTAAAAGAACTGTATAATAATATACATTATTTTTATATTCTTATTTATTTTTTAGTATAAAATATTTTATAATATATAGATTTTATCAAAAATAATAAAATATAAGTTTTTATTAAAGTAATAAATATAAAAATTTATTATTTTCAAGTAAAACTTCTTTAATTTTATTAAGCAAATAACTAACCAAATATATATTTTAAATAATGATAAAATATCCTTCATTGCAAAATTAAAACATAAAAATATATTTATTTATTTTTCTCAAAAAAATTATTAATTTTTAATATAAAAATTATCTTAAATAATGAGTCAATAATTTATAATATAATGTTATTTTCATAAAATAATTATTTTATGAAAATATATAACAATAGAAAATCAATTAATATTCTAAATATTAAAATATATTCAAATGCTAAAAAACTTTAAACTGCAAAAGTTATTTATATTATTTTTAATAACGATGATTTTTTTTTAAATTAAATCTATCTATAATAAAGTTTATTTATGCATAAAGAAATCAAATAAAACTAATATATAAATACTTTAATTATTAAAGATTTATTTATAAATTATTTTATATAATATAAATAAAAATAACGTTTTAAAATAAACATTTAAATCAGAAAATTACTATGCATATAAAATATAAAATAATTAATTATTTATCATATAAGTAATATAGATTTATCAATATTATATTAATTTTCTAACTCATAACTGAATAATAGTATTTTCAATTTTACTAATAAAGTATTATTAAAATATTCATAAAAGATATACAAATGTTTAAAACTAGAATATTAAATATATTGGAAGGTTTTTAATCTAAATTAATTATTATCATATTTATTAAAAATAAAACGATTAAATTTTTAAGATAATTAAATAAAGTTCAGTATAAATTATAACTTTCTTATTAGTTATATTAGTTATAAAATTAGATAAAATTATAAAAATTAGATTAAATAATAAAAATTAAATACTATTAATAAATAGTTAGCTCTATAAGATATAATTACTGTTAAATTATAATGTAAAATTAATTCTTCAATTAATAAAATACTAATTAAATTTATTAATATATTAAATTTATATATATATTATAGAGGAAGTTAAATAAAATAAGAACTAATTAAAACATTATTATAAAATAATATAACTATAAAATATCAGTTATAGAATAGAAAATTCTAGTAAAATATTATTATTGATAAGACAGTATTTGAATAAAATAAGACATAATAATTTAATTTATTAATATTACTATAAATAAAATATTAAACCATTTTAAATTAATAACAGTACAATAAATATAATAATATTAATTATTATAACAAAGGCTAATAATATCGAGTATAACTTAATATATATTAAGTTTGTATGTATATAGCTAATTTAATATTTTAAAAGCAATAAAATTCGTATTTTATATAGATTTTAAGTCTTATTCATTCTATCTTATCAATTAAATAAAAGTGTGTTTTTAATATTTCAATAATGTTCTATTCTATACATTAAGTATTAGTATATATAATTATTTAAGTTACTATATAAATAAGTTAAATCAAGAAAATTTATCTATATTTAGAATATAAAATATAGATAAATATATATATTTATATCAATGATTATAAATTTCTAATAAAAGAAATGCATTTTCAATGTTCTATTTATAATAGAATTATTGATAATTATCTAATAATAAAATTAATATTAATTATAATTTAGTATTTTTGTTAATAGAGATCTATTGTTTATTATTTTATATCAATAATAAATTCTCTATTTATTTTTATCAAATTGAATATTTATTCAAAAATATATTTTTGAATAAATATATAGATTATTTATCAAAATATTTTTTATAAACACAATCAACCTGATAATTAACAAAATTTAATTATATAATATTAATGGTTTAACTTTTAAAATTAATATTTTAAAAATATTAATAAGATTAATTATATTTAATATAAAATTCACAATTTAATTTTGTTGATATAATTTTAAATACTTTAATTTAATTAATTAAAGATTATTAATAAGAAATTATTATTTATACCTATATTTAAATTTTGAATAATTAAAATTTTTTAATTAATTTAGTAATTAATTCAATAATGATAAATTAAATCTACTTTAGCTTATTGTATTAAATATATATATTTTATTTATTATACTAAGTATAATTCTTAATTTTATACACTAACTTTTTTATACTATTTATTTTATCTATTTTTATATTTTACGTTAAAGTTTTCACAACTGTTATATGAAATTTATTCACAAATCTTATCAAATGTTTTATCGAAAATTTTAAAATAAAAATAGATAGTTTTTATGAAAAACATATAAATTATAATTAAATAAAAAAATAACAAAATATTTTTTTAATATATAATTATAAAACTATAATTTATTTCAAAAAATAATAAAAATTTTTTAAATCAAAGATTTAATAGATTAAAAAATTTTTTTTAAAATAAAATAATAACTATTTTGAATAATTACTATTCTATAAACAATTGCTGCTAATATAAATAAATTTAATATATTTGATATTTTATATTAATTTATTAATATTCAAAATTAAAAATATCAATTTTTAATTTTAATTTAAAAATAAATATTCTTATAAACAAAATACTTAATTAACAATTAAACATAAATTAATGACTAATCAATAAATTAAAACTTTTTATAGTAATAAACAGGGGAATTATTTTAATACTTAATAAGTAGATATAAAAAAATAAAATACTTATATTTATAAAATATATCTAATATAATAGAAAATTTAATCTATAAAAAAATATAAGGTAATTGGTAATTATTCAGCAATGATATTTACTTTTAGCATGGCAAATACATCAGTATGTACTTGAAAATGAACTTCATGTTCACCAATAGTGCGTAATACACGATTTGGTAATCGTACCTCACTTTTTATAACATTAATTCCAGCGGAAGTAACTAACTTAGCAATATCACGAGATCCAATCGATCCAAATAATTTGCCTTCATCACCAGCTTTAGATCTAATAGTTATTTTTGCTAATGAGTTAATTTTCTCAGCACGTTTTTTTGCAGCATCGAGAACATTAGCTAATTTAGCTTCTAATTCAAGACGACGGGCTTTAAAAAATTCAATATTCTTTTTAGTTGCAGTAACAGCTTTTCTTTTCGGAAGTAAGTAATTACGAGCATAACCTGCTTTAACATCAACTTGATCACCAAGGATACCAAGATTTTGTACTTTATCTAATAAAATAATTTGCATTATTATTATACCTACTTAAGTTTTAAATTTATTATACTACAATTATTGATGGCGATCAATATACGGCAATAGAGCAAGGTAACGTGCACGTTTAATAGCGCGAGCGAGTTGACGCTGATATTTTGCACGAGTACCAGTAATGCGACCTGGTACAATTTTACCACTTTCAGTAATATAATTTTTTAGTATTAAAATATCTTTATAATCAATTTCTTGAACTCCTTCTTCTGTAAAACGACAGAACTTACGACGACGGAAATAACGTGCCATTTAATCAGTCTCCAAAATATATTAATTTAATTTGTTCAGCATGAAGTACTAAATTATTTAAACCATTAGCACCCTTATGGCTACTAATAAAACCTACAATAGTAACCATACTACCAATCATTATTCTATAGGTAGACTCTTGTATTTTTTTACCGCTAGCAATAATGATTATTCTACACCATACATTCCGATTAAAACTAGCTTCTTTCTGCTGTGAGCGATGTTCAAGTATAAACTGACAGTGAGGTACTCCAGATGGGCTTATTTTCCTTATTGGAGTATTATAAATTTTTCCTGAAAGTTTTAATTTATTAATATTCACAACTAAAATTACTCTTCATGATTATTAACTTCTTCAATTTCTTCGAGACTTTCGTTAATTAAATTGTGATTACGGTGATCCTCCTTAATTTTATTAACCATTGGTGAAGCTTCAGTAATAGCATATTTAACGTGTAAGATCATGCTACGAATAATAGCATCATTAAAACGAAAATTTACTTCCAACTCATCAATTACTTTTTGTGGAGCCTCAACGTTCATTAATATATAGTGTGCTTTATGTAATTTATTAATTGGATAAGTTAATTGGCGACGCCCCCAATCTTCCATACGATGCATTTTACCTTTAGCTTCAATAATAGATCCACTATAGCGTTCAATCATAGTTGTAACTTGTTCGCTCTGGTCTGGATGAACCATAAGAATAATTTCATAATGACGCATAAATTTTGCTCCTTTTAAATTAATTAGCCTATATATTATTATATTAAGATCATCAATAGAATAAATAGGCAAGGAATCCATTAAATTGAGAACGAAAATTAGTATAACTATACATATCATTTAATTAAAACTCAACTCATAGATAAAATCATTATTTATTATGTATTACAAATATGAAGAAATTATTTTTTTATATATTAAAATATATATAATTAAATTATAGAAATTAATAAAGTTTTTCAGCTAATTATTTAAAAAAATAAAAAAGCGTTTATGAAAATTAATATTTTTTAATATTATATATTTAATATATATTATTTTATTTTTTATAATAATAATTTCTTTATTATTCCTTTAAGTTTTAATGCTTAAAGATAGTCATATATTATATAAATCTGTATCATACAATATAATTTTAGTTATATAATGGAATTATCTTATTTTATATAGTCATTATTTAACAACGTCAAATAAACTCATTTAATTTAAAATTATATTTTTATAATTTAATAATTATTATTATAATAAATATTATAGTTAGTAATTATTTAAGATAAATATAATTTTATTTCTATTAAGTAAAATAAAATTTATTATTTTACTATTTATTAGATATTGTAACGCTATAATAAAATATAAAAAATTTTATCCTAAAATAAATTTAACAATAAATTTCTAACTATTATCAACAAAAAACATCTTAATAAAATATATTTTTAAAATATTATTTTTATTAAAATCTGTGATACATAATTTAATAATAAGTTATGAGAAATATCATGCGATCCATAAAAGAGAAATTAATTATTTCTTTAAGATAAAATTAACTTAAAAGTAGCATAAATTAAATATAAAAATATAAACTATAAAATAATATAAATTATAAGTATATTTAATGTTTTAAAATGTCTTAAATAAAAGCATTAGAAAAACATTATTAACAAAATATTATTTATATGATTTTAACTATGAATCTAAAATAACTATATAATCATTAGTAATGATTATCAATGATATGATTTTTCAATCACTAAGCAACATTAGTATGTATTTATATAAAACAAATAAACATTAGTGATATATCAGAATATTTAAATATAAAATTATGTAATTTTTATTACAATTTTAATTGGTTAATTTACAATTTAATCTTATTAAAAATATATTTTTCAATATTACACATAATTATTTTATAAAATAGTTATGTGTAATATTACTTTTATATAGTTAATAACTATCCTGTATATATATAATATCTAACAATTTAAAATTATAATTATTTAAATTAATATAATTTTCTATTTAATTTTTATAAAGAAAAAATAATGATATACTTTTAATTAAAATAGAAATAAATTTTCTAATTGTAATATTAAATTAAATAAATTATTCTTTCTTGCAATATTCCCTATATGAATTTATTCTTCTGTATTATATATATAAATACCTATTTAAGTTTAAAAAAACTATATTGATTAAAAAATAAAAAATAATTTTTTTATTAAAAAATAAAATTTTAATAACTTTATTTACATTTTATTTAATATTTATTAGAAAACTTACACTTTGTAATCAACTTTTTTACATCTGTAAATCTATTTATTCATGAACAATTAACTAAATAATAACATAAAATTATTGAAAGCGATAAAGAACCATTCCCTCTCTCATCCTATAAATAAATATTTCTCTTTAGTATTTATTGAGCAAATAATACTTATTTAAAATACATATAATTTAAAATTCGAATAATATATATAAAATATATAAATTACCATAAATGATTTAATTTATAAATTTATTAAAATATATAATAAATATTAATAAAATTATTAAAGTTTTACGTTTTTTATTTTTTTAAAAAATATTTCTTTAAGAGAAAAATTTTCTAACTATTTTTAACACTTATGATACTTTTATTGTTAGATTTAATAAATAAACTATTGAAAATAAAGATTTTTATCTTTATTACTATTTTGGTTACTATAACTTAAAATTGTTTTTTTAATTTGTTTTTTTCTTTTTTCTTTTCTACTTTTATCTAAATTTTTCATTTTATGTAAAGTTGATATTAACGTAAAATCAATTTTTCGTTCATCCATATGTACAGCTTCAACTCTAATTTTAACTTCATCACCAAGACGATATATCATTCCAAAAGACTCACCAATAAGTCGTTGTCCTATATTATCATACCGATAATAATCATTACCAAGTGAGGAAAGATGCACAAGACCATCAATAAAAAAATCTTTTAAACGAACAAAAAAACCAAAACTAGTGACGCTAGTGATAATACCAATAAATAAATTACCAATTTGATCTTGCATAAAATCACATTTCAACCAATCGGTAACATCTCTTATTGCTTCATCAGATCGACGTTCAGTCATTGAACAATGTTCACCTAATTGTAATATTTTATTAGTATCATAATGCCAACCACCAGTATCTGTCCATCGATATTTATTATTTCTATTATGTACAGATAAAATATATTTAATCGAACGATGTAAAACCAAATCAGAATATCGACGAATAGGTGAAGTAAAATGAGTATAAGATTTCAATGCTAATCCAAAATGACCTCTATTTTCTGAATCATAAATAGCCTGTTTCATTGATCGTAAAATCATTGTTTGTAATAATTCATGATCTGGACGTTTATTTATTTCGTTCATTATTTTAGAATAGTCACTTGACTTAGGTTTTATTCCACCTGGTAATATTAAACCAAATTCATTAAATACTGTACGTAAATTTATAATGCTATCTTGTTTTGGACTATCATGTACACGATATAGGCTAGGTTCTTTATTTTTTTCAATAAAATGTGCAGCAGCTATATTTGCTAAAATCATACATTCTTCAATTAATTTATGTGCATCGTTACGTTCAACTACTTCTATCCGATCGATTTTTTTTTCTTCGTTAAAAATAAATTTTACTTCTTTAGATTCAAATGAGATGGCCCCTCTTTTTATACGTGCACCATCTAATACTTTGTATAATCGATATAATTGTTTTAAATGTGGCACTATATATTTATAATCCTCAGATAATTCTTTATCACCATCTAAAATTTTCGAAACTTTGGTATAAGTCAACCTTGCATGAGAACGCATTACAGCTTCATAAAATGATGATGAAGTGATTTTTCCTTTATTTGATAATTGCATTTCGCATACAATACAAAGTCGTTCAACTTGAGGCTTTAGTGAACATAATCCATTAGAAAGGATTTCTGGTAACATTGGAATAATGCGTGATGGAAAATAAATTGAGTTTCCACGACTAACTGCTTCGTTATCCAAAGCAGTTTCTGGTCGAACATAATAACTAACATCAGCAATTGCCACCAATAAACACCAACTACCATCTTCTTTTTGTATGCAATAAACTGCATCATCAAAATCACAAGCATCTTCACTATCAATAGTGACTAAAGGTAGATGACATAAATCTACTCTTCTTTTTTTTACTGATATAGGAATTTCATCTTTATACAAATCAATAATTTGTTTCTCGACTTCAATAGACCATTTATAAGGAATTTCATAAGTTCTCAGCGTAATCTCTATTGCCATATTAGATCCAATACTTTCATCTAACACTTCAATAATATTTCCTACTGCTTGAATATTATGAGATGGCCTAGTTATCATTTTAACTACAACTACATTTCCAACACTAACATTATTAACTATATCTTTAGAGATATAGATTTTAAATGGTAATCTAGTATCTTCAGGAATAACATATTCTATATCAGATTCTAAAAAATAACGTCCTACAATATAATTATTTCTAGGAATAATCACGCGAACAACTTGCACTTCTGTGCGTCCTCGACGATCTTTACCAAATATATGAACAAGTACAATATCACCATGCATTGTTTTTTTCATTTCTTCTGAAGAAATATAAAAATCTTCTTTTTGACCATCTACTTTTAAAAAACCAAAACCATCACGATGACCAATAACCATACCTTTAATTAAATCAAAGCGATCAGGTAAGATATAACATTGTCGACGAATAAATATTAATTGCCCATCACGTTCCATAGCACGTAAGCGTCGGCGTAAAGCTTTTAAGTCTTCTTCTTTGGTTAGCTTTAATATTTTAGCAATTTTCTGGCGACTAATAGGCGTGTTAAATTTTGATAACATCTTTAAGATGTATTCACGACTTGCAATTGGTGAATGATATTTTTCTGCCTCTCTGTTTTTATAAGGATCTTTTATCATCACCACATCTCCCATTATCCTAAGCTTAATAAGCCATCGATTAATATACTGAAGATAGATAGACTGAGTCTACTGTTTCTTTAAAAGCAATTTCAAAAGTTATTCTTATTTTTTGCTATATCAATCAATGTATATTTATATAATTTTATTTAAAAATAATAAATTTCTTAATTTAATATATACTTTAAACGATAAAAAGAAATAATACAGTAATAATCATTATAATAATTTATAAATATCATATATACTTATATGAGTTGAACAATCTTTATCTCCATCTAAATTTATTAATTTTCTTTTATTATCAGGCTTCCATAACTAAATACAAAAAATTTTTTATTACTCATAACAACAATAATATATTAAATTAAACTTATTTTATTAATAATATTTAGTTTATTTTAGATAAAATATTTTAAATATTAGTGATTTCTGTAATATTAATTATTATCTATCTTAGTTAATAGAAACTATAAAAAATAATATTCTTAAGTCGTAATTCAGTAAAATTAATTAAACATTAACTTTTATTTAATTATAAATTAATTAAAAGTATATCTTTTAATTAATTTATTTATATATATATTTTAAACTAAAATTATTTTTGTTTTAAACAAAACTTAATTAGTAAATTAGCTAATATTAATTAATAGATGCGCAAATAATACATGAATATTAATCATTAAACTCATTAAAATTTTTTATTCTAAATAAAATTATGAATCAAAAGGATTTGATAATATCACTGTTTCAGTTCGATCAGGTCCAGTAGAGATGATATCTATCGAGATTCCAGTTAGTTCCTCAATCCTTTTTATGTAATCAATTGCTGTTTTAGGTAATTTATTATATTCCTTTATACCCAAAGTATTTTCACTCCAACCTGGTAGTATTTCATATATAGGTTCTAAATCATCCCATTCTTCGGTAGATAATGGTGTTATTGTTAATTCAGTACCATCTGATTTTCGATAAGCAACGCAAAGTTTCACTTCATGCAAACCGTCTAAAACATCTAATTTAGTTAAACAGAAGCCAGAAACAGAATTAATTTGAACTGCTCGATTAATTGCAACAATGTCTAACCAACCAGCGCGACGGCAACGACCTGTTGTCGTACCAAATTCATTTCCCCTTTGAAGAAGATATTCACCTGTTTTATCTGATAACTCTGTAGGAAAAGGACCACCTCCAACACGAGTCGAATAAGATTTTAATATTCCTAAAATATAATCTATATAGCGAGGACCTAAACCAGAACCAGTAGCAACACCACCAGCTGTGGTGTTTGATGAGGTTACATAAGGATAAGTACCATGATCAATATCTAACAATGCTCCTTGCGCTCCTTCATACATCACTAGTGCACCTTTTTTATCAGCTTTATATAACAAATCAGCGACATCAATAGTCATTGATTTTAATGTGTCTGAAAAAGCCATTATATCATCTAATATTTTTTTATAATTAATAGGATGTTCTTTATAATAATTCACTAATTGAAAGTTATGATAATCAACAATCTCTTTAAGTTTAATAGGAAATATTTTTTTATTAAAAATATCACAAACACGTAATCCACGACGAGCAACTTTATCTTCATAAGCTGGGCCAATACCTCGGCCAGTTGTTCCTATTGCTTTTAAACCTCTCGCTTTTTCGCGCGCATTATCTAAAGCAGTATGATATGGTAAAATTAATGAACATGATGCCGAAATTTTAAGACGTTCACGTACTGGAACTCCTCGTGCTTCTAATTTTTTTATTTCATATATTAATGCATCAGGTGCTAATACTACACCATTAGCGATGATACTTACTACATTTTTACGTAGAATTCCTGATGGAATAATATGAAGAACAGTTTTCTCACCATTTACAACAATAGTATGACCAGCATTATGTCCACCTTGATAGCGAACAACATATTCAACACGATCAGTTAGTAAATCAACTATTTTACCCTTACCTTCATCACCCCATTGAGTACCTAATACGACAATATTTTTACCCATTTAAAAATTCACTCGATTTCTTAAGAAGAATTTGATATTTCAATAATTTAACTATCAGCAATTTTTATAAAAATAATATTTTACGATATTTTTAATACATTAAAGCCCGCTCACAATGCGGGCTTATCTATAGTTATTTAACAACTCATTATATTTTATATTTTAATATTTTTACTTTATTACTCTTTTCTTAGTTGGTGCTCTCATATAACGGAAAAATTCCATATCTGGACTTAATACCATCACATCTTCACCATCTTTACTAAAACTTTTTTCATATGCACGTAAACTACGAATAAAAGCATAGAAATCAGGGTCTTGATTAAATACATCAGCAAATAGTTTACTTGCGATTGCATCACCTTCACCATGTAATCTAAGTGCAGTACGATCAGCTTCTGCTAATGTTTCTGTTACAGTTTTGTCTGCGACAGCACGAATCTTCATTGCTTCTTCTTGACCTTGTGATCTATGTTGACGCGCTACAGCCTCTCGTTCAGCACGCATACGCTGATATATTGCTTCCGAAACTTCACTTGGTAATTCAATACGCTTAATACGAACATCAACAACTTCAATCCCTAATGCAAGCATACTATTTGCATTAACAACTGGCAAATTATCTTTGGTATTTTTATTAAAACGTGGTAAACTAAAAATATTAGTTTGATCATTATCTTTTATTATTTCCAGTTCTGATATCGAACCATTATTAAGAGCATCTCGTACATCAACAGTTAATCTACCTCTAGAATCTGTAATGATATCTTTTACGTTTAATCGACCGAATTCTGAACGAAGCCTATCACTAAATTTACGTTTTAATAAAGTTTCAGCTTGATAAGTATTACCTCCTCCAGTTGCAACATAATAACGACTAAAATTAATAATTCTCCATTTTAGATAAGAATCAACCATTAAATCTTTATTTTCTCTAGTAAGATAGCGATCTGCCTGAATATCTAATGTCTGAATACGCGCATCTAACATTTTTACAATTTCAATAAATGGTATTTTAAAATGAAGACCTGGTTGATAAATAATAGTTTTATTTTTATTATCACGCATGACCTTACCAAATCTTAAAATAATACCTCTTTCTGTTTCTTGAACCGTAAAAATTGACATATAGAACGCAACTAATAAGGCAATAATAATAACAATTAATGATTGACGCATGATTTATTGTCTCCCTATGCGACCAGGATTATTGCTCCTAGCATTGTCTTTAACACCATATTTATATAAGTATGGTGGTTCATTAGAAATATTTTGTTGTTGAAAGATTTTTGGCTGCGCTATTTTATTCATATTATTTTTTTTATCGGTAATTTTATTACGTAAAATTTGTTCTAATGATAAAATTAAGACACTATTATTCTTATCATTAATAATAATTTTACGTGTATTACTTAATACTCTCTCCATCATTTCAATATATAAACGCTCAAGAGTGATCTGAGGAGCAACTAGATATTCCGGTAATATTTTATTAAAACTAGCAACTTCACCTTCGGCCTTAAAAACAACACTTGACTTATAAGCTGTCGCTTCTTCAATTAATTTCTGTGCATTACCTTTTGCTAATGGCAAAACTTCATTGCGATAAGCTTGAGCTTCACGAATAGTTTTTTGTTCTTCTTCTCGTGCTGCAATAACATCATCAAATGCAATTTTAACTGCTTCAGGTGGTCTAGCAGTTTGAAAGTTAACATCTAATATTGTTAGACCCATATTATAAGGTTTTATCGTATTCTCTAATTCTTTTTGTGTCTCATCACGTATAAAAGCGCGTTTTGTAGTCAATACTTGTTCCATTGCTGATTGACCAATAATTCCACGTACTGCGCTATCTATTGCTTGATGTAAACTATTATCCGGATTAGTTACATTAAATAAATATTGAACTGGATCTGTTACTCGATACTGAACGTTCATTTCTACTTGAATAACATTTTCATCAGAAGTTAACATCATACCATTGGTAGCTTGTTCGCGTATAGTTTCAATATTAACTGGAATTACTTTTTCAATAAAATTGAGCTTCCAATTTAAACCAGGTTCAACAATGTGACTATATTTACCAAAAAAGAAAACAACACCGCGATCACTCTCCTTTATTGTATAAAAACCACTTGCAGTCCAGAAAATAATAATAGCTGCAGTAATAAATGCAATAAAGCGTCCAGTTATATTTATAGTACTTTTATTACCAGAAGTACCTCCAACTTTATTACTTTTTCCTCCTAAATCATTAAGTTTTTGACTTAATTTGAAGAATAAATCATCAAAATTAACTGATCTTTTTTTTAGATTATTTTTATTACTATTTGAATTACTAGTATTCTTATTTCCCCACGGGTCTTGATCTTGTCCGTTATTACTTGGCTGATTCCACGCCATGTTATAACTCCATTAGTTATGTTTTATTTTAAAAGATTAAGAGCAAAAATATTAACTCTTAATTTATTATATAGATTTTAATCTATTTATATAACAATATAATTAAATAAAAATTGTTTTTTAATTATAAATTTGTTGATATTAAAATAGATAGATTTATTTTTTTATATTCAATTATCTTAAATAAATAGAATTGATTAAGAAAAACTAGATCAATTTTATTGTTAAATATAATGCATAGTATTTAATCTTTCAATAAAGATATTTTTATCATATTTAATAAATAATAATAAAATATATTCATCATTGATTATCAATATATTTAAACTGATATTTAAAAATAAAAATATTATTCATTCATAATGAATAAACGATAAATTTATTTAATCTTAAAATCAATAATACAAGTATAAACCAAAATTCATTAATCTTAATTTTTTCTAAAAACTCTTCTCCTCATCAAGAAAATGTTTCTAATATCATTATTCAACACATTAATAACCATCTAATAATAAATTACCTTAAAATATTTTTATATAATTAATTTAAATATAAAAATAAGATGATAAGAAGAAATAAACTAATAAATTCTACAGAATATTAATCAATATTATTATTTCAATATTACCTTATATAAATATTTTATGCTTTAATATTTATCCTATCAAATAATTTATCTTATGAATACACTTCTAACTTTATTAATTAATTGAAAACCAGGTTTGCCTAAATTAAGTCTAACTTATTAATATAATATTGTAGAATAATGGATTTTATTTTTATTTTTGTCTTTAATTTCTATACTATTTTTTGATTTTTAATCACTTAACAAATAAAAAGATAATTTATCCTAATTTAACTAGGATAAATTGATAATTCCTTTAAATTAAAGTTTTATTATCTCAACATTCAAGTTAGAATTTTTGTTTCTATATTTTAAAAATAAATCTAGTTATTTATTAAATGAAGATTTATATTATTAAATAATATAATAAAGTTTTATATTTAACTGTAAATTATATTATGAAATTGTATAAATACAGATAAAATTAGTTATATACAATTAATAAAACTTGATATCACTGTTCTATAATTACTAAAGATTTTTTAAAAAATTGAAGTATTGATTAATCAGAAGAAGATTGTTATTAACTTTAATATTTTTCTTTTTTTTAGTTCTTATTATCAATAAAATATTTTAACATAGGTAATTTATAATTATATTTTATTATTGATATTGATTTTTGATGTTAAAAAATAACCAAAAATTTAATAATATTCTGCATACTTCTTTATTAAAGAAAATATTCATAAGAATATTTAAATTCTATATCTTTATTATCCATATAAAATAAAAGATAACCATTTTAATTAAAAACACAAATAAAGTGAAATATAAATAAATAAAGTTTTATCTATATTTTCACTCATATTATCAACTGAATTATTTAGTTGCATCATTATTTTGTGTAATGACAGCATTACCTATATTGTAATTACCTAGACACATGTTACCAACTTGATTACTATGATGAGATACATGGCGAGAAGGTACTACAGTAGAAATAGCATGCTTATATACCATTTGGTTTACTGTGTTCTTCAGTAAAATAACAAATTGATCAAACGATTCAATGTGACCTTGTAATTTAATACCATTGACTAAATAAATGTAAACCGAAACCTTTTCACGACGTAACGCGTTTAGGAACGGATCTTGCAAAGATTGCCCTTTAGCCATCCTTTATTTTCCTTGTTTTATTGTTTTTAACTAATAAACATTTATAGTTCAAAAAATAATTACTCAAAAATTAAGTTTTTATAACTATTTACATATAAATAATAAACCTATGTACCAACGATATTCAATATTGTGTTAATGGCTCCATTAATATCATCACTATCGAGTCTATGTGCGTTTTCCCATTTTTTCAACCATGTAATCTGTCGCTTAGCTAATTGACGAGTTACACATATACTACGATAAACCATTTCATTATAAGTGATTTCGTCGGATAAATATGACCACATTTGACGATAACCGATAGAACGAATAGCAGGTAGATCTTTATGTAGATCACCCCTAACGTAAAGAGTTCTAACTTCATCTTCAAAACCCATGTTCAATATTCGAAGAAAACGTATCTCTATACGTTGATGTAGAATTTTACGATTTTTCGGTAAAATAAAAAATTGTAAAAGATTATAAGGTAATTTTACTTCTATGATTTTATTTAATTCAGTTAGATTATTTCCTGAAATTAAGAAAACCTCCAAAGCACGAGATAATCGTTGTGAATCATTGGGATGTATTCTGGATGCTGATATAGGATCAATATCTCGTAAACGTTTATAAATATTACCCCAACCAAATTGTTTTGCTTGCATTTCAATTTCTGTTCGAATTATAACATTTGATGGTGGTAATAAAGGTGATAATCCATCTAACAACGCTTTAAAATAAAGCATAGTACCTCCAACAAGTAAAGGAATACGTCCTGATATAACAATTTTTTCCATTTCGAATAAAGCATCACGTCGAAAATTTGCTACAGAATAAGATTGTAAAGGATCGAAAATATCAATCAATCGATGTGGAGCAATCTGCTGTTCTTCTAGTGTTGGTTTTGATGTTCCTATATCCATACCGCGATAAATTAAAACGGAATCTACACTAATTATTTCAACTGGTAATTTTTGACGTAATGCTATTGCCAATACTGTTTTTCCTGATGCTGTTGGTCCCATTATAAAAATAGCTTTTGGTTTATGTTTAAAAATTTGTTTACTCATAGTTAAATCGATTGTCATAAATTTAAAATTAATTAATTATAATAATATTTGCTTAACTTTTATAACTATAATTTAAAGTAAATTAATTTAAGATTAAGTTAATAAACTTGTACTTCAATTATGAAATCTTATTTATATTTTTTATCTAATAAATAATTTATTAGATAAATAACTATTTTAAAACTAACGAGAAATATTTTGAATAAAATATCAAAATAGCCTTTGAAAATAGGTTGAATTAAATTTCAGAATTTCAATGAATAATATAAAAATTAATTATTGATTTTTATAATAAGTACTTATTTTAAAACATATTATATTTATTAATACTTTTATTTTATAGAAATTATTTATTTCATTTTATCTTAATAGAAATTTTTTATTTTTATAAATAAAGATTGAGATCTTAATTACCTATTAATAAATAGGAATTAATTACCTTCGTTTTAAGATATTATTCGATTTTTTATTAATTAAAATAAAAACATATTAAAAGATAATTAATTTAATAAATATAAAATTAATGATATAATTTATATATATAAATTATATCATTTTTTAAAAGATTTAATTTTTTATAATATCAATTTTTTATATATTTTACTATTGGAATATCATATTTTTTCTTATTTTAAATAACTATATTTTATAAAATTAATAAGCAAAAATCATTGATAACTATATAATTTAACCAATATTTTTAATTCTAAAACAGTATAAAATTTTTTGTTTTAGATTAATTACTATTTAATTAAATATCTTTAAGTTATGACGATAACTTAGTTATTCAATAAAGATCTTCATATTTTAATATGATAAAATTGTAAATCAGTTTTATTTAATATATAAATACTTTATAATTAAATTTATAAACATTAACATTTCAATTTAAAAAATAATATTTATTAAAAAATAAGTAGTTGATTACTTTCATTATAAACGATCGAGATAATATAATAGTATAGAGCATTTATCTTATATTAACTTATTACATAACTAGATTAATTAGCAACATATTGTCTAATTATTTATTATTAATAATAAATACATTGAATTTTAATATTATCATACATAATAATGTAAATATTCATCAACTACTTAATTGTTAAATTATTATAATGCTAATATAATAGCAGTCCTTTTTAAAAAAATCATCATAAATATAAAACAAACTATATCAATACTAATTTTTAATATTTCTGATATTAACTTATTAAGCTTATTTATAATTAAATTGTCAGTTAATCGGTAAAATTAATATATAAAAAATATTTTATACTTAATATTATAAAAGTATACTTATAAATTTAGCTTTTAATTCATAAAATAAATTAAGAAAAAGTATTGGATAAAAATAAATTAAGATAACAATCTCAATATTATCAGGTAAATCAAAAAACATTTTGATTTAATTTAATATTGTTTTATTTAGCATAAATTTAATAACTTTATCTTTATATCATTTATATATAAAAATTATGATTAAATAAGAAATAGAATAAATACTAACGAAAGTATTTTTCATCTATATATTATATTTAATAATCATTTATATATAATATTTTTCAAAAAAAAATATTGTTACTACTATTTTTACATAATATAAATTTATATGATATTTTTACTTAATAATAAATATTATTATATTTTAAAAAAATATAATTTTGATTGCTTTAATTTAAATTAATTCTTAATATACTAAGAATATTAGAAATATTTAAAAAAATTTTTTTTATTATATACGGATTTTTATTTATTTTAAAATAAAAAATATGTTATTAAAAAATATAAATCAATAATAGAAATAGTTTACTAACACTAAAATAAAATAACATGGCTATATTTATATTTTTATTATTTATAATTTATTAAATATCTTAACTTTAATATTAATTTAAGTAAAAAATATTTAATATAAAAATCATCAATAAGATTGATATTATATATTAATAAATAGTTTATTTTATTAGTTTAATATAATTAAAAAAATTTATAATTATACTAATTTCTCAATATATAATTAATAATAACACTTTCTATTTTATTCTGAGATAAAAATTAAATATCTAAAAACAAATATAAGTAATTTAAATAAATAATAAAAATATAAAAAACTTAATTAAAAAATATATTAACAAATATTAATAACTATATTAATATAAGAAATTTCTAAAAAAAATTCTATTTATATAAAATTTATGTTTTATCTAATATGAAATATAAAATTTTAAACAATATTAGAAATATCCATATAAAGATAATTAAAAAAAATGAATAATTTAGCAGATAATCTATCGTTTAAATTTAAGCATAATTAAAATAATAAGAAATAAATATAAATAATACTCTTTACAGTACTTAAATATAAATTAAAGATTATTTGTATAACAAAACATAAATTAAATATTTTAATGAATTTAAAAAACAAATTCAAAACTAAGTAAACTATTTCTATTGAGATTATTTATATAAAAATTAATATTAACAAAATAAAACTATAATAATTTTTGATAAATAATGAAAAAAATAATATTTGAAATAAAATAAATTATAATAGATTAATTTATTACTATAATTAAGGATTGCAAACATAATTACCACTTTTGAAATAAAAGAATATTTAATCTAATATTAAATATTTTAATTTTTTAAAAACTAAAATAATTTATCTGAATGAAAATAATAAATATAATTTGTTATCTACGTAATATTTAGTTATGATGAAAATGAAATAAAATAAATTTAAATAATGTTAATTTATAATTTTTTATATAAACTTTTATAATCATAATAATAATTTTAAGAAAAATTCAATTGATA
Organism: Arsenophonus sp.; assembly: GCA_052171275.1. Taxonomy (GTDB): domain Bacteria; phylum Pseudomonadota; class Gammaproteobacteria; order Enterobacterales; family Enterobacteriaceae; genus Arsenophonus. The sequence continues at coordinate 248,397 of CM125795.1, read as the reverse complement.
TATTATAAAGTTTATTTATTATGTTGATATAATAATTATTAAGTTAGTGTATTTAAATACTAATTTGATAAATAATATATTTTATATATAAATATATTATTTATTATTAATGATAATAGAAAATATATTTATAATAATTTTATAAAAAGTTATATACCTTAATCGATAGTATTAATTTTTATTTATTAAAATAATGAAATTAACATGAATAAAAATAATTTTTATATTATAAGATTCAATATTAAATATTGATATATAACTAAGGATATATTTATATAACACAATAAACCATTATCTACAACTAACTTTTTATACCACTGATGATTATTATATAAAAACTTTAGAAAAAATAATTTAATTATCTAATTAATAAAAAATTTTTTTTATATGCATAACAGGAGTATATCTTATATCAATATTTTATTCCTTTTAAATTACTCCTAAAATGTGAAAAAAATGTCTATGTAAAATGATTTCATAATTTTCGATGTACAAATCTTAGTAAAATTTCATTAATAATCATTTAAAAATTAAAAATATTCTTTAAAAAATTATCAATTTTTTTAAAAAGAAAATGTAGAATATAAAAATAAAAAATATAAGATAGACAAAAATTATCTTATTTTTCAAAAATATTCATAAATATTAATAACTTTAATTAATTTTCTCATAATTTTATTACAAATAATATAATCTTATCTGTTAAAATTAGAATATTAAAAAATCATCTAAAGATAATAATTCATATCATTTATTTAGAGTTTTGCTTATTATACTTCATAAAATAATTTTAAATTCCATTCTTAATCTTCTTTAAACTAATTATCGAATTCACTATTTTTTTGATTATAAGTGTAAATTTAAACAAAGAAAATTTATTTTTATGATTGTATTAAATATTAGTATAAAGGAAAATTAAATAAAAATAATTAATAATATTTTCATGTAACTTCAAAAAAGTGATATAAAAGATTACTATTACTATTACATATAATTATTTTCTTTTATAATAAGACTTATATTTAAATAATTTTTTTAAATTATATATAATAATGCTTATTATTATATTTTCAATATAACTTTATTCTACTAACTAAATTATACATAAATTTTTTTATATCAAAATAATGAAATAAATTATTTTAATAATTTATTTCATTATTTTGAGGTATATTTTTTTAAAAAAATAAGGATTAATTAGATAAATTTTTTAAATTTATCTAATTAATTACTGGTAATTTATAGTTATTTTATTTTGTGATTTAATCCATAATTTCTATTGTCTAATTATCATTAGATATTATTATTTAGAATAAAATATTTAAATAATAATTATTTATTCATAAAGCTAAATAACATTATTTATCACTATATTTAAGATTTAAATAATAGTATATTATACTAATTATTGATTAATTTATTAAATAGTTATTTAGTAAATAACTATTTTTTAAATTTTATTATTAATTTAAATATAAATGTCCTAATCATACTAACAAAAAATAACTGAATATACTTAAATATATATATAAAAATAACATATTTAATTATCTTAAAAACTATAAAATATTTTTTGTAAAAATTATTTTTAAAATTAATGTTGAAAAATCTAAAATATATAAATTTATCAATAGCGAATTAATATATAATAGCATTATTATTAACATATAAAATATATGATGTTAGAGTTTTTATTATATAGATATTTCTGATACCATTATTATAATTAAATTAATATTCTTTCATATTATAACAATTTTTTTAATAATATTTCTCCATATGATGAAAACGGAATAAATTGTGCTTGTCTCCAATTATTATCATATGATAAATAGAGTTCAAGATCAGCACATGGTAAAATCCCTTCACCATTATTTGGATACTCTACTAAACATATATCATCATAATTAAAATAATCACGAACACCAATAAATTCAAGTTCTTTAGGATCAGTTAATCTATGTAAGTCAAAATGATAAACAGTATTATAATTTAATAAATACGATTCAACTAACGTATAAGTTGGACTTTTTACATATCCTTGATAACCAAGAGATTGTAAAAAACCACGACTAAAAGTTGTTTTCCCAGTACCAAAATCTCCATATAAGTAAAGAATAAAGCGTTGTTTACAATTCAATCCTAAACGATACCCTAAAGATATTGTTTCTTTTTCATTAGCAAGTAAGATAAGTTCTTTCATAAAATATTTATATATTCTGATTTTTATTTAATTATTGAATCATAAAATAGATTATAAAGGAGCATTATTTTAATGTTACAAATATTTAAATATCATCTCATTAATAAAATTACATTTGATATAGCTATTACTTAATTAGTTGGATATTTTAATTACTTATTTTTATCGATATTTTATTACTAAATTTAAACAAATTTACATAATATAAAAAATATTTAAATAATTAAAGTTTAATATGTTACTGTTATTGATCATTTTCAAAAAACAATTTTCGTTAAAAAAGAAGTTAAAATATTTTATTTTAATAATTAAATTATTTTAAAATAAAATTTACCTATCTGAATAGATATACGTTATACTATATAAAATATAATTAAATACTTTTATTAATTAATTTTTTAATATTTAATAATTAAACATTGGAAATCTTTTGCTAAAATAATTTTAGCTTTATAACTAGAGACTTTATGAAATATTAATATAATTCACGTAGACATCTAGTTATTAACATTGTTAATATCTAAAATATATATTTCAATTTATACTTATAATAAAAATAAAAATGATAAATATTTTAGAATATTTTCAATATTTTATTTTTTTATAGAAAAAAATTTATATAATAATAAATATAAAACATATTTTTCTATTGATCATTATGTATAACAAAAAGAAAATAGTTAATATATCCTATAGAAATCAAAATTCAATTATAAATTAATAAGTCATTAAAATATTTAACTATTAAAATATAATAACTTTAATAATATAACATACATCCACCTTATATTAAAGATTAATAATAACATAAATTTATATTAAATAAATTTTAAATATTAAAATAATTTATAATTTAAAATTATAAGATATTATCAATTTTATATTTAAAATAATAAGTTTCAATATTTATATTTAAATTATTTGAATAGCTAATTTGATTTTTAATTTTAAATTAAACTTTTTTATTCTAAAAATAAAAAGTTTTTAACTAAACAAATCTAAAAAATAAAATTTACTGAAATATAAAATAATTATTAAACCTTTAAATAATAAAAAAGATAAAATAATAAAAATATTGAAAATAAATTATATCATTATTTTTTATACTACTAATAATAAAATAGAATATTAAATATAAAGTAAAATTAAAACTAAGAACTATTGTAAAAATAAGGTTTGTTATTTTAATTAAATTAATTTTGTGTATTTTAAAGTAAAAATATCCATAATTTTTATTAGATTTAATTTAGTATAAAATTATCAAATTATATAGATATTTTTATCTAAAAATCCATTTATAATCTAAAATATTAATGAAAAATAATTCATTAATAATAAGTATTATAATTGCTTATATACTTATAACATGATTTAAATATTAATAAAATGTTGACGATAATAACTTAGTTCTGAAATAGATTCCCGTATATCTTTTAATGCCTGATGAGTATTTTCCTTTCTAAAACCTAATAATATATCAGGCTTCCAACGACGAACTAGCTCTTTTAAAGTACTTACATCTAGATAACGATAATGAAAATATTTTTCCAATTCTGGCATGTATTTAAATAAAAAACGACGATCTTGAGCAACACTATTACCGCAAATTGGTGAAACTCCAATAGGCAACCATTTTTTTAAAAACGAAATTGTCGCTAATTCTGCTTTTTTTTCGTTATATTTACTAGATTTAAGTCTATGAATCAATCCACTTTCAGTGTGAATTTTAAAATTCCACCTATCCATCATAAGTAATAGTTTATCTGATTGATAAATAGCAATAACCGGACCTTCAGATAAAATTGTTAAATTAGAGTCAGTAACAATTGTTGCAATCTCAATAATTCGATCTTGTTCAGGATTTAAACCTGTCATTTCTAAATCTATCCAAATTAAATTATTTTCATTATTTATCATGTAATGATATATCCCTTTTGTATATTAAAACTAATGAAATATTATTTTTAATATAAATAACTATTTAAAATCAACTTTAATATTAATAATTAATGAATTCATTTAGTAAACTAGAAAACTAATAATTTGTTATATAGTTAAAAATATTTATTAAAATCCGGATGATACCGAATAAATGAAAACAATAAAATTAATCTCATTAAAACACTTATGATAATTAATATCAGAATTCATTAAATCGAATTAGTCATATATAATTTTAAACAATATAGAAATAAACAAAACTGATAAAGATAATATTTAATACTGCAATAATATTCCATCTAATAACTTATTTTTAAATTATAATTTAATGTTTTTATTTAATTAATTTTATATTTTTATATATTAAGTAATCAATCTATTATAAAAAATAATGATCTAATATATAATAATAGTTTTATAATTGATACATTCTAGTGTATTATATTTATTAAAATAATATAATTATATTTTAAACTTATCACTAATAATATTAAGATTACGATTATTTATCTTAGAAATTTTACTTTATTTATAATTAAAAAATATCAATCATCATTATTCAACAACATATAATATACTTAATATTTAATCAAAATTATTATTTTAAATAAAATTTGATTTTTAAAAATAAAAAAAATAGAAAAGATATGAGTAATATACTAATATTAAAGTTTCCATAATAATATTTATTTTTTTATATAACTTTATAAAACTATACTTATTTTACTTATAACAATAAGTAAAATAAAAAATAATTATTAATATTATTATATAAAATAATATCTATTTTTATATTGTTTTAACTTTATGTTAGTTTAATCTCAATCTAATTAAAAAATAATTTTATTTAGAAATAAATAAAATTATTAACTAAATAAAATATATGATAATTTAAAGACTAAATTGGAAATATAACAATAATTTTAAGTTTTTAATATTTTTAAAAAATCTTACAATATTTATTTTTTATCGATTATAAATTAATGTAGAGATTGTTATATATCATATAGGAATAAATAAATAAATGGTTTGTCGAATTTAAATGATATTTACAATACTGCAAGTTTTAAGATTATAATTATTTAAATTATCATTAATTTTACTTTATAAAAAACAATAGGTTAGAAAATAATAAGTTTATGTTTATAACATATATTATCATATTTTAATAAATACCATAATAAATAAAACTATATAAACTTTATAAATATAACAAATATTTTTTAAATAAAACCTTAAAGTAAATAAAAAATATAAGCACGATCATTATTTTTTCTGATTATATTACTTAATATCATTAAGGTAATTAAATTAGAGATTTAATATGCTTGAAAAAACAAAAATTTTATTACAATATTTATTACCAAAACAATGGCTAACGCAATTAATAGGTTGGTTTGCAGATCAAAAAGCATCTGAATTTACCCAGTTAATGATTAAACTTTTTGTAAAATTTTATAAAATAGATATGACAGAAGCTAGGAAAAAAGAATTCTCAGCTTACTCAACCTTTAATGATTTTTTTACGCGTCAATTAAAAAAAAACATTCGTCCTATTGTTACAGGGCGAAATCAACTCGCTATACCTGCTGATGGTGTAATAAGCCAATTAGGATTAATTATGAATGACCAGATATTACAAGCTAAGGGTTACTATTATAGTTTAGTAACTTTATTAGCAGGTAATTATATATTGGCCGATAAGTTTCGTAATGGATTATTTATAACTACTTATCTATCTCCTCGTGACTATCATCGAGTTCATATGCCTTGTGATGGTCTATTAACTGAAATGATTCATGTTCCTGGTGACCTATTCCCAGTTAATCGACTTAATGTAAAAAACATTCCTAATCTCTTTACCCGTAATGAACGAGTGATTTGTATTTTTGACACTCCAGTTAAACAAATGGCACAAATTTTAATAGGCGCAACAATTGTTGGAAGTATAGAGACTAGCTGGTCTAGTTGTTTTAATAAAACAAATAAAGATATTATTAATCATTGGACTTATCCAAAAAAAGATAAAGCAGGGGCAGTTTATCTAAAAAAAGGTGAAGAAATGGGAAAATTTAAATTAGGTTCAACTGTTATTAATTTATTTCAGTCTGAAAATATCAAATTCAATTCTGTTTTAGAGAAAGGAACAATAACAAGAGTAGGTCAATTGTTAGCAGAATCAATTTATCAAAATACTGAGGAATATACTAATCTAAAAAATCAATAAATAGATTTTAATAATTTTCTATGAGGAATCATATTGTGCACCTGATAATCTTTTGCATTCTATTTAATCTCTCATTAATTATAACACCAGTATTTGCAGCTATTAATCTTAATGAAATAGAAATTAAAAAAGAAATTAAGCGACTTGAAATAAATAAAAATTCAAGAAATATTGAGATTATTCAAACATTACAAGGTGCTCTGAATTGGTTATCAGAATCGCAAGAATCAGAAAAAAAAATTCGCGCTTATCAAGAAACAATTGATAATTTTCCTAAAATTATAAGAGAATTACAACAAAATTTACTTATTGAAAATAATAAAATAGTTACTATACCAACTAATATAACAATCCTTGAACTTGAGCAACGTATTATTCAATCTAATAGCCAGTTACTTGAACAAGGTAGGCAAATTCAGCAAGAACAAGATAGAAATCATGAAATTAGCGATTCTCTTGTAACGTTACCTCAACAATTATTAGAATCTCGTCGCATGCTTTCTGAGTCTAATGTTAGATTACAATCTTTGCATGTTCCTGCTTATCCTTTAGCTGAAGCACAATACAACTTAATACAAGCAGAAGTTACAGCAAGAAAATCAAAAACAAATGAATTAGAAATAGCGCAACTTTCAGCTAATAATCGCCAAGAAATTTCCCGTTTACGTATCAAACTTTTTAAAAAACGATATCAGAGAATTGATCAAGAACTTCAGCTATTACGAAATCATCTAAACTTTCAGCGTCAACAAAAAGCACAGATAGCACTTAAACACACTGAAATGTTAGCTGCTCAAGATGAAGAACTTCCAGGATTTTTAACTGTAGAACTACAAATAAATCGTAAATTATCACAACAACTTAATGAACAAACACACAGAATAAATAATATCGAACAAAGGAAACGACGCATCTCAAGTGATATATTAACTGTTCGTCAAGCGCTTGAAACAATTCGTGAGCAAGCTCAATGGCTAAGTGGTTCAACAACTTTAGGTGAAGCATTACGCGCACAATTATATCACTTACCTGAAATTCCAAAAAATCAGCAAATTGAAAGAGAAATTATCAATAAACACGTAAATCGTCTTAAATACCAAGATATGTTGGGAAATCTAAATTCTAGTAATAAAAATAATTGGAAAAAACAATCTGAAACAAAAAAATTAACATCTGAACAAACTCAAATTTATAACTCACTTATTAAAACTAGAAAAGAATTATTAAACTCAATAATTTCTGGTTATGATAGTGAAATATTAGAATTAACTAAGCTTAGCATTGAAGCAACACAATTAACTGATGCATTAACAGATATCAAAGATGCAACTCATCGTTATATGTTTTGGATAGCAGATACTGATCCTATAAATCTTAACTATCCTATTACAATAGTAAAAGATCTAACTCGCTTATTATCATTAGATACTTTATCACAACTTAGTGGTGCAATTAAAATTGTCATTTCTACTCAAGATAGTTTATTATATCTATTCATTGCTATCATTATTTTAATCTTCAGTGTCAGTACACACAAACACTATAATAATTTTCTTCTTAGATCTAATACACGAATTGGTAAAGTAACACAGGATCGCTTTACATTAACTTTAGGAACTGTATTTTGGTCAATCATTATTGCACTTCCTTTACCTATTTTATGGTCAGCAATTGGTCATTGTCTACAAAACGTTTGGCAATTTCCAATGGCTACTGCTATTGGATCTGGAGTTATAGCAACAACACCAGTTTTATGGATATTTATGATTAGCGCTACTTTTTCGTTGCCAAATGGATTATTTATTTCACATTTTGGTTGGTCGGAGGAAAATGTAAAAAAGGCAATGCGTTATTATAAATTATCAATTTTTGTTATAGCACCATTGATAATGGCTTTAATTACGTTCGAATATTATAATAACCGTGAATTTGCTACAAGTTTAGGTAGATTATGTTTCTTATTACTTTGTGTTTCGATAAGCTTGATTACACATAACCTTAAACGAGTAGGTGTACCACTTTATCTAGATCGCCATGGATCTGGTGAGAATACAATTAGCAATATTTTATGGTTATTATTGATAATAGCACCAATTTTTTCAGCAATCGCATCATTATTAGGTTATCTTTCTACATCTCAAGAACTTTTAGTTAGATTGGAAACTTCTGTTGCAATATGGTTTTTTTTACTAATTATTTATCATATTATTCGCCGATGGATGTTTATTCAACGACGTAAAATTGCTTTTGAAAGGGCAAAACAAAAACGAGCTAATATTCTCGCTCAACGCGCAAAAGATGATGGTGATACAACTAGTAATATTAATAGCAGTGGTGAAGGATTAATTGATATCGAAGAGAGCACAATTGATTTAGACATCATCAGTGCACAATCTCTAGGTTTAGTACGTTCTATTCTTACAATGATAGCATTAGTTTCATTAATTTTAATTTGGTCTGAGATACATTCAGCATTTTCTTTTTTAGAAAATATCCGGCTTTGGAATGTTACTACTACTATTAACGGTGTTGATAGCATCCAATATATCACATTAAGTTCTTTATTTATTACAATTCTTATTATTATAATAACTGCGCAACTAATTAGAAATTTACCAGCATTATTAGAACTAGCTCTCTTGCAACATCTTGATTTAACTCCAGGAACAGGATATGCAATCACTACTTTAACTAAATATACCATTGCGCTTATAGGTAGCTTAGTTGGATTTTCTATGCTCGGTATTGAATGGTCAAAAATTCAATGGTTAATTGCTGCGATGGGTGTCGGATTAGGTTTTGGTTTACAGGAAATCTTTACTAATATTATTTCCGGTTTGATGATCTTATTTGAGAAACCAATTCGTATTGGTGATACTGTAACTATTCGTGATTTAACTGGAAGCATTACGAAAATAAATACTAGAGCAACAACGTTAACAGATTGGGATCGTAAAGAAATTATTGTACCTAATAAGGCATTTATTACAGAGCAATTTATTAACTGGTCGTTATCAGATACAATTACTCGTATTGTTTTAACCATTTCAACATCAGCTGAAATAGATAGCTCTAAGATTAGCAAAATCTTACTAAATGCTGCTAAAAAAACATCAATGATTTTAACTAATCCTGAACCTGAAGTATATTTAGTTGATTTAGAACAAGGTATTCAGATATTTGAATTACGTATTTATGTAGCAGAAATGGGACATAGAATGCCTGCTCGTCATGAAGTTCATCAAAATATATTGATCGATTTTGCTAAAGATGGGATTAAATTAGCATTTCCTTCTTTTAAAATCCAGATTGATATATCGACTAACGATAAATTAAAAAACAAAACTAAAAACATATTAAGGTATAATAAGAATAAAAATCTAAAGAATTATAAATAATGATTAATTTTGTAGCTAAATAAAAAATTTATTTTAAATATTTTGATTTATATAATTTATTTTAAATAATTTAAGTGAAGTTTTATTTAAATATAAAAGTAATTATAATATTATTTTAAATAATTTTATTTTTTATAATAATAAAATTATAGATTTTATCATTAAATTCTTAATTTTTTATTTTTACTATTACATATAATAATAATATAACATCTATATAATTATATATATTTATCATTATAATAGATTATATATTTTATAATAGATGATAGATGAATAATTTAAATATTTAATATTTTCTTATTTTATAAGAGTTAAATTAATTTAATAGTTCTTATATTTGTTTTAATATCGATTATTAGCAATATACAGATTAATATTAAAATTAAATTATTTTAATTTAAAATTATATTTTGTTTGTATCTTTAAATACTAATATATTTTCTAGTAAAATTAATCTAAATTTAATTAATTAATATATATAGTTATTATAATATATTATGCTTGAAGATACTATCATATTATTGTATTTTATACTTTTCTAGTATGAAATCATTATCTAATTTAATAATAAAATATTTATATATAAATATTTAAACAAAATAATTTTATTGTTTAATTTATAAAATTTAAATAGAAAACACTTTTCAAAATCCTAAAAATTCCTTTTTGTTGAAATATTAATCTATTAATTTAATAATGAATTTTATAATTATCTTATCTTTTGATTAAAGTAATTATTTATTATATAACATATGTCCTTATATCAAAATAATAAATCAATTGTTTATGATAATATTTACAGTATAAATATATTAATTAATTTTATGATCTTATTGTACTATTTTTTATAAATAGTATTTTAATAAAAAAATATTTATTAATTTTTTAATCTATTCATCATATACATATAACCTATTAAAATGCAAATAAAAAAATAAATTTATTTTTTAAAAATTAATTTTTAAAAATAAATTTATATTATTTTATCTATATTAAATATTTGTATTATAGTTACAAAATCAAATATAAATAATATGATATCGATTCTATTTTCATCATAAATAATATTTATTTATCATATAAAATATCTTACAATAATTTATATGATTTTTTAAAAAAAAATTCTGATATGATTAATATCATATAATCATAAATTTAAGTAATTAAATAATACTTACTTCAAAATGATAATATAGTTTATTTACTACAAACTTTAATATTTTTATATTAAACACTATTATGCATAATATGAAGATAACTTTTAAATTTAAAATATTAATAATTTGATTATCAAAAAAAATTTTATTTATTATTTTAAAATTAAAAATATTGTGTATTATCTTAAAAAAAATCAAATAAAGTTTTAATCATATTCATTATTAATGTGATATTTGATAAATAATAATAAAGAAAGTATAAAACTTTTAAAAACAATTTTCTATTCTAAAATTATTTTTCTTTTTATTAATTAATTAACTTTAATTTTTATTAAAAATAGTTTGTGAAAATATTTTTTATTAAAGTTATATTAATTATATATAATAATTAATATTATCATTTGAGTTTTATTTTAAAGTAATATTTATGATTATATAATATAACTTACTGCGATATGTAAAAATATATGAGAATTAATCTTTCAATTTATTAAAGATATTTATTTAATATTAATATTATTATGATTTATATTAAAAATAAAAAACATTTTTTGATGATAATTTTATAATTTTTATATAAAAATAACATGTAATCATAAATATATTAAATACTATTTAATATAAAATAATAACAAAATATATCACTATCTTTTAAATTAATTAATATGAATTAAAATTCAAAATTAAACTAAATATAAATAATAATTGTTGAATTTTATTTCAAGTAATATTTCTTATATACTATTAATTTAATAATCATAAAAAAGATTTTATTATTTATTTTAAGTAGATTTTTTATCAAAATAATAAAATATCCTTAATATAATAATTACTAATTAGATCATATTTATTTAATTTATGACGATATAAAATCGTATTTTTTTATTTTTTAAAATTAAATTAATATTGAATTATAAATTTATAATATTTAAAAAATAAATTATATCACTAATAACAATTTAAGATAATTAATATTATTTTATACTTAATGCTAATAACAATTAATGTCTATAAATAAGATAATTGATAAAATATCAAATAACTAATTTTTATTATTTATTTATAAAACTATATAATGAACATATATGTTATTAAATTAACTTAAAATATCAATGATAAAATCATTAGATTATTATCTAAAATAAATTAATTAATATTTATCAATTAAAACAGATAAAAATTACTATATTAAAAGAGATCAAGAAATATCTCTTAATAAATAATTAAATATAATATCTACTACTATATATAATAAAATTAAATTATATCAATAATTAACAATATAATAATTTATAGATAATAATTATAAAAAATATTAAAAATCATAAAAACAATTAGTATCTTTATACGATATATTTTTCTTAATATAAAGTATATATTACTTATAATCAATCATTTTGTTCTGAAGTTATCTATAATAAAATTATTATAAGAAAAATGATAAAAATCATAAATATAATTCATAATATATTTATGATCATTTTTAGTTTTTATCTATAAATTTAATAAAATTAAAATCGATTTATCACATATGTGCAATATAAAACTTTATATAATATATATAAAATATATATTATAGATAATATACTTAATATGCATTATGTATGCTCAAAAATATAAAAACTATCATTAAAAATAACAAACTAGTTTTATATATAAACTAGTTTGTTATTTAAAATATTTTTAAGAAATTAATAATTACTATTTAATTAATCTGAAATATAAAAGATAAAATAACTAATATCAACAATATAAATGTATCTTTAAATCATATTATTTTTTAAATTATGCAATTTATATTAAAAAATGATAATTAATCTAACTTATAAAGAATTAATGTTTGATTATTTTTATTGAAAATTATTATTGCTTTAATATATAAAATATTGTATTTATTAGAAGTAATTTTTAATAATTTATATTTCTTTTTAAAAAAATGATCTTTATCAAAGATAACTTTAATAATTTTATTCACTGGATTTATATATTTTATAAAATGATTTTAACAATGATAATTAGAATAGTGGTTTATTCTAATTATTGCGTAGTATTTATTTATTAAAGTTAATTTTTATTAATTATATATTTAAAATATGTAAAATATTGCGAAGTAATAAACTAATATAATAATATAAACAATAAAAATTAGTAACTATATTTTCGTAATTATCCGGTTTGAATATAAATAAACTAACTAATTATCATAATATGTTATAGTGACCTTATCATATTTATCAAATAAGATATCAATAATACAAGATGCATAAGATATACCATCTTTGTTTTATAAATATAAGAGGAATATGTTTTAAGTACTAATTATAATCTTACATAATTATTTTTTTTGAAAAATATCATGATTAAGATAATATGATTATTTATTTACATTAAAATAATGCATAATAATACTAAAAAATTTCGTTTTTAAAAATCAATCATAGTATTTCAATTTATGCTATTAATCTCTTATATTATAATAATTTAACAAATAAATTATTTTAAAATACTGTAGTAAAAAAATAAATAAGCTATATAGTAAAATAATATTATATCAAATAACTCACTTAATCTAATTTAATACTGTTTATTTACTTTTTAAAATAAAATTTATATTTTGATATATATCAAAAATAATAATAAAATAAATATTGTATTTTTTAATAAAGATATTAAAAAAATAATTATTTTACTTATTAATTGAAAATTATATTTATAAAATTTTTTACTTTAATTAATATATTTTATCAAAAAAACTATGCAAGATAAGTTACAAAAATTTAAAATTTAATTTTGAATTATTTAACTATTTTTTAACATATAAATGATTATTAAAATAAATAATATTTATATTATAATATTTATTTATTAAAATAATTAATTTTATTATCTTTTAAAAAGATGTCTATAAAATTTTTTTTTAAAAAATAATAAAATTAATTAATGTATAAAAATATTTATTAAGCATATCTTTTATATTAAAAAATATGTATAAAACTTATAATCTAAAAATTTTTTAATAAAATTAGAATCAAATAATTTTTAAATTTTAAGATTTTTTTCTTTTATAATATAAAAATTAATTAGTCTTTTAATAAAAAAGAATTTTATTAAAAACTTTTAAATTTTATATATTAAATAATATTATAATTATTTATTATGAGATAATGAATAATTAATAGAATTTAAATTTATATTATTAATATTTTAAAGAATCGCTTTAAAAAAAATCAGAAAATATTTAATTATCAACTATTATAATCATTAATTTAAAATATTAATAACTTGAATATATTTAATAAAAATTAAAGTTTTTTTAAAATTATTTCAATTTAAAATACTATTACTATTTAAAAATAAAATTATATAATATAAAAATGAATAAATATAAATTTACTATTATTTATTTATTTGATAAATAAAATAAGAACAACTTAATTAATGAGTTAAAAAAATTTTAAAAATTTTATATAATATTATATTATATAAAATTAATATCTTGAAATAAAATAAATTATTTTAATTACATTATGAATATAAATAAAAGTCTTAAATATAAATTTAAATATTATACACTACTAATAATAGTTATTAATATAATTAATTTTAAATAAAAAATTATTTTTAAAAAAAACTTATTATGAAATAATATAACAATAATTCAATAGAATCTAATATCTCCTTATTTTATCTGATCTAATCAATAAGGTAATTTTATGTTTTAGATTAAAAAACTAATATTAGTTAAACTAACTACTTATTTTAAAATCTTGTTTTTTAAGCAATATTTTCTCATATAATTAAATCAAAAAAAGTATATTAATTAAATCTATTTATCTGCTTACGTATAAAATAATTAAAAACTTATTAATTTTAATATATTAAAAAATTTTCTATTATATTAATATTTTTATTTTTTTTAAAATAAATCTAATAATGATTTGTGAATATTAATTAGCATTAATAAGTTTTTACTTTATTCGAATTTATAAAATTCAATAAAAATAAAATAATTAAAAAATTACAAATATGTTTATAGATAACTTAATAATAAAATAAATAGGAAAATTAATTAATTAATAATTAATATTTTATATTTCGAGTAACAATAAATTTTATTATTTAATATACTAATTCTAGTTTTTTTATAAAAAACTATTTAATAATCATATTAATTCTTAGAAAGTATAAACAAGAATAATTACTATATCTTAAAAATTAATAATAGTTGATTCAAAAAAAATTAAAAATAATAAATTTCTATTTATATAACATATATAATAATTATTAATTTAAGTTAATTAAACAACTAGATTATTTATATCGAATAGAGCGTGAAGCTATTAGATGTAAACGATCTTCTTTAATGCATTCTGGAGGTAATTCTGCTATAAAACGAGAAGGACGATTACATACTTCTTTACCGTATAATCGTCGATTTTCTGCATAAGTTATTGTTAATTTTTCCATCGCTCTCGTTAATCCAACATAAGCTAACCGTCGTTCTTCCGCTAAACATCCATCTTCTTTAAGACTTGCTTTACTTGGAAACATACCCTCTTCCATACCAACAATAAAAACTAATGGAAATTCCAGACCTTTTGCTGAATGAATAGTCATTAATTGAACTGCATCCTGATATAAATTAGAATATCTTTTATCGGATTCTAACGTGATATGAGATAAAAATGCTTGTAATGGAGTTAAATTTTCATTTTCTTCTTGATAAGAGAATTGACGAGTAGCAGTTATTAATTCTTTAAGATTTTCAATGCGTTCTTTTTCTTTTTCACCTTTTTCTTTTTCATACATCCTAAAAAGACCTGAGTTATAAATAATTCTATCAGTTTTAGTATGCAAAGGCATATTTATAGTTTCTTCAGATAACTCATCAATTAACTCAAGAAATCGCTTAATGGCCATTTCTGCTCTATAACTAAAAATTTTCTTATGTAATAAATATTTAGAACTATTCCAAAGAGTAAGTTGTTTTTCACATGATGTTTGACGAATAATATCTAATGTCTTTTTTCCTATACCACGAGTTGGTGTATTAATAATTCGTTCAAATGATGTATCATCATTATGATTAACGACTAAACGTAAATAAGAGATAGCATCTTTAATTTCTTGACGATGAAAAAAATGCTGTCCTCCATAAATATAATATGATATTGAAGATTTCAACAATGCTTCTTCAAATATTCTTGATTGCCAATTACTACGATAAAGAATTGCACATTTCTTCAAAGCTCCACCTTTATTATGCCATTCCTTAATACGATCAATAACATAATACGCTTCATCTAAGTCATTAAAACCACAATAAATTGAGATTGGCTCACCATCAACTCCTTTTGTCCAAAGATTTTTTAATAACCTATTATCATTATTAGAAATTAATGCATTAGCTGATTTTAAGATATTTTTAGTTGACCGATAATTTTGTTCTAATCGTATAGTTTTCACATATGAAAAATCTTGTAAAAAATTTTGAATGTTTTCTACTTGTGCACCACGCCAACCATAAATTGATTGATCATCATCACCAACAATCATTACTTTATTCATATTACCAGCCAAAATACGTATCCAGTCATATTGGATACCATTTATATCTTGAAATTCATCAATCAGAATATCATTGAAACGATTACAATAATGATGTAATATATTTGTTTTATTTAACCATAATTCATGTGAACGTAATAAAAGTTCAGAAAAATCAACTAACCCAGCCCGATCACAAGCTTTCTGATAAGCTTTATAAATTTGCAACAAAATTAATTCTGCTGAATTACTATAATTCTCAATGCATTTCGGCCTGAATCCTCCATCCTTTTTTGCATTAATATAACATGCGGCTTGATGTATTGGCCACTTATTTTCATCTAAATTGATTGATTTGATTATTTGACGAAGTAAGCGATATTGATCATCACTATCTAAAATTTGAAAATCTTGTGGTAAATTTGCATCCAAATAATGAATTCGTAATAGTCGATGAGCTAAGCCATGAAAAGTCCCTATCCACATACCACTTTTATCATCACCTAACAAAGTATTAATACGATGGCGTATCTCAATTGCTGCTTTATTGGTAAATGTTACTACCATAATAGAGAAAGGTGAAACTTTATAAATAGTCAATAACCAAGCTATTCTATAAACAAGAACCTTTGTTTTACCACTACCAGCTCCAGCAAGTATTAACATATTTGTTCTAGGTGCAGCAACGGCTTCACGTTGTTTATCATTTAAATTTTCAAGCAAGTATAATAAGTTCATGATTATAATTAAATTAACAAAATTCTTAATAAATTTATTACTATATTTTAACTATATAAAAAAATTTAATTTATTATAATAAACTAAATTAAAATAAATTAAAATTAATATAAAATATTATCTAAATTTTATTTATTAATAAGTTCAACTATCATTTAGCTTCAGTATAATTAACTTATTTTATTTTTTTAAAAAACTATATTATTTAAATTTATATTACAGTTTGGATTAAACTAATAAAAAGATATAACATTTATATTATAATTACAATTAATAGATTATTATTTTTTATAAACATTTATGGAAAGTTAATATTTTATTATTAATAAAAAGTATAATTATTTTATAAAATATTAAGATATTAATTAAAAAATTAACATTTAATAGTTTTTTTGAAATTTAAAAACCTAAATTTATTAAACACCTATTGTCATGATCAAATCACGAAGTTTAATAAGTTTTTATCTTATTTTATTAAAATAAAATATTTTTATTAATATATTATATTTTTTAAAAAAAAAATAAAAATAATCAAATATAGTATATTTTAATTATTTATAAAATAAATTTAATGTTTAATTTATTTTTTAATCTTTTGTTATAAAAAATTATTAATAATGATTAAGTAATTAAAATTAAATGAATATAAATTTTATTGGTAAAAAGTTCATATGTTCTGTTAACTATCTTAAGTAAGTTTTAAATTTTTTTTAATTCTATAATATAAGTATCAAAAGTGAAAAAAAATTTTTTTTAACATAAATTTATGGTTTCTGATATTTTAACTTATTTTAAATAATACAAAATACTTTATGGATTAATAATTAAAATATCTTATTTTTTATATTTATAGAAAATTATCTTTTATTTAAAATATTATTAATTTAAGTTAAAGTTAATATTTTTAATGATCCTAAGGCTATAAATCTATAATAAATTCTATTACTTATTTTTTCTTTTATTTCTGTAATAAAAACTTTATAATATTTATTATATTATAAAATATTATATATTCAAACTAAATAAACAATTTATATAAATTACTATATCTAATATAATATATAGTTTTCAATTTTTATTTATTATACATAAATGCAATATCAAGAAAATTAATATTTTTTAATTTTGAAATAAGTAAAAACTTATATTAATTTATAATTGACTATCAATCGAACAATACATTATAAACTACAATACAAATATATTATATTTTTTTAAAAATATCAAATCATTAATTGATATTAACATCTATAATAGTAATTAATTATTATAATTAACTAATCTTACTAAAATAACTATTATTAATTTTAATACTCTCTATACTTTATTATATATAATTAATTTCAAATTTTGATTCAATACTATAAACTTCATGATATTAAATACATACAAATGATTTACATAACAAAAATATAATCTAGTAATAATTTAGTTAAATAATCAAAATAGTTATTTACTTTTTTTTATGATGTTAAATGAACTATATCTACTATAGATAACATTATTAAATTACCATAATATTTTAATAAAAATATTTTTAGACTATTTCATCTATAAAATAATAATTTTAATATCAAATCTTTGAATATTAACTATAATTAATATTGCAAAGAAAACAATAATTTTTTGAAAATCTTTTATTAAATTACTAATTATAAATAATCGTTAAACAAGTGAATATAGGTATCACCTAAAGTAAAACTTATTTATATTAAGTAAATAGGCATTTCTGAAAATAAAAAAATAACATATTATTAATACTTATATAACTAATTTTAATAATTTATTAAATCTTGTTTTTATTATTTGTAAATTTATTTAATTAACTTTTTATATTTTTATAAATTTTGAATATACAATCGTTGATATTTTCATTATAATTTATTTAACTTTTTATTAAAAATAATTTAATGAACAAGATGAAAAAAATTCTCCTTCCTTTAACAAAAAAATATATTTTATTAAATTGAATAGAAAATAAAAATTTTTTATATATTTTATAATAACTTAATCATCTTAATAAAAATTAATGATCAAATTTTGCTTTTAATTCAAAGATAAAAAATATTTAAAAATAAAAACTTAAAAATGAATAATACCATCATAAATATGTGTTGCTGGGCCTGTCATAAATAAAGGATGACCAAATCCGTTCCAACGAATTTTTAACATACCACCAGGTAAATCAACACGAACATTCTTTTTTAAGAAACCATGATATATACCAATAGCAACAGCAGCACAAGCTCCACTTCCGCAAGCTTGTGTTTCCCCTACACCACGTTCATGTACACGTAATCGAATATGTTCATGATTAATAACCTGCATAAATCCTATATTAGTTTTTTTAAAAAAGTGTTCATGTTTTTCAATAAGTGAACCAAGTAAACCAATTTCAACAGTATCAACATCATCAACTTGTAATACGCAATGATGATTTCCGATAAAAACTATTCCACATAATATTGTTTTTTGTTTATTTCTAATTGTATAAGTTTTATTAACTTTTTTATCTTTAAATTGTGTTTTATTTTTTTCAAATTTAGGAATACCCATATTAACACAAATATCTTTATTTTTCGTTATCGATAATATTAATTTTCCAGATTTAGTACTTACTTTAATATTACGTTTGTTTGTCATTTTTTTAAGATGAACAAAATAAGCGAAACAACGAGCACCATTACCGCATTGAGAAACTTCAGTACCATCAGCATTAAAAATGCGATAATGAAAGTCAATATCTGGATCATAAGGAGCTTCAACAACTAAAAGTTGATCAAATCCGATACCTCTATGTCGATCAGACAAACGACAGATAAATTCAGTAGAAAAATAAACATTTTGAGTAATAGCATCTACTATCATAAAATCATTACCCAAACCATGCATTTTAGAAAATTGCATTTTTTATTCCATTAAAATCAATTTAACTATTTTAATTAATTTATTTATTAAGTATTTTATCTGTATTTATTAATACATCTTTTTTTGGAGAAACTATATTTTTAGATTTTTTATCCTCTATTGATTTTTCTGAAAAATATAGCGGTCCTTTTAAACCGCAAGAAGAAACTAAATTAAAAGATATTAATGTTATAAATAACCAAACTAATTTTTTCATATATTAAAATCTACATTTTTATATTATTATCCTTTTATAATTTATAATTTTAATTAAATTATAAAAATAAATATGAAATTAAGAATTATAGATAGAAAATTTTAATAACTAGTTGATAAAATAATATGTATGATAGAAAATTATTCTAATAAAATAATAATAATTATATCTGTTATCAATCCAAGAACAATATTATAAAAAAAATTTTTTTAAAATTATAATTTTAATCATTAATAAGTGCATTAAATTATTTTAGTTAAAATAATTAATTATAAATTCAAATAGCAATTATTTTAATAATAAATTTAAAATTAATATTTAATGATATATTAACAATAATTAGATAAAATATTATCATTTTTTTGTTAAAAGAAGTTAATTATTTTAATTTTGTTAAATAACTATTGAATAAAATTAAATATCATTTTTATGATTAACATATATAAAAAACCAATACCTTAATTTTTAATATATATTATTATTAAATTATAAGTTTAAAAGTGAGCTAAAATAAATAATGTATGATTTGATTTTATCTTTTATTATATTATATAAATTTATATTTATCAAATTTATATAATATAATAAAAGATATATATAAATAATTTTGATTTATAATATTTTTTTGTTATCTTCATAAAAATAAATTTTACCAAAATATTCTTTCTATAAGGAATAATATAAGATATAATAATAAAAGTTATTTTTTATATATCTTAAAGGATGAATTTTATTATTTGTTTAATAATATGACAATCAGAAACTAAATATAAAATAATAAGTATTATTCTATATTTAGTTTTATTAAAAATATTCATGATTTTCTATCATAAATATTATTGATAAAAATTTAACTATATTTTTTACTAAAACATTTAAATACTTAAAATATTTTTAAAATTTAATTTAAAATATATATACTGTGAAATAATTGAAGTTATAGAAATAAAATGATGAAATTTGATTATATATATTATTAAACTAGTTATTAATATATATAATCAAATCTTTCTATTTTCTTGGTTATATTAAAATATAACAATTATTATAATCATAGTTCAATATTTAATATTTTTATCTAAAATTTCTTTATTTTTTCTAATATTAGTTTTATTAATTTAGGAAATTAATAAAACTAATATTTTATTTAAAAATTTTTAATATTTAATTAATAGTATTAATTAAGAATTATAGTAATCACAAAATCTGAATATATCTAATTTGAATAAATTTCATTAAGATCTTAAAAATATATATATTAACTAATATAATTTTCTTAATCATAATTTATAAATAATGTATAATTTAAGCATTAGTATAATACATCTTGTATTGTTAATTTAATATAATAAATGAATTATTACATTTAGAAAAATAAATAAAATTATGATCACTATTTAATATAATATACCATAGTAATTTTACTATATTAATTTTACAATTATTCTAAATTACAATAATTTTGTTTATTAAATAAAATTAATTGTTTTTTATTTAATTTTCATTAAACAATGTTTAATGAAAATTCTTACATAAAACAATAAACATCTAATCCATAAGAAATAGTTTCTTCCATATGAAAACCTTTCTTAAATTCTATTGATAATAATATTGCATATTGATATTTTCTAATATAAAATTCTAATAAAATACTTTTAGAAAATCTTTATAAGGAATAATCAATATTTTATAAAGTTATCGAAAACTAACACTAAAATAATTTTTTAATTAATAATTCACTTAAATAAGATAAGTTTAGCAATTAATTTAGAATTAAGACTATATTAACTTATAATAATAAAATATATTTATGATAATTAATCTCATTTTCTAATTGGATAAACATCTTACTTAATAAATTTTTAGCATTCATATAAACACAAAGTGAAATAAAATTTATTTAAAAGTAATATATTGCTGTCTCATTCTATAATTTTAGTTATTCAAATTATTTCTCTTTATTATATCGTAAAAACGATTCTTATCAATTAAAAAAAATAACACTTATATCAATAGATAAGATTAATTATTCGATTAATATACATTTTTTGTAAAAATTTTCTTTCTTCTTGATCTAATAGATAATTTGTGGCATACATAGATATATAAATAATAAATATTAATTTGATTGATTGATGATCTACTTTATATAGAGATAAATATCTTTAATATATAATTTCATTATTTATTTATTGCGATGCGATTTAATGTAGAAAATATATCATAAATTATTTTAATAAATTAATTTAGTCAAAATTATGTATAAATAGATATCAATATATGTATTATATTTCAATATAATTATATAACAACATCTTATTATTTAGTAGTTTAATATAACTGATAGCAATTAATACATTGTTAAATGCATTACTCATATAGACTATGATGTTAATTATAGTTGTAATTTATTTATTACATCCAATCTTTATTTTAGTGTTTAAATATAAAAATATAAGAGTTTTATATAAATTAACTTTAAAATAATTTAAACATAGTTATTAATTCCTTTTGTATTAAAAAATAAAAACTTAATAAGTGTTTTAAAAAATATCTAAAACGTAATCTAAATTTAATATTTTATAGTAAAATGATGAAGTTTTTATTCTGATATTAACTGTTAACTTTTAAATTAAATTCATTTCTTTTTTATAAAAAAATTTAAATAAATAACATCTATTATTAAGATAAATAATTACATAAACTTTTTTATTAATATTTTATGTTTATTTTAAAAATAAATATTTAAAAACGTATATAAAAATTAATTAAGATGTATATCTTTACTTTTATTTAATAATGAAAATTACTTTTCTATCTAAAATATGCAATATACATTTAGATATATTTATTAATCCATAATCAAATATATTTAAAAATTATCGAATATCAAATTAACTATATTTTTATAATTTACTTATAATAAAGTTTATCCAAGAAAAAAATAAAAACATGTCAATAAAAAAAATACGGATTGCAACAAGAAAAAGCTTATTAGCGATGTGGCAAGCTGTTTTTGTAAAAACACAACTAAAAAAATATCATCCAACATTAATGGTTGAACTTATTCCAATGAGCACTCAAGGCGATATTTTACTTAATATTCCATTAGCAAGAATTGGAGGAAAAGGACTTTTTGTTAAGGAATTAGAAAATGCACTATTAGAAAACCGAGCTGATATTGCTGTGCATTCTATAAAAGATCTTCCAGTTATTTTTCCTAATAATTTAGGATTAATAGCTATTTGTCAGCGACAATACCCTTATGATGCATTTATATCTAATCTATATAATTCTATTGACGAGATTCCAACTGGAGGTACTATAGGAACATCAAGCTTGCGTCGTCAATGTCAATTGAGACATATTTATCCACACTTAATCATTAAAGATCTTCGTGGTAATATTGAAACAAGATTGGATAAATTAGATAATGGTGAATATAGTGGTATTATTCTTGCTGAAGCTGGTCTAAAGCGTCTTAATTTAAAAAAACGAATACGTATGCCTTTATTACCAGAGTATTTATTACCAGCAGTTGGACAAGGAGCTATTGGTATTGAATGTCGTCTTGACGACTATCAAATACGAGATTTTTTGACACCACTACATCATCATGATACTGCTATTTGCATTCAAGCAGAACGAACAGTTAATAATCAACTAAAAGGTGGTTGCCAAGTCCCTATAGGTGGTTATGCTATTCTGCAAAATAAACAAATTTGGCTTAGAGCTTTAGTTGGTTCTATTGATGGAAGTCGAATTATTTATGGAGAAAGATATTTTTATCCAGAAAATACGCAACAAGCAAGTATTGAGCTTGCAGAAGAATTACTTAATAATGGTGCTAAACAAATTATTAACAAAATTTCTCCAGGAATATTTTAGATGAGTATATTGATAACAAGACCGAATCCTAATGGGAAAAAACTTGTTCAACATATTAGATCATTAGGAAAAATAGCTTTTCACGCCCCATTAATTAAAATTATACCAAGTAATGAATTGCATCTTTTCCCGACTAAATTGGCAAAATTAGATAATGGTGATCGTGTTTTTTTCTTATCTCAAAATGCAGTTTTATATGCTAATTTAGCTCTTTATTTAAAAAAACAAAAATGGCCAGATATTTTATTCTATTATGCCATAGGAAACTCAACAGCATCAGTTTTTCATCAATTAACTAATTTACCTATTCAATTATCTAAAAAAGGCGAAACTAGCGAAACATTGCTAGAATTGCCTGATTTACAATCATTATTAGGTAAAAAATCTTTGTTATTACGTGGTAACGGCGGGCGTGAATTACTTTTTTCAGTATTAAAATCACGTGGAAGTCATATTGACTATTGTGAATGTTATCAACGTCAACCAATAAAATATAATCCACAGACATTTCAATTACAATGGAAAAAGAAAAAGATTAAAACAATTATTATTACTAGTAGTGAAATGCTATATTTATTATTTAACTTAATTACAGATGACTTTAAACCTTGGTTACTTTCTCGTCACTTAATTATTGTTAGTGAACGCCTAGCTTATATTGCATATCAATTGGGGTGGAAATCAATACAAGTAGTTAAAGGTGCTAATAATCATGCTTTAATTCAAGCATTGATGTAAACTAATTAATTACGATCAAAAAAATAAATATTATAAGATAATAAGAACCCATTAAATAGATTAAAAAATAATAATGAAATCTATAACTAAAATATATTAAAATATATGATATATTATAATATATTATTAATATATACTATTATTTTTATTATATATTAAATGATTGTTTATATTAATTTAACTTAAATCAAAACATCAAAAATAACAAATTGAAACAATAATTTATAACAATAAATAAACTTTTATATTAAAAAATAAAAAAATAATTAATTACTTAAATAAAAATTTTTTTAATCTACTTTCCTTAAAAAAGAAATAGAATTAATAACTTGAATAATATATAAAAATACAAAAGAAATCATAATATAATTTAAAATCTTAAAATAATTAATGATAAAAATTTGCTAAGAAAATATTTTCTGCTATAAAAAGAATTAATAACTTACTAATAGTCAATATTTAAGCTTAATTATTAATTATTAAAAAAATATTATTACATCTCAATATTTATATTTAACTTAATAAATGATCTTTAGAACAATTTTGTCTTAAAAAATTAAGATATAATCTGTTTAAATAAAAATAATAAAATAAAATATCTATTTATTAAAAATAAATAAGTTAAATTAACAATTTATTATTAGCTTATATTGTAATAAAATTAAGGATTAATTCTATAAAACAAAAGATTAAAAAATTTATTTAAATATAATTAATTACTTTTTAACATGATAATAAAGTATATTAAATTAATTAATAAAAAATCATAATATAAAATATTAAATTATTAAACAAAATAAGAAGTATAGTATATTAGATAAAAAATTTTTTTTAAATAAAACAGATAATAAGGTATTAATCTTTTATTCTATATTTATGTTAGGTAACATAAATATTTCTTAATTTTTAAAAAAAATTAATATGATATTTTTATTAATTTAAGTATTTACATATTTAAAGGAATATAATAAGTTTATTCATATTTTTATTATTTTAAAATTGACTTTATGTTTTATTGATTTATATTGGAATTATATTCCATAAAATATTTTTATATATAATTATATAAAAACTAATAAATATTATTAGATATATAATCCAAATATAATAATTATTGACACGTTAATAGAACTAATCTTTAAAAATTTTAAAAACTATTAATATATTATATTATTATATATAAAATAATTAATTATCAGTTATTATTTTTAATAACAAAAAACATTTAAAAAATAAATAGATAGATATATTGATATACTAATAAATAATTTAATTAATTAATATTCAAAACACTTATTATAGATAAACTTAAGATTAATATTATAAATATTAATATATATTTTTAAGTATGAAATTTATAGAATCATATTATGATTATAAAGTAGTATAATTAATTTATTATTTTTTTATTTTTGTTTATTAAAAATAATAACAATCAAAAAATCAAAAAAATGATTTTAATAAATAAAAATATTAAAATTTTATCATTTAAATTATAAATATATTAACTTGTTTTCTAACTTATTAAATAAGAAGAAATTGAAAATACTTTGAATATAATTTAACAGAATATTTTGATATTAACAATTTTTACTTAGTTTTCTAAAAAATATTTTAAAATTTAATCAAATTTAAATATAAATTATTTCTAATTTAACGTTTATATCTAGTTAATAATAAATATTATTCTAAATTTATAATATCTATTATATGATTATAATTTAATTATTACTATAAATGATATTATGAAATTTATATATCTAAAAACTCTTATAAAAAATTGAATAACTTTATCCATACTTTATTAAAATATAATTAATAATTAAATTTTTTTAAAAACCATTTTTAGTTATTAAATAAATATTGTTAAAATTAAAAACTAATTACTTATAATTTCTAAAAAATAATTATTATAATATTCAGTTATATACAAATTACTTAATTAATTTTAGTTAAAACATTATAAAAATATTTATATATTTATTTTATGAAAAACAGATTAATATTAATTATTAATTTATTTTTTAAAATATTAATTTTGCAAATATATAAAAACAATATTTTTATATATAATTATATTATTTTTTAACTATAAAATATATTAGTCAATATTGACTAATATAATAAGTTAATTCAATTTAATTGAATTAACTTATTATATTAAATATAACTTTATAAATAAAAATTTATAAAATAAATTTCTAGTTTTTTTAAAAATTCAATTAATAATAATAGATGTTATGATTTTAATTTTTAATTTACAAATGTTAATATCAATTTTATAAAACTATCTTTGTTATTTATCCAACCAAATAATCTCTCATTAGAGATGTTTTTATTTAATTATTAAAACTTATTTATATCGATATCTGTAAATATATATACATATTTATTAGTAATATCTTAAAGTACTTAGACTTTAAATCTAATAAGTCTTCTCTATTACTTTATTATTAAAATCCAATAAAAGACATACTGGGTGACTAATGGGATTCGAACCCATGGCAACCGGAATCACAATCCGGAGCTCTACCAACTGAGCTATAGTCACCGTAAAATTTTAAAAATAAAATTTATTTTATAAATGTTTATATATTACAACATAACATAATATAAAGTAAATAGTTCGCCCGACAGGATTCGAACCTGAGATCTCTGCCTTCGGAGAGCAGCGCTCTATCCTATTGAGCTACGGGCGCTTAATTTTATTTTAGATAATAATAGTAGTATAAATTTAATAAAAAAACTATCCAGTCTTTTTTTAAAAATAATCATTTATATTTATGATCTTAATTTTCATTAAATTAATTTAATACTGTATTGAATTATTTAATAAAAGTTATTCTTAATAACTTTATGATTACTTTATCATAGATAAGTAATCATAAAATAGATGATAAAATAATCAATAAAAATATGCTATAAAAATTAAATGATAAATATGTATACAAATTAATCCTAATCTTAATTAATAAATATGAAAAATAAATAATATTAAATTATTAATATAAAATAATATTAAGTTATAAAATATTATAAATTAATCTATGTCAATAAGATCACTAAAATAATATTTATTTAAAAAGTAATAAATAATAATATCATTTAAAATAAATTATTACTTATACTATAAATATAAATAAAAAATCATATAGATTATATCTAATATAATTAATATTTTAAATAAAAAATTATATAGAAAATATCAATATAATATATTGTACAAATAAACTATTTTATTTTTATTAAAACTTTAGTAATTGAGTAATTTCTTTAATAATAAAAAATAATTAAATTTTAATTTATATTCTTTATATTATCACAATAACTTTTATTATAGTAATATTTACTATAGATAGTATAAATTATTCATATATTATATAGCTATAAAACTTTATTTAGAAAACATCAATAGAAACCTTAACTATTATTTTATCATTTTTCTTTTTTTCAAAGAAAATAATATAATATAAAATAACACTGATATAAAATAAAATTTATTATTAAATATTATTAATAGATTTTAATTTAACTTTCGAAGTTTTTAATTATTGATCGATTATATAAAATAATTTAACTATTAATATTTAATAGATATATATTAAAATATAAAATATAAATAAAAATATTTCAATAATAAAAAATTATAATAATTTAGTTAAATCTGATAAAATAATTATTTAAAATTATAGAAATATTAACATTAAATTGAATTTAATTAATATTATTAGAATAATCATAATAAATTTTTATTATAAAAAACTATTATTAAATAATAAATATTATTTATAATAATAATCTAATATATCCAATAAATAAATATCTAAATAAGTTAATAAACTATATATCATATCTCAGATCTAAATATTTACAATTAACACTTAAGTATTTATAACCAAATAAGATAAGAATAATATTTATACATTAAAAATAATATTTTCATAATTTAATATACTAAACTTGACTTATAAATAAATCTAGAATTTATTATTTAACTTTGTATATTAAATTTATGCAATAAATTTCTCTTAACTATAACTATTAAAACCTTTTTATAATTTTTAATAATAAATTACTACTTTAACTTAATCTTTTAATAAGATACTTAATAATACTAGGACTTATATAATAAATTAAAATAATAAATATTATCATTTATAACAAATACATATTTTAAAATATGATAATTTTAAATTATTATAAAATACTAATAAAAGTTTAGTAAAAATAAACTGATTGTAAAATACAATATATTTAAGATTAACACTAATATGAATATGTTATTTAAATTTATTATTTTTAAACTGTTTATTAGGCAGAAATTTTATATTAATAAAAAACTAAAGTTTTCCAGTACAGTAATATATTAAAAAAGATAATAATTTTATCTGTCTTTTAATACGGTTTGGCTGAGAAAATAACCTATATAACCATTCTAATCCTAACTTTTGCCATAATTTTGGTGCGCGTTTTACTTCTCCAGTAAAAATATCATAAGCACCACCTATTCCCATATAAAGTGAATTTGGATAAACTTTCCGACAATCATAAATAAAAATTTCTTGCATTGGTGAACCCAATGCTACTGTTACAATTTTTGCTTTACTGTCTTTTATTCTATTAAATAATATTTCACGCTGTTCGGGCTTAAAATAACCATCATGGCTACCAACAATATTTACATACCATTCAGCATGAAGTTTATTTTCAGTCTGTTTAAGAATTTTTGCTCTTCCACCAAGTAAAAATACTGGTATTGACTTTTGACCTGCAATTTTCATTAATGCTTCCCATAAATCAACACCAGTAATACGTGAAATATTTGCATGCGGATATTTACGATAAATTGCTTTAACAATACTAATTCCATCTGCATATAAATAATCTTCTTTAGTTATTAATAAATTTAAATTATTATTTTTCTCTAAAATTAAAATTTTTTCAGCATTTATAGCTACTAATACTCCAATTTTAACTTGTTGATCAGAAAATAAATAATTCAATAAGTGGATCTTATTATGAAAACCCCAAATAATATGACCTCGAATATCATATTTTGGGATTATTTGTTTATTCATAATATTACTCAAATAAGCTATTATTTATGGTATATTATCATAATAACTAATCACATATACTCGAATTAAACCTGCTTTAATAAATAACCAATAAAGCAGTTTCGCTATAAATAAGCAAAATATAAACACTAAAGCAAAAAATAAAACTCGAGATATAAAAGAGTCTAGCCCATCTCGAACAAGGATAATAATATTAAAAATAGAACCAAAGCAAAAAGTTTGCTTAATGATAATTTTATAACGATTAATTTCTATCTTGCTTTTTTCAAAAATACAATCAAACCATTTAATAATTAAAGCAACACAAATTGCACCAATAGGAATAAAAAAAATACCTCCCATCACAATTAAAGAACCAATTAATGTTGGTGATATGGCTAAACCAGAGTGATTATTAAGTATTTTCAAAGTAAAATAATTAGATGAATTTAATATTATATCTGGTTTATCAGACCATATCCAACTTGGAATAAAAACATAAAAGTCTCGTATAATAGGAGCTAATCCTTGAAATTCAATTTCATTATAATTATTTAATAATAATGCTAAATTTTCCCAAGGCGAAAAAGTATCGCGAGTTAAATAGAGAAACGTATAAAAAATCGAAGCATCATTGACATTTAATCCATAACGTTTTAATGCTAATAAAAACATGCTAATAACGCCAATAATACAAGAAATAATTATTATTGATAAATTAATCCAACCATGAATAATGCCAATAAGCAGAAAAAGTAAGAAAGCGATAATAATATTAGCTCGTGTTCCGCCAACAACTAGATAGGTAAGTATTCCAAAAATAATTGTACTAAATAAAAAAAAAACCAACGATTCTTAGTTGGTTTTAAAAAAAATATAATCAACATGGCTGGTATAAAAAAATAAAAAAAACGTTTTAATCCTACATTATAAACTTCATTAGAAAAAATTTGATTATAAGATTGTAAACTAAATAATAAAAATCCATTTTGTAATAAAAATATACACACAGTAGAAATAGCAATAAACATCAATAAAAAACAAGTTAACCTAGTTTCTACACCATTCATGGTGAATAAAGACTTTTTAGATTGCTTAACAATATTTATTAAGCTTATTTTATAAGCGATATAATAAATAATATAAAAACCAATAGATAAAATTAATTCATATAATAATGAATTTAACGGTACTACTTTAATATTAAATTTAAAAATAAGTAATCCTGTTAATGGAAAACCTAAATAAAATATTAATAAATAAAGTAAAGAAAAAAAAATATTAAAATTGAAGCGAATTTGTCGATATTCGTAATATATTAATATAAAGATTAATATCAAAGAAATAAAATAAATAATTGATAGACTACCAAATTCTATCAAAGTCATTGACTATCTCCTATCAATTTCAATGCAGTTTGCCATCCTTTAATAAAATTAGGGTTAAAAAATGCTATCTTACTCTTATCTAGTAATATCATTTTTTCTTGAATATCAGTTAGTTGTCGTTTACTTAATTGATCATCATCAAATAAAAAAGGTACAGATTGATCAATAAGATCTTGTCGAAAATAATTTTGGCGACTAATAATAAAAGGAATGTTAAATTGAATTAATAAACATATTGTCCCTATACCTTGTTGTCGATTGGAAATAAAATAAGCTAAATCACAATAACATAATAAAATGACATAATCATTAAAAACTATTTTTTCCTTAATAATTATAACTTCAACGTTAGGAAAATAATTTTTAGCAACAGAAGTAACTTCTTTAATATAAATTTCATTATTATTTGGATATCCCATAGGAATAAAAATTTTATCAATTTGATTAATAAATTTTTTTTTGATCGCTAATAATGCTTCAATATGTCGATTAGATCTATCACCTGAATTACCAACCAAAATTGTTACTTTATTAAATTTATTAACTGATTTTTTATAGTTTCTTGGAGAGAAATTCATTTTTGATGGAAAATATAATAAAGATGTTGGTGTTGTTAAATTTAAATAAGAAAAATATTCTAAATCTCCTAGTGTACCAAAAACATACCCTATCCGTTTAAATGCTAATCGTCGAAAATAATAAAATAATTTAAATTTCAATGAAATTAAATCCTCATAAAGATCAGCACCCCAAATATGCCAAAAAAATTGTTGACTATAAATTTTTCCAAATAATAATGCAAACCAAATTAAGACATTAAATTGACCATGAAAAAAAAATTGACAATTTCTATCTGATTTAGCTTTAATATTAATAACATTAGCAATAGATTTTTTATTATCAAATTGATTAATTATCAAATGCGGATAACATGATGTTAGAGTTGGATCGCGACTAACAACCATAAACTGTCTTTTTTCTCGAGATGGTACTGATAAATATAAAACATCATTAAAAAATGATAAAACTGTCTGATTATGATGTTGAATATCAGAACCCAATACATGAATTAAAATTTTTATTTACACCTAAAATAAAAATAAAATATGCTATTATAAAGTATAAAATAAACGATATAAGTTATCATATAAGCTTGAGCAGCACCTAAAGCACCATAAGCAGGTATCAAAAAATAAGAAAATGCTATTAATAAGATAAATTGAATTATTTCTGTTAAAATATAAAAATATAATGCTGCTTTAGCAATAATTAGATAACCAAACACATAAGCACTAACTTTCAATACATCACCAATTAGCTGCCAAATAAAAAGATCACGCATTGTTATAAATTCAACAGAAAAAAATAATAAAATTATAAGATCTCTAAATAACCATATAATACTACTAAGTATAAACACTATAGGTAAAATAAACTTTAAAGTTTTAAATATCTCAATACTAATTAAATTTTTATCTTGTAATTTAGCTAGTGTTGGTAATAAATAAATGTTAAAAGATATAGTAATAAATTGTAAATAAATATCTGAAATACTACTTACTGCTTGCCAAATGCCTACCTCATTCCAACTATATTCTTTGGCTAATAAATTTCTCATAATAATATAGGCAATTGGCAATGTGACTGAAGTTATTAATGTCATTAAGGTAAATTTACCTAAATTACGACTTATAACACTATCCCAACATGGTTTTAAATATGCTATAGTAAAATGTTTGTAACTAAATATTATCATTGCTGATGGTATAATAGTTAATGCAGGAAATAACGCTAATCCTATTAATGTCCACTGATAATCATTTAATCTAAAACAAAAATAATAAATAATAATTCCTACTAAATTACCAACAATAATCGATATTGCATTTCCTTTTATATCTCGATAACCTCTTAGTATGGATAAAAAATAATTAGCGTAAGCAATTCCAATTTGTATGAATGCTAAAGCATAAATAACTATTTGATATCGAGTATTACCAAATAAAGCAAAGCTGATGAATGAGCTAAAAAATAAAAATATAATTATTAATAAGACTGAAAACCCTAAAATGATTGATGATGATGTACCTAATACAGCACTTAATTTTTTTGGTGTTCGGTAATATTCAGCTACATATTTAATCACGCCATTAAAAATTCCTGCACCAGATAAAGAACTAAGTATAATAATTAATTGACGAAAATTTCCAACCTGTCCAACTCCACTTGGACCAAAAGAAACAGATAGTAATTTAATAATAATTAATCCTGTAATAACTTTTATAAAAATTGAAATAGACATCCAAATAGATGCTTTAGCTAAAGACATATTAAACGAAAAAACATTTAATATGATTAATTACTTGTTTCTGTTTTTCTTTTGTAAGATTATAAAAAATAGGTAAACGAACCAAACGATCACTTTCTTTTGTTGTATAACGATCATAACCATGAAAACGACCAAATTTATTACCAGCTGGGCTAGAGTGTAAAACAGTATAATGAGATGATGATAAAATATTCGCTGATCGCATATACTTATTAAATTCTGTTTTTTGTTCAACATCCTTTAGCTTTATATAAAATAAATGAGCGTTATGCTGTGAATCAATTGGTATAACCGGTAGATCTAATTTATCCATTTCAGCTAAAGGTTTAAGCATTTTATAATAATTATCCCATAGATTTAATCTATATTGATTAATTTTTTCTGCTTGTTCTAATTGCGCCCATAAATAAGCAGCTTGCAATCTTGACATTAAATAATTAGAACCAATATCTTGCCAAGTATATTTATCAACTTCCCCGCGAAAAAACTGATTACGATTAGTTCCATTTTCACGAATAATTTCTGCTCGCTCAATAAGTGATTTGGAATTAATTAACACAGCACCACCTTCACCACCGGAAGAATAGTTTTTTGTTTCATGAAAACTATAACAACCTATATGACCTATCGTACCAAGCGATTTACCTTTATAAGTAGACATAACACCTTGAGCCGCATCTTCAATAACATAAAGATGATATTTTTTTGCTAATTTCATTATTATATCCATCTCACAAGCAACTCCAGCATAGTGAACTGTTACAATTGCCTGAGTTTTAACTGTAATTGCTTCTTCAATTTTATTTTCATCTATATTCATGGTATCAGGACGTATATCGATAAATACAATTGTTGCTCCTCTAAGAATGAAAGCATTAGCAGTAGAAACAAAAGTAAAACTTGACATAATAACTTCATGACCAGGTTTAATATTAATTAAAATTGCTGCCATTTCTAAAGAGGCAGTACAAGAAGGTGTTAGCAATACTTTTAAACAGTGAAAATGTTTCTCCATCCATTCCTGACAGCATTTAATAAAATAATCATCACCATATAACTTACTATCATTTATGGATTGTTTCATATAATTTAATTCAGTACCTATAATTGGTAATTCATTAAATGATATCATGGGATCCTCGATATAACCAATAATATGTTTTTTCAATTTTTCCACCCATTTGAGAATATAGACGTATTGCACCAAAATTATTAATTTGAGTTGATATTCTTAATTTTTCCACACCATTCCAACTGCACCATTGACATGCTGTTGTTACTAATTTTTTACCAATTCCTTTTCTTTGATGATTACTAATTGTAGCTAATAAACCAATTCGTGCTTCTTTTACTATTAGCGATTTCCTTACTGTAACAAATCCATGGATATTTCCTTTAATATCTTTAATTAATAAGCAGACATTATCAAAAGTTCCCATAACAGCTTTTTCAACCCAGAAAGAATAAAGACGAGCACTATCTACAGATCTATACCATGGAGTACAAAAACGACTATGTAAAAAAGATGTAGTAGCGATATTTTTTAATTCTTCAATATCTTCTTCAACTGCAATAGTTAAAGTTGAATTTTTATTTTCTAATATGCTAGTAATATCTAGACTGAAATTTATTTCACCTTGAATCATTGAAAATTGCATAACCATCATTGCATTAATTAGTTTAATGTTATTAACAGAAATTTTAGCTTGAGTAATATCATAATTATTTAATTGACTTAATGAAAGAATTGGAGCATTAGGTTTAAAATCTAATTTTACTATTTTACGCTTAAAAAAAACACTTTCCCAACTAAGGATTTCAATATTAGCGTGAATAAACATATAATAAATCCTGTAAATATTTACCATAACTTGTTTTCACTAATTTTTCTGCTGATCTTATAACTTGTTGATCATTTAACCAACCGTTACGCCATGCTATTTCTTCTAAACATGCAATCTTAAATCCTTGTCTTTTCTCAATAGTTTGGACAAATATACTCGCTTCAATTAAACTATCATGAGTTCCAGTATCTAACCAAGCGAATCCACGACCTAACAATTCAACATTTAATTCCTCTCGTTCAAGATACATTTGATTTAAAAAACTAATCTCAAGTTCTCCACGTAGAGATGGTTTAATTTGTTTTGCAAAATCAATAACTTGATTATCATAAAAATATAGACCAGTAATTACCCAATTAGATTTAGCTTTTTGAGGTTTTTCTTTAATTGATAAAACTTTAAATTTTTTATCAAATTCAACTACACAAAAACGCTCAGGATGATCCATCACTTGATAAGCAAAAACAGTCGCTCCAGATTGTCGACTCATAACAAATTTTAATTTAGAACTAAAAGATTGACCAAAATAGATATTATCACCTAATATTAAACAACAAGCATCATCATCAATAAATCTTTCACCTACCAAAAAAGCTTGTATTAACCCATCAGGCGATGGTTGTACCGCGTAAGTAAAATTAACACCAAAATTATCACCATCTTCGAGTAAACGCTGATAATTAGAGAGATATTCAGGTGTTGAGATAATTAATATTTCTCTTATACAAGCTAGCATTAATACAGAAAGTGGATAGTAAATCATTGGTTTATCATAAATAGGTAAAAGTTGTTTAGAAATACCCCTTGTTAACGGATATAAACGAGTTCCTAATCCTCCAGCTAAAACAATACCTTTCATTACTTTTCCTTATTTTCTATCACTTTATTATATGTATAAGTATTATTTATATGAATATTAATCATCTAATAATATTACGCCACCAACTTTCATGATTTAAATACCATTCAACTGTTTTTCTAATACCGGATTCAAAGGTTTCTTGTGGTTTCCAACCCAACTCTTTTTCTATTTTACTAGAATCAATTGCATAACGCATATCATGACCTGAACGATCAGAAACATAGGTAATTAAATCATAATAATGATTAATACCTTTAGGTTTTAACGGAGATAATTCTTCTAATAAATTACAAATTATTTTTACAACATCAATATTTTTACGTTCACTATAACCACCAATATTATATGTTTTACCAGGATCAGCTTTACTAATAACTAAATGTAACGCCCGTGCATGATCTTCAACATATATCCAATCACGTATATGTTCACCACGTCCATAAATAGATAATGATTTACCTGTTATCGCATTTAAAATCATTGAAGGAATTAATTTTTCAGGAAAATGATAAGGGCCGTAATTATTTGAACAAATAGTCACTAATATTGGTAAACCATAAGTACGTTGCCAAGCTCTGACTAAGTGATCACTGGAAGCCTTAGAGGCTGAATAAGGACTGCTTGGTGCATAAGCTGTTTTTTCAGTAAATAGCGTTTTACTTTCTTGTAGATCACCATAAACCTCATCTGTAGAAATATGATGAAAACGAAATAACTTTTTTTTATACTCCTTCAAATTATTCCAATAATTACGAGTTGCCTCTAATAAAAAAAAAGTACCAATAATATTGGTCTTGATAAAAATTGATGGTTTATTAATCGAACGATCAACATGACTTTCTGCTGCTAAATGCATAACTGCATCAGGTTGATATTTTTGAAAAATTTTATCAATTTTTACTGAATCACAAATATTTACTTTAACAAATTCGTAACGAGGATTTTTCATAAATGATTCTAATAACTGTATATTAGCAGCATAAGTTAAACTATCAACAACTATTACACTATCGTCAGTGTGGTTAATAATATAACGAACTACTGCAGAACCAATAAATCCAGCGCCACCAGTAACTAAAATAGATTTCAACGCCAAACTCCTTTGGTATCAAAAATACATTTTTGTTGAATTTGTTTACGATTAATTGACTTAAATTCTTTATGGTAAACTAATAATAGTATAATATCTGCATTGGCAATAGCAACTTCAGAAGATACTAATTTACATAAACCATTTAATGATTTTGGCAATTCATTAATATTAGGTTCTATGACATAAGTTGTATCTATATGCCAATCGCTAATCATTTTAATTATTTGTATAGCAGGGCTTCCCCTTAAATCACTGGTATCAGGTTTAAATGTGAGACCGAAACAAGCAATTTTAATTTTATTTAATAATTTATTTGTTTTAGTTAAATAATTAATTAATGCTGTTTTAACTTGATCAACAACCCAAATTGGTTTGCTATCATTAATCAAACGAGCTGTATGAATTAAATGAGATTGTTTTGGATTCTGATCAACAATAAACCAAGGATCAATAGGAATACAATGACCACCAACACCAGGACCTGGCTCTAAAATATTAACCCGAGGATGACGATTAGCTAAACTAATTAATTCCAAAACATTAATTCCATGTTCGCAGCAAATAAAAGATAATTCATTAGCAAATGCTATATTTACATCCCGAAAACTATTTTCTATTAATTTAGACATTTCGGCTGTTTTTGTATTAGTTATTATACATTCACCAGAAAGGAAAATTTTATATAACTTAATGGCT
This sequence comes from Arsenophonus sp., assembly GCA_052171275.1. Classification (GTDB taxonomy): domain Bacteria; phylum Pseudomonadota; class Gammaproteobacteria; order Enterobacterales; family Enterobacteriaceae; genus Arsenophonus. The sequence continues at coordinate 210,164 of CM125795.1, read as the reverse complement.
CGTTGTGATGATTTCATTGTCATACCACCAATAACCCTATCATTTTTAATCAATTCAAGCATGACCTTTCCTGGTAAAACACGTTCAGGACAATAAGCAATATCAATATCTGAATTTTCACCATTATGTTGCGGGAATGTTAGATCAGATCGTATAATAGCTAATTGATCTGCCATTTTTTCAGTTGTTCCAATAGGAGAAGTTGATTCTAAAATAATCAAATCACCTTTTTTTAAAAGTAAAGCAATTGATTCTGCTGCTTTCATAATATATGATAAATCTGGCTTATGATCATCTTTTAATGGGGTAGGAACTGCGATTAAAAACACATCTGCGCATTGAGGTCTAGTGAACGCTTTTAAATATCCTGTTTCTACGGCTACTTTTACAATCTTATATAAATTTGGTTCAAAAATATTAATTTTACCTTGATTGATTGCATCAACAGTATATTGATTAATATCAACTCCAATCACTTTTTTATGGTGCGCAGCAAATATTGCAGCTGTAGGTAAACCTATGTAACCTAAACCAATAACAGAAATAGTTTCAAAACTCATAATATCACCTAATTTCTTTTTAACACTTCAAGAATTCGTTGGCAAGCTTTACCATCACCATATGAATTATGTACTTGACTCATTTTTTGATGAAAATAATCATCGATTAGTAATTTAGATACCAGTTGAACAATTATTTCTTTTTGTGAACCAACTAAGAATACCATACCAGATTCAATTGCTTCAGGTCGCTCAGTGTTATCACGCATAACCAAAACTGGTTTACCTAAAACTGAGGCTTCTTCTTGAATACCACCTGAATCTGTTAACATTAAATAAGCACTATTCATTAAATAAATAAAAGATAAATAATCCTGTGGATCAATTAAAATTATATTATCTATACCTTGTAAAATTCGATGTACTGGCTCTATGACATTAGGATTGAGATGAACTGGATAAACAATTTGAACATTATTATGATTTTTAGCAATTTCAGCTAATGCATAACAAATATGCTCAAATCCACTACCAAATTTTTCTCGTCTATGTACTGTAACTAACAATAATTTTTTGTTTTTATCAAGAAAATGATATTTTTTAGCAAGATTTAATCTGATTGTATCATCATTGATAATTTTATTATTTGCCCATAGCAACGCATCTATCACAGTATTACCAGTAACAAAGATACGATGAGCTGGAATAGATTCAAGTTGTAAATTTTTTTGTGAATATTTAGTTGGTGCAAAATGATACATAGCAAGATGACTAGCAATTTTACGGTTAGCTTCTTCTGGCCAAGGGGAATACAAATTACCTGTACGTAATCCAGCTTCAACATGACCAACTAAAATACGTTGATAAAGACCTGCTAAACTTGCCGCCATTGTAGTAGTTGTATCACCATGGACTAATATAATATCTGGCCTAAAAGATAGCAATATAGGTTTTATCCCTTTAAGAATATTACAAGTAATATCTGTTAAATTTTGTCCTGGAGTCATGATATCTAAATCATAATCAGGCATAATCTCAAAAACATTCAATACTTGATCCAACATTTCTCTATGTTGAGCAGTTACGCAAACTTTTGACTCAAAGTCCTTATCGGTTGTTAAAGCATGTATAAGTGGAGCCATTTTTATAGCTTCTGGTCTTGTACCAAATACAGTTAACACTTTCAAATACTGATTCTCTTTTTTATATTAGTATTATCTGCTAATAAAATATGTTATTAAACAGATTTTATATTTAGATTATTAGCAAATTTATGAAGTTATTTAAATCATTATATAATTAACAAATAATCAAGTTTGTCTTCTTAATAAGATAATTCCCATCCCACTGAAGGCACCAATAATTCCTGAAACTAACATCATTAATAATCTACGAGGACTATCACGTTTAATAGGAGATTGAGGTGTTTTTAAATATCGATAAGTTTGAAAGTCATTTTCTATGTTTGGATCAACTAAATTTAACATCATTAACATTGCTATATTTCGATGATAACTTTCATCGTAATTAGGTCCTGTTGCTTGTAATATTTGAATTTTCGCTTGTAAAAAAGAGGTACCCAATAAAAACATTTCTAAAATTGATAACTTATTTACTTGTAAATCTACTTTTTCCTGCAAAAAACCTTGTTTTTGGGTAACTTTTAACGATTGCTTTAGATTGTTTAAAATCCGTTCATAATTTTTTTTTGCGACCATTTCTTGATGTTTAATTAATGATCTTAAAAATTGTTTTCTTGCTATCCACATACTTTTGATTTGATTATTAAGATTAAAACATGCTCGTTTATTAGCAAAAGCAATGTATTCATGTAACAATTGATTTGAATAATTAGCAGTCTCAGCAATTAATTTTATGCTATCATTTAATTTCTTATCATCGTCTTTATGAATAAATTTAATATTATTAATCAATTCGTCAAGTAGTATATAGTCAGACTTAATATCTCCTTTTATCCTTATTTTATAATAATCAGTTTTTAACCAAAATTCTCGTCGAGTATCATAAGAACAAAGTTGAATTATAAATTCTTGATAAACTTGATTTAAAATTATTGGTAATTGATTACTATCAGTTTTATTTATATTAAAATCAAAATTTTGTAAAAATTGCTTTTGGGAATAATATGCATTTAAATTATCAACTGTAGGTAAATCAATAACAGCATTGGAACTCCATTTTTGTCGCATAAAATAAGAAATAATTAATGCAATAATCATAAAAATACATATTAAAGAGATAATCCATATTTTCCCAGACCATAACGTACAAAATAAACTTTTAATATCTAACTCATATTCAAAATGATCTGAATAAGAATTATGTTTTAATTGTATTTCTGTTTTTGTCAGCAGCATAAAACACTCTCTTAAACATTTGTTTATTTATCTGTTATATGTTGCATCCAGTATTTAAAACGTCCTAAAAAACGAACTGCTTTCCAAGCATGTTTAATGCAGTAATCATAAATAGCAAATATAAATAAAAATAATATCAATATTATCCATTCAGGAACAATACTTAAATGTTCGCTAATAATACCTATAGTTGCTAAAATAGCTGCAGCTAAAGTAATTAATATAAAAGCCTGATTTTGTGTGAAACCTGAGCGCATAATTAAATGATGAATATGTTGTCTGTCTGCTAAAAATGGACTCATACCTTTACGAAGGCGTCTATACATAATAAGGATCATATCCATTAAAGGAATGGCAATGATCCAAAGAGAAGTCACTGGTTTAATAAAACTATGTTTACCTTGAGTTGACATCAACAATAACCAAATAATAGTGAAACCAATTAATGTACTACCAGCATCCCCCATAAATACTTTATAACGATTTCCTAGAAAGCCTAAATTTAAGAATATATAAGGAAGAATGGCAGCAATAATAGCAAAACACCAAAAAGTTAATGCTATATTACCATTTTGATAAAGTAAGATACCTAATGTAGCAAAAGATACGCAAGAAAGCCCGCCAAGCAAACCATCAATACCATCAATCATATTAAAAGCATTTACAACTCCCCAAACAGAAAATAACGTCATCAAATAACTTAAAGGTCCAAATTTTATTTGCCATGGACCAAAAACATAACCTAAATTATCTAAGGTTAGATCTGCAAAATAAATCATTACAAATGTAACAATTGATTGAATAGTTGCTCTAATTTTAATGCTAATATCAAAACAATCATCTAATACACCAACAAATACTAAAATTCCAGCACAAATTAAATATAACCATTTATGAGGAATATATTCGTTTGTAATTGTGAATGCTAAACTTATACTAAAAAAAAGTGAGATTCCACCAACTAAAGGGATTTCTCCTTTGTGTTTTTTTCGATAATTTGGTTGGTCTACTAGACCAAATATTTTTGCTATTTTCCGTGCAATAAAAATAAAGGTAAAGGAAAATAAAAAAACCCAAAAAATATTAATTATTAAATTTAGTATGTGCAAAATATTTATTCTCTTATTATTTTTTTAGAAATTATCTATTGAATTTATGTTATGAATAAACTATAAATATACTTTAACTTATTGCATATATAGTGAGAATAAAATATTCTATTATTTTAAGTTGCTTATTATTTAATCAGTGAAATTTATATTAAATATATATTATGATTAATGAAAGCAAACAAATAAAAACACCACATGAAAAGTAGTGATTTTCAATAAATAATTAAATAATTTAACGATTTAAGAACGTTTCATGAAATTAAAAAATTGATCATTTGTTTTTGTCATTGCTAACTTATTAATTAAAAATTCCATTGCATCAATTTCAGACATAGGATGAATAATTTTACGTAATATCCACATTTTCTGTAGTTCATCATGTAATGTCAGTAACTCTTCTTTACGAGTACCAGATCGATTATAATCAATCGCTGGAAAAACACGTTTTTCGGCTATTTTTCGAGATAAATGTAGCTCCATATTTCCAGTGCCTTTAAATTCTTCGTAGATTACTTCATCCATCTTTGAACCAGTGTCAACTAATGCTGTAGCAATTATCGTTAAACTTCCACCTTCTTCTACATTACGGGCTGCACCAAAAAAACGTTTTGGACGATGTAAAGCATTCGCATCTACCCCACCAGTTAATACCTTTCCAGAAGAAGGAATCACTGTATTATAAGCACGAGCAAGCCTAGTAATAGAATCCAAAAGGATAACAACATCTTTTTTATGTTCAACCAATCGTTTAGCTTTTTCTATTACCATTTCAGCAACCTGAATATGACGAGATGCTGGTTCATCAAAAGTTGATGCAATAACTTCACCTTTAACCAAACGTTGCATTTCAGTTACTTCTTCTGGACGCTCATCAATCAATAATACCATCAAAACACAATCTGGATAATTATTGGTAATATTAGCAGCAATATTTTGTAATAGCATAGTTTTACCTGCTTTTGGTGGAGCAACAATTAAACCACGTTGTCCGCGTCCTATCGGTGCAGCTAAATCTAAAACACGAGCGGTCAAATCTTCCGTTGATCCGTTACCACGCTCCATACGTAAACGATTATTAGCATGTAGAGGAGTTAGATTTTCAAACAAAATTTTATTTCGAGCGTTTTCAGGTTTATCAAAATTCACTTCATTAACCTTTAGTAGAGCAAAATAACGTTCTCCTTCTTTTGGAGGTCTAATTTTTCCTGATATAGTATCTCCAGTTCGTAAATTAAAACGTCGAATTTGACTAGGAGAAACATAAATGTCATCAGGACCTGCAAGATAAGAGCTGTCAGAAGAACGAAGAAATCCAAATCCATCCTGTAAAATTTCTAGCACGCCATCACCAAAAATATCTTCTCCACTTTTTGCATGTTGTTTTAAAATCGAGAAAATAATATCCTGTTTTCTCATACGAGCCAGATTCTCTAATCCAGTACTTTCGCCAAGAATAATTAATTCAGATACTGGCGTATTTTTTAATTCGGTAAGATTCATAATGGTGGGTTCTTAAATTCGGGGTATATTTTTGAACTATTAACAATATATAATAATAGTAATATGTAAATGTGTTTTTAAAAAATATTTTTAAAGCAAATTTTATTTTATAAATATACTAATTTAATAAAAATATAAATTTACATAATAGTAGTAAAATTATTAATTTACTATATGAAATAAGATATTTTTGTAAAATAAAAAGATTATAGAAATATAAAATTATCTTAAAAATAGTGATAGATTTTTCATTTTATGCTTTTTAAATCTTACTTAAAAATATTATAAAATAATAAATTCAATATACATTCTATAAAGAATATTTTTATAGGAGCTTAATATCAATAAAGCTTTTTATATAATAAAAATTATTCATAGGAATATAAGTATATTTATGTAATATTATACTTAATATATGCAATTTATAAAATAAAATTATATCATAATTAAGTAATATAATAAATTAACATGCTTCAAAGCAAACGTCTAGTTATGAATTTCATAAATACTAGATATTATAATAAAATTAAGAAAATAGTTAACTAAATGTTTATTTAAATTAATTTTTATATTTAAATTAAATATTTTTATTTAAAAATTCTTTTAATTGAGTTTTAGATAGAAAACCAACTTGCTTATCAATTAGATTTCCAGATTTTAAAAGTAATAAAGTAGGAATACTACGAATAGCATATTTAGCTGATGTTTTAGGATTATCATCAACATTTAATTTCCCGATAATTAATTTAATTTCATATTCATCAGCAATTTCATCTAAAATAGGAGAGATCATTTTGCAAGGACCGCACCATTTTGCCCAAAAATCGACTAATACTATTTTTTCTAACGAAAAAACTTTTTTATTAAAATCATTATCAGATAGATAAATAATTTTATTATTCATTTTAATACTCCAAATATAATATACACAACTTTAATATAACATTGATTTAATAATCTTTATTTTATTTCAAGAAATTTTCTTTTGTAAAAGTCATTAACTTAACTTATTATTATATAATAAAATTTATAAGATTATATTTAATAAAAAATGTGGTTTATAGCTTTTTTATTCATATTCAAAATTCTTAAGTTTTTATTAGGAACTGTTTTTAATAATTATACACCTATATAAAATTATTAGAATTATTTCCAGTTGTTGAATGTCATAATTTTTATGAGAAGTCTCAAAAAAAACAAGTAAAATATTACTTTTATTGATTAATATTTAAATTTATTTATTTTATTAATAAATAAATTTAAAAACATGTAATTAATTAATAAAAATCATCTACAATTATAAGTTTTTCGTATAAAAATTAGTGGTGCAAATATATAACTTATATATAAAAAAATAATCGTTTTAATAATTTTAAAAAATAGATATAATTTAATATCGTATGACTATGAATAAAAATTCATATTTACTATTATTTTAAATAAATATTCACATCTATAGTATATGATGATTAATAGTATTCTAGTTTAATTAGACAATATTCATTTATTTATCATCATAGCTGATCTCATATCTAATAAGATTTTTATTTTTTTTAAATAATATTACTTTTCTTGAAGATATTTGTTTATTATTTCATAAAATACATTTTGTTAAATAATACTTTTGTAAATTTACTTTTTTAAGGCTATCTTTTATTTAGTTTAAAAATTTAAATATGGATAAATAAATTAATCAAAATAATATTTAAATTAAAACATAATATCATTTTTTAAAAACTATTTTTAAAAAATTTTTTTAAAAAAATCTAAAAAATAATTATTTTAAAGATATAATATTTTTATTACTAAAATATAACTGTATTATGATATATAAGATAATATTATTAATAATAATTATGGTTATTATTTATTAGAAGTAGAAGAGAGAATGAATAATAATATAAAAATTATACACTTTTAATATCAAACAATTGATTTAAAATAATTTAAATATATTAATTCAAAAGATATTATTACAGATGTTCCAAATATCTAATTTATCACTTATATATTTAATTATTATAAAATTTTATTATTACAAAGATTATATTAATCCTATTAGTTATAGGAATAATTAAAGAGTAAATAATGATAAATTCCATTACTTTAACTTCTTAAAAATATTTTAAAATCAATATATTATTAAAGGATGAATTAAGTATTAAAAATCGCATTATCATATATAATAGTATGATTTTTTTAAAATTTACTAATACTAAAGCTACTATGTTGTCATTTATATAGTAAAAGTATACTTATAAAATTTTATAATAAAAATAATAAAAAAAGAAATTAATAAAATTATAGTAAATGCTTTAATTAATAAATTTATACTAGAAAAAAATTACTATTATTACCTAAAATAAATCTTATTTTTTTAAAATTTATCACGTGTTAAATGTTAATAATATAAAATATTTTATTTATGGTATATATTGAATTATTTGAATAAATTATAAAGTCGTTTATAGTTATAGTTTATATAATACTAATAATAAATAACAATTTATTTATCTTAATAAATAATAAATAAGAATTAATAATATTTATATTTTTAGAAGTATCTATAAAATATTTTACTTAAGAGATAAAAATTATTTCTATATAAAACCAATTATTTACTAATAAAACAAGTTTTTTATTAAATAAATAATAAAAACTTCTATAAATCCAATATGATGATTTTATCAAAAAATTATTTATCTCTAATTATTTACAGATATTTAATCATCGATTAATATTATATTATATATTTTTAGATAGTTCCATTACTAAATTTTTCTAAATATCAATTTATAGTATTTAATAGAATAAGTAAAACATATTAAAAATAATAAAAACATTTTCTTTTAATATTCATTATTTCTTATATAGATAATAAATAATAATTCAAAAAACAAATATATACACTTTATTATTTTAATATTTTACACTTAATTATATTTTAAGAAAAAAATATATTAAAATTATAATATCATACTATAAATTATTAATTGCTTTATTAATATAAAGTTTTATATTTACTTTTTTAAAATTAAGAATGAAGATTATCTTCAATATTTTTATTGTCTTAATAAATGATAATTTAAGGAATTTACCTATATAAATTTCAATAAATCAATTTATCATATTTTAATTTACTATAAGTAATTGCTTATCAATATATATTTTAAAAAAATCAATTTTTTATCATTTATCATTAATATTACTAATTTTAATAATAGTATGTAACTCAGTTATCAATTTATTTACTTTTCTTTATTACTAAAATATTTATGTTAAAGTTTATTTTTTAAAAAATATTTCTATTCTATAATATTATTTTTTCTACTTATATTAATATTTTTAAATTAATAAATATTTTTATATTCGATGGAAGAGTTATTTTAATATAAATTTAATTTCTTATATATTTATAATTAGATAACTATATAATTCATAATAAAATAAATATATTCTTTATAAGATAAATCTTTCATATATTAATATATCAATGATATATTAATATATGTATCATATAAATTTTAATTTCTTTTTTATAATATGAAAGTTGGTAATTTATTATTAAGTTATTAGTTTATGGATAATTATAATTGGAAATTTATTATTTTAATTAATTAATAAATATTTTATAAGTAATAATTTAAATAGAATTAATTTAATTAATTTTTATTCATAGCTTATATATTAATATTAATGAATTATTATATACAATAAAATTATAAATAATCACAATTATGAATATTATATTTTTATTTTATTTTTAAGATGAAAAATTTTCTTATATAAAGATTTTAATATTAAATTAAAATTTAAGATATTAAGTATGATATAAAAAGTTCGTATAGTTATTATAAAAAAAATAGTGGATTTTCTTTATGACATATAAAATATTTAATATAAATAGTGATACACATAGTATTTTTTAGATTATGAGAGTTATTTATCTAAATAAATAATTGATAATTAAATTGTGTATCACACTTAATATTAAGTGAAGTTATTTTAATAGAAAAGATTAAAATTATAAATTAATAAATAAATAGATAAAAAATAACTCCAATACAGAAAGAGCTTTCTATGAAATTTAAGTAATAGTTTTTCTTTATATATTTTTGTTTAAATATTACGTGATGAAATATGTTAATAACAGTATTATTTATATATTCAATGAGTTAAATTTTAAGAAAAATATTTTCATCATAATATGAATTATTTAAGTTTAATATTTTCCTTAAAATTATCATTTTTAACAAAGATTTCAAATATAATTATTTTATTTTTTATCAAAAAAAAATAAAATAATGATTAACAACTAATAATTTTATCTTTAATAATAAAATTATTAGTTGTTTTATAAAATTATAGTTAAATTAATTAAATGAGATTGTAGTTAAATAGTTTTAAACATAAAAATTTTTTATAATTACTTTATGTTTTAATAATAAAATTTATATAATTTACTAAACAATAATAAATAACTTAATATTTAATTAATAAAATAATGTTAATTATTACTTATAGCAGAAATTAAGTTACTATAAATAATCAAATTAATAATAGATGAAAACATTAATAATAGTTAGGTTATCTATCTCAGATAACTATATTTTAGTTTGGTGAAAATTTTTAATAAAATAGGATATATAATAAAAATATTATAATTTTTTTAATTAAAAATGCTTTTCATGTTTTATTTTAAAAAATAACTATCAATTTAACTTCTGTCTTTTCTTAAGCAAAATAAGCATTTTATCTTAGAACCATCGTCATCATTTATATACTTTACATTTTTATATACATAATAATCAATTGTATTTAATAGATAGAAAATAATATCAACTATATTGATATACATCAAGATATTATGATAAATTAATTAATTTATAAAAAATGAAAATAAATTAAATTTTGCTAAATAATATTTATTTTTTTGAACAGAAAATATCTATTTTTTTATAAAATAATATAATTAAGTAATTTGTTTAATTTTATTAACTATATTTGTTTGATAAATAAAAAGTTGATTTTAATATATATCGTGACTAATAAGTACTATTCATTAAATGAATTTTTAAAAGATTTTATTATTTATCTTAAGTTATATATTAGTTTTTACTTTAAAATTTTATCTATTTTAAAAATCTATAATATAGAAAAAATATTTTTTAAAAATATATAAGAGAAATTTTAGCATTTATTATTTAGTTAATTATTAAATTATTTACTAAGAGAGATAATAAACGTTATTATAACAAAATAAAAAAAATCGATAATCATAAATAATTGCATATTTATAAGATCTATAATTATAATAAAATAAATAATACTATCAATATTTTACTAAGATTTTTATCTAATAAAACTATTTGTAAAAATCAGATTTTTTATATTCAATAAAATTAAAATAAAAATCAATATTATTTTTTTTAAAAAATATCCAATAAAAAATACCAATCTTTATTGGTGCCATAAATATATTTAATAGAAATAATGCTTTTTTATACTTATTTTCTATCTGCTTATTTTTTTTTAAAATTAGTATGAAATTATACATTATGAAAAATTATTTTTTATAAATATAAGTCAATTTAAACGTCTTTTTATTAAAAAATAAATAGATAACTTTATTTATATTAAAAATTTGTTTAATTATAGGCATTTTATTAAATAAATTAAAATATATCCATACTCTATAATATGTATAATGAAGATATTATTTAATCTAAATATGAGTATATAATTAATATTTTATCAATCTTTTTTATTTTTAATTTCTTAAACGTTAATATATTTCATTAATATAATTTATTTATACATTAATTTGAAATAACCATATTATTTTAATAAAATTTTAAATTTAAAAGAAAAATACTTACCATTATAATTGTACAACTAAGATCATTATCTTAATATTTAAAAAAATAAAATTCTAATTTTCTATATAATATTCAGTCTATTATAACTTTAAATTATAGTAGTAGTAAGATGCTATAAATAAATATGCAAACAAAGATAAAATAAAAGATATTTTCTATCATTAACCAAAGATATTTTTATCTATTCTTTAGAAATTTCTATCTATCTCTATTTATCTATATAAATAATATATTGTGGTGTAATAGTAAATCTTCTTTATATATAACTAAAATAAATTATTCATATAAAAATATGATGTATGCAATAAATATAAAAAGGAAATAATTAATTGAAAATTAAGATAAAATTAATAAAAACTAGATAATAAAATAAATAATATTTTTCTAAATAAAATAAGATAATGTTTTTTAAAAGATTTAATAAAGTAAATTTATTAATTAATCCTAAAATTATATATTGAAAATATAATAGAATGTTTTTTTTATATTAAAGAGCAATAATATATTAAAAAATATATTAATTAATAAATTAGCTAAATATATATTATTAAATAAACTCCTGGTTACTTATAAAAAAATAAATAATATAAAAAATATAAAACATTAAAAATTAATTTATATATATCCTAATATTAATTATCGATATAGTTATAGTCTTTTCTAAAGAATTTACTTGTAGTTTTTGCCTCCAAATAAGGTATAAAACGCTTATGCTTAGTAATATACATCATATACCTTAAACCATGTTTTTTCTTCTACTGTTATAAGTTTACGTTCATCACAACACATAGTAAAAAAATTTCTTTTTCTGTTTTAGGTTTATGCTTACATAAATAAAGTTCATTAAAAGTTAAGAATAATGCTATAAGAATTGAGCTTCTTTAATGGTGTAACATCTCCATGACGAAAAAACCCAGAGGATAATTTTTTATCAAAAAAACGATTAGTTGTGATAAAGTTTTCTGATATTTAACTTATTCCAATACCTAATAATATAATACTATAATTATTATAGTATGTAATATTATATAGTAAATGAATTCTGTAAAATAAAACATTTAAATTATTAGGATTTGAATTATGAATATTATTTTTTGAATACTTGAATTGTTAAAAACTTTTTATAAGTTAATAAAACAAAATATTTTTAGAGAGAAACCGAATCATATTATATATAACCAACGTAATCAATATTAAATTTTTTAATACGTTAATTAGAAATTTAATTAACATACAATCTTATTTTCTATATAATCTATATAATATTTTTTTAATATCAGTATGTAAATGTTTAATTTTATGATATAAAGCATTAATAAATAATTAAATAGAAACTAAAAATAAAATCTATAATCAATCATTAGATATCTTATTCTCAATAAGATTAATGATTTTCTTATATGAATAATATTAATAAGTTAAATACAACTTATTTATTAAAATCATAAAAATATTAAACTTAAATGTATAATGTGCAACAAGACAATCTTTAATAAAACATCTTCATTCGCCTAAACTTGATTTATTTATCACAATTGAACCACCTAAAATGACTAAGTTTGAAACTGATATTATTATCGAAATAAAATTAAAATTAATTAAAAAATTTTTTTAAAAACTTAATATTATTAAACTATAATTGGAATATTTTTTGAATATAACCTTAAATTATTTTTAATAGAAAATTTATATATAATACTGATAATATAATCTATCTTGCTATAGTACTATTATACACAATATAATATGCTTCTGTTTTATTAATTTATTCGCTAAATCAATATTATAAATTAGAAGCACAATAAAATATTGTTCATAACAAACTATTAGATATTATTGGTTATATAAAATAGTAATAATAGATATTAAAAATTTATAATCATAAATAAATAAAATATAAACTCTTAATTATATTTAATCAATTAATTAATTAATGCCTTTATAAAAACATTAAATAATCGAAGTATTTTATACTTAACATTTATCACATATAGAATATATAGATAAAAAACCATTAAATTTATTTGCTTAAACTTAAAATATTAAGTTATTAAATATAATTCTATAATTAATTTATAATTAATAATAAATTATTTTAAAACAAAAGACATATGCTAAATTATTAGCATTTAAAAATATTTTTGTTATAGAATAAATAACAGCAGGGGCAGAGAGATTCGAACTCCCAACACCCGGTTTTGGAGACCGGTGCTCTACCAATTGAACTACGCCCCTAAATTAGGTATTGATGTATATAAAAATAAACAAAATATATATTTAAAATTATGAAAATTTTGATTAATTAAATAAATTAAGCTTAAAATTACTATACATCACATCTATTGCTATAATACAACTAAATTTATTTCATAAATTAATTTAAATTATCTTTAGGATTAAAATTTAATTTTATTATTCTTTTCAACTTTAACTTTAAGTGAAAGAAAATAGATGTTATTATAAAAACTTATATATATCTTGTTTTTAAAACTGATATAAGATCAGATAGGATAATATGGTATATGATTGATACAATTTTTTTATACTTATCTTCTCTTATTTTGTTATAAATTTATTTTTTTATCTTTCAATGTAAAATCTTTTTTAACTATTACAACTGAAAAAAATAAAGATTTTTTTCTTAATTTAAAATATTTTCAAGTATTATTAAAAATTAAAACTCATTTAATTTATTAAGTATTACTCTTAACTACTTCAATATATCATTAAACATCATATATATTTCAATTACTAATCTCAAATATTAATTATGAACTCTATAGTTAAATCGATCTGCATTGTAATTTGTAGTAAGTTTTTAGTTAGATAATTTATATTATTAAGTTTTTTCTCTAACAATTCATATATAAAATTATAACATTAAAATTAACATAATCTATGAAATAAATACTTAATATTTATATTTAATTTCATATAATAAATAACTTATAAAGAAATATCTATATTAAATTTTGTCTATCAATTAAAATTTCCATTTTATGTTTTATAAGATAAAATCATAAAACATATTTATATGAATATTTACTATAAAAATAATTTATTTTATTCATACTCATGATGTTTATATCTATCTTGCATATTAAATTTGATATTTAATATTAAAGATATAAATAAATATTTATAAGAATTTTTCTTTTTTATAAAAACTACTTACTAAAAAGATAACTATATTTTATAAATTTTAAATAATAATTAATATTATTGTTAATATAACATTTATATAAATCTTAAATCTTAAATATATAATTTAAATTTATTTACATTAAATAATCTATTATAGTTAATGGCACTATTTACTTTTATATCAATCAAGAACTTCTTTTTTATATTTTACAATATAAATAAATATTCCAATATATTTGGATAAAAACATATCATATATATCAACTTTTATAGTTAGATAATAGCATTTTGTATTTTAATAAACATATATAGTAATTAGTATATATGAGATAAACCATTAAAAAGTATATTATGTTTAACTAATGTTTTTATATAAGTTATAAAATAGATTTAAGCTTTTAACTTATTTTAATAACAATACTTTATCCTTTGAAGATATATCAGAAAATATTTTAATATATCTCCTAAAACTTATAGGTATAGTTTAGATTTATAAATAGTAATAAAAATATTATTTTACTGGAAACTACTAACTATAATCCTAATAGTATTAAATAATTTTATATGTAATTAATTATAAACATTAGATTATTATATTTTTCTTCAAAAAAAATATACTACTTTATAAATTAATACTCTGTTTTCTATTTTTTCACTTAACATTTAATTTAACAATTAATCATCTTAAACATCAGTCAAATAATTAAGTTATTTTCTTTTTTTTAATAACAAAATCTTATTACAAAAAATAGTCTAATTCTATTTTTAAAATAATATTTTTGATATTTATCATATAAATTATTATACTAAATTTTAGTCAGTTAGTAATTAAGTCTTATTTTTAGAAATAGCTTATAAATTACTATTATTTTCAATAGAATATATATTCTATTAATCTAACTGTTTTTATTTAATTAATTATTAGTTATTAATTATTTTTTAGAATTATCATATATAACTAGTAGGAGTTTTTTAAAATATTTAATCTTCATTTGAAATATATAAATAATATATATTAAAACTATTTATAAAATATAAATCATTGATATATTATATAATATATATAGATTACTTAATCTTCATAAATTCGATTTATATTTATAACATTAAATAACTTTTAACTTTAAAATAAAATACTTTGATTTAATCATGATAAGTTATTATTTTATATATCTTTTTCTATTTAGATTTTTCTATAAGTTATTTAATTTTTTCAATTTTCATTTTGATTTGCTTATTATGAATTCAGAAATATTAAATTTTAAGAATAACAATTTCTTTAAATAAATAGATGTATTTCTTTTCTAATACTCTCTCTAACTTATAATAATAATGCTATTAGATATTTCAAAATCATTATTATATTTCTAACTTTAATGGCAATTTATTATAATTATAACATTTTATAATAAATTTAACTACTCTCGTTTTTTATAAAAAACATCGATTTAAATAAATTATCTTATTTATTTTTTAGAAGACTGAAATTTTTAATTTCACAAATTTTTATTCAGTTTAACCATACATTCATAAAACAATAATGCCTCTTAATAAATTTAATTATATTTTCAAAAAAAATAAAATTTCATTTAAACTTAATAAATATTTTCGAAAAAACATATTGTTCATAAAATTATAAACTATTTCTGAGTATTTTATAATGATATAATTTATTTAACTTTAATTTAAAAGACTTCAAAATATTCTATTTGTAATTAATATAACTCAATAATATATACATCAAATTAATATATATTATATATAATATATATATTTTTTATATATCTTACTAAAAGTAAATACTTGCATATAAAATTAATTAAACTAAATTATATATTTACATAACTTATTTCCGAGTTTAGAATTTTTTTAAAATAGCGTCCCCTAGGGGATTTGAACCCCTGTTACCGCCGTGAAAGGGCGATGTCCTAGGCCTCTAGACGAAGGGGACAATAAATTATTATAGCATATTATAATAATTAGTTTATATTTATTATAGTTTTGAATGTCATTAAACAATTTTTATTGTTCTATTAATATAATTAAATGTCTTTTGTTTTATTTATTCATGAAATAATCTATATAAACTTGTTTGTATTTTTTTATTTTACTCATATAATAAAAAAGTAAAATAATTTATTTTATTATTTTATTATTTTTTGAAATTTATATATATTATAAATTATAAAGTATGATAATTATAAACTAGAAGTTCAAATTATTTATATTTCTTAAGTCATATAATAGCAAAAAACTTTTTTTACATGATAAAATAACATATCTTGTATAATAGTTAATCTTTGTATATAAATAATTAAAAATTATTAACTTAATATGAATCAAGTTAGAAATTCTAATTTATCTTTTTAATAATATTTATAAGTTCAAATTATATTTAAGAAAATCTTTCTATTTTATTTATTTTGTAAATATTCAATATTATAATATCTGAGATAGCTTTATTCATAAGTTATCTAATTTAATATTCTTATAATCTTTATTTAGTTTATCATTGGATAGCTTGTTTTAAAATATTATACTATACTTAATGTTATGTTAATAAATAATTATAAATTTCAGATTTATTATAAATTTTAACCAAAGTTTTTTGTGAAATAAAGATAATAAAATTATGTAGTAAACGTATTAAAAATAAAAATTATAACATATTTTTAATCTATAAAAAACTATAATATTGATACTTAGATAATTTTTCTATATGATTATATTAAATGATTTACATTTATCAATAATTATAATTAATATGAGTCATTTATTTAAATCCTTATAATTTTATAAGCTTGTATATATTAAGCTAGTACTGATGAATTTAATTCTATAACTTAGCAGTATTATTGTATGGTTATTATAAAGTAGAGTATTTATAATTAAAAAAAATCTTTTTTAAACTTTAAATTACTACTATATATAAATCCAATTACACTTTTACTACTATTTTATGTATTAAGTATTACTTTTTATCTAAAACATCAGTATTATTTATCTTAATCTTAACATGTGAATTTCTTTCATAAATATTATCTAGAACTTGTATATTATTATCTATATAAATATTTATCAAATTTACTTAATAATATAATTTTATATTATTTAAATTTATTATTTTTTAATAATTTAATATTTAGATTATAGTAAAAGGCATTTAGTTTAAGAATTTAATAATTAAAGCATTGAATTATTTTTATTTATAAATTGATTTTATACAATTATTTAGGTAGTTAATATTTAAGTTTTTTATAAAATATTAAAATGTCTATATTAAATTATATTATTAATTATAAAATTAAACACTTATTTATAATCTAATCTTAAATTATAAAATCAACTTAAATCAAGTTTTTTATATTTCATATAAGTAATATATTTTATAGATAAATTTGTGATATTAATAAACATTATTTCAATGCAATATGAATTAATTTTAATCAATAAATTAACTTAAATAAGAATTTTTTTTAATTTATTGAAATTTTCATTCATTAATATAGGAATAAGTTTTTGAGCTTTAACATCTATTTTAGTACAATAAGCAATATTTTTATTTTTTTTTAAAATTGAATTTTGATGATTATTAATTAAGAAAACTGCTCGTCTAGCAATTGCAGTACCGGAATCAATAAATATTGTATCTGTAAAAAAAATCTCTTTTAACTCCCTTAAAAGGAATAGGAAATGTGTGCAACCGAGTACGATAGTGTCAGGTGGTTCTTTCATTTTTAACCACTGTTTAACAATTGGTACTAGTACTTCTTTTAAAATTATTTGACCGTGAAGTTTTTTTTCTGCTAATTCAGCTAATTCTGATGAAGCAATCATTTTAACTTTGCAATTAACGGCAAATCGATTAATAAGTGATTTAGTATAATTTCCATTAATAGTTGCCTTAGTTGCTAATAATCCAATAATGCCATTACGTGTTAATTTAATTGCTGGTTTTATTGCTGGAACAACCCCTATAATTGGAAATTTAAAATATGCTCTTAAAATAGGTAAACTAACCGTACTTGCCGTATTACAAGCAATAATTGCTATTGCCAACGTTTGTTTTTTCTGAATTTGATCAATAATTTGAATAATACGTTTGATAATAAATTCTGCACTTTTTTCTCCATAAGGAAATGCATCATTATCAAAAACATAAATATAATGTAAATCTGGTAATAATCGTTTAACTTCATAATAAATAGATAAACCACCAATACCAGAATCAAAAATTAAAATTGTTTGCTGAGTAGTTTTTATAACTGTTGAAAAATTACTTTTTATTTTATTTTTATTCATTGCATAATGTGATAATAAATATATTAATAAAAATTGTTTATATTAAAATATATAATAATTATATAACTAATAATAAATTAAATAAATTGATTTTTAAATTTAAATATAAATATTAACTTTAAAACTATATTATACTTTCTTTATTTTTGATAACCTTGATAAAACCAATACATATATTTTGTAAATACTACTATTTATATCTAAATAAATTTAAAAATATATTTATGTTTATATCTATAGATTATGTGCTATATAGTTATAAATTCATTCATATTTCTATATTATTTCTATAAAAAATTATTAATATTAATTAATAATTTTTTTAAAAAAACTAAATAAACAATATTAATATATTGAAAAATTAAATAATTAAATATTATTTTAATAAATAAAAATTTTGATATTTAATTAAAATAAATATTTATTAAAAATTAATTTTTAAAATATGAAATATAGATAAAATATCATTTATTTTAAGTAAATGAATTATCTATCATTAAATTAAAAATAATTTTAAATAATTACAATTATTATAATAATTATTAAAATAATTAATTAAAAATTTAATTTTACTAAATATAATAAAATTATTTATTTTTTTTGAAATATAATTTCTTTTATTGAACTAAGATATGATATTAATCATATATAAAATTATAGATTATATTTGAAAATCATTAATAGAGCAATTTCTAATAATTAGTATCATTATATTTAAGATAATAAAATCAATAATATAAATTTATTTTAACATTAGTTGAAATTTTATATAAAGTAATGTAATTGCGCATTAATTTAATATTTTAAATAAATTTACTAAATTAGTTATAAATATAAAATTATTTAAGTTGATTATAATTACTATGATTTATATAAACTCTTAAACTATTATAAAAAATTAACTTATTTTTATATGATTAAATAATCATTAATAAACGCTTCAAAATTAAATACACTTAATAAAACTACTTATTTTAATATTATTTGATTAATTATGATATATAAAAATAATAGATTTATTTATTTAAAATAAAATATTTTTAGATAAAATCAAAATAAGTTATTAAAGTAAAATATTTATAAAAAATAAATAATATATTTATATTATAATTAATAATTATTTACTTATTAAATAAGTATTAA
The DNA here is from genome assembly GCA_052171275.1 of Arsenophonus sp. Lineage (GTDB taxonomy): Bacteria > Pseudomonadota > Gammaproteobacteria > Enterobacterales > Enterobacteriaceae > Arsenophonus. The sequence continues at coordinate 190,206 of CM125795.1, read as the reverse complement.
TTATAATATTTTAACATAAATAGAATTTATCTAATTATTTTTATATCAATAAATGTTTTAAAAAATAAATAGATAAAGTTTGAAAATTTATTTTTAATAAAAAAATTATTTATTTTTTTTAAAATTATATTTCTCTTAATTGTAGCGATATTAAATAATAAACTATTTTAGCAATTATTATAAGTTATAAAATTAATCTTTTTTATAAAAGTTACTTTTTTATTAAAATCTAATGCCTATGTATATATAATAATTAAACACAACACAATAGTAACAGTATTTTCTGATTTTATTTCAGTAAAATACTGAGATATTAACTTTCATATTGCAAATAATTAATTAATTAAACAACAAAATGTTGTATTTTTTTTAACAACAACATTGCAAAATTTATAAGATATATATGAACAGACGTTTTTGAAGCAATAATCAAAAAATTATTTTAATTATTATCAATAAATTTAATAAAATATAAATAAATATTATAATGATAATGCCATCTTTTGCGATACGATGTTATACTTAAGTAGCATATTAATTAACAAATCATAAATTTACTTTAATTAACAATTATTAATATTAATTCATCAACATCACTAAAATATTGATAAAAAGAAGTTAATACCAATATCTTCTTTTAAGAAACTTAACTTAACTAAGACTAGTAGAAATACAATCAACACTTTAATTGATTAAAGGTTACTTTTAATAAAGAACGTCATATTTTTTGTTTATTCTTTAACATGACATGATGCTTGTACATTACTCATAGAATTACAATATTATTCAATAAGAATATAAAAATATATCTCTATTAAATTTGATGGATTCATGATGTTTTTCAGGTAGTATATAAGATATTTACTGTTCATTTATAATAATTTGAATTATAAATATTCCATTTAAGTTTGATTAAAGAAGATAAATATTAATTGAAGTTTTTTATTTATATCAAATAATAAGGTTATATAGTAAATGCTACATATTTGTTTTGATGTTATCATTATTGGTTCAGGTCCAGGAGGAGAAGGCGCAGCAATAGGGTTATTAAAACAAGGAAAAAAAGTTGCAATAATTGAACGTTATAATAAAATTGGAGGTGGTTCTACCCACTGGGGTACTATTCCTTCTAAAACACTCCGACATGCAGTAAGTCGAATTATAGAATTTAATCAAAATCCATTATATACCGATAAATCTCGATTTTTATGCTCTTCTTTTTGCGAAATCCTTAAACAATCAGAAAATATAATCAATCAACAAACATATATGCGAGAAAGATTTTATGATCGTAACAATTGTGATATATTTATCGGTGAAGCCTCTTTTATTGATAATCATACATTAAAAGTTCTTTATAAAAATGGAACCCATGATAAATTATATGCTAAAAAAATCATTATCGCAACAGGATCTCATCCTTATTGCCCACAAGATGTGGATTTTCAGCATCCGCGTATTTACAATAGTGATTCAATATTGAAACTAAATCATGAGCCACGTCATGTAATTATTTATGGTGCAGGTGTAATTGGATGTGAATATGCTTCAATTTTTAGAGGATTAGAAGTAAAAGTTGATCTTATTAATACTCGTGATCATCTTCTTTCGTTTTTAGACCAAGAAGTGTCAGACTCTTTATCATATCATTTTTGGAATAATGGTATTGTTATTCGACATAATGAAGAATATGAAAAAATAGATGGAACAAATGATGGAGTAATCATTCATCTTAAATCAGGAAAAAAAATTAAAGCAGATTGTTTATTATATGCCAATGGACGTACAGGAAATACTAAAAATTTAAATTTAGAAAATATTAATACTCCTATTGATAATAGGGGACTCATTAAAGTTGATGCTACCTATCGTACTAATAATGAAAATATTTATGCTATTGGTGATGTTATCGGATATCCAAGTTTAGCTTCAGCTGCTTACGATCAAGGTCGCCTTGTTGCTAGCATAATAATTACTGGTCGTGTAGATATGAATCTAGTTGAAGATATACCAACAGGTATATACACTATTCCAGAAATTAGTTCTGTTGGCAAAACTGAGCAACAATTAACTGCAATGAAAATTCCTTATGAAGTCGGACGCGCTCAATTTAAACACTTAGCTAGAGCACAGATAGCAGGAATGAATATAGGAAGTTTGAAGATTTTATTTCATCGTGAAACATTAAAAATTCTAGGTATTCATTGCTTTGGTGAGCGTGCATCAGAAATTATTCATATTGGTCAGGCAATTATGGAACAAAAGGATGAAGGCAATACCATTAAATACTTCATTAATACTACTTTTAATTACCCAACTATGGCAGAGGCATTTAGGGTTGCTGCATTAAATGGATTAAATCGTCTTTTTTAACTAAAAAATTAATATTTTATTTTTAACAAATAAATTATTTATTATTTTAATAAAATTAAATTTCTTATAATTTTATCTTAGTAAATTTTTACTAATAGTTTTTTACTAAAAAACAAGTAATTTATAAAAATAATTAAAAATTTAAAAATTTTACTTAAGTAAAATTATAAATATAATTTTATATTATTAAGTTTTATTTATTTATGTAAAGATGAATAATATTAAAAAATATTTTAGGTATGTTTCTAGAAGAAATTGTACATATTAAATATTTTCAAAATTCATAATATGATATTAAGTATCATATTTTATCATTAATTAATAAATAATTTTTTATTATTTAATAGTATATTAATATCATTACTTCTAATATAATTAATTTTATCCGATGATATCACTTATTTTAATTTTCTTACTATTAAATTATAAACATCATTTCAAAATTAAAAACTATACTAATTCTAATATATATAAAATTTTAATAAAAGATTTTATTTTTTTTGATTTTTGTTATTATATAATAAATACTATCATTATTAAATTATATCATAATATATTTTATTTGTATTATATTTAAATATATATTTAATTTTTAAAATATATAATTTTAAAAATTAAATCAAGTAAATAATAATGATATATTATAAAAATTAATTTTTTATTTAAATAGTTAGTAACATACTTTAATTTTTTTCAAAAAAGGCTATTTTAGAATATTTTAAGTACTCAAAATACTGATATAATTTGTTAAAATATACAATTCATATCAAATAAAGAAAATTTTTTAGTTTATTAATATTAATAATATATAATCTGAATTACTTTCAAATTTTTATTAATTTAACTAGTATTTTATTTTAGAATTATGATATTTAATATTAATCAAATTTTTTATTCAAGAAACAAATAAATTAAATTAATTTATAAAATGAAATTAATTAAAATTTTTCTATTAACTCTAATTTAGACAATAAAATTTATTTTTTATAATTTATAGAGAAATATTAAGATATTAAATTTTAATTCTGAATTACCTATCATTTATTAATAATTTTATTTAATACAAAATTATTAAATTAATTTAAAATAATAAATTATTATTTTTATTTTTTATTAATTCAAATACTAACTCATTAAATATTTTAAATTTTATATATTAAATATAAAACTTAATTAAACATTTATCAATAAAAATAATTAATAAATGATTTAATTTTAATTAAACTATTAATCAATATATATTTGATAGTGAGGACTACTTAAATAAAAAAATATTTTTTTTGATAATTATTTATCAATTAAATTTAAAAATTGATTTTATTTAATTACTATTATCAATTGATAAAAAATTTTTATAATATTATATGTAATAGACATTATAAATTATTTAATATAAAAATTATTTATTAAGCTTTATAAGAAGTATAAAGATAAAATTATTAAGATTTATTAGATTAAAATCTTATTTTAATATCAATATAATTTAATTTACTTTTATAGATAAAAATAAAATAAAAAAGATAATTAATTATTAATTTACTTTAAAATTATTTAATAATATTTTATTTTAAAATAAAATATTAAATTTATTATATAAATTAATCATAAATTAATTTATTAGTTAAACATTAAATAATAAAAATAAAATATTTATCTTATAAATATAAAATATAACTAATCTTGAGAGTAGTTATATTTTAAAAAATACTTAAAAACTATCGTAATAAAATAATGTTTTATATAATTAAATATTATTGATAGAGAAATTTTCTTTTTTATTATTAATTGTTTATATAATATTCATAATTAATAAATTATAACAATACTATCTATATATTTTAATAGTTTTTTATAAAAAATCATATACGATGATATTTTTAGCAAAATATTTTATTAGATATAAATCTATTTATTATTTATAAAAGTTTTACTGTATTTCAATCGATTTGAGTTAATGATTATAAATCTTAAACATAAGTTTTATTATTGATTAATGAGTATACATATAATGATATCTTTATATACTCTATCAATATAATTAAATTAAAATATAAAAATATTAATTAGTTAATAATTTTATAGAAATACATTAAAAACTAATTAGATATAAAATATCATATATTATCTTATATACAATACTAAATTTTAGTTATATTATATTCATTCTGAATAATGTCTTAAATAAAAATTAAGATACTTAATATTATTTATATATTCACTTACTATATTAATTTTATTATAATGAAATTTATATAAATTATAATATGTTTCTCTTAAACATATTAACTATCAATTTTCTTAATTGTTTAATTGTCAAACTAATATATTTAATTCTTATATTCTATTCTAAATTATTAATTTAAATATTCATATTTTAAAACTAATTAAAATTCATTTAATAAAATTAAAACTATTATTTTCTATAATAACCATCATTTTCAAATATTATAATTATAATTATAATTATAATTTAATCAACTATATGAAACTATTATATTAATATAATTAAATTATTAAAGTTAAATAATATAATTAAATTAATTTCATAAAAATATTATTTTTTATTTTAAAAAACAAATAAATAAAAAATAATAAGATAGATTATTTACTTATTAATTTATTTAGCTAGATTAAGTTTAAAAAAATAAAATTCAGATAACTTAATTCACAATTAATATTAATAAATAATTAAAAATATTTTTTAGATTTAAAATCTTTTAAAATTGTTATAATTATTACTTAATTAATTATTAATAAAAATCAATAATTTTAATATAAAGTTTTTTTAGAATAAAAAAAATAAAAAATGTCAATGACTATTAAGTATATTCAATTTATATTTAAAATAATACCAAATATATAAATTTATATTTAACTTATTTAAAATAAATAATTTATTATTTTTGATTATAAAAATTTTTAAAAGATTAAAATATTTTATAAATTATCAATTATTAAATAAAACTTAGTAACTAAATAAATAAAATATGATATTTATTTTAATTTCATAGAAGATATATACTAAATTGTTTATAGTAATTAATAATTTATAAAAGATTTTTGTAATATCCAAAATTTTGAATTTATAAAAATTGATATTATCAATACTATGATTTAAATTTTTTATTTAATTAATATTATATTTATATATTTATTATCATTTTAATAAACTTTAAAAAGTTTATAGCTTCATTTTACATTAATACAGAAGTAATAATATTTTAATTTAAGTATAAAGATATTATTTTTATGATATATAAGCAAAAATTATTTAAAAAAATAAATGTTCAAATATATTTCTGGTTATTAGAAAATAATATTAATTATTGAATATAACAATATATAAATTATCAACCTCAATTAATATAAAATGTCTTCAATTTTAATATTTTAAAAAAATAATAAAACAAAATATAAATATATAATTAATATTATTATTATAATTTTAATAATATAACATATATTAAAATTAAATTAATCAATTTATAATTAATTGTTTTATAGTATATGATTATACGTAGATATATAAATAAAATTTACTAATAATATTATTTGTTTACTGAAAATAAATATATTGAATTATATTAAATAATATTTCTTATAATATTTATTATATTATAAAATATAATTATATATTGAATGTATTTATTAATTTAACTATTAACTTTTTTTAAAAATTTTTAATATATTGATTATATTATTAATCTTATAAAATATTATTATTTAATTTTTATTCATATTTAATTATTTTTAACTTTAAAAATAATTAAATTCAATTCAATTTTATGATATATGTATTATTAATGATTAGTAATTTCAATTATATTTAACTAAATAACTAACACTTAATTTTTAATCAAAATTATTAATAAAATTAATCCATCATTATAACAGATGAAAATATGTATAATTTATTAATTAAATAAATAAAAAATATCAAAAGTATTACTGATTTATTTAAAAAAAATGTATATTATATTATTCTAATAAATATTTTAAATATAAAATATTTAATAAAAATTAAATTTTATATACTATAAAAAATATGGTTTTCAACTTATATTATTATAATATTAATTAGATAAGATTCTAATAAAATACAATGTTTAATAAAGATTTTCACTAAATATTATTTTACTTAATTTCTTAAAAAAGTTTTTTTAGATAAAAATTTAAAATAAAAATATTTTATTTAATTAAAAATTAATTAATAATATTAATAAAATATCACAGATATAAATAGTATTTTAGAAAATTAATCTTATGTTTAGATTTAGATAAATTATAAAATAATTAAGTGATTATGTATTATAATTTCAGTTATTAATAGATAGAATTTTTCTGATTTTAAACAATAAAAATATAGTTAAAAATTGTTTTTAAAAAGTGCTAAATTTAGCAATTTAGTTAAATTATTAATTTTAATTATATCTAATATTTTACTATAAATAAAGTAAAATATTTATTAAATAATTAATACAATTTATTTTTTTAATTAAAATTTTATCGAAAGATATAAAAGAATATTTAAATTAATAAAATTAAACATAAATTTATATAAATTTTAAATTATTCTAAAATTAAAAATATATTATTAAACTTAAATCAGAAATAAACTATAAATAATAATAAAAAACATTAAAGTTTTAATTTTAAATACTAAAACATATTTTTAAAATAAAATTATATAAAAATTATTAAGTTTTAAAATTTATAAATATAAAAAATAATAATTATAACATTAATATTGCAAATAAAAAATATGATATTTTATTCAAAATTAATTAATTATAAATATTGAATTAATTAATATTACTAATAATGTATATTATATTTTTATTTTTTTAAATTATCTTTTAAATTAACGTCTAAATAAGAAATAAAAAATTTAAATCTGAATTTATAAATGATAACAATATATATTTTTTAAAAAATATTAAGTAATTTTATTATATAAAAAATAATAATATTAATAATATATTAAGTTAATTTTTAATAATATTAGATATTTAAATTCTAATATCTATAAATAAAATAACAATAAACTGTTTCTTATTTACTAAGTTTAAGCATAATCATTCTATATTAATAATTATTAATATAATTATCTATAAATTTTAAAGTAATAACTGATACTTATCAACATCCATTTTATTTATTAATATATTTTAAATTTAATAAACTAATCCACTATTTTAATTTATATTTAATTTTTATAATAATTATTAAACTTAATACAAATAGAATTTTATTATAAAAACTTTTTTCTTTTAATAAGATTATTAATTGATATGTGATGATATAATAAATTTATAGAATCACTTAATATTTTTTTATTCAGTTCTTAATTGACTATTTAATAATAGTAAGCTCTATAATATAGCTATAGAACTGATATTGATATATTTTATATACATCCATTAAATCCTAAAATATTTATCTTTTATTATAATAAATGTAGTCATAAACTATTAAAATAGGTTTAATTAAATATAGAGTTATTTTCATAAAATTTTTTTTAGAATTTCAATAAAATAAAACAAAGATATTCGATATAAATATATTATAATTTATTTTAAATAAAAAGTTAATTGTTCGTAATATTAATAATTATATATGTATTTAAGACAAATTTAAAATAAATACATAAATAACATTGCCATTATATAAGTTACTTAATTTAAAATTAAGAAAAATTTCTACAATTAATTTATATAATAATTAACTTAATATAAAGTATTATCATTAAATTTTTTTCTTATTTTCTATACTTAATAATATAAATCCAAATCTTATTCAAAACAAATATTAAATAATTTAAATCATCGATTTATTTTAATTTCTTTATTATATTCTCAAGTTAAGAATTGATAATATAACTTTTTATTTTTAATAAATTTTATTTATTAAGTATTTTAGTAAAAATTTATCGAATTTTATCTTTAAATACTGATATTAGAATATTTATTTTTAGAAAAATTAATTTCTATTATTTGATATAAATATATTCCAGATAATAAATTTTACTAAATATTTATTGAATACGAGAAAAATATACTAATCACTTTTTTAAAACAATACTAATTAACTATATAATAATAATTATTTATTTATGTTATTTTAATAGCATATTAACTATTTTTATAATATAAAATCAATTATTTCCAGGATAAATATTTATATTTAATTTTATTTTTTGAAAAAATATTAGTTGCACTTAAAAACTAAAAACTATTACTAGCTAAGTTTTATTATTAAAAATAATTTTCATAAATATTAAAATTAACTATTTAATTGCAATATATTTAAATAAAAAAAATAAACTAATCATTTAATAGTTAAAGATCTATATCTTGTATAGATATTTTATATCTATTTATTCTGTTTATATAAATAAATTAAAATCTAATATATGTTCTTAGTAAAGATAGTCGTTTATATAAATTTTTTGCTTCTTAAAACTAAAATAACTATATAATAAATCGATTGTATCACACATTAATTTCATAATACTCTTATTTTAAGAGATTGAAATAAATTACTATGTTTATTTTTATAAATAAAGATTAAAAATTAATTAAAATAATTTTGAATTATATTGTTTTTCTTTTTTAAAAGAAAAATCATTTAAAAAAACTTCATCTAAAATTGATTAAATTAGAATGATAAAATATAGATTTTAAATTAAAAGAAATACATTTTGTAAATCAATTTTATATTAGTTACTTTTATCTATGATAACTTTATCATAATAAATATCAATAATTTAAATGATAATTTCTGATAATAGTTTTATAATATAAAACTTCTTTTTATTTTTTCTTTAAATAAAGTATAGTAAAATACTAAATACTTTTATTTTTAATTATGATATAATAATTTTTAGTCTGAAATAAAAGATGATTTTTAAGTTATTACTAAAAATTATTCAACATTTTTTGTTATAAAAAATTTTAAGTAATAATTTAATTATTACTTATTTTTAATGATAATTACTTTTATTATTATTAATTATTGAATTATAAATGTAATTTTTTATAAATATATTAAATAAAATATTATTTTAATATTAACATTCAATTTTAACTAAAATTTTTCAAATTAAAAGATTTTATATTATTTTTTAATACATGTTTTCTATAATAAATTAAAAAATATTATATATAAATAAAATTAATATTAAATATGAAATCAATTTAATAAATATTAATTTTAATTATATATTATTTCATCGTTAACAAATACTAGTGTTAACAAAGTTATAGCGACATAACTAATAAATATTTAATGATAACCGCTCCACTATTTTATAGTAATGTTATACTTACAAATATATGATAATTAATCATATTAATTATACTATGCGATTATAATAAAACATGTTTCTTAATTGTTAATTAATCAGTATATTTTCTTATTTTTTATATAATTTTAACAAAAATAAAATAATATCTAATATACTAATAGGTTAGGTTAAATTATAATCTGATCCGATATGAAATATTTAAAATTTAATTAATATATTATAAAATACAGCTATTAAATAATTTTATTATATTTTAGTTAAAGTTTTTCTATTTAAATATTCAATTAAGATAAAATCTTAAAATTAAAATTTTAATCTATCAACTTAATTTTTTCTATAAATAAAATTGTTTATTTCATATGTGAAATATCATTAAGATGATAATATTCTTAATATTATAACAAAATTAATCTTAACTAATAACTAGTGATTAGATTAATAAATAATAAATTATTATAATAAATAATAAAAATCTATTTAGTATTAAAATATAAGCATTTTTCATGTTTTACTGCCATCTGGAACAAATACATAACCTAATCCCCAAACTGTTTGAATATAACGAGGATGAATTGGATCATCCTCAATCATTCGACGTAAACGTGAAATTTGTACATCTATAGAACGTTCCATTGCACTATATTCTCGTCCTCGAGCAAGACTCATTAATTTATCGCGAGATAATGGTTCACGCGGATAAGAAACTAGAACTTTTAAAATAGCAAATTCACCACTAGTTAACGACATAGACTTATTATACCGGAACATTTCTCGTGTACCTAAATTTAATTTGAATTTACTAAATTGAATTATCGCTTCGTTTTGTGCTGGCGCTCCAGGTAACTCATTTGATTGACGTCGCAATACAACACGAATACGTGCTAGTAATTCTCTAAGATTAAATGGTTTAAGTATATAATCATCTGCTCCAATTTCTAATCCAATAATCCTATCAACTTCTTCACCTTTTGCTGTTATTATAATAATCGGAATAGGATTATTTTGACTTCTTAATCGACGACAAATAGATAATCCATCTTCGCCTGGCAATATTAAATCCAGTAAAATCAAATGAATAGATTCACGTGTTAAAATGCGATACATTTGTTTTGCATTAGCAGTACTTCGTATCTGAAAACCTTGTTCAGTTAAATAACGCTCTAGTAAAGAACGTAAACGCATATCATCATCAACAACAAGAATTTTATAATTTTCTTGCATTTTTAACTCCATAAATATTTTAAGATCTTTATGTATCTCTTTAATAATAAGTAAGGCAATAATAATATAAGTAATTTCTATTAAACTTTTTTGTTTAAATTTATATTTAACTGATTTTTTTTTAATTTTATATTATTTTAAAATCAATAGATTAATTTATTAACTTCTAGTATATATCTAATATTTAGAATAGATAATCACATTATTTAATGTATTAATATATTTTATATTACTTTTACATAAAATTAAAAGTTACTAGTAGTGAATTAATAAGAATTGATTATAGTTGAATTAAATTTATTTTTTATAATTAAAAAAAATTTTGAATTTTATCAATTTTATTTTGTTTTTATTTAAACACAAAAATAAATTCTATATTTTAATCAAAAATAAGATAATTATTTCTTATAGTTAAGTTATTAAGATAAAAAATATTTTATTAACTTTTTATAATTATTTTCAAAAAAAATATTATTCTTAATAATTATAAAATACTATGCTACTACTATTTCTAATTTAGCTTTAATTAACTTTTAGTATAATCTATCCTCTTTTAATAAGAAACTTCAACTTTATTAAGACTATACCTTTTTTAGAAGAAAAGTTTTTTGTTATAAGAATAAAGTTAATTAATCTTAATTTAGTATTTTTACTAAAAATAATCTTAAAATAATTTAATCAAATTAGATTAAATTATAATATTAAGATATTATCTTAACTTAAAATTATTACCTTTAACTTATATAAATATGAATATAAATTACTAATCTTAATTTATGGATTAAATAAAATAATGAATAAATTCTTAACTAAATTATTACATATGAACTATGTATAATTCCATTGTAAACATTGCAATCCATTAAGATTACAAAAGAAATAAATATCGTTTTATTACCGTTAACTATAAAGAAAAATCATAAAAAATTGATCTTGATTACGATAATAAGTTTATTAAGTTTGAAAATTTATTTAAGTTATTTTTCATCATTATTTAGAAAATAACTTTAAACTATTTTTAAGTTGATTAATAAATAGAAAAAAGATTATAGATTAAGTTTATTAAGCGATCAATTAATAAACTTAATATAATTAATAATTAATATTTCTATTTGCATTATAAATAAAACATTCTACTCTACAAAAGTAGTCTATACTAGATTAAATAAGGATTAAAGATGAGAAATAATAATTATTTTCTATAATTATTTATCTAATAATTATAGAAATATAAAGAATAAATAATCAATATTTAAGTTGATAAAAGTATTATTAATAAAAAAATTACACTTTTGACAATATACTCTTATAATAGATTAAATGTATTTTACTTAAGATTATAACGTTATTTAAAAAAATTTTCATTTTTCTATTAAATGCTATTTAAAATATAAGTAAATTCATGAAAATAAAGAAAATATAGATATAAATTTTAGTTATTAGTTTAATTACTATAATTTTTATTATGAATATTTTAATTTTACCTTATTTTTAAATAATTATTATTTTATAAAAAATAATAATTATTTTATGAATATAAATCATGATATTAATTTTATAATTCTGAATTTATACTTAAAAGATAATTTTTTAAAAAAAAATTAACTAATAATTTATATTGTATCAAATAACGCATTAAAAATAAATAATAAAAATTATTATTAATTATATCTTATAAAGTTATAATTTCATTTTATTTTAATAAAAATTTATTTATATTTTCAGAGATAATTTATCTTATACATTATTAATATTATAATTATAGATATATATCCATCAATAAGATAAAGTTTTAGTTTATATAGTAATAGTAATTAAGTTACTATTATCGAAATAATAGATAAATTTATTATTATGATAATTTTCGCTCTTACACTCTTACACTCTTACATCTGATAAGCAACAAAATTTTTTTGTAACCATTATATCCTTATTTAAGGAATATAAGATTATCTTAATGACTATTATATATAAAATAAATGTTAATTTAAATTGAACTATATATTTATCAGTATGATAAATATATAAATTAATAAAAAATTAACATTCATAAAATAATTATTAATGAGTTTAAAACTTAAAATTTAGTAATTTTTAATTATAAGCTTAAATAAATTTTAAATTTATTACTGTTTTTATATTAATCACGCAGTATCTATTATTCGTTATTTATAATATCCTCTAAGTTAATTAATAAAATTAATTAAAATAAATTAACTAATTTAAATTAATAAAATTAACTTAGAGTAATATTTTATTAATTTAAATTAAAATTTATAGTTAAAGATTATATAAATATAATATTTATTAATCTAAATGTATTTTTTGTTATGATCATTTTATATCTTATAAGTTAAGAAAAATGAATTTTAAAGTATAATTGATTAGTGAAAATAAATTAAGTTATAGTTAATGATAATAATAAATATTGAAATTATGATTTTAGTATAGATATCTTCTTATGAAATATATGTTTTAAATAAAATTTAGAGAATATTTATATTTAATACTTAAATATTTTATTCTCAAGTTTTTCATAAATAAAATTTATTGATTTAGTATAAGAAAGTAAAAATATGAATAACATTCAGTTTGTATAACAATTTTAAATAATAGTAATTTTATTAGATAATTTTAATTTTAAATAAAAATTAATATTTAGAATAATCATAAAATCTTTCATAAAATATGAATAAAGAATTTAAAATTTTCACTTTTATCTATTTACGACAGTATCGAGAAATAATGAAAAATTTTAAAACTAATATATAATTATCAATTATAGTTATTAACATAATTTATTTTAATAATGATTATCAATATTCATTAATATTTTTATTACATATTTTTATTATAAAGCTTATTAGAGATTTTTATTTTTAGATATAATCTTTAAATACTTTAAAAGTTATTGATATTAATTAAAATTATAAATATTTTATTTAAAATAAATATAATTAAATAAAAAAACTTTAATTATAAAGTAAAATACTTTAATAAACAGCAAACAAAAAAATACTAAATTACTTAATTTAGATAAAATATTATATTTTTAAATAGTATTTTAAAAACGAATTTTAACTAAAACTTAATAAAACATTAATAATGTATATCATTATATATAATAAATCTTATTTAAAATTAATTTATTTTAATTTAAATTCTATTAAATTATTTTATCTTAAATATATTTCTATTATTATATTTAATAATATATTAAATATTTTATTAATATGGCAATTAATAATTATAGTTATTTTTTTTGATCTCTTTGTTTTTAATTATATAGTAAATATATAATTATTTTTTTAATAACCAATAGAAATTATTAGGATTTTAATAATAAAAATTTTAATTTATATTAAAACTATTATTTTTAGAATATATTATTTATATTTTCATCACTATCTATACATAAATTTTATTATACATTTACTAATCTTTATTTTAAAAAATTTTTTATTAAAAAATATTTTTTATTTTATTTTGAAATAATAAATATTATATATTATATTAATATAATATATAATATATATAACTTTAAATCTAATTTTATATTTAATAATATAACTTATTAAATTAATTTAATATCAATAAATTTAAAGATATATCTAAATTATTTTTTTTCATATATTTATATTAATTATATAAACATGTTATTAAATTAAAGCAATTTATTTATAACTATAAAAATTAATTAATTTTTAATTATCAAATAAATAATCTAATTATTTTATTTTTTACTAAAAAACTTAAATTTTATTAAAAATAATAAATTAATTTATTAACTATTTATATTTCTATCATATTTAAAATATTGAAAATGATATTTAACTTTATAAATATAATTAATTTAATAATATATTTTATAATATATAAAATATATTTGTAATTTTAGCAAAATAAAATTGTAGTATAAAATTATATAATTATTAACATTATATAATTAAGTTAACAATAATTTATTAAAATATTATAATACTAATATCATAATATCTATTAGATATTAGTAGATAATTAATTAAATAAACTAATATTTAATTATTATTTTCGTAGTTTACATATTTTTATTATATATTAACTATTTATTACTTTTACATTATTTAATAATATATTTAAAAATATTTATTTTTTTAAAATATAATTAATATATATTTTTATATAATTTATTTAGTTAACTAAAATTTTTAATTTGCTTATAAAAATAATACTTTTCAAAAAATGTTTATACGTAAACATAATATATGTTGTATTAAATTAGTATTAAAAATTAATTAAATATTTTATATTTCTTTGTATTATATAATTTAATTATATATAATTTCTAGAATTTTTATAAATGAAATAACATAAACACTAACTCTTTTTAGTATTTTTTTAATTGTTTTATATTTTAACTATAATATTATAAATAAATAAATGATAATTTATTATTTATAACAGAATCAATCATTATTTTAATAAAATAATTTATATTTTATAATAAAATTTATTATTTTACTATTTTATTTGTTTTTAGAAAAAAGCAATACAAGTATTTGTTTTTATTTAATAAGTATAATTATTTATATATTAATTAAATTATTAATTAAACATATTCTATTTAATAAGAATATATTTTTCTTTTTTTTATTCATAAACAGCAAAGATGATACATTTATATTTTCTAAAAAAATAGTATTAATCTATAATATAGATATTATTTTAATAATATATATATTAGTTATATAATTAATTTAATTACTAGTTATTTCAATTTAAATAAAATATAAACGCAGCAATTAATTATAATTAATTATAATTAATTATAGTATTGATAATGTTAAATGTACATTAAAAACTTTTTCATTACCATATAGACTACTTTCTATTTTTCAAGTAAAAAAATTTTTTTCAAAATTAAAACTACCTATAATAAATAATTTATTGATAATTAATGAATCAAGATAAAAAAATTATACTTATGTTCTAATTATTAAAATTAATAATATATAAATTTCTTATTCATACAGATAAAAATAACGTTTAAATAAATTATTTTAAAAATTTAACTCTGAATTATAAAATAATTTATTAATTAATAAATATTCTTTTTATAAAGATCATCAATTTTGAATTGAAAATAATTTAAATAATAATCATTATTATTATTTAGAATATAAATAAAATATTCAAAATATATAATATACATAAATATTCAACAGAAAATATTAAAATATAGAAGTTTTAGTTTTAAAAAGTATTTATTTATTATATAATAAATATCTTATAATAAAATATTAAGTTAGATTATAATTTATTTAAATAAAAAATTCAATTATTGATATATATAAATTAAATTTATATGAATAAAACTTTTTATTTAAAATAAATCATTAATAAATCTTAAGATATTAAGATGAATAAATGTAAAAAATCAAATAATATAGTAGATAGTCTATCTTATAATATATATTTGTCGTTAAAATTATAACAGATAAAAATATATACTTTTATCTATAAAATATGATCAAAAACTTATATTATATAATAAACTATTTAATTTCTAATTATTTATAAAAAAATAAATTTGTATTTAGATAAACAATCACTAAATTAGATTAATTATATAAAATTAGTAATAAAAGTTTAATATTTTCTTAAAAATAAGAAATTTGAATAATATTTAAAACAAAATAAATATACTAAATTAATTAATTAAAATTATTGAAACATAAATGATAAAGTTGATTTAAATTAATAAAAGTTATTAAGATAAAGATTAAATATATTATTTTTTAGATATAATCCCATATTTGTAAAACGATTAAAATCTATAGTTTTTAAGTTTTTATTTCATTATATATTAATTATTTAATTAATATTAAAAAATAATATATAAGTTGTTACTTACATATTTGATATAATAATATTATATAATATACAAAACTAAATAATATTAGGATAGAATTAATATTTATATTATATCATAAAATTTTACATTTAAATAGAGCTTACTTAAGATATCATTATAATAATCTTTAAGGAACTGAACATTTCACTTTTATAGTAAGGAAAAGTAATTATCTTTGTTAATATGATTAAAAAATTAATTAATTAATATTCTATCTTATCTAATAAAATTATTGTTAACAATAACTAATTATTATTAATATTAATTAATAAAAACGTTTTAACAAAATAAAATGATGATGACTTAATAGATAATTATAATTATTACTATTAGTAAGCTTTTATTTTAAAAATAGCTAAAATTTATAATAAATATATTGAATATAAAATTAAATATATTAAAAATATCATGTTAAATATTTTTAATATAGAATATTTTTATATATTTTATAAATTAATGGTATAATTAATAAAATTTTAAATAATTTGAATAAAGTTAATTTATTTTTTTATTTGATTTTATTAAAATATAGATATTATAAATTACATGAATAGTATATAATAAAACGTTATAATAATTTTATTATTATCAAGTTTCTTATTTTTATAGATATTATAATATTTTTACAATACTTAATATTTTTATATTATAAATACTATTTAGTAATAAATAAATCTTAACTAATAATATTATTATTATTTATAGATTTAAATATTGATTATCATTTTAATTTAGTTTGTAAAATAGAAATTTTTTGACAAAATATACTTTTTATATAATATTATCGTTAATATATGATATTTATTACTTTCAGTTTATCATTAATAATGATTTTTATTTTATTTATATGAATTAAATAGTATATATAATTAAGTTGTATTAGTAAAAAATATAATTTCAATGAAATAATTTATATTATAAATTAAACATAATAAATAAATTTATTATATACTAAAGAGTATATTTATTTTATATAATAAAAGATAATTTAATAAGTTATTTAGAAAAATTCTATCATTTTAATAGATGATATCATTTTAGGTAAATTAATCAATATTTAAAAATGAAATAAATTTATTTTTTATTTTAAATATCACATATAGTTATATATGTATAACTATTATATAAAATATAATATTAAATTTATGAAGTTATGTTATTATTTTTATCTAAGTAAATATTAATTTTAATAAATTGTTATTTATACTCAAATGAAGAATTTTTTTAAAATTTATTCATACTTAATTATACATTATAACTTATTAGAAAAATCAACTAATAGTTTAATAAACTCCTTAGAATGAGAAATAAAAGGTGCATGAGTAGCATGTTTTATTACTACTGAATGTGAATTTACTAATAATTTATCTACTATTGGTACAACTTCTCTAGGTACTAATCTATCCAGATCACCATATATACGCAAAAAAGGCTTATTTAACGTTACTAAAAATTTACGTAAATCTGTTGTTCTTAAAATTTTTAAACCAGCATTTAATACAATTATTGATGGTAATGGCTGTTTTAATATAGCTAATTTTAATAATCGTGTATTTTCATATATTTTTTTTGTATTAAATGTTTGTAATGTTATAAAATGTTCTATTGTACGATGAAGATTAATTTCTAATTGTTGTTCAAATTCTAAAATCACAGCAGGCTTAATTCCTGGCCAATTTTTTTGCTGACTAAAATATGGCGATGAAGCTACAGTTATTAAACCTGCTATTTCAGTTTGATGATCAAGTGCAATAATACTAGCAACCAATCCTCCTAATGACCAACCTATCCAAATAGCTTGTTTAGGAGCTTTTTTCCAAATTATATCTGCCATTTCTTGCAGAGACATTGGTGGGAAAAGATTATTATGACCATATCCAGGTAAATCAACAAGATGAAGACGGAAATAAGAACTACACTCAACTTCAATGGTGCGCCAAACTTCTGAATTTAATCCCCAACCGTGTAATAGTACAGCATCTCGCTTTCCTTTGCCAAACATTCGCCAAAATAATGTTGTCATAGTTACTCTCTTTATATATAAAATATTTTATGTAAATAGCATTTTATGCTATCAGTTACTGATATAATAAAATATTTATTTTATTATATTTATCAGTATTATTTAAAATATTTTTATTTTAAAAATAAGTTTATCATTACTTTTATATCAAGTATTAAATATATATATTTTAGATAAAATTACTATTTATGAACTAAATAATTAATTTTTATAAAATTACTCTAATTATTTTTTAGATATTAGTATTAAATAAACTAATATAATATTTCGAACTTTAAGAAATATTTAAAATTACTCTTATTTTTTTATGTTAAAACTAACAAAATAACTACTAAGTATGTTTAATTATCTAAATGTAATAACTTAACTATTATTTTTGATTTAATTTTCTAAGTAAAAATTACAAATAAACTAAATCAACTTATCTCAAATAAAAAAACTATTATTTCGTTTTTTATACCTTGTTTATAAAAGATAGATAATAATATTAAGTTAGATAAATCAAATTTATCTTAATATATTTTCTAAAAGAATGTTAAATATCTCTAAGAACAGATGTTGCAGTAATTATTATATAATTCATAATCTAATGATGATATCCTAGATTCATTTATTATATAAATAAAAATAAACTTATAAATAAGTTCATTATTTCTAATGAAAGTATATTAAAGACTAATCTTCTATTACTATTATTTTTAAATAAATAAATGCATATGGAAAAAATAAATATTAATAATAAACTTTATAAAAGATAACGATCTACGATATAATATTATATATTTATAAAGAAATATATCATAGTATTAATGCTTAAGATCACTGATACTTAAGTATAATTTTTTGATTAATTTTTATACAGAAAAAATATTTTAATTATACTTTGATACTGAACACAATATCTTTTTATATAATTATCATTCTATCTATTAAATTCTATATACAGAATTAATTGATATTTTTTAAACATAAAGTACAAATAAATATATATCTTATTAATATTTAAAATAAGAATATAATAAATATTATTATCGATTTATAAATAACTAAATTTTTATAAATTAATGAAGATATGAAGAAAATACTTTATCTTTAAAAACTTTATTTAATTATCAAATAAATTGTAGAAAAGTTTACTTAATATAAATAAAATATTAATAATTTTAAATTAAAAGCGAAAGTTTATTAAATTTTTATTACAATATTAGAAATCAATTTACTAAATTGATGTAAATCGTGGAAAAAAATATGGTACGATTAAAAAAGTATAATGATTTATTTTAGAAAAATAATTTTATAGTTAAAAAAAATAAAAATTAATTTTTTTTAAAGTATTTTCTTTAATTTATAAATTAAAGAATTTAAATATATTTAATAACAATAATGGAATATAAGATTAAACATTATTTGTTTATATATAAAAGCAAATAATAATTATAAATATGTTACTAAAAAAGTAAAAATAATCAAATTATATAATAATATGATTTGATTATTTTTTAAAATACTTTATTATATTATAATTATACTTTTGTCAGTATGATTATTATTTAATAATTTTTAATAAAAAATTAAAATATATAATAACGATCTTATTCCATTTTTATAAATATTAATAATATGTGCTTAATTATAAATTAGCTTAATGCAAAATAAATTAGTTTATTTCTTAAAATATTAATTTTAAACAAATTCAATTGCTTAAATTAGTGTTATAATACTAAAATTTAACTTTTTACTAAAATATACATAAAGTATTAAAAATTTAATAAAATTATTTTAAGATCATTCATTATCTTTAGTACTTAATAATGTCATTACAATAAAATCAATATTAAATAAAGCTGTTAATCACTAATTAGTGTTGAAATAATCAAATAAAAAATAAACAATATGTTTTCTTATAAAAAATAAAAATAATATATAAATATATTTTTAAATAGTAACTATTATTGAGCGTCGAATATGATTAATATTTCTAAAATAGCGCAAATTCATTTTGTAAAGCTATTAAAAAATCAAGAACCTGGTACACAAATTCGAATATTTATAACTAATCCTGGCACACCTTCCGCAGAGGGTGCTATTTCTTATTGCCATCCTGATGCTGTCGAAATGACTGATATTGAATTTAAATTTGATAAATTTTCAGCATATGTTGATGAAATCAGCATATCTTTTTTAGAAGAAGCTGAGATTGATTTTGTGAAGAATAAATTAGGATCTCAGCTTACTCTAAAAGCACCTAATGCTAAAATACGAAAAAATATTAATAATAACTCATTGGCTGAGCAAGTTGAATATGTGATTCAATCACAAATTAACCCGCAGTTAGCTATTCATGGGGGACGGATTTCATTAATAAAAATTACTGATAATGGATACGCAATTTTACAATTCGGTGGTGGATGTAATGGTTGTTCAATGGTTGATGTTACTCTAAGAGAAGGCATTGAAAAGCAATTACTAAATATGTTTCCAAAAGAATTAAAAGGTGTAAAAGATTTAACCGAACATCAACGTGGTGTTCACTCTTACTATTAATATAATTTATTTTTTTTAAAAAATATTTATAATAAAATAAAAATATATTTTAAAATATAAAAGAATATAGCATAAATTAAAATAAATATTTTTGAGTGATTTTATTAAAAAAATTCTTAATATAACATACATCACCATATCAATATTATACTAATAATATTATTTATATCTTATTAATATCAACTTTAATATTCATTTATATTATGAATAACTTTTCAAGTATTAATTAATATAATATTACTAATATAAGTAACTTACTTTATTAAAAATATGATTAACTTAATTCTAATTTAGATATAGATTAAATTAATCATTTATTTATTATATGATAATAAAAAATTGTTATTTAATAATAAATATTATATCAAACTAGAAAGGATTTTTTTTTAATTTATAATTAAATATTAAAAAATAACTTTAATTTTAATAAAAATAAAAAAACTAATTATATCTATGGTAGACATAATTATTTAAACTGCAATTATTATATTTTAAGTTCATAAATTAGAAATGTTAATAAAAAAAATAGCCACAATAATTATATCATTTTTAGTTATCCTAAAAAAAAATCTAAACCATTAACAGTTATTACTTTCTTTTTATCTATTTTTATTTATATTTGGATGTTAATTTCCGGAATTAATGCTGTAATGGTATATTTTTCTTGGCCATTAAGTAATCAATATACTAAAATTTGGCGATTATTTACTCCTACTTTACTTCACTTTTCATTAACGCACATTTCATTAAATTTAATGTTATGGTGGTATTTAGCTAGTAAGATAGAGTGCCAAATAAATACAAAAAAACTATTTATTATTTTTATTCTATCATCATTTTTTACTAATTATGGACAATCATTTTTTAGTAACTCTGCCTTTGGAGGTCTATCTGGTGTTATTTTTTCACTAATTGGTTATGTTTGGTTAACAAGTAAGTGTTATCCAACAATAGATATTTTTATCACGAACCAATTAATGATATTTACTATTTTATCGTTATTTATTGGTTATTTAAATATATTTAATATAAATATAGCCAATACAGCTCATACCATTGGATTAATTGTTGGTTTATTAATTGGATTATTAGATAAAAGACGTTTATCTAATAATAAAAAAGATGATTTATATATAATAAAAAATGACATTTTATGAAATAAATTAAATATAACAATATTTTTATTAAAGTTACTATAATAAAATTATTAAGCAGTAAAAAATTAATTAAATATTCTATAGATATTATAACTTAAATAACTATTATTTATCAGCTTTTTAATAAATTTTAAAAAAACATTTATAATATTATTAATATATTATATTTTTTTTATTTCATTAATTATATTTATCATTATCTTTAAATAATTTAATCAAACAAAAAAGAAAGAATTATTAAATAGAATGTCTAATGTACCGTTAATGATAGTAAATATTATATATTATATTTATACTAATATAATTTTATTAAAAAATAATCACTATATATTATAATTATTAATCATTAGAAATTAAATTCTAATATATTTATTAGCTATAAAATAAATAGAAATAATTATTTTTCTTATTATGAAAGCACATCTTTTTACTATAACGTAGTAATGAAATAAAATAATATCATTATATTATAGTTAAAATATATTATATATTAACTTATTAAAATGTTTTTATATTCTATATATTATCTTTTATATACATTTTAAATAAATTTATACTTTATTTAAGAAAAAATTCTTTAAATTAATTTTCTATTTAAATAAATATTAAATATTAATTTAATATTTATTATTTTTTGTAGATATCTATCTATATAAATAAAGGTAATAATATTATTAATAATACTTATTCAAAATAACTATAGTTGAAATTAAAAAACTTACTTATTAAAATAATTTATTTTGTTTTTAAAAACTATATATAGAAAATTATACTATTTATAATAGTGTTAGTTTAATTTAGTTAATCAATTAATAATATAATTTAAAATTTTTTATAATTTTACTATTTTTATATCATTTCTCTATATTTTTTATATATCTCATATAGTAATTTTTAGTTTTGTCCATCATTACTATATAAAAATCAAAATAAATATTATTTTATAAAATAATATTAATAAAAGTATTTATTTATCTAAAATAAAGTAAATAACTTAAATTTAATAAGTCTATATCTTAATAATAAAAATTAACAAAAACTTATGAATATTTAAATTATTAAGTAATAAAATAATGAATACACTAAATTAATCGTTTAGATAAATAAAAATGCTAGAGTCAAGATTAAAATTAAATTTTATATTTTAAGTAAATAGTTACAGCATAAAATAGGAATTTCATACGATTGATTATAATATAAAATAATTATACATAAAAAAATAAAAAATAAGCTTTTATATAAAAATTAGTAAATAAATTTTATTTAAAGTTATTTTTTTCTATAAAAAATACTAAGAATTAAAATCTTCATAAAGAATTAAACTAATTTAAAAACAGATATATAACATTTATTATATAGTATGAATTATAAATAAAAAATTATATTCTATAAAATAGAATTTAACTATTTTATTAAAACTTAGAATGATTATTTTAAGTTTTAATAAAATTAAATATTTATCTTAATATTATATAATTTATTTTAAATATGCAGTTATAAAATCTAATTCACTTTAAATTATTAAAAATAATCATACATATAAGACTAATAATAAACAAATAAAAGTATTCTTACTATTTATTTTATTTATAAATTAATTAAAATATTATTTATTTATATATAACATTTTTAGATAAATTAGCTTATATCATGATATTAAATAATAACGCAGTTTATATGATATAAATAAAATAAATAATATAAATTATTGAATATATTAATAATTATTTTATGAAAATTTATAAATAATTTTTATGTAGACTATTATCTGAAGTTATCGAAATAGATTAGATTGAAATAAATAAACAATTGAAATAATAAAGAAATTTAATTTTTAAAAAATATAGTTTAATCATTATCACATAACTAAAATAATTTTTAATTTTATAATTCATATAAAGTAAAATAATATTTTAATCTAAAATTAATTAATAAAAACAAATTGTTTAATTTTATCTAAATATAAAATTAAACATATATCTGATTATAAAAAATAATTAATAAAGTTTTTTTATTGTATCTAACCAATCATGTTTAAACTTACGTTGCATATTCTCAACTATATCAATAACATTATAATGAACTAATTTATCATTTTGAATTCCAACGCAACATCCTCCATATCCTTGTAAAAGTAACTGAATAGAATAAGTTCCCATACGAGAAGCCAAAACTCGATCATTAGCTACTGGACTACCGCCGCGCTGAATATGTCCCAAAATAGTTGCGCGCGTCTCATGTCCAGTAGCTTTTTCTATATATTTAGCTAATTCATTAACATCATAAATATGTTCAGTAATAGTAACTATCGCGTGTCGTTTCCCTTTTATTAAACCAGATTTAATTTTTATCAGTAGTTCATTCCTATCAAATGATACTTCAGGTAATACTACAAACTCACATCCTCCAGCAATAGCCGCAGATAAAGTTAAATCACTACAATAGCGCCCCATTATCTCAACTATCGAAATACGTTTATGTGAAATTGAAGTATCACGTAACCGATCAATTGCCTCAACAATTGTATTTAAAGCAGTAAAATAACCAATTGCATAATCAGTACCAGCAACATCATTATCAATAGTTCCTGGAACACCTATACAAGGAAAACCAGCTTCAGTGATCTTTTTTACACCACGATAAGAGCCATCTCCACCGATAATAACCAAAGCATCAATATTATTTTTTCTCATATTATATATAGATTGTGATCTTACTTTTTCGTTATCACGAAATTCAAGAAAACGAGAAGAACCTAAAAAAGTACCACCACGATTAATAATATCGCAAACACTAAGACGATTAAGTTCTTTCATTCGATTTTGATAAAGACCCATATAACCATCATAAACACCATAAACTTCTAAACCTTCAGAGAGCCCCATTCGTACAACACTACGAATAGCAGCATTCATTCCTGGTGCATCACCACCACTGGTTAAAACACCAACTCTTTTTATTTTTTTTTTATTCATAGTGACCTCTGATTTAATACATTGTCACAATGTAAAACTATGATTTATTTTATTTTACTTATAACTTTAATAGAGTAAATTGATTTGTCTTTTTTTTATGTTATAAATAAAATTTATATACTTCATTTAATTATTTAATTTATCTTTAATAAAAATTTTTATTTAAAAAAAAGTTAATAGAAAATACTTAAACATTAGAATTATAAAATATCTATTTTAGATAACTCTATTATATTAATAAAATAATTTAATTATTATATTTAAATATAAAATACTTTTGAAATTAATTCTATCTTTAAAATTAAATGATTTTTTATGTTTCTTAATATTGAAAGTTTGATTTATGAAAATTTAACTTTTAATTCAAATCAATTTAAATAATTTAAATATCAAACTTGTTATTAATTTTTTAATATTTCTTATAAGTTAATTACTTATTAAAAAACTCATGCATAAATATAATTTTTTAATATATAAAAATTATAAAAAATCAAAAAATATGATAAACATTGTTATTTATATATTTTAATAAACTATTAACTCTATCAGTTAAAGAATTTATTAATTTTAATGTATAATCTAATGCAAGAAAATAAATAATTTAAAAAATTAAAATATTTAATATAAACTATACATTCTTTTATTTTAAATTTATAAAAATTATTTAATTTAAAATATAAATTTAAAGATTATTAATTTAGAATAAATAATTATATGAATAGAATTAAATAATAATGACATCATAATAAAAATATTAACTATTTACTTATTTAAGAAGTAATATCGCAATATATAATATTGAATTTATCAAAATAAAGTTTATTCATATTATTATGTGAATAATACAATTTTTTAAAAAAATTTTAAAAAAAATATTAAATAAAGTTATTTTATTATTAAATAAATAATAAAATTAATTTATAATAAATTACATATCTTTCATAGATATACTATATTCTATACAGTAATAACTGATTATATAAAAATATAGTTTTTAATATAATTTTGATATTTATCTAAATATAACGTATTAAATAGTAATAAGATCATATTTTAGAATTTTAATTATCATAATTAATTAATTGTAAAAATTGGAAGTTTTTCCGATAATTTTAATTATAATTTAAAATCAATATTAATATAGGATATCATTCTTCATATAAATTTAATATATTTTATCTCATTAAGAATCTCTATAATTTATTATAATAATCATTATAATTAATAATATTCTAAAAAATATCTCAGATAGTCTAATATAGAAAATGTTTATAAATTTATATTTATATTATATAAATGTTAAAATATTAAAATATTTAAGAAATTAATATTAAAGTTAATAGTTAATTTTTTATTCTATATTTAAAATTGTTTATTTTAATAATCTTTGTTATTGTAATATTTTATTTATTATTTAATATTAAATTTATATATTAAATTTTTAAATAACTAATTTCTTAATCAAATTACTTTATTAATAATTTATTCATCATTTTTACTAAAATATTTTTATGAAAATTATATTTTAATAAAATTTTTCTTTATTATTTTTTATAATAATAAAAAATAAACTCATTATTCCATACCAAAGAAGAAAAAATAAATTTCACTTTTTAATAAAGCTAATTGGATATTAAAGTCATTAAATTAACCAAAATTATAAAATCTTTTATTTTGAAATAGATATATCATATAATAATAATAGATTATGTATTTTATTTTTTTAACTTTATATAATATTAATATTTTTATTAAACGTTAAATTTAACATTTACATATATTCTTAACAAAGAAGTATACTTCTTTGTTATTACAAATTTATTTTTAATTCTAATAAACATATTAATTTATTATTATTCTGTTATTAAATCTATTTAATTTTTTATATTAATTTAATCCATCAGATTCATTTTATTAAATTTTAAACATGATTTATATTAAAATATTATAATAAAAATTATGACATGAAAATAATTAATTATTTGTTTTATTAAAATGAATATTTTAAATAAACGTTTTAAAAAAAGTTATATAGACAATATTAATTAATACACTTTAAAGTATTACCAGAGATTTTTATTTAATTATTTATAAATATTATGTTTCTTAAAAAGAATTTTTATGATTTCAAATACTAGTTTTTTTAATTTTAAAAAAGATAAAATGATATTAATTAACAAAAGAATTAATTTTAAAATTAAAAGATAATAATATTTATAATAAATTTATTAATTTTTTAAAAAAAATAAAAAGCTAACTCTTATTAGCACTATTTTATATCTTAGAATTAAAAATAAATAATAATTTATGCTAACTTTAAAATATTTTTAAAATATAGAAAATTAATGATTATTTTTTATATTTTCCATATTAGTATTTGAGATTTTTAATTTTATGATCAAAAAAAATAAAATATTAATAATTTTTTTATTATCTTTAAGTATTATATATCATCTTTCTAATGTTAACTTTTTGATTAAAAATAGTATTTTTGAAATTATATTTAGATTAAGTATAATTTAAATATAATTAATATTAAATTTATAAAACTTAATTTCAATAATTAATTGTATAATATATGAAAATATTAAAAACTTTCTATAAAAAATTTATTCAATATTTTGAATTTGTTCACGCATTTGTTCTATTAATACTTTCAATTCAATAGCAGAATTTGTCACTTGTATATTAATTGACTTTGAAGCTAAAGTATTTGCTTCACGATTAAATTCTTGCATCATGAAATCTAATCGACGACCAACAGATTCTTGCTTTTTAAAAATATTACGCGTTTCTTTAATATGAGCATCCAATCTATCTAGTTCTTCTGCAACATCAATACGTTGTGCTAACATGATAATCTCTTCTTCTACTCTATTATTTTCTATCTGAATTTCTATCTCTTCTATTTTTTTTTTAAAGCGCTCTCGTTGTAATTTTAAAATCTCTGGCATTTGACGTCTAACTTCTTCAATTTCAAGATAAACAGCATCTAATCGTTCTTCAATCATTATCATTAATCTTCTTCCTTCATTTTCTCTACTTAGAATGAAATCATCCAAAACAAATTCTAACTCATTAAGTAAATAAACAAAAATAACATCTAAATTTTGTTCTTGAGTTAACATAACACCAGGCCATCGAAGAATTTCTAAAGGATTAATTTCTCCTTTACATCCATTTTTTTTTATCCAGTTAGCGATATTAATTAATTGCTTAATCAACTCCTTATTCACTAATAATTTAGTATTCTGATCTAAATTAAATTCAAAACGTAAACTACATTCTACTTTTCCTCGTGTTAATCTGTTACGTAAACGATTACGGATAACATATTCTAGACTTCTGAATTGTTCTGGAATGCGAATATAAATTTCAAGATAACGTTGATTAACAGAACGTAATTCCCAAACTGCATTTCCCCATTCACTTTTTATATCTCGTCTCGCAAAAGCGGTCATACTATGGATCATATTTCACCCTATAAATAAAAAATCAAATTTTAACCTTGAATAAAATCATAGAATAGCATTCAATTTATAAAAACGTATAATAAAAAAACTTAATCAATATATTTTTATTTAACTACAGAGATAACATAATGCGTCCAGAGAATAGAAAAGCTAATCAGATACGACCTATAAAAATAACTCGACAATACACAAAATATGCTGAAGGTTCTGTTTTAATTGAATTAGGTAATACTAAAGTAGTATGTAATGCTACAATAGAAGAAGGTGTTCCACGTTTTCTAAAAGGTCAGTCACAAGGTTGGATAACTGCAGAATATGGTATGTTACCAAGAGCAACAAATTTTCGTAATATGAGAGAAGCAGTAAAAGGGAAACAAACTGGTCGCACTATAGAAATACAACGCCTTATAGCTCGTTCTCTAAGAGCTGCTGTTGATTTAAAAAAAATAAGTGAATATACAATTATATTAGATTGTGATGTTATTCAAGCTGATGGAGGAACTCGTACTGCTGCAATTTCTGGTGCTTGTATCGCCCTAACTGATTTATTAAATAAAATGGTAGAAGAAGGAAGACTAAAAAAAAACCCTCTTAAATCAATGGTTGCTGCAATTTCCGTTGGAATAGTAGATGGTAATCTTATTTGTGATCTAGAATATAGTGAAGATTCTATTGCAGAAACTGATATGAATATTATTATGATGGATAACGGTAAGCTAATTGAAATTCAAGGAACTGCTGAGAATAAACCATTTAGTCATGAAGACTTGCTATCGTTAATTTCTTTAGCAAAAAATGCCTTACAGAGCATTTTTTGCGCACAAAAAAAAGCATTAGAATAATAAAACTTTTACACCTAACTATTGTATTTTTTGATGGTTTATTAGAAATAAATAAAAAAAGGAAAATTTAATGAAAGACTATCAACGTGAATTTATTAAACTTGCCATAAAAAAAAGAGTGTTAAAATTCGGTGAATTTACATTAAAATCTGGTCGAAAAAGTCCTTATTTTTTCAATATTGGTCTTTTTAATACAGGAAAAGATTTAACTAGACTTGGTCATTTTTATGCTAGAATATTTATTGATAATAATCCTGATTGTGATATTATTTTTGGACCAGCCTATAAAGGAATACCAATCGTAATAGCAACAACAGTTATATTATCTACATACTATAATTTTGACAAGCCTTACTGTTTTAATCGTAAAGAAGTTAAAAGATATGGAGAATGTGGAGAATTAGTCGGTAGTCCATTAAAAGGAAATGTTGTTCTTATTGATGATGTTATTACATCTGGAACTACAATTGAAGAATCTGTAAATATAATTAAGCGGAATAATTGTAAACTTAGCACGATTATATTAAGTTTAGATCGTCAAGAAACAAATAAAAATAATCTATCAGTTTTACAGGAAATTAAAAAAAAACTAAAATGTAAAATATTTTCTATTATTACTTTTAATATTTTAATTGATTATTTAAATGAAAATTCAAATATGTCAAGTCATTTAGATATTATGAAATCCTATAGAGATGATTATGGTATAAATTCTTTTTAGAAAAAAATAATCTTATCAAATTAATACAATAAAATAAGAATTTAAAAAAAATTAATTAAGAATTATATATTAAATATTAAGTAAAAAAATATGCTAAAGATCATATAAAATTTCTTCTATTTAGTCATACAATATTTAAATTTTTAATCTATGAAAGATAATAGATACGATACTATAAAAATAATAATAATATAAAATATTGATAAATTTTTATAATAACTAAATTTTATTCAGTCATTTAATTTATTTATTAAAATAAATATTTAAATTATATTCAATAGTTTAAATATTAACTAATTCTAATTTATAATTAAGATTTCTTAAAAATATCAACATATATTATATTATTATTGATATGTATTAATATAAGTTTATTTTTTATAAAATTTAATTTTATAAATTAAATTTTAATTATTAAACATATGATGGTATTTTTAATACTAAAAATTAGATTAATAATTGAAATTAAAGAGTTTTAATAAATTTATTGAAATTAATAACATATTTCTGAAGAAATATGTTATATCTAAGTATTACTTCAATATAACAATATAATTTCTTAATTTAGATATTATGATAATAATTAGATTAACTATAATTATTTATTTCAATATTTATATTAATATCTAAGTAAAATTTCTTAACTATTGATCTTTTGTTATTTATTTACTAAACATAACTTAAATAATTTTTTTATAAAAATAAAATAAAAAAACCATCTCTCGTATCATATTCATCATTTATAATATAAAATATTAGAAAATTAATAATATTTTATGAATAATAAGATTATCATTGACTACCAGAATGACCAAAAGCACCAGTACCACGTTTTGTTATCTTAAAATTTTGTACAATTTTAAACTCAGCTTTAGCAATTAATACAAAAACCATTTGTGCTATCCGTTCACCAGGTTCAATAATAAAACTTGTATAACCACGATTCCAAACAGAAATATTTAATTCACCTTGATAATCAGAATCAATTAAACCAACTAGGTTCCCGAGTACAATACCATGTTTATGTCCTAAACCTGAACGAGGAAGAATAACAGCCGCTAATTGTTGATCTGTAATATGTATTGCTATTCCTGTAGAAAGTAATTCAGTTTGACCTGGTTCTAACTGAATAGCTTGATCTAAGCAAACGCGTAAATCTAATCCACCAGATCCTTCTGTTGCATAAGTTGGTAATGGAAATTTATTTCCTACACGAGAATCAAGAATTTTAATATTTATTTTTTTTTTCATAAGATTGAAGTATTTCATAAAGTAAACGGTGAGAGAGCTCTAATTTATGGCTATGTTGCAAATATACCCTTTTCTTTTCCCAAAGTAAATTTAGAGCATTATTTTCTGAATTAAATCCATGATTATTTAATGAAATATTATTTGCGCAAATAAGATCAATTTTTTTTTTAATACGCTTAATATAAGCATATTCTTCTATATTTTTTGTATCTGCTGAAAATCCAACAACATAAGGACGATTTTTGATTAATTTTCCAACACTTTTTATAATATCAGGATTTCTTACCAATTTAAGAGTAACTTCATTTATTTTTTTTTTAATTTTTTCTTTTATAATTTTTTTTGGTCTATAATCAGAAACTGCAGCGCATCCAATAAAAATATCTTGTTTATCAATTAAATTATGCACTTTATTATACATTTCTAATGCGCTAATAATGTTAATACGTTTAACATCTACTGGCGTTGATAAATTAACTGGACCTGTAATAAGAGTTACATTGGCACCTCTTTCTGCAGCAGCTTGTGCTATTGCAAAACCCATTTTTCCAGAACTATGATTGGTAATAAAACGAACTGGATCGATTTCTTCTTGAGTCGGACCAGCGGTAACCATCAAACAAATATTTTTCATATCTTGTTCATGTTGAAAACTATTCTTTGCTAATTTAACGATAGATAAAGGATCTATCATGCGTCCAATGCCAACATCACCACAAACTTGATTACCTTCAATAGGTCCCCAAATTAAAATATGACGATCTTTAAGTGATTTAATATTTTTTTGAGTAATGTTAGCTAAATACATTTGCTTATTCATTGCCGGGACAACAGCTATTTTTGCTTTTGTAGCTAAACAAACTGTTGTCAATAAATCATTAGCCATACCAATAGATAAACGAGCAAGTAAATCTGTAGTAGCAGGAGCTAAAATAACTAAATCTGCCCATTTAGCTAATTCAATGTGACTCATTACTGTTCCTATGCTACAATCCAATAAATTATCAATAACTCTATGACCAGAAACAACTTCTAGCGTTAAAGGTGTAACAAAAGATTTAGCGGTGATTGTCATTATTACGCGTATAATTGCACCACAATCACGTAATCGACGAATTAATTCAGGTATTTTATAAGCAGAAATACCACCACTAATACCTAGTACTATATGTTTACCATTAAGTTGTGAGATCATATATTTTAAAAAATTAAAATGATGAATATATTGATATTATCATGAATTAAAGATTAGATAAAATCTCATAAATTTATTTTTTAAATTTTTATAGATCAAAATTCAATTTTGCAAAAAAATAATTTTTTATTTAAAATATTTTAGTTTAATAAAAATAAATAAGTCTTGAAGTTAGATGTAAAACTTATTATAAATAAAGTAAATTATACTTTAATTCATATAAAATAATTTGATATATCTCATATAATAATAAAGTGATAAATAGATTTTTTTATTTTCATATAATTTTCTAGATTTTAATTTAAAATAAAACATATAATATATTATAAAAATTAATTTACTTCAAAGTATTAACGATTTTTTTATAAAACTAATTAAAATAATTAAATGAGATTTTATACCATAAGCTTATTTATAAGTATATTTTAATGAGAATAAAAAATAGTTTAAATATAATATTAAATATTTATATTCAATAAAATATTGAAATTTTTATTTCGTGTTCTATTAGAAAAGAGATAAAATTTCTTACTATTAAGTGATATTTAAAAGTTTTAAATAAAGTTAAAAATATATTAAAAAGATTTTAAAAAATATTTTTCAAGTAAAATAAAGCAAATTTGTTATCATAAAGAAGTAATCTCATTTATATCAAATAATTTATTGTCAATTTTACATAAAATTATTATCAAAAAAATGATAAAATTCTTTTTATTTATATATATAAATTTATTTATATAATTTATAATAATTAAAAAAATTATTATTTTATTGGTAGTAAATAATAATTTTATTAATTATATTATCTTGAATAAAAATATTATTTATATTATATAATTTTATTGTAGTTTAAATATAAAATATTAATAATATAATTTAAAATAAAAACTTTGAATTAATTATATTTTGGAGAAATAATATGTCACGAGTTTGCCAAATTACCGGTAAGCGTTCAATAAGTGGTAATAACAGATCACACGCAATGAATGCAACTAAAAGACGATTTCTACCAAATCTGCATTTTCATCGTTTTTGGGTTGAATCGAAGAAACGTTTTATAAGGCTTCGTATTTCAGCAAAAGGCATTCGAATAATTGATAAAAATGGAATCGAAGTAGTTCTTAACAAACTTCATACACTTGATAAAAAATATTAAAATTAAGGAACTAAAATGGCTAAGAATATTCGAGATAAAATTAAATTAGTTTCTTCTGAAAAAACAGGTCACTTTTATACTACAACAAAAAATAAACGTACTATGCCTAAAAAATTAGAAATCAAAAAATTTGATCCTGTTATTCGTAAGCATGTTATTTATAAAGAAGTTAAAATTAAATGATTTATTAATAAGAATTAAAAAAAGAAATTTATTTTTAATATATATATTGAAATTATTTTCAATAAAAGTATTATTTTTTTGATAATATAAATTATTACTCATAACTTTTAATAAAAATAATATAGCTAATCTTAGATTTTAATTTATTCTAAAAATAAAAAATAATCATTATCATAATATTGTAATATATAAATATAAATAATCAATTTTATATTATAAGTTTAATTAATCTAAGTTATTCTTTATTATTTAACTATAATATAATATAAATAACAAATTTCTAATTAATGTTTTAAAAGTAAAATTAAACTCTATTTAATTAATCTTCTAATAATTATTTGTTATTAATTAAATATAATAATAGATATGTTTTAGTATATTTTATACTAAATAATTATTGTATAATTATACAATAATTATTGTTAATTTAATTAACTAATTTTATATTTATATTTAAAAAAAGAAAATAATAATTTATTAATTATTATGAAGATTAAAATCTTAGTAAAAGATTTCTATCTTCATAATTATATAAAATATAATTTTTTGAAATATTTCTTAAAATCTTTAAAATATTTTCATTAAATTTTAAGATAAAACATTAAAATAAATTAAATATAAATAGCATTAAATTTATATAAATGATTAATTTATTATTAAAAGATTAATTTTATCCATTGTCTTTAAAATAATATTTATAATATCAATTTTTATTTTTTTTGATAAATAAAACTTATTATTAAATTTAATAATAAAATTTTCTAATTTATGATTAATTAATTCATATAATATTTTAATATAATTTTTTAATTTTTATTTTATAATATAAATTAAAATTAATCTTATTTAAATTTATAATAAATTTATATAATACTTTTGTATTTTATAATATAATTTTTAAATTTATTGATAGATATAAAAACTTTATAATAATATATTTAATTTATATATCAAAATATAAAAAATAAGATCTGTTTCTAACTATTTTGATTTTAAAACTAATTTTAGTTACTCTCGATATAATATACAAGAAGAATATATGTATATAAATAAATAGATATATTCAGTTATCTATAATATTTTTTATAAAATTTTAATAATTTATCTATTATATATTAAAAAAATAACTATAAACTATATAGTAGTGGAAATAAATTAACTAAAGTAGTATGTGAAATTTATCTAATTATCACTATTATTCATAATAATTTAGATATTGAATAGTTTAAAAAAAATTTCGATATTCAGTAATTTAAATCAATTAATTTTACTTACTTGTATTATACTAAGTTAATATAAAAACTTTAATTTTTACTATATATAAAATATATATATTTGTTTTTAATAATTTTAAAACATAATTTATCATATTTTATTTTAAATACTTCCTATTGAGAAATTTGTTTAAAAAAATTTTTTATTAATAATTTTTAATAAAATTACCTTTTTCTTACTAAGAATAATTTATATTTGTTATTAAGTCATTCGTTTTTCTATATTAATAATAATGTATTTAAATTTTATAAAATAAATAGAAAATATTAATATATTCAATAATAAAAAGAAAAATTTTTTACTATTTATAGATTGCGATTATTGTATTTTATATAAGAAACTATATAATATAATTATTTTTTATTACTTATTTTAATATTTTATATTTATTAAGATTTTATAGTAAATAATTAAAGTTACAACCATATTAATTTAATTTAATATATTGCTCATTTAATAAATTTTATAATTAATGATCTATGATAACTTTTTATATATCATATAATATTCCTATATGTTTTTTAACTGACTTTAGTTAAAATATTTAAATAATTTTTAACTATTTATTTTATTCATATAATATGCTAATGTAAATAATGAATATTATTATTTCGTTATTAACTAATAAAATAATGAAATCAATAATTATTTAATTTATTTAATTTATTTAAATTAATAAATTACTTTATTAGTTTATAATATACATAATACTTGCAAATTATTTTTAAACATTGCTTCTATTTTTATAGAATTAAAATTGATATTTAAATAAATCTTGAATAAATTAAAAATAAATAAGTATGCTTATTTTGCTTTCTTCAAGAAAACAAATAAATTCTATTATTTATTTTATTCTTTAAAGAATTCTTTTAAAAACAAATAATCTTATATTAAGAAAAATTTATTTTAAATATTTATTTATAGTGTTAATATAAAGATATAATTAAGAATTAAGTGCAGCTTATAAATCATATTATTTAATATAAAAATTATTTATTCAATAATTCAATTTCATATTGAAATATAGTATTATATAAAGTTACATCTAGAATAGAAATTAGTATAGTTATTATTTTATTAAAAATATACGCATGACTCACTTTTTCTAATCACTTTTCATTAGTTTTTCAAAAATAAAGAAAAGATCTCTATTTTAGAAAAAATTATTAAAATTTAATATTAAAACTATTCTTTTCAATAAAAGAATTAAATTTACTAATATCTAATTTTAATATAATAAATAATCTTAAGTCATTATCTTTAATAGTTAAAATTATAATAAAATATTTACTTTTATTTGTTTAAAATTTATTAAATTTGCTTTAATTTCCTGATATATCAATACATTAATAATAATTTAATAAATGTTTTGACTATACTGTTATTGGATTAAAAGATATAATAATTATAATTAAATTCTTATTTATTCTGCTTTAAAATTTAATATAATTAATATTATTTCTTTATTAGTTTAATATAATATTTTAACTAGATCAAATAAAATAGATAAAACTAAAATTTTTTAGAAAAAAATACATTATTTACTTTACTTGATATTTAATAAATAATCTTATTGTTATAAAATATATTATTAATAGTATAGTTTTTAAAACTAGAATTGGATAGAAATTAATAATAAAAAATATATTATAAAAACCAATCGAGTATTAAAACAATTAACATAATTAATCTATATTGATAATTAAATAATAGATAAAATTATTTTATTAATTATAAAAATATTTTTTTTAAAATAAATATTATAATTAATAAAACATATTATTAAATCCTAATAATTAACTATTTTATTTTTATATATTAATATAAATTAATCGAAATAATGAAAATATATTTAACTTAATTTATTTTAAAAATAATTGAACTTATAAAGAAAAACTCACTTAATATAAAATATTAAATTTAAAGATAATTAAAATAATAACAATATATATTAAAATTTAATAACATTTTACTTACGATGCCATGATGTTCCATGTAGATTATCCTCTAATATAACATTCATTTGGTTAAGTTTATGCCGTAACGAATCAGCTAAAATCCATAGTTTCTTTTTTCTAGCATCATTTCTTTTTTTAACTAGTAACTCAATTTTTTTAGTATCATTTATATGATAAATTTGAGATCTATTTTGTAAGAATTCTTCAGAATTTTTAGTTAATAATCCTAATATATTTGCTAATTGACGTAATTGTGCTGCTAACTCATTTGCTATTGTCATATTATTATCTTTAAATCGATTAATTTCTTTTGCTAAATCAAATAAAACTGAATATGCCTTTGGCGTATTAAAATCATCGTTCATTGCTGCCATAAAACGTATTTTAAATTTTTCATCTTTAATAAATTTAACATTATTATCAACATTAGTATTTCGTAAAGCATTATAAAGACGATGAAGTGATTTACTTGCTTGTTTCAAATTTTCTTCAGAATAGTTTAATTGGCTGCGGTAAAGTGATGATAATAAAAAATAACGCACTGTTTCCGAATCATAATTCATCAATACATCACGAATAGTAAAGAAGTTATTTAACGACTTTGACATTTTTTCATGATTAACTATAATCATTCCAGTATGTACCCAATAGTTTACGTATGGTTTACCATAAGCGCAAATTGATTGAGCAATTTCATTTTCATGATGAGGAAACATCAAGTCTATTCCTCCACCATGGATATCAAAATATTTACCTAATTGTTTATTATTCATAGCAGAACATTCAATATGCCAACCTGGGCGTCCATTACCCCAAGGAGATGGCCAACTTGGTTCATTATTTTGAGATATTTTCCATATTGTAAAATCAAATGAATTAAGTTTAGTATTAATAATTTTAACACGTGCTCCAACTTGTAATTGTTCTAAATTTTGATGAGATAATAGTCCATAATTAGGATAGCTATTAATGGCAAACATAACATCACCATTATCTGAAATATAAGCATGCCCGCGATCAATTAACCTTTTAATTAAATTAATAATTTCTTTAATATGATTAGTTACTTTTGGTTCAAAATCAGGACGTAAGATATTTAAGTCATCAAAATCCCTATACATTTCAACTAACATTTGTGATGTTAAAGTATCGCATGTTTTATCATTTTCAGTTGCTCGCTTAATTATTTTATCATCCATATCAGTAATATTACGCACATAAACCATATCATAGCCAAGATATCGTAAATAACGGTTAATCATATCAAAAACAATAAATGTTCTAGCATGACCAATATGACATAAATCATAAATAGTAACACCACAAACATACATGCGAATTTTACCAGGAATAATCGGTTTAAACTTTTTCTTTTGACGACTTAATGTATCATAAATTTTTAACATAAGATTTTCTATTATCAACAATATATAATGAAATTATTACTTTGATTGCATGATTATATAATATAAAATAAAATAAGATATAAAAGACTGATATTCTTAATTATGAATATATAAAACATAATATTATTATTAATATTTTCAAATATTAATTATGATTATAAAATTATGATATAAGATAATTGATCTATTTAAAATTAATTATTTTACATCTAATTGTATATTATAATTAAAGCTTTATTAAAATAAAAAATTTTTTAATATTAATTAAAAATCAATATCGTTAAAATTTTGAACAAAGTTAAGATAAAAAAATTCTTAAAATATTTTTGTGATAAATTCTATAATAACTCCATTTTTATAATCTTATTAATTAATTTATTAGTTTAATTTATAGTTTTAAATCTATAATTAGTAAAAAACTAAAATATATAATGAAAAAATAAAATATTAAAAAAATAATTATATTATTCTTTTTATAGATAAAATAATGACTTACATTCAGAATATAATACAATCCTTTATTAAAATTAAAATAATAATTTTCTTGTTTGTTATTTAGAAAAATAAATAATTTTTAAAATTACTCATTACGTTTTAAGTACGATACTTAAAAAAATAAATATCCAATTTATAAAATAAAATTAATATTAAATGAATAATAATAGTAGATTATATTAAGATTTAAAAGTTAAAAAATATTATTTTAAATATGTAATAATTAACGATAATTATAAACTATGGCAATATTACTTATTGCTGACTTACATTTAAATGAAGAAAATCCAATGATTACTGTTGGTTTTCTGCGTTTCTTGCAAGAACAAGCAAGTCAAGCTAAGGCTTTATATATTTTAGGTGATTTTTTTGATTATT
Organism: Arsenophonus sp.; assembly: GCA_052171275.1. Taxonomy (GTDB): domain Bacteria; phylum Pseudomonadota; class Gammaproteobacteria; order Enterobacterales; family Enterobacteriaceae; genus Arsenophonus. Next base: position 150,381 of record CM125795.1, on the reverse strand, counting down.
GGATCGGTGATGATGATCCAAGTCTGCTGCATGAAGTTATAGCTGAAAAACTTAAAGAACTAGAAAGTAAAGGCATTCCATGCTATTTTATTCATGGTAATCGTGATTTTTTGTTAAATAAAAAATTTGCTAAAAAAAGTGGAATGATATTATTACCATCAGAAAAAGTATTAACATTATATGGTCTTAATATTCTCATATTACACGGTGATACACTTTGTACTAATAATATTTCTTATCAACGTTATAGAAAACAAGTATATAATCATTGGTTAAAGAGATTTTTTTTGATTCTCCCATTATTTACTCGGCACTTTATTGCTAAATATATACGTAAAAATAGCCAATTTATCAGAAAAAATAATAAAAAGCGTATCACAGATGTTAATGAACAAACGGTAATTGATAAATTTAAAAAATATCAAGTTGATTGGATAATTCACGGTCATACACATAAACCTGCTATCCATAAAATTAATGTTAACACTAAAATACTATCACGAGGGGTACTTGGTGCATGGTATAAAAATGGTTCAATAATTAAAATAACATCTGAGGATGGAATTAAATTAATTTATTTTCCTTTTCATTAATATTTCAATTTTATAATTAACTTAAAATAAAAAAAATAAGGAAATATTTTTCTTACTTACTAACCGTGATATAATTTTAATTTAATTTATTACTAATGAATAATTGAAAATTATAAGAGAAATAAATTAATGATAGATAAGTTTGATACAAAAAAATTATCATATTCTAAGCAAAAGATTGCTATAGTAATGGGCTCGAAAAGTGATTGGAGCACAATGAAATATGCTGCAGATATACTTTGTGAGATAAGATTACCTCATCATGTAGAAATAGTTTCAGCTCATCGTACACCAGATAAACTCTTTAGATTTGCTGAACAAGCAAAAGAAAGAGGATTTCAAGTTATTATTGCTGGTGCTGGTGGAGCAGCGCATTTACCAGGTATGTTAGCATCAAAAACATTAGTTTCTGTTTTTGGTGTCCCTATCGAAACAACTACACTTAATGGTATTGATAGTCTTTATTCTATTATTCAGATGCCAAAAGGTATTCCTGTAGCTACATTTGCAATTGGTAAAGTAGGTGCATCGAATGCAGCATTATTGGCAGCTCAATTACTTGCTAATACAGATAGTGAACTTTATAAACGTTTATCAAATTGGAGATTAAAACAAACTAATAATATATTAAGAAATCCAGATCCACGAGAGGAATATAATGAAACCGATTTTCGTTCTTGGTAATGGACAATTAGGTCGAATGTTGCGTCAAGCTGGAGAACCGTTAGGTATTAACGTTTATCTTATAAATATCCATGATGATAAGTTTAAAGTCATTCCATGTCAACATAGCATCATAACAACAGAAATTGAATCTTGGCCAGAAACTCCGATTATATCTGAATTAGTTCATAAACCAAATTTTATTAATCGAAATATATTTCAAAAACTTATTGATCGATTATCACAAAAACAATTATTAAATTCTTTATCTTTAAAAACTGTTCTATGGAAACCAATTAAACATAAAACACAATGGCCAAAATTATTTATTGAATTAGGTAACTTTCTTATAGTTAAATATAGAACAGGTGGATATGATGGCCGTAAACAATGGCGTATTAGTCCAGATAATCTATCAATATTACCTGATTATATTTATGGTCAAGCAATCGTTGAAAAAATAATTCCTTTTTCAGAAGAAGTTTCACTTATTGGAGCGCGTAATATAGATAACCAATGCGTCTTTTACCCATTAACATATAATCTACATCAAGAATCCATATTAATGGCAAGCATTATTTTTCCTAAATCAGATAAAAAATTGCAAATTCAAGCAGAATTTATGTTATCAACTATTATGAAAACATTAAATTATGTTGGAGTCATGGTTATGGAGTGTTTTATTATAAATAATGAGTTATTGATTAATGAATTAGCGCCACGTGTTCATAATAGTGGTCATTGGACACAAAATGGTGCTTCAATTAGTCAATTTGAACTACATCTTCGAGCTATTTCCAATCTACCAATGCCAACTCCTAATACAGAGACTATAGCAATTATGATTAATTTAATAGGTATAACATTGAATACTAAATGGTTATCATTACCATTAGTTAATCTCCACTGGTATGAAAAAAATGTTTACTTAGGAAGAAAAGTAGGTCACATAAATTTATGCAGTAATAACTGGAAATCTATAAATAATTCATTAAATATAATAAAAACATTACTTCCAGATAAATATAATGATATTATAATATGGTTAAATAAAAAGTTAACATATTTTAATCAAAATAATCGATAAAATAAATATATTTACATATAAATATATTTATTAAATATAAATTTATTAATTTTATTAATTAGTTATATGATTTTTATCATATTATATAATGAGAAGAAAATATAATAATAAATTCTTTAATTTTATAAATTTACACTATATAGTATTTTAATATTTTATAAAAAATCACTTTTATTTCATAAATTAATCAAATATTAGTATTACATTATATAATAAATAAATTTAATTAAGAAATTATTTAAAAATAAATTTTAATTTTAGTTAACATAATTGTTATATTATCTTTAAATTAAATTTAAACTATAATTATAGATAAATATGAATAATATTTAAAAAAATATTTAATATTTTATATTACCGTTTTGCTATTATTTAAACTATAAAGTCTAGTTATTTAACTATTTTATTATAAAAATATTGATGTTTATTAATTTAACTTTTTTATTATAAACATATCAACTGCTTATATTACTTATTAATTAATTAACAAAAATATTAATACTTTTAATTTTATATTTATTATTTGATTTATTTTAATTATAATAATTTATTTGATTTGTTTTTAAAAAGATCTAAAATATATGTTATATACATACTATATAATTTCATTTATTTATATAAAAATATTTTTTAAGATTAAAATCTCAAAATAAGTATAAAATATTTATAATAAAATGATAAATAATAGAAATAATAGAATGTTTTAATAAATAATCTGTAAAATTTACATATTTGCTTTAAATAATATAATTAATAATCATAATAATTTATATTGTTAAAATTAACTTATGCTAGTTTATTTTTAAATATAATAATTATTATTAATATTTTTTCTATTTCATATATCATGAATTATTATTAATTAATTAGTCAATTTCTATATAAAAATATATTTTATAAATATCTTCACTACTATAATTAATAGTATAATTAATAAAATAACTATGATAAACACTCTATTATTAATTAATAATTAACCTAACAAAATATAAACTTAACTAATGATCGATCTATATATCACATCTTTAGTTAAAAAATAGTGATACAATATCTATATATCTAACTTAATATAATTTAAATAACAATAGTTAAATAAAATTTTTATAATAATTTTATATTAAATTAGTTATTAGTTTCAATATTTAAATAATGTTACTTAATAATAAGTACGTATTATTCCATATAAATTTATATAATAAAAAATATTTATTTATTTAATTATAATACTTATTCTATGAGATAACGAGTATATATATTATAAATATTTTTATTATATCAATTTTATTTTTAATTTAGTAAAGAAGTTTATATTATAAAACACAGTTTAATTAAATAATGTTTTATTGATAAAATAAATTATAAATAAAAATATAATATATTTAAAATTAAATCATTACTATATTATAAACCATTAGATATTAATTAGAATAAATTATTTACGAAAATTACTTTCGTACACTAAAATAATGATTAATATGAATTTACTATAATATATATAATGCTATTAAGGTTAATATATTATTTTTATATACAGATTGTAATCTGTAATCAGTTAATCGAAAAACTATTATCGTAATAAATATTACTTCTAAAAAACTAATTTTAGTATCAATTCATAAGAATAATTAAATATAATTAAAGAAAAACATAATACTAAGAATCGTTGTTATATATCATTAACATAAACTAACATTCTCTATAAAAATTTAATCAATAAGAATTAATAAATAAACCAATTATTTTATATTTTATTAGTATATTGCTTTAAAAAATAGATATAATACACAATGAATAAATTATCTTCTAAATACTTTTTAAAATAATTAACATTGAAATAAATGATATTAAAAAAATTGATAGTAATATAATTGTATCTTACATAGAATTATAATTATTATTTTAACTATTTGTTTAATATAAAAAATATAATTTATTGATATCTTATATAGTAACATCAACCTAAAAAATTATCAACGAAATATCAATTAATCTTTTTTTAAAAAAAAAAGTTAAAAACTATTATAAAACAACTAAATAAATCGCTTAAAAAATCATTAATTTTTATCTTTTTTTAAAAAAAATCCATATATAAATTATACTATAATAATAGATAAAAAATATTATTAATATTACTATATAAAAATAATTAATTTTAAATAAATTAGATAAAACATTAAAATTAATAAATTTAAGTATAAAACAATAGATATAAATAAAATTTAATAACTATAAACTATATTTAACTAAATAAATAAAAAAATATTATAATTTAATTTATAACTTAAATTATTTGAAATACATAAAAGTTAAAAAAATTTCTAATATTTCTTGATAAAATTAATATTAACAATATAAAATTTTTTAAAAAACTATAATGAATATTTTATCTGCTATTAATTCCAATATTATAATAATAAATATTTATTATTTTCATATTTATAAGATGTTTTATTAAAAAATTAAAAAATAAAATACTTATTTATTTATAAAATAGTTATTACTATTTATCGATATTTTTTTATTTTTAAAATTTTATAAAAAGTAATATAAGATTTTCGGTAAATGATTTAAAATTTTTTACTTATAACTTATATATATTTATAACAATTATGCAATTAAGATTTTTTATAAAATTTATGTATATTTTTTAAAAAATATATACCATATTTTAACATTTAATTAAAATATTAAATAATAAGATATAATTATTAATATTATATATTTTCATCAAAAAAATATAAATTTTATATATATAATATATAAATTTAAATTATTAGTAATTAATATTTGTTTTACATATTATCATATGAAGATATATTAATATATTCTATATTAAAATTCATTTAAATGATATCTTTAATATTAAATAACTAAAATAGTTTATTATATTTAATACTTAAAGTAAAAGAAATAAATACATTGATTTTCTTAAATGTAAATTGATCTATTATATTAATAATTATAAAAATTTAAGAAAATATTAATAAATATTTTAAATAAAAAATAATTCCTTGAATATATATTTAAATGATGTGAATTAATCTTTAAACATCTCTAATGTATTTATTGAAAGAACTATATAATAAATAAACTATTTATAATATAAAATATATAAAAATTAAAGTAAACATTAATAAAATAATTAATGAGATTAATAAATTATTTTAAAATAATATTTTAAAATAATTAAATATAAATAAAAGTGTTAAAAGAATATATCTAAGAAAATAATTTCATAACTATTATACTTAGTTCTATTTAAAAAAAATAATGATAATTATTTATCTAATTGATGGTCTATCGTATTATATATTCTTATTTATTTATTGATATTATTAGCATTATTTTAATAATTTAATTTAGATATAAAACAAATCACAAAAATAAAAAAGTTATTAATTTAACATTATTATCATTTTTATATTTATGTTAAATAAAATAGATTTAAATATATAATAAATAAATTTTTAAATATCAACGAACTAATAAAACTAATATTAAAATTATTAACATAAAGGATAAAGTATTTAATTTTAAATATCAATAATTCCTACAAAAAAATACAATAAATGAATTAGATCTAGAATATTTATTTTTATTAATGATTTTAATTAATATTGAAGTTAAAGTAATAAATAATCGATAAGAATATAATAAAGTTAAATAAATTTTATATATTAAATATTATTAATAATAATATAATTAATAAAAATATTTTAAATTATAATTTATTGAACACATTATATAAATAACATAAAAATAAATTATCTAAGATTATATTAAAATTTCTAATTTTTAGAATTATATTAATTTATTTATATTTATTATTTTATATCTTAATTTTAAGAATATGAACTAAAGAAAAAAATTTATAAAATATTTTAATATAAAATAAAAATTCGCATTTTATTTTAAAAATTAAATCTTAATAAATTAATATTTTATTAATAAAATAGATATTTTATTTTTTTATTATCTATATAATTAATAACTTTTATTTGTGAAAGAGAATTATCGTAAAGATTTGATCAGATTTTCTATTCTATTTAAGTAAAATTAATAATTTTTTATTAAAAAATAAAATATATCTGATGATATTATTATAACTTGATAAAATGATTAACACTCTATAAATTCATTATAATAAACTAACCCAAGTGTTAAATATAATGATATATAAAAAGTTAATATTAAATTTAATCATATTAAATATAATTATATCACATTAGTAAATTAAATTATTAAAATTTTTAAATAAAGAATAATTATTGTACTATTGTTAATAAAATAGAAAAACAATAAAATATAAATAATAGAATTAATCTTTATAATTATAAACTAAATATTTATTTAATAATTAAAAAACAAAATATTAGATTTTAATCAAAATAATAAAAAATTAATTTTTTAAATAAATCAAATGTAATAAAATTATGTATTGAAAAAATAATAATTAAGAGATATACTAAATATATTAGTTCTTTAATAAATACCTTTAGTTCTACTAATTGATATAAGTATTAAAATTTAAAAAATAATTAAAATAATCTTATATTAAATAAAGAAAATCAATTTAATCCAATTAATTATCAATCAATTCATTTAAATTATTATAATTTTTACTGACGATTATTTTTTAATATAACATCCATATAATATAATATAAATATATTATATTATATGTAAATATTTTATTAAAAGCTAATGATAATTAGATTATATTAAGCTAATATTAATGTATTGTTATATAAATTTATATTTATAAATTTATTATTCTTAATATTAAACTAGTATAATATTATTTAAGTTAATTAATATCTATTCAATATTAATAAATTATATTCATTCATATTAACAATAATAATAAATAATAAAAGCAGTTGTTCAACTTTATATTATATATTAATATATTTTTTTGTTTATTAATTAATATTTTATAAATAAAGTATTAATACATCATGCTTTATAAAAATAAAATATTTTTGTCTAAACTACAGACGATTTAAGTTACTATTTATATTTAATTTATTAACAGTGAAATTTAAACATATTAATCAATATTAATTTTAATAAATTAATTTTATAATATAATTATATTAATACTATTATTAGAATTGTTAAAATATTTTTATTAAAAATTTAAGTAATTATATAATAATATTTTATTGTTATTTAACAAGTTATTTAATTAATAAATAAAATAAAAAATAAAAAATAAAAAATAAAAAATAAAAAATAAAAAATAAATAATAAATAATAAATAACAAATATATGATTTTTATCAAGCTTTAAATGATAAATTATCAATTTATTATATTCTTGATTTATCATAAAAACGATATCTTTATTATATTATTGCATAATAGAGATATATAAAGTATTAATTTTAAAATTAATCAATAATAACTCAATCATAAAAGATAATATAATTTAAAAATTAGGAATGATAAATAATGTTTTGTATAAAAAAATAAAAAATATTAATATAGTATAATTATAAGAATAAAAATAAAATTATAATGATTGATAATAATATTATTAACACGACTAGTGTAATTTATATTAATATCAATATTAATATAAATAATAATAAATTATATTATAATTGAAAATTGATAAATATTACTATAATTAATAATAATTAACATAATATATTTATAATAAATTTTATAAGTTATCAAAAGTATTATCTATTATATGTAATAATCTTAATTACTTTAATTAATAATAAAATCTTCTTATTAAAAATTTAAATATAATTAACAAATCGTAATCTAACAATCAACAGAACATAAATTAATATTTATCCTACTTTCATAAAATAATGAAAATCTTTTATTAAGCGATCAAAATATTTAATTTATTAAATTGTTAATAAACTATTTTACTTATCAAGAGTAAAATAATAATATTAAAAAATATTTTAATCTCAATAAGATAAATATTATCTTTATAATACTCACTAAATTAGTTTAATATACTATTTTTACATATATCGCATATATAACATTTATATAGTTACAAGAATATATTTTATTAATTTATAATAAGTTAACTTATATTATAAAGAAATTTAATAAATTTGATACTTTAATTATAAAGGATAATATTTTTATAAAATATTTTTCTTAATTAAAATCATAATATATGTTATCAAACAAATAAATAACGATTTTTTCTTTATATCAAATTTAAAGATTTTGCTAAAAAAAATAAATTACATAGTTGCTAATTAAATAATTTATTACCTATTAAATTTTATTTGTATTTGTATTCTTATCTTTTACTAAACAGTAAAAGATAAGAATTTTATACTAAAAATAACTATATTATTAATTATTATAGACATTATATTTAATAAAATAAACTAATAATTAAAATGACTAATAAGGTTTATAAAATCTAACTGTAAATAATTTTATTTTATAATAGATATTACATATATGATATATATCTATAATATAGATAATTTGATTGTTATCTACTATTCAAAATAGTAGATTAATTTATTTAGGATATTGTGTATTATATTACATTAATTAAAAATATCTGAAATATTTTATGATGATATTTATGAAATATTAATATTAAAATTTAATTTTTTATAACATAAAAGTTAAAAATTAAAGATAGATCAATATATTATAATTAATATTGTTATATATTTTATATGAAGATAATAATCCTTCTAAGATTATTTAAATAATAAATTAAATAACTAATATTACTTATTCAAAGTAATATTAGTTATTGATATAATAAAAATATTAATTTTTAAGAAACTATTATAATATAATATATAGAGTTTTTTGTAATTCACTTTTTTTTTAAAAAAATAAAAATATATTATTTATAACTCATAAAGAAAAATAATCATCTTTTTATTCTGATAAAGAAGTAGCTAGAAAATTATAGTTTAACTTTAAACAGTAATAATAACTTTAAATAAAAATAAGAAATATCTTTTATGACTATACAATAATATCCAGAATTATTTATTAATGTTACTTAATTTAAAATAAATTATAAATATATTTAATATTTAAATGGAATACAATAATATTTTAAGATCACATAAAATAATAAAATATCTATTAAAGTGAATAAACCTATTATAAAATATAATATAATTAATTATTTTATAAAAAGATAAAAATTTAATATTAGTTATATTTTAATATAGATTTAAAATAGTTTAAAATTGTTCAAATTATTAATAATTATTCTATTTATAATAGAATATTTTAATATATCATTATCTATAAATTTTAAATTAATATAATTTAAATAACGATTAATTTTAAATAACTTTTAATATTGAATATAATATTAATATTCAATAACATTTTTATAATTAATGATTTAATGATATTTAATAATTATAATTATTAAATTATTATTTTAATATAATATATTTTTTATTTTTTAATTAAAGTATCAAATAGAAAAATTTAATGACATAAAAGAAAAAAATTTCTTTCATAAAAGTTAATTTTAATCTAGTTATATTTATTAAATCATTTTTAAAAATTTTAAAATTAATATTTTTAAAATTTTATTATTTTAAAATTTAAATAAACCATTTTAATATATTAAACTATTTATAAAGATAATTTATTTTAATAATAGATTATATATGAAATATATCTTAAAAATAAGAAATATTTTAATACTTTAAATATAAAAAATAATAGTTAATTATATATTATATTAATATAATAATTAGTATTTTAATTACCTTTTTTAACTATTATGAAATTCACAAAATAATTATAATAACAAATATTAGAATTTAAATAATATGATTAAAATATATTTTCATTATATAATGATTAAATTTATGTAAAATATTTCTTTCTTATTTAACTTAAAAGTATCATAAATAATTTTATTAATAAAAAATATAAATAGTCTATTTATTATATATAGAATAGAAAATTTAATATTATCATATTCTTAATTTTATTGAAATTTGAAAAATAATCAATTATAAATTGTAATTAAATTATAACTAATCTTATTTATATATTAATGTCTATTTAATAGTTCATAGTTGGATCTAAATAGATCAATATTCACATCATTATCCAAAAAGAAAAAATAAATCTTTTCTTTTTATAATTTAATAATAAATTTTTATAACTAATATTTAATAATGCTAAATTATATTTTTATTATTATAATAATTTTACTATTATAATAATCATTATATTATGATATAATATATTTATATTTTATTATATATTTATTTTTTTTAAGTTTAATGAAACTATTAAATTTAGTGATTATTGATGATTAAATTTATATATTAATTTAATCATCAATATTAATTTTATAAAAAGTTTTTGTAATTAAACAATTTATATAAATTAACTGTTATTAACTAATATTTGTTAAAAAAATATTATTAATTAATAATTAAATATTATTCAATATGAACAATATATGATAAATTTATTTTTATATAGTTTTTATAAAAATGATTATTTTAAAAGATTTTGTTTTCAACTTCAAAAAGAAAATAAATTATCTATATTGAATTAATATTTAATAAATAAAATATTTAATTTAAAAAATTATAAATTTTGTTTATATCAATTTTAGTTATTTTATTAAATAAATAAAAATAATCTTTATATTACTATTTATCTTGTTTTTTCATTTTTAAAAAATATTTTTAATTTAAAATTAATTAAAAATAATATGAGATTTAATCTAATAAATTTTCTTTAAAAAACATTTAATTTATTTTAATATTAATGATTATCACAATTATTATTAATAATTTAACTATTATCTATTCATTTGTTATAAATTTAGAATATTTATAAACCTCTAATTAATTAATTATTTGTTATTAGATATTATTAATTTATTGTTTTTTAAATTATCATTTATTATAAATATAAATAAAATCGATTATTATTAATAGATTTGAATAACATTGATAATGTTTTATATTATTTTATTCTTTGAATAAAAATTTATAAATATTTACCATAGTATTATTATTTTAAAATATATACTAATCTTACTTAATTTTAATTAAAAAATGTTATTTTATAATATATTGTTTAAATTATTTTTGTTGTTGAATATTTAATAATTTCAATGTTATTAAAATAGTATTATATTCAAACTTAATCTTTTATTTAAAATAAAATAAATAATATTAAGATTAAATATTTAATTATTAAGGTTTTGTTTAAAGTATTATTAAATAATATTATTTAAAATAATTAAAAATATTATTTTGATAGATAAATAATGATTATTTTTAATAAATTAATAATTAAACTTTTATTGATTATTAAGATATTTATAAATATCATACTTATTTTATCAAAATATTTTTAAAAAAATTTATATTAATAATTTCAACTTTAATACTTGAAATTATTTATTATATAATAATCATATTTTATAACTTTTTTATTATTATTATATTTTTACTAGTTTAATATATCGAAATCTATTTAAATAAGTTATTAAACAAAGCAAGATTAGATAACTATTACTTTTAGATTTATTTAAAATTATATTTTTAAATAATTCCATATTTTATTAAATAAAATAATAGATAAACTATTGATTATGCTAAATGGATTTAACAATTATTATTAATGCACAAAATACAATATAATTATTAATGAAATTGTATTCATATCAATCTTTTAATTTTAATTATCACAATAAATACAATATAAATTTATTGTTTTTAACAATAAAAGAAATAAAAACAATATTTGTTTTTATTATTTAAAGTAATATATTAAATATTTTTAGCTAAAGAAATAATATTTAATTCAATTAACTTATTGAGATTTAGTTTATTTAACAATATTATTAAATAATAAATAAAAAATTATTAAAAATATAAAATTATATTGACTGATATCAATAATCATATTATCACTATTATTAATAGTTGATATAATAATTAAATCTAACAGTTTTTTATTAAACAATAAAATTAAATTAACATTAACATATTTCTTATTTTTATATAATTATTATTTTAATAAAAAATTTTTTAAATTGTTTAATATTTTCAAATTAATTTTATGTTATTTGTAATAAATAATAAATATAACGATATATTAATAGATAATTTTATTTATTTTAAAATAAAGTTACTTTACTAAAAAGTATGGTATAAAATATTTAATTAAATTAAAAATATTTAAATAATGAATATTAATTATAGTAGATATAGTTTATATAATATTCATATAGTATACTATTAGTATAGTATGTATTCATAATTTATTTTACTGTAATTAAATAAAATATTTATATAAATATAAGCACTAAAAAAAATCATCGTTAATAAAAATCAATACTCAAATGCTTGTGATTATCAATATATTTTATTTTAAAAAAATCTATTTTATATCATTTATAATAATAATATTGATTGTATTTTTTAAATATTTTATTTTTATAAATTATTTATATAGCAATTAATTTAGTAATTAACTATTTGATTATTAAATATTAAGTAATTTTTTTTATAAAAAATTATAATTAGATAATTGATATATTACAAATAATTTAGATATAATTTAATTAAAAATAAAATGCAAATGAAGATGAAAATAAATTTTATTTTAATTTTATTAAATATTATAATAACAAAAAATATTTTTTATCAAAAATTCAAAATGAATATACAAAACATTTATTATCTTAAGATTAAAAAAATATATAATAAATTATTATTAGTTATTATATATATTAATTAAATAAAGAATATTATTAATATAATAGAATTTAATAAAATTAATATTAATTTTACAACTTCAATATGAATCAAATTTCTGTTATTCTAAAAATAAAGATTATTATCTATTATTTTAATAAATTTATGAATCGATAAATGATTAATATATTAATAGGTTGATATCTCTTTAAAATTAAAATTAATAAAAGAAATTTTATAATAGATATATCAGCAATAATTAAAGAGTTATATTTAAAATAACTAATATCATTTAAGTAACAAAATCTAAATTATTATTAAATTAAAATTACTAAATAAAATTTATTTTAAAACTGTTAAATAAAATATAAGAATAAGTAACATAACTAAGAATGAATTAACTATCTAAATAACATTATAATATTTATTAACATTAATATATCAATTTAATAATAAATAGAAATTTATCTATATATTCATTATTTAAAAAAGTATTAAATATATAACTTTTTTCTCTTACTCTATTTAATAATAGATAGCTTCTTTGTTAAATAGTCAAATTATTATATTTTTTTGAAGAAGTTGATAAATCTTTAAAGATTAAATCTTTATAAATATAATATAAAAGATAAGATAAAATATCTTAAACAATATCATTGATAGATAAAATAAATTTTATAAAAATATTATAAAGCTATTTATAACAAATTATAAAATAATTAATTAAGTATATATAGATTAGCATTTTAAAAAAACTTAATGTTATATTTAACTATTTAAACTTAAATATTTATTTAATCTATTTTTTAACTTAATTTTAACTCTTTAATAAATATTAAAATGATATTATTTAAATAATTAGAATAATAAATATTAAAAATCTTTAATTTTAAAAATTATAAGTATTTTTAATTTCCATATTATAATCTTATATTACAAGTTAACAAAATTATCTGTTTTTATTAAAAAATAGCTTTAATAAAATATTTTATTTATAATAATCATTCAAAATATAATAATATATAAATAATATAAAAAAGTTTAAACTTTTAAGTAAATACTATAATAAATATTATTTTTTTAAAATTTTTTATTATGATCATATAATATCAAGAATATAAATAAATTTTCATAATATTCAATAAAATCAATATTTATTTTAAAATTAATATTTTGAATTAATTTGAGAATTTACTAAGTTTATATAAATGTTTATATACAATAAATATATATAAATTATATTATTTATCTTATATATCAATAATAAAATCATAATTAATAAAAAATAAAAATAAGAAAATATCAATAAATTTTAATTAATTAATTAAGATTTATTGATAATAAAAAATAGAATTAATAAATTTTATTTTATTATATTTTATATTTTTAGAATAAAACTAATTAATAATTATGAATTTATAAAATAAATATTTATTTTATGATTAATAATTAATGCATTATTAATATTGTTAAAATTAATTATAAATATTTATTTTTTATCTTTTCTTTATATAAACTTGAATAGTAAGAATAGTTTTTACATATTAAAATTAAAAATTTAATAAAATAAAAATAATAAATTTATTTATTTTTAATAAGAAATAAATAATATTTTATAATAAATATTTTATTTAAAATAATCAGTAATTTAACTATTTTGAATAAAAAATTTTTAAAAATTTAAATTACATTATAATAAGTTAAATAACTTTTAATTTAACCTAAATTTAAATAAAAATAATTACTAATTATTAATTTTATTAGTTATATATTATAGTAATAAAACATATTATTTTAACTTAACTAAATATAATATGTTTATTCAGTTAAGTTAAAAAACTTATCAGAAATAATTTAAAATTAATAATATACTATATAATATCTCTAATTAATTCAGTCATTAACATAATATGATTATGTGATGCATTAAGAGCAGGTATATAATAATATTTTTCTCCACCATAAGTATAAAAAATTTTTTTATTATGAACAGCAATCTCCTCTAATGTTTCTAAACAATCTACTGAAAAACCAGGACATAGTAACTGAACATGTTTAATTCCACTCTTTGCTAAATCTTTTAATGTAATATCTGTATAAGGTTTAAGCCAATGTTCATAACCAAAACGTGACTGATAAGTCATAATTACTCTATCAGCAGGAAAATTAATCAATTCAACAAGTAAACTAGTTGTTAGCATACATTCTGATGGATAAATATCACCTGTTTCTACATAACGTTTAGGAATACCATGATAAGAAAATAATAATCGATCAGGTTCACCATATTGTTTAAAACTTAATTCAATAGATTTTTTTAGCGCTTTGATATATTGAGGATGACTAGCATAACTGCGAATAAAATAGATACCTGGTATTGTTCGATATTTTTTTAATGCTCTACTGATAGCATAAAAAACTACTGCTGTAGTTGAAGAACTATATTGAGGATACAATGGTAATACAATAATATTTTCAATATGTTTATTTAATAATCTATCAATTGCTTTTTTAATAGAAGGTGAACCATAGCTCATAGCTAATTCAATTGGAATATCCGGTAATTCTTTTGCTAATGCAATCTGTTGTTGCAGACTATAATTTAATAATGGAGAACCATTTTTAGTCCAAATTGATTGATATGATTTAGTTATTTTCCTCGAACGTAACGGTAAAATTATAAAATGTAAGAGTGGTTTCCAAACTATACTAGAAATATCAATAACTCTTACATCACTAAGAAATTCTGCTAAAAAACGTTTTACCGAATCCTTTTTTGGTGTATCAGGTGTTCCTAAGTTAACTAATAAAACACTATACTTATTAATACTCATATCAATATTTTTATTTTTATTTATTAATAAATATTTATAATATTATAGTAGTTTATCATATATTTTAATATATTAATTATGTATAAACAAAACAAATGTTTAACTTTAAGATTAGATATCTGTTTTATTAAAAAAGAATTAACCTAGAATTTTATTCAATTCTTTATTAACTTCACTAACTTTGCGATTAGAATCTAATTTAAAACATTTAATATTAGAAGCAAAATATCCTTCATGATAATAATCAATTAAAGGTTTAGTTAATTTATGATACGCTATTAATCTCTTACGAACAGTTATTTCTTGATCATCTTTTCGAATGCTTAATTTTTCACCGGTAATATCATCTATATTTCTTACTTTCGGTTGATTAAACTTAATATGATAAACGCGACCAGAAGATATATGAATTCTACGTCCGATAACACGTTCAATAGCTATTTCGTCTGGTAAATAAAATTCGAATATATAATCTATAGGAATGTCTGCACTTTTCATTGCATTTGCTTGTTGAATAGTTCGTGGGAATCCATCCAACAAGAATCCATTTTTACAATCATTCTCTGATATACGCTTTTTAATTAAAGGAATAACTAATTCATCAGAAACAAGTTTACCAATATTCATTAATTCTTTTACTTTTATATTCCAATCTCTATTAATACTTACTCTAGTTCGTAAAATATCACCAATAGAAATTTGTGGAATACCATACCTTTTCATGATCAAATGTGCTTGAGTTCCCTTCCCTGCGCCTGGAGCACCAAACAGTATAATACGCATGCACAAAATCCTTTTATCATTTTCTATATATATAATTTAAAAAAATTCTTTATGATTATGCATAATATATAACATAATTAAGTAAATAATCCACTTAAATGATTAAAATAATTTCATAGTAAAGATTATTAATGGAATGAATTTAAATTTAATAATAATTTATTAATACGACGAATGAATTGATTCGGATCTTCTAAATTACCTTGTTCAACAAATAATGCTTGATCTAATAATACTTCAATCCATTCAGAAAATAAGATATCATTTGTTATCTCTATTATTTTTTTAATTAAAAGATGTTCAGGATTTATTTCAAAATTATATTTTACTTTCGGAGATGATTGACCTACTGTAGCAAAAAGTTTTGCCATTTGAGTACCCATATCATTAACATCTGTCGTTACAATTGCTGGTGTATCTGTTAATCTATGTGTTAATTTAACATCTTTTACTCGATCACCTAATAATTTTTTTACTCTATCAAGAAATGGATTTAATTTTTTATCTATTTCTTCTTTTTCTTTCTTATCTTTAACAGCTATTTTTTCTAATGACTCGTCTGTTTTACTAACTGATTGAAATAATTTACCTTTAAATTCTGATAAATAATTCATCATCCATTCATCAATTCTATCAAACAATAATAAAACTTCAATTTCTTTTTTATGAAATGCTTCTAAATGAGGGCTATTTTTTGCAGCAGTATAGCTATCTGCAGTAAGATAAAAAATTTTTTCCTGACCATTTTTAATCATTCTGTTAACATAATCTTCTAAAGATACATCCTGTAAATTACTATTATTTTTCGTTGATGCAAAACGTAATAATTCAGTAATAACTTCTTTATTAATTGTATCTTCTGCAGGACCTTCTTTAAGAACTAAACCAAATTCTTTCCAAAATTCTTGATATTGTTTTGGTTCATTTTTAGATAATGTTTTCAACATTTGCAAAACACGCTTAGTTAATGCTGTTCGTAAACTACGTGTAATATCGTTATTTTGTAAAATTTCTCGTGAGATATTTAACGGTAAATCATTAGAATCAATTATTCCACGAATAAATCGTAAATAGTTTGGCATAAATTGTTCAGCTTCATCCATTACGAAAACACGATGAAGATAAAGTTTTAAACCGTGTTTTTTATCACGACTCCATAAATCAAAAGGTGCTTTTTTTGGTACAAAAAGTAAACTAGTATATTCTTGATTACCTTCTATAAAATTATGACTCCATATTATTGGATCCTCATAATCATTAGAAATATATTTATAAAATTCTTTATATTCTTCTGGACTAATATCATTTTTACTACGAGTCCATAATGCTTGTCCTTTATTGATTTTCTCCCAAATAGGAACATCAGGAACATTATTTTCTTTGCTTTCAGTTTGAATTTCTATTGGTAAAGTAATGTGATCTGAATATTTACTAATCAATGACTTTAAACGCCAATTATCTAAAAATTCCATTTTATCTTCACGTAAATGTAAAGTAATTTCAGTACCACGTGTTATTTTTTCGATGTCAGCAACAATATATTCACCTTCATCATGAGATTGCCAGAAAACCCCTTTATCAATAGCTACACCTGCTGCTCTAGTACGTACTGTTACTTTATCTGCAACAATAAAAGCTGAATAGAAACCAACTCCAAATTGACCAATTAACTGATTATCTTTCGTTTTTTCGTTATCTAACGATTTCAAAAAAGTTTTAGTACCAGATTTAGCAATAGTACCTAAATTATCAATAACTTCATCTCGCGTCATACCAATACCGTTATCACTAATAATTAATGTTTTTTTATCTTTATTAGCAACAATTCTAACTTTTAAATCACAGTCATTTTCATAAAGATCAGATTGTAAAAGTGCTTTAAAATGTAATTTATTTGCCGCATCTGATGCGTTTGAAATCAGCTCACGTAAAAAAATTTCTTTATTGGAATAAAGAGAATGGATCATTAATTGCAATAACTGTTTTACTTCTGATTGAAATCCACGAGTTTCTTGTCCTTTCATGATCATTAAGTAGCCTCAATTTTAAGTAGATTAAATAGTTATTAAGCTCAGGTTGGGATATAAATTGAAAATTTCAAGTATTAAATATTTTATTAAAAATATCTAATAACCTAGATGATTAATTTTTATAAAAAATTATAATTATTAAAATATATTCATAATTTGTTTATCTATATTATATATAATAAATAATATTTTTAGTATAAACAATTAATTTTATAATTTAAATTAATTTAATATGACAAACATATCTTTTTAATAATTTTAAAATTAAAACTATCATTAATTAAATGGATAATAAAACTAAAATATATAACATATTTTAACAAATATTATAATAATATAATTTAATTACACATTTAATTAATTTTTTCAAGTTATTCATAATAATATTAATTTTAAAAAATTTTACTTACTAAATTATTTCATAAATTATAGATAAAAATACTTAGTAAAAAATACTTAGTAAAAAATACTATTTTCTAATAAAGAAATATTTAAATTATTCATTTTATTTAAATAAAATGAATAATTTAAATATTTATTTGATTAAAATATTCAATCCAGTTTAATTTATATTAATGAGTAAATTGATATAAAATAAAATGATAATTTTCCAAACAAACCTTATTAAAATTATAATAATGATATTCTTATAAACTTTAATGTATTTATATTCTTCAATATTTATACCTAAAATATAGTATATATCTTATACTCACATTGCAAAATATGATAAATATTATTTATCACTATTTTATCAAATATTAATTAACAATATAATTTTTTATTTAAAATTTAATAAATAGAATCTTTTATATTAAAATGGTATCTTAAAGTTTTGAAGTGATCCCATACCATATGATACATTTGCCATTTTTTCTTTTTGAATTTTTGCTATACGACGTGTAGCATCATTAAATGCAGCTGAAATAAGATCTTCTAATATATCTTTATCGTCTTCCAATAAACTTGGATCAATTTCAATCCGACGACAATTATGTGCACCATTAAGGATTACTTTAATAAGACCAGCGCCAGATTCACCTATAACCTCTATATTGGAAATCTCTTCTTGTATTTTTTTCATTTTTTCTTGCATTTGTTGAGCCTGTTTCATCAGGTTATCTAGTTCACCTTTATCAAACATAACATTTTCTCTTTTTTGTTATACAGATATATTTAAAGATTATGATCTTTATATTTAAAATAATATATTTAGTTAAAATATATTGAATTTTTTTTCATCTAATCTTGAATAAAATAATGTACATAAAATTTTAATTTTTATTTAAAATAATGAATTGATGTATTTAAACTAACTTTTTACATAAATTATTTTCTTATATTCTAATTGTGTCTTAATAAACTGATTATAATCATTTAATGATAGTTAATTTTATATTTTTACAATATAACTTATATATAGTTTTTATCAATTTTATGTATATATTGAGTATTCATACTGTATTATATATGTTATGTGTATAAATAAACTTAAGTTTCATCTGATAGTTTCTTATAAATATTAAATCCAAGTTATTGAATTAATTTTAATATTTTAATTGAAGATTTCATCTTACCATTAATCAAGTTCTGAACTTTAAATGAAGTTTTATTTTTAAATTTTAACATTATTTTATATTCTATTAATACTTATTTACTATTTTTCAAATATCATTATTAACTCTATTTTTTGTTAAAAATATTTTGATAACGCAATATTGATAATATTTATTTTTTAATTTTTAATTAATTTTATTAATATTTTTAGTAAATTTAAAATAAATTGTTGATTTAAATATTGAGATACTAATTAATTTATCTAATATTGATATTGATATCAGCATTTTCGTTTAACAAAATTATTAAAAACATTTTAAGAAGATTTTTATTTTAATAGTTAATAGTTATTTAATAATTTTATTTTTTTCCAATAATTATAATAAAATTTATTTAATTAATATTTATATGATATATATCGTATAAATATTAATTTTTGTATTTTATAAATTAACTTAAACATCGTTAATATTCATATACATCACTTATTATTAATAACTATATAACAGTTTCTTCAATAGAATTTGATGATAATAAAAAAGAATTTTCAGTATCATCAATAAATTTAGGATGAAACGCTAATGCTCGTAATAGTGTCATCTCAACTCCCATTCTTTTTTCTGGAGCATATGGAAGCTCTTTTCTTCCAATTAATAAAGTTTGATAATATAGTTGTAAATCTGCTGGCATAATCAAACGCGAAAGTAAATATAATCTATCTTCTGTTGATGATAAGGTATGATGAATTTCTATAGGTAAAATTTGAATCATAGCGATACGATGAACTAACGACAACATTTTAATTAATAGATTTTCCCAATCTTTACCTTGTAAAGCAATATCTTCTATTAAAGACATCATTTTTTTACAATCTGCATGCACAATTGATTCAATAATCGCCAATGGCTGCTCATCATCTAATATTCCTAGCATCTCTATAACTAAATCTATAGATACTTGCCCATTACCCATGGCAATAGCTTGATCTGTTAAACTTAATGCATCACGTAAACTACCTTCTGCAGCCTTAGCAATTAATTCACAAACACGTTTATCACTTGATATTTTCTCAGCTATTAAAATACGCTCAAGTTGACAACTAATTTGTTCAATATCTAATAATCTTAAATGAAATTGAAGACATCTCGATAAAACTGTTATTGGTAATCCTTGTGGGTCTGTTGTTGCTAATAAAAATTTTACATGTTTTGGTGGTTCTTCAAGTGTCTTAAGTAAGGCATTAAAACTATGACGAGAAAGCATATGAACTTCATCAATCAAATAAACTTTAAATCGACCTCGTACTGGTGCATATTGGATATTATCCAATAGTTCTCTTGTATCTTCAACTTTAGTACGCGAAGCTGCATCAATTTCAATTAAATCAACAAATCGATTCTGCGATATTTCAAAACAGTTAATACATTTACCACAAGGATTTTGACTTATTCCTAATTCACAATTAAGTCCTTTTGCAAATAGTCGTGCGATAGTCGTTTTTCCAACTCCACGTGTACCTGAAAATAAATAGGCATGATGAAGCCTCTGGTGTTCTAAACCATTTGTTAGTGCTGGTAAGATATGTTGTTGGCCGATAACATCGTTAAATGTTTGTGGTCGCCATTTACTGGCAAGTACTTGATAACTCATGTTTTTAACTAAAAAATTAAATGATTAATTATATTATTATACTATAAAATATTATTTTTTTAGCAAAGTACTTTTGTCAAAAATGATATTTATCATAAAAGATTCATTATCAATCACAATAAGAATTCAATAAAATTTAATTAATTTATTTTATTTTTTTATTAAAAACTTTATACTATTTAATAAAATAAATAAAGTATAAATATAGTTTTTATTAACTTTATATAAAACTATAGCATAAAAAAAGTATTTGAATTTTAATTGTTATATCAATATCTAATTAAATTAGTGATAAATAATAAATTACATTTAAATAAATATTATTTTAAAAATTTTTAATTTATTTTATCAACATTTTAGCTTATATTTTTTACTATAAAAAATTCATAGAAATTTTCTATATTAATTAAAAAATAATATAAATAAAAAATAACTAATAGTAAAATAATTTTTTCTTAAATATAAATAATTTATTTACATTATTATTTTTATTATTTTCAATAAGTAAATTGCTAATCTATTATTTATTGAATTAAGTTAATTTATTCAAAAATTTCACTATATTATTAATATATAATACACACATATTAATTAATAGTAATCAAAAATAATTTTAATATTTTATATATTATATAATTAAAATAATTAATCTATTAGACTAGATTTTTTGTAAAAAAAGTTAAATTACAATAATATATTTTTATTATTATTGCTTAATTTATGAAAAACAAAATTTACTAAATTTATTTGAAAAACAAATTAAAATATTAACAGAATAAATAAAACCAATTGAGAACACCTATTTTATAACACTACATTTTGATAAAACTATTTCATAGTAAAATTATTAATTAAGTGAATGGCTTATTTGAAATAAACAAAATTTTAGTCAATTAAAAAATTGAGTTATCACCTTATGTTCAGAATAAGTTATTTTTTAACAGAAAATTATAGCGCAAATTAGCTCTATAACTAGAAAATTTTTAACGCAAATTTTATGAAAATAAAAAAATAAATATAGTCAAAAAAATAATGTCTGGTCTCTATGAGTGTTTAGTTTAATATCACGATATTGAACGTCATCTGATTACAATAATAAATTATCAAGAAAAATATTAGATAAATAGCAAGTTATATATTATTCAGAAAAAAACTTTAAAAAAATAGCTTAACTAATTATAAAATTAATAAGATGTCGACAAACACTTTTAAATATAGAAATATTCATTAATCAAGAAGAAAATAAAAATATATAAAAAATATAATATTTCTAGTATTTTAATGAATTAAGAAAATGCTCTATTAGAACATAAATTCTAACTAATCTAATTAATACTTTATAATTAATTAAATAAAAAATAAAATATATAGTAGTTATAGTATTTATTTGATATTATAAATAATATCATTAAAAACAAAAGATATCTTTATTAAGAATAGCAAAAAAAGATTAATGATAATTTATTTATTATTTTATAAAATGATTTTAATTATTTTATCACAATCACATTTCTTAAATATTTTATACATAACAATATACTTTAAATTATTTTAGTAGATTAAATTATTTATTATTATGATAAAAATTTAACTAATTAAAAATGATATCAGTATTTTTATATTTATTATAAATTTATTAATTATTTCAATTAACATCATCTAATATTATTATTTTCAATCTGATATTTCTATAACATAAAAAGATGATTCATGAATGTCATAACTAAAATTAATGAAATAAAAATAAAACAAGATAAAATATCACATTATTAATATTTTATATCATTCATTAATAATTAAACTTTTATTTTTATCAAGATATCAACAAAAATAAATATTTAAATTAAAACTAATACTAGTGGTTATCTCTAATATAGAGGGATTTATTAAATGCTCATTTTGCTAGTTATTAAATTATTTATTTTTTGAAATTATAAATTATAACAATTTTAATAATTACAGAGTAACTAATAAAAAATATAATAATTTCCAATATAAAGCTATTACTTTTTAACTAAAATTAAACATAAGAATATATAAGACTTATATTTTATATTATCGCCATAACTTATTTTATAGATAAAATCTAATATTCATAATGAAATAATTATTAAAATATTAATATAACATAACATATAAAAAATAAAATTAATTTAAGATAATCGCTAAAATAATAATAAAAATAAATAGAAGTAAAATTAAATCAGTTAAAATATAATTATTTATAAATTCTTAAAAATCTTATTTTATATATTAATATATAAAATAAGATTTTTAATGTGAAAATAAAAATGATAATAAATTTAATAAAATTTAATAAAAAATAAAGTAAAAAAATAAAAACACCACTATTTTATTAAAATAAAATAATTATTTAATAATAAATTAAATTTATATTTATGTTTCTATTATTAATTTATCCTTATTTCTATTAATTATTATTATATTAATATTCAATATATTCCTTAAAATAATATTTAACTCTATAAATAAATAATTTATATTATAAACTATAATACTATGCTAAATAATATTTTTAAAACATTGATAAGTAAAAATTATATTTATAATAGAAAATAAAATTTAAAATTTATATATTAATAACTAAATATTCGTAAATTAATTAAACATTAATAAAAATCAAAATAATAATATATAAATAGCAAAACAAAAAAATAAATATAAAATAGTATTAATATAATTAATTTCATATGATTATATTATTATATTTTCATCAAAATATATGATTTTCTATAAACTTTCTAATAAATAAAAAAAATAAAAACAACATAAAATAAGTAAGATATTAATGCAATAAGAGGATATATTTTAAAAATTAAAAATATTTTATATAAAATTAGAATAATTGAAAATTATAAATTATAAATATATAAACAATTCTTAAAGTAAAGCAAATTTGGAAAATAATTTTAAACAAATAATTATATTAATTATTTATATTTTTCTAAATTAATATTATTAATTTAGAATATGTAAAAATTTATTTAATATTAGTTTAATTAACTAATTGATTTCAAATTATTAATCGTTTATATATAAACAATATAATATAAAATATAATCTCAATTTAATTTGATTAAAGTATAAATTTTATAAAATTATTAAAAGAAAATTATATTATTTACATAAGATATTTGATATTTATTTTTTAATAAAATTATTTTTTTAAAATAAAATTCATTTAATAAAAAGTTTATCAACAAGTGAATAAATAAACGGTTATATTTATGATTTATTATTTATTATTTTTTAAAATTTAATTTAAATTAGTTATGAAATAAGTAAAACAATAAGATATAATAAACTATTAAGAAAACTATACGATTTTAAGTGCAAAACATTTCATTAAATTATTATTAATATTCATATTAATATATTAATATATTAATATGAATATTAATAATTATCTTGACTTATTAATCTATGATTAATAAGTGATACTTAGAATTCTATTTAAAAGAAAAATTTAATATTCAATATATATACATTTATAATTTAATGATATTAAAAATATAAAAATTTTAATTTTAAAAAATATTGATAAATAATATTAATTATTATTTTAACAATTTAGTCATCAAAAAACTAAAAAATAAAAATTTATATTAATACAACTTTCGCATTAATATTAAACTACATATATTATAGAATATTAAATTAAACATTAAAAATTAATAATATAGAAAATAGTTTATCTTATAAATATAATTATCATTAATCATAAAAATAAAATTTATCTTTCTATTAATGAATAACTATAATGTTCACTTATTTTAAAATCTTAAAATTTAATGATATAAAAAGAATAAATTAGCTTTAAAATAATAAAAAATAACAAAAAAATAATCTTAAATTATTCGTTTAAAAAATCAAAATATTTTATTTTAAAATAAATAACACAAAAATAGTTTATCTATTTAATCTTATCTATGCAATAATCTAAATAAATTAAAATAATAAAATTTATTAGTTTCTATATATATTAATTTCATATTTATAAAAATCTATATAAAATATATTATTAACATTTTCACATATTATTTACCTAAATTAGTGATATTTATTAAATATTAATATTTAATAAATAAACTATCTAAATTTTACTATAAAATAAGAAAAAAATATTAAAATATAATAAAATAGTTAAAATATTTTTATTATTATTAATATTAATATATATATTAAATAATTATTTGTATTTTTAATATTTAATCTTTTATATTAATTTTTTAAATAAATATTTAAATTTATAATTTATCTAAAATAACTTAATAAATTTTAGAAAAAATTATATAGATGAAGATTAATTAATATATTAATATTAATTAAAAAATAAAAGTGTTAAGCATTATTAATAAAATAATTTATTTTTAAAATATTCTTTATTTATATAGTTTTTGATTAAAACTTAATTATTATATTTTTTTGTATTAATTAGTTATTATTTTATTTTTATTATCGTAACATAATATATTGTTTTATTAATTTATTTTTTGTTATATAAATATATTTTTTAAATTTTCTAATTATTTATTATTTAATCGTTAAATTTATTTAGTTAAATTTATTTAGTTAAATTTATTTAAAAAATTTAAATTTTTTAAAAATTATTAATAACTTTTTAAACAAACTATATATTACTTTTGATAAATTCAATAAAATTAACTAATATAATTAAATTATTTATGTAAATAGTTATTTTTTAATATAAAAGCTATTTATTAATATATTTTATATTGAAAACAGTTTTATTACTAAAAGTAATATTTATTTTAATTATAATAACACTTATAAAAACTAAATATTTTCATTAAATAAACAAAATTTATAACATATGTTTTTATTTTTTTTAAAATTAATTAATTTTATTTAATTAATTCTATAAATAATCTAATCATACTATATATTTAAAATTTAAACTTAAATTATAGTTATTTATTACTTAATTAAAACAATTTAATGTAATGCATTAAAAAGCAATTTTTAAAATAAATTCTTATTATTAATAATAATTAAAATGTATTTTTTATACTAAATTCTTTTTTAATCAATAATAAAATATTAAAACTATCTTTTTAGATATGGATTATATTTATTTATATCAAAATATGTATTCACATTCAGATAAAAAATATTATTTTCATTTTATATCAAAATTATCTATTATATATAATTAATTTCTAATTATATTTTATTATCATTATATATAATATGTAATCATTATGTATTAATCATTTATATTAAAATATAATCATTTTTTATAAAAACTTATAATAATAAGTAATTCATAATAAGTAATAATATAAATTATATATTGTAATTTTATAAAAATATTTAAATTAAATATTAATTCACATTTATAAAAAATTAATAAATTTTTACTATTATAAAATTAATTTAAATATTTATTTAACAACTTTTAATTTAAAAATATATTTTTAAGAGATAAAGATCTAAAATAATATTTTTTAAATTTTATTTATTTTCTTATTATTAAATTTATGAATTATAAATAAATAATAAAATTTATTTATTAAAAATACAAATTAAATAGAATTATAAATTATCTCTATAATTTATATTTTCCTATAATAAGGAGGTTTAAAACGACTATGTTCAAAACATCATATTTTTTAAAATATTTTACAAAAATTTTTTATTTTTTACTTAGTTTTTCTATTATTTTAATTTAATTTTTCTTTGCTGAATTAAATATATATTAATATATATTTAACTATATAAATTGTATTTATAAAATTAAACTGTATCAAATTTTATATTTAAATTTAAACATTATAAATATTTATTTATAGAAATAATTAGTAAAGATTAGTAATCTTACTATATTATTATTTTTTTATTTCTAACTATATTTAATCATAATAACAAATAATATTAGATAATATCCATCTAAATTAAAATTATTTAGTAATAGTATAGTAATAATAAATATTATTAATAATAACTTAACTATGTAATAATATTACTTAATTTCGGCATGATTTAATGATAACTTAATGCATTAAGTTATTAAAATAATAAAACTATTCAATAAAATAATTAATAAGATTTATCTTTATCATACTTCTTTTTTTAAGTATTTTATCTTTATAGTTAAAGATGATCGAAAATATATAAATAAAAGCAATCATAATTATTTTTAAAGTTTTTATGAGTGTACATAAGAAGCTAGAAGATAATTAAATATAATTTTATATCTAATATTATATCATTGATTTAAGAAAAGACGTTCATATAAAGTCTTCTTTATAAATTATATTATACTTAAAATTCCTTAAACAACTACTATAATATATTTATTTGTATATCATGATTAATGTGATAAATTAATTTAATAAAATATTAATAATAATTATTAATATTTTCTGATCTTAGAAGATATAATAGATCTATTTTCTATAATTTAATCACAACTATTATAATTAATTGAAATTTTTATAAAATTATAATGATAGAAATAATAATCTATCCTCTTTCATTAAAGAAAAATTAAATTAAATACTATTTTAAAATGATAATTAATAATATAATTTAATCTAACTAAAAATTATATATGATTTTATTCTATTAGCATTTTTAAGTAAAAACCAATAAAAAATTAATAAAATCTATTATTTATTTAATGCAAATAAATGACAAAATCAAATATTTATTTAATATAAATAGAATTAATAATTTATTAGTTTTAGTAGTCATTAATTTTAAGAATAGTTAGTAATATGTTTTTAGTTAAAAAATTGTAATGTTAAATTAGTCAATATTACTATCATAACAAAAATAGTTTAATCTTATTATTATTTCCAACTTATTTATAAGTTTTTAAAAACGATACTTAACAAGTATAATAAGTTTTAGATAACTTATATTATCATTAATTTTATAAAGTTTTATTGAATATATATAACATCTATGATTTAAGGTCAGTATAAATACAAATATATTTTTATATCGTTTTATCTAACTTATATATAAACTATATATCTGTAAATAAAATTATCTATATTTTAAATATATAATTGCTTTATATAAATAAAACTTAATATATAAATAAGATTATATATTGAAAATTAAAAAATATTTTTATTAAAGAAAAATCATTTATTTATATCAAAAATCAATATATAAATTAGCTTATAATAATAAAAAATAGCAAAGAAAAAAAGTACAGAAATAATTATTTTATATTTAATGCATTATAAATATTCATTAAAAAATTGTATATAGAATGAATAAAATAACAAAAAAATATTAATTATGCTAAGATGTTAATATCTCATCTTAATAAGATTTTAAGATGATACTTTTAGTAAAGTTAAATTATATTTTTAGTATGTAAAAATATAGTCTATCTTCTATTTTTAGAAAATTTAATAGGAGAAAATGAACTTTGATATTATCTATAGAACTTATATGATCACAATCAACCAATAAATAGGTAGACTATATTTATTTTATATTTTTATACATAAATATAAAAGATCATTACGTTTTAAACGATATTATTTAAAGATTTTCTTATCTAAATAAGTAAAACACTTTTATTTTAAAATAAAATATAACAAATATTATATAGATAAAAAGTCATTTAGTTTTTTTAAATATAAAAATTAATAATGTTTATTATTTTATAAGAAAATGGAATTCTTTTAAAAATATAAAAAACTACTTAGTATATATATTTATTAATTTAAATAATTTTAAAATATATAATTTTTATTAATATAATTAAATATTAACCTAAAATCTTTTAATAAAATTTAATTAAATAATTATTAATTCTGATAAGATTAAAATTATAAACACTAATTACTATTAAACTAATTAATATTTGACAAATAAAAAGATATAGGAATAATTATTTCTTTTTATTAAAAATAAAATTTAATTAAATATTAAACCAAAGATAAAAATATCTATCTTAAAATATAAAAATATTAAAAAATACTTTTTTATGAAAGTAACGATTAATAGTATAAAATAATTAATTATCTTAGTTTTCATAAAAGAAATTATATTATATAATAATAACAATTATCTTTATGCAGTAATCTAGTAATAATTATTTAATTACATTGTAGGAAATATCTCTGCAACAAACGATATAGAAGTATAGAGAACCAAAAGTAAGATTTATTAAAATATAAATAAAAGTGATAATTTAATTATTTATAAACATTAAATAAATAATTAATGTAATTTAAGATTTAATTTAAAATATATCTAAAAATTAAAAATTAAATATTATGTTAATAATAAATAAATTATTTCTTCTTTATCATTCTATTTAACTTTAATTTATATTTTATTATTTTATTTATAATAAAATAATTATGTTATTTAAACATAAATAAGATTCAAACAAAATATAATGATAATAATTTAAAATTAATATTAGCTTTAAATAATCTGTAATAATAATATTTTATTATAGTAACTAAATAAATATAATACTTAGTATTTTATTAAAAATATAAAATATTTTAATAAAAAAAATTAATTAATTTAATAAAGTAAATTGTTTACAGAAATTTATAATTAATTAAAATAATTTAAATAACAATCAAAGTTATTATATTAATTCTTATTAAGTATTTATTTTTTTAAAATAAATATTTATTAATTTTGATCTTCTATTATATAATAATTTTATTATTTTATTTTATTTCATATATTTTTAAATATTACGATAAAGAGAATATTTAATTATATCATTTTATTTATATGATATGTTTTATTATAAGAGAATTGTAAAAAACAATATATATTAACAACAGTAATATATCAAATTTATTATAAGAAAAAATAATCTAAAAACAATTAAAAAGTCAATATTAAAAATATAATACCATATATTTTATATAGTTTTGATATTATATATTATAAAAATTATTTAGTAAAATATATAAAAAATTAATCTATCATATAATTTTATGCCATAAAACTTTATGAAAATAATTTAATCCTACTTTAGTTCTTTTAATTTTTAAATATACGTTCTATACAAAGAATTATTTAATATATAAAGATACTTTTATATTAAAAAAACTTTTCAAATATAGTTATAAAAAAACTAAAAATTTTATAATAATTATTATTATATTAATAGAATTAAATTTCTAAAATATTAATTATTGATCTAATTAAATAATAATTTATGTAATTACATTAACAGTATTTTTATTTTTAATTTTTTCATTTTTATTTAAAAAGAAAATAAGAAAGTATTATTAATAATTTCTAAATTACTATTAGCATAAATTCTAAAAAATAAACTATAACTATATTAGGAATATAGATAAATATTCTTAAATTAAAGAAATAAATATTAAAACTCAAATTAATATAATTAATTTTATAATTTTTTTGTTTAAAATGGAAAATAAAGATATTTATATAATTAAACTATAGAATTTATAAGAAAATTCCAATAATAAAATAATTTTTTTAAAAAAACCAAGTAAATTATTATTATTTATTCCTTTTTAAGAATAAAGTAAACAATTATTTTTTGATATCGTTAGCATAGCGTAATCATAAATTAATTTATTAACTAATTTATGACTATAAACTTATTTTATCAAATTAATTTACATAATTACAAAAGTTAATAATTTCTAGTAAAATAATTTAGATAAATTTATCAAATTACTATTCTGAGATTTGGTTATAAAATAGATTTTTTTCTAATAGATAGGATGATAATATCTATTAATATTGTTTTTATTTTAATGCATAAAAATCTGAAACATTACGTCTTCTAATTAACTATCTAATTCACTAAAAATTTTAGAAAATATTATTTATAAACACTAATTTATATATAATTTTATTATTTTATCTTTTTCTATTTAGTTTATTTATATAAAATATTCAATTATTTTATATGATATTATATTTATATACCTTATTAAAAGTAATTTAAAAAAATAAAATTTATTTTAATTTAAAAATTAAAGTAGTATTTATTTTAAGATAAAATTTATTAATTAGATACTATTTATCCATAAAAACGCTATTTTTTAATTATTAAAATTGTTAAAATTTAACTTTAAAGAAGAAAATAAATGCATTAAACAACAATATATATTAATAGAGTAAATTTATAACTTATTAATAATATTATTAATAAGTTAATCTTTAATAATATTATTAACTAATTAATTAATTGTAATATATATTCAAGTTTATAACTATATCGATATAAATTTATTTATAATAATGTTTCATTAGACAATTTCTTAGTAATTTTTTTTAAAAAAAATTTTATGTAAATAAATGATAACAGTTAATAACTTAGATAAGTTATTAATGATAATTAAATAAAAAATTACTAAGAAATATTAAAAAACTTTAAAAAATATTTTAAAAATTCAAAATAACTATGAATTATATCATTATTGATTTAATATTTATTAATATAAAATTAACATAATAATACTATAGTTTTTATATATTTTATGTATTTTATTTAATTTAGTTTCTTAATTTTAAAATATACAAATTTTATAAAAATAATAACTTTATGATGGAAAAGTGCTATATTAACAATTTAATAAATTATTATACTTTATATTACTCTATTAATGATAGATATAAGTTATCTATATTTTTTAATTTATTATATAAAGTTGTCTATTACTTACTAACAAAAAATTTGTTAAAATAAAATAATATTTAAATAGCAATTTTTCATATTTAGTGATATTTTAAAATAAAATAAATAATAATTTATAATTTATGTTTTAAATCATAATATTTTATAGATTAAATAATTTAAAATGATTCTATAACTCTTAATAATCTTAAAGTGTTTATGAAAAAATTATATATTTTAAAGAGATATTAATTTTGTATAAAACTAAATTAATTAATAATAAATTTAGTTATAATAAAATGTTTTTTAATTTATTAATTAAATTATATCAATCAATATTAGTTATTAACTGATAAATTAAAAATGTTTAATAAATCAAACATTTTGCTAAATCTCTAGATTTAGAGATAACACCTTATTTGATAAGATTCTAATAATATTAAAAAGTATTATTGATTAACAAAAATAAGTGAATTTATTTAATTTAACAATTCATAAATAATATTAATATTCATTATAAACATTACACTGAATAAAACAATCAGCAAAGCAATACTTGCTATTATATACATCTTTAATCTAAATAAAGGAAATTATGACTAAAATTGACTATCTGATGCGCTTAAGAAAATGTACTACTATTGAAACATTAGAACGGATAATTGAAAAAAATAAATATGAATTATCTGAAAATGAACTTCAATTATTTTATTCTGCTGCAGATCATAGATTAGCAGAACTTATAATGAATAAGCTTTATGATAAAATTCCTTCGTCAGTTTGGAAATATGTTCGTTAATAACTATTATTATTAAATTAAATAAAATTTATTTTTAATTTTATTAAAATAGGAGAACTTCTATTTTTTTAATAAAAAACTTAAAATATTTAATTTATATCAGTAAGATATTATTAATCATATACAATGATATTTGATCATACTATATTATCAAATAATAAACTATATTTATATTTTATTTTTAATAAATAAAACTTAAATAATACTTTTCAAAAGTATTATTACACTTATCAATGTTTACTATTATTTTAGTAGTATTTTTAAAAAATAACCAAGATAATATCTTGTATATTTCATATAAAAAATTAATTAATTTTAGCAAAAATATAAAAATAATTATTATTTAACTAAATTAATTTTATCTTTAAGAAGTATATATTATATCAAAATATTTAAGATGATAGAGTCCTATAAGAAATATCCCGACAAATGTATAACTTGTTCCGGCTGCTTCTTTCCAGACCTAACCAAATTAACAAGTATCATAGGCGAGATAATCAAAAGGACTCTATTAAATTAGTTTTTATTAATAAAGAATAAATTAATTATAAGATATCTATATATAAATATCAATAAAATATAAATCCAAATAAGACTTTATTTTAAATAATATAATCTTATTTCGAATAATCTATTTTGATTTTATATATAAAATCGATAAAAATAAATAAAAAAACCAATAAATTAAATTAATATGATTGATTTACGTTATAAATATAAAATACTTTATTAATATTTTATAATAAGTGCAGATATTAACATAAAGTTATTTTATAAAAATCATAGATATAAATAATAATATTTATATTATTAAGTAAATTTATAAAAATATAAGATAAAAAATCTTTTTTATATTTTATCGTATAGTTAATTAATTAACATATTAATACAAATTATTATTAATATTAATATGTTAATTAATTAACTATAAATGTTTTATATTAATAAAAAAATAAAAATTGAGATTTACTATTACTTTATAAAATATTAATATTAATATATCTTATATTAATATTAATGATAAATAACATTTATATAAAGTTTATTTTTTTAATGAAGCATATTCTTTCAAACAAAATATTAAACTTCTAGATAATTTAATAAAAACAATTAGTAAAATAAATAATAATTATTATATTAGAATAATATAATCAAGGAAAATTAAATAAGAAAATGATAATAAAATATAGATAAGATTAATATTTAATATTATCACTAATAAAATTATATTTTTAAAAATATTTTAATATTTATGTTATCTAAAATTTTATTTAGGTAAATTTACTTAAATAAATAGTAGTTGGATTTAATAAAATTTAATTAATATCTAGTTATAATATTATTTGTTTATATATTATTTGGATAAAACTATAGTAGAACACATATATACGTAATATAAAGATAAAATAAATTATTTTAATTCTATCCTTACTTATTGTGTATATTATATTATATATATAAAATAAATTTATTTAATATTAGTATCATATTTTTTTAAACTTTATCTATAAATTATAATCAATAATAAAATTGATGATTATGATTAAAATAATTATATGACTAATTTAAATATATTTTACTAAATTAAAATAATATTATAATTAATTCTTATTAAAATTATTTAATTATTATAAAACTTATAATTAAGTGTATTTCTTTAGGCTAAAGATTTTCTTATTTTGTTATGGATTTATTAGATAAACAAAATTTTATTTATTCTATTCACTATTTTATGAAAAATAAAATAGAATTATAGAGTTTAAGGTAAAAAATAATTAATATTTTTTATATAATTGAATTATTATCAGATAAACATTAATTGCTATTATTAATATTGCTTTTTATGAAAGCATTATTATGATTATTATAGTTATAATTAAGCAGAACAGAATATATAGATCAAAATTATAGAACTACATAAAAATATTAGTTAAATTTATTTTAAATAAACTTAACACATTGATAATAATATATATTATTATAATAACTTTCCATTATTGAGTTTTAAGAAATAATTTCATTTTATAAAAAAAATTTTTTATATAAAAATCTTTTTTATATTGAATGGTTTTTTAAACTATTCATTTCTATTAAAATTTAAAAAGATAGATATGATTACTTTCACAGTTAAATTATTAAATATCTTAAATATAATCTTTATAAAAATAAGATTGAATATATATTTTATATTATTATAGTATTTTATATAAAAAGTAATTTTTTATTTATATATTATATTAATTTAATAAAAATATTATTTTTATTTATAAAACAATTTCACAAATACATTATTACTATTATAATTATATTTATATTTTTTAATATTAAATTATTTCTTAAAACACGAATTAGTTTTTATATTAATTTAATCAAAAACTTATTTAATATGTAATATAAATTACTACATGTATAAAATATCTAAATATTAGTAATATTTATTTTATTAAATCAAAGTAATAAAATAAATCAAAAAGTATTAATATAGAAAATAAATTTTAAAATAAGTAAGAATATACTATATAATTTTATATGTTTTAGGTATTAATAAAATAGTATAAAAGATTAGTTAAAGAAACTATCTAAATTTTTTTAAAATTAGTTAATAATAACTTATAAATTATTTTTATAATAATAATTATTATTAGTTAACCAACTACGTATTTATTCAATGATTATTATAATTAATGAATGTTAATTATAGTAATCAAAAAAATAATATATGAAAAAATAAAATAATAATTAACATCGGAGAAAAAATATTTTTAAATCGGTATTGTGATTACAATTAAGCAAAAAAATATAATCCAAATAATTTTTATTAAAACAACTCTTTAAAGATATTAAAAATAATTAATTAATAATTATTTGATAAGAATATTCATTATATAAAATAAATATTTAAAAAATATCAGTTCTTTTTTAATTAAATAAAATTATTTAGATGATTAATCAGATAATAGTAATATTTTATAAATAAAAATTTAATATTAAATATATAAATCAAATAGAATAATTATATATTAAGTAATAATAATTATTTATTATGATGTAAATTTATATAAACTAATAATTATTTTGATTATTAATAATACAATCCAATTTATTTATGTTAATTCTTAATAAAACTTAATTAATAAAAATTATTTATATTTTAATACTAATAAGTTTTATAATTAATTATCAATTAGTAATTAAAATGAATTTTATTTTACTGTAATTAATAATATTTAATAATTATTAATATTAAATATAAATTAAATAATATATTATCAATCATATTTATAATAATAAAAAATTCTTAACAATAAAGTAAATTTTTAAAATTACATTTTAATCATTTATTCTATATATAAAATATCAATTAAATATAAAATTAATACTTTAATAAAATTAATATTTTAAGAAATGTATTCTTCCGCTTATAATATAATAATTATAAAATTTATTATAAGTTATATATTTAATTATGAATTAAATAAAAAAATAATAACATCTATATCAATTAATCTTGCAACTATTATCATGATTTTAAATGAAAATAAGTTTATTTTAAAAAACTAATATTATTTTATTATAGTTTTAATAAAAAATTTAATCTATTTATAATTATAAATATAGAATTATATAATATTTCCATATTTTAAATTTTAATAAGATAAATAAAATATAACAAATTTTACTATTTATTTTTAATAAATTATTTTAATATAAAAATATTCATATATATAAATTTATCTGATAATAAAAATATTAAACATTCAAATAATTTATTAATATTGAATAATTTATAATAATATAAATATATAATAAGACTTATAAAATTATCTATTGTTATTTATCTCATTATTAATTAAAAAATCTAATAAATCTAAAATAAGATTTACTATATCCAACTATGGATATAGTAAAACACTAACTTTAATAAAGTTCAATATTTTATATTGAATAATTAAATAGTTTTAATCTCAAATAGACTAAATAAATTTTATTTTAAAAAAAATATTTTAATTAAATAAATATTAATTTTAAATCTTAATGATAACCATTACCTAAAAGAAAAACTATATTTAAAGAATAAAGCGTTTATACAATTAATAATCTTACTTATAATCATCTAATAATAAATATCTTAGTCACATAGTATTAAAAATAAAGTAAATTATTAACTAATCTATATTATTTATAAAATATAATATCTAAATTAGTTTTCAAAAAAAATAGTAATTATATACTATATCATTTAGAATAAAATTGCACTTTATTAAGAATAATTATTTTTATAAAAAAAGCGTTATTTAGTAATAACGAAAAAATATACACTATTTTATAGTATAAAATATAATAAATTTATTATATAATTATAGTTCATATTACACCAATATCATTTATATAATTACTAATATAAAATATATAAGCATTTTAATATTATAATATATATAAAACACTTTATGTTAAATTATTAAATAATATTCACTATTAATATTTTAATTTGAAACTATTTATAATAGTTAAGTTTAAGTTTTTAAGTAATTATAATTATTTTATAAAATATTTTTATTGTTATTATTTACATGGATAAATTATTTGAAGCTCTTGATTAAATCATTTATTCAAGTAAATTTAAATATTTTTAAAATAAATTTACTTAACTAAATAAATATAATACTTAGCTAGTGATTTGCTATTAACAATTATTGTATTTTTAATAAAATAGAAAATTATTTTTTATAAAAAAATAATTAGTTTATATTTATTAATAATATATTAGGTATATTTATATCTAAATTAGCAATTTAAAAATTTATTTTAATAAATATTATATATACAATAAAATTATATTTAATATTCTTAACTTAAATGAATTATACATATTTAGTAGAGTTATAGATATATGTATAAATAAATAATAAATAAAACTTATATATTATTATATCAAGTTTTATTTATTACATTAATGATTTAATTCTATTCTTTCTTTTTAATGAGTATCCAAAAAATTCTTAATAGATTTTATTAACTTTAATTAATAAAATTTTTTTAAAAAAATTTATATTTTTTATTTTAAATCAATTTTTATTTATTTTTTCAATATTTTATCTTTAGATATAATATTAATATTAATATTAATATTAATATTAATCAAGTAGAAATTAATAATTTGATTTATAAATAATTAATTTTAAAATTATACTTTATAACTAATTATTTTATATTTTTATTTAATTAATATCTATTTTAAAATAAGTTTTACATAAAATATAAAAAATCAAAATTTCAATTATATTTATCATTTTTAATATTATTTAACATTTAAAAAGATTTTTATTAATTGGTTAAATAATATTTAATACAAATATTAAACATAATATTTATATTATTTATATGTTTTATATACTTTTGTAATATCATAAGTTTATGTAATTTTTTTATATAGAAACAAACTTTTAAATCATTTTAATGATATTAAATATCATATTAATTAAAATAATAAAATAAAAAATAAAAAATTATAGAATTTAATTTATAAATTATCTGTTTACATAAATTAATCAATATACTATTCGATACTACCGATTAAATCAATTTTAGCATTATTGCGTAAGTTTAACATTAATGATTCCATCATTACATTACCTAATATTATTTTATAACGTTTTGAGAAAATATTTAATTTATCTTCATCAGCTTGTTCTTGACTAACTTTAATTAATTTAATAATAATTAAGTTATCTCTATCATCTTTAGTTTTCATATAAGTAGATTTATTTTCTTTAGGAATTTTCATTTGAAAAATCTGTTCAGCTAATAAACTATTTTCTCCAAAGCGACCAATAATCTTTGAATTACTAAAATTAATACCTAATTTCTTTAAAACAATTTCGCTTATTCCATCTTTTAATGCAATAAGTAATTTATTACAATCTATTTCCATCTCTTTTTTAGCATTTTTAATCTTCACTAATTCAGTTACTTTTCTTTTTACATCATCAAATTCCTGCATTACTTCTGGTTTATATTTTTCAACTCGAATAATAAATGCACGATTACCTTCAATATTAATAATTTTTGAATTAATACCTGTTGAACCATTCTTATCTAATAAATTACCATTAAAAATGGTATCACCTAGTTTATCAAAACTTATTTCTTCAGGAAGATTATTACGACTAAACCAACCTGTTTTTATCGCTTTAATACCAGTAACTTTTTCAACAGTTGTTAAAGATTTGTTATCATCAATTGCTGCACGACTTGCAATTTGTTGCATTGAATAAAATTGATTTATTGATTTTTCATATCTTAATAAATTTAAAATCTCATTTTTAACTGATTTAAATGATCTTACTACCTTAGGCTTAATATTATCAAGACGAAATATAATATAACTAGTATCTGATTTTATTACATTAGAAATCTGTCCTTTTTTAGTTAAATTAGCAGAAATAATCTCATTTGGAGTTGAAGCTATTTCCATCCAACCAATCTCTCCATGATTTTTTGAGCTAAATTTATCTATAGATTTTTCAGTGACTAATTTTTTAAATTCAGCTCCATTAATTAAAGCTTTAAGTACCAAGTCTGCTTCTTCTTTTGTTGCTAATTCTATCATGCTATAATGTTTTTTTATTGGCTTAGTAAAATTACTTATATTTTTCTTATAATAATTTTCTAATTCTTCATCTCTAACTATTATATTTTTATGATTAGAAATTGCGTCTAATTTAATATAACTAATCTGTACCTGTTCTGGTAAAATAAAACTTTTTTTATACGAATTATAGTAATTCTTTAACTCATTATTTTTTACTTTTTGTCTGGACAGATAATTAGTAATTGATAAAGTTGCAATTTTTACTTCACGTTTTTCCAAAAGTAATTTAGCATAATTATTAACTTCTTCAGGTAAAGCAAATTCATCCATAATATATATTTTAGTAAGTTGTCTATTAATCAAATTTTGTCGTATTTCTTCAGCGAAATCATTAGCATTAATATTATATTGAGATAAAATAGACTGATATTTATCACTATCAAAATGTTTATTTTTTTGAAAAATTGGCATATTATAGATATTCTGTTTTATTTGATTATCAGTGGCAATCAAACCCAATTCGTTTGAGTATTGATTAAGTAATGTTATTTCAATTAAACGCTCTAAAGCCTTACGTCGTAACATTTTTACACCTTCTTCATTGCTCGTAATTTCAGATAATTTGTTACCTAATTGTTCTGCTAATGCTTGTTTTTCTTGCTGAAATGCTTGTTGTAATTGAACTTGACTAATTTTAGTCCCATTTACCTTTACAACATTATTACTTGAACCATTGATCAAATAAGTATTTATGCTAGTAAGCACAAAAGATAAGATGATAATAATAAATACTATTTTTAGTATAATACTATTTGCTAAAACATGTAACCTTTCTAACATAAAAATATTGTTCTCCACTTTTAATTAAAATAAATAGGTGTATAAAATGATATTTAATTTTAAAAAATCTAATAATTTTATGATTGATTTAATTATATATTATTTAAATAATTGATTTAATTTTAGTTTATTCGTTTAGTAATATGCAATACTTCTTATATTTTCTTTTTTTATTTTGAAGAGTATCTTTTAAACTTTAATCATCTTTAATTTTAAAACTAATAAATTTGCAATAAATGTTTTAATTATCTTGTTTATTCTATGATTAGATTAATTTTAAAATATATACAAGTTATAGTTATTTAATTTTGAATTATAAAATCTGTAAAATATAAACAATTATTTATTCATATTTTAAATTTATTTTAAAAAATAGTGATTATTTTTTGAAAAATACGTACTCAAATCATATTTAACATATTATTTTATAATTAATTTAAATAAAAAATATTTTACTAAGATTTTATCTAGAATATATGATAAATATATGTTTATAATTTATATGAAACTTATAATATTTAATCATATTAAACAAGTAAAACTTATTTAATATTTGCATTAATGTTTTTCTAGAATTTTCTCTATATTAATTACTAAAATTTTAATAACATTAAATAGATTATGATTATTAATTTTTATAACTTTTTTATATAATTTATCACTATTATCTTTAGCAATAATAATTTCTTATATTTAATCGAAAAATTTCTATATGATAAGTGGATCATCACATCAGGCTTATATAAAAACTTTACGTAATTAGTTAAGTACATAACAACAAAAAAATAAAATAATAAAAGTATTAAAGTTTTAATTTAAATAGCAAATATTATTTTATTTATTATCAATATTAAATTTATAAGATTTATAGAGAACTACTATTAATGTGGACTTAAAATCCTTTGACTGATATGATAATTATATATTAGACATTAATTAATTATAATAACTATAACTTAATATAGTTGAATTATATTTATTTTTTATAAAATAAGAAAATATTAGCAATTTTATTATAAATAAACTTAAACAATATTAAATAAATTAACAATAATATTCTATTAACATTATATAATTTTTTAATTAAATTAACTTATATTAAAATCTATATTCTTTAATAGAAGATAATAATTAATTATTATTTATATTATTTTTAAATAAATAAAATTAATAAATTTTAAAAAAAAATAAAATATATTAGTTTTAACATATATATTTCAATAGAAATTTATTTATTTCAATTTAGATAAAAGCTATATCATCTCGCTTCTAAATAATAAAGTTATCTAAATAATGTTAACTAATATATAATTTATTTTAAATAATATACTCTATTTATCCTAAATATAAAATAACTATTTTATTTTTTATATATTAAATTATACCTTGTATTAATTTTAGAATATATATTTACTTATATTTAACCTTTAAAAAATAAATCAAAACTAAAAAATAGGATTGTTATATAATTTTATTAATCAAAATAGTTGTTTTTTTTGATAACTCAATATTAACTTTATATAAAATTTACTTAATAAATATTTTATTGACTTTTTTTTAGAGTTTTATATATTATTAAATTCTTTCATTTTACATAGCTATATCTATCTTAGATAATTATTAATTATAATTTAAATGAATATATTATCATTTTGTACTTAATGAAAAGTTGTAGTTATAATATTAATTTATTTCAAAAAAAATAAAGAAATAGCTATATATTCATCATAATTAAATAATTGTATTTATTATTTTAAATCACTTTAATAAATAAAACATTAAAACTAATAGGTTATTCAAATTTATCAGTTATATACTATTTAATGTTTAAATTAATACGTATTAAGAGTATTTTTCAGTCACCATTTCTATTTCGAAAGGTGGTTTTTGTAATGCAATAGAAAAAACCTCTTCAACAGTCTTTACAGGATAAATCTTTAAATCTGTGATAATATTTTTAGGTATTTCTTCTAAATCACGACGATTTTCGTCAGGAATTAGAACAATTTTTATTCCACCACGATGAGCAGCTAATAATTTTTCTTTTAAACCACCAATAGGTAATACTAATCCTCTTAATGTTATCTCACCTGTCATTGCTACATTTGCTCGTACAAAATTATCCGTTAAGCAAGAAACTAATGCTGTACACATTGCAATTCCTGCACTAGGGCCATCTTTCGGTGTTGCCCCTTCAGGCACATGAACATGTATATCACGTTTTTCATAAAAATCAGCTTTAATACCTAATTTTTCTGCACGTGCTCTTACAGCAGTTAATGCAGTTTGAATTGATTCTTGCATAACCTCACCTAATGATCCAGTATAAGTAAGTTTACCT
This sequence comes from Arsenophonus sp., assembly GCA_052171275.1. Lineage (GTDB taxonomy): Bacteria > Pseudomonadota > Gammaproteobacteria > Enterobacterales > Enterobacteriaceae > Arsenophonus. Next base: position 107,274 of record CM125795.1, on the reverse strand, counting down.
TTTCCTGGTACACAAGCAGTTTCAATAGTTAATAAATCTCCACCAACTTCTGTCCAAGCTAAACCAGTTACTTGACCAATACGATTTACAGTATTTGCACGACCGTAATCGATTTTACGTACACCAAGATAATCTTTTAGATTCTTATTATTAATGAATATGTGTTTCACCAACTTATCCATCAATAATGCTTTTACTGCTTTACGACATAATTTAGAAATTTCACGTTCTAAACCTCTGACACCAGCCTCACGCGTATAATAACGTATGATGTCAATAATTGCGCTATCGTCAATTGTAAGTTCACCTTTTTTAAGAGCATTTCGTTGAATTTGTTTAGATAATAAATGTTTTTTAGCAATATTAAGTTTTTCATCTTCTGTATAACCAGATAATCGAATAACTTCCATTCGATCTAATAATGGCGCTGGAATATTCATTGAATTTGATGTTGCAACGAACATAACATTAGATAGATCATAATCGACTTCTAAATAATGATCGTTAAATGAAATATTTTGTTCTGGATCAAGTACTTCAAGTAAAGCTGATGCTGGATCACCACGAATATCAGAAGAAATTTTATCAATTTCATCTAATAAAAATAATGGGTTTTTAACAGATATTTTCGCCATCTTTTGAATTACTTTTCCAGGCATAGAACCAATATAAGTTCGTCTATGTCCACGAATTTCTGCTTCATCACGTACACCACCTAGTGCCATTCTAATATATTTACGCCCTGTTGCTTTAGCAATAGATTGACCTAATGATGTCTTACCAACACCAGGTGGTCCAACTAAACATAAAATTGGACCTTTAATTTTGCTAACACGACTTTGTACAGCTAAATACTCTAGGATACGTTCTTTAACTCGATCTAAACCATAATGATCTTTATCGAGTGTTTCTTGAGCTTTAAATAAATTTTTTTTAATTTTACTACGAGTCTCCCAAGGGACTTGTACCATCCAATCAATATAGCTTCGTAAAACTGTCGCTTCAGCAGACATAGATGACATCATTTTCATCTTTTGTAATTCTGCTTCGACTTTTTGCTTAGCTTCCTTTGGCATTTTAACTTCTTCTATTTTACGTTTAAATATCTCATATTCATCAGGCAAATCTTCCATATCACCTAACTCTTTTTGAATAGCTTTCATTTGCTCATTTAAATAGTATTCACGTTGACTTTTTTCCATTTGTTTTTTAACGCGATTGCGGATACGTTTTTCAACTTGGAGTAAATCAATTTCAGATTCCATCATTACTATTAAATATTCTAGACGTTCAACTAAATCGACCATTTCTAATACGCGTTGTTTATCAACTAATTTTAATGGCATATGGGAAGCAATTGTATCGGCTAATTTAGCTGATTGCTCGATAGCGTGTAATGATGTTAATACTTCTGGCGGAATTTTTTTATTCAGTTTAATATAACCTTCGAATTGATTAATTGTTGTCCTATTAAGGACTTCCTGCTCTTTTTCATCAAGAGCTGGAGAACTAAAATATTCAGCTTCAGCTATGAAATATTCGCCATTATCTGTTAAATTTGTAATTTTAGCACGTCTTAATCCTTCAACCAGTACCTTAACTGTACCATCTGGTAGTTTTAGCATCTGTAAAACTGATGCGACTGTTCCTACAGAAAAAAGATCGTGCACACTTGGCTCATCAGTAGATGCTTCTTTCTGAGCTACCAACATGACGTGTTTATTATGATCCATTGCGGCTTCAAGACAGTGAATGGATTTCTCGCGACCAACAAATAATGGGATTACCATATATGGATAAACCACAACATCACGCAGAGGTAGTACGGGAATTTTAATGCGTTCAGAACGCTCAAGATTCATAATCTTCTCTCTTCGTCTAGCTTATTCCACTTTTAGGGTTTCCTTAAAAGTTTTATATTCTTTTGAATATTTTAGTTTTAAAATGTTAACTTAAATTTTATTTCTTATTAGAAATAAAATATTTTATTATTTTATATATAAATCTTTAAATTAAATTATAAATTTATATGGGGATAATATTTTAATATTCAATAGCTTTTATTTATCTTTAAACATAAAATAAAGTATTTTCTTTATTTTGAATGATGAATGCAACTCAATCAAGAAAATGTTGATATTTATTTTTCAGCTGATACTTGTATATGAGATTGACTATAAATCACCAAAGGTTCTGACTGACCTGAGACAACCATTTCATCAATCACTACTTTTTTAACATGCTTCATTGAAGGCAAATCATACATAATTTCTAACAAAGTGCTTTCAACAATTGAACGTAAACCACGTGCCCCTGTTTTTTTAATTATCGCTTTCTTAGTAATTGCTTTCAATGCTTCCTCACGAAACTCTAAATTAACACCTTCTAGTTCAAAAAGTACTTTATACTGCTTAGTTAATGCATTTTTTGGCTCTTTTAAAATTTGAATTAATGCATCTTCATTTAATTCGTCTAATATAGCAACGATGGGTAATCGACCAATAAACTCAGGTATCAAACCAAATTTAATTAAATCCTCTGGTTCAACACGAGAAAGTAATTGATCTTCAGTTATTAGTTCAAATTTATTTTTTACTTGAGCAGAAAAACCAATACTTGAACATATATTTAATCTTTCTCCGATTATTTTATCAAGGCCTGAAAATGCCCCACCGCAAATAAATAGAATTTTAGAAGTATTTACATGCAAAAATTCTTGTTGTGGATGCTTACGTCCTCCTTGAGGAGGTACTGCAGCAATTGTACCCTCAATAAGCTTGAGTAAAGCTTGTTGAACACCCTCTCCAGAAACATCTCGTGTAATCGATGGATTATCAGATTTACGAGATATTTTATCTATTTCATCAATATAAACTATACCACACTGTGCTTTCTCTACATCATAATCACATTTTTGTAAAAGTTTTTGAATAATATTTTCTACATCTTCACCAACATAACCAGCTTCTGTTAATGTTGTGGCATCAACCATAGTAAATGGTATATCTAAATAACGAGCTAAAGTTTCAGCCAATAATGTTTTTCCACTACCTGTAGGACCAATAAGTAAAATATTACTTTTACCCAATTCTACCTTTTCTCCATTCATCCATTCGTTAGAAATATCACGTAGCCGTTTATAATGATTATAAACGGCTACTGCTAATACTTTCTTAGCATTCTCTTGACCAATAACATAATCATCAAGATGATTATGAATTTCATGAGGTGTAGGTAATATGCTTTGTTTACGATGTAGTTCAATCTCCTTAACCTCTTCTCGAATAATATCATTGCAAAGTTCAACACATTCATCACAGATATAAACGGATGGACCAGCGATTAATTTGCGAACTTCTTGCTGACTTTTTCCACAGAAGGAGCAGTAAAGCAATTTTCCTGAACTTTCCTTGCGTTTATCTATCATTCAGATAACCTCATTTTTTTTGACTATCGCCATAATTTTAACAAAGAAGGTAATAAAAAATCTTTACTAATTAATCATGTATATAGTTATATTTGGCTTAGGAGAGTATATTTGCGTGAAATTAATTGCGGTTAATATAAACTTTATCTACTAAACCATAATTAACCGCTTCTTCTGAAGATAAAAAACGATCTCTTTCTGTATCACTTTCAACTTCTTTTATTTTTTTACCAGTATGCTTAGCCATTAATTCATTCATGCGGAATTTTATTTTTAAAATTTCTTTAGCGTGAATTTCAATATCTGATGCCTGTCCTTGAAAACCACCTAAAGGTTGATGAATCATTATACGAGAATTAAATAAACAATAACGCTTTCCCTTAGCACCAGCAGTAAGCAAAAAAGCACCCATTGAACAAGCTTGCCCCATACAAATTGTACTAACGTCTGGTTTAATAAATTGCATTGTATCATAAATTGACATACCTGCAGTAACAACTCCACCAGGAGAATTAATATAAAGATGGATATCTTTATCAGGATTTTCGGCTTCCAAAAACAACATTTGAGCAACTACTAAATTCGCCATATAATCTTCTATCTGACCAGTTAAGAAAATAATTCTTTCTTTAAGTAAACGAGAAAAAATATCATAAGAACGCTCACCTCGTGATGTCTGTTCAATCACTACTGGTATTAATTGCATCAGCTGTGTAGAGTTATCTTGATTATTATCATATAACATTTTTCTATCTCCAAATTAAAAAGTTTTATGATTTTATTATTAATTTATCTAATTCTACTTAAGATAAATAAGAATAACTATAATTATAAAACTTAATTATTTTTAAAAATGATATATATCATATTCTTATATATAAGAGTCTATGCAATATTAGTTCATTCATAATATTATGTTAAATAACTTTGGATTATTTCATTTTTTTAGTTATTTTAATAACAATTGTTATAGTATTTATATGACGTCAAAAACATATTATCATCTTATTCATTGCCCTCTCTATTATAGCATAATATGCTTTTTTAGAATATGGTATAAGAATAGATTAGAAAAAAACTTAATAATTTTTAGCATTTTAATTTATTTAAATAGTTATATCTTTAAAATCAATTAACTTGGAGATAATCTGCTATTATCAATTGCATTAATAAATGTATTTATATTGAATCTTAAATTAAATCCATTTGTTCATTTATTTTATTAGTTTTAAAAATAGTTTTAATATTATTATTTCTAGTAATTAGAAATGCGAATTAATTTATTATGTTTATTATTTTTTTTGAAAATTACTTATAAATTATTATTAATCTAACTAAAATCTTTTTATTATTAATTTAATATAACTATTTTAATAGTAATAAGATTACTTGATTTATATTTGTTTATTTCAATTTTATCATTAAAACGTTAGGTATATATGGATATAAATCGAATAATCGTTATTAATCTTATGCTAATCAAAAGGCTTGTCTTGGAGTTTTACTCTTATAATTTTATTAGTAAAATTTATTTTATACTGTAGAATATATTTACTTTTATATTATTCCATTTTAATTTACTTACTTTAATATTTTACGGCGGCTATTATATATAAGCTTTTTAATTTTTATTAAATTATATTCATATGAATTTAATTTTGAAATTTATGAAATTAAATAACTTTTATAATCAATAATATCTACGTTAATACTTTTTATAAATTAAAGTATTTTTTATATTTTAAATATCATTAGTAAAGGAATTAATGTATATATAAAATATTCAATTTCTATATCAGAATAGAATAGTAAAATATTATTAATAATTAATAATTAAAATTTAATTTATTTCTAATAACATTATTTTTTTTAAAAAATACTTATTAATTAATAAACATATATTTTTTAATGTTTTAATTATTATTAAAAGTTATTTTTTGATAAAATTAAAGTATATTAATTTTAAATAATTAGAAATATAAATACAGTAATTTATTATATTTAATAGTTTATAAATATCTATTACAATTAAATTGAATTTTGAAAAAGATTTTTTACTATTTATGAATCATAAAATAATTCTGTAATAATAAATAAGTTTTTTAAATATATTTTAAATGTCATCAATATTATAAATAATTAAGTAGCATCTGTATTATATTCCTAATAAAATAATTAGTGGATTATTTTATTAGGAATATAATAATAATGGTATTGAATAACATTTAATATACTAAAGATTGATACTATTTTTCAAAAAATATAGATGTTTTTCTAATTAAAATATTTTATAAAAATATAAGATATATATTAGATTTCTTTTTTAAATAAAATAATTTTCAATAAATAAAAATAATCAATATAATATTTTTTTTTAAAAAAACTAAATAAAGTAATATTATATTACTTATAAATTTGCATAATATTATTCTTGATTAGTGATTGATTAACTCTTCAAATTTAATTTCTTTATTTGTTATTTCTGCTTTTTTATAAAATCTTAATAGATTTCTTTTCTAATACAAAATTACGAACATAATTGATTAGATTTTTATTTTTACTGTAGTATTTTGTTATTTCAGGTAGATTTTCATAATTGAAGGTTATCTATTTAATAAATGACGTCACAGAAAAATTATATATAGTTAAATAGTTTTTATTGATAACATCGTTTAATAGTAAATTACAATTACTCTATATTTAGCTTGATTTTCGAATATTTCATGCGGTAATTCTAATATTTGTTTATTTTTATCAAAAACGTTCTGCAGTTTTTTTTATCGTCTAATATTTTTATTATTAATAAAAATATTAGATACACCAATTTTATTTTTCTTAACTAACTATCAAATACTTGCACTTTAATTCGATTACAAACAGCTGCTCTAAATTTATGCACTCCATATTTTTACATATTTTATATATAAACTTTAAATTGTTAACCATCATGGAATACCAAATTTTTTAATGAATTCTTTTTTAATTTTAGTAAATATAATATATTGCTCTATTTTTTAAATACAATGATAAATTTTATCATTTTATTTTTTTAAATACTCTGTGTATAAATAATCTAAAGGAAAATTTATATAAATAATAAATTCTTTATTTTCTTGATAACCTATAAATACTATTTTAAAATTTAGTATCATAATCTATTCACTCATTATCAATACAAAATTACTTTTATAATCAAAATTTAAATGAATATCTATCAATTATATCATTAAATCGATAATTACTCTCGAATTTTAATTGATTTTTTCCATTTTCTTTTCCTAAATTTCTTGTTGTTTATATAATACTTCTAATATCTTATTAAGATATTTATTTTTTATCATAACAATAGGTTTTCCAACCATAATATTTTCTAGACCTTTTAGTTTAATTTCTGTATATATTTCAAATTAAACTATATAGATAAGATCCACTATAGATTTTGTGAAGTGTTTTAATTTGATATTTTAATTCCCTAGATAAATTAATCTTCTGTGCTCTGTGATTATATTAATAAAATTACGTCGCATAAAATTTTCCAATACTTTCTTTAGTATATAAATACAATAATGTTTTAATAATATTATTTTAACACTTTGCCTTTACGAAAAACAGCAATACAAATTTTTCGATAAATTTACTAGTTTATTATTAATTATTTTAATAAAAATATTAGAAATTGAAATAGTTAGACAACTCTGCAAACTTTGAATTATTTCAATAGAAACTTATATCTAATTATCTCAGAAGAATCCATGATACTTGTCAGCTATAAAATAAATTAGAATATTATTTTATTAAAATACTAATTTTAAAAAAAACTCATATTATATCTATCATTTTGATAATCCTTAACATTTATTATAATTAAAACATTTCAATACTCATATAAATAGACGCAATATCGTATATAGGTACATAAGAAATGAATCTAAAAAAGAAGAATTAATGAATAATAAAATATTTTAAATAGTTTTTAGAAAAATTGATATTATTTAATTTTATAAAAATTTAATAAATAAAAATATTTAATACTATTAATTTTTATTAAAAATATTTCTTTTAAAGCAAATCTAATTTAATTGTTAATTAACAATAGTTAATCTTTTTTATTAAAGCAAGGAAATGAAGAAAATACTGTCTTTTGGCGTTGTTTCAACTCAGTTTGAGTATAAGTATATAACCCTAACGCATGAATACTATTAGACAGTTCATCTGCCAATAATTTATAAACAGCTTGGTGACGAGTCACCATACTTTGTCCTACAAATTTTTCTGTTACCAAAATAATTTTGAAGTGACTTTCAATACCGTTTGGAACATTATGTTGTTTACTTTCATCTGAAACCATTAAATATATTGGTGAAAAAGCATATTTAAGCTTTTCTTCAATTTTCTCGGATATTGTTTTTATTTTCATAAGTTTATAATTACCATATTAACAAATTTTTAATATAATTTACTAATTAATTGATCTTATAAGTAAAAAATTATTAATTTTTTACTTAAATTGTTACTAATTATACAATTTATTTATTTTTTTTACTAAAATATTAATAAATTTTATTAATTTAAATAAAAGTATAATAATTTATATAATTTCAAAAAATTTTCATTAAAAATTAATATATTAGTATTATAACTGAAAATAAAAGCGTGTTATATATAGTATGATTAGAAAAATTGATATTTTAATTAAATTGATAAAAATATATTATTATAAACCATTCTCTCTATATTTCTCATTATTTAATTATTTACTTATTAATATTATTTATATTTAATTTGATTATTTTATACTAAATGATATAAAATTTATATTAAAATATTAAATTAAAATTCAATATTTAATTATAAGAAGAATATCTTCATTTAAGATTATTAATAATGATAAACTAAACTCAATTACATTTACTAAATGAAACTAATTATAATTATATAGTATCAGCAATATTAAAAAATTTCCTATATTTCTACTATCTAATATATTATGGTGATAATTTTTAAAAAATAGTTAAAAGTTTACTTTATAAGTAAATAGATTAAATTTTAATTGTAAAATATATAATTAAACTTTACATAATATGTAAAAAAATAACTTACGTCGTAATACTATTTATCAAAATTAAAATCATAATATTAACAATATTAATTAATAGATTTATAATTGTTCTTATAATTTTTTTATAAAAATAAATATAATAATCTATTATTAACGAATATTTTAATATACTTTTAATAAAGTATTAACTAATATTTAGTTATAAAATAACTAAATATCCTACTGAAAATTAGTTATAAAATAAAATACGCAATTTAATTTTTAAAAAAATAATCAATATTTTAATCTATAATATAATAATATAACTATTCATTTTTAATAAAAATAATAAAGATATTATAAATACTTACTTATTTTATGAAATATAGTTCTTGAAGGCTATTTCTATTTTTACTATTCTATATTTATATTATTAACGATTATGAAAATACTTATAATTAAAATTAATATAAAAATACTATTTTTTTAAAAATATATTTTCTTAACTAAGAAAATCTTATCTATAAAAATTTAAAATCATTTTATTAATAAATCATTATATCAGACTGCGTTGCTGTTAAATAATTAACACGTATAGTTATTAACTAGTAATATTTTATTTATTATCAATATTTTAACTATAGAGTTTTTTTTAATTTAAATTATATTTTTATATATAATTATTTCTCATACAAATAGTTATTTCATAAATTTTATTTAATAGAAAAGATATTTAAAATATTTATAAAAAGAAGATTTCTTGTTGATATAAAAATTATATTAATATTACAATATTTTAATAAACATCATGATATAAAATTAATTTATAATAAATTAATTTTATATTTAATCAATAATTTAACTGTTATTATACACAATCTAATTATTAGTAGTTTACTAGTAAATAATGTTTAGAGGACACTCATATCTAATTAATAAAAATCATTAATTAAACTTTAATTATTAAAATATTATTTTAAATTATTTTGATACTACTTTATGGTATTTAATTTTAATAATATTTATTATTTACATTTTATTTATTTTTTATAAAATTGCTTATATATTTATTTATATCATTTAATGTAAATCGTTACTTTAAATAAACCTCTTTTTTTATTTTTTATATAGATTTTATAATAAAGCATAAAATTTTATTATTTAAACTATTATTTTTTACGTTTATGAATTATTTAAAATTTTACTTACTAATCTTTAAATAGTAATTCTAAGAATAATTGATACTATAAATACTTTTTTCTTAATTATTTTAAGAAATAAAAATTATAATATTTATTGTAATACTAATATAACATTTATAATTATTTTATTTTAAAATTTAACTTATATTTCATATCAACTTTATTTATTATTGAATAAGTTTATATTTAATATTATTATTGAAAATAATAATTCATCTTAAACATGTTTAATTATCATTTACATTGTTGATATAGTTATTTTATTATCAAATATATCTTTATTTTTTAATAAAAAATAATCTCTTATTATAACATTAAACTAAGATAATTTATCTAATAAAATCATTTTAAATAAATAATATAAATTATCTATTATATATCTTATGATATTAAGTAATATATATTTATCTATCTATTAATCAAAAATAAATTTAAGTTATTTTAAATAATAAATAAATTAGTCATAGAACATATTTGAGTATATTTGTAAAATTAATACAATATATATAATATATATATTTATATATATTATATAATAAATTATTTATTATTAACTATTATCCAAATAATAATTAATAAAAGATAACTTTCAATATTTTTTGAATAGGAATATACTTCTTATTATTAAAATAAAAACTTTTAATTTATAAACTTTACTTCTATATCTCTATTATAATTAATTTTGTTAATATAAAATAATTTATATTAAATTAAGCTAATAAATTTATTAATAAAAAGTATTTATTTATTAAAATAATAATATTATTAACTTAATTAATATATTATACAATATAAAGAAAAATTCTATTAATATAAAAAATAGCTTTACCTTTATAAATCTAAATTATTTTTATAATATAAAATAAACATTTTTATTACCTTCAAAAATATTTTATTATCATATGTTTATGAGTATTTATAGATAATTATCAAATTATAATAATATATATACATATAACTTTATCTAATAATTAAATCGTAATATGATAATTTATAGATTACTAATTATCTATTATAATTTAAAAATATAATAAAAGTGATTATATTTATTGTTATATAAAATGAATACTAATTATTTAATAGTACAATAAAATAATAAAAATTATTATATTATAAATTATTTCATACATTCTTAATAATGAAAAATTTCTTTTTTAAAACTAGATCTATCAATAAATAAAAAAAATTTTATAAACTATAAAATAAAATAGTATCGTTATAATTATACTTTATTATTTAATATTAATTATTAAAATCTTAATTTTATATTAAATATAAGTAAACTATATAAAATAGTATATCAATTAAAAAAGACTTATATTTTAAATTAAAAAATATTTTGTAGTTAATTAATGTAATTAATAAATTGCATATTTAAATAATCTTTAATTTATAATTAATAATAATATTTAGTTCATTTTTTGCTATAACAGAAAAGTTTGAATACTTTTTCAAAAAAAATATACGAATAATTTAACTAAAATACTAAAATATAAGAAAATCTAATTTAGAAAAGACATTTTATTATTTTAATAAAATCATATTATTTATCATTATGAAGTTGATTTAATCAGATCAATATATAAAAAATTAAGTTTATTATAAATAAAATTCTTTTGTTCACAATAAAACTATATAAACCATATTATAAATATCAAAGGTAAAATACTAAGAATTGATGATATAAATAAATATTTTTCATATAAAAACAAATATATTAATATTTATAAAAATAAAAATTTATTTATTAGTTAATAATGAATTAATAAAGCTTATTTATTGTTTATTTAATAATATTAATATATTATATATTATAAAAATAAATAAATATATAGATAGATAAAAATCAGTAATACTAAAAACTAATAACTATATTTAGAAATCAATGAGAATAATAAAAAATCTGATAAGGAATAAACATTATATAAAAACTATTTTAAATCAAATAAAAGATAATAAATTAACTCTATTATATTACTATATATTTAAAATACATAGAGTCATTTTAAACTAATAGAAAAACTACATGGTAATATGCAACTAATCTTAAATATTTTAACTCTTAAAAGCATAAATCCTTTATTGAAGTAATTTATAATAGCAGATATGATTTATCTATTAATTTCTTTAAATAAGATAGTTAATCTAAAATGATTTAAGATGATAAAATTATAGAATTTTAATTTCTATAAGCTTAATATTAGTATATATAAATTTTGCTATCAAAAAATATATATTAATTAGTTTTTAATAGATTTTATATTAAAAATAATATTACTATATTTATTTATATTATTTAATATTTTAATCTAATAATAATTAATAAGAATTATTTAGATTATTTAGTTAAAATATTTTAAATAATTAAATATCTCTGATATAGAATTTCTTATTATTTTTTTTAAAACATAAAAACGTAATTTTAAATATTAAAACACTAGAGTTTCTCTTTAATGTTTAAAATTTATTCTATTAATAAAATAATAATTAAAATATATATTTATTTTCATAAATTAATAATAAATTTATGCAAAATCTTATTTAAAAAATTTTATCATTATAAAATTATCAATATATTGTTTTATATAAAAATATCTAATAGTCATTAACTACAATTATAAATATATTCTACAAACTATCTTTATTGTTATAAAGATTTTTTATCTTATTTTATCTTAATTGATAACAATATCATTTTATTAATAATTATTTATATTATACTTAGATAATCAATATATTTAACAATTCTTAATTTTAATCATGAAACTTTTATATATACAATTAATATTATAATATATAATATTTATTATATGAATAATAATTCAAATTTTATCTTTAATGATAAAAATATTTAAATATCGTTAACTTGATAACAAACTTTTTAATAATTTTTATCATCATAAAATTGATTGATATATATGAATATAATTTTGACCATATAAAAAAATATGATGAGTTTACACAATCTATTTGTAATAATTTTATTTATTATTTAATATCTAATAAAATATTAAAATTAACAATTATTTACCATAAAATTAATTTTAAATATAGAAAAATAACTACTTGTATTTCATTTATCTATTTTAATATTAATGATAAAATCATCTAATTCAAATAATTATTAAAGCATTGAGTTATAACTTAAACTCTTCTATAAAAATTTAATCTTAAATTTAATACTTTTAAAGAAAAGTGAAAAAAATAAGAATTTTAATTCTTGCAGTTATTTACAGAAATATAAACCTTACCGTAAAATATCCATATTAAAATAATAATAACCATTTTCTTATTTGGAATTACTAAATGAGACTTATAAAATACAAAGAAATTATTCGAATCATTTTGCTACTTGCTATCACATTTTTACTAACTAGTTGTAATATGGTATTAATGGATCCAAAAGGTACCGTTGGTATTGAACAAAAAAAATTGATACTAACCGCGCTTTGTTTAATGTTACTTATTGTTATTCCAGTAATTTTTATGACATTTACCTTTGCTAGAAAATATAGAATAAATAATAAACAATCAACATATTGGCCAGATTGGGAACACTCAAATAAAATTGAGTTAATTTGTTGGACAATTCCAATAATTATTATTATCATTCTTGCTATTATTACTTGGAAAACTACACATCAACTTGATCCTTATAAAGCACTGGAAAGCGATAAAAAACCTATTAATATTCAAGTTATTTCTACCAACTGGAAATGGGTATATATATATCCAGAAAAAAATATAGCTACAGTTAATGAAATTGCTATTCCTGTAGGTATACCAATTAATTTTAAAGTAACAGCTTATTCCGTAATGAATTCTTTTTTTATACCAGCTCTAGGCGGACAAATTTATGCAATGGCTGGCATGCAAACAAAGCTTCATTTAATCGCTAATGAACCTGGTATCTATAAAGGTTTTTCATCAAGTTATAGTGGTCATGGCTTTTCCAATATGAAATTTAATGTAATTGCAACTCCTGATATAGAAAGTTTTGATAAATGGGTAGGAAAAGTAAAAACATCAACTAAAAAGCTAGATAATATCACTGCATTTAATGAATTAGCTAAACCAAGCAAAAACGTTCCTGTCATTTATTTTTCAAGCGTAAAGGCAAATCTCTATGAAGAAGTTATATTAAAATTTCACCATGAACATCATATCAACCATGCTAATAAACCAAAAAAATGAAATGTTTGATGTGATAAATTAATACATATTAATCATTCTACTTATGTCGATATTAAGGAATAAACAAGTATGTTTGGTAAATTAACATTTAATGCAATACCTATTCATGAGCCAATTATTATCATCACTGTAATTTCTATTTTATTAATTGGTATATCTATATTAGGAATTATAACTTATTTTAATAAATGGAAATGGCTATGGAATGAATGGCTAACTAGCCTAGATCATAAAAAAATTGGAATTATATATATCATCCTCGCCATAGTTATGCTAATTCGCGGTTTTGCAGATGCAATCATGATGCGATGTCATCAAGCATTATCATCATCTGGTGCTGTCGGTTTTTTGCCTCCTTATCATTACGATCAAATTTTTACAGCTCATGGTGTTATCATGATTTTTTTTATGGCAACACCTTTCGTAATTGGTTTAATGAATTTAATTGTACCATTGCAAATTGGTGCTCGTGATATGGCTTTTCCATTCTTAAATTCTCTTAGTCTTTGGTTATTTATAGTTGGAGTTATCTTAATTAATTTATCATTAGGTATTGGTGAATTTGCTCAAACAGGTTGGTTGGCTTACCCTCCATTATCAGGGAAGGAATACAATCCTGGTGTTGGAGTTGATTATTGGATATGGAGTTTACAAATATCAGGAATTGGTACAACGTTGACTGGAATAAATTTTTTTACAACAATCTTACGTATGAGAGCACATGGTATGTCGATGATGAAAATGCCGGTTTTTAGCTGGACAGCACTATGTGCTAATATACTAATAATTGCAGCATTTCCTATATTAACAGTTGCTATTACATTACTTACTCTTGACCGATATTTAGATACACATTTTTTTACTAATGATATGGGTGGTAATATGATGATGTATATTAATTTAATTTGGGCTTGGGGTCATCCAGAAGTTTATATATTAGTATTACCTATTTTTGGTGTGTTTTCTGAAATTACTGCAACTTTTTCTAAAAAACGTTTATTTGGTTATAATTCTCTAGTTTTTGCAACAATTGCTATTACTGTAATGTCATTTATAGTTTGGTTACATCACTTTTTTACAATGGGTGCTGGAGCAAATGTCAATGCATTTTTTGGCATAGCTACTATGATCATTGCTATTCCAACTGGAGTAAAGATATTCAATTGGTTATTTACAATGTATCATGGTCATATAGAGTTTAAAACACCGATGCTTTGGACTATAGGATTTATTATTACTTTTTCTATTGGAGGAATGGCTGGTGTATTATTAGCTGTTCCAGGTGCAAATTTTGTTCTACATAATAGTTTATTTTTAATTGCCCATTTCCATAATGTTATTATCGGTGGTGTTGTTTTTGGTTGTTTTGCCGGTATGACATATTGGTTTCCAAAAGCTTTTGGATTTATACTAAATGAAAAATGGGGTATTCGTGCTTTTTGGTTTTGGATAACTGGTTTCTTTATTGCTTTTATGCCTCTTTATATACTTGGGTTTATGGGAATGACTCGTCGTTTAAGTCAAAATATTGATCCAGAATATCATTCTATGTTAGCAATTGCTTCATTTGGTACTCTTTTAATCGCTATTGGAATTTTATGTCAGGTCATTCAAATAATTGTAAGTATTAGAAATCGCGATAAAAACTGCGATTATACTGGTGATCCATGGAATGGTCGCACATTAGAATGGTCAACATCATCTCCAGCGCCATTTTATAATTTTGCTAAAGAGCCACAAATTAATATGCGTGATGCTTGGTGGTATATGAAAGAAAAAGGTATAGCATATAAAAAACCAAGTGAATATAAAATTATTCATATGCCAAAAAATACTTCTGATGGAATAATTATCTCATCGTTTTGTTTAATCTTTGGTTTTGCTATGATCTGGCATATTTGGTGGTTAGCAATTATAGGATTTATAGGTATTATATATGTCTGGATTAATAGAAGTTTCAATAAAAATATTGATTATTTTATTCCTGTAGAAAAAATTGAACACATCGAAAATCAGCGTTATGATAAATTGAAAAAATAGGTATATATTACCAATGTCAACTAATATAGAAGTTAAAAAATATTTTTCACATAAAAACAATTACAAATATGATATAAACGCAATAAAAATATTTGGTTTTTGGATCTATTTAATGAGCGATTTAATTTTATTCGCTTGTCTTTTTGCCACTTATTCCGTTATGCTTAATAGTACTATTATGAGTTCGAAATACAACGCTATTTTTAACCTTAATTTTATATTAGTAGAAACTTTCCTTTTATTATTTAGTAGCATTACTTATGGTTTTGCTATGTTAGCAATGCATGATAAAAAAATAAATATAATTAAATCGTGGTTAATGATTACTTTTTTGTTCGGATTTATTTTTATTATGATGGAAATTTATGAATTTAATGAATTATTTTCTAATGGTTATACATATTATAGTAATTCTTTTTTATCCGCTTTCTTTACACTAGTTGGTACGCATGGTATTCATGTAAGCTTTGGTTTAGCTTGGATTATTATCATGATAATACATATTTCACATAATGGTCTTACACAAATTAATCAAACTCGTTTGAATTGTTTAAGTCTTTTTTGGCACTTTTTGGATGTTATTTGGATCTGTGTATTTACTATTGTTTACCTATTAGGGAGACTAGTATGAATTATACTAAAAAATATGATTATAACAATATCCGATATGGTATCAAAAAAAACTATTTAATTGGTTTTATACTCTCAATTATTTTAACAGTTATTCCATTCTTGATGGTAATGTATAGTACTATATCACATTATAATATTCTGTGTATTGTTATTAGCACAGCAATTATACAAATCATGGTACATTTCATTTGTTTTTTTCACATGAATACTTCTTCTAATGATAATTGGAACTTTATTGCCTTTTTATTCACCATATTAATCATAGGCATTATTATTATTGGATCCCTATGGATAATGAATAATCTCAATATAAATATGATGCTCAACTAAAGAGTTATGATTCCAATAAAAGAGTATTTTCAAGTAACAAAACCAACTATTATTTTCGGTAATCTAATTTCTGTTATTGGCGGATTTTTACTTGCAGCTAAAGGTATAATTGATTATCCTAAATTTATTGCTACATTATTTGGTGTATCATTAGTAATCGCTTCTGCTTGTGTTTTTAACAACTATATTGATAAAGATATAGATAGCATGATGGATAGAACAAAAAATAGAGTTCTAGTTAAAGAACTTATTAATTTAAAAATTTCTTTAATCTATGCCACTATGCTTGGTCTTATCGGCGTAATCTTGATTTATATTATTACTAATACTTTAGCAATATTTTTTACTGTTATTGGTTTTATTATTTATATTTGTATCTATAGTTTCTATATGAAACGGAATTCAGTTTATGGTATTTTAATAGGTAGTTTATCAGGTGCAACACCTCCGGTTATTGGTTACTGCGCTGCTTCTAATAAATTTGATTTTGGAGCATTAATTTTATTATTGATTTTTTATTTTTGGCAAATACCTCACTCTTATGCAATTGCTATTTTTCATCTTAAAGATTATAAAGCTGCTAGTATTCCTATACTACCAGTGATTAAAGGAATTTATGTAGCTAAAATACATATTTTTTTATATATCTTTGCTTTTATGATAACAACTATAATGCTTACTATTAGCGGTTATTCTGGTTACATATATCTTATTGTTGCAATCTGTGTTAGTTTATGGTGGCTTAGTATAGCTATTTCTGGTTTTAAAAAAAGTAATAATGATTATCTTTGGGCTCGAAAATTATTTCTATTCTCTATAATAGCAATTACATCTATTAGCATTATGATTTCTATTGATCCATTTATTACCGTTAAATAAACGCTTTTTTATTTAAAAAATAATTTTTATTATTAAATAGTAATTAAATGATTATTAAATTTATAATTAAAAAAAATAAAACATAAGTCAATTCATTACTATTTTATTTATATTTTATTAATATTTATTAAATAAATAAAATTAATTAATCAATAAAATCATTTTATAATATTCATTTCAAAAGTTTATAAGATAAAATATGAAAAATAATAGAATGACTCCAAAAGAATTAAAGGCAATTTTTGGACTAGGGATGGTATTTGCATTACGTATTCTAGGTATGTTCATGATATTACCTATATTAGTAACCTATGGTAGCGTATTAAAAAATGCTAACGAATTATTAATTGGTATGGCAATTGGAATTTATGGTGTAAGTCAAGTTATTTTCCAAATCCCATTTGGTTTGATGTCAGACCGATTTGGTCGCAAACAATTAATTATTATAGGATTACTTATATCTATTACCGGAAGCTTAGTAGCAGCAATAACAGATTCTATATTCGGTGTTATTATTGGGCGAGCTTTACAAGGAGCAGGGGCTGTTTCTTCTACGATTATGGCATTGCTTTCAGATCTAACTAGAGAGCAAAATAGAACGAAAGCTATGGCTTTTATGGGAGTAAGTTTTGGTATTACTTTTTCTATTTCAATAATTATTGGCCCAATTATTACTCATGTTATCGGTTTACATGGTCTTTTTTGGGGAATAAGCTTACTTACTTTTTGTGCTGTATTAATCACTAGTTTTATCGTACCAGATAGTCAATATCATATTATTGATCATGAGACTCATTTTATTAAAAATAGCATACAAAAAATAATCAATAATAATCAGTTAATTAAAATTAATTTAAGTATATTATTCTTACATTCGTTACTTATATCAAATTTTATTGCCTTACCATTAATAATTAAAAACTCAGGTTTTGAAGTTAATCAACATTGGAAAATATATTTAATCACTTTATTTATTTCTTTTATCATAGTTTTACCTTTTATAATTTATGCTGAAAAAAATCGACGAATAAAACAAATTTTATTATTATTCATATTTATTTTATTTATATCTCAATTAATATTTTGTTTTTCAAATCAACAATTTTGGTTAATATTAATAGGTCTTCAACTATTTTTTATTGCATTTAATATTATGGAGGTGTTATTACCTTCACTTGTTAGTAAAGAATCACCTATTAGATATAAAGGGACAAGTATGGCTATCTATTCAACCAGTCAATTTATTGGTGTTGCTTTAGGTGGAATCTTAGGTGGATGGTTTCTTCAATTAAATGGTGTTTTTCTTATCTTCATAAGTGGATTAATGCTTTCTACGTGTTGGTTTTTTATTATATTAAAAATGTATAAACCTAATTATACAAATAATATACGTTTAATTTTACCAGAACAAATTAATGATATTAATCTATTAAAGATTAAATTAGTGAATGAACCTGGTGTATATGAAGTAATATTAGATCTCAAATCGCTTAGCGCTTTTATTAAAATAGATAAAAAAATTATTACTCAAAAACAACTTGAAATTATTATTAATAATAATTAACAGATATTCTCTATATAAAATAGAGAATATATCATAAATTTAACTATTATAAATTTCATTTGTATTAAATTACTTAAATAAGTTAATATGTTAATAAATTAATTTTATAATAAATTATAAGATTAATTTATGATTTATATATGTTATTCGAACTATTTAATATTTTAATTTTTACCAAAAAATAATTTATTTTTTTTGAATAATTTTAAAAAAATCTAAATTATTATTATATTAACTCACTTTAATTAATAAAGTTAAAAACGTAAGATTTCTATTATCAATAACATTATAAGACATATATATATTAAAATAGGTGAATATTCATTCAATGTTTAACTAAGTAATTTGTTTTAAAGTTGTGAGTACTAATTTCATCATTTAATTTATTACTTATTTTCTTTAGATTGAAATAATGTACATTTTTTAAAATAAAAATAATTAATATATATTTAATTTATAAATTTTAATAAAATTAAAAACTAATTATATATAATTATATATAATAAAATTATACATTCGTAATTTTCTGTATCATATATAAGATAAGTTATTACTTTTTATTAAAAGTTAAATATTTAATTAATATTTAACTAATTTATTTATTAAAATATAATAGTTATCTAAAGTAAGAAAATAGCTATTTCATTTTATTAAAAATCGGAATTAACAATATGATAGTATTATAATTATATTCGTTAATTAAATAAGAGAATTCTAGACATTAAAATTATCTATAATATGTTTAATAGATAATGTTAGAAAATATAGCAGTATCATAATAAAATATATTATAATAGTTAACTTTTAATTCAAATTAAATATTTTATATAAAATAAAAATTACCTTACAATTTATATTATATTTAATATTTAGAATATCATTTAATAATGACGATATGATAATAGAATATATATTAATTTTTAAATTAATGAAAATCAATTTAAAAATTAATTAAGTTGTTATTAAAGGTCTGTATACTTTTACATTTCTAAAACCTTCTTTATGTAAATATAGTACTTGTAAGCGACTCATTAAACCTCGTTCACAATAAAGTAAATAAGATTTTTGATTTGATAATTTACTAAATTGGCTATTTAAATTATAAAATGGTAATGATTTTATATTAACATTTAGCAATTTGAGTGGTCGTGCTTCTTGTTCGTCAGGAGAACGAATATCCAAAATAATATCATTAATAGAAAATGTATTAACTACTTCTATTTCTGATATTTCATCTTGAAAATCATAGTCTATATGACGAATATTAATATATTCTGCTGTATTAATAGCATAATCAAGTAGAGAGAAATCAAAATTTATTTCTTGTTCTTCAATTTTTACTTTTACTGCTTTTGCTGTTGGTTTTTTTGAAATTAGACCACAAAATTCTGGCATAGTACGAGCAAAATCTTCAGTTCCTATCTTACGTGCGATATTAATAATATTTTCTTTATCGTATGAAATTAGTGGACGTAAAACCAATTTATCTGTAACACTATCAATTAAATGTAGATTAGTTAATGTCTGACTAGATACTTGTCCTAAAGTTTCACCAGTTACTAACGTTTTAAGATTACAACGTTCTGCTATTTTACAAGCAGCGCGCATCATCATCCTTTTTAAGATAATACTCATCTGATTATTATCAATTTTTTTAATAATTTCTGCTATAATTATAGCAAAATTTATCATAATAAATTTAACTTTATGCGTGCGACCAAAACGATACCAGAGATAATGAGAAATCTGTTTTACTCCAATCTCTTGCTTATAACCATCAAGGTTAAAAAAGCAATAATGTACTCGACAACCACGACGCATTAACATATAGCTAGAAACACTTGAATCAAAACCGCCTGATATCAGTGACAAAACATCTCCTTGCGTGCCAATAGGAAAACCACCAATACCACTAATACGTAATTTAATAAAAATTACTTTATTTTTTTTGATTTCAAGATTTACATTTATATCTGGTTGAATTAGTTTTACTTTAGCCGATGAAACATATTGATTTAAACCATTACCAATATAACGCTCTGCTTCTATTGAAGTAAAATCATGTTTACCACGACGCTTAACACGCACACAAAAAGTTTTTTCACTTATTTTTTCAGAATAAATTGAATAAGTCAAATCAAGAATATGTTTAAGATCTCGAAATTGATATTCTTCAACTATAAGAATATGGTGAATACCAGGAATTCTTGTTAAAGCATCAGAAATTATATCATGATATTCACTTTTCTTTATGAGAACCTCTATACTATCCCAATATCTAATAACGATAATTTCTTTATCTAATATTTTTAATATATTAAAAATATTATTAGTAAGAATTCTAATAAAATGCAAACGAACAGATCGGCTTTTAATAGTTATTTCAGGAAATAATTTAATAATAAACTTCATAATATTTTATATAGAAGTCAATTCTAATTTTTATTAATATGCATATATTATATATATAATTATTATGTACAACATTTTTATTTTAAAACAACAATTACATTATTAAATTAATTGATACCACTTCATATAAAATTTATAAAAAGAATAAAATATTATGTGCAAATATTATAAAATAAACCAAAGCGTTATCATAAACATATTAGTATTATATTAATAGACGTTAAACTTCGTTCTTATAGTTAAAAAATAAAATATTTAATATATAAAATCAATTATTAGCTGAATGATTATTAAAAAGAAGTATAATATCAAATAAAATTCTACGTTGAAATGATATAAATAAATGATGTCCAAAATAGTGACTCTATCCTTTTCAGATCAACACCAATGGGTGCAAGATCATGTTAATAAAACGCTATTAGACCATTTTCAGCGTCTTCCATTTAATCAAAGTCAACTTGTATCAGCAATGAAATATAGCACATTAGTTGGTGGAAAGCGACTAAGACCTTTTTTAATTTATGCTATAGGTAATATGCTAAATGTTGATATAGAAAATTTAGATATACTTGCTGTAGCTGTTGAATGCATTCATACTTATTCTTTAATCCACGATGATTTACCAGCAATGGATAATGATAATTTACGTCGCGGGCAGCCTACTTGTCATATTTCTTTTGGTGAAGCTCATGCAATTTTAGCTGGAGATGCCTTACAAACACTTGCTTTTGATATTTTATCTCGTTCTACTATGCCTGATGTTAGTAATACTAATCGTCTTGCAATGATATCTGAGTTAGCTACAGCTATTGGTGCAGCAGGTATGTGTAGAGGGCAAGCTCTTGATGTGGAATCAGAAGGTCAAGAAATTTATATAACAATGTTAGAATCTATTCATCTTCATAAAACTGGAGCTTTAATTCGCGCTTCTGTTAGAATTAGTGCACTTGCAGCTGGTAATCAAGGTTATAAATTATTACCGTTATTAGATAATTATGCTAATACGATTGGATTATTATTTCAGCTACATGATGATATTCTTGATATCATTGGTGATACAGACATTTTAGGTAAAAATCAAGGTACTGATAAAAAACATAATAAAATCACTTATCCATCATTGATAGGTCTTAAACAATCACAAAAAAAAGAAAATAACTTATATAAACAAGCACTAGATATACTTTATATGTTAGAACAAAAATATGGTCTTAATACTAAGACACTACAAAATTTAACACATTTTATTATCGAACGAAAAAATTAATCTTATTGATTAAAAAATCATATTTTATCGAAGATAAAAATTCTAAATAATATTTTGATAGTGATTTATTGCTATAGAACATCATTTATATAATTAAAATTAATAATTAAATGGAAAATATGACTATTAATATAACCTCTTATCCAACTTTATCAACAATAAAGACACCTAAGGAATTACGTCTTTTACCAAAAGAAAATCTTATTAAATTATGTAAAGAATTGAGGCAATTTTTATTATATAGTGTTAGTAGTTCTAGTGGACATTTTGCTTCTGGATTAGGTACCATAGAACTCACTGTTGCTTTACATTATATTTATAGAACCCCATTTGATAATCTTATTTGGGATATTGGGCATCAGGCCTATCCTCATAAGATATTAACAGGTCGTCGTGATAAAATTAATACTATAAGACAAAAAAATGGATTACATCCTTTTCCTTGGCGAGAAGAAAGTGAATATGATACTCTTAGCGTTGGACATTCTTCTACTTCTATTAGCGCTGGGCTTGGAATGGCAGTAGCTGCTGAATATGAAAATAAAGATCGTAAAACTGTTTGCGTTATTGGTGATGGAGCTATTACAGCTGGTATGGCTTTTGAAGCAATGAACCATGCTGGAGATATTCATAAAGATATCCTAGTTATACTTAATGACAATGAAATGTCAATTTCAAAAAATGTTGGTGCATTAAATAATCATTTAGCAAAACTGTTATCTGGTGATTTATATGCTAGATTACGAGAAAAAGGAAAAAAAACGTTTTCTAATATCCCTTTAATTAAAGAATTGTTAAAAAAAACTGAAGAGCACATTAAGGGCATGATGACTCCAAGTACTATATTTGAGGAATTAGGGTTTAACTATATTGGCCCGATTGATGGACATGATATATTAACATTAATACAAACCTTAAGAAATATTCGTGAGTTAAAAGGTCCACAATTTTTACATATTATAACGAAAAAAGGTAAAGGATATAAACCTGCTGAAAAAGATCCTATAAGCTGGCATTCCGTCCCTAAATTTGATCTAACAACTTTTAGACTACCAACAAATAATAACAATCAACTAACTTTTTCTAAGATTTTTGGCGATTGGTTATGCCAAGAGGCAAATAATGATCCAAAACTAATAGCAATAACACCAGCCATGAGAGAAGGCTCAGGAATGGTTGAATTTTCTAAAATCTATCCTAAACAATATTTTGATGTAGGTATTGCAGAACAACATGCTGTAACTTTTGCTGCTGGACTTGCTATTGCGGGTTATAGGCCTATTGTTGCTATTTATTCCACTTTTTTACAACGCGCTTATGATCAAGTTATTCATGATGTGGCTATTCAAAAATTACCTATTCTATTTGCTATAGATCGAGCAGGAATTGTTGGATCCGATGGTCAAACACATCAAGGAGCCTTTGATCTATCATTTTTACGTTGTTTACCTGATATTGTCATTATGTCGCCTAGTGATAAAAATGAGTGTCGTCAAATGTTACATACAGGTTATCACTATCAAGATGGCCCTGTTGCAGTTCGCTATCCTAAAGGGACAGTAATAGATTCTAATGACAGTCTGCAACCATTGACAAAAATTGAAATTGGCAAAGGATTAATTCGTCGTCAAGGAAAAGAAATTGCTATACTTAATTTTGGAACACTACTTATCGAAGCAATTAAAGCATCAGAATTACTTAATGCCACCGTGGTTGATATGAGATTTGTAAAACCGTTAGATGAAAAATTGATATTAATGATGGCTGAAACTCATAAAATATTAGTAACATTAGAAGAAAATGTAATTATGGGAGGAGCTGGTAGTGGTGTTAATGAATTTTTATTAAAAACAAATAATATCATTCCTATCATTAATCTTGGTTTACCTGATAAATATATTCAACAAGGAAATCAAATAGAAATTCAAGTTGAACTTGGGCTGAATTCAGAAGGAATTATTAATTCAATAAATAAATATTATAATAAATAATTAAATAAATATTTTAAATATTAAAATTAAAAGCTTATTTAATAAATGATCTTTTAATTTTATTAATAACTTTAAAATTATTTTATATAATATAATATAGGTAAATAATAAGTAAGTATGCTAATAATAATAATAGAAGAAATTGCTACAATGATATCATCTATCATAATTCCTAATCCTCCGCTTATTTTTCGATCAAACCAATAAATAGGCCAAGGTTTTAATATATCTAAAAAACGAAAAAGTAGAAACGTAATTAATATCCATTGCCAATTAATAATTGGTATAAACATAAGGGTTATCCACATGCCTACGAATTCATCCCAAACAATACTACCATGATCATGAACTTGCATATCAAAAGATATCATCTTACAAATAAAAATACCAATAAAAAAACTAAATAAAATTATAAGCCAACATAACCAAATAGGTAATAACCAATACATTAATAACCAGAACGGAATACAAAATAAAGATCCAATTGTTCCAGGAATAATAGGTGATAAACCACTTCCAAATCCAGTTGATAATAAATACCAAGAATTTAAAAACATTAAAAAAGATTTTTTACAATTCATAACAAGTTATTTATAAAAAATGATTAAAATCGATTAAATTAAATAAAATTTTTCTATCATCATAAAAATATTGGATATCTTCCTCTTCCGATTTTTTTGTTATATTACCAATACAATGTAAATTTACATTATTGTGCGCTATTATATAATCTAATTTATCACAATTTATCTCAGGTATTGTAAAACATAATTCATAATCTTCTCCACCATTTAAGGCTAAATTTAAAGCTTGTTCTGAAGTAGTTTGTCTTTGTAATGCATCAGATAAAGGTAAAAAATCCAATTTAATTTTAGCACCACAACTATTTATTTTTAAAATATGCCTAATATTAGAAATCAAACCATCTGATATATCTATAGCAGAAGAAGCAAGATTACGTAAAGCTTTTCCATGCGAAATACGAGGCTCTGGCCTTAAATGACGTTGTATCAACCAATTACGATCTTTTATGTCATTAACAATCAGTTTCGATTTCAAAATTGCAAGACCTGCAGCACTATCTCCTAATGTTCCTGTAACATAAATTAAATCACCATCACGGGCTCCTAATCGTTTTAACGATTTTCCTTCAGGAATCAAACCATGAACTGTATAAGTTAAACTCATTGGACCTAGTGTCGTATCACCACCAATAAGCTGCATTTTATAATAATTAATCTGCTCAAATAAACTTGAGCTAAATCTTTCCAGCCAATCTTCATTAATTTTTGGTAATGTTAATGCTAGAGAAACCCATACTGGATTTGCTCCCATAGCAGCTAAATCGCTTAAGTTGACAGCTAATGATTTATAAGCTAAAGATTCTGGAGAAATATTATCAAAAAAATGAATACCAGCAACTAATGTATCAGTAGTAATTGCTAATTGGTTTTTTTTTGGTATTGTTACTAATGCACAATCATCACCAATACCAATATTAACCCCGTACTTATTTTTTTTTTGACGATTAAAATATCTAGTAATTATATCAAATTCGCCACAAATCATGATAATATCCAATATATTGATGTTTAGATTATCATAAGAAAATAAAATATTTTATAATAAAACAGAAGTAAGATTATTTTTTAAGTCTAAAGACTATTAATTCTTCTTGATAAGAGAAGCGACCTTATCTAATGCTCCATTAATAAATTTATGACTTTCTTCTGCTCCGAAAATTTTCGCTAATTCAATAGCTTCATTAATAGTAACTTTATATGGTATATCATTACGATAATAAAATTCAAACATTGCTAAACGTAAAACAGCTTTTTCCACCTGATCAATTTTATCAACTTGACGAGAAAGATATGGAGCCATTTTTTTATCTAATTCAACAACATTGGCTGAAATACCTATAACAAGCTCACTAAAATAAATCATATCAACATCTGACATATCTTGATCAGATAAAAACTCAGATTTAACATCATTAATGTTATTACCAGATATTTGCCATGAATAGATTGCTTGAACAATACATTCACGCGCACGATGACGAGCAGCAGGTTTCATGAATTCTCCTTAAATAAATAATTTTCCTTTAATAATATTAATTATATTAATCATTTCTAATGCAGTTAAAGCAGCATCAGCACCCTTATTACCCATTTTAGTACCTGCACGCTCAATAGCCTGTTCTGTATTTTCTATTGTTAATACACCAAATGCGATAGGAATGTTACTACTCATCATAATATTAAAAAGTCCAGAAATAGATTTATCAGCAACATATTCAAAGTGATTTGACTCACCACGAATAATACTAGCAAGCGCAATTACTGCATCATATTTTTTTATCTCCACCAATGTTTTAATAGTTAAAGGCAATTCATAAGCACCAGGTACCCAAATTACAGTAATGTTTTCTGTTATAACTTGTCCGATACGCTCTAATGTATCAATGGCACCTTCTAATAAACTTTTATTAACGAAATGATTAAATCTTGCAACAACGATTGCTATACGAGCTTTTGGTGCTATTATAGCACCTTTTATTACGTTCATAACATTCCTTAAATAACTAATTATTATTAATAATAATATAAAATTTTTATATTACCTTCATATAAAATATGAAAATTTCGTTAAGTTTTTAATAAAGATTAAAAATATTAAATTTAATATATTATATCTTATATTATTTAAATTATCTTAATATATTATATTTAAGATAAACAATTAATAAAATTAACACTCTCATAATGGACGAAGTCTTAAACGCAAATTATTACTAATAAGTTTGATATCAATAAATTCAAATTTAGGAGCATCTTTTAATTTTTGTAATTCTGGAATATAAATTAATCCTCTTGCTGTTATTCCTAAAATTTTAGGAGCGACATAAATAATTAATTCATCAACTAATTTTGATGTTAATAAAGAACCAGCAAGTGTTGCTCCGCTCTCAACTAAAATCGAATTAATATTGTATTTAGCTAGTTTCATCATTAATAAAGATAAATCAATTCCCATTTCGGAAGTTGAAGTTTTAATTTGTTTAACATTACCTAACCAATTTTGCGATATTGGATTAGAACGAATAAGCCAACATTCACCATCTAATTTTGTAACTATGTGTTCTGGTTTTATTTTGTTAAGACGATCTAAAACAATTCTTATTGGTTGTCTGATATGATCTTTTGGATAAATATTTTGTATTTCAGGAAGCAAATCTTTCCAACGAACATTTAAAGAAGGATTATCATTTAAAATAGTTTTATCGGTAGTTAAAATCGCGCTTGCTTCAGCTCTAAAGCTTTGTACATCTTTACGAGCTATTGATGTAGTAATCCATTTACTTTCACCTGATGCAAGAGCTATTCGTCCATCAAGTGATGCGGCTAATTTAAGTTGAACATAAGGAAAACCAGTTCTCATTTTTTTTATAAATCCTAGATTTAATTGTTCAGCCTCATTTGTTAGCAAACCATATATAACTTCAATACCAGCTTGTTGTAACTTAAGCAAACTGCGTCCTGAAACCTTAGGATTTGGATCTTGCATCGCTACAAAAACACGCCGAATACCAGCGTTTATTAATGCATCTACACAAGGCGGTGTTTTACCATAATGGCTACATGGTTCTAATGTAATATAAGCAATTGCTCCATTAGTTTTTTTACCTGCCATCTGTATGGCATAAATCTCAGCATGCGTATGACCTGCTTTATAATGAAAGCCTTCACCTATAATTTTATTATTATATACAATAACGCAACCTACATTAGGATTGGGCGAAGTTGTAAATCTCCCCTGTTTAGCCAATGATAATGCGCGTATCATAAACTGCTTATCAGTAGTTGTACTCATTTTATCATTAATCCTGTAACTTAGAAATTTCTTCACCGAATTCACGAATATCTTTAAAACTACGATATACAGAAGCAAAGCGTATATAAGCAACTTTATCTATTTTTTTTAACTCTTCCATAACAATTTTTCCAATCATTTTCGCTGGAATTTCTCGATTACCAGTTGCTCTGAGTTTCAACTTTATATTATTAATTACTGTTTCTACATCATTAGAAATTACCGGACGTTTTTCTAATGCTTTTTCTATACCTCGTCTAAGTTTAAGTTCATCAAATAACTCAGGTATATCGTCACTTTTTACCACGCGAGGCATGATTAATTCAGCTACCTCAAAAGTAGTAAAGCGATCCTGACATTCAAGACATCGTCGTCGACGACGAACTTGTGAACCATTGCCAATTAGACGTGAGTCAATAACCTTAGTATCTGCAGCAGTGCAAAATGGGCAATGCATAAAATTTCCTGACTTTAAAATCTGATTTTTAAGTTTAACTAAATTATAAATGAAAACTGACTAGTTATCTCAATGTAATAGAATTTGAATTAATAAAATTAATTTTTAAGATAGAATAAAATATTGATATATCTCCTTTTTATTTTTTAAGATAAATGAAATGCTTTCGTTTCATTTTCATCTTTAATGCTAAAGCAGAAGCGACATAAATTGAAGATACAGTTCCAATTGGAACACCAATTAACATAACTAGTGAAAATCCTTTCATAATTGATCCACCAAAAAGATAAAGCATTAATACCACTAATAAAAAAGTGCATGATGTAATCACTGTTCGATTTAATGTTTGCGTTAATGATAAATTCATTATTTCATAAGAAGTACCAAACCGAATCTTACGAAAATTTTCACGAATACGATCAGAAACAACGATTGTATCGTTTAATGAATAACCAATAACAGACATTAATGAAGCAACAATAGTCATATCAACTTCAATTTGAAAAAGAGATATAATACCTAATGTAATAATTAAATCATGGGCTAATGATATTACTGAACCTGCAGCTAGACGCCATTCAAAACGTAATCCAACATAAATTAAAATAGAGATCAATGCAACTAAAAGTGCGATTCCTCCATTTTGAGCTAATTCATCGCCAACACTTGGCCCAACAAATTCGATACGCTTAACTATTGCTTGATCGTCTATATCTTTATGAATTATTGAAATAATAGATTTACCAATTTCTTGATTTTCAATACCTTTAGTATGAGAAAATCGAATCAAAATATCTCGAGTACTACCAAAATTTTGTATTAAATGTTCAGGATAACCACTATTAGTTAATTTCGTTCTAATTTTATTTAGATTTATAGGTTTATTGAAATTCATTTCAATAACTGTTCCTCCTGTAAAATCCAATCCCAAATTAAAATCTTTCAATAAAAAAATAGTAACCGAAAAAATAAATAAAATAATTGAAAGAGAAAACGCTAAATAATCCCAACGCATAAAATCGATAACTTTACGGCCATGATTTAACTGTTCTATTGTGTAATCTTGTTGCAGTTGCATAACGAGATTCCTTAAATAGAAAGATTTTTAATATGTTTACCGCCATATAATAAGTTTACTATAGCACGCGTTCCTATGATTGAAGTAAAAATAGAAGTAACGACTCCAATCACTGTAGTAATGGCAAAACCTTTAATTGGACCAGTGCCTAAAGTATATAAAATAATTGCTGTAATTACAGTTGTTAAATTAGCATCTAATATACTGGATAATGCACCACTATAACCCTCATTTATAGCGTATTGTATGGAACGACCATTTCTTAACTCTTCTTTAATGCGTTCATTAATTAATACATTGGCATCAACAGCAACAGCAAGTGTTAATACAATACCGGCAATTCCTGGCATAGTTAATGTAACTCCTGGTAATAAAGACATAACACCCACGATAAGAATTAAATTAGCTAATAATGCTGAACTTGCAATAAAACCAAACTTACGGTAATAAATTACCATAAATAATACTGAAGCTAGTAAGCCAGATAATGATGCTTTCATTCCTTGCTCAATATTTAGTAATCCTAATGTTGGCCCAATTGTACGCTCCTCAATAATTTGAATAGGAACTATTAATGTTCCAGCCCGTAATAATAATGATAATTGACGAGCTTCTATTTGATTATTCATACCAGTAATACGAAATTTATTACTAAAATGAGAAGAAATTCTAGCAATATTAATGATTTTTTCATCTTTTATTAAAATAGTACGATGTTCGGCATCTTTTTGGCCACTATCTTTATATTCAATGAATAAAGTTGCCATCAATTTATTTTGATTATTACGTGTGAAATTTGACATAATAAATCCACCTTCACTATCCAAAGTAATGTTTACTTCAGGTCTACCAATTTCATCAAAACTAGATAAAGAATCAGTAATATGATCTCCCATTAAGACAACATGTTTATAAAGAGCAATAGGTTTACCATCACGAGTATATTTTATTTCAGAATCACCTGGAATATGATTAAGTTGAATAGCAGAATTATCTATATCTGTATTAACTAAACGAAATTCTAAAGTTGCAGTTGCCCCTAAAATCTCTTTTGCTCGAGCAGTATCTTGAATACCAGGTAATTCAACAACAATACGATCATTACCTTGTTGTTGTACTAATGCTTCTGTAATACCTAATTGGTTAATACGATTACGGATAATATTAATATTTTTTAATATTGCATTATTACGAACTCCACGAATATATTTATCTGTCATTGTTATTATTAATATATTGTTATCACTAGAACTAAAATCAAAATTACGATAATTTGATATTAAATAAGATTTGACTTTAGAAAAGTTATTATTATCGTTTAAATAAATTTTAAATCCATAATTATCTATTTTACGTATAGTTGAATATTCGATTTTTTTTTCACGTAAATCAATACGAAGTTTATCTATATTTTGTTCTTGTAATTTATTTAATACTGGCTTCATGTCTATATCTATTAGAAAGTGAACACCACCACGTAAATCTAAACCCAATTTCATTGGTTCACCACCTAATATTCTTAACCAATAAGGAGTAGCTGGCATTAGACTTAACGCAATAATATATTCTCTTCCTAAATCTCTTAGTAAACTTTCGCGTGCATTAAACTGGATATCTGGATTACTAAATCGAATGAAAATTACACCATCTTTTAAAAGGATTGATTTACTTTTTATTTTATCTTTCTTTAAAATATTATGAACATGATTTAAAATATATTCATTAGCAACTGTTCCGTACACACCAGTAATCTGAATAGCAGGATCTTCCCCATAAAGGTTTGGAAGTGCGTATAACAAACCTATGAATAACGAAACGATCAGAGTTAAATACTTCCATAAAGGATAATAATTTATCACGTCAACTCTCTTTTTGAAAAATGAGAAATTAGATAGATTTTATTGTACCTTTTGGTAATATAGAAGCAACAAAATCACGTTTAATAGTTACTTCATTTGTATTATTTATTGCAATAATAATGCAACCTGTTTCAGATATTTTGGTAACGCGTCCAATTAATCCACCAGTTGTTAGTATTTCATCACCTTTAGAAATAGAATCCATTAATTTTTTATGTTCTCTAGCTCGCTTCTGTTGTGGACGTAAAATCATAAAATAAAAAATTAATCCAAAAATAACTAGAATTATAATTAAAGAATATGGATTTCCTTGTGACTGTGTAACCCCTGAAGCAATCGCTTCGGAAATAAAAAAATTCATCAAAAATTTCCTCATTAATATTTTAAATAACATTAAAACTTAAAAGATTAACTAAAATAAATAAATACCACTACATTAATTTTAATTAATTAATATGTTTATCAAAGTATTACTATAATTTTTATGAAATTTAATTCATTGGATCTTTATTAATCCGTCGATAAAATTCTAAATAGAAAGTCTTAAATTTATTTTTTTTAATCGATTTTCTAATTTCAAACATTAGTCGTTGATAATAACGTAAATTATGCAATGTATTAAGTCTCGCACCAAGAATTTCATTACACTTATCAAGATGATGTAAGTATGAACGAGTATAATTAGAACAAGTATAACAATCACAATATGCATCTAACGGTAAAGTATCTAATTTATATTTAGCATTACGTATTTTAATTATACCTTCGGTCACAAATAAGTGACCATTTCGTGCATTACGGGTTGGAATTACGCAATCAAACATATCAATACCATAATAAACGGCTTCAATAAGATCTTCTGGTTTACCAATTCCCATTAAATAACGTGGTTTATTCTTAGGAATTTCTAGACAAATTTTAGATAAAATTCGATACATATCTTCTTTAGATTCTCCAACAGCTAAACCACCAATAGCATAACCATCAAAACCAATTTCAACTAAACTTTTTACCGAAATATCACGTAAATCCTGATAAATACTGCCTTGAATAATACCAAAAAGCGCATTTTTATTTGTTAACTCGTCAAACCGTTGACGACTACGTTTTGCCCAACGCAGAGACATCTCCATTGATTTTTTAGCATAATTCCAATTTACCGGGTAAGGTGTACATTCATCAAGAACCATAACAATATCTGAACCAAGATAATATTGAATTTCCATTGATTTTTCAGGGCTAAAAAAAATTTTTGTACCATTAACTGGATGGCGAAAATAGACACCATCTTCTTTAATTTTACAAATTCTTCCAAGGCTAAAAACTTGAAAACCACCTGAATCAGTTAAAATTGGATTTTGCCATTGCATGAAATTATGTAAATCACCGTGTAATTTTATTATCCTTTGTCCAGGACGTAACCATAAATGAAAAGCATTAGCTAATAGTATTTCTGTTCCTGTTTCTTTAATATCATTTGATGTCATACTTTTTACTACACCATAAGTACCAACTGGCATAAAAACAGGTGTTTCTATAATCCAATTATTAAAAATTAAATGACCAAGACGAGCTTGACCATCTTGATTTTGTAATTCATATTTCACTTTATACTCCTTTTATTTTCAGGAAAATAATTTAATTTGTTATTTATATATTAAGTAAAATAATTTAATTATATTGATTATTAAATCAACAGTTAACCTGATATTTTTATTATTAATATCTGGATTATGTTTGATAAAAGAATATTAAACAGAAAGTAACTAAAAACGATATCTCTTTATAATTGTTTTAAATAAGTATTTATTTCGTATCTTAATATTTAATAAAAGAAAGTATTAATATAATTAAATATTTTAAAATAAAATGAAATTAATAATTAATAGATTAATAATTTAAAGATTAAATTCTGGATAAATAAAAAATTAAAATATTGTTAAAAAATAATAATTCATTTTTGTAAATAAAAAATATTTTTAAAGACATAATTAAAGTTAATCTAACCATAGAAATTTATTTATCGTTTATATGATAATTTAATATAACATTAATAATTTTTTTATAAAATTAAATATATTTTAAATAAAATACTTTAAATAGCAAGTTTCAACTAAACATATTTAGGTTTATTAAACACTAATAAAAAGTGTTACTAAAAAACTAATATTATTTATTTCACAAACGGTAAGATTAGTAATAATTTATCAAAATATAATATTATTTTTATATAATAATTATGTTGAAATTTTTACTATAAATTATTTTATGAAAGTAATATATTTTCTCTATTTATTAAGATTATTGATTATAAATACAATAACTAAAGATAAACACAATATTATTAATAAAAATAAGAAATATTATTTATAGTAAAACTATTTTGATAAAATATCATTTTTTATTAATAAAATTATTTCACTATTTAATATTATTCTAAAAATATTTTAATTCAATTTCATATATCTTTATGAATATAAATTCACGTAATAAATAATCAAGATTTAATATATATATTAACTAATACTTCAATTTTATGAAACATTCAATTGTTAATAAAAAAAAATTATAATTTATGTATTTTTTTAAAACAAATAACTAAGATAACAATATTTTAAAGTTTATGAAAAACTATAAATAATATCATATTATATGATATTATTTATTAAATTATTTAAAGAATATACCTTAAAGTGATCATATTTTTAATTAAATGATAATAATCATTAAATTATTAGTTAAGTTATTTTAAAAATAAAATCAGAGTCATAAATTTCTTTAATCCATTTAATCAAAATAATCTAATTAATATAATATCGTTATGAAATATCATAATAGATAAACATAATTAGAAATTAAAAATTTATTATTATAACCTTATCATGATTTTTTAAAGAAAAATCATGATAAGGTTTATCTTATTCACATAATATTTTAACTTAAATAAAAACATATTTTTAAAATATAAATTTAATAATTATTTAACTAATTATTAATAGCTTTTAAAATAAGCTAATAAATTATATGATATATTATATCATATATTGATATAATTATTTTTAATTTAGCTTTTAAAATTAATTTGTTATTTTATATTTACTTAAAATTTTGAAAATTAAATGAATATTTATAATAATAAATTAGTTAATATTTTATATATTAAATAAATTTTAATAACCTATAAAAATATTATATAAATATATATTAAAATCAATAAACTTTAATTTGTGGATATTTTATAATCTCATTTTATGAATTAACCTAGTTTTTTAATTTTTAAAAATTTTATTAATTTGCTAAACTATCGTAAAATAAGATAAGTAATATTTTGATAATTTACTATATTTAATTTTTTAATTAAATCTTATCTGATTTTGTATCAGTATTATTAGTGTTAATAATATCAAATAATGCAAAAAAAACCAAAATAATTAATGATGGTATAAGCCAAGATAAATCATCATCATAAAGAGGTAATTTTTTAGCAATATCAGGAATAAATGTTTCTAAAAATTTAGAGGATTTCATTGCACCCAATAAACCAAATAATAAGCTAATCAAGATTGTTGGTGAAATTACCCTTGATGCACAAGTCCACCATTTTAATGTAAAACTCATTAGAATTAATATAATACATGGTGGATAAATCGCGATTAATATTGGAATGGAAAATTCAATTAATTTATTTAATCCTAAATTAGAGATTACCATAGAAAATATACCAAGTATCCAGACTAATCTATCATAAGAAATTCCCGTATGAAGTGAAAAAAAATCAGCACAAGCACAAGTAAGTCCTATAGCAGTTACAATACAAGCAATAAAAATCAATCCACCTAAGAAAAAACTACCGTAATTACCAAAAGTATGTTGTACATAAGCATGCAGAACATCAGCACCATTATCAGCATTGGATAATAATGTTCCGCTATTTTCTCCAAGTTTAAATAGTGAAATATAAACTAATACTAATAATACAGCAGCAATTAATCCAGCTAATATTGTATAACGGGTTAAGAGAATAGGATTTTCAATTCCTCTAGAGCGAGCAGCGTTAACAATAACAATACCAAAAACCATTGCTCCTAGTGTATCCATGGTAAGGTAACCATTAATAAAACCACTAGAAAAAGCCATTTCAGTATATAACGATGTTGAAGTTATTGATTCACCTGCTGGCAAAAGTATTGCAGCAATACCTAAAACAGCCAATCCAATTATTTTTATCGGTGCCAAAATATACCCTATACTATCAAGCAATCGTCCAGGGTAAAGTGAAATTAATATTACGATAGCAAAATAAATTAAACTATAAATAAATAATGAAACTGATGAAACTTCTCCTAATAATGCAGCAATTCCAACTTCATAAGAAACTGTTGCAGTACGTGGCATCGCAAATAATGGTCCAACAGATAAATAGGTAATAATAGCTAACAATAGTCCGGCAGATTTACCAATTGGTGCACTAAGTTGTTCTATACCACCACCTACTTTTGCTAATGCAATAACTGCAAGAATAGGTAATAATACACTTGTTAAAAGAAATCCAGATACAGCTGTCCATATTTGTTCACCTGCTTGTAATCCAATAATTGGAGGGAAAATAATATTTCCAGCTCCTACAAATAACGCAAATGTCATAAATCCTAACGCTAGTATATTTGTAGCTGTTAAACGATATTTCATAATCATATTATTAATTTGTTATTGTTTATAATTTAGTTTAAATGGAATTGAAAACATAAACCATTTTTATTTATATTATAGTATAATCTATATTCTTATTTTAACAAAAGAAAAACATTTAATAAATCTAATATATTTTAATTAAAAAATATATCTATATATCAATTTATATCTCTCATATAACGAAAAATAATACAAAATTGAAAAAATAAGAATAATATTCTTAAATATTTTCATAAAATATGTCAATCATATAACACATATATCTTTAATTAAAATTAAAGTTTATAATAAAAAATAGAAAGTAGTAAATAATCATTATTTTTTTAATTAATATCTTGATAACTTTTTTGAAAATGAAATATTATTTATATTTTATATTAAGATAATTATAATAATTGATAATCAATAATCATTTAGTGTATAATAATTAATTATATATATATATAAAATTTAATATTTAATTTAAAATTCAATAGTAAACTTAATTAATTTCATTAATTATTATTTAAAAATAAAAATATTCATTATTTTTATATTGTTATTTAATTTTAATAAATATCAAATATTATATATATAAACTAATAGAATTATAAATTTTTATTAAAGATATACATTAAACTAATATGAAATTATGAATTTTTATTAATATGAATAAAAATTTATTTTACTAAAATTTAAATTTATTTGAATTTTTAT
Source organism: Arsenophonus sp. (assembly GCA_052171275.1). GTDB lineage: Bacteria > Pseudomonadota > Gammaproteobacteria > Enterobacterales > Enterobacteriaceae > Arsenophonus. The sequence continues at coordinate 69,639 of CM125795.1, read as the reverse complement.
TTATTTGCATTTAATATTTTTGTAATATTTATCTTATCATCTGAATTAAAATAATATTAAATTTAATTTAAGAAGTTTATATTTATTTACTTAATTTTAAAATATTCTTTTGTTTTTCACTATTTATGTACGTTAAAAAAGATTTTTATTAATATAATATTTATTGTTTAATTCTAATAATTTGATATTTATAAATAACATTGTAAAATCATAAAATAAATATGATTAATATAAGATAAAATTAAAAATTAATAAAATAATAATACGATTTTTTGTAATTAAATTCCATATTTTTTGTTATTATTAATAATATATTGATTAATATCTAACCATAATTTATAATTAAATAGATAGTAGTAAAATCATTATATTTAATATTTATCATTAAATAATAAAAAATAGTTAATCAAATCATTAATAATAATTAAAAATTATTATAACATAATAAGAATAAGTACAAGAATAAAGTAACTTTTCTATTTATTATCATTAAAAAATAAAATTTATTAAATAGTCATGAAAATATTTTTTCGTTTTAATTATCAGAATGATACCAAGAAGAGAGATTTTTAAAATTTCTAAAATCATATAATAATTAATATCAATTTACATAGATATTTATAATTAAATGATTTTAATTAACAAATACTATAATTTACTTTTTTTAATACTTTCTAAAATATTAAAAATATATTTTTAACTAAATTTGTTTATTTAATTTTATAAAATTAAATAAACTTAATATAAATGATCAAATGTAAAATCATAAATAACTTCTTTAAATATCATTGATAAAAAATAAATAAAAAATAATTATAATTATTAATAAAATAAATATTTGAATTTTTATTCATTATGATGAATCATCAATAATAGATGAAAATAATAACATATAATTTAAATTATACAGATAGTTTATAAAATGCAAGAATTTATATTATTCTTATTCTATTTCTTTCAATATTAAATTTTAATCTTCTAAGAAGTAGAGATAAATACTGGATTTAATTTAGTTAATTTATTTAATAAAAATCTTGATGATTATAAATAAAAAAATCAATAAAAAATATGTTTATTTTAATAATTAGTTCTTTAGTCTTAAGTTAAAAAAATAATCATTTATCCAATTTTTTAACTAAAATATTATTTTTTTCTAATACAGGAAATTATATTTTTGTATATTATATAGTTAAATTTATATTTATATCAAAAATAATTAATGATATAAATAATTATAAATTCTATAGTCAAAAAAATAAATCTCTATGATTTTTATAAAAACTTAACTGTTATAAAATCAACATGAATTTTTTTTAAAATCTTATTCTTTTAAATTAAAAAGAATTCATTTAATAGATGATGATTTTATATTTATTTAATTTAAAATTAGAATGATAATAATTAATTTTTTGTCGATTTTTATTTATATATATTTTATAAAAATGATTCTAATTTTATTAAGTTGTAAATGTTTAAATTTAGATAAATTTATAGAATATTATTTATTAAATTAATTAATAACATTGTTTTATAAATATATGGAATAAATAATTATATTATTTAAAAAAATAATTAAGATTAATTTTTAATTAATTATTAATTAGTATATATAATTTTATTATATAATTATATAATATCAATAAGATATAGTCTTATTTTAAGATATTTTGTTTTAAAATCAGATAAATATCTATTATTAATTATAATTTTATTAAATTTTCAAACTATTAATTAAATAGAATATAAAAATAACAATTAAATAAATAAACTATTTATTATTAATTTTTACATTTTATATATAAATAATTATTTTTTTATTTTTATAAAGTAAAAAATTTTCTCTATTTATAATATATAAAATATATTAATTTAATTAAATTAATTATTTATATAACCTTGATTCTTATTATTAATATAATTATATATTTTATATATTTAATAAAATAATTATTTACTTTTCATTAGACGAAAGTTTGTTTATTTCTATGTAGAATATAAAATCTGTATCGAGTTAAGCTAATATTATTATTTAAAATATTTAAAAAATAAATTATACATCTTCTAATTAAAGCTAAGAAAAACAAATATATAAACGTTTATTTGTATTTATTATTTAATATAAATACAAAACATTATCATGATAATGTTTGAGATAAGATAACCAAAATAGCATTTTAATGGTATCAATGAATTTAATATATATTTTAGTGTTATATTCACAATTGTTATTTTTATAAGATTTTTTGTAAATTATAAAAAATATTCAAAATTTATATTTCTAAATCAATTCATATTATTCTATATATAAAATTAATATAAAAAATATATAATCAATTATTATTAATTAATGTTAATAATAATATTTTCTTCTTTTTTTAAAAAAAAATTCAATATTATATTTTGTATTTTATTAACTTTAAAATAATTTTATTATATTTTTAATATATATTTATTAGTAATAAAATTAAATATTTAATTTTATTACTAATTTTATATAACTGTCATTAATGACAGTAATTGAATTAATTATCCTATTTATTTATTTTATAGATTAAAATAATATTTCATATTAATAAAAAATAAATATTATTAGTAATTTATTTTATTAACAAAAAGATGTATTTATTATTAAAAATACGAAAAACTTATATAATTACAAAAGTTTCTTCTTTTAAGTATTTTAAATATTTAAATCTCTAAAGTTAATTAATTTCATATCATAATATTTTATTTAAATTAAAATAATTAATTAACGATTGTAACTAAATATCACGCTAAACATAAGTATCGAATAAATTACATCTATATTAAAATTAATATCATCAATTTATATATAAATTGATGATTTAGTGTAGTAATTAATTATATTTTTCATATTTTATTATGTAATAAAATATGAAAAATATTTTAGAATATAACTTAATTTATAATTATCTTTCTTTATTTAACATTTCTTTAAGTTTCTTGTATATCCAATTGATATTATTTTATAATATATTAAGTAATATATAGCATATATACTAAACTCACTTTTTATTTAATAAATAAATATCTAAATAAGATATTATCGTTAATAATATAATTATTATAGCTAAATTATTAATGTAATATAGATAATTAATAGAATATTATTAATAATAAACACAATGTTAAATGACTATAGTTGTATATCAATTAAGGACTCATATTAAATCTCTAAGTATTAATATCAATAACTTCTTATTTATCCAACTTATTTAATATATTAAATTATAAATTTTTTATTTGACTATTAATAATAAATGAGATTTTCAATTATGATTAGTGTTTTATTTTAAAATACTACGTTCATCTTAAAAAGTCAATGATCCTATGATTTAGGAAATTCTTACAATATCTAGTATTATATACTATTAAAAAAATAAAAAATATGAAAACTATTTACTATTAATTATAGTAAATATTTAAAAAAATAAACAAAGAAGAATAATAAAAAAAATCTAATAGTAAATAAGAATTATTCTAATAATAAAATTATTACAAGGTGAAAATCTTATTATTTTTTAAAATAAATAATACTTATTATATTAAAAAATAACAGTTTAAATATTTTAAAATATATAATTTATCATCAGTTAGTTATTCTTATCACTATTTCTATCTGCTCTTAATATTATAAGCTATAACACAACTTTCAATTATTTCTTATAATTAATTCAATAGAATTAGTTATAAAAAATTAAGAACAATTTTTTTACTTACTATCTTTTAATTTTACTAATATTTTTTTGGAAATAAGTTATAAATTACTCAATAAGTTAAAACTTATATAAACCAATTAATTATATTTTTAATAAAAAATATAATTAATTTTTATAAAAAATAATTATAGATATTTTATTTAGTAAAATGTTTTTTTGAAATAAAAAATCATCAATTTAAACTTAGATATTGTATTATAGATAACTATAAATAATATTCTTAGTTAATATAAAATTAATCAATACGCTTATTAATTAATAATATATGAAATTATAGACTTAATAAGTATTGAATAATTATAAATCAAAAACAATAATTTAATTATAAAATTATTTTTTAAATATTACTGAGAAAGACAATTTTTTAAATATAAATATTTATTTACTTTTATAATTTTATTTATTTTTATATTTAAAATATAGAATAAATCTTTAAAATAAAATTATTTATTAGCTTTCAAAATTTAATGCTGAAGAAAAATATTTAATATTAAAAAATTAAATTTTAGTTATAAATAACGTAAAGATAGAAGAGATTATTTACTGTCTTTGATATTTAAAATAAAAAATAATAATCTAATTAGTCTTTATTTTATAATAAGAAATCTAATCCTTAATAACTTTGCAACCACTTTTCTAATTTTTTTTGATATAGAGCAAATTTACAAATACCATCAGCTAATTTGTCAGTCGCCATAGCATCAGTATGATGATACCAATAAATTTCCGCTTCAGTCATTGGTCTAGGTGGTGACTGAATTTGTCCATTAAATATTAACTTACGAACAACTTCACCTTGTGATTCAGAAAGCTCTTTAAGTAAATTCGGCGGAATTGTTAAGCAATCACAACCAGCTAATTGCAAAATTTGATTTATATTTCGAAAACTTGCTGCCATTATCATTGTTTTATATCCATATTGTTTGTAATAATTATAAATTTTTTTAACAAAAATAACACCTGGATCTTCTTCTATAACGTACTCTTTCATATCGCTATTTGTTTTATACCAATCAAAAATACGACCAACAAAAGGTGAAATAAGATAAACGTTAGCTTCAGCACAAGCACGTGCTTGAGCAAAAGAGAATAATAAAGTTAAATTGCAGTTGATACCATCCTTTTCTAGCTGTTCTGCTGCACGGATTCCTTGCCAAGTTGAAGCTAACTTTATTAAAATACGATTATTTTTAATACCTGCATTATTATAAAGTTCAACAATTCGATGAGCTTTTTTAATAGAAGCATTACTATCATATGAAAGACGTGCATCAATTTCTATTGAAATTTTTCCAGGAATTAATTGTAATATCTCTAATCCAATATTAATTATTAATTTATCAGTTGCATCAATGATTTGCTGTTCATGAGAATAACTTTGTTTACGCGCCCAATTTATTGCTTCATTAATAAGTGGTTGATATTCTTGAATCTGAGCTATTTTAAAGATCAAAGAAGGATTTGTTGTTACATCTTCAGGTTTATAGCGTTTTATTTCATTAATATCTCCTGTATCAGCTACAACAGTTGTTATTTTACGCAAAGATGTTAATTTATTGATCATTTTTTAATCCTACTTGTTATCAATGAATGAAAGTTGTAGCTTAAGATTTAATCTTACGATAATAAATATTATAAATTTATATTACAATAAACAAATTAACTAACTACTATTATATAGTATAATATAAGAAATAACTGCAATAAAACAATCTATTATTTTGATAAAATTACTTTTTATAAATTTTACTACATATTAATTATTATTATAATTTTATCAGTTAAAAAATTTAAATTATGAAAATTATTTTAATAAAATAAATAAAAATTAAAGATTTTTAAATCATCACAAATAAATCAATTAATTAAAATTAATATTAAACTTATATAAAATTATTATATTAATAATAAGCGCCGTAAAAATATATTTTACACTTCTTCTATTTATTTTCTTTCGAGATGATATTTTTTAATAAAAACTAAAATAAACTTCAAAATAATCAAAATTCTAATATTTTAATTAACTTAAATTAAATAATTATTTTAATATTTTAATATTAAAAACAAATATGTTCATCTTATTAAGACTATTTAAATAAAAAATATAATATAAAGTTATTAGTTTTTAAAAATCTTAATTTAAATTAATAATTTTATTATAAAAATTAATTAAGAATATCTTATATATAACTGAATTTAATTTAACTAATCATTAATTTTGTAACTATGTTTATAATAAAATAATTGATTTTTAAAATCTTACTTTAATAGAAATTAAATTTTCATTTAAATAATTACTATTTAATTTCAATTATTAGTTAATTCATATAAAAACTTTTATTTCAAATAATTGAATATAGATAATTTAATTAATTCAGTAAAGAGGGTTTTAATAAATATTAATTTAATTAAAATATGATTTACAATTTCTATAGAATCTTATTATATGTAAAGATATTTAAGAATCTTTTCTATTCATTATCTTATATTTTATAATATTAAATATAATAAAATATTTAATATTATACTTAATATTTATCTTTTAACATTCAATTATTTAATATTTTTAATTGTTTATTATTAATAACTTAATAATTAAATTAAGAAAACTTAAATTTTGATATCAGAAAGATCTCTATCCATAATTAATTATTTAAATAATTGAATATTTATCATATTTAAAATATTGATACTATAAAGTATTTAAACAATATCAATTCTAATTAAATATATTAGTCGATAATTCTATCTAGCTAAAAACATTATAAAGATAATAATATTAAATATAATACTAATTATTGTATTTATTTTTATAAGTAAACAGATAGTTAAATTATTATAATTATCATTATTGAGTAAAATAATTAGTTATTTATATTTTTAATGAGTTCATTTTATGATAAATTTATAAAATAATTTTCTTTATGGAATAAAACTATATTATTTGAACAAAGAATAATTACTTAAAGATTATTTAAAGCTATAAAATTATATGACTGATATAATTATCAATAAACTTTTAAATATAATATATTTAAGATAGCAATAAGTTTATTAAAATTAAATTAAGTTATAATGATATTTAATATATAAATAAACTATATTAAAATTTTTTACATTATTTAAACAACTTTGAGATGATAGAACTTTAGATATGTTAATTATATTTTCTTTTATTTCCAGGTTCCAGGTTTAGTAATTAATAAAAAAGTTTTGAAAAATTTTTCAGGTTTTAAATATTTATTTGTAATAATATTTTTCTGAAAAATAAAATTTAATAATATTAACTATTTATATTTATAATGTAAATTATTTAATTATCTCTATTAATTACTAAATTTCAAATTAAAAAATTAAATATTAATTTTTTAATTAACTGTTATTCAGTGATTTAAATTAATTAATCTGTTTACTTTATTTTTTAAATTATAAAATTCTATTCCTTTGACTTTATATGACTTTTTTATTAAATTTATTTAAATAATATATGAGAGTATATGAAAATAAGTTGTATTTTATAAAAAATATTGTAATACCAATCAAATAGTTTTTCTATTATTTTATTTATAAGAAATTTAAATAATATTAGTAAAATATATGAAATATCAGAACTTGCTATATCGTTCTTTTTTGTTTTTTAGAAACTAATATAAAAACCCATAATTGGATTTTAATATAATAGAAAATATTAATTAAATTTTTATAATCCATTAATTGCTAGATAAGTTTGTTTGTTATAAATTATTTGAATAAATATATAATAATGAATTATAGTTAAACTTATAATGTTATTTAATAATCATTAATAATATATATTATTGAATAACCATCATTTTTAATTATCAAATTTTAATGTTTGTGATAAAATAAAAAATTAATTAAATTAACGATTAATTTTATATTTTATAAGAACACTATAAGTTATTATAATAACAAATACTGCATATATTTAAGATATTAAAAAATAATTTTTAACTACTAAGTAGACTTATTTATATATTAATATAAAACAATAATATATTCAATATTATTTTAATATTTATAAATTCATTGAGTTTTTATTAAATAATTTTAATATATTATAAATGATATTTTTTCTTTATATATAGTAATTTATCGAATAATTTGTATTAATTTAAAATTAAACCCATTAGGTCTTTTATAATCAAATATATAAAAAATATAATTATTTATTTTATCATATAAATAGAAATATTTATATTAAATAAATAAAATTTAAGCATGATAGTTACTATTTTATTATCAATTCTATCAGATAAATCTAATAATTTTTATACTTCTATTTTACATTTTATAATTTCTTATATATTAAAAATGAAATTAATGATAATAACATTACTGTTTTCATAGTAAATTATTAATATCAATAAAATTAATTAATAATAACTAATATAAAATGTTAAATATTTTTAGCATCTTTAATTTTATAAAAAATCATATCTACCAATTTTAACAGCACTATTATAAGTAATAACCAGAAGTTTAATTAATTAAATATAGCAAATGCTTAATTCTTATCTATTATTTTTAATAAATATATATATTAAAAATTTTAATTTAGTTTTCTTAATTATTTAGAAATAATTAAGAACAATATATATCATTAAACTTAAAGATATATTTTCTATATATTAAAAATAAATAAATTATTTGAAAATTCATATTATAAATATTACTATAATAATTTAAATTTAATTAATTAAAATCTTTTTTAAACTAAAAATTAAAATCTCTTATGAGAAACAGAAACCTTTTTAACCAAAAAACTAAAATATATAAAAGTATAAATTAAGAGATTTTAATTAAATTCATAGTAATTAGCACTTACATCGAATAAATTTCGATATTATTAACTAATAAAAAACAATTATATTAACATTAGTTAAATATAGAAATATATATATTATCTAATCAAATATCTAATTATTATCTATTTAAGATAATTTATACTATTAATATTCATTATATTAAATATAAAATAATATATTCAATTTTAAGAAAAATATTTTATTTATATATCTCATAATAATAGATAAAATAAATAATAACTGAATTTAAAAAATAGTATCTATCATATAATTATGATATATAATTTATATTAAAAGTTTTTTCACTTAACAAATATTATTATTTGAAGAAATACTTAGTGATAATTTTAGATTAATAAACATCAGTTATAAACTATTTTTATATAAAAATTATTAATTCAATATGTTTTAAAATATATCTTTATTTATATAATTTATTCAAATAAATCATAATAATATAAAATATTGGTAACTTAAATAAAATAATTAAAAATTATATTTTTATATAATTACAAAAAATAATATTATATAATTATTAATTCTAATCTATATTTAATATTTATAAAAACTTTATTTAATAAAAAATATTAATATACAACAATAAGTTATATTCTATAATAAAATATACTGATATTAGTTAAATATCTTATATATGATCAAACATATTATATTTAAACGAAATAAGTAAATGAAAATTATATTCCATTCAATAATTCAATAGAGTTTTCCTTTTAATTTAAAAAAAATCATTTATTATCTTATGTATTCCTATAATATATAATAGTTAATACACAAAAATTAATATCATAATTTCAAATGAAAATAAATAGATTAATGTAATTTACATTCTTTTATAGAATATCGAAAATAAGTGAAACTATTTAATAGTATACTTACGATACTAATCATTTATATTACAAGTATTTATATATTTCCAAACTATATTTATTATAAAATAAATACTCATATTCAATAATGAATATATTAACTAAATTTAAGACATAAAAAATTTATATCATCTAAATAATAAATTATTTCAATTTAAGTATTCTTATATTCATTTTTTTAATCATAATTTAATGAATTAACTTAAAAAAATATTTTTAAAATAATTTATAGCATTTTATTACTCATATAAGTTATTTTGTAAATATCAATTTCATTAAATTAATTTGATTTACCTAATTTTAATTAGATAAAAATAGTTCTAAAATTAAATCTATTTTAATAAACTAAAGCTATATTTTATTTAGAATTTCTCTATATAATAAGTTGAATATATAATGAATATTAATTTTTAATATATTGAAAATTAATATTTCATAAAACTAATTAATTTATGAATGAATATGATAGTAGTAAGTTCTGATAAAATAAATTATGTTATATTAAATTAGCATTATAATTTGTTTTAAGGTTAATAATTATTATATCAAATTATTATAAATGTAAGTAATAATTTATAACTAAACGACTTAATTTATAATAAAAATTATAATATAAATATTATAAAATATTATAATTTTATCCTAATTTCATGTATTATATACATAAGTAGATATAGAATTTAATATTAAAGTGATTTTTTTAAAATATCTTAGAATATAAATAAATTTAAATTAGATACATGTCTTAATATTTATAATTTTATATATTGTATTTTAAATTAATTATATTTAAAAAACTTTTTTATACTTAGAGTATAAAAAATAAAAAAAATACTAAAATATAATGAATTAAAGAATTATTTTTAATAATTGTTTATTTTAAAAAAAATATAATACGCTTTATATTAAAAAGAATATTATTCAGATAAAAATACTTTTTATAATAAAAATTTTATAGATGTCTTAATTTACTAATCTATAATGATTAAGTTATATCAAGTTAATTAAACCATATAAATGATAAGATAAAATACTTAATTTATATAAGTAATAAAAAATTATAGTTTTATAAATAACTATTTATTATAAATTAATTTTTATTCTTTTTTAATCAAACTATCTTAAATTATTTTAATATTCTAATTTTTGTTAAATTTCTAAAATTCAATTCATTTTAAAGATCTTATTAATTTAATTTTCCTTAAAATAATTCATGAATAATATCAACTATATATGATCAAAAAATAAAATAGTTTTATTTTTAAAATAAAATATTTGTTACAAAATAAATTCTATATTTTTTTAGAAAATATTAGATTTTCAGATAATAATCTGTTTCTATAATTAAAATTATAAACTGAATCTAAATTAATATTTTCATATCATAAATTTTCATTTTTAATAAAAATATTAATAGTGGATTAGAGACTATGCGGTTATTATTAATTAATAAATTAATTTATTTATCATTAAAATTTTAATAAATAATTTTATTATCAATATACAATTTAAAGTTTTAAAAAAATAAAATATCTTATTATAAAAATATTCAATTTTTGAATATCCATCAATATAACTATGTATAACTTTAACTGAAAAGGCTTCTAATATAGAAAAATTAATATTTATGATTAAAATTATGTTATTAAAACAATCTACTAAAAAAGTTTTCTTAGATAATTTTAATATTTATTTTTTAAGTAATTAATTTACTAATATTGATATAACATCTAAATATCATAATACGATGATATCATATTGCTTTATCTATTAATATAATTATATTAAACTTAACAATATCTTTTACATAAAATACCTTTTGGTATTAACCATTCTTTAGCAACGATTATTATTATAAAATTTTATCATATTTATTTTCAATTAAAATATTAAAATTTATGTTTTTTGAAAAAAATTTTGAAATATAATTTCAAAATTTTGATAAATTATTACTTATCACTTATTTATTATAAATAAACTAATATTTAATATATAGAATATAAGATTCTTATATTAATTTATCTTTTGTCTTAAAAAAATAAATTACTAGTTTAGTTAATTAAAATTAAAACTTTCATTTTCGAAAAAAATAAATTAATTTTTTTGATTTAGTTTAAAAAATATTTTTTCAATTTCTACAATTATAAATAGTTTATTTTTATAGCTATATTATAATAATAAATACTAATATCATTAATATTTATTGTCTTTACTAAGATACATAAAATATTAAGAAAAGAAAATATTACTCTTTAAGTAAACTCTAATTACTTATATTATTCTATTATAGTTTACTATATAGTAATTTTCTTCAATTTTACCAAAATTAGTCGACAATCTTGTTCTATAATATAAATAATTGATTAAAGTGCTATTAAATATTAATATCATAGATATTAATAACAAAATATAAATAAAATTAATTTTAATATTAATTATTAATCTATTAAAAATAAATAAATTGTTTATTAAATACTTTTTATATTTAATATTTATCTGAATAAATTTTATTTTTATTCCATTATATGCTTTTTACTTATAATCTTTAAAATAAAATTTATAGATAATAATATTAATAAATAATTTATTTTTCTTCTACTAATTTATAGCGATAAAATACTACAGAAAGATTATATTATTTTTTTTAAAAATATTTATTAGATAAAGATAAAGAAAATAAACCATTTTATTAAAATTAAAAAATATAATTTTTATAAAATATTGATTTAAATAAAAAATATGTCATATGACATAATATTAATTATGAATAGTTTAATAAAAAACTGATATTTTATTATAAAGTTATATAAAATATGATTTTTATTGATATTATTAATATTTTAGATTTGATATCTAATTTTACTTGATATTATCATCGTTTAACTCTTAATAAAAAGAGAATTTAAATATAAGCAAAGTTTTATCAATAGTAATATTTTTTCTATTATTTTATATGATTTATTCTCCAAATTCTTATTGATATAAAGATATTTGTGATATAAACATTATTTTAAAAAAATAATTACTTAATTAAGTTTAATATATATTGTAAAATATAATTCAACGTATAATAAATTTATATTATAATAGAATGATTAAAAGTTTACATCCTATATAAAACTAATATAGTAATAATATAAATAAGATCATATATAAAATGTTATTTAATAAACTTTATATAATTACTTAAATTAAGTTATTTGTATATATTTTAAATGAAGCAATAATTTATTTTTTAAAAAAATATGTTAAAAATAGAAAATAAATCTTTTATTAATTTTTTTTAATTTATAGATTAATTTTAATTAAAATATAAATTAAAAATGTATGAATATTTTAATTAAAATAAAATAAGACCAATATATTTCCTATTAAAAAAAATTCAAATTAATTAAAGATACGATAAATTGATATAATTCATTTATTTTATACACAAAATTAAAAAAGTTATTTTTCCAAAAAAATATATATCTTAAAATATTTCTTTTTTTACCTTGTTCTATAAAATTACTGTTATATAGGTGTTATATAGAATTCAAATCAATATTACTCAGTAATATTACTAGTATTGATAGATACTAAAATCTAGATAAAATATATCATAATCCAGAAATTAAAATCAGTTATCTTTTCAAATAATCAAAACTTAATATAAATCCATAATAAATTTAAAACAGGTTAAAAATCTATTTTATAAAATTAAATAACCTACCATTATATTACTAATCTTAATAAAATTTATATAAACTTATGCTAAATCTAGTATTAATTTTAATAAATTAGAAAAAACTACAAGAGTTAGTGGTAGAGATTTTATAATTATATTATAGAAATTATAATAATTATATAACTAATTAAAAAATGTATATCTTATTCTCATAATATATACCACTTACTGTAATTAAGAGAGATAAAATAGAATAATTTTAGTAGAGAACAGACACTAAATATAGTTATTTATTAATTATTACTTGAAATCTAACATTATTATTATTTGATGAATAAACTCAACCATTTAAATGTAAGAATTTATTGTATAACTAGAGCGATTTTTACATGATTTAAATTTATTATTATTATCATTATTGTTATTTTTTAGATATTTTTACTTAACTTAATGTCAGACTTGATAATTGAGAATATAATTACGATAAAAAGAAAATTATTATTAATTAGAGATAAAAAATGGATTAACTTAATAAAAAATTGATATCTAAGTTGCTAGTAGGTATAAACATAAAATTAATCAAAAAAAATCAAATTTATTTAAAATTATAAAATCTATAAATAAAATAAAATTTTTTTTCTTCTTTTAAAGAATTAAATAGTTTTAAATATTAAAATATGATAAAATAAAATCAAATCTTTATTTCATCATGGATATACACATTTATTGATAATTAAGTTTTAATAATTAAAATATTAATAAATTCCTATAATTATGATCATAATTAAAACTTTAATTTCTCCATTTCTAAATGGATTATTTTTGATATTATTTCTCGAAATTAAGTAAAAAAAACTATTTTACAAATGATTTTTTGTATAAAAAATTTTATTTCGTAATAATAAATCTTAGTAAAAATATTTAAACCTTATTCAAATTAATAATTTTATGATATTATAAATAATAATAAAACTCTTTTAAAGAGAGAGTGTTATTTATTAGAAATAAATATTATAAAAATAAGTAATTTCAAAATTAAAATAGAACCTATTAAGAATATTTTTAATTTCGAAGATGCAAATCAAGATCAATAAGTTTGAAAACATTCTGATAGCAAATATAGTTTTATTTATATTAAGCAAAACTACTATAAGTTTTAGATAATCTATTACTGTGTTATATGAAATAGAAAAATAATTTGAATATTTAAAACATTATATGCTTTAAAAAAATATTACTATAATTTAATTGTAATATACTAGTTATATAATATGATAAATAGTTTATTGATCATATTTAAACTTATATCATTAAATATAATGATATAAGAAATATCATATTTTAAGATAATTTTAATCAGTATAAAATTATAAAAATGGATATTTTAATTATTGATATAAGATAATTTAATTGCATTAAATATAAAATATAAGTTAATGGCTAATATCGAAATGAAAAACGATTTCTAAACAAAATATCATCATTTAGTGATTTAAATATTTTAATTTATTAAAAGTAATAACTAATTTGTTCCAATATAAGATTGAAATATTAATTTTAATTAGATTAATAAAATAATCAAAAATTTTTTATTAATTAAAAGATAATTTTAATTTATAAATTTTAAAATGCTATATGTTTTAATAACTATTTAAAAACATTTAATATATAAATTAACGATATTCTATATCCGCTATACTTTTGTATAAAGATGATTACATAAAAATCTAACTACATTTAATGAAATTAGATTTTTTCATATCTTTTATAAAATATTTAATGATAATTAATAAAACTAATACCGATAAATAACTTTTTATATATATTAATAACAATATCAATATATTGTATATTTTCTTATGTAATATGTAATTCTACTATGATTAAATTATTATAACATTGATATTATATTTATCTAAATAAGAAAAAAACAATTATAAATTTATTTTAAAAATATTTAAATATCAAACTAATTTATAGTTTAATAATTATAATTTATCATTAGTTGATTTATTCTTACTGGAATATCCTATATATCTAGTATATGATCTAATAAATATCTAAATATATTAATTTATTATTAACATTATGTTATATAATTTAAATTATTCCTTGTTAAACATATAGATAGCAATTGAACAAAAAATTTAACAATGATAATCTATTTAAAACGATAGATTAATCTAAAATATCTTTTTTTTAAAAAAAAATTATAGATAAGATTAATAACTTTATTATTTTTTATTTATTTAGTTCATGATATATTAAAATTAATAAAACTATATTTTATATCATAATCAATCTATTAGATTATTCAATTATTATTGTTTTCATTAGATATTTTATATTTATCTTCGATTTTAATATAAATAAAAAAGTTGTATTTATGTAAAATTAATTTCTTAATATTAATAATTGAATAATTTTCATAATTGATAATATATTAATATATTTTATAAAAATTATTAAGTTTTTATTTTTTAAATTCAAATCTATTCTCATAGATATTTAAATTTCTGTTATATAATATAAAATAAATATTATTAAATTAGTCAAATTATTAAATTTATAAAATTTATGATTGATTATGTAATATCACAATTAATAAAACATTTTATAATTGATAATTTTATCACTTTACTTTATTATTCTTTAGTGATTTATTTTACTTTTTTATTTTTATTTAATATAGATAATAAATCATTATATAGCTAATTTTAAATCTTAAAATATAATAATTATAAATATATAAGTCTTGTTTTAAAAAAAATTTTGTTTTTAAGAAAAAGAACAAATAACTTATTTAGTGATAATAGTTTTATTTTAATTTAAATATTTTAAATAAAATTTAATGATATGTGTAAATTAAAATCCATTTCCATTATATTTCATTAAATTAGAAGTAATCTACTTATTATTTTAATAATATATTGAAATATATATTAAATA
The DNA here is from genome assembly GCA_052171275.1 of Arsenophonus sp. Taxonomy (GTDB): domain Bacteria; phylum Pseudomonadota; class Gammaproteobacteria; order Enterobacterales; family Enterobacteriaceae; genus Arsenophonus. The sequence continues at coordinate 53,567 of CM125795.1, read as the reverse complement.
AGTAATATATCAAAGTATTAGTACTTTTCAAAATATATACATGCAAATATAATTATGAGTATTTAGCTTTGTTAAAATAATTTATGTTTTTGTAAATTTTGTATCAAAATATACAATTACTACGTTTATTTATATATATATTAATTATATAACATTGAGTTTATATATGAAATATTTTATTTTAAAATAATTATTTATATAACTTTTATTGTATGATAATTTCATAAAATCGTCTATAAAAACATTTTTTTAATTGTAAATTTAATTTTGTTAACTGAAATAAGTTAGAATTTTTAATAACGATACGTTAAATAAAAACTATTTTTTATATTTACTTTATAAATAAATATATTTTTTAATTATTAATGATATTATAATTAGAATATCATTTATTTTTATTAAAAATATCGTATATAAATTAATTTAAATGATAAAAATCAATTCCATATACTATATTATATTTATTTTTAAAATTAATTATTATAAAAATAATTATAAATTAAAAATAATTAATAATTTTATTAAAATTTAATGTAATAATTTTATATATATTTTAGTAGATAAAAATATTTTTTATTTTTTAATATTATAATAATTAATATTAGTTAAAATATTATTTTTACTATTCTAAAAAAATAATTGTTAAAAGTGATATAATTAAAAATTATAAATTATTTTTATAAATTTAATTAAGATATAAATTAATAATAAATATAATTATATCATTTTGTTTTAATAAATTAAAATATAACTTTATAGTTATATGATAAATTTATATCTGAATATTAATAAATATTATATTTATTTACTTAGAATAATACTTACTATAACTTAATATTATTAATATAAATATATTATTTTAATTAATTCATAATAAATATAAATTTAAAATATAAATAGATAACTATCTTAATTTACTGCTAATAAAATCAAATGGATAATTATCTAAATTATTTATCTAATTTAGATAATGATATCAATTATTCTTAATTAATATTTTACTTTTTAGTATATAATTTTAATCATTGTCTTTAATATTGAAAACCAATTAATTTTAGATTAATTATTTAACTTTATCTATAAAAATAAATAAATAAACTTTAATATATACTTATTAATAACAGCATGTAAAAAAAAATAAGATTAATTATTATAATTAAGATTTGTATTAATAAATGATATAATATTAATTATATAAATTTTAAATTTTTATAATTTAAATCATAACTTTAAGTTTTTTTGATATTCTTCCTATTAAATTCTTTCTAATATTATCTTTAACAGTATTATATTAATAATAAAGTATTTTTATATAATTATCTCTATAAAATAAATCTATTAAATTTAAATTACGTGGTTGTTTTAGTTTTAATTAAAAAATCTTTATTAATTAATTAATTTTCTTTTAATTTATTAACTTATTTAAGTTTTATTTTTAAATAAATATTTAATGCTAATTAGATTTAAAATGATAAAATAAAATAATTTAAAAATATACTAAAATTTATATCAATATCTTCAACTTTATTAAATTTATTATCAATAAAATTGAAGATATTGATTTATAGATCAGTAATCTTATCAGTATTTTATTATTTAATTTAATTTTTTAATTAATAAGATATCATATCGATTGATATATTTCATGATAAATTTTATTTATCTAATTTCTGTTATAAAAAATTTATAAATCGATTATATATTAAATTATTTAAATAATAATTATTCTTATTTTTTATATTTTTTAAATTTTCTATTAATAAATTTTATTATAACTTTTTTTGATAACCAATAATAATTAATATTTTATTTTTTCATATTTTATGATATTAATAAATAATTGTTTGATTAATTTAATATTAAAAACTTAATATATAATAAATATAACATACTTAATTTTTTTAATATAAACTAATTAAACTATATAAACTCTTTATTTTATTGTTATTACAAGGTTGCTTTATGCAAGTTCTAAATGAAATCGCAATGGCAATTTGGCATAATGATTTTACTAAACTAATTGATCCTAATGTTTTATGGATTATTTATGCTTTATTTTTTATCATTATTGTATTAGAAAACGCTGTTCTTCCAGCAGCATTTTTGCCAGGGGATACACTACTTATTCTTTCAGGTGCTTTAATTGCAAAAGACGTTTTTTCTTTTATTCCAACAATTATTATTTTAACTATTGCTGCTAGTTTAGGATGCTGGTTAGGTTTTTTACAAGGAAGATGGCTTAGTGATACAAATTTAATGAAAAAATGGTTAAAAGAGATCCCAAAAGAATATCACGATCGTGCAAATAAATTATTTAATCAACAAGGTTTATATGCACTTTTAATTGGTAGATTTTTAGCTTTTATTCGAACTTTATTACCAATTTTAGCTGGATTATCTACGTTAAGTCATCGAAGATTTCAATTGTTCAACTGGCTTAGCGGTATATTATGGATTGGTATCATTATACCTTTAAGTTATGCAATTAATAAAATTCCTTTTATTGAATATCATGAAAATATTGTTATGAATATCTTGATACTCTTACCTATATTGTTATTTATTATCGGATTTATCAGTTCAGTTATAATATATTGGAAACATAAAAAAAATAAACATTCTAACTTTAATAGATCAGAATAATAAATATGTAACTAAATATGCTATTTAAATAACTTATAATAGTTTAATATATAATCATTTTATGAATTTCCTGAATAGAAATAATCCATTCCATGGGATCGATATTAAATGAAATAGATGTTGCAAAACATCTTTTAAGAGTAGTATCATAATTTATTTTATATTGTAATGCACTACGACGAACAAATTTAAAATTTTCTATTGAACAGCGATCTGTGTTAGTATTAATAATATAACTATATTCGCCGTTTTTTATTCTATCATTAATATTTAAATAACCATCATTCACTTCATTAACTAAGCGCGAATTAATTCCCGATTTACCTAATACAATTGCAGTGTTATATGTCGCATCTAACTCAAAACCATGAGCAATCAATTTTTCTGCTAAATCAATAATATTTATATTATCACTTTCTCTTACCGAGAGAAAGACACGTCCAATTTTTTTAATAGTAGATGAACATCCAAACATTGCTTTAGCAAATGCTTCAGCAAAAGTACGACCAATACCCATAACTTCACCAGTAGAATGCATTTCTGGACCTAAAATAGGATCAACATCAGGAAATTTACTAAACGGTAATACTACTCCTTTTACGGAAAAGTAAGGAGGAATTATTTCTTTTGTCAAGCCTTGTTTAATTAAACATTGTCCAACCATGACACGGGCAGCAATTTTTGCTAATTGTATTCCTGTTGCTTTGGATACAAAAGGAACTGTTCTTGTAGCACGCGGATTAACTTCAATTAAATAAACTTCATTATCTTTAATTGCAAATTGAACGTTTATCAGTCCTTTTATTTTTAATTCAAAGGCAATTTTTTTTACATGATCTCTCATAATATTTTGTATACTCGAATTTAAAGTATAAGGTGGTAAAGAGCAAGCAGAATCACCAGAATGGACACCTGCTTGATCAATATGCTCCATAATACCACCAATTAAAACAGTTTCTCCATCAGAGATAGCATCTATATCAACCTCAATTGCATTATCTAAAAAATGATCAAGCAAAACTGGTGTTTCATTTGAAAAGCTAACTGTTGTTTTAAAATATCGAAGCAAATCAATTTCATCATAAATAATCTTCATCGAACGACCACCTAAAACATAAGATGGGCGTATAACTAATGGATATCCAATATTTTTAGCTTTTTCTATTGCTTGTTCAATAGTAATAACAGTGGTGTTTTTTGGTTGTTTAAATCCTAAATAAGATATTACTTTTTGAAAACGTTCACGATCTTCAGCGCAATCTATAGCATCTGGACTAGTTCCAATAATAGGAACACCAAATTTTTCTAAATCAATAGATAATTTTAATGGTGTCTGACCACCATATTGCACAATTACACCATTAGGTTTTTCAATTCTAACTATCTCTAATATATCCTCTAATGTTATTGATTCAAAATAAAGACGATCAGAGATATCATAATCGGTAGAAACAGTTTCAGGATTACAATTTACCATTATTGTTTGATAACCATCTTCACGCAATGCTAATGCAGCATGAACACAGCAATAATCAAATTCAATTCCTTGACCAATTCGATTTGGTCCACCACCTAATATCATAATTTTAGATTTACTATTATTAGGATTTGCTTCACATTCATCTTCATATGTGGAATATAAATAATCAGTATTCGTATCAAATTCTGCTGCACAAGTATCAACTCGCTTAAAAACAGGATGCAATTTATATTTATAACGCAACTTACGGATTTTATCTTCAGAAACACCAACTAATTTAGACAAACGGGTATCAGCAAATCCCTTTCGTTTCAATAACCGTAGGAATTTTTTTGATAAACCATCAATACCAGACCTAATAACTTTTTCTTCTAAACGAATAATCTCTTCAATTTGTGCTAAAAACCAAGGATCAATATTAGTTAAATTAAACACTTTATCTATAGATATACCTGCACGAAAAGCATCAGCTATATACCAGATACGTTCTGCACCAGCTTCTTTTAATTCATAAAAAATTTTCATCAATGAATCAGATTTATCTAAATCTACTTTAGGATCAAAACCGGTTGTAGTTACTTCTAATCCACGTAATGCTTTTTGTATAGATTCTTGAAAAGTTCTCCCAATAGCCATTACCTCACCAACAGATTTCATCTGAACCGTTAGACGATCATTACTATCTGGAAACTTTTCAAAATTAAAACGAGGGATTTTTGTTACCACATAATCAATGGAAGGCTCAAAAGAAGCAGGCGTTAATCCTCCGGTAATATCGTTCATTAATTCATCAAGTGTATAACCTATTGCAAGTTTAGTTGAAATTTTAGCAATAGGAAAACCAGTTGCTTTAGATGCTAAAGCTGAAGAACGTGATACTCTTGGATTTATTTCAATAACAATTAAACAACCAGTTTTAGGATTTACAGCGAATTGAACATTTGAACCACCAGTCTCTATACCAATTTCTCTCAATACTGCCATTGACGCATTGCGCATAATTTGATATTCTTTATCGGTTAATGTTTGAGCTGGTACAACTGTGATAGAATCTCCAGTATGAATCCCCATTGCATCAATATTTTCAATAGAACAAATAATGATACAATTATCGTTTTTATCACGAACTACTTCCATTTCATACTCTTTCCAACCAATTAACGACTCATTAATTAATAATTCATTACTTGGTGAAAGTTCTAAACCTGTTAGACAAATATCCTTAAACTCTTCATAATTGTATGCAATTCCTCCGCCAGAACCACCCATGGTAAATGAAGGACGAATAATACATGGAAAACCTACTTTTCTAACTACTTCTAATGCTTCGTTTAAAGAATGAGCAATTCCTGAACGAGCAGTTTTAAGGCCGATTTTTTTCATTGCTTCATTAAATCGTTGTCGATCTTCTGCTTTATCAATTGCATCAGCTGTTATACCAATCATACTAACAGAGAATTTTTTTAATATTCCATTATTCTCTAATTCTAAAGCACAGTTTAAAGCAGTTTGTCCACCCATAGTAGGTAAAATCGCATCAGGACATTCTTTTTCAATAATTTTACTTACGAGTTCCCACTGAATTGGTTCAATATAAGTAGCATCAGCTAGATCAGGATCTGTCATAATTGTTGCTGGATTAGAATTGATTAAAATAATTCTATAGCCTTCTTCACGTAAAGCTTTACATGCTTGCGCACCAGAGTAATCAAATTCACAAGCTTGTCCAATAACAATTGGTCCAGAACCTAAAATCAGGATACTTTTTATATCTGTTCGCTTCATAATTCAGTTCCTGATTAATCAATTTAAGTATCTAAATTTATTTTACGATACCGTTTAATCAATTCAATAAAATAATCAAATAGTGATTCTGCATCTTTTGGACCAGGGTTTGCTTCAGGGATGTCCTTGAAATCCAAATGCAGGCTTATCAGTATGATGTATACCTTGCAATGTACCATCAAATAGTGATTTATGAGTAATCTTTAATTTGTTGGATAATATTTCTTCATTAACTGCAAAACCATGATTTTGCGTGGTAATTATGACGTTATTATTACTTAAGTCTTTTACTGGATGGTTACTGCCATGATGACCAAATTTCATTTTAACTATATCAGCTCCACTTGCTAATGCAAGTAATTGATGACCTAAACAAATACCAAAAATAGGAATTTCTGTTATTAAAAATTGTTTGATTGCTGTTATTGCATAATTACAAGCTGTTGGATCACCTGGACCATTAGAAAGAAAGATACCATCAGGCGCCATTTTTAATACCTCAGTAACTGATGTTGTTGCCGGAACAACTGTTAAATAACAACCTCGATCAACAAGTAATCGTAAAATATTTCGCTTAACACCAAAATCATAAGCAACTACATGATAAAGTAATTGTATTGAAGTATTAATAATAGATAATTTGTTTATACCAAAATCACAACTATTATTTCGCCAAGAATAAATATTTTTAGTTGTGACTTTTCTAGCTAAATCCAACCCTTTTATTCCACCGAATAACTTAATTTTTTCTAATGCCGAATGAGCATTTAAATTATTTCCTGTAAGAATACATCCATTTTGAACGCCTGTTTTCCTTAATAATCGTGTAAGCTTACGAGTATCAATATCAGAAATTGCTACTGTTTTATGTCGTTTTAAATAATCAGACAAACTTTCTTTCCCACGAAAATTACTATAAATTAATGGTAGATCACGTATAATAAGTCCATGAGCATGAATGATAGAAGATTCTTCATCATCAGGATTTATCCCTGTATTTCCAATATGTGGATATGTAAGTACAATAATTTGGCAAGAGTATGATGGATCAGTGAGAATTTCTTGATATCCAGTTATTGATGTATTAAAAACAACTTCCCCAACAGCAATTCCTTCAAATCCAATAGAATAACCATTAAATTTAGTTCCATCCTCTAAAACTAATATAGCTGGATTAACCAAAATATCCTCCATAAAAATAAAATTATTTAATCTATAATATTTATTAATATTTAATTTGATAAATTAGTAATAAAATAATATTTTTATAAATTTTATTAAATTTTATTTTATTTAATTATGAAAATGATTATTATATAATTGATGCAATTTTATTATTATATTTTAATTAATTTTATTAAAAAATATAAATAATATAATAATAAATTATTTTATCTAAAATAATTTATTATTTACTGATATAATTACAAAATAACATGTTTAAATAAACACAATTTTAATAAATATATGAAAATAGTTTTATATAAATAAAATTAATTTATAATAAAATATTTAATATATAAAATATCTATTTTAAATTTTAAAATTATATAATAAATATTATAAATTTTTTAAATTTAATACATCTTTCATACTATATAATCCATGATTTTTTCCTTTTAACCATAAACAAGCTTTAACAACTCCATTTGCAAATGTAATTCGACTTAATGTTTTATGGGTTATTTCTATTCTATCGCCAATATTAATAAAAATAGCTGTATGCTCTCCGAGAATATAACCAGCTCTAATCACTGAAAAACCAATTTTTTTATTTTCTTTTTTATATGTGATGCACTTACTATCAAAAACTTTATAATTTTTAAAATTGCAATTACTACTTATTGATTTAGAAATAACGTCAGCCATTTCTAATGCTGTTCCTGATGGAGAATCAATTTTATGTTTATGATGAGCTTCAATAATCTCAATATCACTATATTCACCAATTACTTTTGCTGTTTTTTCTAACAATTTAAACAATAAATTAACACCAACACTGAAATTTACTGATAACACAATAGGTAGTATTTCTGAAGCTTTTTTAATTAATTTTTGTTCAGTTTCATTAAAACCTGTAGTACCTATAATCATTGCTTTTTCATATTTTTTACAAATAGAAAGGTGATGTATTGTGCCTTTTGGAGAAGTAAAATCAATTAAAATGTCAAATTTATCTAAAACATTAATCAAATCATCACAAATTGTAATATTTAGTCTACCAATACCTACTAATTCACCGGCATCAATACCAATTATATCAGAGCCATTTTTTTCTAAAACTGCACCTAAAATAACGTTATTATGCCGTGAAAAAACTTTGATTAATTCACGTCCCATTCGACCACCAGCACCAACAATGGCAACACGAATATCTGAATTAATCATATTTTATCTCTTTTTTAAAATAAATTTAATATATTGAATTTAACAAATTTTAATATTTCTAATAACTTACTACCGTTAAAAATAAAAATAAATTATAAAAAAACTATTGAAGAATCTTATTAATTATAAAAAGTTTATTTTACTAAACTAAAAAATAATTTAATTAAATATATAAACATATCTTATAATATTCTATTTTTATTTTAGTTGAAGTTCTTTTGGGATTTTAAAAACAATATTTTCTTTATGTCCGATAAGATCGATAACTTCAGTAGCGCCAAAAGTAATTAAACGTTCAATAACTTGACTAACAAGAATATCAGGTGCAGAAGCACCAGCAGTAAGACCAATAATTTTCATATTTTCTAACCAATATTTTTTAATATCATCAGCTGAGTCAATTAGATAACCAACTTTTCCTATACTTCTTACTAATTCAACAAGTCTATTTGAATTAGAAGAATTTTTAGAACCGACAACTAATATAATATCAGCATTATCAGACAATTTACGTACAGCTTTTTGACGATTTATTGTCGCATAACATATATCGTTTTTACGTGGCCCAATAATCTTCGGAAATTTAGAATTTAATGCATCTATAATATGGGTAGTACTATCAATCGATAAAGTAGTTTGCGTTATGAAACAAAGATTATTCTCATTTTTTACTTTTAACCTCAAAATATCTTCAAGCGATTCAACAAGATATATACCACCGGACTTATTACTGTATTGTCCAATCGTACCCTCTACCTCAGGGTGTCCCATATGACCAATTAAAATAACTTCTTTACCTTCGAAACTTGCTCGTGCTACTTTCATATGAACTTTAGTAACTAAAGGACACGTTGCATCTAATAACATAGTTAGATTACGTTTATTAACTTCATTTCTAATTGCCTGAGAAACACCATGAGCAGAAAAAATTAAAATAGCACCATCAGGGTACATCAGAAATTTGTTCAATAAAAACTACACCTCGTTTACGTAAATTATCAACTACATAGCGATTATGAACAACTTCATGTCTAACATAAATCGGAGAGCCATAAAGCACTAATGCACGATTAACAATACTAATTGCACGATCAACACCAGCACAAAAACCTCTAGGATTAGAGAGCAATATTTGCATATTTTATCACCAAATTTTAAGTTTATTATATTATTTTAATCTTAAAATAATATTATTAATGTAACTAGTTATTTACTTTAATAAAGTATATAATTTTTGTTATTATATTGTAATTTTTTACATTTCAATAAAATTCATTAATAATGATATTATAAAAATTTCTTCAGTGATAAAAAAACTTAAAAAATCTTATGATATAAAATATTAGATCATATATTAGTTCAATTTTAAAAAATATTTTTATATAAAATAAATATTTTAATAAAAATTAAACTAATTAATTAATTTTTAATTTCTAAATAGTTTTTTTTCAAAAAAAGTAGTAATTCTATTTTATTAAAAGTAAATAAAAAAAATAAACGTTGAATAATTTTAAAATTTGATTATAAATTAAAATAATAAGAAATAATTATATATAATGAAACCTAGTTACACAACAATAAGACATATATAGAAATACATAAATTTATTATAAGTGTAAATAAGTGATAAGCTTAAAATAAGTTCACTTTGTTCTTTCTATCAATCAAGATATCGAAAATAATGAGTATTACACCGATGGAAATTGCTGTATCAGCAATATTAAAAGTTGGCCAATGCCAATCTCCTATATAAAAATCAATAAAGTCAATTACAAAACCATAAATTAATCGATCAGATAAATTTCCCAATGCTCCTCCAATAACTAATGCATATGCAATATTACTTAATTTTTTATTAATATTTTGACGATAACTAGCTGTAATAAGTAAGAAGCAAATGGTAATCGCAATAAATGTAAAAAACCAAATCCGCCATTCTCCTTCATCTGCTAGAAAACCAAATGCTACACCAGTATTTTGAACATAAGATAAATTAAAATAAGATGATAATGGAATGGTTTCATATAATCGAAAATTATTTAAAATAAGTTTTTTAGTGCTAAAATCAGCAATAAAAATAAGAATTGTTAACCATAACCAGAATAAACCGGTAGAAAAAATAGAATTTTTCATTAGACAAACTTACGTATTTCACCATTACCAAATACATTAATTACGCAACGCCCACATAATTCTTCATACTCTGCTTCTAAACCAACATCCGTCACATAATGCCAACAACGAGAACATTTATTACCTTCTGCTTTACTAAGCATAATTTTTAATCCACTAAATTTAGTACTACTATGCGCTTGAGTTGGAGCTTTATTAATATCAATCACTTTAGCTTCTGAAGTTAATAGCATAAAACGTAGCTCATTACCTAAACTATTGAGCATTTTAGCTAATTCTATATCTGCATATAAAGTAACAGCGGCCTCTAATGAACTACCTATAAACTTATCTATTCGTGCTTTTTCAAGGATTTTATTGACCTCACCACGAATAATTAATAACGAATCCCAAAATTTATCATTAAGAATTTCATTAGTACTCAGGCTAAATAAATTAATATAGTATTCTTCAGTAAAAACATATTTAACATGTTTGTTTGGTAATTGCTGCCAAATTTCATCAGCTGTGAAAGAAAGGATTGGTGAAATCCAGCGTACTAATGCTTCTATTATATGGAATAATGCTGTTTGACAACTTCGACGAGCTAAACAATCACTTTTAGTTGTATATTGACGATCTTTAATAATATCTAAATAAAAAGAACCAAGTTCAACTGAACAAAATTGCATCAAACGCTTAATTACTGAATTAAAATCATAATTAGCATAATTTAAAATAATTTCTTCTTGAATAGATTTTGTTCTCCCTACTACCCAACGATCTAATACAATCATTTTTTTTGGTTCAACTTGATGCAAAACAGGATCAAAACCATTTAAATTTGCTAATAAGAAACGTGCTGTATTACGAATACGCCGATAACTATCAGTAAAACGTTTCAAAATTTCATTTGAAATACTAATTTCATTAGTATAATCAGTTGAAGCAACCCATAATCGTAAAATATCAGCACCTAAATTATTTATAACATATTGTGGACTAATTATATTTCCTAATGACTTAGACATTTTACATCCTTGTTTATCAACTGTAAAACCATGTGTCAATACTTCTTTATAAGGTGCCTTACCTTTTATTGCAGTTGATAGTATTAGAGAAGACATAAACCAACCACGATGCTGGTCTGAACCTTCTAGATATAAATCTGCAGAATAGCCTTTAAATTCAGGACGAACATCTACAACAGTATAATGTGTAGAACCAGAATCAAACCAAACATCAAGTGTATCTTGGACTTTAAAATAATTAACTGCATCACTTCCTAAGATCGTAATAGGATCAAGATTCCACCAAGCCTCTATACCTGATTTATCAACATATTTAGCTATTTCATTAATTAATTCTAATGTACGAGGATGTAATTTTTTTGTCTTTTTATGAACAAATAATGCCATTGGAATTCCCCAAGTCCGTTGTCGTGAAATACACCAATCTTGACGATTTGTTATCATAGATTCAATCAGATTCCTTCCCCAATTTGGGATCCATTTAACATCTTTAATTACTTTTAAAGATTGTTCACGTAAATTATTTTTTTCCATACTTATAAACCACTGAGGTGTTGCACGAAAAATAACAGGTATTTTATGCCGCCAGCAATAAGGATAACTATGACTTAACATTTCTTTATATAGTAAAGATTTTTTTTCAATTAAAAGTTCAATAATTAACTCGTTTGCTTTAAATACAAAAACACCATCTAAGCTAGGATGAGTATTAGGCAAATAAGAACCATCTGGTCCAATTGGATTAATTATTTCAAGTTTATATTTTTTCCCAAGAATATAATCTTCAGGGCCATGTCCTGGTGCATTATGTACAATTCCTGTACCTGTATCTAAGGTAACATAATCACCTAAAATAATAGGTATTTCATAATCCATGAACGGATGATAAAAACCTAATAATTCTAATTCATAACCATTACATTCTGATAAAATTTGATATTCTGTTGCTTCAATGCGTTGAATTAATGTTTTAACTAACGATTTTGTCAAAATAAAACATTTATTCTTATTGACTTTAATTAATTGATATTTTAAATTAGGATTGACTACAATTGCACAATTCGCAGGTAATGTCCAAACTGTTGTAGTCCAAATTACTGCTGAAATAGGTAATGTTAACGGTTTTATATTAAACTTACTATAAACGATTTTAGAATCCACTGCACTGAAGCATATATAAATAGACGGTGATAATTTATCATAATATTCAACTTCAGCTTCTGCTAAAGAAGATCTACAAGTGGTACACCAATGAACAGGTTTAGTACCTTTTATTAAGTGGTTATTTTCAATCACTTTACCTAATGCACGAATAATATTACCTTCGGTATTAAAATCCATAGTTAAGTATGGGTGTTCCCAATCACCAATTATTCCCATCCTAATAAAGTCATTTTTTTGATCTTTAATTTGCTCTTTAGCATATTTTCGACATTCTTCACGGAATTTAATATAAGAATCCTTATCATTTGGTTTACCAATAATTTGTTCAACCTTATGTTCTATCGGCAATCCATGACAATCCCAACCAGGAATATATGGTGAATCAAATCCAGCTAGTCCTTTTGATTTGATAATAATATCCTTGAGAATTTTATTAACTGAATGCCCAATATGAAGGCTACCGTTAGCATAAGGAGGACCATCATGCAGTATAAATACCTTTTTGCCTATTTTAGCATGACGAATAGATTGATATAAATCTTCTTTATACCATCGCTCTAATATCTTTAGCTCTTGTTTAACTAAATTACCTCGCATGGGAAATTTTGTTTCCGGTAAGTTCAAAGTGTTTTTATAATCACTCATTTAGATTTTTTAGTTCCATTTTTGTTAAATATTTTAATTAAGATGACAAAAAAAATTTCCTTGCATTCATTATATCTTTATATATTTGATGTTTTAATTTATCAATAGAATCAAATCGTTGTTCATTACGTAATTTTTTACGTAAAATAATATCAATATGACGTCCATATATATCTATCTGCAAATCTATCAAATGAACTTCGATTTGTCGATAAACTTTATTTACTGTTGGACATGTACCAATATTTGCTACTGCTGGTAATGAGTGATCAGCTAAACCATATACTTCTACTATGTAAACACCTTTAACAGGCATATTTAAGCACTTAAATGCTATATTTGCTGTAGGAAAGCAAATCGAGCTACCAATCTGATTACCTCGCACAACTCGTCCGCTTATTCTATATGGGTGCCCCATAAGATTTTCAGCAAGAGTAAGGTTATCGCTTAATAGCGCTTGTCTGATAGCACTGCTGCTAACTCGATGTCCAATATTACAAATACTATCAATATTTACTACTTGAAAACCATATTGTTTAGCAGCCTTACAGAGATATTTAAAATCACCTTTTCTATCATTGCCAAAACGAAAATCATCACCAATAGCTAAAAATTTAATACTTAATTTTTTTACAAGCAATTGTGAAACAAAAGATTGCGGTGTCAATGAAGCAAATATGAGATTAAATTTAATACATAGTAAATAATCAATATCATATTCGATAAAATATTTAACTTTATCACGTAAACGTGTTAACCGTGCTGGAGCATTTATACCTAAAAAAAACTCTAATGGTTGAGGTTCAAAAATCATAACCATTGTTGGTAATTTAAGATGTTTAGCATGTTTCTTTAAATATTTTAGCAATGTTTGATGTCCTCGATGAATTGAATCAAAATTACCAATAGTTAACACGGAACCCTGATGAGGTGCACGAATATTATGTATACCGCGTACAAACTTCATAATTAACTCAATATAAAATATTTAAAATTATATCCATTATAAATTCGATTGTTAAGCTGATATTTAACTAATATTTATTATTAAAAATTAATTATTATTTCATATAGAAAAATAAAATACTTAAATTTAATTACTTTACTATAATTTATCATATACTTTACATTTAAAGTTTTTTATAATTAAGTAAATTGATAAAAATTTAAAATTATCATAATAATTGGATATATATGATTATTAATAGATAATATTTATTAATAAAAATTGTTTGACAGATAAATGTAAAAAAGGCATATTTTAAATGTTTATATTTTCATTAACAGAATAAATATTAAGGAGGTTTAATACCTTGGCTAATATTAAATCAGCTAAGAAACGCGCTGTACAATCAGAAAAACGACGTCAACATAATACCAGTAATCGTTCTATGGTTCGCACTTTTATTAAAAAAGTTTATATTGCAATTAGTAACGGCGATAAAGAAACAGCAAAAAAAGCATTTAGAAAAATGCAATCTATTATAGATCGTTATGCTAGCAAAGGATTAATTCATAAAAATAAAGCTTCTCGTCATAAAATAAATTTAGTAGCAAAAATCAAATCAATGTAATTAAGTTGATTTGATTTTATTGAAATAAATTTAATATTTTAATACTTATTGAATAGTTAAAATCATATTAAAATTAATTAAACTCATACGTTAGTTTTTATAATTTTAAGTATTTATCTACTTTGTTTAATTTCTTTAAGGGATTAAAGTAATAATACTATTAAATTAATATAATTATTTTTATATATTTTATATACATCAAGATTTATTTTAAATTTAGAATAAATGATAATTATAACTAAAGTATTGTTTTAATTACTTAATATATATTATTAATATTAACTACGATATTAATTATTAAAAATATCTTATTAAGATAAGTATTTAAAATCTTTGTAAACCAATATATGAAAATACTAATTTTATTTAAATGAAATTAGTAAATTATAATGATATGTTTATCTGGATTTATTTATTTACCATATAAGATATCAATTTTCTATTATACAGTAAATTAACGCTTAGCGAATCCCATATAATATCTTATTTTTTATAAAACTATTTATGGTTATATAAATTAGAAGTAATGATTAATTTATAAAAACAAACATATAATAAAGCATTATAAACTGTCAATTATAAAAGTGTTAAGAAAAAAATAATTCTTTTTACTAAAGATAAAAAATATTTAAACTATCATTTAAAATAGAAAAATAAAAATATCAAATAACAAATATAAAATTATGTTGGTACTTAATTTATCATTTAATATATTTGTAAATCTCATTTAGAAGAACTTATCTAATATACTTTTAAAAAAAGTAGATTTTCTGATATCTGAAATAAATTATTTTATTAATTAAATTATTAAATTTTATCTAATAATTATCTAAAATAATAGTGAATTTTAATAACTCTATTATTATTAATTTAATAAGATACATCTCTTTTCCTATGTATCTACTTAACAATATTACCATATATTAAATATAAACTATTTTAAATTAAATATTTTTAATTCATAGATTAAAAATACTGATATATGAAATAGTTAATTCTAATAATCAATTAACTCAAATTTATTTTATTACTAAATAATAATTTTCATATTATTTTAACATTAAAACTTAATTTTAAACTATTTAATTAGTTCATTATTTAGATAATTTAATAGATGATAAATATCTTACATATTTAAGCTATAAATAGTTGATAAAATAATGTAATAAAAGTTCATTATATCTTTAATTTTAAAAATTATTATAAGTAGCATTATTTTGCTAATATTTCCTAATTAAAAATGTATTATCTTATAATTAATTAAATTAATTAATTATAAATATTTATTTTAAAATTAAAATATTTATTTTTTAAATGATCTGAGAAATATCTTTCATTCAAAAAATAGTTTTAAATTAAAAGTTGATAAATAAATTTTATTTAAATTTGAGATTATTTTCATTTTGATAAATTTTTAACAAAAAAATTCGTTTTAACTCATGACTAGAGTAAATTTTTTCCAATGGTAAAGTATAGATGATCCATTTTTCTGAAGTAATTTGTAATTGTTTTCCTAAGATCCAACAAGGCCAGATAACTTTCTTTGGTAACAAAGATATCTCTTTAGCTAGAAGACAACATACTTGATGACTATCTATTCTCATAGCTAATAAAATATCTTTTACAAAAGTATTACTTAAATCTATAAGTTCATCAGCAATTATAGCTAATTTTATATGATTAGAAATAGAGATTATATGTTCATTATATGGTATAGTTGAATTGCGTAATGTCCATTGTATAATTCCCATATATTTTAATAACTTATCTTTAACCGTCGTCATTAAAGTCTTCTCCATAATAATATATTTAATATTACAATATGTCAAATCAAATCATAAAATCAAAATAATAAATTATTTGGATATTATAAATATATAAATAAATACAATTATTGTTATTATTTAACTTTAGTTTATTTTCTATATTTAGAACAAAAATCAACATTGAAAGTGTTTAAAATTATTTAAATATCTAAAAACATGATTAAAAAATATTTTAGAATAAATATACATTGTATTTTGATCAAATAATATTGATACAATCTCTATAATAATTTAATATTCTATTATTTTATAAAAATTAATAATTTTATGAAAAATATTTATGATTTATTAAGTTAACTTTTCTATTTCTAACTTATATATAGAAGAATGAATTAATATCATATCATAAATAGGAGCTAATTATTTATGTCATTAATAACATCTTTTAATAAAGTAATTTTACGTAATAATGAATATTTTATTGGTCGACGTGTTTTAATTTCAATAGCTAGTAATTTACAAACTAATTTTAACTTAGAAATTAGCGCTAAAATTCTACATATTTTAACTAATCAATATCAATACTGGTTATTTTTAAAAAAAAAATAGATAAAAAAGCTCATTATAATTTAATCCTTAAAAAAACATTAGCCGTACAATTTAATACTCTAATCTATTTTTGGCCAAAAAATAAAGAAGAAGCTAATTTCCAATTACATAATATGTGCTCAGTTTTATCAGCAGGAAACGATATTTTTATTATTGGTGAAAATCGTAGCGGTATAAAAAGTGTTTATAGAATCCTAAAAGGAATAGGTTACGTATATAAAATCGATACCTTACAACATTGTAGTTTATACTATTGCAAATTAGAAAATAAACCACAATTTAATTTGAATGATTGGTGGACTATGTACAAAATAGATGATGTTTTTATTAAAACATTACCAGGTGTATTTAGTCAAAAATCACTTGATGAAGGCAGTAAGCTACTTATTTCTACATTTAATAAACCTTTAAGCGGTAAATTATTAGATATGGCATCTGGTTCTGGTGTTCTTGGTACCACTATTGGAAAGAAAAATCCTAATATAAAATTAACTTTTTGCGATACCCATGCAGCGTCAATTGCATCGATTCTTGAAACGTTAAAAATAAATGGTTTAACTGGTAATGTTATAATAAGTGATATCTACTCTGAAATTAAAGATAGTTATGATTGGATAATTTGTAATCCACCTTTTCATGATGGATTAATAACAAATTATTCAACGACTGAAGTAATAATTAAACAAACACCAAATTATCTAAAACGAGATGGAAAATTCAGAATGGTTGCTAATGCTTTTTTACCTTATCAATATTGGTTGGATAATTCTTTCAATCAATATGAAACATTAATTAATACAGGTAAATTCAAAATTTACCAAGCTAGTAAATATTACTAAAGTTTAATCTGTTTAAGTTTTATATAAATAATTAATTTAATATATTTTGAGCTTATTAATAAATTTATTTATTTGAATTTTTTTACTTATCTCTTATTTTATATAATATTAAAAATAATATAAAAATAGAATTTATTTTTTATTGAATAAATAATAAATAAGCTTATATAAATCTCATTAATATCTAGATATACTATTTATAAAAATATTTAATATTTTTATAATCATAATAATTTTTTTTAATAAGTAAAATTGTTATTACTTAGTTCATAATTTATTCTTACTATCTATATATTAAAATATAGATTATAACATTGTTAAATTTAAATTATTTAGTAATATTTTTAAAAAAAATTTTAATATATTTATGAAAGAAATATTCTTTATAAGATAATTCATAACCAAGTTAAAGTAACTTTACTATTAACGATAACAACTAAATTATTTTAAATTTAAAAAAAAATATTAATAAATTTTAAAAATGCTAAAAATTATTTTCTTTAATTTATATTGTTAACTTTGAAATAAGTAAAGTTGATTTTTATAAAAACATACTAATTGTCCTTTTTATACCAAAAAATAACATTGTATTTTATATTATAAATATTCAAAAATTTAAACTTAAACAATTTATAATTTACTTGTCTCAATATTTTTGATGGTAATAGTGTTTATTTTATTTATGATAATTATTAATTTAAGTATTTATAACTTTGCTTTATTTAAAATAAATAGTCTGCAAAGTTTTAAATTTTATAGAAAATATAAATAAAATATTGATAATATTCTATATATCAATTTAGATAATTTGTCCATAATTAAATGTTGCAATAAATTATAAAATATATTAAACAAATTAATAATTAAGATATATAAAATCACAATAAGTAATCAAATAAATTAATTAATTTAATTAATAAATTAAAATTTAATATTCATAAATTAATTTAAAAACAAATCATTTAAAATTATTAGTTATTCTCAATTCATATTATTATATAAATATATAATTATATCTTAATAAACTACTACGGATACTATAATTAAAATAAATCTATAAGAATTTATTCATCTTAAAAAATAAGAGAAAATAATAATATATTTAATATTACAATTAATAAAATTTACAAAGAGATAAAATAAATCAACATAGTAAATAGATTATTAAAATAATACCAGAAAAATAATGTTATCTTTTAAAAAAAATATTTTTTGAAAGCACATAAGATAAATAATAAGTTTTACTAAAATAGTATTAAATAGTAAATCTAATAAATAATTATTTAATTTATAGAAATTAACTATAATTTAGAAGAGAAATTTTCTATCTAAAATATAAAATATAAAATAAATTAATATAATTTATAATAATTTGAAATTAATAATTAATGCTTATTTCATTATCATATTAATTATTTATAAATTAAATATACTAATAATAATCAGTATAAAAATAAACTTTATTATAAATAAAATTAAATAATATTTTCTTCTAATTGGAATTATAATAAAATATTTAGTATATAATACATTAAAAAATAAAATAATTTTTATTTGATAAGTTATTTTAATATTAACGTAAATTATTATAAAAACTAATATAATATAATTCCATATAATATATTTTCATATCATAAATAACTCTATGATAATGATTTTAATAATATTTTTTATTACATGATAATATCATATTTAACCTATTATTTTGATAAAAACTCTTTTATTATTACTGTTTGAAAAAAATTTAATTACTTTGTTTAAATAATTTTATTTTTTATTTATATAAACGATATTAATTTCATTAAAAGAAAATAAAAAATTTCTATATATAACATCAATCTAGTGATAATGAAATATTAAATTAAAGTAATAATAAATATTGATATTTTATTTTTTTATCAAAACATTTTTATTTATTATAATTTTATTTTAAATGATAAATTAAATTTAAAATAATAATTATTTAATATTTTATATATACAAATAAACTATTTTAAATCTTTTTAATATGAACTAAAAACAAGTTATTTATTAAAAAATAAATTTATTATATTTTTTATAAAATAATTAAGACAAAAATAATTTTATAAAAAATATAATCAATATATTTTATTGCTAATATATTAAATATCTATAAATTGAATTTATTTATTAAAATAAATAATCATAATAAAATTAATTAATAAATTTAATATATTTTAATTAATAAATATTTCTTATTTGAAATAGCGGTATATTAATAACAAAACACACTTAAAACTAATATTAATATATATGAATAAATTTAATTACTAAATATTCAATTAATTAGCATATAAAACTTTTTGTAACTTAAATATATTCAACTATTTTATTTCTTAAAATTAGGTTTATTTATCTATTTTTATCTGATAAAAATATCACTTTAATAAGTGATTACTTATACATAATATAGTTATCGTAAAACATTTATAATATCTCAATTGCTATATTTTAGAAAATTTAATAGGTAATTTCATTTTTTTTATAATAAGATTTTATAAATATTAAAAAAATTAATATATGTTTTTTATTTTAATATAAATATTCTATTTATGCTAAAATAAATATAAGATTTTAAGATCTAAATATTAGTATTCTTAATTTATATAAAAATATTCCAAGTAATAAATTTTATATTATATATAAGTATTTTTTATTAAAAAAGCAATAAATTTTAATATATTTTATTAAATATGATTATTTTTAAAAGATTTTTTATCAAAAATAAAAAAATATTACTTAATATTAATTACATTATCTATATAATTAATTTTTATGGATAATTAAGAAAAAAAATAATAATTCTAAATAAACATATTTTTAAATAAATTAAATAATTAATTATGTTTAAATAAAAAATTAATAGAAATATAATTATTGTTTCTGTTTTTATAAAAAACAGCATTATTATTTAATTTATCATACAAAATACTAAAATAAATATAAATATATTTTTAAACAATAAAAGTAAAATTTTAATAATTTTATTTTTTTGCTTCACAATATACAATTATACTTAACTGATCTAAAATTATATATACTTAATAAATTCCTTTCATAAATCGTTCTTTTTTTATATGTTTACTATATAACTTCAAAGTATTTTTTTGAATTTTATTTTCAATAAATTAACTTTTATTTATTCATATTATAATTTTTTTTATTATAAGATAAAATCTTTTATAATTATTATTAATATATAAGTTAATATTAATGTTCCTAATAGGTTTATAATAAACCTATTTATTGATATAATCATAAATTAGTTCTTATATTAACAAGATAAGTCACTGGATTCTGTCTTAGTTTTATTTCAAAATAAAATGATATAATAACTAACTTATTTTAAGTAAATTTTCTGAATAGATAACTCAAAATTAATTATTTTATAGAATTTAATTTCTATAAATATTTGTATATTCTCTTAAATAATTAATATCTTAATACTAAGATAACTTTATTTAATATCCTAATTTTTTATTTAATTTATAAATAGACTGATTGCTAGTTATCTTAATTAAGAAACATGAGATAATTAATATTAATTAAATTACTTTATATTGTTAAAGATATTGTTAATAAATACTGTATAAAAAAGAAACTATTTATTATTAAATATAAAATATTTATTATTTTCTTCAGGATAACAAGAAATTTTCCTTAAAAAATATTTTTCATAAGAGTAAATAAGTGTTTATAATCATGAAATAAAAATATTTATATATTTTATTTTAATTATTTAAAATCAATAAATTATTAATTATATTATTTTTTTAGTTTATGAATAATAATTATACTTACGATTGATTTTAATATAAAACCAAAATGGTTTATAGTACTAAATATATAAATAATTTAATTAAGAGTATTTAGTAAATAAAACGCTTTGATTGTTAAAAGCATTTGTTAATATATATAAAATACACCACTGACATTTAAATGTATTAGAATAGTACATTGATGGCATGAAAAAAGTTATGTGTTAAAATAAATATAAGTTCTTTACTTATAAATATTTATTTAATAAATAAATATTTATAAGTAATATAATAAAATATTATAAAAATATAATACAATAAACGTATAATTTGAATATAGTTAATACTAAGATTGTAAGATAAAATATTTTTTTTGATTAATAGAATTAGAATAATTAATTATACTTATTTATCAGTCTATAGTTAAATTTAAATACTTTAAATTACAAAATAAATATGCTTACAACTATAAAAACAAGTTACGTTAATTAAGAATATTCATTCTATTAGAAATTATTGATAATAATAATATATAGTTTAAGGATGAATACATATATTATAAATAACATTTAAAAATAAAATAAAACATGATAACTAATCTATTAGTAATTATTAAAAAAAATAAATACATTAAAATAACAGAAATTATATAAGATATATAATGATGAATTTTATATTTAAAAAGTTAAATATTTTAAATTAAAATCCATTAATATATTTGATAACTATTTATATATTAATTTTATTTCCATTAAATAAATTAAAATATATTAAGATATTAAACTTAATAAGTTTGACAATATTCCTATATATTATACAAATTATTATTTGAACAATTACATATGATTATAAGAATTTTCTAATAAAATATTAGAAACAAATAAATGTGTATTTATAGATATTCATATATATATTTAAAAATAAAATTTTTTTTGATTCAACTAAAAAGATAAAATATAGTTATAGTTAATATTATTTGGGGTAACTTAGAGCTATTAATTATTATGCTATAACACAAAAAAAGAAATATAATGCAAAGAGTTCCTATTCATATTTTAGAATATAAAATGTTTTTAGATTACTCATCAATTTTATTAATTAATAGAAGCTTTTATTTGTCAAACGTTGAAGATCAATCAATCTTATTTTTATATATTTTAAAATCGTTAAACAACGTAAATTATAATGTGTTATAGTTATATTTTAATTTATTTAACATAAATAATTTAATAGTGTTTAAATTTAAGTTTATTATTTTTAATAATCATTATATCATATAGAATTATTTTATAATAAAATATTTTAAAAAATAAAATAATATAGTTTTAATGAATGAAGAAGAGAACAATATAAATTATTTACTTTATTCTTAACTTTAACATAAATTAATATTATCAATATATTATAATTGTAACTATAATATCTATTATACAAATAATAATATTATTATATAATAATATTAAATTATCATTTATTTTAGATTAAATTATATTCACAATATTAAAAACAATAGTATATTAACAAATTATTTTTAAATAATATTATTATTAATATAATATTTAAATTTAAACATAAATATCAAACTGAAAAACAAATAGATTAAATCAAAAAAAAGAATACATCATTTAATATAATTATCAAAATAATTGAATTATAATATTTTATATTTTAAATATTTAATGAAACTATGTTATATAAAACACTTATTAAACATTTATTTGTTTTATTAATGTTAATAACATTTTTTATATTTAAAAATTTTTTAAAATATGGTTCAACATCATATGTATGTATCATTTTTATTATTGTAAGTTACTCTTATAATATACTGTAAATAATATAAGTAGTCTATAATTTAGAAAAGAGATAATTTATGTTTATTTTTTATAAAAATATATTTATTAATAAATTTAATCTATATTTATTTAATAATTAAATAAAATATTTTATTATATAGATTTTTAAAGTCATAAAAAAATCCTTGAAAAAAAATCATTAATCCTCATATAGATTAGTATAACTAGATTGGTTAAAGAATTTCCCTATTGGAGGCTGTTTAAATGGGTAAAATTATCGGGATTGACCTAGGTACAACTAACTCTTGTGTAGCTATTATGGATGGTAAAAATGCACGAGTGTTAGAAAACAGTGAAGGTGATCGTACCACACCTTCTATTATTGCTTATACTCAAGATGGTGAAATTCTTGTGGGTCAGCCAGCAAAACGACAAGCTGTTACAAATCCACAAAATACACTTTTTGCGATTAAACGTTTAATTGGTCGTCGATTTGACGATGAAGAAGTTCAACGTGACGTTTCTATTATGCCTTATAAAATTATAAGTGCAAATAACGGTGATGCTTGGTTGAATGTTAAAGGTCAAAAAATAGCTCCTCCTCAAATTTCTGCTGAGGTGTTAAAAAAAATGAAAAAAACAGCTGAAGATTATCTTGGTGAATCTATTACTGAAGCTGTTATTACAGTACCTGCTTATTTTAATGATGTACAACGTCAAGCAACTAAAGATGCAGGTCGTATTGCTGGTTTAGATGTAAAACGTATAATAAATGAACCAACAGCAGCAGCACTTGCTTATGGATTAGATCGTGAAGTTGGTAATCGTACCATTGCAGTATATGATCTAGGTGGTGGTACATTCGATATTTCAATTATCGAAATTGATGAAGTTGATGGCGAAAAAACTTATGAAGTGTTAGCAACTAATGGTGATACTCATTTAGGTGGTGAAGACTTTGACAATCGAATGATTAATTATCTGGTTGATGAATTTAAAAAAGAAAAAAGTTTTGATCTTCGTAATGATCCTTTAGCAATGCAGCGCTTAAAAGAAGCTGCAGAAAAAGCTAAAATTGAACTTTCTTCTACTCAGCAAACTGATGTTAATCTACCTTATATTACTGCAGATGCAACTGGTCCAAAACATATGAATATTAAGATGACTCGATCTAAACTTGAATCATTAGTTGAAGATCTAGTTAAAAATTCAATGGAACCATTAAAAGTTGCACTGCAAGATGCCAATTTGAGTATTAATAACATAAATGACGTAATTTTAGTTGGTGGTCAAACACGTATGCCGATGGTACAAAAAGCGGTTGCTGATTTCTTTGGTAAAGAACCTCGTAAAGATGTCAATCCAGATGAAGCAGTTGCTATTGGTGCAGCAGTACAAGGTGGTGTATTAGCAGGAGATGTAAAAGATGTTTTGTTACTTGATGTAACTCCGTTATCTCTTGGTATTGAAACCATGGGTGCTGTAATGACAACGTTAATTGCCAAGAATACCACTATTCCAACTAAGCATAGTCAGGTATTTTCAACAGCAGAAGATAACCAATCGGCAGTAACAATTCATGTTTTACAAGGTGAACGAAAACGATCAATTGATAATAAATCATTAGGACAATTTAATTTAGATGGTATTCATCCCGCTCCTCGTGGTATGCCTCAAATTGAAGTTACTTTTGATATTGATGCTGATGGTATTTTACATGTATCAGCAAAAGATAAGAATACAGGACGAGAACAAAAGATTACTATTAAAGCCTCTTCCGGCCTAAAAGAAGATGAAATAAAGAGAATGGTAAGCGATGCAGAAGCAAATGCAGAAGCAGATATGAAGTTTGAACAGTTAGTTCAGATACGTAATCAAGCTGATCAATTAATTCATAGTACACGTAAACAAATTGAAGAAGTAGGTATAAAATTATCTGATAATGATAAAATTAACATAGAGAAATCTATTTCAAAATTAGAAGAATCTATAAAAGGTGAAGATAAAACTTTAATTGAAAAGAAAATTCAAACTTTGGTTCAAGCTTCAGTAAAATTACTTGAATTAGCTCAACAAGAGCAAGTTAAAAAAAGTGCAGATAGCTCTGATTCAGAAGTAGAAATTCAACCTAAACAGGATGATAATGTTGTTGATGCTGAGTTTGAAGAAGTTAATGATAAGAATAAAGATAAAAAATAATGGCCTTTTAGATTGCTGCTAAATAACAGCATTAAAGATTATTTCCTTTATTACTGAAAACCAAGTATGGGCGTTGATGGAACTTTTACGCTCGTTTGCGTGCGTTTAAAGGTAAATACGTATGGCAAAAAGAGATTTTTATCAAGTTTTAGGTATTAATAAAAAGGCTGACGAGAAAGATATTAAAAAAGCATATAAACGTTTGGCAATGAGATATCATCCGGATCGAAATCAAGGTGATAAAGAAGCGGAAAGTAAATTTAAAGAAATTAAAGAAGCTTATGAAATTTTAATTGATGTGCAAAAACGTGCTGCTTATGATCAATATGGACATGCAGCTTTTGAAGCCGGTAGTAGTACTAGTGATGGATTTAGTAGAAGTTTTACTTCTAGTTCTGATTTTAGTGATATTTTTGGTGATGTATTTGGTGATATTTTTGGTGGATCTAGGCGTCAGAGATCGACTCGTGGTTCTGATCTTCAGTATAAAATCACATTGACTTTAGAAGAAGCTGTTTTTGGTATCAACAAAGAAATACGTATTCCAACTTTAGAAAAATGTGATATTTGTAATGGTACTGGAACTAAACTAGGTAAGAAACCAGAAAATTGTCCAACTTGTCATGGTGCAGGTCAAGTTCAAATTAGGCAAGGATTTTTTGCAGTTCAACAAACTTGCCCAAATTGTCACGGTCATGGTCAGATCATTAAAGAACCTTGCACTAAATGTCATGGTAATTGCAGAGTAGAAAGATATAAAACTTTATCAGTGAAAATTCCACCAGGAGTTAATACTGATGATCGAATTCGCTTAAATGGTGAGGGTGAAGCTGGTGAAAATAATTCATCAGCTGGTGATTTATATGTTCAGATTAATGTAGCAAAACATGCTATTTTTGAACGAGATGCTAATAATTTATATTGTGAGGTACCAATTAATTTTACAATTGCAGCACTTGGTGGTGAAATTGATGTACCGACACTTAATGGTCGAGTAAATCTTAAAATTCCAGCTGAAACGCAAACAGGAAATATTTTTCGCATGAAGGGGAAAGGTGTTAAAACTGTTCGTGATTCGATAATAGGTGATTTAATGTGTCGCATATTAGTAGAGACTCCGGTCAAACTAAATGAAAAACAAAAAATATTATTAAAAGAATTTGGTGAATCTTTAAATCGTGATAATGCTAATAAAAATAGTCCTCGTTTAAAAAAATTTTTAGATAGTGTTAAAAATTTTTTCGATAATTTAACTAAATAAATTTATTTTAAAAATAGCATCTACTATTTTTATCAATAACGCTATTGCATTGAATATATTAAATAACTTTATTTAATATATTCAATGCAATAGCTAATTATTATTATTCTTCTAGGTTTATTTTTTATAAATTATCTAAGATGGAAAAAATTTTAATTTTGGTATAACTTATTTTACATAAATTTCTAATTAAGTTTTTATAAAAATAAAATAAGATTAATTATAATAAATTAAATGTAAATTCATAAAATTTATTGGAAATTTCTAGATAAATATAGTTTTTATTTTTATTAATTTATTATATATAATACTTACTATAGTAATAGTTTAATATTAAAACAGAACAATTAAATCTAATATTTAAATTTTTTAAAAATAGATTATTTCATTAAATATTAAACTTATAAATAATAATATAGTAATTAAATATATTATAACTTAAACTAGAAAATTACAAGTAAAAAAAAATTAATTGATAGTAAAAAATAGAGTTTTTATTAAATTAATATTTATTAAAATTAATATAAGTTATTTAGATAAATTTATCTATTTATTTGTTTAGTATACTTTTAAGCATCGTTTCTATTTAAATAAATATCATCATCTAATATTCTTTGCCGATCTTTTATTATAAAAATAAAAGATATAATAAATTTATTTAACATTTAAAGTAGATAAAATAATATTTTATAAAAAGATACTATTTCTATTAAAATAGATATAAGAATAGAATAACATAAAATATAAAAAAACTAAACATAATAAATATTATTATTTTTGATAATTAAATAATTTTAAAAAAACATTTCTTATTTAATATAAAATAATTTAAAATTAATATAAATATTAAAAATATATAATTATTTTTTACATAAAAATTATTTATTGATGGTTTTGTGTTTTAAATATATATTGTGTTTAGAATAAAAAATATCAATGTAAATTTTAAAAAAAGATTATTATTACTTAGTTAAAATATAATATAATTATAATATATCATTAATAGTTTTATAATTTTCTGCTGGCCATATACCACATTGAACTTGACCAATATGTTTTTTATGAAGCAATAACATTGCTAAACGAGATTGTCCGATACCACCTCCTATTGTTTGTGGCATTTCGTATTTTAATAATGCTTTATGCCACTCAAGAGATATTCTATCTTCATCACCTGTAATTGCTAATTGATGCATAAGAGTTTTTATATCAACACGGATACCCATTGAAGAAATTTCAAATGCATCACGCAATATAGGATTCCAAACAATAATATCCCCATTTAAACCAGAATAACCTTCACTGTTAGGTGTTGTCCAATCATCATAATCAGGAGCACGTATATCATGAACAAAACCATTGGATAGCTTTCCTCCAATACCAATAATAAAAACTGCAGATAATTCTTTAGCTATTTCATATTCTCTTTCTTTAGCATTAAGATTTGGATAATATTTTAATAATTCTTCACTATGAATAAAATTGATTTTCTCAGGTAAAAATGGTATTAAATCAAATTTAATACTAATAGCTTTTTCTGTTTCCTTTATTGCTTGATAAATTTTAATCACAGTATTCTTCAGATAAAAAAGAGATCGTTCATTATTAGATATTACTTTTTCCCAATCCCATTGATCCACAAATACAGAATGAATAGGTGTTAGGTTATCTTCATCAGGACGCAATGCTTTCATGTTAGTATAAAGCCCTTCACCTGGTTTAAAATCAAAACGAGCTAATATTTTACGCTTCCATTTAGCTAATGAATGCACAACTTCAAAAACAGAATCTGGTATCGATTTTACTTTAACTTGCACTGCTTTTTCATGACCAGATAAATTGTCTTGAACTCCATCACCAAGACGAATTAAAATAGGAGCTCTAATCTTAATTAAAGATAATTTTTTTTCTAATAAAATCGAAAAAAAAGATTTAACAAAATTAATTTGTTGTTGTTTTTTTATGAATAATTTTTCCATTTTACCATACGATTTATATTTACTATTATCTATTTTATTTAGATAGATAAAGAAAATGAATTAAATTTATGTATTATAGTTTATATAAATATAAAACATTATAATTAAGAACATTTAAATATACCATATTAAAAAATAATATTTTAAATATTTATATAATAACAATTAAGTTTTATTACAATATTCTCTTATTTTCTATTAAAAATACAGAATATCATCTATAACCTATATATTAAAATTTATAAAAGGATTAGATTCCTATTATCAATATATTGTATAACTTAATAATAAAAAACTTGCAAAATAATATGTAAATGGAATTAAATGTGATATATAAACATGTAGATTTCCATATCTACTTATCAATAAAACAATTAATAAGATTTAATCTACTAAAACTTTTAAAAAATATTATAACATTAAATTTATAAAAATTACTATAACTCATATATATTTATACAGATATATAAAAATCAATTTAAAACAAATAAAATCTATTATTTTAAATTAAAGGAATTTAATAATGAAAATACATTGATCATAATGAACACTATGTAAAACAATGAGTATATTTCTAGACATATTGTTTAAGTACTAGAGAAATATGATTTCAATACTAAATTCATATATTGGTCCATTTTAAAAGAACTAACAACAAAAGATATTTGGATTAATTATATATTCTACCTGTAAAAAAGCATAATTACCTGAAATATATCAAGATTTTGCAAAAGAAATAAAAGAAATAAAACCTTATCTTAATCAAATTAATTATATTGCTAATATGGAAAATAAGTAGCAAAGAATAATTCTACTTTTTGTTATATATAAATCATAAATTAGATAAATTTTTAAAAATAATCTCGAAAAACATATAAAAACTTATTAGAAATAAATATTTAAAAGCATGATATACTAAAAAATATTACATAAATTTAAATTAAAAAATGTAAAAATCATTTCATTAATTTTAATAAATAAAAAATAAATAAATGTTGATAACTTTGTGAAAAAATATGAAACGACTAGTAATTATCTATATAATAAGATTGAATAAAAAAATAATCAATATATAATTTAATTATTTTTTAGTCCACAATTTATAAAGAAAATATCAATTATTATTCACAACAAGAAATTGTAATTAACATAATGATTATATTAAAGTAATTAGATTTATCCTCAGAAAATTATAAATATAATAAAAAATATAATAATATTATTAAAAAATTAATTATATCTATATTTTATTATATAACTTGTTTATTTATAAAACTTAAGAAGAATTAAATTCTTTAATAAAAAATTGAATTAGGTTTATCTATGTTTTACTCGAAACAATTCGATGTTATTATTATTGGTGGAGGACATGCTGGTACTGAAGCAGCTATGGCATCAGCTCGCATGGGACGTCAGACTTTACTTCTAACACATAATATTGATACAATAGGTCAGATGTCATGCAATCCAGCTATTGGTGGCATAGGTAAAGGACATTTAGTTAAAGAAATTGATGCTTTAGGTGGAATAATGGGTATTGCAGCTGATAAAGCTGGAATTCAATTTAGAACACTGAATACAAATAAAGGACCAGCGGTACAAGCAACAAGGGCTCAAACTGATCGTATACTATATAAACAAGCAATTAGAATTGCATTAGAAAATCAAAATAATTTAATGATATTTCAACAAACTGTTGACGATCTAATTATAAAAAATAATAAAGCTATTGGTGTAATAACTAAAATAGGATTAAAATTTCACGCAAAATCTATTATATTAACTGTAGGTACTTTTCTTAATGGTAAAATTCATATAGGATTAAAAAATTATAAAGGCGGAAGAGCATGTGATTCCCCTTCTATTAGTTTATCAAATAGACTAAAAGAATTGTTTTTACGAGTAAATCAATTAAAAACTGGCACACCTCCAAGAATAGATGGGAGAACCATTGATTTTTCTAAATTATCACCACAATTTGGTGATAATCCAACACCTGTCTTCTCTTTTATTGGTTCTGTTGATCAACATCCAAAACAGTTACCTTGTTACATCACACATACAAACGAAAAAACTCACCAAATTATTAAAGATAATTTAAAGCGTAGTCCAATTCATATGGGTATTATTAAAGGAATCGGTCCTCGTTATTGTCCTTCAATTGAAGATAAAATAATACGATTTAAAGATCGATTAACACATCATATTTTTCTTGAACCAGAAGGATTAACCAGTAATGAGATTTATCCAAATGGAATTTCTACTAGTCTACCTTTTGATGTACAAATACAAATTATAAATTCGATAAAAGGATTAGAAAATAGTCATATTACTAGACCAGGATATGCCATTGAATATGATTTTTTTGATCCACGAGATTTAAAACCAACTTTAGAAAGTAAATTTATTGACGGATTATTTTTTGCAGGACAAATTAACGGAACAACAGGTTATGAAGAAGCTGGAGCTCAAGGATTGTTAGCTGGACTTAATGCAGCTAATTATGCTTTTGAACAAGAAGGGTGGTATCCTCGTCGTGATCAAGCTTATATTGGTGTTTTAATTGATGACCTTTGTACATTAGGCACCAAAGAACCTTATCGAATGTTTACTTCACGAGCAGAATATCGCCTCATGCTTCGTGAAGATAACGCTGATCTTCGTTTAACTGAAAAAGCATATAAACTTAATTTAATTGATGAAAATCGTTGGCAAAAATTTTGTCATAAAGTTGAACTAATTGAACAAGAACGCCAAAGACTACGTAATTTTTGGATACATCCAAATTTAAATAAATTTAATAATCTTAATAAAATAAGATCTATATCTCTTTCAAAAAAAATAAATGGTGAAGATTTAATGCGTCGTCCTGAAACAAATTATAAACTACTTACTTCATTAAATTATTTTTCACCAATAATTGATAATACTCAAATCACAAATCAAGTTGAAATTCAAATAAAATATGATGGTTATATTACTCAACAACAAAAAGAAATAAAAAAACAACTCTATAATGAATATATAAAATTACCATCTAATTTAGATTATAATAAAATTCAAGGTCTTTCTAAAGAAGTAATTGAAAAACTTAATAACCATAAACCTAGTTCCATTGGTCAGGCAGCACGTATATCTGGTATTACACCATCTGCAATATCCATATTATTAATTTGGCTTAAAAAAAGTTTTATAAAAAACAAAAATCAAAACTAACTTAATATGTATATTTAAAATATTTTAAATTAAATAAATATTATTTTTAATTTAAATAAATAAAAAGTTTTTATATTAAATTAATAAAATAAATTATAAAAATATAATTTATTTATCTATCTATTAAATTATCTAAACAAATAGATATTTGGTTATATTTTAAATAATTTTATTCATAAGAAAATATATTACTAATAAACAAATTATTGAAATAAGAGATGTATTAATTTTAGATTACAAATCTAAATATACTTATTATTAATTTAAGTATATAATTTAAAATTATTAAATAATTTATAAAAAATAATATTTTAAAGATAAATAATTAATATAAATTAATGCTTTTAGCTCCTTAAACCATTAAAATTATTTAAAAACAAGTAAAAAAATCTTAATTAACAAAAAATTTTATGGTATAAATTAAATAAATCCAAAATATACTTAATTCATTTTAAAACGTACTTTAGTTATGTAAACATTCAGTATTATTAAATTAAAATAGAAATAATTTTTTATACTTTCTTAAAGATATATATATTTTGAAAAATAAATTAGTAATTTTCTTTTATAATTTTAAAATAAATAAAATTTTCTATCAAAATATCTGATATTAACTTGAAAGTATACTTAACAACATTTAGTAATTTTAAAATTTTTAATTAAAAATATTTCTTAAAAAATTTTCAAAGTTTTAAAAAAATGATTTTTAAAAACATTATTATTTTTTTTTATTTATAATTTTTATTATATTTTATTTATTTCTATTTAATGAATAACTAGATCAAGAAAATTCACATAAAGAACGTTGAAATCATTACAAATAATTAATTTAATTTTATTAATTTTTAATATTAAATTAACATCAGTATTTTATTTATATTTTCTGAATTAAAATACTATTAGATCATCTTTAAATGTTATTTTATATATTATAAATCTTTTTATTTTAATAATTTTAAAAAAATAATTTTTATATAGATTATTTAATTTGAAATAACAAATATATTTGATATAATATATTCAATAATCTTTATTTCTTTTAATTGAATAATTAAATTTCTTTGAAGCTAATGTATCATGTTATATTAACATATAAATTATAAAATTTTATTATATTTTTTATATAAATAATATATAATATAATTCATCTACTTTTAGTTTATAAGCTTATATACTAATTAACTATCACTTTATTTATATTAATATTAATAATATAGTTAAAATAATATATGCGAAATTATTTAAGTTTATATATTTTTACTATTGATGAACAACTAAAAATTGTTATAAAATAATTATATTAATAATTATTTAAGTATAATTAGAATAAGTATTAATTTTATTTAAATTATATTATTCAATGACTTTAATTAATTTTTTATATAATTTATAGATATATAATTAAAAAAGATTTAAAATAATAAAGGAAAGTATAAAATATCATGTCTTCATCAAGAGAAATGATAGCTGCAGAAAGTTATATAGAGCGTCATTTAACTAATCTTCAGTTAGATCTTCGTACCTTTAAATTAGTCGATTCTTATAGTAACAATAGTCCAACATTTTGGATATTGAATATTGATTCACTTTTTTTTTCAATTGTACTTGGAATTATCTTCTTATTTGTCTTCAGAAAAATTGCAATTAGTATAACGAGTGGTTTACCAAGTAAACTACAAACTTCAATAGAAATAATAATTAACTTTATCGATAATACTGTTTCTGATATTTATCAAGGTAAGAATAAAATTATCGCACCTTTATCCTTGACTATATTTATTTGGATATTATTAATGAATGCTATGGATTTATTACCAATTGATTTATTTCCTTATATTGCAGAACACTATCTAGGATTACCAGCATTACGCGTTGTTCCAACTGCAGATGTAAGCATAACTATATCAATGGCAATTGGTGTATTTATTTTAATTATTTTCTATAATATAAAAATAAAGGGTTTAAGTGGATTTACGAAAGAATTAATCTTACAACCATTTAATCATCCAATACTAATTCCTATAAATTTAATTTTAGAAGGAATTAGCTTATTTTCTAAACCTATATCACTTAGTTTAAGATTATTTGGTAATATATATGCAAGTGAACTAATTTTCATTCTTATTGCATCTTTATTACCTTGGTGGATGCAATGGATATTTAATCTTCCTTGGGCAATTTTTCATATACTAATTATTACATTACAAGCTTTTATTTTTATGGTTTTAACTATTGTTTATTTATCTAT
Organism: Arsenophonus sp.; assembly: GCA_052171275.1. GTDB lineage: Bacteria > Pseudomonadota > Gammaproteobacteria > Enterobacterales > Enterobacteriaceae > Arsenophonus. Next base: position 19,053 of record CM125795.1, on the reverse strand, counting down.
GGCGTCAGAAAAACATTAATTTCAACTTTTTAATAAATTTATTTAAATTAAAATAAAACTGGAGAGTGTCATGGCAAACTTAAATATAGATGTACTATATATAGCCGCCGCTATAATTGTGGGATTAGCTGCGATTGGTGCTGCAATTGGTATTGGTATATTAGGTGGAAAATTTTTAGAGGGCGCTGCTCGTCAGCCGGAATTGATTCCTTTATTACGTACACAGTTTTTTATTGTTATGGGATTAATTGATGCTATTCCAATGATTTCTGTTGGTCTAGGATTATATATAATGTTTATTATTATTTAATAATTTAAATAATAATATGAAAATATTGATATTTTAATTCTTAAAGAAGTATTATTATATGAATCTTAATGCAACATTTCTCGGTCAAGCTATTTCATTTTTCTTTTTCGTTTTATTTTGTATGAAATACGTATGGCCGCCAATTATAACTGCTATAGAAAAGCGTCAAAAAGAAATTTCTGATAGCTTATCTGATGCAGAACAAGCTAAAAAAAACTTAGAATTAGCAAAAATTGATACAATTGTGCAATTGGAAAAAACAAAATTAAAAGCACAATCTATTATTGAACAAGCTAATAAACAAAGAATTCAAATAATTAAAGAAGCCAAAATAGAAGCTGAAATTGAACGTAATAAGATTATTTCTCAAACAAAAATTGAAATTGACACTAATATTAGGCTAGCACATGAAGAATTACGTAAAAAAGTTGCTATGTTAGCAATTTTAGGAGCAGAAAAAATAATTGAACGTTCTATTGATATATCTATTAATAACGACATTATTGATAAATTAGTAAATGAATTATAAAGGGAGATAAATAGGGTATGTTTCTAATTAGTACAATTATTCGCCCATATGCTAAAGCAGCTTTTAATTTTGCTGCAGAAAACCAATTTATTGATAAATGGCAAAATATGCTTAGTTTTATTGTTAAAGTAACGTATAATAAAGAAATAAATAAATTATTTTATAGTTCAATTGCGCCAAAAACATTAGCTAAAATATTTACTACTATTTGTAGTGATTATATCAATGATCACATTAGAAATCTAATTTATATTATGGCTGAAAATAAACGTTTAAATATGTTACCAGAACTTTTAAAACAATTCATACAATTACGAGCTATTTTTGAAAAAAACATTAATATTGATGTTATTTCCGCTACTAATTTAAATGAAAAACAGAAATTTAAAATTTCTATGGCAATGGAAAAACGGTTATTATGTAAAGTTAATCCAAATTATAAAATTGATAAATTTATTATTGCAGGAGTAATTATCCGCACAGGAGACTTGGTTATTGATGGTAGCATACGTGGTTATATTGAACGTTTAACTGATGTCTTGCAGTCTTAGGGAGATTAAAAGTATATGCAACTTAATTCCACTGAAATTAGTGAACTAATTAAAGAGCGTATTTTACAATTTAACGTAATAAGCAAAGCTCATAATGAAGGTATCATTATTTCTATTAATGACGGAATCATTCGAATTTACGGTTTAACACAAGTTATGCAAGGTGAAATGATTTCACTACCAAATAACTGTTATGCTATTGCAGTTAATCTTGAACGTGATTCAGTTGGCGCTATAGTTATGGGTCGTTATACTGATTTAACAGAAGGTATGAAAGTAAAATGTACAAACCGTATTTTTGAAGTACCAGTTGGTAGAGGATTGCTCGGAAGAGTTGTTAATACAATGGGTGAACCTATTGATGGTAAGGGTACTATTGAACATGATGGTTTTTCTGCGGTTGAAGTTATTGCACCAGGAGTTATTGATCGTCAATCAGTTGACCAACCTATACAAACTGGATATAAGTCTATTGATGCAATGATCCCTATTGGACGCGGTCAGCGTGAATTAATAATTGGAGATCGCCAAACTGGTAAAACAACATTAGTTATCGATACCATTATTAATCAACGTAATTCAGAAATAAAATGTATTTATGTAGCAATTGGACAAAAAATTTCAACTATTTCAAACGTGGTACGAAAACTAGAAGAACATGATGCACTAAAGAATACGATAGTTGTAATCGCTAGTGCTTCTGAATCCGCAGCATTACAATATCTTTCACCTTATGCCGGATGTACAATGGGAGAATACTTTAGGGACCGTGGTGAAGATGCACTAATTATTTATGATGATCTTTCTAAACAAGCAATAGCTTATAGACAAATTTCACTATTATTACGTCGACCTCCTGGACGTGAAGCATATCCTGGTGATATTTTTTATCTTCATTCTCGCTTGCTTGAACGAGCTTCACGTGTTAATCATAAATATGTTGAAAAATTTACAAATGGTAAAATTAAAGGAAAAACAGGTTCATTGACAGCATTGCCAATTATTGAAACACAAGCAGGTGATGTTTCTGCATTTGTTCCTACTAATGTTATTTCAATTACAGATGGTCAAATTTTTTTAGAATCTAATTTATTTAATTCTGGTATACGTCCAGCAATTAATCCAGGAATTTCGGTATCACGTGTAGGAGGAGCAGCTCAAACTAAAATTATCAAAAAATTATCACAAGGAATTCGCACTGCTTTAGCACAGTATCGTGAATTAGCTGCATTTTCACAATTTACTTCTGATTTAGATCATGCAACACGAAAACAAATTAATCACGGAGAAAAAGTTACCGAATTATTAAAACAAAAACAACATGAACCAATGTCAATTTCACAACAGTCATTATCTTTATTTTCTGCTGAACATGGTTATCTAGAAGATGTTAAATTGGAAAAAATTTATAATTTTGAGGCAGCATTATTAACTTATGCTGCTTGCAATCATTTTCTTTTGATGAATGAAATTAATCAAAATGGTAAATATAACGATGAAATAGAAACTAAATTAAATTCTTTACTTAATGATTTTAAAAAAACTCAATGCTGGTAATTCTATTAAATTCTTATTAAAACCGATTCATTAATAAAAAGGAGCTAAAATGATAGCTTCAAAAGACATTTATCTTAAAATAAATAGTCTACAAAACATACAAAAAATTACTAAATCAATGGAAATGGTTTCCATATCAAAAATGCGTAAAACACAAGAACGTATGGTAGCTAGTCATCCATATATAAAAAGTATGCGTAATATAATTAACCATATAACATCAGGTAATCTAGAATATAAGCATTCATATCTTAAACAACGTGATGCTAAGCGTGTAGGTTATTTAATTATTTCGACAGACCGCGGTTTATGTGGTGGTCTAAATATTAATTTATTTAAACAATTATTAATAGAAATAAAAATATGGACAGATAAAAATGTTAAAATTGATTTAGCTTTAATTGGATCTAAAGCAATTTTGTTTTTTAATTCAATTGGTGGTAATATTATTGCTCAAATAAGTGGAATAGGAGATAATCCCTCTATATCCAATATTATTGGACCAGTAAAAATTATGTTAAAAGCTTATAATGAAGAACGTCTAGATAAGTTATATCTAGTAACTAATAAATTTATTAACACTATGATGCAAATTCCAACAATTACTCAATTATTACCTCTATCTTTAGATGATAAAAAAATATTTAAAAAAAAATCTTGGGATTATTTATATGAACCAGATCCAAAGATTGTATTAGATACAATATTAAATCGCTATATCGAATCACAAGTTTATCACAGTGTGGTTGAAAATCTGGCTAGTGAACAGGCTGCTAGAATGATAGCCATGAAAACAGCTACTGATAACAGTAGTTGTTTGATCAAGGAATTAAAATTAGTTTATAATAAAGCTCGTCAAGATAATATTACTCAAGAGCTTGCTGAAATAATTTCTGGAACTATTCCAATTTAATTCTAATAATTTTAAATCATATAAAGGAAAAGATTCAATATGACTAATGGAGAGATTATACAAATAATCGGCGCCATAGTAGATGTCGAATTTCCGCAAAATGCGGTACCAAAAGTGTATAATGCACTTGAAGTAATAAATGATAAAGAAAAATTAATTTTAGAAGTTCAACAACAATTAGGTGGTGGTGTTGTTCGTTGCATAGCAATGGGAACATCTAATTCTTTAAAACGTGGTTTAAATGTTGTTGATTTAACTCATCCAATTGAAGTACCAGTTGGTGAAGCGACATTAGGACGTATTATAAATGTATTAGGTGAGCCTATCGATATGAAAGGTAAGATAGGTGAAAAAGAACGATGGTCAATTCATCGTCCTGCTCCTAGTTATGAGGATGTATCAAATTCAACAGAATTGTTTGAAACTGGTATTAAAGTTATTGATCTTATTTGTCCTTTTGCTAAAGGTGGAAAAATAGGATTATTTGGCGGTGCTGGTGTCGGTAAAACAGTAAATATAATGGAACTTATTCGTAATATTGCAACAGAACATTCTGGTTATTCTGTTTTTACAGGTGTAGGTGAACGGACTCGTGAAGGAAATGATTTCTATCATGAAATGATGGGTTCAAATATTTTGAATAAAGTTTCTTTAGTGTATGGTCAAATGAATGAACCACCTGGAAATCGTCTTCGTGTAGCTTTAACTGGATTAACTATTGCTGAAAAATTTCGGGACGAAGGGAGAGATGTATTATTATTTATAGATAATATCTATCGATACACATTAGCCGGAACAGAAGTATCAGCACTATTAGGTCGCATGCCATCAGCAGTTGGTTATCAACCAACTTTAGCGGAAGAAATGGGTGTATTTCAGGAACGAATTACATCAACTAAAGTTGGTTCAATAACTTCAATTCAAGCAGTATATGTTCCTGCTGATGATTTAACAGATCCATCACCAGCAACGACTTTCGTTCATTTAGATGCAACAATTGTTCTAAATCGTCAAATTGCGTCACTTGGTATTTATCCAGCTATTGATCCATTAAATTCTACTAGTCGTCAGCTTAATCCATTGATTATAGGGCAAGAGCATTACGATGTAGCACGCGGTGTTCAATCTATATTGCAGCGATATCAAGAATTAAAGGATATAATCGCTATTTTAGGAATGGATGAATTATCTCAAGAAGATAAATTAATTGTTGCTCGTGCTCGTAAAATACAACGATTTTTATCTCAACCATTTTTCGTGGCTGAAATTTTTACCGGTTCATCAGGAAAATATGTATCTTTAAAAGATACAATCCGTGGTTTTAAGAGTATATTAAATGATGATTATGCTCACTTACCTGAACAATCATTTTATATGGTAGGTACTATTGAAGAAGCAGTAGAAAAATCAAAAAACATATAACATTAATAATAGGAGACTATTATCTTTATAATGACATATTATCTGATTGTTGTAAGTGCTGAAAAACAAATATTTTCTGGTTTTATTAAAAAAATTCAAATAACTGGTAGCGAAGGAGAACTTGGAATTTATTTTCGACATACCCATTTATTGACTACCATTAAACCTGGAATGATACGTATTACTAAAGAGTTTGGTGAAGAGGAATTAATCTATCTTTCTGGAGGTATTCTTGAAGTCCAACCAGACTCTGTTATTGTACTAGCTGATACTGCAATTCGTGGTAAAGAATTAGATGAAGATAAGGCATTAAAAGCTAAACATGAAACAGAAGAGTATATGCGTAAAGTAGATAATAATATTGATTATACTAAAGCAGCTTCAAAATTAACTAAAGAAATTGCTAAACTACGCGTTATTGAACTTATAAAAAATGATATAGTTTTAAGAAAGTTTTAAAAAATAAATGAATATAAATAGTAAAAGATTTTATTTATATTTTATTCACTTTTAATCCAATTTTTATTTAAGCATAAATAAACTTTCTTATTTTAAATTAAAATACACTCTTTTGTTTAAAAAATAACCGAACTATTAATTATTCTAATTGAGTTTTCGTTTCTATGAATCCAAAAAGCATTGTAATTCTTGCAGCTGGTAAAGGTACTCGCATGTATTCTGATTTACCAAAAGTTTTATATCCATTAGCAGGAAAACCAATGATACAGCATGTTATTGATACATCATTATCTCTTGGTGCATCTAATATTTATTTAGTTTACGGTTATGGTGCTGATATAGTTAAAATAACTTTAGCTAATCAACCTATTAATTGGATTTTACAAAGAAAACAATTAGGAACTGGGCATGCAATGCAGCAAGTAGCACCTTATTTTGCTGATAATGAAGATATATTAATACTTTATGGTGATTCTCCATTGATTACAAAAGAAACACTTGAACAATTAATAAAATCCAAACCTGATAGAGGAATAGGTTTATTAACAGCAATAGTTAATGATCCAAAAGGATACGGGCGTATTATTCGTAGAAAAAATGAAATAATTGCTATTATTGAACAAAAAGATTTAACAGAAGAACAAAATAAGATTAATGAAATTAATACAGGAATATTAATTGCTAATGGTGGTGATTTAAAAAAATGGTTAAAAAAACTTAATAATAACAATTCTCAAAATGAATATTATATTACCGATATAGTTTCATTAGTATATCAAGAAAAATATAAAATAAATGCTATTCATCCACTTAAATTAAATGAAATAAGAGGGGTGAATAATTGTTTAGAACTTTCAATACTTGAACGTATTTATCAACGAGAACAAGCGGAAAAATTATTATTAAATGGTGTTATGATCATTGATCCAGATCGTTTTGATTTACGTGGTACATTAAAATATGGTCGTAATATAACTATCGATATTAATGTTATTATTGAAGGTAATGTTATTATAGGTAATAATGTTCATATTCATGCAGGATGCGTATTAAAAAATTGTATCATAGATAATAATTCAATTATTAGTCCTTATTCAGTGATAGAAGACTCTGAATTATCTGAAAAATGCACTATTGGCCCTTTTGCTAATTTACGTCCTGGAGTTAAATTAGAAAAAAATGTACATGTTGGTAATTTCGTTGAAGTTAAAAATTCTACATTAGGAATTAGTTCTAAAGTTAGTCATTTAAGTTATTTGGGAGATGCTGAAATTGGTTGTAAAGTTAATATAGGTGCAGGAACAATAACTTGTAATTATGATGGAGTTAATAAATTTAAAACGATTATTTCTGATAATGTTTTTATTGGTTCAGATACACAATTAATTGCACCTGTTACAATTGCTAAAGGGGCAATTATTGGTGCAGGAACTACGCTTACTAATGATGTTAAGGAAAATGAACTTGTTATTAGTCGAGTAAAACAACAACATATTCCTAATTGGCAAAGACGAAGTAAAGAATAATAAAAAAAATAAGATAGAATCTTTAAGAAAGATATTTTATTAATAATAAAATTAAATATATTAATTAAATTACGATATTATAAATAAGAGTTATTCTCTCTATTTATAGGAAAAGATTAATGTGTGGAATTATTGGTGCAGTATCGCAACGTAACATATCTAAATTCCTTATTGAAGGACTTCGTCGACTTGAATATCGAGGTTATGACTCTGCAGGTTTAGCTATAGTTGATGATAAAGCAAACTTATTCAGATTACGTAAAACTGGCAAAGTTCAAATTTTAATTGATGAAATAGAAAAATATAATGTAATAGGTAGTACAGGTATCGCACATACACGTTGGGCTTCTCATGGTCAACCAACAAAAAAAAATGCTCACCCACATATATCTGAATATATTGCAGTTGTTCATAATGGGATTATTGAAAATTATCAAGAATTACGCGATAAACTTAAAAAACAGGACTATATCTTTACTTCAGAAACTGATACCGAAGTTATTGCACATTTAACTCATTTTGAATTACAAAAAGGTGGTACATTGCTTGAAGTAATTCAACGTGTTACTCCACAATTATGTGGAACATATAGTATAGTTATTTTAGATAGTCGCATTCCTGGATTATTAGTGGCAGCTCGCTCAGGTAGCCCTTTGATTATCGGTTTAGGTATTGGTGAAAATTTTCTGGTATCTGATCAATTAGCACTTTTGCCTATTACTAATCACTTTATTTACTTAGAAGAAGGTGATATTGCTGAAATAACTCATAAAACAGTACATATTTTTAATAGAAAAGGTACAGAAGTTAAACGAAAACAAATAGAATTTAATTTTCAATATAATATTAATGATAAAGGAATTTATCAACATTATATGCAGAAAGAAATTTATGAGCAGCCTTTAGCAATAAAAAATTCTCTAGAAGGACGTTTTGATAAACATAATCATCCTGTTTTTACTGAATTAAACAAAAAAGCTCAAAATATATTATCTAAAGTTGAACATATTCAAATTATTGCTTGTGGTAGTTCATATAATGCTGGGATGGTTGCTCGTTACTGGTTTGAATCTTTAGCAGGTATGCCTTGTGATGCAGAAATCGCTTCTGAATTTCGTTATAGAAAATCAGCACTTCGTAAAAATAGTTTATTAATAACAATTTCTCAGTCTGGTGAAACAGCGGATACATTAGCTGCATTACGTTTATCAAAAGAACTTTATTATCTAGCATCTTTAACGATATGTAACGTTTTAAATTCATCTTTAGTACGTGAATCAGATTTTGCATTAATGACAAGAGCTGGAATAGAAATTAGTGTAGCATCAACAAAAGCTTTTACTACACAATTAACAATTTTATTATTATTAGTAGCTTATTTCCTTCGCTTAAAAAATAAGAATATTATTCTTGAACAAAAAATTATTCAATCATTACATGCTATACCAGATCGTATTGATAGTTTTTTTTTACAAAAAAAAATAATTGAATCTTTAGCAAAGAAATTTTTTAACAAAAAAAATGCATTTTTTATTGGTCGTGGTGATCAATTACCAATTGCAGTTGAAGGTGCGTTAAAATTAAAAGAAATTTCTTATATTCATGCAGAAGCTTATGCAGCTGGTGAGTTAAAACACGGTCCGTTATCACTTATTAATCATAATATACCAGTTATTGTTATTGCTCCAAATAACGAATTACTAAGAAAATTAAAATCAAATATTGAGGAAATTCGTGCTCGAGGAGGATTACTTTATGTATTTGCTGATAAAAATACTGGTCTTATTAATAATAAAAATATGAAAATAATTCAATTACCACATGTTGAAAAATTAATTGCTCCTATTCTTTATATTATCCCTCTACAATTATTATCTTATCACGTTGCTTTAGTTAAAGGTACAAATGTTGATCAACCAAGAAATTTAGCTAAATCTGTAACAGTTGAATAAATTTTATTTTATAAAAATATTTTAATATTACTAAATAAATTAGTATTTAGTATAAATTATATTTTTATTCTTTATTTTAATTAAAATAAAGAATTCAAAATTAACTTCGTTATATAAAATTATTCATTTTATTAAAATAAAAAAGTTATATAAAATTTTTTACTTATATTATTTTATTATTTTTAAATTAAATATATTTATATTTAATGAATTCATTAGCATAATATTATTTGTTAAATAACATTCTAAATTAATTTATATCTAAACGTTAAAAAACAAAGGAATTAAAGATGCTATTAAAATGGATAAACTTTTTTATAATTTTATTATTTTTTTTATTCGTAATTGGTTGTAATAATAAAAAAACAATTAATCAACAAAAAAATACAATTAAACAAGATATACCAATACGTGGCGTATGGATAGCTACTTCATTTAATCTTGATTGGCCATCACTTTCATCGATTAACTTTAATTCAGATAAACTTAGAATAAAAATACAAAAAAAAGAGTTAACAGATAAACTAAATAATTTCCTAAAATTAGGAATTAATACTATTTTTTTTCAAGTAAAATCAGATGGCACAGCGCTATATCGTTCTAATATTTTACCTTGGTCTAGTGTACTTACTGGTATAACTGGTAAAGATTCAGGTTATGATCCTTTGGCTTTTATTATTGATGAGGCTCATAAAAGAAATTTAAAAATACATGCTTGGTTAAATCCATATCGAGTTTCAATGGACACGAAACAAGAAACCATTCTATCACTTCAAAATACACTTTATTCAAAACCTGTTAGTGTCTATGTTTTACATAAAGATTGGATACAAATTGCTCATGATCGTTTTGTTCTTGATCCAGGAACACCAGAAGTTCGTAATTGGATAATTAGTATTATTGTTGAATTAATTAAAAATTATGATATTGATGGAATTCAGTTCGATGATTATTTTTATTATGAAACAGCTTCTTCAAAACTTAATGATAATAAAACATTTCAAAAATATGGTCATAATTTTTTAGATAAAGCGAGTTGGAGAAGAAATAATACTTTTTTATTAATTCAAGAAGTTTCTTCAATAGTTCATTCATTAAAATCAAATGTTGAATTTGGTATTAGTCCTGGAGGTGTTTGGCGTAATATTTCTGATGACTTTCGAGGTTCTGATACCAATGCTGGTTATCCTGCTTATGATATGGCATATGCTGATACAAGATTATGGATAAAAGAAGGTTTATTAGATTATATTATACCACAGATTTATTGGTCTTTTTCTAGAAAAAAAATGAGATATGATATAATTGTAAAGTGGTGGGCTAATCAGGTTAAATCCACTAATACTAAATTATATATTGGAGTTGCGTTATATAAAGTTGGAATTCAATCTTATATTGAACCAGATTGGGTTCTTAACGATGGTATTTATGAAATTAAAAAACAACTTGATTTTAATGATTCATTACCCGAAATTAAAGGAACAATTTTTTTTAGAGAAGCTATTCTTCATTTAAAAAAAACTGAACAAGTAGTAAAATATATAAAATCTAGATGGAATTAATTTAACTAATAAGATTGTTTATTAATCTAATTTAATAGAAAATTATTAATATTTAAATTTCTATTAATAAAATATGAAATTTTATTTCATTAATAGAAATTAGTATTAAAAATTTAAAAATGATTTAAGTTTTGAATTATTATTATAATTTTTTAATAAAATTGTTTATCAAAAAAATTTTAGAGATCAAACATAATAAAAATGAAAAATGTTGGATTTATTGGCTGGCGAGGAATGGTTGGTTCAGTTCTATTACAGCGCATGTTAGAAGAGGGTGGATTTGATAACATCAATCCTATTTTTTTTACTACTTCTCAATATGGTAAACCTGCACCAAAATACGGTCAACATCAAAAAATGCTTCAAGATGCTTTTAATATTGATAAACTAAAAGAATTAAATGTAATAATTACTTGTCATGGTAGTGAATATACAAGTAAAATTTATCATAAACTACGTGATACTGGTTGGTTAGGTTATTGGATAGATTCAGCTCCTACATTACGAATGGATGAGAATAGCATAATTATCCTTGATCCAATTAATGATCAACATATTAATGAAGCTTTAAATAAAGGAATTAAAACTTTTGTTGGTGGAAATTGTACAGTTAATTTAATGTTAATGGCTTTAGCTGGATTATTTACTGAAAACTTGATTGAATGGATTTCAGTTGCAACCTATCAAGCAGCTTCTGGTGCAGGTGCACTTAATATACGTGAATTATTACTTCAAATGGGTGAATTATATTCACAAGTTACTGATAAAATACAAAATCCTGCAGAATCTATTTTATCAATTGAAAAAAAAGCAACCATTTTCATGCGTAGCGGAAAGATGGTTACAGAAGTTTTTGGTGTACCATTAGCATGTAGTTTAATTCCATGGATAGATAAACAATTGCTAAATGGTCAAAGTAGCGAAGAATGGAAAGGTCAAGCAGAAACTAACAAAATCTTAAATACAGGTTTTCATACTATTATTGTTGATGGTTTATGTGTTCGAATCGCCGCATTGCGTTGTCATAGTCAAGCATTTACTATTAAATTAAAAAAAAATATTCCTATTAAAGATATTGAACAAATTCTAGCTGCACATAATGATTGGGTTCGCATCATTCCTAATGAACGTGAATTAACTATCCAAGAATTAACTCCTGCCGCAGTTACTGGAACATTAAATATTCCTATCGGTCGTTTACGTAAATTAAATATAGGACAGAAATATTTATCTGCTTTTACAGTTGGTGATCAGTTATTATGGGGAGCATCTGAATCTTTGCGTCGTATGTTAAAAATATTAAATAAATTTATTTAATTGAAAATTAAATTTAAGATATTAAATATCACTCATATTAAGTTTATTTTAATACTTTAGAAAAGTAATCTAGATAATTCTTTAATTAACTTAACTTATTCAGATAAAAAATAAATAATATTAGGTATTAATTTTATAAAATTAATAAAGATTGATAATAAATAAATTGAGAATTATAGATTTTCTTTATAATAAGATCTATAGTTATTTATAACTTGAGTAGAGACTAAGTAATTTTTTAGTAATTTTAATTATTTTTTAGTTTGTTTTTTATGAAGCAGGTAAATTAATATATAATAACCACACTTATTTACTATTAATAATTTTGAAAAAAAAGATTTTTACTTTAAAGCTAGTATTTAGTATTATGTTTTTTTATTAGTTTAAAAAATGACTTAATATTACATCCAATAGTAATAGTTAATAAAAAATAAGAGTAAATTTATTATATTTTAATCATAATATTACTAAAATTATATATTCTATTTTTTATTAAAAAATTTATTAATTATTAAATTTCTAATTAAATTAATTTTAAATAATAGTAGTTTTTCTTAATTATAAAATTATATACTTTCATATATCTATAAAATATTTATATCTTTTCATAAGATAAATAAGTATTATTTATTATTAGTTAATATATAAGATAATTTCTATTATATAATTTAAGTAATGTTTTATTTTGTAATAAATTATTTAATAATTTATTAAATTTTATTGTTTAATTTAATATTTTAAAATATATTTAGATTCAATTTAGATAAAAATTATTTTAATTAAAATTTAATATTCTTAATTTTAAATAATTAAATTATTTTTTATTATTAATAATATTTGTATTAATACTTATATAAAATTAATATCTTTTATTTTTTTTGATATTTTTTAATTGAATTTATTTATATATCTCTTTTAATATTTAACTTTTACCATATAAAATAAAACTAAATATTATTATTAATTATCAATTTAAGAAATTAGTAAAATTGAAAATATATTTATTAAATTAAAAAATAAATATTTTTAAAAATTAATTAATTTTTAAAAATATCTACTTGCTAATAAAATATTAAAGAACTTATATAGTTCCAATAGTTTACTTTTAATAATTTCATACTTTTAATATTATAACATAATTAATTAACGAGATTATTATACACTATTAATAAAAATAATTAATTAATAATTTATTTCTATATTTAATCTATATTAAATATAGATCATTCTATATTAGAAATAAGAATTATAATTATTCCAGAGAAAATCTATGAATAAAAAAATTTTATATAAAGATTATTACTTAAAATTAAATATCTATATTTTTTGCTTTTAATGCGTTTTCTTCAATAAATATTCTACGTGGTTCAACTTCATCACCCATTAATGTAATAAAAAGTTGGTTAGTTGCAATTGCATCCTTAATTGTAACTCGCATCATACAACGAGTATCCGGATTCATAGTCGTTTCCCATAATTGCTCTGGATTCATCTCACCCAATCCTTTATATCTCTGTATTATTAAACCACGGCGTGATTCTTTTGATAACCAATTTAAAGCATCTTCAAAAGAAGAAACTGTCTGTCGACGATCTCCTCTTTCTACATACGCGCCATCTTCAACTAAATCTCCTATTAATTGTTTTATTTTAATAATACGTTTGTATTCAATGCTTCGAATAAAACTCAAATCTAAATTATAATAAGCATCAACTCCATGAGTTCTAATACATAAAACTATTTCAAAAAATTGATATTCATAATTTTCAATTATATTATAATTATAAGTACTACCACATTTTTCACTATCTATTAATCGTTTAACTAAAATCTTTATCCAATTTTCTACTTTTGATTTATTTTTTAAATCATTTTCTATTAATATAGGTTGATAAATAAGATTATTTAATAAAGCGATCGGATAGATATCTTCTAAATCTTTAATCATTTTTTTTGATGTATGATAATCAATAATTAATTTTTTTAATTGTTCACCTTTTAATCCAACAGCATAAGAATTTGTATATAGCACTGCATTTTCTGATGCAATTGAAATTAGGTATTTATCCATAGTTTCCTCATCTTTAATATATTGCTCTTGTTTACCTTTTTTTATTTTATATAAAGGTGGTTGAGCAATATATATATGTCCTCGTTCGATAATTTCTGGCATTTGACGATAGAAAAAAGTTAATAATAATGTTCGAATATGAGAACCATCAACATCAGCATCAGTCATGATAATAATATTATGATAACGTAATTTATTTGGATTGTATTCATCTCGTCCAATACCGCAACCTAAAACAGTTATCAAAGTAGCAACTTCCTGAGAAGAAAGCATTTTATCAAAACAAGCTTTTTCAACGTTAAGAATTTTACCTTTTAATGGCAAAATTGCTTGATTTTTTCGGTTACGTCCTTGTTTGGCAGAACCACCAGCAGAATCGCCTTCAACTAAATAAAGTTCTGATAGAGCAGGATCTCGTTCTTGACAATCAGCTAATTTACCAGGTAATCCAACTAAATCAAACAGACCTTTTTTACGACTTATTTCACGAGCTTTACGTGCAGCCTCACGAGCACGAGCAGCGTCAATGATTTTGCCAACAACAATTTTAGCGTCATTTGGATTCTTTAATAAAAATTCGATAAGTTTTTCATTCATTAACGTTTCGACAACAGTTTTTACTTCTGAAGAAACTAGTTTATCTTTTGTTTGTGAAGAGAATTTTGGATCAAGAATTTTAATTGAAACAACAGCGATTAAGCCTTCACGAGTATCATCACCGGTAGCGATAACTTTTGTTTTTTTTTGATAACATTCTTTATCTATATAACTATTCAATGTGCGTGTCATTGCTGCACGAAAACCAACAAGATGGCTTCCACCATCCCGTTGTGGGATATTATTTGTAAAACAATGAATATTTTCTTGAAAACTATCATTCCATTGCATAGATATTTCTACATTAATACCTTCTTTTTCAGCAGAAAAATAAAAAACACTAGGATGAATAGGATTTTGATTCCAACTCAAATATTCTACAAAAGCTTTAATCCCACCTTTATAATGAAAATGATCTTCTTTATTATTACGTTTATCTTTTAAATAAATAGATATGCCAGAATTAAGAAAAGAAAGTTCACGCAGACGTTTTGCTAAAACAGAATATTCAAATTTAGTGACTGTTTTAAATATTTTAAAATTAGGCCAGAAACGAATATAAGTTCCAATTTGATCAGTTTCTCCAAAAATACTTAAAGGTGCTTGTGGAATACCTAATTGATATGTTTGCTTATGAATTTTACCATCACGCCAAATAATTAACTCTAATTTTTCTGATAAAGCATTAACAACAGAAATACCAACACCATGTAATCCTCCAGAAACTTTATAAGAATTATCATCGAATTTACCTCCAGCATGAAGGAATGTCATGATAACTTCTGCAGCGGAAATACCCTCTTCTTCATGAAGATCGCTTGGAATACCGCGACCATTATCTAGAACAGAGACAGAATTATCCATATGTATAGTTACAATAATATTGCTGCAATATCCTGCTAAAGCTTCATCTATAGCATTGTCGACAATTTCAAATACCATATGATGAAGGCCAGTACCATCATCTGTATCACCAATATACATCCCTGGACGTTTACGTACTGCATCTAGCCCTTTCAATACTTTGATATTTGAAGAATTATATGTATTTAACATTAACGTCTCTCGCTATTTTTTTTTATTTTATCTTTAAACTTCTGTTTTGCCATTTTTTAGATAAAATATTTTGATATTTATTTTTTATCTAATATATCTTCTATTTTCTAATAGTATCAATCTTAATAATAAAAATAAATGCTTAAAAGCATTTTTAAATTGTTTAGAAGATTGTTGATAATAATATAACTTTTATATAATTTTTATAAATTAATTTTATATGAATATAATTTGATATAATTTAATTTAAAATTAAAATTTGAATTTCTATTACAAAGATAGTAGAGGTATTTAAAAATAAATAGTTTAATATTTTATTTTTTTATTTTAAAATATACTAAATTAAAATTTAGTTATTATTTATTTATAAATATTTTGATGATATTTAAAATAAATGCAAGATAAATAGTTTATTATTAAACTTATTAAGTTATTTCGATTTGATCAGTTCATAATTATAAAACCATGTGTATTATAAATAATTATTTTAATATAAAAATAAAATATTTTATATAATATTGATTTTATTGATTAATAATTTAGTAAAATTATTCAATTATTGTTATTGCAATCTAATATTTATTTAAATAAAAACACTTTTATATATGCCTATAAATAAACTCAATAATGATATTAAATATCTTATTTGAAATAAAGTTAATATTATTTTAAAATGTTATTAATTTTTTTTTAAAATATAAATTATATGTAAATAAACTAGAAAAATACTATGATATTATATATTATAGACGTACTGGCATAATAATATAAGTTGTTGTATTATTATCTATTCCTTTTATTTGCATACTTGAATTTGAATCAGTCAATAGGAAAATAACTTTTTTACATTTTAGTGTATTTAATACATCAAGAATATAATTAACATTAAAACTAATTTCTATCATAGAGTTTTTATAATTAACATCAATAATTTCTTCTGATTCTTCTTGTTCAGAATTATTCGATGTAATTTTAAGATGATTTTCGCTAATATAGAGACGGACACTACAAAATTTTTCATTTGATAAAATTGATGCTCTTAAAAATGCTTGCTTTAATTTATCAGAATCAGCCATTAATTTTTTATCTTGTTTTTTTTGAAGAAAACGTTTGTAATCTGGAAAATGACCATCAATTAATTTTGTTGTAAAAATAAGATTATTAAGGTGAACTTGAATATTATTATTACCAATTTTTAGTTTAAGTAATTCATCGCGATTATCCAATAGTCGCATAAACTCACATATTCCTTTGCGAGGAATGATTACTGAATGTGTTGGTAATTTCTTATTAATATTAAGTGAACAAACTGATAATCGATGACCATCAGTAGTAACAGTACGTAATTCGTCATCTTTAGTTTCAAGTAGCATGCCGTTAAGATAATAACGTACATCTTGATTTGCCATTGAAAATTGAGTTGATTCAATCAGATATTTTAACATAGATTGAGGGATTTCAAATTCAACTTCACTTTGCCAATTATCTAAATTTGGAAAATCAGAAGAAGGAAGAGTTGAAAGTGAAAATCGGCTACTCTCAGATTGTATGATTAAACGATTTCCTTCAAACATGACATTAATTTTTGAATTATCTGGTAATCCACGACAGATATTAAAAAATTTACGAGCTGGTACAGTAACTGAACCATTTTTACTAAGTTCTGTCAATCTTATTTCTGCTACTATTTTTACTTCTAAATTAGTACCTGTTAAAAAAAGTTTTTTTTCAATAACTTGAAGTAATATATTACCCAAAATTGGTAATAGATTTCTTCCACTAAGTGGATTACTAACTTGTTGTAGTGGCTTAAGTAATTGTTCACGATTAATAATAAATTTCATGATGTTATTATGATAGTATTCTAATTAAATTAGAAAAATCTTCTTTAATATTATGAGTTTCTTTCATTAATTTTTCAATTTTTCGACAAGCATGAAGTACAGTTGTATGATCTCGTCCACCAAAGGCATCACCAATTTCGGGTAAACTATGGTTTGTCAATTCTTTTATTAACGCCATTGCCATTTGCCTAGGACGAGCCACAGAACGAGATCGTCGTTTTGATAATAAATCAGCGAATTTAATTTTATAATATTCAGCAACTGTTTTTTGAATATTATCAATAGTGATAAATTTTTCTTCTAATGTTAATAAATCGCGCAATACTTCGCGAACAAAATCAATAGTAATTATACAACCTGTAAAATTAGCATTAGCAATAACTCTATTCAATGCTCCTTCTAACTCTCTAACGTTTGATCGCAATCGCTTTGCAATGAAGAAAGCAACTTCATCTGATAATTGCATTTTATTTTCATCAGCTTTTTTCATCAAAATAGCAACACGTGTTTCTAATTCAGGTGGTTCAATTCCAACAGTTAATCCCCAACTAAAACGAGATTTTAGTCTATCTTCAACTCCAATAATTTCTTTTGGATAACGATCTGAAGTTATAATAATTTGCTGATTACCTTCTAATAAGGCATTAAACGTATGAAAGAATTCTTCTTGTGAACGTTCTTTATTAGCAAAAAACTGAATATCATCAATTAATAATGCATCTACCGAGCGATAGTGACGTTTGAAATCTTCAATAGCATTATTTTGTAAAGATTTGACCATATCTTGTACAAAGCGTTCAGAATGCATATAAACGATTTTTGCACTTGCTTTATATGTAACTATGTTATTACCTACTGCATGTAATAAATGAGTTTTACCCAATCCCGTTCCACCATAAAGAAAAAGAGGATTGTAGGCTCCACCAGGATTATCTGCTACTTGACTGGCAGCAGCACGAGCAATCTGGTTTGATTTACCTTCAACAAAATTACTAAATGTATGCTTATGATTTACATTTGATCGATAAGTAATCTTAGCTTGAATATGTATATTATCTAAATTAGTATTTGTTGTTGAATTTATTGGTGTCAAAATTGTTTTATTTATAGTCTTATACACTGAAATACTACCTTGTGTTATTTGTGGCTTATTACCAACTTCAAATTTTAATATAGGAATATTAGAACCACAAAAATTACTTAATAATTTATTAATATTATTTATATATTTATCTTTTACCCAAGCTAATACAAATCGATTAGGAGCGTATAGTGATAATATATTAGCACTAAACTCTGCTTGTAGTGGACGTATCCACATACTGAATTCTGTGGCAGGTAATTCATCTTGTAGTCGTGTAAGACATTTTTGCCAAAGTGAAAATGA